>CAVTMW010000016.1:0-264511 GCA_963735855.1 uncultured Acidobacteriaceae bacterium
ATTGGATGGGAACTGCCGCTGGCGGAGCGGAACGTATCCTGCCGTGGCTGCTGCAGCGCGTCGATGATATGCCCCTGACAATGTTGCAGAAGACGGCTTGGTATGACGCGCTCAGGGTCAACGTGTCATGGAGCCTGATCCGCTCTCAAGCGAGCCGAGCCAGCCGAACGCACGCGCGCCGCAATCCGCCGGCGATGTATTTCCATCGGGAGCCACTCATCCGGCGCAGTCAGGTCTCTTTGCAGGAGGAGTTGAGCTCGCCCCCGTTGCCAATCCGAAAGCTAGCACGGCGCGAAGGTGAAGAGAGTCCTGGACATGGTGCGCGACGCGCTTACCGTGCGTTATCGCGAGCTCTATGGCACGACGCGCGGCGATCCCGAGAGCGTCGTAGAAGCCGACGTCGGCCGCGGTGTCCATATTTATCTCTGGGGTCTGCCGCCAGGCCGGCGATTGCCCCTGCGCGCCTACCATGCCGGAATTACGCTCAAGAACGGTGTGCCCATCAACTACATCGAGGGCATCTCGCTGTTCGAGTGGATGGAAGTCGGCTTCAACACCTTCTACGCGTTCCGCGACGGCGAGACCGCGTGGATCTACTCCAAGGTGCTCCATCTGTTGCACCAGGTCACTAATGTCACCTGCTTCTCGGTCTATCCGTACCAGCTGGGTGACCAGAATGAAGAGGCGATCAAGTCTGGGGCTTTCTGGTTCTATCGCAAGCTTGGATTTCGGCCGGGACGCCCGGAATTGCTGGCAATGACGCAGCACGAAGAAACGAAGATTGGGAGCAGGCCAGGATACCGGACATCGGCTCGCATCCTGCGCAAACTGGCGGCTGCGCATGTGTTCTACGAGTTTGGCGACGGACCTCGCGGACTATGGGACAGATTCTCCGCACGCAATATCGGACTGCGTGTACAGCAGCGAATGGCCAGCGAATTCCATGGCGACTGCGACAAGATGCGTCGCGCAGCGAGCACCAATCTGGCACGAGTCCTGCGGGTGAATCCTGGAACATGGAGCGGCATCGAGCGATCGGCCTTCGACGATTTTGCGTTCGCGTTGGCACTGGTGCCTGAACTTAAACACTGGACGGTCAGGCAGAAGCGGGCGCTGATCCAAATCATTCGCGCCAAGGTGTCTGGGGATGAATCGGATTATCTTCGCTTATTGCAGCACCACGACAGCCTGAAGGCTGCGCTGTTGACACTGGGTTGTCGCAGCCCGCGAGCGAAACCGGTCCGTCATAATCCCTAGAAATCGGTTTGCCCGAATCAGCCGTCCTCACATGCTTGCCATGATGAACAGCGGCTTCATCTGGAAGCTTTTGTAGAGCGGCCGCAACCGTTCGGTATTGTAGTGTTCTTTTACGTTCACTACTTTCTTGGAAGCCACGACGGCTTCAATGGGCACATTGTCGTAGCGACCATCCTTCAGCACTACCAGTCGTCCATGCATACCGTTTAGCAGCAGGTCGAGCGCGAGGTTGCCAAACGCCATGGGCACGATGGAGTCGATTGCGTCGGGATCTCCGCATCGCACCAGGTAGCCCAGCTTCTGGTTCATAACATCCACGGTCTTGCCGCTGTTGTATTTGGCGGAAAGCTCCTTGAGCTTGTGGGACACAAGGTCGCCCACTCCGCCCAGTTTCCTGTGTCCGTAGGCATCCGCGGCGTCGTGTTCGAAGACCATATCTCCACCCTCGAACGTCGCGCCTTCGGAAACGAGCACCACCGAATACCGGCTTGGATTGCGGCGCCGGTCCAGCATTAACAACTCGGTCAACAGCTCGATATTGAACTTGTATTCCGGAATGACGCAGCGATGCGCCGCCCCCGCCATGGTGGGAAGGATGGCGGTGAATCCGGCATAACGGCCGAACACTTCCATTACCAGCAGGCGCTCATGGGAGCCAGCCGACGTCCGCAAGCGGTTGGTCATCTCGATGATGCGGGTGACGCATGTGCTGAAGCCAATGCAATAGTCAGTGCCTGGAACGTCATTGTCCATCGTCTTGGGAATGGCGATGACCTTCACGCCTTCCTGCGACATCCGCACGGCATAGCTCAGAGTATCGTCACCACCGATTGGAATAAGATATTTGATCCCGAGCCATTCCAGGTTCTTCAGCACTTCCGGCGTGAGGTCGTTCTTTTCCTCGCTGTAGGCGTCCTGCAGATGGAGCGGAACGTTGGACTTTCTTATCCGCGAGGGATTGGTACGAGAAGTGTGCAGGAAGGTCCCGCCGCTACGACCGGCACGGTTCACCAGTTCTTCGGAAAGGGTCTGGAAGTTGTCGCTGTTGTCGTAATCCTTATCGCGCACCATGTCCACGAGGCTCGCCCATCCGCGCCGCAAACCGATGACCTGGTACCCTTCTCCCAGTGCTCGGATGGTTACGGCGCGGATCGCCGGATTCAGCCCCGGCACATCGCCACCGCCCGTCAAGATTCCAATAACGCCTTTCTTGGTGCCGATGTTTGCCATGCCGAACGTGCCTCTTCCTGAAGTTCAGGTGCCGAAACCGTGCACCAACAGTTTATCCGCACTCGGGCCAATCGTGCGATCACGGCGTGGTTAAGATTGGGACGCTTGCCTCGAACGAGCGCCGCGAAACCTGATCAATCCCTCCCAAATGATCGTCAGGATCGCCAGGACGCCGATGATGGACTGTGAGATGACGCAGTATAAGCACCACACCTCCAGAACATGGGCCTCTATATTGGTGAGATAGAGGGAGAACGCCAATCCTACAAGAACGGGCACCAGCAACCAGCCCGGGCGCCGCAGAGTCCCAGCATCGCGATCAGCAGATATCCGGCGATTCCTACGGCCGCGACTGGCAGGCCATGAAAGACAGCGTATGGACTATGGTTCACGACCCCGCAATCCCATTTGTCGTTGATGCTGCACGGCTCGGAACCGGTATCATAATGTACTTTCAGCGCCAGCCCGGAAACCACCACGCCAGCGAGGGCGAGCAAAACGATTACGTAGCGCACAATATCTCCCGTCTCGTGATTGTAACTTGGCAGGACCTCGCGACGGCTCTTTGGCCAACCCTGTGAGCGGACCGCCTGCCATCACGGGCCTCTGTGATGTAGTACAATCCGTCTGTTTATGCGCCGGATCCACGCCAGTGTGATGCTTGTGCTACTGTGTCTCGGGCTCGCTCTGCCATTCCTGCAAGCGAAGCCCGACAGCGTACCGGCATGTTGCCGTCGCGACGGCAAGCACCATTGCGCGATGTCCCCGAACGGGGACGGTTTCCGAAATCTCGCGCCAACTTGCCCGTACCGGCATCTCGGTGTGCTCACTTCGCCCCGGGCAGCCTTGAAGGTCACGTCGAGTCTTCCGAGCATCCACGCGGATGAACAACTCCGCGTCCGAGATTCCCTGCCACTGGTTGCGCTGCGCTCCACCGATACAACCCAGCAGCGCGGCCCACCTGCCTAGTAGTTCCCGATTCGATCGAACCATGTTCGCTGAATCGGCGACACGCTCAACTGCGGCGTGAGTATCGCCCTGCCTTTCCGTTGGCTCTCCTTACGGGTCCGTCGTGTCCCTTTCTCACGTTACGAAGGTCAGTGGTCAGCTTGGTGGGGATGTTCATGCTTGCGTGCATCAGACAAGCTGCAATTGCGTGGAGCGCTTCGTCGTCTCACGTTTGGATCCTTGGTTGCCGGCACTGGGGGTGTTTCTCACTCTACGCCGCTGCCACCGTGTTCGGCAACGTCCGCGGCGTCGTACACGATCCCACAACATCAGCCGATCAACGCGGCAGCACGCCACATTGCAGGCCACAGATTCGGCTTACAAACTGACCGACGATACAACGCGCAGAATGGGGAGTTCCACTTCGACGCCGTGCCGCTTCGGGAAGTACACCGTTACCGTGGAAGCTCCCGGATTCGCCACCCAATCGCAGGTGCTGGTGGTGGTCTCGGGGGCTCGCACCGGTGCTGCATTACCAACTGGCTATTGCCACGGCGCAAGGAGAAGGTCACGGTGACCGCGTCTCCCGAAGACCTGAATCCCGATTCGTCACGCCGAGACATTCTCATCAGCCAGCAACAGATCGCCCGCTACGCCGGGGTAGACTCCAGCAACAGCTTCAAGATCATCACCGAGTTCGTACCAGGCTCCTACATGGTGCACGACCAACTGCACGTGCGTGGCGGCCATCAGGTAACGTGGGCCATCGATGGCGTTCCGGTTCCCAACACCAACATTGCCTCCAACGTGGGGCCACAATTCAATCCTAAAGATGTCTCTTACCTTCAGGCAGAGACTGGAAGCTACGCCGCGGAGTACGGTGACCGCATCTACGGCGTATTTAACGTCGCGCCGAACACCGGCTTCGAACGCAATCGCCAGGCCGAGCTGATCGCCAGCTACGGCAACTACAACCAGACTGACGACCTGTTGAGCTTTGGCGACCACACCGCCGAAGTTTGCTTATTACGCCAGCGTCAGCGGCAACAACACGGATTGGGGTCTGGAGCCGCCGACTGACGTCAATCTCCACAATCAGGCGCACGGCGGCGGCGGCATTCACTTCGCTCATTTACAATCCCAATCCCAAGGACCAGATTCGTTTCGACGCCGGTCTTCGCCTCGACTATTACCAGGTGCCGAACGATCCCGATATGCAAGCGGCGGGCGTCAACGACCGCGAGCGCGAGCAGGACATCTTTGCGACAGGTACGTGGGTCCACACGTATTCACCGGGTCTGATGCTTATCGTCTCGCCGTTCTACCACTTCAACCGGGCGGCGTACGAAGGAGGGCCAAACGATGTTCCGATCACTACGGACAATCGCGCGTCGAATTACGAGGGCGGACAGGTGACGCTGTCCGCGCTGAATAAACGGAATAATGCCCGTGTGGGTTTATGCGTTCGCTCAGCAGGACAACACGTTCTTTTCGGTGGTGGCCAACGACGGATCAGGGCAACAATTCAGCCAGCGAGTAAATCCCGACGGCTTCGTGTTCGCGGGCTGTTTCTTGAGGACCAGTTCAAAGCGGCATCATGGCTGACGTTCACTGGCGGACTCCGGATGACACACTTTTCCGGCAACCTTACGGAAAATGCCGTCGATCCGCGGTTGGGAGTGGCCATAACAGTTCCCAGGCTCAACTGGGTACTGCGGGCGGCTTACTCGTATTTTTACCAGCCGCCGCCGCTCGACACGGTTTCCGGTTCGTTGCTTGATTTCACCGAGAGCCAGGGACTGGGATTTCTGCCTCTGCAAGGTGAGCGCGACATACAGCAGGAGTACGGCATCACGATTCCGGTGCGAAACTGGGTGTCCACCATCACCTATTTCCACACCAGCGTGCGGAACTTCTTTGACCACGACGTAATCGGCAATTCCAACATCTTCCTGCCGCTCACGATTCAGGGAGCGATCATTGAGGGCGAGGAAGCTACAATCCGCTCGCCCCTGATTCTCCATCGCTACCACGCCCATCTCGTTTACTCGCACCAGTAGGCCCAAGGTGTCGGGAGCTGTCACCGGTGGTCTTACCGATTTTTCCCCGCCGCCCGGCGGGTCGTTCTATCTTGACCACGACCAGCGCAACACGCTTTCAGCCGGCTTTGATGGAAACCTACCGTGGCGCAGCTTCGCCGCCGTCACCATCAATTACGGCTCGGGTTTTCTCAACGGCGACGGTCCGGACCATCTGCCGGCCTACTATACGCTGGATCTGTCGGTGGGAAAATCGTTCGGGGAGAACTGGATGGTGCGCTTCATCGGCACCAACATCACCAACCAGCGCTACATGCTCGATACCAGTAATACCTTTGGAGGCACGCATTGGGCTGATCCTGCGATGGTCTCCGTGCAAATAAAGTACAGGTTCCACTATTGAGGCGGTTGAGAGTCGCATGCTATCGCTATGGAGGCGCCGTCCGGCCGCTGTTAGATGGAAATCCTGAGTGCCCTCGGGTGCGTCCTGACTCAGTAGAGCGAAGAGGAGCGAGAACAGGCGCTTTTCGGGCCGCTTCCACATTGTTCATTACTGCAGCACGGCGACCCTCCTGCCACGACGTAACTTGCGCGGGTCGAGGTTCGGGTCAGCGCCCTACGTCCTGGGCTGCGTTGTTTCGTCCTTCGGGCTTGGTCACAAGCGACGACCAACGAGCCTGGTATCCCATCGCTAACAACGAAGGCGCGAGCTTTCATCCTTATCCAATTAACCCATGCAATGGTACATGTACTTTCGTAACTTGACATCGGCGAGAAAGGCGATACACTCAGCCTGGAGGCCTAGTGTCTCTTCGGCCCGCCACTCGGGTGAAGAGGGTCGCGGTTGGGCCAATGATCTTTGAAAAATCAGTGGATCGTGGACGGAACTGAAACGCTCTCCGTTGCCACTTTGGTTAATGCCGCCTGTGGAACCATGCCAAAAACGGGAAAGATTTTCTGGTATAAGTCCTTTTGAATCGAATATTTTGACCTGTAACTCTTTTGGATGGAAGATTTTGCAAGGGGACAATTTTCCCCGCTCTTTGCTTTCAATATTTTGCGAGGACATGGGGGGAGGGGGATACCGGGTCATTATGAATGACTTGTCCCATAATCGAACACGGCCCGAGAGGCTCCGCTTATGACGAGTTGGTTAACAGCGGACATCAGCCTTTGCTAGTGCATCTGTAGAAGCGCCTGCAAAAGTTGCTGCAAGATGCTCGAGTTGGTCTGGGTCACGCTGTCCAGGAAATCGCCGTAATTAGTGGCTTCGCCGCCACAGGGATAGCCGTATTGGTTGTTGCCTGCCGTAATCACCGCGCACTGCCCATCGTAGGCATTGTCCATGAACGAGATCAGCCCGAAGTTGGTCTTTTCACTATTGTTGTCGGTAAGCGACCAGAAGCCTGTGCCTAGCACATAGTAATCGCCGTTAGTGCCTTGCGCTGAAAAGATGGCCTGCTGATCGCTGGCGTATTGCTGGCCGCGTGTTAATTGGTTTGGATAGTCGGCGAAAGCGACGCCGTAGTTGGGATAACTGTAACCATTCACGTCGGAATCCGCCTGGGCGCCCACCGCATACCATAAGTATTCCGGCAAACCGCTGGCGTCGTATTGTGCCTGGTTGCCGGACAGGGCCAGCGAGGGATAATACGAGTTCCAGTTGCCCACCAGGACGTTGCAGCCTGAATCCTTCAGGGCCTGCAAAACTGGCGGTCGGGTGCCGCCCTCCCCCACGCCGCCGAAGATCCCGCACACCAGAAGGTGGTTCTGGTCGTAGCTCTTGATCGTGCTGGCCTGCACCGAATACACCTGGTAGACGAACTGGTACAGAAAAGCATCCATGTCGGCCACCAGGTTGGGGTTGACTCCAACCTGGGTAAAGTAGCGATCGTGCAGGTCGCTACCGAACCAACCGGTATGGCCGCCGTCTTCATCGAGCACGCCGGTGCCATTTCCGAAGCCGCCGTCATCGCCAAAGGCTGTGTAGAAGCCACCCGTATTCCAAGCGGCATTGAGGGCGTCGATGGTGCCATACTTGTTCTGCAGATAACTGACCCAGGCGTATTTGGAATACAGTGTGTTGTCCAGGAAGCCGGAGTATTGGAAGTTCACCGTAGCTACCAGCATTCCTGGGTGAGGATAAGCGGGCACGTTATAGGCGCCTGCCCCGTTCCCTTTGATAGCGAAGACGTAGTCGGTGTCACCAAGCGAAACCCCCATCACCCACGGATCGGTGTTGAAACCGCCTGTGTAAACGCTCTGCTGGACCGCCAGTTCGTTGACGTTCGCGGTCTGCCACTTGGGATCGAAGATATCGGCCAGGTTGCTGCAGTAGAAGTGATAACCGTTCCCATCAAATCCGCGGCAGATGTCCTTGATGGGCTCGGGCAAACCGACGTTCTGGGGACTGGTCAAAACCTGCTGCAGGGTCGGGAAAAATAAAACGAATGGAACCTTGATCGCCGCTCCCGGGTTATTGTAGGTGCCTACCGGCAGCATGTAGTACGACGTGTAAACGTCGATAGCGTTGAACCCCCATCCCGTCATGCGCTCCAGGGAGTGATTGGCCCAGGCTGCTGTGCTGTTGCCGTACCGCGACTGCATGATCTGCTGCAGGATGAACAGCCGATCGGCATCAAACACGGACCGCTGGTAGAAAGCATTACAGTTCGGATCAGCGAGTACCCAACGGCCATTCACCTTCAGGACTTGGAAGTATCCGTTGGCAACGCATCCTGGAACCGGAGCCGCACTGAGGCCGCTATAGCTATCCAACTGGATCGCGGCGTTCAGCGTGTAGTTGAACACCTGCTGCTGCGGTGGCTGGGAGGAATCTGTGACTTGCACACTAAAAGCAAACTGCCCAGCGGTCGTAGACTGCCCTGTAATGTTTCCATAGGCATCCAGGGTGAGCCCCGCAGGAAGACTGCCGGCCACCAGTTGGTAGCTGTAGGGCGGCGTACCGAACGAGGCTTGCAAACTATAAGAGTACGGCTGTAGGACGGAAGCATTGGGGAGGGCCTGAGCCCCGGCTGGCGTTACCGTCAAATTGACCGTGGCCGTCTGCTGGATTCCCCCTCCATTGCCGGTCACTGTAACTGGGTACGTTCCTGCCGACGCGTCTTGGTTGACCGTAAAGGTCAGGACTGAATTGCCGTTTCCTGGCGCCGCGAGGGTGTCCGGAGCGAAGCTGGCACTGATGCCGCTCGGCAAGCCCGAAGCAGATAGGGCAATCATATTGTTGAACGAGCCGCTGATCGCGCCGGTAATGGACACCCCACCCTGCAGACCCTGGATCAAACTCAACGAAGCCGGTCCAGCCGCCAACGCATAGTTGGGCTGGCCTGAGGGTGCAACCGTGACCGTAAACGTGGCCGATTGCTTGAGGCCGCCCCCGCTAGCTGTCACGGTGATGGGATAGCTGCCCGCCGGTACAGTTTGGAAAGCTGCTACGGTGATGGTCGCGTTGCCCACCCCTGGGGCCGGGATCACACTAGGACTGAATCCCACCGTTAACCCGTGAGGCGCGCCCGACGCTGCGAGACTGATGGAGTTGTTGAAGCCATTGATTCTGGTGGTGGCGGTCAGGATTCCTAGCGTATTGGGGACAACGCTAATGGTCGCGGGAAACACGCTGAGCGCGAACCCGGCGGTGGGCACCGTCAGCATCACCGTGAGGTTCTGCTGCAATCCGCCGCCGCTGGTCATCACAGTAATGGGATAGGTGCCTACAGTCGTGTCGCTCCCTACGGTTATCGTCATGATCGAGCTGCCTGCGCCTGGGGCCGGAACGGTTGGCGGATTAAAGCTCACAGTCGTACCGGAGGGCATGCCCGAAGCGGACAAACTAATTGGATAATTGAAGCCGCCGTTTACGGTGGTGGTGATCTGTGATGTGCCCTGATTGCCTGGCGCAATACTGAGGGAGGCTGGCGTCGCCAGAGGCGTGAAGGAACCCACCATGACCGTGACGGCCACTGTCTGCCAAAGGCCACCACCGCTAGCTGTCACGGTGATGGGGTACGTGCCCGAGCTGAGATCACTGCTCACCGTGATGGTCATGTTGGAGCTGCCATTGCCCGGCGCAGGAATCGTCTGTGGATCGAAGGTCACGGCGATGCCCGCCGGCATGCCCGAAGCGGAGAAACTGATGTCGCCGCTAAAACCATTGTTCGCCGCCGTGGTCACGGTTGAGACCCCTTGCGTCCCTTGCACAATGCTCAGCAACGTCGGCGCACCTGACAGCGTGAAGTTTGGCTGCCCTTGGGCCGTCACCGTGAGGCTTACCGTGGCGCTCTGTTTAATGCCACCGCCGGAGGCGTTAATCGTGATCGGGAAAGTGCCCACCCGGGCCAAACCCAGCACCGTCACCGTCATGGTCGAAGTGCCGGAGCCGGGCGCGGGAATCGTCTGTGGATTGAAGCTCACCGACACGCCCAAAGGCGCTCCGGACACAGACAGATTAATTGCACTGTTAAAGCCACCACTAACAGAAGTAACGATGGTGCCGGAGTTCCGACTGCCCTGCATCATGCTGAGCGACGCGGGCGCTGCCGTAAGGGTGTAGTTGGGTCCTCCTGCGGTCACCGTGAGTGTCACTGTCGTGTTCTGCTGAATCCCGCCGCCGTTGCCCGTTACCGTGATGGGATACGTCCCCGGAGTCGTGTTGCTGGCCACCGTGATGGTCATCGTCGAGCTGCCAGCGCCCGGCGCAGGGATCGTCTGCGGATTGAAGCTCACCGTCACGCCCGATGGCAGGCCCGAAGCCGACAGCGCGATGTCCGCATTAAATCCACCACTGATGGCCGTCGTGATGGTCGAGTTCCCCTGATTGCCTTGCTGGATACTCAACGATGCAGGCGATGCCGATATCGTGAAGCTCGGCGCTGCCGTCACGGTCAGCAGTCACTGTCGTGTTCTGCTGGATCCCGCCGCCGTTGCCCGTCACCGTGATGGGATACGTCCCCGGAGTTGTGTTGCTGGCCACCGTGATGGTCATCGTCGAGCTGCCAGCGCCCGGCGCAGGGATGGTCTGCGGATTGAAGCTCACCGTCACCCCCGATGGCAGGCCCGAAGCCGATAGCGTCGATGTCCGCGTTGAAGCCACCACTGATGGCTGTCGTGATGGTCGAGTTCCCCTGATTGCCCTGCTGGATACTCAACGATGCGGGCGATGCCGATATCGTGAAGCTCGGCGCTGCCGTCACGGTCAGCGTCACCGTCGTGTTCTGCTGGATCCCGCCGCCGTTGCCCGTTACCGTGATGGGATACGTCCCCGGAGTTGTGTTGCTGGCCACCGTGATGGTCATCGTCGAGCTGCCAGCGCCCGGCGCAGGGATGGTCTGCGGATTGAAGCTCACCGTCACGCCCCGATGGCAGGCCCGAAGCCGACAGCGTCACATCCGCGTTAAATCCACCACTGATCGCCGTCGTGATGGTCGAGTTCCCCTGATTGCCCTGCTGAATACTCAACGATGCAGGCGATGCCGAGATCGTAAAGCTCGGCGCTGCCGTCACGGTCAGCGTCACCGTCGTGTTCTGCTGGATCCCGCCGCCGTTGCCCGTCACCGTGATGGGATACGTCCCCGGAGTCGTATTGCTGGCCACCGTGATGGTCATCGTCGAGCTGCCAGCGCCCGGCGCAGGGATCGTCTGCGGATTGAAGCTCACCGTCACGCCCGAGGGCAGGCCCGAAGCCGACAGCGTCATGTCCGCGTTAAATCCACCACTGATCGCCGTCGTGATGGTCGAGTTCCCCTGATTGCCCTGCTGGATACTCAACGATGCAGGCGATGCCGATATCGTGAAGCTCGGCGCTGCCGTCACGGTCAGCGTCACCGTCGTGTTCTGCTGGATCCCGCCGCCGTTGCCGGTCACCGTGATGGGATACGTCCCCGGAGTCGTATTGCTGGCCACCGTGATGGTCATCGTCGAGCTGCCAGCGCCCGGCGCAGGGATGGTCTGCGGATTGAAGCTCACCGTCACGCCCGAGGGCAGGCCCGAAGCCGACAGCGTCGACGTCCGCGTTAAATCCACCACTGATCGCTGTCGTGATGGTCGAGTTCCCCTGATTGCCTTGCTGGATACTCAACGATGCAGGCGATGCCGAGATCGTGAAGCTCGGCGCTGCCGTCACGGTCAGCGTCACCGTGGTGTTCTGCTGGATGCCGCCGCCGTTGCCCGTCACCGTGATGGGATAGGTTCCGGCAGGAGTGCTTCCCACAGTAACGATCATGGTGGAACTGCCTACACCTGGCGCCGGTATCGTGCTTGGATTGAAACTGACGCTCGTACCGGAGGGTATCCCCGATGCTGACAGGGCAATCGCGCTATTGAATCCTCCATTGATGGTGGTGGTGATGGTTGAAGTTCCCTGATTGCCCTGCTGAATGGTGAGCGAAGCGGGCGAAACCGAAAGCGCAAAGTTCGGCGCACCAGAGGCCTGCGCAACCCCGAGGAAGGCGACTGGCGTAACGTCTCCCACATTGTTTGTTCCAACTACTACTGTCAGTCGCGTACCTGTCAGCGTCACCTGCTGGCTCACGTTGCTGCCCGGCCACGCCGCGGCCGACCAGGCATTTCCCTTCGCATCGTAGAAGTAGCCCTGGTCGATTACTCCGCCGGTGACTGTAGCCAGCACCGTGTTGCCATCCAGAAACTGGACCTGGCACTGTATCCGGCATCGCTTGGCACCCGCATCCCCCAGCGCGAGCGACAGGTTGTAGGCACCCGGCACCGGGCAGGTCCACATAAAACGTGGCCGGCGAGCCATTGGTCACGAGGTTCACGCCCGCCAGCCGCGGGTCTAGCTGCGAATTACGGTCTGCGCCTCGCACCAGGGAAGTTTTCACCCAGCCATACGTCACGCCATTGCCTTTGGTCGGATAGGAGGTTGTGGCTAGGACGTACGTGGATCCTGAAGGATCACTAACAAAGTTTTTCGTGTTGCGGAAGTCGAACCCCTGCTGCCAACTGCCCGCGGCCGTCACCGTCAGGTTGACACCGTATTTTGCTGAATACCGCCGCCGTCGCCGGTTACCGTGATGGGATACGTTCCAGGAGCCGTGTTGCTGGCAACCGTGATGGTCATCGTCGAGCTGCCGGAGCCCGGCGCAGGGATCGTCGGCGGATTAAAGCCGACGGTAACGCCCGTGGCATGCCCGAAGCCGAGAGATTGATGTCCGCGTCAAAGCCACCACTGATGCTGGTCGTAATGATCGCAACGCCCTGACCATTTTGCGGGATACTCACCGAAGAGGGTGTGGCCGAAATGGCGAATCCGGCCTGCGCGGTCATGGCTGTGCGGGCAGCGATCACCAGAAAGGTCAGCAGAAAGAAATGGAAAACTCGATGTCTAGCCGGCCAGATAGTCCGCATTCGTCTACTCTCCTGAATCGGCGGTTGTCCCCTCTGTGCAGGCGAGGGGACTAGGCGGCCGTCGCTAAGCACCCAGTGGCGTACGTGCTATCCTGACCGTAGTAAAGTGGCGCTTAACCCCGGACGCTTTTGGCACTTAGATAACAGCCCATCTAGTTACCTTCTCAACGGGAATTTGTCGTTTCTGTCTGCAGCCAAGCCATTGCCCCACAATGCGGTAGCCCCGCTATCGTGCTGGCGATATCCGCTGCAAACCTTTTATAATTTCTTGCCTTGAGTTTCGAGCACGCGAATTGTACACCGAATGTGCAGGTTCACAACTACCACAAGAGTGTTATTCACGATGGCGAGATCAGCGCAGAAGTGGCGTAGACCTGGACCCCCAACAAGCGCGCGCTTCTCCGACTACGTCGACGCGGACTGAGGAAGAGGTTCCTCTGTGCCGACCTGAAAGATGCGAAAAGAGCTGCGAAGGAAATCCCAGCCCGGCAGCAAATCAACACCGAGGCTAAAAAGAAACAGAAATCGGACTTTGTAACCCCTAGCTCATCGGTTCGAGAAGCAGCCAGCCGCGGCCGACTGCTCACCAAAATAGAATTGCATCGTATAATACTGCGGTGGGTACCGGTTGGATCGTAAGCCGTAAACCATTCCAGATGGCATGCTGGCGCTTCCTGCTGCTCGCATGTTGTGTGTTGGTGTTTCTGTTCGCCCTGCACGCCAAGGTGTCGGTCTACCAGCAGAACCACATAGATACTTCCACGTCGTCGAAGTTGTGGCTCAGCGGCGAGAAGCACGAGCCGCCGCCCCTTTCCACCGGCGTAACCCTGTCTTGGTTCGCCGCCGCACTCGTCTTCTTCCTGCACAGCCAATCGGAGCGGCGCTATGACGCCGTCTGCCGTGCGCCCGCGCCGGCATCGCCAAGTCAACTCTACCTGCATCGTTTTCTCCGTCCCCCTCCTGTTCAGTAAACTCTGGGTCGTTCGCGCATTCACAATCACGAGTTTGTTCTTTCGTGGTCCCGCTGGCGTTGAGTGCCAGTAGCCGAGCCCAACAAGTGAGCCACCTTGCTGCAGCGAGGACACGCATGAAATTAAGTCGAAACCACAAATTTCTTGTGATCGGCGGGGCGGTGCTATGCCTGCTGATTGCATTTTTTGCCGTGAAACATGTGCGGGCTGGGGCGCCGTCGCGTACCCGCAACACCGATGAAATTATGTCGGCCGCCGTCGCGATCGCCAAGCGCGCTCCCATTGGTAACACCTTCTCGGCGGCAGGAGAATTTCTCCCCTACCAGGAGATCGAGGTCCACGCCAAGGTAGCCGGTTACATCCGCAAAATCAACGTTGACATTGGCGACCGGGTAAAGACGGGCCAGGTGCTGGCCGTGCTGGAAGTACCCGAACTCGTCGCCGAGTTGCAGGGCACGCAGGCCGGCGTGCGCCACAGTCAACAGGAAATTGAGCGGGCCCAGAACGAAGTGGCGCGCGACCAGGCACAGTTCACCGCGCTGCACGCAAACGCAGTGCGCCTGGCGCAGGCCTCCAAAGCGCGGCCCGGCCTGGTCGCCCAGCAGGAATTAGACGACGCCGAGGCTAAGGACCGGGCCGCGGAAGCCCAAGTGGAGTCGGCCAAGTCGGCGCTATCGGCAGCCAGGCAGCAGTTGGAGGTTTCGCAGGCCAATAACAGCCAGATCTCGGCGATGTCGGACTATACCCGCATCACCGCCCCCTTTGATGGCGTGGTCACTTGGCGGTATGCCGATACTGGCGCCCTGGTGCAGGCCGGCACTTCGAACAGCAATTCAGCGCCCGTCGTGAAGCTGGCACAGGTCAACGTTCTCCGACTGCGAATCCCGGTGCCGGAATCGCTGGCCGGGTCGGTCCGCGTGGGGGATCCGGCGGATGTAGCCGTGCAGGCCACCGGCGAACACTTTACCGGTCACGTAACCCGCTTCACCGATGCTCTCGACCGCACCACTCGCACCATGCAGGTCGAGATTGACGTGGCTAACGACACCTACAAGCTGCAACCGGGAATGTATGCCAATGTGGCATTGCAAGTGCAAAACCATGCCGACGCGCTGACGGTGCCGATCAATGCAATTCAGCGCGACCATGACGCCACCACCGTTCTGGTGGTTGACCCACAGAATCGCGTACAGCAGCGGCAAGTGCGCACGGGACTGGAGGACGCGAACAACGTGGAGATTCTGTCGGGGCTCTCCGCAGGCGATCGCGTCATCATTGGCAACCTTGCCAGTTATCAGCCCGGTCAAGTGGTTCGGCCCAAAGAGAGCACCCAGTTGACCGTAAGCGGAGAGACGGAGTAGCCATGCCGACTTTTTCCATTCGCTATCCGTTTTTCATTCTCATGCTGTGTCTGATGATTCTGGTGGTCGGCGTTGCCACTACCGTGCGCATGCCAGTTGACCTTTTTCCAGAAATTAAGATACCGGTTGTCGTGGTGGCCACCTTCTACGGCGGCATGCCACCCGAGCAGATCGAGGCCAACATCACCGATACCTTCGAGCGCTTCTTTACCCTGGGCAGCAACATTGACCATATCGAGTCGCGCTCCCTGACCGGCGTCAGTCTCATTCGGGTGTACTTTCAGCCCGGCACCGACGCCGATGCCGCTGTCAGCGAAATCGCCAACCTGGCGATGGCCGACCTGCGGCGATTGCCGCAGGGAACGCTGCCCCCGGTGGTACTGAAGTTCGACGCTTCCAGCTTGCCGGTTTGCCTGGTCACCTTGAAAGGCCAAGGCCTGAACGAGACCGAACTCCACGACCAGGGACAGTTCAATGTGCGCAACCAGATCGCCAACGTGCCCGGCGCTTCGGTTCCGCAGCCCTATGGCGGCAAGTACCGCCAGATCCAGTTCTACGTCGATCCGGTAAAGCTCCAGGCCGCACAACTCAGTCCCATGGACGTCGTGCACACGGTGAACGATGCCAATGCCATTCTTCCTGCCGGCGATGTACGCATTGGTCCGCGCGACTACAACATTTACAGCAATAGCCAATTTCCAGACACCCGCGAGATGAATGACGTGCCGCTGAAGGCCATCGGCAACGGCGTTCTGCGCTTTGCTGATGTTGGCCATGCGGAAGACTCGGCCGCCATTCAATACAACATTGTCCGCGTGGATGGCCAGAAGTCGGTCTATCTGCCGATTCTGAAGCAGGGAGGAAACAGCAACACCATCGCAATCGTCAATGGTGTCCGCGATCGTGTGAAGAAGCTCTTGGACATTCCCAAGACTCTGGTCGCCAGCGTGGTCTTCGATCAATCGCAGTACGTAAAGACCGCCATCGCGAACGTATTGCGCGAGATCGCAATCGGCCTGCTCCTGACCGCCATGATGGTGCTCATCTTTCTCGGCTCCGCACGGGGAACGGTTTCGGTCTTGTTGTCGATCCCGTTATCTGTCCTGGCCGCTTTCCTTCTTTTGAACGCCTTTGGCGGCACCATTAATACGATGGTTCTAGGCGGCCTGGCACTGGTTCTTTCGCGCGTCATCGACAACTCGGTAGTAGTGCTGGAGAACATCTTCCGCCACATGGAGGAAGGCGAGGACCCATCCACAGCCTCGGAACGCGGTGGCGAGGAAGTGGCGCTAGCGGTCCTCGCGGCCACCTTCACAACAGCCATCGTGTTCTTCCCCGTCGTATTTCTGTACGGTATCAGCCAATACTTGTTCACCGCCCTGGCCCTCGCCGTGGTGCTGGCGCTGGCTGCCTCGTACCTGGTGGCCATGTCGGTTGTGCCCCTCTTCTGCCAGCGATTCATCAAGTCCGTGCACGGGGCCGTGGCCCATCACGGTCGGAAGTCGGTTTTCAGCCGGATGGTTTCAAACTTCAACCGCAAGTATGACCAGATGCTGATGCATTACGACCAATCCGTTGACAAGGTCCTGCAACGTCCCGGCCGGACCGTGGCCGTCATCATGGGCGCCTGCGTTATCAGTCTGGCGCTGTTTCCGTTGCTTGGAGTGGCGTTCTTCCCGCGCACCGATCCTGGTCAGTTTGTCATTAACGTGAAAGCACCAACCGGCACGCGCCTGGAAGTCACCAACCAATACATCGGGCGGGTCGAGGACGAGGTTCGCGATGTCATTCCCAAAGATGATCTGAAGATGGTTGTGTCGAACATTGGCGTGAATGCCGACCTGTCGGCCATCTACACCAGCAACAGCGCGCAACACACCGCCTTCGTGCAGGTAAGCCTGAATCCGGAGCACAAGATTTCTACCTTTACCTATATGGATCGCGTGCGCCAGAAACTCGATTCGGACTTGCCCGAGCTCTCTACCTATTTCCAGACCGGAGGCCTAGTGGATTCTGTGATCAACGCCGGCATGCCCGCGCCGATCGACATCCAGGTCACCGGCAACAATCAACACGCCTCTTTCGACGTCGCGGCGGCGGTCGCAAGTCGCGTGCGCAGGCTGCATGATGTCAGCGATGTGCTCATCCCGCAGGACCTCGACTATCCGGGCATCGAACTCGATATCCGCCGCGAAATGGCCGCCCGCCTCGGCCTGACGGCCAGCGATGTGGTGCGCAACGTGACCACAGCCTTGAATTCGAACGGCATGATCGCACCGGGATACTGGGTCGATCCCCGCAGCGGCAACAACTACTTCCTCACCGTGCAATACACCAATCAGCAGATTGGCGCGATGACGATGGAGAACTTCAAGCAGATTCCTCTCAAAGCCAAGACCAACGACAACACCACCATGCTAGAGAATGTCGCCGACATCAAAATGATCAACACCCCCACCGAGGTAGATCACTACCAACTTTTCCGCGTGATCGACGTTTACGTCGCGCCCAAGGGAGAGGACCTTGGCGGTGTCTTCAATCAAGTCAAGAAGATCATCAACGACACCAAGCTTCCGCCCAATGTTCGCATTGAGGTACGGGGATCGGTGCTGGCCATGCAGCAATCGTTCAAGAGTTTCGCCTTCGGCCTGCTGCTCGCCATCGCCCTGGTGTACCTCATCCTGATGGCGCAGTTCGCCTCGTTCATTGACCCGTTCATCATCCTGCTGGCCATTCCGCCGGGGATCACCGGGGTAATCCTTGTGCTTCTGGCGACGGGCACCACGCTCAATATCATGTCGCTGATGGGCGTCATCATGATGACCGGCATCGTGGTGTCGAACAGCATCCTGATCGTGGACGTCACCCGCATCTATCGGCGGCAAGGGATGCCCATCGCGGAGGCCGTTGCGCTGGCCTGCCGGGTGCGACTGCGGCCCATCCTGATGACCTCACTCGCGACCATCCTGGGATTGCTCCCCATGGCCCTGGCTCTGGAGGCCGGCAGCGAGCAGTACGCCCCGCTGGCACGGGCCATCATCGGTGGCCTAACGGTTTCGGTCGTCGTCACCGTGTTCCTGGTGCCCGCCGCGTACCTGCTCATCCATCGCAAAGAAGAACAACCTACCCAGGAGGTACAGGCTTGAGACGCAAGACCGTTGTGCTCCTGCTCTGTCTCTCGTTTCTGCAGGCTGTCTTGGAGGCGCAGAATACCACGCCTTCGGCCCAGTCACCACCAGCCGGTCCCGCACCCGCTAATCCTACGCAACTTCCTTCACAAGTTCCGCCGGGTGCGCCTTTGATGCGCTTGACCGTGCAGGACGCGGAAGACCTGGCGTTGCGCAACAATCCGCAGATCTCAGTGTACCGATTGCTGGCCATGGCTTCGCAACAGGTCACTCGCGAGACCAGGTCGAATTACTACCCAACCGTTTATGGCAGCCTCACCGCCGTCGAACCGAATCCGGGAAGCCGTATCTCAGCCGGGGCCTTGAACAATCCCATCATCTATGAACGCTTCGCCGGTGGCGTGACCCTGGCGCAACTCATCACCGATTTTGGCCGCACCAACAATCTGGTCGCCACGGCCACGCTGCACGCCAAGGCCGCCGACATGAACGCTGTTGCCACGACGGCACAAATCAAGCTGGCGGTTGACCAGGCCTTTTACAACGCCCTCCAAGCCAACGCGGAGCTGAAGGTCGCCGAACAGACCGTAAGCTCCCGCCAACTTGTGAGTGACCAGATCACGGCCCTGTTCAACAACAAACTCAAGTCTCAACTCGATGTCAGCTTTGCGAATGCCAATCTCTCCCAGGCACAGCTGCTGCTGCTCAGCGCCCAGGGCAATTACCAGGCTGCGCTTTCCGCGTTGTCGGAGATTCTGGGCTATTCCGCCCAGCAGCAGTTCGATCTAGTCGACACACAGACCCAGCTCACTCCTCCCCCTGCCGCGGTGGCTCAATTGGTGGATCAAGCGTTCAGTAATCGGCCCGAGATCGCAGCCCAGGACTACGAATATCAGGCCGCACAGCGTTACCAGAAGGCGGAACGCGACCTGCTTCTGCCCGACATCCGGGCCCTCGGTACGGTGGGCGGCGTGCCCACGGGTGCTCCGCAACTCGACACCTGGTACGGCGCGATCGGGGTCAACGTCAACATTCCGATCTTCAACGGCTTCCTGTATCCGGCACGATCGCGCGAGGCGGCGCTGAGGGCGCAGGCCAATCAGGAGCAGTTGCGGGACCTGAAAGATCGCATCGCCAATGATGTGCGGACGAGCTGGCTGAACGCGATCACGGCCTATAACCGGATCTCGGTCACACAGCAGTTCGTCGATCAGACCAATCTGGCCGCGGATTTGTCGCAAACACGATACACCCTGGGGCTGGGCTCCATCGTGGAGCTGAGCCAGGCACAGTTACAGCAAACCGAGGCCCAGATTCAGTTTGCGGCTGCGAAATACCAATACAAAACTGCGGAGTCCGTGCTGCGGTTTCAGATCGCTGCGCCATAAATCTGTTTGCCCCGAGCAGGAAAAGCCCGGGTACCTTTAACCCGCGACCGTCTCATGTCGGTGGCGATCTCTAAGCGCATGAGGAAGCGAAACCGCATACACAACCGGGAAGATCATACTGTTACCGCATTTGGTTCCGCCGCTATCGCCGGAATCGGAGTAGTCGCCCTAGTGGAAGACCTCTGCTATTTCGCCGCCGATTCGCCGGAATCGTTCTGGCGCAGCTGGCATATTCATCCGGTCTCGATGTTCGCCGGTTCCGTCGCTTACGTCGCCATCCTCTATCTACTGCAGCTCTTAAACGATCCGGAGCATGCCATTCGATATCTTTACCCCTATCTACTACTTGTCGGGGTTACCGGGGCGGATTTGGCGCTGCGGCTAAATTCCGCATGGGTTGCGCTCGCAGCCTTCGTCTCCATAGGATGGAGCGTCTTTCAGGTTAGATCTTCGCGTAATGGGCGATCAGGCTCCGCCGGGGTTTAGAGTTTGCGCTCTTTACGCATCGAGGCCTCAGGAGCTTCCAGCCGTGTCCCCAGAGCGGCGTGAACGGTTTGCAGCAGTACGGTGCGCGTAAATGGCTTTTCTAGAAGAGTGATTCCAGTAGCCAGCCCGTGATCTCCGGCGAGCAGTTCTCCGGTATAGCCGGACATATAGACAAATTTCATTTCTGGATACGACTGCATAAGACGCAGCGCCAAGTCCGGCCCGCTTATGCCTCGCATAACCACGTCGGTGAGCACCAAGTCGACCGTCTTCTTTTCATCGAGTTGGGCCAAGGCTGACGCTCCATCTCTCGCTTCTATGACGGCGTATCCATGGTCTTGCAGCATCTGCCTAGCTAGCTTGCGCATAAGATCGTCATCTTCGACAAGTAGGATCGTCACTCCTTCATGTCTTGGCAAGGCATCTTCGGCCGTAGCTTCCTGCACAGCTCCAACCTTGTTCTCGGCCGACGGCAAATAGATCTTGAACGTAGTTCCACGCTCCGGTTCGCTATAAACAAAGATCTGACCGCCACTCTGCTGCACGATGCCATACACCGTGGCCAGCCCCAACCCAGTCCCCTTGCTCATTTCCTTCGTCGTAAAGAAGGGCTCGAAAATGCGCGATACCGTGACATGGTCCATGCCGCATCCACTGTCGCTGATGGCCAGCATCACGTAGCTACCGGCTTTCATGGGGGGGTGTTGCCGGGCAAAGGCTTCATCGAATTCCACAGCCGCCGTCTCTACGATCAGCTTGCCGCCGTTCGGCATAGCGTCACGGGCGTTGACCGCCAGATTCACCACCACCTGGTCCAAGTGGCCGGGATCAATCTCAACAATCGCCCCCGCGGAACGCGAGAGCAACGAGATCTCAACGTCGTCTCCCATCATCGGCCGCAATAGTTTGCTCAGCTCCTTCAAGCGCTCGTTCATGTCCAGCACTTGCACCTGGGCCGTCTGCCGTCGGCTGAAGGTGAGCAGCTGCCGAGTCAGGGTCGCGCCCCGCTTGGCGGCTTCCTGGATATTGTCAATGTATTCCGGCGGGACACTGCCCAGACCAATGCGGCTGCGTAGCAGTTCACCACAAGCCATAATGATGCCTAGGATATTGTTAAAGTCGTGGGCGATTCCTCCCGCTAGCCGCCCAACCGCTTCCATCTTCTGGGCCTGGCGAAATTGGTCCTCTGCCCGCTTCTGCGCTGTGATATCGCGGGCGATGGTCGATGCTCCGATAATATTGCCGTCGGTGTCCCGGATCGGCGAGACAGAGAGAGATATATTCAGACGCCTCTGATCTTTGGTGACCCGGATGGATTCGAAATAGTCGACCCGTTGTCCTTTTCGAATTTTCTCCAGGATTTGTGGAATCTCATCCGCACGCTCTTTGGGGGCCAGCATAGTGATAGACCTGCCGATTGCCTCTTCCGCCTTATAGCCGTAAATCTGCTCCGCTCCCTTGTTCCAGTGCGTAATAATGCCATCAAGATTCTTGCCGATAATTGCGTCCTGCGAGGAATCGACAATCAACGCCAGCCTGCTTTGGTATTGCCATAACTGCCGATCCCTTCTCTGCTCCAGCTCGTTGTGAACGCGACGCAGCTCTTCTTCGATACGCTTACGATCACTGATGTCGCGGATCGCGCTTAACACCAGCAAACCATCGCTGGTAAGCACCGGACTGAGGCTGATCTCCACCGGAAACTCCGAGCCGTCGCGCCGTCGCCCGTAAAGATCAAGTCCAGCTCCCATGCGGCGGACCTTGGGCCGATCGGTAAACTGTTCTCGATGATGGTGGTGTTGGGAGCGCTGGCGTTCAGGCACAAGAACTTCCACGGATTGGCCGATCAGTTCGTCCCGCGTGTAGCCGAATAGATCTTCGACCTGGGAGTTGACTTGCAGGACGACTCCTTCCTGATTAACGACCAGGGTGGCGTCGGGAACTGCCTCCAGCAAGCTGCGAGAGAGCAACGCATCCACGGCCAGCGGGTGCGGCTCGCCGACGCTTTCCTCCATATCGGGATGAGGAAGCGGGTTCACATCGTTCCCCACATAGGAGTTTTGCTTGTGCCAACTATACGATAAGTCGCTCTTCGATGGAAAAGGCGAGCAGGCATCTCTCTGAGAGCTCAGCCGCGCGGGCGCGAATCAGTTCGGCCCAGGGCGCGGCTTTGGATGAGCATGTTTAGGGAAACCGGGGCTGCGCGACCACTGAGACGCAGGCTGTTGGAGCCTTCAAATTTCGCGATGAACCGGTCGATTTGGGCGGGCGGATTCTCACCACGCCGGGGAAACTTAGTCCTGGCCGCGGAATTTCCTAAACTGCCGCAGCACCGCTTCGCCAAAGAGTTTGGCTTGCTCTTCGCGGTCCTCGCCCCAGATCTCCAGCATGATGTTGGTACAACCGGCCTGGCGGTATTCCTCGATCCGCTCGCAGCATTCGTCAGGCGTTCCCGCGATGGCGCAGACTTTCTTCAGCACATCTTCGGTCACAGCTTGGCCCGCGGCCCTACGCCCGCCCTTCTCCATGGCATCGGCGATGGGCGCAATCTCCTCGGAGCTCAACCCAGCCTTTTGCAGCAGCACGTCAGCCGAGCCGCGAATGTTCTGTACCTTGTTGGCGAGATACATCGCCGCCATCTCGCGAGCGCCCTCTTTGCCTTTCTTCGAATCGCGGTTGATGCTGCCCACGATCACCGCGCCTAGGTCGAGCGACGACGGGTCTTTGCCGGCCTTCTTCGCACCCTCTTCCATGTTGCTTCGCGCATAACGGACGAAATCGGGGGTCGTGATGCTTGCTGTCAGCAGTCCGTCGGCGTGCGAGCCTGCCAGTTTCTGCAACAAAGGGCCGGTTGCACCGACATAAATGGGCACCCGCGCCCGCGACACCTGCGCATCATCTTTTAGGGCAGGAGCCGACGCATCGAACGCCTTCCCGTGATACTCGAGCGCTCCCCCTGCTAGCATCGCGGTGATGATCTCGATGCTCTCGCGCATGACGATTGCCGGCCCCACGCCTTTGCCCTTCTCGCCTTCGCCAATCTCCTTCATGAAGATTTTGGAAGCACCCAGCCCCAGCAGGAACCGCCCTTCGCCGGCGGCGTCCTGCATCACCCGCGCCTCCATCGCGACCTGAACCGGATGGCGGGTGTAGGGCGAGATAATGCCCCAGCCGATTCTAATTTTCGTCGTTTGCGTGGCGATCACTGCTGTCATTGCAGTGGACGAGCGCGCTTCCATGCCGTGCTTGCGCCACCAAGGGTACGCCTCCGCCAGCCAGAAGATGTCGAACCCAGCGCGCTCGCAGGCCTGCGCCATGCGCACTGTCTGTTGCAACGGCTCCATGCTCAACTGCAATACGCCTATGCGAAAGGGAACGGGCATTGATGATTCTCCTGTTGATGGTCGTTATCTTGAGTGGACAGACCTCAAAGAATTTCCGACCGCTCGTCTGCGGCTCTGGCGTTGGCGGAAGCGCAGGCTCACTTGCCGTAACAGTGTAAGGACGAGAGCTTCGAGGCGGCCTCGATCTTGTTCCTGACGTGGAACCTGAAGGCTCCTGCAAGGGCGCACGACTTCGCCGCTCGGGATCGACGCTTTCCTCCTTATCTTTCCCGCATTTCCCTGCGGCGAACAACGAATAGCGAAAGGCGAAAAGCGGATTCCCCTTACCTCCACGACTCCTCCAGCCCCTTAATCAGCGCCCACATCGCCCGGTTCAGCGGCGTTGGCACGCCATGCTTTTCGCCTGCCTTCACAATCGCGCCATTCATGAAGTCAACTTCCGTGGCGCGCTGCGCCAGCACGTCTTGCAGCATGCTGGCCTTGTGCTCGCCTGGAGCATTCGCGCCCTTGGCCACGAGATCGCGTGGATCACCGTGCAGCTCGATGCCCATTGGCTTAGCGACGGCTTCGCCTTCTTCGATCAGCGCTTCAAACAGCTCGCCGGTCAGTGCAAAGCGCGAAGCCGCGCCGTGATGCAACCGGGTCAAGGCCCCCACCGGATTGGTCGCCGCGTTGAAGATCAGCTTGGTCCACTGCGCGCCGCGGGCGTCCGGCATTGCGATAGTGTTCATGCCGCCGCGGGTCATGAATCCGGACAACTCCTCGACCCGCTCCATCGGGGTGTTCGACGGCTCGAACGGGCCGATCCAGGTGTCGCCCTTGATATCGAAGCCGACCTGCCCCGGCCCGATAACGTGCCCCGCCGGGAAGGTCGTTCCCCGGATCACATACTTCACATGCTCGGCGATGATCTCTTCGTTGCCGGCGCCGTTCTGCACTGAGCAGACGGCACTGTTGTGATCGAAGCAGCGCGCCGCCGCCTTCATCGCCCGCGCGGTGTGGATTGCCTTGGTCGCAACGATTCCGTAATCGCACACCGGAAGCTCTGCCGGATCGGTGCTTGCCTTCTCCAGCTTAACGTGCATTTCCGCAGCCCCCGAGAGCCGAAGTCCTGCACGGTTGATCGCGTCCATGTGCGGTTGAGACGTGTCGAACGCATACACCTCGACCTCACCGCCCTGCGCGAGGTGGGCGGCGAAGAGGCTGCCGATCGCGCCACAGCCCACGATCAAAACCTTTTTCATTGCCGCGCGCTCCGCTCCTGCGCGTCTCGTCCCGAATAGAACCTCCAAGCAATGTCGCTCAGGTTCTCGCCCTCATTTCCGCCAACACGAAAAGTGTCCTGTGTATACAGGCATATCTCTCCATCGCTATCAATAACTTGGGGATGCAGTGAAAATATCATGTTTTTCTTTAATATTATCTGGCTCCTTGCCCCGATCGCCGGATATTCGATCATCGTCGTCCCAATAGAATGACCGGACAGATGCCCGAGCGAGAATCCGTGGCGCGTAAACGTGTCGGCCACGACTCTGTGCACGTCGCAAGCGAGCATGCCCTCGCGCAGCAATTTGCGTGCCGCGTCCATCGCTTCCGGATAGGCGTCGGCCATCTGCTGCGTGCGTTTACTCGGCGTGCCCTCAATAAGCGCGCGAGAGAACTCCACCCAATATCCACCAGCGCCGGTGATCTCCAGCGAGTACAGCATTAGATCCCCGTCACCGACCCGGCGATGACCCGGAACCTTGAAATGCGCCTCCGCTTCACCATTTTCACCCGAGAGCACGATGTTCATCATGCGCGGACCGGCGCCGCGCGCAAAGAACACCTCGACCGCGGGCGCCATGATTTCGGCTTCCGTTTTGCCCGCCTCAAAGCCGTTCACCAGCGCCCAGAAGCCTTCGTGGATGATGTCCATCGCATCGCGGACTTCGGCCAATTCCTCTTCGCTCTTGACCGCGCGCGCCATATCGAAGTGAAAGTCGAAGGGCACGATTTCGAACCGACCCTGCTGCAACTCGCGGTAGTCGCGCACGGGCATGATGTAGTCGAGCCCGTACACCGCGACCCGCTTCCAGCCTTCATCTTGCGCGCGCTCGCGTAGCCAGCTCCCCGGGACCTCGGCCCAGACCTTCTCCTGCACGAACGGTTTCTTCTTGTCCCCGATCCAGCGCGCCTCTTGCGGGAAGAGCAGGACGGGCGCGCCTTTCAGCGGAATCAGCACGTATGCGTATCGATGCACGATCTCGAAGCCGGACGCGTAGAAGACCGCGCCCTCGAAGCCTGCGTATTGATTGCCGCATACCACGCAGAGCCTCAACACTCTGCTCGCGCATCGCGGCGCGAATGTTGCAGTATCGGCGATCGATCTCAGTCTGAGTTGGCAAACCAATCCTCCACGAAGGCCAGCCTAGACATCCCCAGTTTCACGTTTCCTTCAAGACGGCACACATTCGATACCGCCCGCGGAAGTACAGTAACGGGGCGCCCTCGCCCACGATCACTTCTCTCACTTCGGCAACAAAAATCGTATGGTCACCGGCCTCATGGGCGCTGACCACCGAGCAGTCCATATTGCTTAGAGCGTCTTGTAAGACCGATATGCCGCTCTTCATTGGACGGTACTTGATACCTAGGCGATACCCCGCGTCGGGATTGCGGTCCGGATCGGCAAAAAATTCCGACAGCGCCTCGTGCTCCTCTTTCAGGATGCTTACGCCGAATTGCCGGCGTTCGCGCAGATGAAGGTAGGTCTCGGCCAGGTGATCGATGCAGACCAAAACCAGCGGAGGACGCAGCGACACCGAGCAGAATGCGCTGGCAGTCATGCCGTGCACCTCACCGGTGCCGGTTTCTACGGTAATGACCGTAACGCCCGTGGCGAAGCGCCCGAGGGCGGCCCTGAATTCGTCAGCTGTGACCAGGTCTGTCATGCAATGCAAGCTGGGGCGAAGCTGGGCCCAGAGGCCAATATACCTGATCGCATGGCGCCCGCCATGTGCCGCTGATGGCCAACTTACGAGCGAATTCAACCTCCGGTCTGCCAGGATTTCACAGATTGGTTCTTCTTATTATTAATCGTCTTCCGCCTAAAAAGATCCTGTGTCGATCCGCGAACATCCGATGGCAAAAACAAATCGGTTCGCCCAAGTCTGCCGGCTGCCACCGAAAGATCGGCCGCGGGCTCAAGGCGACAAAATTCCTCGCGCCAGCAAGATGCTTCGATTTGCGATATTCTTACCCACCGCGGGCGCATGTCCGCGCAGACTGTAGCAGGGGTCGGGATGTACCCTCGGGCATTTGCATATCACCGGGCGTCGTCATACCCGGAAGCCGTGTCGCTGCTCCGCGAACTGGGCGAGGAAGCCAAGCTGCTGGCGGGCGGGCAGAGCCTCATCCCGCTGATGAAGCTGAGGCTGTCGGCGCCCCGGCACCTAGTGGACCTCAACTTCATTCCCCAGACTTCGTACATCCACAGCAACGGAGTGCTGCGTTTCGGCGCGATGACCCGCCACGCCGAGATTGCTGCTTCCCCTGATGTCGCGCGAATTCCCATTCTCCACGACTGTGCCGCCGGAATTGCCGATCCGCAGGTGCGCAACATGGGGACCATCGGCGGCTCCATCGCCGAAGCCGATCCCACGGGCGATTGGGCGCCGGTGCTGCTGGCGACCGGTGCGAGGGTGCACACTCTCGGACCTAGCAGCGAGCGCGCCATCGACATCGGTGACTTCATTCAAGATGCCTATACCTCCGCACTGCAACCAGCGGAGGTGGTGACCGAGATCGCGGTACCGCTGCAACCGGAGCGCACCGGCGGAGCCTACATCGCGCTGAAGCGCTGCGCGCCGGTGTACGCCAGTGCCAGCGTAGCGGTTCAGCTGACGATGCACGACGCGCAAACGTGCCAGGATGTGCGCATATACCTTGGCGTGCTTGACCTCACGGCGACGCGGGTTTCCTCCGCCGAAGATCTTGTGCGGGGACACCAAGTCACACCGCAACGCATTGGCAATGCAGCCGGGGCCGTAATGGACATCGCGCAACCGCAATCGGACATGCGCGGCTCCGCCGAATACAAACGCCACGCTGCCGGCGCGTTGACGAAGCTTGCCCTCGAGGCTGCGCTGAACCGCGCCCGCGGAGAACAAGTGGAGGTCGCGCATCTCTATGCCTGAAGAAATTCCGCGAATGCGCGTGACTGTGAAAATCAACGGCAGGTCGTACTCACGCGAGGTTGAGCCGCGCACTTTGCTGGTTCAATTCCTGCGCGAAGAACTGAACCTGACCGGCACCCACATCGGATGCGACACCAGCTACTGCGGCGCTTGCACCGTGCTCCTCAACGGCAGGAGCGTGAAGTCGTGCACGGTTTTCGCCTTTCAGGCGGACGGCGGCGAAGTGCTCACCGTGGAAGGTCTGGCGAAAGGTGGTGAGCTTCACCCCGTGCAGCAGGCCTTCAGCGACTGTCACGGATTCCAGTGCGGCTACTGTACGCCCGGATTTCTGATGAGCACGCTGCAACTGCTCGATGAGCATCCGCAGCCCTCCGAGGCTGAGATTCGCAAAGGCATTGCCGGCAACACCTGCCGCTGCACCGGATATCAGAACATCTTCAAGGCGATCCAGGCCGCAGCCGCGGCTGGGGCGAGGAGTTCGTAGTGGCTATCAAGTTTACCGGCGAGTTCACCAGTCCACGCAGTCCCGATGAGGTTTACGATTTTCTCTCCGATCCCAACAAGTTCGGCCCGCTGCTGCCGGAGTTCGAGAGCATGACGGTGCAGGATGGGACCCACTTCAACGTCAAAGTGCGCGTGGGCGTGGGCAGCATTCGCGGCACCGCCGAAATCAAAATGGAGCTGGCGGAGGCCACGCGCCCCCAGCGTGCCCTGTACAAGGGCCAGGGCACTGCCGTGGGCAGCCAGATCACCATCAGCGCCGGATTCGACCTCTCGCCGCTGCCCGAAAGCACTCGCGTCGCGTGGCAGGGAGAGGCCAACGTCTTCGGCAAGCTGGCTTCGATGGCCGGCGGCATGCTGGAGCCGGTAGGGAAGAAGAACATCCAGAAGTTGATTGACGGATTGCAGTGGGCATTGACCATGCCCGTGGCGCAACCGATGGTGGAGGTTCCAGCGCCGGTCATGCAGACCCCGCATGCTGTGGGGGAGACGCCAGTCAGAGCGGTGGAAGCGCCGGGCTTCAGCTCGGCGAATCAGGAGCCAGCCGAAGACGATAGGGCTTTAGCCCCGGAGAAGAGGACGCCGCCTGCTCTGGAATCGGCGCCCCGCCCAGTCGAAGCGCCGGGATTTAGCCCGGCGAATTCGGAGCCTCCTAGAGCGGAGGCTTCAGCCCTGGAGGAGATTTCGCCGGCCGACGAAAAAGCAGATCCCTCACGGACTGAAGTCCGCTCGGGATAAGAAACGCAAAACGGACGTTTGGAATCTCACAAGGACACGATGGCAACGACAACCCATAGCGAAACCGGCGGCTGGGTCGGGCAATCACTCCGGCGCAAGGAAGACGCGCGCCTGGTCCGCGGCAAGGGCAAGTTCGTGGACGACATCAAGATGCTCGGCATGTTGCATCTGGTGTTCGTGCGCTCGCCCTTTGCTCACGCCAAAATCACCGGTGTGGACGTCTCGGAAGCCGAAGCGCTGCCTGGGGTGGTTTGCACGCTGACCGGGCAGGAGATCTCCCGGCTCATCGACCCCTTCTTCGAAATTGGGCCTTCTCCGAGCAACAAGATTCTCGACTATCCGATGGCGGTGGATCGCGCGCGTTACCAGGGCGAGCCGGTAGCAGCCGTCATTGCCGAAACGCCTGCCGTCGCGGAAGATGCCGCTGAATTGGTGCGAGTGGACTACGAGCCGATCGAGGCGGTCATTGACGGCGAAGTCGCGGCAACCGACAAGACCATCCTGCACGATGCGATGGCAACCAACGTCGTCTGGAACGGCGTCTTCGAGTA
Organism: uncultured Acidobacteriaceae bacterium; assembly: GCA_963735855.1. Classification (GTDB taxonomy): domain Bacteria; phylum Acidobacteriota; class Terriglobia; order Terriglobales; family Acidobacteriaceae; genus Bog-257. The sequence goes on from CAVTMW010000016.1 coordinate 29,501, forward strand.
TGGCGAAGTAGGAAAATCTTTCGCCGAGGCCGCGCACGTCGTCCACATTGACCACCTGCACATGCATCGCTTCTCCAGCACGCCACTGGAGAACAACGCTGTCGTCGCGCAATGGGACGACAACGATCAGCGCCTATATTTCTGGAGCAACAATTCGTTTCCCACCATCGGCATTCAATTGCTGGCGCCCGCGCTCCATCTGCGCATGGACCAGGTGCGGGTGCAGACCCACGATATCGGCGGCAGCTTTGGCATCAAGATCACGAACTACCCGCAGATGGCCGTCTGTGCGCTGGCTTCGCGCAAGGCCAACGGCGCGCCCATCAAGTGGGCGGAAACGCGCTCCGAGCACATGGTATCGAGCGCGCACGGCAACGAGCGGACATTTCGCGACACCCGCGTGGCGCTCGACAAAGATGGCGTCATCCTCGCCGTGGAGTCCCGCCATATCGACGATTGCGGCGCTTATCCGCGCTACGAGCCGCTGGGATGCGTCATCTGGTCGCAAGTCACGCCCGCGACCTATCGTCTGAAAAACCTGCGCATTGACTTCACCCAGGTGGTCACCAACAAGTGCCCTGTGGGCCCAAACCGCGGCTATTCGAGGATGCAGCATCTGTGGTTTCTGGAGCGCGTGCTCGACATCTGCGCTCACGAGCTCAACATTCCAGGCCGACGAAATGCGCCTGCGCAATTACATTCGTCCCGAGGAATTTCCCTACACCACGCCCAACGGATGCATCTACGACTCCGGCAATTATCCCGGCATGTTGCAGCTGGCGAAGAAACTGATCGGCTGGGAGAAATGGCACGTTGAGCGCGCGAAGGCGCGAGCCGAAGGCCGCTGGTTCGGCATCGGTATCGGCACCACGCTCGATTCCGGCACCAATAATTTCGGACAGGCGCAGATCGTCAATCCGCAAGCGCCGTTCTCCGGCAATTCGCAGGCGGCCAACGCCAAGCTTGACATCTACGGCGAAGTCATCGTTGCCGTCGGCTCCGTGCCGCAAGGGCAGGGTCACGAGACAACGGTGTCGCAAGTCGTGGCCGATATCCTGAACATCAGCCCCGAGTTGGTGAATGTGCGCGTCGGCTTCGACACCGAGCGCAATGTTCATACCGGGCACAGTGGAACATATGCCAGCCAGTTCGCAGTCTCGGGGCTCTCGGCCGTGCACGGTGCGGTGCAATTGCTGAAAGCAGAGATTGAAGAAGCTGGCGGCTTTTGCGCTCCAGGCCAGCGAGGACGACCTGGTGTTCGGTATTGGCGCACAAGGCCCCGAGGTGCGAGTGCGCGGCAGCGAAAAAGCGATCCCCTACATCGGCCTCGCCAATCTTGCCAACGTAAACACCGCCGTCGTTCCCGACGGGCTTCGCTCCATCACCCTGAACTGCCGTTATACCTGGCGCGCACCCTTTCACGTGCCAGACGTAGCCCGGAAATACGGCAACCTGACGCTGACCTACTCGTCGCAATTGCACATCGCGGTCATCGAGATCGACAGGGAGACGTATATTCCCAAAATTCTCGACTACGCCGCTATTGATGATTGCGGCAAGGTGATTAACCCGATGATCGTTGCCGGCCAGGTGCACGGGGCGACGGCGCACGGCATCGGTGCAGCTTTGATGGAACATTGTGCCTACGACGAGAACGGCAATATGCTGGCCAGCACCTTCAGCGACTACACCCCGATCACCCCCATCAACGTGCCGAACGTGAAGTATGGCAACATCGAGACGCCGTCCCCGCACAGCTACAGCGGGGCCAAAGGCATGGGAGAAGGCGGAGGGGCGCCGCTGCATGCTATCAGCGCTGCGCTGCAGGATGCGCTGTTCCAGGAAGGCATCATCATCGACGATTCGCACAACAATGCCAGCACGTTGTTTGAGCTGGTCCAAAAGAAGCGGCGCGGGGGGGTGGATCTGAACGTGAAGATCGAGCGAGGGCCTGGGTTTGTCGAACGTGCCTCTACCACTCGTACGTCTGAGGCCGAATAAGGGGCATCGACTTCGCCCTGCCCAAGACCAGGTAGGCTGGAGCTCACCATGACATCTCATTGCTGGCGGTGACAAGTCGCTGCATGCAGTCCCAGGCTGATTCTGCTCTCTGTGCCTCTGTGGTCATGAATAGGAATTGAAACGCATCCTCATCGTCGGGGCCGGAGCGATCGGCAGCTTGTACGCCGCCCATCTGGCGCGCGTCGCCGAGGTATGGGCCCTGGTCCGCCGCGAAGAACACGCGCGCAGCCTCAATGAGCGTGGTCTCAAGGTGACAGGGCACAGCCAGCTCCACGTGAACTTGAAAGCAGCAACGAGCCCTGCAGAATTGCCTCAGTTTGATTTCGGCATCGTCGCTACCAAGGCAAGCCAGACCAGCACTGCCTTCGCTCCCGTGACGCACTTGTTTCGCCACGGCGCAGTCTTGTCGGCGCAAAACGGCTTGGGCAGCGAAGAAATCATCGCCAGTCTCATGCCGGGTGGCCGTGTAATTCGCGCCACCACCTTCATGAGCGGTACTCTCATTGCCGACGACCACGTGCACTACGAACTCAATACTCCTACATGGATGGGGCCATTCGAGCCGACTGGCACGCCTTTCGAAACAGTGGAGGAATTGGCGGCGCTCATCAACGCCTCTGGGCTCAAGGCCGAAGCGCTTCCGGACGCCAAGCCCGCGCAGTGGTCGAAGCTGATCTTCAACGCGTCAGTCAATGGCGTCGCAGCGCTGACCGAGCTGCCGCACTCGCCGCACTTCGCCGCGGAGGCGGAGTTCAGTGACCTCGGCCACCTCCTGCACGCCCTGATAGAAGAAGGCAAGCAAGTGGCGGCGGCACTCGGTATCGAGCTGCATGAAGACCCTTGGATGATGAACTCCATCGGCGCACAAACCAATCACCCGCCGTCGATGCTGTATGACATACGCCATCGTTGCCCAACGGAAGTGGAATTTCTCGGCGGAGCAATTGCACGCGAAGCCCGCTGTGCCGGGGTTCCAGCGCCGCTGCATACCGCGCTCTACCGCCTGGTGAAGGGCAAGGAAGCGAGTTGGGGGTGGGAGACAAATGGATAGTGGCCGGGCAACCCGGTCAGCCCGTAGACTATCTATTGGGTCAAGCATCAGTATCGATACGGGAGGCGCGGAGAGCACGGAGCGAACTTGCGGGAAACAAAAATCCAACCCTCCGTGTCCTCAGCACGTCATTCGTGAGACTGAACACCAGCCACTATCCACCAACCACTATCCACTGCTTATGCCCTATCCCATCGACGAAACCAAACTGCAACGCGTGCGCGAACTGATGAAGCAACACGACCTCGACGCCATGGTGGTGCGCGCGCCCGACAACCTGGTCTACCTCACCAACTACTGGTGCATGAAGGGCTACGACATTGCCGTCTTCCCGCGCGAAGGCGAGGCGACCCTCGTCGCCATCGAGCCGCAGGAAGAAGACGCGCGCCGCACCTCGTGGACGCAAGACATCCGGCTGTTCAAGGGCTATGACGAGCGCGATCCGCGCCCACCAACCTTTCGTTCCCTCGACGTGGCGTTGCGCGTCCTGAAGGAACGCGGGCTGACCGGCAGGGTCGGACTGGAACTCTCGCAAGGCACGCAGAGCACCGATCGCATGGTGGGCGAGCCGACCACCTGGTCACAGCCCTGGTTCGACGCGTTCAAGCCAGTCGCGCGCGAGGTTGTGGATGCCTCCAGCCTGCTGGCCGAAGCGCGTGCCATCAAGACCGCGCAGGAGATCGAGCGCATGAAGCTGGCAAACGAACTGGCCGCCCTCGCCATGGAGCACACCTTTGAGCACCTGCGTCCAGGCATGAAGGAGAGCGAGGTCGCCGCCATCTTCGAGGGCTACGTGCATGCCAACGGCATCGGCTTCAAGAACAAAGTCGAAATGGCGCGCGCCTTCACGCTAGTGTGGTCGGGCAGAGGCATTCGCACCTTCACTGCGACCGGCGAACGCCCGGTGCAGCAGAACGAGCCCACCCTGTTCGAGATATGGGTTTGCGTGGACGGCTACTGGAATGATCTGACCAAGAATCTTTGCCCCGGCGACCTCACTCCCGAGTATCACAAGCTGCTCGATCTGCTACTTGCTGTTTTCAGCGAAGCGGCAACCTACGCGCAGGACGGCGCGAGCCTACCCGGCCTGGACCGTCTGATTCGCACCCGCATTGCCGAAGGCGGATATCCCGGCCAGCCATCGCATGCCGTGTGCCACGGTGTCGGAGCCCGTGCGCACGAACCGCCCTACGCACATCAGGCGGGCATAGGCGTCATTCGCAAAGGCATGGTATTGGCCATTGAGCCGGGGGTCTACTGGCCCGGTGGCGGTGGACTACGCCTGGAAGACAACTTCTGGATTACCGACGATGGCAACGAGAAGCTATGCTCGTTCCCCGATGATTTTCGCCAGCTCCGCCCTCCGCGCAGCGAAAGGGAGCGAGGCCAATGGCTGTGACCGGCGCCAAATCTGCGCTCGATGATGGCAAGAGAGATGCGATCCTCAACCACGTTCTTGAGGAAGAACTCGTCTCCACGTGTTGCGATCTGATCAACATTCCCAGCCCGACCGGCATGGAACTTAACCTGGCCGAGTACCTGCGCGCGGCGTTTCAGAGCCTCGGGCTCGCGGTCACGTGGCAACAGGTAGAAGACACGCGCGCCAACATCATCGGCCGTCTTGAGGGCTCGAGCACCGGCGACTGCCTGATGTTCAACGGCCACATGGATACGTCGAACACCGGCAGGGAAGAATTCCTCACCGGCATCGGTTACAAGCCACACGCAGTAGTGAAGGACGGCATGATCTACGGCCTCGGCATCTACAACATGAAGGGCGCGCTGGCGTGCTATGTGCACGCGGTGAAAGCGCTGCTCGGTGCCGGGATCAAGGTCGACGGCGACATCATTCTCGGCGCGGTCTGCGGCGAAATCGAGAAGGCCCAATGGGGCGAGTTCCAGGGCAAGGAATATCGCGGCTATGGCGCGGGCACGCATTATCTAGTGAGCCACGGCGTCCTGCCCGACATGTGCATTCTGGGCGAACCCACCGACATGAAGCTGGTGCTGGAGCACGCAGGCTCGATGTGGGTACGCTTTGGACTCAGCGGTAACTACGTCCACTCCGCGTTCGCGCCCGGCAAGGAAGACCAGAACGCCATCCGGCGCATGCACCAGGTGTTGGAAGAGGTGATGCGCTGGATTCCGGAGTGGCAGGAGCAGGCGCGCTGGGCTGGGCGTCCGGGCTTCGTCAACCTTGGATGCGTGCAGGCCGGACATCCCTGGCGCGCCAGTCGAACACCCGAGCGCGCAGATCTTTTTCTTGACGTGCGTGTGCCGCCAACCATCCCGATGACCGATGCGCGGCGGACAGTGAAAAAGCTGTTCCTCGCAATGAAGGAAAAGTATCCCGAGTACGGCTTGGAGTTCGAAACCTACGTCTCGGTTCCGGGAGCAAAGATTGACGAGGGCCATGCGATGGTGCAAGCCATCGCGCGCAATCATCAGCAAGTAGCAGGCTCGCCGCCGGCGCGCGACACCGTGCTTTGGTGCTCGGATGCGTCGGTGCTATCGCGGTTCGACTGTCCAACCGTAAACTACGGGCCGTCGAGCGGGCCCCGCGACCACGAAGGTGAAAAAGTGGCGATCAAGACCCTTGTAGATATCACCAAGGTTTATGCGCTGACCGCGGCGGAGATTTGCGGGGCGCGGTAAAGCGATGAGCAATTAGCCGACTAGCATTAGCCGCGAACAAGAAGGGCGTACTTCAATAACGCTGTCGTTCCGAAGGCGCTTAGCTCTCCATTCTTGTCATCCCAGCGACGAGCGCAGGCGAGGAGTCGAGGGATCTGTTGTTACCGCAGTTTACAGATGAAGTTTGAAAATGCAGCTCCCGGCATCTTGCGATATTCTTCCTAACGCGGCTCGCCTGGGGTCAACGGCGTCGCAATCGGATCTCTTCTTGCCAGCAGGAACCACAATCCGAATCAGCGCTGCGGATCATGCCTCTTATTTGTGCGACGTTCGCGACGGCCATCCCCTCTCGCCCGCAATCGCCGTCCAACTCCTGACCTGCGACGACCGAACTACTTCCTGAGTTGCTGGCGACGGCACGTGCCCTGAAGGAGCAATTCCGTCCTGGTGTCATCAGCTACTCGAGGAAAGTTTTCATCCCGCTCACCAACCTCTGCCGCGACTACTGCGGATATTGCACCTATCGCCGCGATCCCGGCGACCCCGGCGCGCACACCATGACACCCGACGAAGTGCTCACGGTCGCGCAGCAAGGCGAGAAGCTCGGCTGCACCGAGGCGCTGTTCTCGCTCGGCGACAAACCAGAGATGCTGTTTCCCGAGATGCGCGAGACCTTACGCAAGCTCGGCTATCGCAGCACCCTGCATTACTCTGGAAGCCATGTGCCAGTTGGTGCTGCGTGAAACTCGCCTGTTGCCCCACGCCAATCCCGGCCTGCTGAGCGCCAACTGGATCGAGCGCCTGCGCGCCAGCAATCCCAGTCTGGGGCTCATGCTGGAGAGCACGAGTACGTCACCTGCCGCAGGCTCATCCCTCGGAGCAGACTCCTGACAAGCTTCCCGCGTTGCGTCTCAAGACCATCGAAGACGCCGGACGGCTGGGCGTGCCGTTCACTACCGGCATCCTGATCGGCATCGGCGAGACCATGCAGGACCGCGTCGAATCGCTGCTGGCCATCAAGCGGCTGCACGAGCAGTACGGACACATCCAGGAAGTCATCATCCAGAATTTCCGCGCCAAGCCGCGCATCCCTATGGCCTGCGTGGCCTGAGCCCGACACCGGCGACATGCTGCGCACAATCGCCGTTGCGCGCCTGCTGCTGCGGGACATGAACATTCAGGCGCCGCCGAACCTCACGCAGCATGGATACGAGAAGCTGCTGGATGGCGGCATCAACGATTGGGGCGGCGTCTCGCCGCTGACGCCCGACTACATCAATCCCGAAGCGCCGTGGCCGCATCTGCTGGACTTGCAGCGCCGCACCGAGGCCGCCGGCCAGACGCTGAAGCAGCGCCTGCCGGTATATCCCGAGTTCGTACCGTGGGTAATGGCCCGCGGCGGATTGCTGTCTGACAAATTGGCACGCTGCGATGGATGAGCACCAGTATGCGAGGGCCGCGTAAATGATCGTCGTTTCACCGGCGGCACGGGTGGCACCAAACTGGTGCAGGGTCTGCAGCAGGTCGTTCCCCCGGAAGATCTCACCGTCATCGTCAACACCGGCGACGACCTCGAGTGGTGGGGCCTGCACATTTCCCCTGACGTGGATTCCGTCCTCTACGGTCTCTCCGGCTTGCTCAGTACCGATCGCGGCTGGGGCGTGGACAACGACACCTTCCGCTGTCTCGGACGCATGCGGCAACTCGGGCAGCCATCGTGGTTCTCGCTGGGCGATCTTGATCTGGCTACACATCTCACGCGCACGGCCATGCTCGCGGGGGGAAGTCGCTGAGCCAGGCAACAGCCGCGCTTGCCAACAGGCTTGGAGTTCGCGCGCGTGTGCTGCCCATGTCCGACGACCGCGTCTCGACCATGCTCGACACGGCCAAGGGGACGCTAACATTTCAGGAATATTTTGTACGCGAGCGGCATCAGATAGAAGTTCGCCGCGTGAGGTTCGAAGGCGCCCACCGCGCGCGTCCGGCAACCGGCGTGATCGAGAGTATCGAGAGAGCCGAGGCGATCATATTCGCACCGAGCAATCCAGTGACGAGCATGGGACCGATCCTGTCCGTGCCTGGAATTCGCCACGCCTTGCGGCAAACCCGGGCTCTGGTTGCGGCCGTGAGTCCAATCGTCGGAGGAGCGGCCGTCTCCGGACCCGCGGGCGATCTGATGAACATGATGGGCTGGCCCAGTGCGATTGCAGGAGTTGCGAAAGCCTACGAGGACTTTCTAGACGTGCTGATCGCCGACCGCGCCGACGAAGCCGAGGCTTCCGTCCTCCGCACCCAGAACCTGCGCGTTATGTGCACCAGCGCCATCATGAAGTCGTTGGACGACAAGTGCGCGCTGGCCCGTTTCGCTTTGGAGGCCTGCGCCGTACCGCAGGCGGCAAAGGTCTAGTCGTGCGTGGCATCCTCCTCATCCCGGTAAAAAGCCTTACGACGGCTAAACAACGTCTCGCCGCCGCGCTTAACCCTTGGCAACGCTCGCTACTGGCAGAAGCCATGCTGCGAGACGTGATAGCTGCCGCCTCAGGGGTTCGAAACCGCGTCGATGTCGCCCTCGTTACCGGCGACACCCGCGCCCAACATCTCGCCCGCGAGTTCGAATTCGGCGTCATCGAGGACACGCGCAACGAGAACGAAACCGCCGCCATTGAGATGGCCACCGCATGGTGCGAGCAACGTGGTTACGACACAACCGTCGTGGCGCCCAGTGACATCCCGCTCATCACCAGCGACGAGTTGCATCGCGTACTGAACGCGGCCCCGGCCGAAGGTGCGGTCTTTGTGCCGGCATACGATCGCCGCGGCAGCAATTGCATCCTGCGCCGGCCAGCGTCGCTCATACCGCTACGCTTCGGCAATGACAGTTTCTTGCCCCACTGCGAGGCGCTGCGCAAGACCGGTCGGGAGCTGGTGGTCCTCGAAATGCCTGGCATCGGCCTTGACATCGACAATCCTCACGAACTCGATTTGTTGTTGCAGCGCGAGGGCAGCACCAACACCCACCGACTGCTGCGCTCATGGAGCTTTCGTCGCCCATAGCGTGCACTGGGAAGCGGCCGTCTGATGCCATCTCCATTCCCTGTCAACACGGGCGAACTCCGCGCAATTCCCGTGCTCGGCATTCGTGACGTTTTCGCGGGCGATTCAGTCGCGAACCTGGTGGTTGACGCACTGGCCCTCGGCGGTCTGCGATTTCACGACGGCGACATTCTCGTAGTCAAGCACAAGATCGTGTCCAAGGCGGAGGGCCGCACGGTTGCGCTCGATTCGGTAAAGCCTTCCGCCGCTGCCAGGAAGTTTGCCACCAGCAATAGCACTGACGCCCGCATTGTGGAGTTGGCCCTGCGTGAGGCTGTACGCGTCGTCCGTAAGAAGCACGTTCTCATCACCGAAACGCGACAGGGGTTGGTCTGTGCCAATAGCGGCGTAGACGTTTCCAACGTGGATGGCGGCAACAGCGCCGTGCTGCTGCCCGTCGATGCCGACCGTTCGGCGGCGCAAATTCACAAACAACTAAAAAAGCGTACCGGACTGCACGTTCCCGTGATCATCGCCGACAGCTTTGGCCGCCCCTGGCGCGAGGGTCTGTGCGATGTTGCGATCGGAGTTGCCGGAATGCAGGTGATTCACGATTATCGCGGCAAGCGCGATCGTTACGGCTACAAAATGCACGCCACGGAAGAAGCAGTGGCCGACGAATTGGCGTCCGTCGCTGGGTTGGTCTGCGGCAAAGATGCGCTGGTTCCGGCTTGTATAATCCGGGGGTATCGCTATCGTCGAGGTAACGGTGCTGCGCACCAGTTGGTGCGGCCGGCGAAGAAGGATTTGTTCCGATAATGGTTTAGGGGAACTATGCAGGACATCAGGTGGGCCAATCGGGAGACAATCCAGAATGCAACCTGGGACGTCACGCGACACCGCGTCGCTCCACTGGTGCAGGCGGCGATCGAAAAAGTTCTGTCTTCACTCAACGGCGGCGTCCTCACCCGCGAGGAATGTCTGCTGCTCGCTAACTGCACAGGCGACGACCTCTTCGGGTTGGTGGTCGCGGCCAACGAAATCCGGCGGCGGCTAGTGGGAGACGTGGTCACCTACGTCATCACCCGCAATATCAATTTCACTAATATCTGTTTCGTCGGATGCAAGTTCTGCGCCTTCGCCGTGAGTTCGCGCGACCAGACGGCCTACTTCCTTTCGCTCGATGAGGTCGCGCAGAAGGCGTGCGAAGCCGAACAGTGGGGCGCGACCGAGGTCTGCATTCAGGGCGGTCTGCCACGCAATCTGCCGCCGTTTTACTATCGCGACATCCTGCGCGCCGTGAAGTCGGCCACCCCGACGATGCATTGCCACGCCTTCTCGCCCATGGAGATGGTTTACGGCGTCGAACTGACGCGCATGCCGATGCGCGAATATCTTCTGATGTTGAAGGAAAATGGCCTCGATACTTTGCCGGGTACCGCGGCCGAGATTCTCGACGACCGCGTGCGCCAGGTGCTCTCGCGCAACAAGCTCAGCACGCGGCAGTGGCGCGAGGTAATCGAGACCGCCCATCAGTGCGGCATCCGCAGCACCTCCACCATGATGTACGGCCACACCGAGACCCCGGAGCACTGGGTGAACCAGTTGCTGCTGTTGCGCGAGATCCAGTCGCGCACTGGAGGCTTTAGCGAGTTTGTACCGCTCGGATTCATTCACGACAACACGTTGCTGTTCGCGCAGGGACTGTCGCGGGCCGGCGCAACCATCGAGGAACACTTGAAGGTGCATGCGTTATCTCGCGTTGTACTGGCTGGTTCCATCAATCACATTCAGGTCTCGTGGGTGAAGCTCGGCCGCGAAGTTTCGCAGTTGTCAATGCTGGCTGGCGCCGACGATTACGGCGGCACGCTCTTCGAGGAAAACATATCGCGGCTGGCCGGAGCGACCGCGGGACAATACATCTCGACCGCGGAATTCCAGGAGCGCATTCTCGAACTGGGACGCATTCCTGCCCAGCGCAACACGGTGTACACAAAATACGTTTATCCGATGCAATCAAATAGCCCGTGCACGTCGGCAGCGGACGGCGCGGCATGATCGCAATCGTCGGGGGTACTGGCCCGGAAGGTTCCGGCCTTGCCCTGCGTTGGGCGCGCGCAGGCGAGTCGGTCATCATCGGCTCGCGCGACGCCGAACGCGCTCGCGCGGCGGCTGCACAAAATTGTGGAGACCGTCGGCCCTCTGGGCAGCGTGGAAGGCGCGGAAAACGCCACTGCCGTCAAAATGTGCGACACCGTTGTGCTCACCGTTCCTTTTGCTGGGCAAGCCGAGTTGCTGAAGCAACTCAAGCCCTCATTCCGGCAGGGCACGGTTCTCATCGACGCGACGGTTCCGCTTGCCGCCGCCGTTGGCGGGCGACCCACGCGCATGCTCGGCGTGTGGCAAGGCTCGGCAGCCGAGCAGGCAGCGGAGATGGTTGGCAAAAACGTTGCCGTGGCCGCAGCTTTTCACAGTCTCTCAGCGACCGTTCTGCAAGGCGATCAGCCGGTGGATTGCGACGTCATCGTGTGCAGCGACGACGAGCGCGCGCGGCAAGTCGCGTCCGAGTTGGCGGCCAAGATTCCCGGTGTGCGCGCCGTCGACGGCGGCAAGCTGGAAAACGCTCGCATTGTGGAAGCCATGACCGCTCTGCTCATCACCCTCAACATCCGGCATAAGGTTCACGGAGCAGGATGGAGAGTCACAGGGCTAGGCATTTAAAGAGGATCGGCCTCGAAGCACCGGCAGGCCTTCACACAATGTTAAAACGCGTTGCGATAGGTCGATCGGTACGCAAATTCTGCTATGGCAATAATGCGGGTCGGCTGTCCCGTTATTCTGCGTAGCAGAGGCGCAGTCGGGGGAATTTGTTTTGATAGCAAGAAGCGGGGTGATGACTCCAAACCTCGGGGTATAGTGTAGCCATCAGAAAGGAGGCGCTCGCGGCGGACTCCGAACGGGTGTCCCAAGGATCAAACAAAAAGCGAAAAAAGACTGCATCCTACTCTTGTTCTTAACCCTCTAACCTATATAAGGTGGTTAGTCATGGCGATTGGTGAGGCCGTTTACATCAAGAGCGTCCGCGAGCAGCTGCTGGCCGGACGCGCGCGGCTGGCCGACGTGCTGGCGGAGAACGAAAGCAACCAGGTACAGCGCCTGCTGAATGAGGTCGACAGCGCCCTGCATCGCATCGACCATGGTGCTTTCGGAGTCTGCGAAGTGTGCCTGGGTGACGGTTCCCAGCGAAGAGCTGGCGGAAAATCCGCTGGTCAGGGTTTGTCTGGAGTGCCTGACACCCAAGCAGCAGCGCGCGCTGGAGTACGACCTGGAGCTGGCGGCGCAAATTCAGAAGGGACTCTTGCCGCCGCATGACCTCGCCATATCCGGCTGGGACATCTCCTATCACTACCAGCCGGCGGGTATGGTCAGCGGGGACTACTGCGACGTCATCAAGGAAGATGGCCATCTCCATTTCATCATGGCGGACGTGTCGGGCAAGGGTGTCGCGGCTGCCATGCTGGCTTCGAATCTACGCGCAGTATTCCATTCTCTGGTTCCACTGCGGCTGCCGGTCGCGGAACTGATGGTCCGCGCCAATCGGCTGTTCCACGAGAGCGCGCTGCCCAATCAGTACGCCACCCTGGTGTTTGGCAGCATCTCAAACCAAGGCGAACTGCAGACTGGCCAATGCCGGGCACTTGCCGGTGTTGCTGACGGGCAAATCCGGCGTCAGAACTTTCGAGAGCAACTGCAAGCCGCTCGGATTCTTTTCTGACGACAGGGTCGAAGTGATGAAAGCGTCTATGTCGCCGGGCGACACGGTGGTGCTCTACACCGACGGGATTCAGCGAAGCCGAGAACGAAGCTGGCGATGAGTACAGCATTGAACGGCTTCGGCACTTCATTGCAGAAAAGCATTCGTGCTGCCCCGCCGAGTTGGTGAATGCCTGCAAGCAGCAGGTGGCTGCATTTCGCGGATCTCGGGAGCGGGCAGACGACGAGACTTTGCTGGCCATCCAGTACACTCCCGCAGCTGAAAGCAAAATCGCGACAGCGTGAGCTGAGAAGTTGTGTGCTGGTAGATACTTCCCTTCCCGCTGGCCTTGGTCGGGTGCGCTTATACTCAGGGGAGATGAGGTTGAACTCTGTCAGCTTCGATATCCCAGCAAGGGCAACCCATCGTCTTGATTTGGTCGCGCGCGGAAAGCGGCTGGAATATTTCACGCTGGCGTGGAATAGCTTTGAAGCCCTTGTTGCGCTGATTTCCGGAGTGCTCGCCGGCAGCACAGCGCTGGTGGGTTTCGGTTTGGACTCGGTGATCGAAATGGTGTCAGCAGGGATTCTGCTTTGGCGGTTCCGTGCTGATGGTGACTCGGAACACCGCGAGCGCGCGGAACGAACCGCGCACCGTCTGGTCGGAATTTGTTTCCTGCTGTTGGCCGCTTACGTCGCCGTCGAGTCGGTACGTGCGCTGTGGATTAAGGCACAGCCGGAACGCAGCCTGGCGGGCATCCTGATTGCGATCGCTGCGGTAGTCGTCATGCCAGTGTTGGGGCAGGCCAAGCGCCGGATTTCTGCTCAACTCGGGAGCCGAGCACTTCACGCCGACTCGCGCCAAGCTGATTTCTGCGCTTATCTTTCCGCCATTCTTCTTGCTGGATTGCTGCTGCACGCGCTGCTGGGCTGGTGGTGGGCCGATCCGGCTGCCGCCCTAGTAATGGTACCGATCATCGCCCATGAAGGCGTGCGAGCGGTGCACGGCCGAGCCTGCGACGACTGCGCGTAATCGCTAATGCACCATAGCGACACGGCGGCACAGAGGATTCTTGCTCCTTATGTTTAACCTGATGGAATACCATTCAAGATCATGAAACTACATTAGATATAAATCTCAGAAATCCTAGTTTCTGGTTTCCCCTGTGTCTCCCCGACGCTATGGTGTATGGTTCTTGGTTTAATTTTGTCGCGTCTCCGTGGTGATTAAATCGCTCCTCCTTCGCCGTCTTTTTCCGTTATTCTGTTTGAGCGATATTTCCTTCCCCTAATCATGGCTGGCAACGCTCACTCCTTCAACCGCAAGTTTATTCCGCTGTCCATTCGTTTCGATCACGCTCTGCTGTTCACCGCCCAGGTGCACCGCAATCAGGACCGCAAGAAAAGCGGCATTCCGTATCTCTCGCACCTGCTGGGCGTGGCGTCCATCGTGATGGACTATGGCGGCGACGAGGAGATGGCCATCGCCGCGCTGCTGCACGATGCCGTCGAAGATCATGGTGGACGGCCGATGCTGAGAGTGATTGAGCAGATTTTCGGGCCGCGCGTGGCCAAGATGGTGGATGGCTGCACCGATTCGTATGCGGAGGACCCGAAGAAGAAAGAGGATTGGGAGACGCGCAAATTCCGCTACCTGCGGCGGGTGCGCCATGAGGATGCTGAGACTCGGTTCGTGTCGGCCGCCGACAAGCTGTATAACGCACGCGCCGTGCTGCGCGATTTGCGCTACAACGGGGACGCAGTGTTTGCGCGCTTTTCCGCTCCCAAGGCGAAGATCATCTGGTATTACCGCTCGCTGGTCAACGAGTACCGTGCCGGCGGAGTGACACATCTGTTGAAGCCGCTGATCGATGACCTTGACCGCGTTGTGATGGAGGTGGAGCATCTGTCGGGATTGCTGGCCGCGTCACCCAAACCGCATCGCAGGCTGACCACGAAGCTGAAAAAGCGCTAGGTTGACTGAGGCGGACATGCTTTGGTTCGTCTAGGGCGCGCAGAATCGGTCCGTCTGCACGCGAGCCTGAAGGCCCGCTCGATCCGGTCTATGCGAATCCCGAAACTGCTTGCGTGTTAGAACCTGCTGTTCCCGGACAGGAGCGACCGTTGCCCACGAGCGAAGCCGACCGCATCACCCAATTGCTGGAATCTGCCAAGACCATCGCGGTGGTCGGACTCACCGACACGCCGCTGCGGCCCAGCTATGGCGTTTCCCATTACATGCAGTCGCAGGGATACCGCATTATTCCAGTCAATCCCAACATCACGGCTTGGATGGGTGAGCAGGCCTACTCGTCGCTGCTCGATGTTGCCGAGAAGATTGATATTGTGAATGTCTTTCGCCGGTCCGATGCTGTCCCCGAAGTTGTAGAGCAGGCCATCCAGATCAACGCACCCGCTATCTGGATGCAGGAAGGCGTGGTCCACCAGGAGGCGGCGGAAAAGGCGCGCCAGGCGGGCATCTTCGTGGTCATGGACAAGTGCATCTTGAAGGAGCACATCAAGCGGCAGTAGGACCTTTTCACCACGGAGACACGGAGGGCACGGAGAAGAGGAACATGAAGAAGAAGATGAAGAGTTAGATCACAGATTGAAGAATAAGTTTTCGTAGCTCCGCAGGAGGACTTGATGTCCGGTATTATGCGGTTCGCATTAATCCAAACGAAATATAGATTCTCCGTGTCCTCCGTGTCTCCGTGGTGAATTAGCATTTTCGCTTTGCCTGCTTGATCTCTTCCAGTCGAGCCTTGATGCGCTTTTCCGCTCCCTCGTCGGTGGGATGGTAGTACACGCGGTTTTTCAGATTGTCGGGCAGACACTGCATGTCGGCGACCTTCGATTCCAGATTGTGCGCGTACTGATAGCCCGCGCTATAGCCCAGCGACTTCATCAGCCCGGTCGGGGCGTTGCGCAGATGCAGCGGGACCGGGTCTTGCGCAGTGCGTTCCACGTCCTCCTGCACCGCGCCGTACGCCGTGTACAGGGCATTTGACTTGGGCGCGACCGCCAGATAGACCACCGCTTGCGCCAGCGCAAGATTCGATTCCGGCACGCCGAGGAAATCGCACCGCGTCACGCGCAGCGAGCGTGATGGCCAGCGCGTTGGGATCGGCGAGGCCGATGTCTTCCGACGCCATGCGCACCACGCGCCGCGCGATATAGAGCAAGTCCTCGCCCGCCTCGATCATGCGCGCCAGCCAATAGAGCGCGGCGTCGGGATCGCTGTTGCGAACGCTTTTGTGCAAGGCGGAGATCAGGTTGTAATGCTCTTCGCCGGCCTTGTCGTATCTTAAGACCCGCTTCTGCAATGCATCGGTGACGATAGCGTCGGTAATGCGAGGCTTCGCGTCCTTCGCTTGCTGCTCGGCTGCCAGCGTCGCCGAGACTTCAAGCACGTTGTAGGCACTGCGGGCGTCTCCACTGGAATAGGCCGCGATCTTGCGCAGTGCATCGTCCTCGGCTTCGAGATGAAGGTCGCCTAGGCCGCGCTCTTTGTCCTCGAGGGCGCGCCGCAGCAGGAGCACGATTTGCTCCTCGGTTAGCGGATTCAGCACGTACACCCGGCATCGCGACAACAACGCCGAGATGATCTCGAAGGACGGATTTTCTGTGGTGGCGCCGATCAGGCGGATACTTCCCTTCTCGACGTAGGGCAGGAAGGCGTCCTGCTGCGCCTTGTTGAAGCGATGGACTTCGTCCACAAAGACGATGGTGCGAGTGCCGTACTGGCGGGCGCGCTCCGCGTCGGCCATTACCTGCTTGATTTCTTTTATACCGGCGAGCACGGCTGAGAACTCGATGAAGTCAGCATGGGTCATGCGCGCAATGATCTTGGCGAGCGTCGTCTTGCCGATCCCGGGAGGCCCCCAGAAAATGAGCGAACCGGTGTCGTCGCGCTCGATCTGTACCCGCAGCGGCTTGCCGGGCGCAAGGATGTGCTCCTGCCCAACGAATTCGTCAAGCGTGCGCGGACGCATGCGATCGGCCAGCGGCCGCGACTTGTCAACGCTCTCGTCGGGCTGCGGGATGTGCTGGAAAAGGTTCACGGAATCATTTACCACAGAGACACGAGCACAGGGAAGCTCAGAAAACAGCTCTCGATTTTGGGTCCAAAACCCAGCTCCAAAGCACCTGAAAAAGGATTCTAAACCTCTGGGTCTCTGTGATTGCGGTTCAAGGTCTCTGTCTCTGCCGAGCGGCCTCATACAGCACGATTGACGCTGCAATGGCGGCGTTGAGCGATTCCACTCGCACGGACTGCGGGATGGCGACTACCTCATCGGCCTGTGCAAGGAGGTCCTTCGGGAGCCCTGCGCCCTCGTTGCCGACCAGGAAAGCCAGCGGCCCGCGCAAATCGGCATCCGCGATCATTGTGCCTTTGTGCGATGAGGTCGCGAGCACCCGCACGCCCCGTGTCTTGATTTCCGCCAGCGCCTTGGCCAGCTCCACCTTCAGCGTTGGCAAGCGAAATAATGATCCCGCCGACGCGCGCAGCGCTTTCCAATTCCATGGACTCACAGTGCGCTCGCCTAGCAACAATCCCGTCACCCCGAATGCCTCAGCCGATCGGGCGATGGTGCCCAAATTTCCGGGGTCCTGCAGGCCAGCCGTCACCACGAGCAGCGCCGGCGGAGGAGCAAACACGTCATCGAAAACGAACGATTTCGGTCGCACCAGAGCCGCAATTCCCTGCGGCGTCTCGCTGGGCACAGCGCTGGCGAAGACATCATCCGGCAGCAGCAGCGCTTCAGTATGTCGCCGATAGTTGCGGTAGCAGCTTGTGCGCCCGCTCGCGGGCCGACTCGCTGAAGAAGACCGCTCCAAGCCGCAGCCCGCTGCGAATCGCTTCTTCTGCCAGGTGCATGCCTTCGATGGCAACCTCACCCTGCTCGTTGGGCGCCGCCTCGGCGAAACCCCGCCGCAAATCCTTGACACGGGCATTCTGGCGGCTGTTGACACGCCGCAGACGACCTTCGAATTCGGCTGAATTGACCATTGCGTCAGGATAACGGCGTCTATCGTACACCGCGATGCGGCACGCACTGCGCTTCGGGTTGCGGCGTGGTAATCTGCTAAGTTGCCGTCAGCGGGGGCGATGTGTTACGGTTTCGCCCCATCGGCTCATTATCCGGAAGAAGAGGTATGGGTGCGCCCCGAAATCGTAAAAATTGACAGCCAGCAGCCGGAAGCCTCCCTGGTCACCTACGTGGCGGAGAAGATCCGCGCTGGTCAGGTGCTGGGCATGCCGACGGACACGTTCTATGGATTGGCTGCCGATCCCTTCAACCTGCATGCGGTGGACCGCATTTACGAGATCAAGAACCGCTCGCGGCACAAGCCACTGTCACTGCTGATCGAGTCGGTGGACCAGGCCGCGGACCTGGCATGGCCGGTGCCGGAAATCTTCTATCTGCTGGCGCGGCGTTTCTGGCCAGGGCCACTGACCATTATCGTTAAGGCCGATCCCAAGCTGCCGCTGAAAGTCACCGCCAATACCGGTAACGTCGCCCTGCGTGTGCCCGCGTCGGAAATTCCGCTGGCCATTATCCGTGCCGCTGGTCTGCCCATCACAGCAACCTCGGCCAACCTGCATGGCGAGTCGGAATGCACGTCTGCCCTGCAAGTGCGGGATCAACTGGGTGACTGCCTGTCGGTCATCGTGGATGGCGGCCAGTCGCCTCGCGATATGCCTTCCACCATCGTCGATCTGACGAGCGAGGACGGCGGCTGGCGCGTGCTGCGTCACGGCGCCATTCCCGAAGAGCAGCTGGTTGAACTGCTCGGCCGGGAGTAGTCGTCACGCCGGTCGACAAGTCCAAATTGCCTCTTAAAGTATGGATCGTCATCCTCGCGGCAGTGGTCGCGGTGGGCCTTCTACTCTACACCAGCGCCCGGATCATGGATGAAGCAAACGTGGATGAACCGCGTGCCGCCGACGCCATTGTGGTCTTCGGCGCGGCTGAGTATGTCGGCCATCCTTCGCCCGTGTATCGCGCGCGCCTGGACCACGCGTACGAACTTTTCGAGCGCGGATTGGCGCCGGTCATCATCACCACCGGCGGCGCAGGCAAAGACCCGCGCTACAGCGAAGGTCAGGTGGGCCGCGATTATCTGGAATCTCGGGGCGTGCCGGACGTCAACCTGATCGCCGAGACCCAGGGCGACAATACCGACGAGTCCACGCATCGGGTGGCGACCATCCTGCGCGCCAATGGCATGCATAGGGCCTTACTGGTGAGCGACGCCTATCACCTGTACCGTGCCAGAAACATGATGGAGCGGGAAGGAGTACATGTGTACGTTTCGCCCCGTCCAGGCTCGGTACCCAAGACCGCATTCGGACGCTGGATGGCCGCCCTTCGTGAGAGCTTCAGTTACCTGCTGTATAGGGCGCATGTAAGGTAGGCCGGTGGGCGCGGCTATCTCACGAGCGCCAGCACCCGTGCCGGGCCGCCGGAACCATGTTCCAGCTTGATGGGAGCTACAACAACCGTCGCTCCGGAGGGAGGTACGAGCCCGAGGTTCGCTACGTTCTCCAAGTGGTACACGCTTTCTTTGGACGTGAACAGGTGGACGGGATAGGTGGTCGTTGCGCCGACGTCCACGCTCATGGTGTCAATGCCAAGCCCCACCACGTCCCGCGTCCTCACCAGGAATTTCGCGGTCTCGAGGGAGTAACCTGGATAATGAGCGAGGTCGTCGCTGCCCAGGTTTTGAAATTCCTTCTGTGAGTTCCAGCGAAGGTCCCAGCCGGTGTAGGCCATGACCACAGCGCCGTTGGGAACCGGCCCGTGCGCACTCTCCCAATCAGCCACGTCCTGGACGCTGACTTCGTAGTCAGGATCGTTTTTCGCCTTCGCCCGAAGGTCGAGCACTACCAGTGGCCGCACCAGTCGCTCCACTGGAATCTGGTCCACCGTCCACATGCCCTTGGCGAAATGGGCGGGCGCGTCGAGGTGGGTCCCGTAATGCTCCTGAGTGGTGAAGATGCGCGAATAATATCCGTCGCGGTCAATATTCCCGAGTTCCGTCGCATCGAAGGGCGACTTCACAGTGCCTTCCCAGTTAGGGGAGTGGCCGTTCAGGTTGTGCGTCAGATCAATGACCGCGCGATAGAGGTTGGGATTAGACATCGCAGATTTGTGCTGCGCGAACAATAACACTGCCAGCGCCAGACTACAGCCTATCGCAAATGTCTTCCAGTGGGTCATCAGCAGAGCAGGGGCACTCCTCCTCCAGTATCTGATGCGCAAACGCCAGCAACGGTTTCTAGGCACCGGGGACAACAAGTGCACCCGATTCAGTGGACATTTGACGTGCTGCCATCCGATTCGTCGGTTAAAGCGCGGGTTTTTAAGGCTGTGACTGCGTTGCCCAATAACTGCTGCGCGCCAGAACAGTCGCATCGCGGGGTTCCTTGAGACGGACGCTGAGTCGGTGTAGTCCGGGATGGGGGTGCGCCGGCTGAAAGCTCAGCAGATACCGGCTGTGCAGGTGATTGGAGAAATCGTTCATGCGCGCGTCAAACCCGCGGCGCGAATCGAACATCTGGTACTCGCCGCCACTCAGAGAGGCGATCGCTTTGGCGGTATTTTTGCGCATGGCCTGGGCTGCCAGCAGAAGGGGCGCCAGCAGGTCCGGCCCCTCGTGGACCTCGGTCTGTTCGGGATGGAAGTCAGGATTATTCGCTCCACGCAAGGTGTCGAGCACGTTCGACTTTGACGGCGAAAACGCCAGCGTATACACGACCGCATTGCTATTGCCGATCGCCCTGATAACGTCATCGATGGTGGCGGAATGGCTGCCGTGATCGCGAGTCTCGCTGATCAGCAGCAGCACGTGCCTGCGGTTCTTCGGGACTCCGTCGAGCAACTTTACGGAATAGTTCACTGCATCCAGAATCGCAGCGCCACCATCTCCGGGCTGCAAAGTTCGCAGGTCGCGCTCGACAACATTCTGATCGCCGGTGAAATCTTCCATCGGGTGCACCTGGCTATCGAAGGTGACCAGGGCTACCTTGCTCCCCGGTTGCGCCATCAGCGGCCGCAGCATGGAGCCCAGGCCCTGCATCCGGGGAAGCTCGTAGTCAGCTCGCCGCCCGCACTGAATAGCCACTACCAGCGAGACTGGTTCGGACTCCGCGGTCTCGTCGAGCTGGACGGCCTGAGGTGCACCGTCGTCCTCGATGACGAAGTCCTTCGCCTGCAGACCATAGACGACTTCGCCTACTTTAGTGCGGACTAAAGCAGGCACAATTACGACATTCGACTGGGTACGGAACGTGGGCTGCTCCTGGGCCCTAGCAATCCCCTGCAGCGATGAAACCGAGAGGAGAATCGTGATCCCAGGCCAACGGAAGGTATGACAATTCATGAATCTGGCGACTCCTCGTTACGGAGCGACGGAACCAGCGCTCCTCCTCCAGCGCCCGGGTGGTGCACCGGCTGCTGGCGTTGCGTTAACCACGCCTTGCCTCAGCAATTTGATACGGCCAAAAGGACCCCCGCCCCTTCGCGCACCGATTGCATCCATTATGGTGCAGCCGGTCACAATCTGCGAGTCGGCAACAAAACCCTTGACTTCCGGTGAGTGAGCTTCGGTTATAATGCCGAGTTAAGCCGATTCCCTGATGCCCAACATCATCGATCGCCGCAGCGTTTGCTTCGCAGTGAGCATCTCTTCTATTGAGCACTTCGGGCATAACAGCCTCACAACTTGTATCACTCCGATTTCGAAGGAGCGCCAGTATGCCGATGGCAATCAAACCGACTGACCACGTTTGGCACAACGGGCAATTGATTCCCTGGGATGAGGCAAAGATCCACGTGATGTCCCACGTGGTCAACTACGGCTCATCGGTGTTCGAAGGGATCCGTTGCTATCACACCGCGAAGGGCCCCGGCATCTTCCGGCTGGCCGACCACATGCTGCGTCTGGTCCAGTCCTGCAAGATCTACCGCATCGATCTGGATTATTCCCTCGACGAGCTATGCCAGGGAGCGGTGGAATTGGTCGCGGCCAATAAGGTCTCGCCGTGCTACGTTCGGCCGATTGTTCTGCGCGGCTACGGCCAGGTTGGCGTGAACCCGTTCAATTCGCCGACCGAGGTTTACATCGCCAACTACGAGTGGGGCAAGTACCTCGGCGCTGCGGATTGCGACGACGGCGTGGAAGTCTGTATTTCGTCCTGGAACCGCCTGGCTCCCAATACCATGCCGACGATGGCCAAAGCCGGCGCCAACTATATGAACTCGCAGCTCATCAAGATGGAAGCCATCGTGAACGGCTACGCCGAGGGCATTGCACTCGACGTCAACGGCTACGTCAGCGAAGGCTCCGGTGAGAACGTGTTTGTGGTACACAAGGATCGCATCTACACCCCGCCCCTGGGCAACAGCGTTCTGCCTGGCATCACTCGAAATTCGGTCATGCACATTGCCCACGAGCTCGGCATACCGGTCGTCGAGCAGATTATTCCTCGCGAGATGCTGTACATATGCGATGAGCTGTTCTTCAGCGGCACCGCGGCTGAGATCACCCCCATCCGCTCAGTGGACAAGATCACCGTGGGCCGCGGGATCGCCGGCCCGATCACGAAGGCCATCCGCAAGGAGTTTTATGGGATCGTGAATGGCACTGCCGAAGACCGCTTCAATTGGCTGACGCCGGTGCCCGTCAAGCAGCCTTCACCGGTGACGGTGTAAGACGGCGAATTCCGATTTCCGATGACGCCCGCCCTGGCTTAGCCAGGGCGGATGTTTTTGGCTGTGGAGTTTGGTAAATATGGCGAAGAAGTTTGAGCATCTCAAGCCGGGCGACTTGATCACAGCGGACTTCATCAACGCGATGCTGGATGCGTTGAATTCCCTGGAAGCGCGGCTGTCGGTGGTCGAGGCACGACTGGCGAAGAGAGCGCGGGCCAGCGGTCCGTGGCGCCAAACCGCCAAGCGAAAGCGCAAGGCTTGACAGCAATAGTGGGCTGCGTTGACTCTCCACGCCTCGGCGCGGACATCAGGATCTGCTACTTGCTCTTCCCGGCGACGGTGAAGGGATCGGTCATCTCGGCCAGCGGCAGTACCTGGTAGGTGGCGAAGTTGTACACCGGGGAAATAGCCAGCAAGCGATCCAGTTCCTCATTCGAGTTGACCTTGTAGATCCAGGCTCCGCCGTGGCTGCCGACCACGTGATAGCGGCACTCCAGCTTGCCGTCGGCTTCGAGCTTCTCGCCGTATTTGGGTTGTTCCGCGATGGCGCGAACCACCTCCGGGGTCAACCGGGTTACATCGAAATGCCACAGCACGAGAAATTTCATAATGCCTCTCTTCTGCAGGGTGTGCCGGCCGAATGACACGACGCGCTGAGGATTGTACTCCGGAGCGCGCGGCGAGCGGCGGCCCTTCCCTGCCGCCGGGACAGGGGCGGCAACCCGAACCCATGTGACGGCTGCACGTCGCTTGTGTGACAACCCCCATCGGAAGGAGCACTGCTTTCACTTTACAATAGGGCTCGTTGTCAAGAACGGTTTCCTGTTCTCACATGAGCCGTGGTAGCGCAGTTGGTGGAAACAACTGGGGGCTGGTCTTCCGCTCTTGTAATTCTAAAATCGGCAAAGGAGATTTTCATTCATGAAGCGTTCTTTAATGATCATGGCAGCATTCACCCTGGCGTCGAGCCTGGCTTGGGCACAGGATGGAGCTGCCCTTTACAAAACAAAGTGCGCGGCGTGCCATGGCGCGGCGGGCGAAGGAAAAGTAGGCCCCTCGTTGCAGAAAACCGCACTGACTCAACAGCAGATCACCGACCTGCTCACCAAAGGAGCGGAAGGTAAGAAATCCCCTCATGGCAAGGCGGTGTCTGGGTTGACAGCCGATCAGGCTGCGGCCATTGCGACCTACGTTGGAACACTCAAGAAGTAACGCCGCTCATCGTGTTAGAAAGCCGACCCGAAATGGGCCGGCTTTTTCTATCATCCTGCCGGTTACCGTGCCCGCTGGAAGTTACGAAAGTACAGTTACCCACCCTGTACCTTCGTAATCTTGACAAAGCGCAGCCCCGCGCTATTTTGGAGCTTGTGGCCGCTGTCTGCGATCACCGGAGACATGGGTCCTCACCCGCCTCAGGGCGCGGCAAATAGTTCTTTGACAGTTTAGTTGCCAGGGGGCGTGGCAGAAAACACGGCGCTGAGCGATTACCAGTTGACTAACACACCCTGGGGTCGTCTTCCCCGGGAGTATGTTTCGGAGGGCGAGATGTCGCCCGTAAGTATTGCAGCAAAAGCACTTAGCTGTAAGCCATTTGGGATCAATAAGTTACCGGGAAAAGTTTCGTAATCGAATGATTCTAAAGAACCGGGAAGGGAGAGGGGGAGTAACTAGTTAAGAAACAGTTGCGCGGCAAGATGGACGGGTACCAGCTAAGGATGGATGTTTGACGTTAGTTAACAGCGGAGCGACTGCGACCAGCGTGCGTCCTATGTTGGGACCCTTAAGAAGTAACGCGGTTCATTGTGATGATGAGGCCGGCCTAAGCGGGCCGGCTTTCTTGTGCTCGACAGTTCCCTGTGTCGCCAAGGGGCGAGACACGTGTAATATGGTGCCGTTGTCGAGGTCAAAAAGGTGATCCCGGGTAAGACAGGAAATGGACGGCGCACGGATTTTGACTTCGCTTAATCCACCAATACTCTCAGCCGATCTGGCTACGTCGAACTCCCTGACAACCGAGACTTCCAGGCTCGGGCGGCGCTTGTTCCTGATGCTAGGCACTATTGCCCTGATCTATGCGTTTTTGGCAGGCCTACGGACAGTCTCCGATCCTGATCTTGGCTGGCAACTGGCGACTGGACGTTGGGTGGCGCAGCATCATCATGTTTTTTCGACCGACGTTTTTTCTTATACGGCAGACGGGGAACCTTGGGTCTATCCCGTGGGTTCAGGGCTTATCTTCTATGCCGTTTACCTGCTCGGGGGCTTCGCACTAATTTCGTGGATCGGTGCGGCAGCGTGCGTTGGCTCAGTGGCATTGCTTCTCCGCCGCGGTTCCGTCGTCAGCGCTGGAATTGCGATCGTCGGGATACCTCTCATAGCCTATCGCACCACGCCGCGCGCCGAGATGTTTACGGTTGTTCTTTTCGCAGCTTACCTGTCTCTTCTTTGGCAGAACTATCAGACCAGTCGTGCTCCTCTGTGGTTGTTGCCCTTGCTTATGATTGCGTGGGTTAATCTTCACTTGGGCTTCGTGGCCGGCCTGGCACTAATCGCTGCCTTCGTGGGCGTCGAACTGTTGGAGCTGCCTTCTTCCGAGAAACGCCGGCGTGAGGCGTTGCAGAGACTCAAACACGCATTGCCATGGTTCGCTGTCACGGCTGGTGCTACCTTAGTGAATCCTTGGGGATGGGGGCTCTATCAGGCGCTGCTTCGGCAAGAGCACGCTATGGAGCTGCACTCGCATTTCATCGCAGAATGGGCGAGTCCGCGGTGGGGCTGGGCCAATCCTCTGAGCGCTCTTTCGCTCCGGAGCACAAACAATGCTTTCAACCTGTTGCTGTTGATTGTCGTGTTCGCTACGGTAGCTGCAATTCTCCAACGCCGGCCGGCGGCAGCCATCCTGATGCTGGGAGCGGTGTATGAGACCACGCGGCACGTTCGACTCGTAGCACTAACTACTTGTGTCGTGGTGGTCGTAGCAGGGTCAGTTCTGCTTTCAGTAATGGCCTGGATTCGCTCGCGGATACCCAACCCGCGAATGCGCGCTCTGCTTGCCGCAACCGCTGTTGTGATGTTAGCCGGGCTGGCGCTGGTGCGCTCCACCGACTTGGTAACGAACCATCAGTATCTTGTGCTGAATAGCCTTTCGGCATTTGGCCCTGGACTAACCTGGTGGTTCCCGCAACGCGCGGCCGAATTCATCGAACGCGAGAATCTTCCGGGACAAATCTTCAACAGCTATGATGAAGGTGGGTATTTAGCATGGAAACTGGGCCCCAAGCGTCGCGACTACGTCGACGGCCGCGCCATTCCCTTCGGCCCAAAGGTCCTCCAGCATGGAAGTCAATTGCTGGAGACGTCCCTTGATTCCGCGTTATGGAAACAGGAAGCTGACCGCTACGACATCAACACCATCCTCTTTCCGCTCGGCTATGAAATTCCGTTCGCGCGGATGAACGAACTGTGCAACAGCCGCGACTGGCGGCTAGTCTATCTGGACGAAGTGTCCGCGGTCCTCGTGCGCCGAAAGCCGGAAACAGAAGATCTGATAAAGCGCTTGGAAGTAAATTGCGCAACGGCGCCTCTACCCGCCGACCGGCTACCCGTCTCCTCTGGCTCATTCAACCAATGGAACAACTCAGCAAATATTCTCGCCGCTCTTGGGCGTAACTCGGAGGCGCTGACGGCAGTCAACAACGCACTCTCGATTTTTCTCGACAGCGCAACCGCGCGATGGCTTCGGGGCCGCCTTTTCTATGCCATGGAGCGCCGTTCCGAGGCCGAAAAGGAATGGGACGCAGCTCTTGCTGTTGCGCCCCGAGAAGCTATTGTCTGGTTTTCGCTAGCCGACCTTTACCAACGAGATGGGCGCACCACGGAAGCTATGCACGCACTGCAACAGACAATCGGGCTGTCGTCAGACCCATCGATGAAATCGCGCGCACTGGTTAAGCTCGCGCGACTCTATTTTGTGAATGGACAACCAAAGGCAGCCTTGCAAGCACTTGATGAGGCAGTGCGTAGCGCTCCTCCTTGGCTGCTGGCCGAAACCGAAGGGCGCAGCTTCAGATTCGACGTCGCGCAGGGACGAGCCGCCGCCTGGAGATCTCTGGGCGACCTCGAACAGGCAACTTCGTTCGAGGAAGAGGCGGTCCAGCTCGACCCGGCAGCAGCCGATGCCTGGTCTCGTTTGGCGAAACTCTACCAACAGGAAGGACGGCCGGCAGATCGGCAACGGGCCGAGGCGCAGGCTGCCGCCCTCGCTGGAAATCAAGACCATTGATAGACAACACGGGCTAGAACGTCACTCGCACCCCAAGCTGCGCGGCGAACGGTATGCCTACGGTTGTTCCTGGCCCGAAGAAATCACCGAGCGCGCCCGCTGGGGCCAGCAACTGATTCGGGTTCTTTATCGGCACGCTGCATGCTGGCGTCGGGCACAAAGCTGTTGCGTTGTACAGATCGTTGACCGGCGTCGGCAGGGCTGAGATATCGGTGACATAGTTGGCGCCGGGATTGTTGCGGTTGAACAAATTGAAGAACTCAACAAACGGCATGATCTGCCAGTTTTCTTTGACTTTGAAAGGTCGCGTGACACGCAGGTCCACCTGAATGTAAGGCGTTCCACGGAACTGGTCCATCGTTGTCTGGACACCGTTGATCACGGCGCGGTCGTTCGTGGGATCGCCCAACCCGTTAACATCCACCGGGGTGGTGAGCGTAATTGGGCGCGCGCTTTCCGCCTGAATCAGGGTCGACACCTGAAAGCCGCCGGGAATGTAAACGATCCCAGCCAGGGTGAAGCGGCTGATGACATCTTCGCCCGAGGGCCCGTAGTTGCCCGGGCCAAAGGGGTTTAGCGGGTTGCAGACGCCGTTTACGTAGTCCCAGAGCTCTCCCAGCACGCAACCGTAAACCTTGGCACTGGATAACACGTAGTTGGCAGTCAAGTTGACCCTGTGGGTAATGTTCCCCTGTAGGTGCAGCATCATCGCGTTGTAACTGGATCTGTTGTCCGACTTGAAGACGGACAAATTCGGCACGTTGGCCATCTGGCTGTCGGGGTCGGATGGGAACAGCGGCGAAAACAACGTGTAGCCTGCCGTGTATTCATACCTCTGGTAGCCATGCCTGCCCTGTTCGAGAACATAATCTGCGCTCATGATCCAATTGCGTTTGAATTGATACTGAACCCCGCCACTCACATGCAAAGCATAGGGGGTATGGTAGTGGGGATCGATCACCACACCTGCTCCGCCGTCGACTGCGCCCGGCAGGCAGCCGGGATCGCCAGGCTGGTTGCAGGGTTGAAATGCGGCCGGAGTATTCACCGCTTGGAAGGCAGTCGCCCAGCCATTCTGGGCCAGATCGTTGTAGTAAAGTCCGATGCCGGCGCGAATGACCAAGTCTTCGATCCGGTCGGGAGAATAGGCGATGCCCAGGCGGGGTGCGAATGCCTTGCGGTAGTCCTGAGGCACTCCCGTGGGCAAGGGCAGTTGCAGCCCTCGTATGGTTTGCACCCCGGGATTGAGCAATTGACTTACGCCCGACGCCTGGAACAAGCCAAAGGTAGTGTCCCAGCGCAGCCCGTAGTTGATCGTCAGCTCCGGTGTTACTCGCCATGAGTCCATGGCGTAGAGTCCCAACCGCTGAACATTTTGCGAAAACCCACCGTACCCAGCCGGCGTGGACGTGGTCTGGCAGTTCGTGCCGTCGAACGGAGGCAGGCAGTTCAGCTCCGCGGTGAGTTGATCGGGGTTGGTGAGATAGAACGTCGGGTTCTCCGTGAGGATGTAGGTGGTTTCTGCCTGCCCCGGAAAGGAGCCGCTCAACGCCGGCTCGTGAATGAAATCAACACCAAACTTTGGCGCATGCCTGCCGACGGTGCCGCTAACATCGTATCGAAACTGGTATTTCTCCTGATTGCGGATCACGGGAAACGCTGTAATAGGAGTGACGAACTGATTGTCGCCGTAGGTCTCGAAGCCCGAGATGGTCTTTGAGGTAGAGCTGAACGGAAACGCCAGCGCAAACCCAAGGTAACCGTTCCGTGCTGCGGTGCCGTGAAGGTAGCTGGTGCCGAAGGTGAAATTTCCCACCCACGACGGAGTGAAGGTAAAGGTGTTGCTGATAACACCGTTTTGATAATTGGA
This sequence comes from uncultured Acidobacteriaceae bacterium, assembly GCA_963735855.1. GTDB lineage: Bacteria > Acidobacteriota > Terriglobia > Terriglobales > Acidobacteriaceae > Bog-257. Next base: position 57,868 of record CAVTMW010000016.1, read on the forward strand.
ATGCGTTGTCGCACCGGTGGAGGGCAGGGTAGCTTGCTGGACAAGGGCGTTGTTGGTGGTGGAATTGTCGAGGGCGTAACGCACGAACCACTGCGACCGCTGGGATTGCGCCCAGTCGAAACGCATCATGCCCAAGTAAGACTGATAGGGCACGCGGACGTACGGAGGCACGCCGATAAACGTCGTGTTAGGAATCAATCCCTCTTGCGCCAGCTGGGAAAGCGCGTTGAACTGCGTCAAGCTGTCAGGGCTATAGTTGACGCTGGCGTGCTCGTTCACCATCTCAAATCCGGTGAATATCCAGAGTTTGTCCTTCACGATCGGCCCGCCAATGGTACCGACATAATTCTGGCGGGAGAACGGCTGCTTGGGCTCGGGAGAGGGATTCTCGATGGGAAAGCGGGCATTCAGCGCAGCAGCGCGCTCAAACACCGCGAAGTCGCCATGCCAGTTGTTGGTCCCGCTCCTCGTGCTGATGACCACGGCCGCGGCTGTGGTGCGGCCGACATCGGCATTGGACTGCGACGTCTGGACCGCAAACTCGCGGATGACATCGGGAGAGAAATTCTGCAGGAAGCCGCCGATGTAGTCGTCCGAGTTGTCGGCGCCGTCCACGGTGAGTTGATTGTTCAGACCGGAGCTGCCGCCCGTGGAAACGGCTGTGATCCGCGCCTTGGTGGGATCGGACGGCTCGACCGGCTCCGTTCCCGCTACCATGTACGCGATGTTGGCGAAGCTTCGCGCCGCCAGGGGAATATCCTGCAGGTCCTTCTCGGTGACTACGCCCCCATTTACGGCGTTGGTGGTGTCGAGTTCCTGGCTGGTAATGGAGGAAGGCTGGCCCTTCACGTTCACGGTTTCCTGAACCGCTGCGGGCCGCAAGGTCACCAGTACGTCCCGCACAGTACTCACCTGCACCGTAATATCGGCACTGGCGTCGGCGAACCCTTTGGCATTTACGACTACGTGGTAACTTCCAGGCATCAGGTCTGGGAAGCGAAATTCTCCCCGGCTACTCGTGGTCGCCTGCCGGGCAACGCCAGAACCATTGTCAGTCGCTGTGACGTTGGCAGACTTAACTCTTGCTCCGCTGGCGTCCTGTACTTCGCCAAGAAGCGAGCCGGTCGCATTCTGGCCCCGCAGGGTAAACGGAAGTGATAGAACGCTAAGAGAAATGAAGAACGCGAATCCTAGCAGGCGTGGAAGTGTGAACTGAGTGCGCATTTAAGCTCCCAAAAGGATGGCGGAACGTCTGCAAGTACAACGTGTCAGTGAGCTTGCGAATTTTCAGGCTACGCCGTTGGGGTAACTACTACCATTAGTAGTACTTAGCCGCCGTTGTTGACATGGCACCACCCCGCCGCCGCACACAGAGGGCGCAGTCTTCGCAATCCGCTCGCTCGCTTGACAGCAGCCGGACAGTTTAGTAACTTTTATCAGGTAGTAATTATTAGCAGTTTTTTGGGGCGGCATCGTTTTGTTGCCGTCGTCCGTTCGGCGACGCAGATCTCACCGACTTTCTTGCCACCAACTATCGGAGGAGAACAAGCCTCGTGCTCGATTTCCTCTTTCAGGATGCGCGCCGCCATATCATAGGTGCGGGGGTCTTTGCCAAAAGGCATTTCGCAGATTACGAAGGAGAGAACCTTGTCAAACGAAACAAAGTGCCCGGTTTCGGGCGACGCTCGCAGACACACGACGACTGGGGCCGCGACCAATGCGGACTGGTGGCCGAATCAGCTGAACCTGAAGATCCTGCACCAGCACTCCTCCCTGTCCGATCCGATGGACAAGGAGTTCAATTACGCTGAAGAGTTCAAGAGCCTCGACCTGGACGCCGTGATCAAGGACCTGCATGCCCTGATGACGGACTCGCAGGATTGGTGGCCGGCCGACTTTGGCCACTATGGCCCCCTTTTCATTCGTATGGCGTGGCACAGCGCCGGCACCTACCGCATCGGCGACGGCCGCGGCGGGGCAGGCTCCGGCGAACAACGCTTCGCGCCCCTCAACAGCTGGCCAGACAATGTGAACCTCGACAAGGCGCGCCGGCTGCTCTGGCCGATCAAGCAGAAGTACGGCCGGAAAATTTCCTGGGCGGACCTCATGGTTCTCGCCGGTAACGTGGCCTTGGAGTCAATGGGGTTCAAGACCTTCGGTTTCGGCGGCGGGCGCGAGGACGTCTGGGAGCCCGGGGAGGACATTTACTGGGGCCCCGAGGGCAAATGGCTGGCGGACGAGCGCTACAGCGGCGATCGCGATCTCGCGAACCCCCTGGCCGCTGTTCAAATGGGCCTGATTTACGTTAACCCGGAAGGACCCAATGGAAAGCCGGATCCCCTTGCCGCAGCGGTGGACATCCGTGAAACCTTCGCCCGCATGGCGATGAATGACGAGGAGACGGTTGCGCTGATTGCCGGCGGCCACACCTTCGGCAAAACCCACGGCGCTGCTGATCCGAGCAAGTACGTCGGCCCCGAGCCAGAGGGCGCCCCTATCGAGCAGCAAGGCATGGGTTGGAAGAACACCTACGGCAGCGGCAACGGCGGCTCCGCGATTGGCAGCGGCCTGGAAGTCATTTGGACCACGACGCCCACGAAGTGGAGCACCAACTTCTTCGCGAACTTGTTCGGCTACGAATGGGAACTGACCAAGAGTCCGGCCGGTGCGCATCAGTGGAGACCGAAGAATGGCGCTGGCACCGGTACCGTGCCGGATGCGCACGATCCGTCAAAGCGTCACGCGCCGTCCATGCTGACCACTGATCTCGCTTTGCGGCTCGACCCGGCTTACGAAAAGATTTCACGGCGCTTCTACGAGCATCCGGATCAGCTCGCAGACGCGTTTGCGCGGGCGTGGTTCAAGCTGACGCACCGCGACATGGGGCCGATCTCGCGGTACTTGGGCCCGCTCGTTCCGAAGGAGCCCCAGCTGTGGCAAGACCCTGTTCCCGCCGTGGATCATGAATTGATCGGGGAGCAGGACATTGGCGCTCTGAAGGCGAAGATCCTCGCGTCCGGACTGTCGATCTCTCAACTGGTCACGACTGCCTGGGCATCGGCGTCGTCGTTCCGCGGCTCCGACAAGCGCGGTGGGGCGAACGGGGCGCGCATTCGCCTCGCGCCACAAAAGGATTGGGAAGTGAACCAGCCGGCCGAACTGGCGAAGGTCCTGCAGAAGCTGGAGGCGATCCAAAAGGACTTCAACAGCTCGACAGTCCGGCGGGAAGAAGGTCTCGCTGGCTGACCTGATCGTTCTGGGCGGCTGCGCAGCCGTCGAGGAAGCTGCGAAAAAGGCCGGGCACGACGTGAAGGTTCCCTTCTCGCCGGGGCGCACGGATGCTTCGCAGGAGCAAACCGATGTGCACTCATTCGCTGTAATGGAGCCAAAAGCAGACGGGTTCCGCAACTATCTCCGGACGCAGAACGGAACATCGCCAGAGGAACTACTGGTGGATCGGGCGCAGTTGCTGAAGTTGACTGCCCCCGAGATGACGGTGCTTATCGGCGGCATGCGTGTCCTGAATGCTAACGTCGGGCAGGCCAAGCACGGTGTCTTCACCAAGCGACCCGAGACGCTGACGAATGATTTCTTCGTTAACCTGCTCGACATGAATACGGAGTGGCGGCCCTCCTCTACATCCGAAGGTGTGTATGAGGGGCGCGATCGGGCGACGGGCGGAATCAAGTGGACCGGCACGCGCGTCGATCTCCTCTTCGGTTCGCACTCCCAGCTTCGCGCGCTCGCGGAAGTCTATGCCTGTGACGACTCAAAGGAGGCGTTCGTGAAGGACTTCGTGGCTGCGTGGAACAAGGTGATGAACCTTGATCGCTACGACCTTGCGTAATCTCATCAGAGGAGAGAACCTAAGGTCCTACAAAGCGCAGCATCCTTTTGGCTTTACGAATGCTGGGACGATGAGTGCCGGGAAACGCTTTCGGCTCGCTCAAGGTCAAGCGGCACTCGTGGCCAACATCGGCGCCGATCCGGTCCGTGCGTTCAAGACCATTAGTAATCAGGATTTCGCGGTAAATGGAAGCTATATTTCTTTTGGCCAAAGAACTTTACACCTCTCTCGCTGCCCGAGATCGTCGACTTCGGCACGTTGCAGCCGGAGTTCTGGAGGCGCAACACCCCACTCCTGGCATGCAGTGTCGAATCCGAGCTGGCACATCTTGCCTGGCGCGAACAGGATGAAGATCTCCGCCATCTCGGGCTGCCGATGATGTCCGACCTAAGCGCGATCTTGGTGGACAGCTCGCATCCCTCGATGAGAGCGAAGGCGTCGCTTAGCGCGCCTTCATCGTTGACCCTCGAAGGGTGATCCGTTTCGTTTACGTGACCGAGCTGAACGTCAGCTGCGATCCAAGACTTTTTCGTTCCTGAACGGGCCGGTTCCGCTTTCTGATCAGGTAGCCCCTGCTAACGCCGGTGATTGTCCTGCTCGCCAGATTCTAACGGTCACGCTTCGCGAACCAGTCCACAAATGTATCAATGCCTTCCCCGAACGGCACCTGCGGCGTGTAACCCAGCATTAGCTGGGCCTTTGAGATATCAGCGCAGGTAATCGGCACATCACCGGGCTGTTCTGGAAAACGTTGAATGATGGCTTCCCTTCCCAGGCTTGCCTCGAGCGTGCGAATCAACGTATTGAGATCGACCGGATGGGAGTTGCCGAGATTGAATACGTCGTATTGGCAATCATGATGGAGGGCGGCCACAATACCGTCGATCGTATCGGTGTAGAAGGTGTAATCGCGTCCGCTCGAACCATCGCCAAAGACTGGAATCGGTTTACCCTCTGTAATCAGCCGAGTGAACTTGTGAATGGCAAGGTCGGGCCGTTGCCGCGGTCCGTAAACCGTGAAAAAGCGCAGGCAAACCGTGCGGATGTTGTAGAGATGGGCATAGGTGAAGCAAATTTTCTCGCCTGCGAGCTTGGTGGCGGCATAGGGAGAGATGGGGAGATTGAGGGCGTCGTCTTCGGTAAATGGCACGCGATTGGCGATGCCGTAGATGGAGCTCGAAGAGGCAAAGACGAATTTGGGCACGCCAATCTGCCGGGCCATCTCCAGCAGCACCATCGTCCCGCGAACGTTGACATGCTGGTATAAGAGAGGATTCTCGAGAGAAGGCCGCACGCCCGCCCGTGCAGCCAGATGAACAATCGCATCGGGCTTCTGTTCGCGGCCGACAGTAAGCATCTTCTCCTGGTCGCAGATGTCCACTTGGTGGAAAGTCGCAGGACCGGCGCGCTGGACCGCCTCCAGATTGGCTCGCTTGACCTCCTGGCGAGTAGAAATCGTTCAGATCGTCAACAATGGCGAGGGTGTGTCCGTCGCGCAAGAGGCGTTCGCTCAGGTGCGAGCCGATAAAACCAGCGCCTCCGGTAACCAGAATTCGCATCTGCGACACCTTTCTCTCGACCGCTGCCCCACTGAGACGCGACGCTGCGGACACCCACTTTCCGAATCGTTCATACTACCAGCCACTTCTGCCACTCGTCGCACAAAACGAAGCCGATGGAACTTTGCTCTTTGGGCGCAGCGAAGAATCGATAATCACGCTAATGTATCTCTGTAGGTTGCCGACACACAGCCTTGATCTTTAGTCTTGGAAACCGATGCGGATCCTGACGTTCACCAGCTTGTTCCCGAATGGAAGGAACCCTGATTTTGGGATCTTCATCTTCCAAAGAACGGCGCATCTTGCCCGGCGTGAAGGGAACGCGGTGGAGGTCATCGCTCCGATCCCCTGCGTTCCAACCTTTCTTAAGGGGACGGCTCGCGGGTCTGTGGCCTCCATTCCCCAAACCGAGGAAGTCGGAAATCTGCAGGTTCATCATCCGCGCTATCTGCTGGCGCCGAAAGTCTCCATGCCTTTACACGGCCTTCTGATGTACGCGGGATGCCTTGGCTATGTAAAGCGCCTTCATGCGAAACACCGCTTCGACTGCATCGATGCCCACTATGCGTTCCCGGACGGGCTGGCGGCTGTGCTGATTGGAAGATCACTCGGCATTCCAGTCGTCGTATCGGCCCGGGGCACGGACATCCACACCTTTCAGAGCTTCCCGACCATCCGTCCCCAAATCCGGTGGACGCTTCGGCACGCAGCACACGTAATCGCAGTATCCGATTCGTTGGCCGCGATTATGCTCAATCTTGAGCCAAGCCTGCGACGCACTCAAACGATTGGAAACGGGGTTGACAGTGGACGTTTTTTCCCAGAGAACCAGCTGGTAGCTAGAGATAAGCTCGGATTGGCTGTGGGGGACCGAATCATCGTTTCTGTCGCTGCGCTTAAGCATGTGAAAGGGCCGGACCTGCTTGTGCGTGCCGCCGCACTTCTGAAGAAGAGCTTTGCACGCTGCAAAGTATTGTTTGTCGGAGCTGGAGCGGAATTAGCAAGTCTTCAGAAACTGGCGCTGCAGTTAAATTGTGCTGACATCTGTCAGTTCGTTGGCCCGGTGCCCAATGAGCAGCTCAAGACCTACTACAGCGCTGCAGACGTTAGCTGTCTCGCCAGTCGCAATGAGGGGTGGCCCAACGTAATTCTGGAGTCTCTCGCATGCGGCACTCCAGTGGTTGCGACTGGAGTGGGGGAGGTCCGCCGCCTTCTGGCCAATCCCGAGTTTGGAATCGTTGTCGATCCAACGCCGGAAGCGATTCAAGAAGGGTTATCGCAAGCCCTCCAGCAGAGGTGGAACACCGAAACGCTTTCCGCTTTTGCACAAGGTCACACATGGGAAAACGTCGCCGCACAGGTGGAGGCGGTTCTGAAACAGGCAACGGGACAGACGGATTCCTGATCGTTCGTTGCGCCCGAGTCTTCCGCTAGAATAAGGTTCGTCGCTCTCCCGTAAACCGCCTGAATGTCTACTCCATCCGATTCTCGTGCAGAGCCGAGTTCTCTTCCCCCGCCGACTGCGAAATTTCTGCGGGGACCTCAGTTCTTCTTGTACTCGGCGATCGGGCTTCTCCTCCTCATCACTGCGATTCGGGCGGCAGTGTGCTGGAGAAACGACAGCTGGGTCGAGCACCCGTCAGGCGTAATCATCGCGATGGCGGCCGACTTGAGGGATGGGGTGTTTTACCGTCCCTTATTCGGCCCCGATGGATACGGAGGCACGCGCTACTTCCCGCTGTACTTTGTCTTGCATGCCCTGCTGCTCAAACTTGGTCTTCCTGTGCTGGCGAGCGCCTATCTGCTATCCACGACAGCAGTATTGTTTCTCCTGCTGGGCGTTTTTTTCTTACTTCGAGGACTCGGCACGGAGCCATGGCTGGCTGCTTGCTCATCCGGTGCGGTCTTGGCCGCATCTTCGGCGCAAATGGCGCTGACCAATCCGCACGGAGACGGACTAGCGAGCGCTCTCAATGTGTGCGGTTTGGCGGTGCTTGTCCGTCCGAAGCTCAATCATAGGCATATCATGGTGGCGTCGATCCTGTTTACTCTCGCCTGGTCGGCCAAACTCAACATGGTCTTCGGCGTTGCCGCCGCCGTCATCTGGTTGCTGGCCAAGGGTCCGCGGCGATTGGCTTTAGAGCTGGCAGCTGAAACCGGGGTTGGTTGCCTGCTGGCCGCCGGGGCGATGGTACTTGCCAGCCAAGGCCGCATTCTGGAAGTGTTCAAAGCTTGCGTCTTTGGTGGTACTAACCGAAACCTCATGATGTTAGGCCCACTTCACATGTGGCTGATAGCATCTCGCGCCGACAGAGGTCTGCTCCTGTTTTGTTTCCTGGCCCTGTTTGCGTTGATCCTCGAGTTATGGTCCCCACCCTTAAAGTTTCTGCAGAACCTTCCCGTAGTGTTCCTTATTACGACCATGGCAGTTATGTTCGTAATCTTTGGCTCTCCTGGTGTGGTCACCAACCACTTGGTGGATGTACAGATCGCTTCGATAATTGTGTTCGCCGCGTGGCTGGCCAAGGGAGCCTCTCCTTGGCTGAAACAGTTTGGAGTTTTCGCCTTCGCGTTGGCCATCATGCTGGCAGCGGTGCCGTTGTTGCACAAACTCATGGTGTGGGACCGAAGGTTCCAACCGCATCGGTTCGAAAGAGCGATCGCCTTGATCCCGGACACCCATAAACCGATTCTGGCGGAAAATCCCGTCCTTCCCGTACTGGCTGGGCAGCGCGCCTATGTACTCGATCCCTGGATGCTGCGGATGCTGCGAGAGCGTATCCCGGACTACGGAGAACCGCTCCTCGAAGGATTGCGTAACCGGTCCTTCGGGGCCGTCGTGTTGTCTGTGGCCAACGCGCAGACTGCGCGTGCACGAGCCTGGTATAAGTGGAGCAACTTTGGACCCGGCTTCCTTCCCGCCCTCAACCAAAATTATCGACTGGCGGCAGTAGTCGAGGACCAGTTGATCTACCTGCCGATTACAGACAACTCGGAGGACGTTCGGAGTCAAATCGCGGCGCCAAATAGCGCCGAACGATCAGCCCACGATGCTACCGGGGAAGGCCAACCTGCGAAGCGTTAAGCGGCATCGACTGCCCGGGGCGTCTCCGCGACGTTCGCTTGGAGAGCTCTGTGGATAGGGTAGAATGAGCCGCAGGCGGACTCAGGAGATCGGTCAAGCAAGCACGGAGGAAGGTCACTCGGCGAAGCTCGGCCCCGGGGACATGACCCGAAGCTCAAGATAATAAAAGAGTTCCAAAACAAGCGAGCATGTTCCTCAGCGATGTGGCAGCCCAATGTCAATGACCGGGAACGGATATGCAGACCTTAGGGAAGGAAGTGTCGCAACCTCCTGGCTTTCGCAAAATAGACGATACCCTGCCACCGGTGGGCAATTGGCCTTTCATCGCCGCGATATTGCTGGCCGCTTTCTACCTTGCCACAAGCCTGTACATCTCTTCTCATCGCCTGCTTTGGGTCGACGAGATCTTGACCGTTCTTAACACCCGGCTACCCTCTTGGACTGCGATTTGGAAGGCTTCCGCCCAAGGTGCTGATGGCCTGCCGCCTATCTATTTCATGCTGGTCCGGCCATTTGACGACCTCCTGGGCCACACTGATCTCTCCATACGTCTGCCGTCCGCCTTGGCTTTGACGGCTGGTTTGCTTCTAACCTTCGATTGCGCCCGGCGGCTCACCGATGCTCTGCACGGACTGATCGCGCTTTCCGTCTTGTGCTGCTCATTCTTGCCCTACTACGGTCACGAGGCCAGGTCTTATGCGCTTTATTTCATGTTTGCGGCGTTGGCGTTGTGGATTTGGGCCTATGACAAGAACAACAGCCGAGTCGGCACAGTCTTTTTCGGAGTCACGTTTTTCCTCGCCGTCGGGATGCATTACTACGCGATTCTCTGTCTTGTGCCCTACGCGGTTTGGGAAGTCACGAATTGGAAACCTTGGCGCCTGCCTTCGCGCAAGATGATCGCCGCAGTGTTGGGCGTGGCTTGTGCTGCAGCGGTTTTATGGATCCCAATCGAAGCTGGAAGGCGCCAATTCCGGCCCGACTTCTGGGCTAATCCTACCCCCGACCTCCTGCGAGATGCCCTTCCCGGGGTTTTTCCCGACGGACTGCTGCTGCTGGCGTTGGTCGTAGTTTGGGTTGCACTGTCTGCCTCCACGGATAAAAGCATCTCTTTGCAGCCAATGCTATCTACTGAGCGCATCGGTTGGTTCTTCCTGCTCATACCTCCGGCTGGTTATCTTCTGGCGAAGATGACCCACGTTTTTCAGCTCCGTTATTTCATTTGCATGCTGCCTGGCGTGGCGGCTGCCTTTTCCTGCTGGTTATGGCGGCACTTCGCAGGGGCACGGCGCGTCTCGATCGGCATCTTTCTACTTCTGGCAACCTGGGGATTGGCGAAACAGGTAACGGCGGCGCGGGACCCGAATCGGTTTTACTATTCGCCGATCCGCCAAATTCTGGGCATGGAAAACGTCCTGCATGATGACGGCAAGCGCTACTTTGTGCTTTGCCACCAGGGGCGGTACGCGGAAGCTCGCCACTACTCGAGCCATCCAGAAGAGTATGCGTTGCTGACTTCCCTGGACCACGGTAACCTACACGAGACGATGATCCTGGCGCAATATCATGCGATGCAGTTCTGGACCCTGGAGGATCTCAGGCACCACGCCCGGGAAACGGCGTTGATTTCGCCCCTCCCCAGCGATTTGGATACCCTGAAACAGGCTGGCTTTCAGACTACGATTCGCTTCACGAAACCACTCATGGTCGTTTACTTCGAATGAATTTTTTGCTGCCGGCGGGTTTGCCGCAAGAATGCGAGTAATCTGAAGAATTAGGGGGCGATCGAATGGCGAAGATCCTGGTCACAGGCTGCAAGGGCACTCTTGGAAAGCCCTTGGTGCAGGAACTTGGACGCCGCGGACATGAAGTCTGGGGAGTAGACCTGCAACATCAGGCGGACGAAAAATTCATCCGCGCTGACGTCGCATCCTACCGGCAGCTGGAGAGGGTGTTTGAGCAGCACTATGACTATGTTTACCACCTGGCCGCGGAATTCGGCAGGATCAACGGGGAGGAGTATTACGATACGTTGTGGGAAACCAATGTCATTGGCACCCGCAACGTTCTGGAATGGCAACGCAGGAAGGGATTCAAGCTCATTTTCGCCAGCTCGTCCGAGATCTACGGTGACAAGCACGCGGATATGCTGCGCGAGGACATTCCGCTGCAGCACTCGATCATCCAGCACAATGACTACGCTGTGACCAAGTGGGTAAATGAAATACAGATTATGAATTTCGAGAAGCGCTACGGGAATCAATGCGTGAGGCTGCGTTTCTTCAACGCCTATGGCCCCGGAGAGTACTACCACAATTATCGCAGCGTTGTTTGCTTGTTTATTTATCGCGCGCTGCATGATTTGCCGTATCAGGTATACGAGGGCTACCATCGCGTCTTCATGTACATCGACGATTTCATCCCGACACTCGCGAATGTTGCCGATAATTTCGTTGCCGGCAACGTGTACAACATCGGAGGCGAGGAGTTCCGCAGCGTGCGAGAGTTGAGCGATCTCATTCTCCGGCATCTCGGGAGCGACGATCGATATGTGACTTACCTGCCCGAAGACAAGCACAACGTGCAAAATAAGCGCCCGGACATTTCCAGAGCCAAGAGCGCATTCGGACACAACCCCGAGACGATACTGGAGCAAGGTGTCCCGAAAACCATCGAGTGGATGAAGCAAGTCTACTTTGAAACCTCACACCACGACCGTGTGCCGAAGCTCTAAGACCAAAACTTGTGGAGCCACTGATGGAAGTTTCCGGGGCCGAAGGCCGGAGCAGTCCCGTAGTAACCTTCATCATTCCTGCGCTGAATGAAGAAGACAACCTGGCTCCCCTCATCGAACGCCTGACAGCGCTCGAACGCGAATCCAGGCCCTGTGAAATCGTCATCGTCGACGACGCCAGCACAGATGCGACCTACCAGCGGGGATCGGAGCTCGCCGAGCGGGATTCGAGGATCAGAATCCTTCACAAAGACGAGCCTCGTGGACTCGGTAGAGCGATTCGACACGCCCTTCCCCATGTGCGCGGCAAGCTTGCCGTGGTGGTCATGGCCGATGGTGTTGACCCTCTGGAAACCGCGGTACCTCAGTTTTGCGACAAAATTCTAGTGGAAGGCTGTCATCTCGTCCTGCTATGCCGCTATACGACGCCCTCGGATTCCAACAGCATCCCTTTCTCCTATAGGTTCTTTCAGTCGGGATTCCGCTTGGTGACCAAGTATGGATTGGGTGTTCAGTTCCGCGATACGACTTATGCTTTCCGTGCTTTCGACGTAGACTTCGTCCGTAAGCTAGCCCTCAAGTCCGAAGGCTTCGAAATTTCACCGGAGACAACGTTCAAAGTTATTTTAGCTGGCGGAAAAGTGGGCGAGGTTCCCGGCCGGCAGACACGGCGGCTTCGGGGCAAATCGAAGTTCCGATTCCTGAAGGCATTTCGTGGATACAGCCGGGTCGTCCTCGAAGGTCTCTACCTTCGCTGGTTCCGGCCCGGTTGATTGGCGTCGGTAAGAACTTCTGAACCAGTTATCACCTCGGCGATTCGTTCGGCCGCGCGACCGTCCCAAAACGGGGGGATGGTTCCGCGTTTGGCTTTTCCTGCAAGTACGGCTTCCAGTCCCATCCGCAACCGCTGAAGGTCGCGCCCGACCAGGATGTTGGTTCCCATGCTTACCGTGATGGGCCGTTCGGTGTTCTCACGGACCGTCAAGCACGGCACACCCAGGAACGTGGTCTCTTCCTGGATGCCGCCCGAGTCCGTGATAACCACGTTCGCCTTACTCTGTAAGCCGAGGAATTCGAGGTACGGAGCGGGATCAAGAAGTTGCAGGCTTGACCTGCCATTGGCTACGTCAATGCCAGCGTCAGCAAGCCTGCCTCTGGTGCGGGGATGCACTGGAAACAACACGGGGATATCGTGACTGATCTCTAGAAGCATATCGAGCAACGACTTCAGCCAGACAATGTCATCCACATTGGAAGGACGATGTAGCGTCACCAGGACAAAGCGTTCGGGGATCCCTTTGGGCAATCTCTCCAGTGCGTAAGGCAGAAGCCGAACCAGAGTGTCGATCATCACATTGCCGACAAGATGCACCTTCTCCTCGGCAACGCCCTCCAGTCGCAAGTTCCGATTTCCGTCTTCTGAAGGCGTGAACAACAAATCGGAAATTTGGTCTGTCAGAAGGCGGTTGATTTCCTCCGGCATTGTGCGATCAAATGAACGTAGCCCAGCTTCCACATGTCCGACTGGAATCAATAGCTTGGCGCAAACCATGGCAGCCGCAACGGTGGAGTTGACGTCCCCGTAAACCACCACCCAATCGGGCTTGTGTTCAACGGCGACGGCTTCAAATCGGGCAATAATTTGACTGGTTTGCTGGGCGTGACTGCCCGATCCGACTTCCAGGTTGATGTCCGGGGAAGGCATCCCCAATTCCTGGAAGAAGACGGCAGACATGTTGAAGTCGTAATGCTGTCCCGTATGGACCAGTGTCTGTCTGATCCTGTCCTGTCGGGCCAGCGCCCGCAGGACCGGCGCCGCCTTCATGAAATTTGGTCTCGCTCCAACCACGTGAAGGATGTGCATGGACTGCCGATCTAACCCCATGTAGCTGAACGGTTTTTGACCAGTCGAGGGCGCAGGTAGGTTGCCAACCCTCTGGCACTCACTTTTCGTTTCTATTGATAATGTGTATATTATTGAAAAATATATTCTAATAGAATTCTCGAGGGCGGCATATCGGCTCGGGTACACCCGCCATCATTCTGCCAGACATGTCAAGACGACGGACAATAAGTGAAATGTTTTTCCCTCTGATTCGGAACTTTCCTCCTGCACCCCTCTTTCTGCCCTGTCGCGCGTTGCTGTACATTCCATCGTTTCTGACATTTGGAAGAGGGAGTGCCTTCGCGACCCAGGACCCATTGTTGCCGCCGTACGGCTTGCGAGTTGTAAGGATCGTAGAATGAAACGGGTCCAGAGCTTGATCGGAGTGCCAACTTATGTGCTAGAAACTGTTGAGTCAAGTGTCAATGTCCCGTACTCTGGCCATTTCCGTGCAACTATCAGGCAAACTATCGAGAAAACACTGGGTGCATCGCAAAATGTGACTCGGAGGATATTGGTGTGACTACTGAGACGTTCGAGGATGAGGCGATGTGGGTAGAGTCGCATGGCCCATTCAGTGGAGAGGACGCACAATGGTACGCCCTCCACACCCGCGCCCAGCACGAAAAGTCGGTGGCTTCCCACCTCCAAAGGCAAGGCATAACCACGTTCCTTCCCCTGGTCAGCGAAGTCCATCGCTGGAGCGACCGACACAAGGTTGTTCATTTACCGTTGTTTACATGCTATGCCTTCGTGCACCTACGCCTGGTACCAGAGTCGTGGGCAAGGGTAATGGGGGTAACAGGAGTGCTGCGATTCGTTGGCGCTGGCAACGGTGTTCCCATACCCGAAGGCCAGATCCGCGCCGTACAGACGTTGCTGTCCAGTAACCTGTCCTACCAGATTTGCCCGTTTCTCCAAGTCGGCCAACGCGTTCGAATCAGAGGCGGGTCCCTGGACGGCGTGGAAGGGCTCCTGATCGCGCGCAATGGGGACCGCACACTGATCATTTCCGTGGAACCGATTCAGCGTTCGCTCTCAGTCCGGATTGACGACTACAAGGTCGAGCCAGTCTAAGAGATCCTTGCAGGAAGCCTGCCGTCAACCGGTGAAATCGCCTCGTCCGGGCGCAGGAAATAGCTGATGATGCCGAGGTTCAATCAGGAGAATGTGGTTGAGAGACGTCTCCAGATTGTGGGCGATCACGTTCCTGCTCAGCGGCCACCTGATGTGGGTTGGTTGTCAACCTCGCAGTCAGCCCGCTGGCAGGTTATACCTGACCGAGACCCGTCCGCCGGCCGTAATTCCCCGCTATGACGTGCTTGAGCTTTCGTTCCAGCACAATGGTCTTTACCAAAACAATTTTATCGATGTGGACCTCGAAACAACCGTTAAGTCCCCGTCGGGTAAAGAGCATCGGGTCAAGGGATTCTTTTACGGCCGAGACTTGTGGAAGGTTCGATTTCGTCCCAATGAAGCTGGCCAATGGACCTACTCCTACACCTTCACCAGCTCGGGGGGATTTCGAGAGCAAGGAACTGGAACTTTCCTTTGCTTGCCTAGCGACCATGGCGGTCCAGTCCAGCGTAATCCTATCGACCCGTTCCGTTGGATCTTTGCCGACGGCAAGCCGTTTTTCCCGATCGGATTGCAAGACTGTATTCACCTTGATGGAGGAAGCGTCAAAGACCTGGTCGTGGATGGCGAAGACCGAAAGCATCCCGGTAGGCGAGTGTCCCCGGACGCGTATTTTTCCCTTTACGGCCAGGCTGGATTCAACCTGTTTCGCTTTTCCCAGAAGAATTGCTCTTACTCATTGATGGACGACCTGGACCACTACCGCGTCGCGGAAAGCATCGCGACCGATGATCTTCTCGCCTCAGCTCGTAAGAATGGCTTCCGGGTTATGTTTGGTTTCTTTGGGTTTTACGGGAAGCAGCAAAGCGATGTTCGCGCCCTCAATCTGTTGGAGCGCGCGATGAACAATGCCTTGGGCAGGCCCACGGAAGCCATTGAGAATCCTGCAAACCACGGGCTGGTCGAGAAGGAAAAGCGGTTTGTGGCTTACTGTGTTGCCCGATGGGGAGTTTATGCTGACTTCTGGGAGCTGCTGAACGAACGCAAAGCTTCCGACGAGTGGACCACTCTGATGGCTGAATATGTGCGCTCCATCGATCCCGACCATAAACCCATCGGCACAAATTGGGAGAGACCCATGCTGCCAGCCATCGACATTAACACCCCGCATTGGTATGAGAGCGAGAACGAGTTGACCTCTGATTTGCGGTGGCAACAACTAGCGGGTAGATGGAAGCAGTACGGGAAGCCCGTCCTTGTAGGTGAACAGGGCAATGTGGGAATGAACTGGGACCCGCGTTCTGCCGTGCGCATGCGCATCCGGGCCTGGACGGCGCTTTTCCAGGAGGTCGTCCTGATTTTCTGGAACACGAGCGAATCCAAAGCCGCCATGTTCGGGGGCCATTACACGCCCGGAACAGGCGCTAACATCTATCTCGGTCCGGAAGAGCGTGGTTACATTCGAGTCCTGCAGGAATTCGCATCTCGGCTCGACACTGGCGTTCGGATGGCTCCGGTGTTAGTTTCCTCCCCCTCTCTCGTCCGCGGTTATGCCCTGGTTTCAGGTACATCAGCCGGTTTCTATTTGCAACACGCCGCCAACCACAAAACGCCGGTTGAAAACGTGGAGATCAGCTTCGATTTCTCGCCGTTTGGCCGGCAACCGTTGACTGGCGAATGGATGGATCCGGCGACAGGCGCAGTGCTTTCCCGCGTGGCGATTGCAGCGCGTCCCATGACTTTGCAAGTCCCGCCGTTCACGATTGATATCGCTCTCTTGGTAGGCCCGCGGCAGCCGGAAGTCCCGTCAGAGGTTGGACGACGCTAAAACTGGAAATGCGACGAGAGCGGAAAACGGAGTCCTTTCGCCGTTTGGTGGGGACCACAGGCCGGCTCATCGCCTGGATGGTTGTTGCTGTCGGCCTGATCGCCCTTACCCCACTGGCTTATTACTACGGGAGCCCGCTGCGAGAGCCGAGCCAACCCCAACCGAGCGACGTGATTGTTCTCTTGTCCCACGGCCAAGTGGACGAACAGTGGCTGTCGCCGGAAGGGGCTCAGCGAACCTGGGCGGCTTTAAAGCTTTACAAGGCAGGATTCGCGCCTCGGATCATAAGCTCCGGCAGCAGCCACGGCGGGCTTGATCAGGCCGGCCTACAGGCAAAGTGGCTGATGCTGGCCGGAGTGCCGAGCCAGGATATCCTGGTTGAAGGACGATCCTCCCGGACCTACGAATCGGCGGTAGAGGTTGTAAAGCTACTCAAAGCGAACGGATGGCAAAGCGCTGTTATCGTGACATCGGAACTTGATGCCCCAAGGGTTCGTGCCGTCTTTCGGAAGTTGGGTTTCTCCAATCTTTCGTTCCAACAAGTGCCTGAGTTCGGTCCCCCCATGGGAACCTTGTATTATCACTCGGGCTGGAGAGCCGTCTACCACGCTACTTACGAATATGCCGGACTGGTTCTTTACAAGTGCAAGGGTTGGATCTGACGGTCCACTCTGACCTAAAGACACCGGCAGTTCACTTGTAATCCGCTACATCGTCAAATGTCTACCGTAACCGCAGCCGCGCCTGCCTTACAAGCCGGGGTCCTCGACCCTCGGGTCGAGCGCTCGAAGCCCGACGTGCGCCGCTTCGCCATGTTGGTTATTCCGCTGGCGCTGCTGCTGTTCACATTCAAGGTGTACAACCTGGAGCAGCCTGCATTCTTCAGGCTGGCCGGTATCGTCTTTGGCGGATTTGTTGTTTCCTATTGGCTGCCATTTCGGCACAAAGAACCATTCGTCATTCTGCTCTCGCTCGCGGGGGCCTATGCTTTGCTGAGCCCGCTGGTGGCGAGTTTGCTGATCGCCGTCGGCCTGGTGTTGTTCGGAATTGTTCGAAGCGGCCTCGAATTTCGTTGGCGAGTACTGGCGCTGCTGGCTGTTCTGTGTGCTTTCATCTACGGCCGCACTAGCGGCCAGTTCCATGTTCCGGGAGATTTCTGGCCGGTCCTGGGCGCCATGTTCATGTTTCGCATGATCATCTACTTGTACGATGTGAAGCACCTGCATGGTCCGGTTAGCTTGAAAGACTATCTCAGCTATTTCTTCCTTCTGCCCAATTACTACTTCCTGCTCTTTCCCGTTGTTGATTTTCAGACTCTGCGCCGAAGCTACTTCCAGCGGGACATTCATCCGGTTGCGCAGCAAGGGGTTTGGTGGATTTTCCGCGGCACAACCCACCTCCTGCTCTACCGCCTGATCTATCAGCTGCAGGGAAGATTCTCACCGCCCAACGTAGCGGTGGCTACAGCCGTCGTCGCAAAGATCATCTGCTGCTACCTCTTGTACCTGAGAGTCTCGGGCCAGTTCCACATTATCGCCGGCATGCTCTGCCTGTTCGGATATGACTTGCCCGAGACCAACCACCGTTACTTGCTGGCCCACAGCGTCAACGACTTGTGGCGCAGGATGAATATCTATTGGAAAGACTTCATGGTGAAAATCGTTTACTTCCCGGCCTATTTCAAGCTGCGGCGGAAAGGCGCACTCCGAGCCGAGCTTCTGGCCACCGCCCTGGTTGTCATCACAACGTACTTCCTGCACGTGTATCAGTTCTTCTGGCTGAGAGGTAAGTTCAGGTTCACGGTAAATGACGCTCTTTTCTGGACAATTCTGGGAAGCGTGATGCTGATAAACGTTTGGATCGAGTTCAGAAGCAGGAACCGCCCACGCCGCTCCGGATGGGGAGGCCGACTACAGAACGCCATGCAAATCGCCGCGACCTTTGCTTTTATCGCCATGCTCTGGTCGATGTGGAGCGCCGACAGCCTAACCGAGTGGTTCTATTTTCTGCGGAGCGGCAACATCTGATGGACGTGCGATCCGGTGAAGTGAGGGGCGTGTCGCGTCCTGGAAGACGGCGTTAGAATGCACAACGACTTCACAAGACGATTCGCCGTCACCGTGGTGCTCCTGCTGGGCCTGCTCGGTTTAAATCTGCTTCCCTCGTTGCTGGGACACGGCCAGAACCGGCTCCGCGCACAGAAGTTACTGGCGGAAATGCAAAACGGCGACTTGAATCGCGAGGACTTTGACGCGCTGGCCGCCGGCTACTATGAAGGACTGCAAAAGAACGCTGGCCATCTGGGCATGCCCACCGAGCGCGACGATGTGCGTTTTCGCGACGATTTCCTGCTCTACGAATTCAAGCTCAATGTGCGACGACAGTACCCGGCCGGAATGAGAATCACTAACAGTCTGGGCATGCCGAATCCGGAGTATGGCTATCAGAAGCCTCCCCATACGCGGCGCATTGCTTTGCTCGGAGACTCGCTTTCCGTCGGGCCGTTTGGACAGGACTACGTTGCGCTATTGGAGGCCCGCCTGAACCAGGCGAACACAACACCCGACACCCAGAGGTTCGAGATCCTTAATTTCTCCGTCTATGGATACAACATTCTGCAAATGATGGACGTGGCGCTCTATGTCGCCCCCAAGTTCCATCCCGATGTTTACCTGGTGGCGCTCACGCATATCCAAGCCGGAGGCAAAAAAGCGTCCACGGGCCTTCACCTCGCCAGATTGAAGCTGGAGGGAATAGACCCCAAGTACGAGTTCCTGCGCCAAATCGATGCCCGGGCGGGACTCCAGCCCTCTGACCATATGAACGCCCTCATGAGAAAGCTGACGCCTTTTCACTTTCAAATAACGCAATGGGCCCTGGAACAAATCCGGGACCATGCCGCTGCGGAAGGAGCTCAAATGGTGGTCGTTCTGGTTCCTGCTCCTATCCCCGCTGGTGTCGAGGCGCAGGCTTTTGACGATATCCTCCCAACCGTCGGCCGCGTCGGTGTCCCGGTCATCGATCTTCGGGATACCTTCAAATCCAAAAGCGTGGCCAACCTGCAGGTCGAATACGGAGTGGACGTTCATCCCAACGCGCGCGGGCATGAGATGATCTTTGAGAGCCTCTATCAGGCAATTCAGCAGGACCCGAAATTTTCTGCGAGTCTGCTGGGCAACAGTAACGCCCACCAGGATTCGGTGGCGCAATCAAGGTAACGTCCGCAATCGCGTTTCCCCGCTGTCAATAAGTCTTAGAAAGAGGACGAAAGCGAACGATGGGCGACATCAAACAAGAGATCCGGCAATTTCTTTCTGAACTCCTTCCTCCCGAAAGAGTGGCGAACTTGCGCAACGACACCCCGCTCCGCACCAGCGGAATCCTCGATTCCATGGGACTGTTACGATTGGTCGGCTTGGTCGAGGAGAAGTTTGGTATCGAAGTTTCTGCTTACGAAGCCGGCATCGAGAACTTCGATCGTATTGACGACATCGCAGCCTTCATTCAGAGAAAGCAAGGGGCCAAAGCGTAACACCGATTTCAGTGACATCAAATACAAACCTGCCTCTTAGGTGAACGAAACATTGGTGGTCGACTTCCATACGCATGTAGGTCACCGGCGATTCTGGAATCCCAAGATCGTCGAGGAGTTTTCCAAGCTGAGTCCCTCTTTTGTGGAGTCGATGGAGACTCTGATGACTCCGGCAAATCTCATTGAGTTCTTCAAGGGACAAGGCATCGATTACGCGGTCTGCATTGCAGACAACTCAGCCGTGACCGGGTGTGTTCCCAATGACTTCGTGCTCGATTTCTGTGAAGGGCACCCGGAACTGATTCCTTTTTTTTCCGTCAATCCGCACGACCCTGACATTACCGAGATTATGGTGCCGTACGTCCAACGCCATCGGATTGGCGGCTTCAAATTCTTCCCTACATATCAGTATTTCTACCCGAACGACCGCCAACTCTACACCTTTTATGAATTCCTCCAGAGTGCCGGAAAGGTCGTGATGTTCCACACCGGAACCTCCAACTTCCCCGGCGCAAAAACCTTGTACGGCGATCCGATTTACATCGAGGAAGTCGCCGTGGATTTTCCCCAGCTCAAAGTGGTCATGGCCCACAGTGGCCGGCCTTTTTGGTATGACAAGGCATTTTATCTATCGAGACTCCATGAGAATCTCTACATGGACCTCGCCGGGGTCCCCCCACAACATTTGATGACTTACTTCCCTAAGCTTGAGAGCAACGCTGACAGGATCCTATTCGGTACGGATTTCCCTGCCCAGCCAAAGCCTCTTCGCAGCCTGATCGGGATAATCGAGGGACTTCCCCTTCGACCCGAGTCGATCGAGAAAATCCTAGGAGAAAACGCCAAAAGAGTGCTGGGTTTATGAAGATTCGAGGTGTAACGCTAGGATTAGGTCTGGCATGTTGAACCGCATTGTCCAAGAGGTTTGCCGCTCCTCTGGGGCCCGGGCGGCGCTGGTATTTGTAAACGAGCGCTACACCTATGCTCAATTGGAAGAGCACGTGGCACGTTGTGCGGCGGGGTTGAAGAGGTCGGGCGCCGACTCCGAAAGGGGTGTAGCTCTGGTCTTGAAGAACAGCCCGGAGTTCATCTTCACCTTTCTGGCGGCGTCCCGATTGGGAAGCCCTGCATTCCTGGTGGACTCAGGTTCCAAGGCAAGCGAGCTACGCAGAGTATTTACGGAAAATCAGATTGCCGTGGCAGTGTGCGAGCCCGAGCAGGTCGCGTCCATCGAGCAAAGCCGGGAGGAGACAGGGCAGCGTTTTTCCGTCTACTCGCGCGGAGGGAACTTTGGCGACATGATGGGCCTCGCGACCGAACCGCCGTCGTCGCGGGTTTATGAAGACGAAATCGCCATCGTGCAATACACCTCAGGAACCACGGGCGTTCCGAAATGCACGGCGCGGTCGCATCGTAACCTGGCCTGCGAGGCCACCAACTTCAACGAAACGACCGGGGTTGCGGCCGACGACCGCGTTCTGTGTACGGTTCCGCTGTACCACGCTCATGGATTTGCGAATGCCTTCCTGGCTGCGCTTTACGCCGGGGCGACGCTGGTTGTGATGGAGGAGTTCAATCGCGCCGCTGTGGTCGAATTGTTCGCCCGGGAGCGCATCACAATCTTTCCCGGGGTCCCCTTGATTTTTGACTTGCTGGGGCGGCGCGTGATGGGACAGTCGCGGCCGGGAAACTCGTTGCGGCTGGTTTTTTCCGCCGGTGCACCATTGTCTTCCGGGGTAGCGCGCGAGTTCAGAGAAGCATTCGGTGTTTATGTCCGCCAGCTTTACGGCACGACCGAAGTTGGTTCCGCGGCCATCAACCTTGACCTCAACTTGCAAGCCTCGCTGGACTCGGTCGGCTTACCGATGAAGAACGTCCGCATCGAAATACTCCGTGAGGACGGCAGCATCGCCCCTCTGGGCGAAGAGGGCGAAGTGGCAATCCGAAGCCCTAACATGCCCGACGGCTACCTCCGGCAACCAGAACTCAGTCAACAGAAGTTTCACCATGGATACTTCTGGCCGGGCGATGTCGGACGCAAAGACGAACGTGGTTATCTTTACATTCGGGGACGAGCTGCGTGGCTGGTTTCGAGCGCAGGCCGCAAGGTTGACCCGTTCGAGGTCGAAGCCGTGATCGCCACCTTCGCCAAAGTCCGGGAGGTCGTCGTTGTCGGAGTTCCGGGCTACCTCGGAGAGCAAATGGTGAAGGCCGTCGTCGTGGCCCGCGAGGCCTGCCAGGAGCAGGAGATCGTGGATTTTTGCCGTGACCGGCTGGCTGACTTCAAGATTCCGCGCGTCGTGGAATTCGTCAACGAAATTCCCCGGAACGCTTCTGGAAAAATCTTGCGGAAGGACCTGATCTGACGGGCGAGACGTTGGTCGACCGAGTCGTGAACCAAGTTCTAGCCTTCGCTCGGTGTCACTGAACTCGACCGCGGAAAATACATGTCAGCAATCGATATCCTCGCCAGCCTGAACGGGTTCGACGTCAATTCGTTAGAACCGCTTCAGCGTGTGCTCCTGGTTACCGATGGCACATTGACCGAGATCCTGGAGGCGAATTTCTTCGAACGCATCCGGCTGGTTAAGGTATCCCAAAGAATTATTTCTGCAACCGCTTCCCACGCGCTGCTCGAACCGAATCCAGACGAACTCGTGATTGAAAGAAAGATCCTGCTCCAAGGCGAGGGCACTCGCCGCAATTACGCCTACGCAGAATCGTTTATCGCAGTTGATCGGCTCGGCGCCTCATTTCGTAACGCGCTTCTCGATTCAGACACTCCGCTGGGACGGTTGTGGCTGGAGCACAAGTTGGAGACCTTCAAGGAGCTGCACCAAGTGCGGAGCCAGTCCGCAATTAGTCTCTCCCGCTATTTCGAATGTGCAGAAACCGCGCCAGTGCTGGTTCGTACCTACCGTGTATTCTCCGCAGGCAGACCTGTAATGATCATCACCGAGTATTTTCCGGCTACGTATTTGCCCTCTGTGGACGGTGTCGTTAGAAAATCCGCCCAGCAGTTCGGTTCCGCTTGATGAGTGGCAAGCCTGAACGTATCGACCTCGGTACCATCCGGGACCGTCTCACCGTACTTGGGATAGCGGAGAGCTTCTTTCAATCCAGCGTTCTGTTTGCCCTGGCGCGGCTGAAGATCTTCGAGCTGATCGGGGAAGGAGACAAGCCCCTGAACGAGCTCGCCGCCCAGGTAGGTACTCGACCGGAGACTCTGACCCGACTGTTGAACGCTGGGGTTGTGTTGAACCTGCTTGAAACCGAAGATGGCAACATCTACCGAGTAGCTCGCATGGGGCGCTCCCTGCTGTTGCCATCTGCCGGCGAGGCTTACCTCGGCGACTGGATCCGCAACTTGGCTTACCTGAACGTGACCATGGCCAACCTCGATCAGGCCGTTCTGAAATCCGGGCCCACCGTTGACCCCTTGACCCACTTGGGAGTCGATCCCGAGCGCACCCGGGAGTTCACATTGGCCATGCACAACTACGCAGCCCTCTACGGCAGTGAAGTGGCGCACTATCTTGACACAACTGGTTGTCAGAGCCTGCTCGATCTTGGCTGCGGACCGGGGACTTACGCTTTCTATCTGGGGATGAAGAACCCGGAATTGCAACTGTACCTACTGGACTTCCCCGAAGTCTTGCAGGTCGCCAAAGAAGTTCAAGCGAGATACTCGCTCGAGAACGAGGTCCACTACGTACCAGCGGATGCGGTAAAGGACGAGATTGCCGGACAGTATGACGTGATTCTGGTCTCGAACACTCTGCATCAGTTAGGACCGCAGGCCAGCTTGGCGCTGGTCAAGCGGCTATATGAAGCTGTTAGGCCGGGAGGCTCCCTGGTCATCCTGGCGCGCTTCCTCCGGGATGATCGTCTGGGAGACCGAGCTCCAGTTTTCCTCGATTTGCTGGAGCTTTGTATCACCTCCAATGGGAGCAACCATTCCGTCGCCGAAACCCGCGGTTGGTTACAAGAGGCTGGCTTCTCGAAGGTGGAATACTGTCCGATGAGCCTCTTCAACGAGAACAGCTTTCTCCGAGGCTACCGGCTGTAATGGCCCATTAGGGACGCTTCTCTAGCGCGATCCCATGCCCCAATCAGCTCTCGTGTCCACAATGATTAAGAAATCGAGCGGCCCTCGCGAAGGCCTCGCCCGGCACCAGCCGTCAGGACTCTGGCCCGCCTGCGCACGGTCATCCGATGAGCCAATCGCATGGGGCTGGCTGGCTGGGCTTGTTATGGTGGCAACTCTGCTCCGGGCGCTGGCGCTGAATCAGCAGTTGTGGTTTGACGAAATTGTGACGTTGCTCGATTCCGCTCGTCACCCCGTCTCGCAAATCATGACCCAGTACGCCGGGCAGAACCAACATATGCTCTACTCGCTGCTCGGGCACATCTCGATCCGCCTTTTTGGCGAGCAGCCTTGGGCACTGCGCCTGCCGGCGGTGTTGTTTGGTGTTGCTTCTGTTCCAGCCCTCTATTTTTTTGCCCGATTGGTAACAACCAACCGCGAGGCCCTGACCGCTTCCGTCCTGTTGACGGTCAATTATCAGCACATCTGGTTTTCGCAGAACGCCCGTGGCTATACCGGGATGCTTTTCTGGACACTGCTCACCAGTATCTTCTTCATCCGGTGCGCCAGCGGCGGGAACCACCGTGCTTGGATCCTGTACGGCGTGGCCGGCGCCTTGGGAATTTACACCCATCTTATGATGGCGTGCGTGGTTGCTGGCCATCTGATTCTCTATTTCTGGCTGCTCGCATCAGCAGCGAGATCCGGCCGTCACTCCCCTGGCGTTTTCGCTCCGCTGTATGGTCTGGTCCTGGCCGGTGTCGTCTCGTTGCTGCTCTATGCGCCAGTGATTCCGGGCGTCCTGGCTCACACCGTAGGCGTTGCGCGGGACACGCAGCGCTACGAATGGGCAAGCCCGCTCTGGGCCCTGGCAGAACTGGTGAGAGGGCTGCGCAGTGGCGCCGCCGGAGGCTTGCTCGCTCTCGCGATCGGTGGGGTCGTTCTTTTGAGCGGACTGCTCAGTTATTGGCACGAGAACCACTCTACGGTCGGCTTGTTTGTCTTGCCCGGCTTAATAACCGCGGCGGCTGTGCTGGCAACGAGCCACAATTTCTGGCCGCGATTTCTCTTTTTCGAGGTCGGCTTCGCCATGCTCCTGTTGGTGCGTGGCGCGATGGCCTTGGGCAGGTTCGGATCACGACTGCTTGCAGTCTCGCCAAAGCTCGGCGTTCAAATGGGCACCGGCGTGGTGGTGTTGATGCTTGCTGCGTCGGTTATTCCACTGCGAGCTGAGTACCGATATCCCAAACAGGACTATCTCGGTGCGATGAAGTTTCTGGACGAACAGCGGCGGCCCGGCGAACAGGTTGTAACAGTGGGCGCCGTAACGACGCCTTATCAACGCTACTATGGCCGGGATTGGCCGCTGGTACAGACCCGCTCAGAATTGGATTTAGCCCTGCTGGGCAATCACACAACGTGGCTGATCTACGCCATGCCAGGCTCCATCCGCGCCAGCGAACCGGAGTTGTGGGAAGCCATTCAGAGCAAGTTCACACTGGTTCGCGCCTTTCCTGGTACGCTCGGCGGCGGCGCCATTTACGTTGACAAATCGAACGACGCCGGCAACATTGTTCGTCCTGTAAAATGAGCACTCGCGAGGGAGACACGGTGCACGAAACGGCGGAGCGCACAATCGCCACAGAGGTTCAACCGGGAGGAACTCAACCCCTCGGGCCGGTGGCCGTTTCGGTCGTTATGCCGGCCTACAACGAAGCCCAGATGGTGGGGCCGCAGATTGAGCATATCCGTGAAGTCATGGACCGGACGGATGTTCCCTACGAACTGATCGTGGTGGACGACGGCTCGATCGATGGAACTGCCGACGTCGTGCGCCAGCATGACGTGGTGCTGATCTCCAAGAAATACAACCGGGGCTACGGTGCGGCTCTCAAGACCGGCATTGCCGCCGCTACCCATGAGTGGATTCTCATCATTGACGCTGACGGAACTTATCCTGCGGAGAGCATCCCGAAACTCCTGGAAGCGCTTCCTGAATACGACATGGTCGTGGCCGCTCGGACCGGAAAGAGCGTGCATATACCACTAGTTCGTCGCCCTATGAAATGGGTCCTGGGCCGGCTGGCAAACTACCTCGCCGGGCAGCCCATCCCAGACCTGAACTCCGGCTTGCGCGTCTTCAGAAAGTCGCTATCGGAAAAGTTCGAGCACCTCTTGCCCTCCGGCTTCTCGTTTACATCAACGATCACCATGTCGCTCTTGTTGAACGACTACCGCGTTCTGTACCTTCCCATCGACTATCACAAGCGCGTCGGGCTATCCAAAGTCAGGGCGCTTCACGTCTACGATTTCCTTCTGGTAATTCTGCGGACTGCCATCTACTTCAATCCGCTGCGCTTCTTTCTTCCCTTCGGCGCACTGTTTTTCATCGTCGGGCTGGGCAAGCTGGCTTACGATTTCTGGCGCTGGAAGTTCTCGCCCAACGGCGGAATCTTGTTTCTGGCCGCATTCATCATCTGGGCAGTTGGCTTGCTGTCTGACCAGATCTCCAGAATCGCCTTGAGCTCAAGATCGAAATGAAAGCTCGCGTCGCAAAGTCCCTGCGCAATCCGTGGCTCCGCATCAGTGCCAGCTTGCTGATTTTGGGGCTATTGCTGGCTTTTCTGCCCCTGCACAAGCTCGAGGAGGCGTTGCGCCGCATTCCCCTGTGGCTTTGGTTGTGGATTTTGGTGGGCTATCTCGTGACGCACGTGCTCGGTGTAGTGAAGTGGCGGCTGACGCTGCACTTGAGCAACGCCCAACTCACGTTTGCGCAAGCGCTTCGCTGCTACTATGCCGGATTGTTCGGCACCGTATTCCTGCCCTCGGTGGTCGGAGGAGACGTCGTCCGGATGGGTCTGGCTTTTCGCATCGAACGCAACCGTGCCGGCGTACTGCTGGGCAGTCTGGTGGATCGCCTGCTCGACACCATGTCTCTGGCCGTAGTCGCAGGCATTGGCGTCCTGCTGATCCCGGGCGCATTAGACCCTCGAAATCGCCGTGCATTTATCGGGCTCGCTGTCTTTTTTGCCTTGGCGTTCGCCGGACTGTTTGTGCTGCTGCGAGTCACTCCCTGGCAGCGGCTTCCCTTCAAGGTGCGGCGTCTGCTCGTAAAGGTCAGGCGGGCGGCGCGCTCCATGGCCTCCCAGCCGCAGTATGTCCTGGTGTCGCTGTTGCTGGGCATTATCATCCAGACCAATCTGGTTGTTCTTTCGGCTGCGATCGCCTCCGCCTGCGGCCTGCATATCCAGTTCCGCGTCTGGCTACTGGTGTGGCCGCTGGCGAAGCTGCTGGCTTTGGTTCCGCTGACGCTGGGAGGCCTCGGAATTCGAGAGGCTGGCTTAGTCGCCCTGCTGGCCCCGTTTGGCGCTCCCGCGACCTTGGCCGTCGCGACCGGGCTGGCCTGGGAATCCATCATCATCGCGGGCGGCCTCGTGGCCGGACTCATCTCGTTTCTAATGGGCGGGACGGCCTTCGCCCGATCGGTTCTCAAAGTTGACAGGCTTCGTTCCTCAGAAGAACTGACCCCGATCGGATAAAAACACCTGGGCGAGTCAATATTCCGGTAGATCCGGCCCACGGGCAGGCACCTAACCCGGTCCAGATACTTCGGGGCTTCGGCTCCGGCTTTCCATCCATGAGCGATGCAACACAACGAACCACGGACTTGCCGCATGTCGTGATTCTCGGCGCCGGTCCGGCCGGCGTCGGTGCTGCCTACGAACTGACCCGCCTCGGCCGCGCCCGCGTGACCGTCCTCGAACAGCGCGACACCGTGGGCGGCAATGCCGGCAGCTTCCAGTTGGACGGAGTCTGGGTGGACTACGGGAGCCACCGACTCCATCCCGCTTGCGATCCCGAAATCCTGAACAACCTGCGTGAACTGCTCGGGAACGATCTGCTCGATCGGCCGCGTCATGGGCGTATCCGTCTGGAAAACCGGTGGATCCACTTCCCTTTGAAGCCCGGGGATCTGCTGTTGCGAATGCCAAAGAAGTTTGCTCTCGGCGTGGCTCTCGACATGGTTCACAAGAGTGGGGCCGCCACCAATGGCCAGCCCGATTCCTTCGCCTCGGTGCTGGAGCGCAGTCTCGGAACCACCATCTGTCAGGGCTTCTACTTCCCTTATGCGCGAAAACTGTGGGGCCTGCCACCGGAGCAATTGGCCGCCACACAGGCCCGCCGTCGGGTTTCCGGCAATTCCGTGGGCAAGATCCTGCGCAAGGTTGCGAACTCGGTCCCCGGCCTGAAGCGGCCCGGTGCTGGCCGATTCTTTTATCCTCGCCGCGGGTACGGTCAGATTACCGAGCGTCTCGCTGAAGCAGCCAAAGCGGCTGGCGCAGAATTCATAATGAAAGCGCGGGTCACAGCCGTGGAGCGTGAGGGCAACGACGTAGCCGCCGTTGCTTACGAGTTGGACGGCAAGGCTTACCGCATTCCCACCCGCAACGTGTGGTCAACCTTGCCCATCAGCTTGCTGGTTCGAAGCATGCGACCGGAGCCTCCCCGTGAGGTGTTGGAAGCCGCCACCCGCATTTCCTTTCGGGGAATGATCCTTATCTACCTGACCCTGGAACAGGACCAGTTTTCGGAATACGATGCGCACTATTTTCCCGAGGAATCCATTCCCATCTCGCGGCTCTCGGAACCGAAGAATTACAGTGCATCGAGCGAACCGCGCGGGCGCGACGGTGTTATGCGCGGAACTGCCTTCGGATCCAGGTACCAAAGAGTGGGAGATGAGCGATCAGGAGTTGGGAGACCTGCTGCGTCGATGGCTTGAACAGGCCGGTCTGCCGGTGCGTGCCAGGACCTTGAGCGTCACTACGCGCAGGCTGCGGCAAGCCTATCCGGTTTACATCCGCGGCTACGAGAACGATGTTGGCCTCGCCGACCGGTGGCTGGGACAAATCGAAGGACTGCTCACCTTCGGCCGTCAAGCCTTGTTCGTGCACGATAACACGCATCATGCTTTTTACATGGCCAACGCCGCAGCCAAGTGCCTTAGGGCCGACGGCAGTCTCGATCATGCGCTTTGGGCCCACTACCGCGAGATTTTCGAGACCCACGTGGTGGAAGACTGATGTCTAAGGACCTGAGCACAATCGAACGCGGGGTGGAGGGGCCGGCGACGCCAACCACGCCTCCGCCGGTGTGGGGTCCTGAAGCTCTTCGCGCCAGCCGGGAGGCCCGGCGGCGGCGGCAGGGTGAACTTGCCGCTAAGCGTGACCGATGGGTGCGCTCGAATCGCTATTTCTACGACCGCTTCAAGCGCCTGCTGCGTTTCATCATCGAGCCTTCAAAGCGCGTGCTGGAGATTCGCTGCCAGACCGGGCATCTGCTGGCTTCGGTCGAGCCTGCGTATGGCGTCGGCGTGGAGATCAGCGAACGGCTCGTGGCAGTGGCGCAGCAAAATTATCCCAACCTTCACTTTGTCACTTCGGACCCTGAGGACCTGCAACTCGACGAGACCTTTGATTACGTCATCTTCAGCCATCTTTTCGACACGGTTGACGTTTTGGGGGCGCTGCGAAAGGCACGGCAGGCATGCCAAAGCCACACTCGTTTGATCGTCTGCAACTACAACCCGTTGTGGCAGCCGTTCCTGGAATTGGCGAGCCGGCTGGGACTGCGCGCTCCGTTCGAGGAACCAAACTGGATGTCGGAGCGTGACGTGACCGGACTTCTGGAGTTGGCCGGTTTCTCGGTCGTGCGCAAGTACCGGTTTCTGTTGTTTCCCAAATACATTCCGCTGCTATCAGCATTCTGCAACGAGGTGCTGGCGCGAATACCGGGAATTCGGCGTTTGTGCCTCATGCAGCTCATCGTGGCCCGGCCCAAACCGCAGCCGCAACCCGAAAGCGCCGTGTCTGTTTCCGTCATCATCCCTTGCCGCAATGAACGGGACAACGTCGAATTCGCGGTACGCACGAGTTCCCGAGATGGGCAATCACACGGAGATCCTCTTCTGCGACGACAAGTCCACCGACGGCACCGGCGCCGAGGTGGAGCGCATGATTGCCAAATACCCTCATCGCGACATCCGGCTCATCCCTGGTCCGGGCATTTGCAAAGCGGAAAATGTGTGGACTGGGTTCCGCGCGGCCAAAGGCGACGTGCTGATGATTCTGGACGGCGATCTGGCGGTGATGCCGGAGGAGCTTCCTTACTTCCTCAGCGCGTTGCTATCGGGCAGTGGTGAGTTCATCAACGGGAGCCGCCTGGTCTATCCCATACCGAAGCAGGCAATGAAGTTCGCCAACATGATCGGCAACAAACTCTTCGGAATGACGTTCTCGTATTTGCTGGACCAACGGATCAAAGACACGCTCTGCGGTACCAAGGTGCTCTGGAGGAAAGACTGGCTTCGCATCGAACGCAACCTCGGGCACTGGGGCATGAAAGACCATTGGGGCGATTACGAACTCCTCTTCGGCGCCGGCAAGTTACAACTGCAGATCCAGGAAGTTCCGGTACATTATCAGGAACGCATTTACGGAGCCACCAAGATGACCAAGGTATTCTCCAATGGTCTGCGGATGCTGAAGATCTGTGCCGGCGCGTGGCGCAAGTTGATGGGCTGATGGTGCGGATTCGCCAATATGGCAGGTAAGAAAGTTATCATTACGGGTTCCGGCGGACTGATCGGGTCAGCTTGCGCTCGCCTGCTTCACGAGGACGGCTGGGATGTCATCGGCGTGGACAATGACATGCGCCGCCAATTTTTTGGCGAGCAAGGAACCACGCTGCCGGTGGTGCAGGAATTGCGCGCGAGTCTGCCGCGATACCGGCACCTCGACTTGGATATACGGGACCGCCAGGGCCTTCGTGATCTTCTGAAGGCGGAGCAGCCCAACTTCATCATCCACGCGGCAGCGCAGCCCTCGCACGACAAAGCTGCTGCCATCCCTTACGACGACTTCGACGTGAATGCCGGCGGCACCATGAATCTTCTGGTGGCCGCCCGCGACTTCTGTCCGGAGTCGCCGTTCTGTTTTACCAGCACCAACAAAGTTTATGGCGACCGGCCGAACACGCTGCCGATGGTGGAGCACGAAAAGCGTTACGACTACGCCAACGGCCTGGATGGCATCGACGAAACCATGTCCATCGACAACTGCCTGCACTCGCTGTTCGGCGCTTCCAAGGTGGCTGCGGATGTTATGTGCCAGGAGTTTGGACGATATTTTCACATGCCGGTCGGCATCTTCCGCGGCGGCTGCCTTACCGGGCCGCAGCACGCAGCGGTCGAACTGCATGGTTACCTGGCCTACATCATTGTTTGCGCGGTTTCGAACCGGCCCGTACACGATCCTGGGTTACAAAGGCAAGCAAGTGCGCGATCAGATTCACTGCCGCGATGTGGCCCGCCTCTTCCTGGAGTTCTACCATCATCCGCGATTTGGCGAGGTTTATAACCTGGGCGGCGGAAGACAGAACAGCCTCTCGATTCTGGAAACAATTGATCTGCTCGCTAACATGGGCTTTTCTCTGCAATATGACTACAATCCCACGAACCGGATCGGCGACCACATTTGTTACATTTCTGACCTCTCGAAGATTCGCTCCCACTTCCCTAACTGGAATCTTGAGTACGACCTGCCGAAAATCGTAAGTGAGATCGTTGACCGCCAATTGCACTTGCTGAAAGGGCAACCAGCTGCAGCCCGCACAACATAGCGATATTCTGGAGTCTTTTGTCATCACGCAGCGGAGCGAGGGATCTGCTTTTCCCGTTTAGCTTACAGGAATAAGCCAGCCCCCAGCGTTCATGCTGACCAAACCCAATTTCGCCGCACGCGCTTACTTGATGATTGCCATCGCGGCGACTCTGGCAACTTTGCCGATAGCGTTTCGCGGCAATCCCTGGGGACACGACGTCAACCTTCACCTTCGCAGTTGGATGGATGCCGCCCAACAATTTCGCGAAGGCAACGTTTTTCCCCGCTGGGCCGCCGGAGCCAACCAGGGTTTTGGCGAGCCGTTCTTTATCTTTCTATCCGCCGCTTTCGCGCCTGATCGGAATGACGCTAGGCCTGATACTTCCCTGGAAGATCGTGTCGGGCATTTATATCTGGCTGATGCTGGCACTGGCGGGCACAGCCATGTGGAAGTGCGCCAGCGAATGGCTGGCGCCGGTGGACGCGATGGTGGCCAGCGTGTTGTTTGCCGTCAATCCCTACCTTCTGATCATCGCCTACAAGCGAGGCAACTATGCAGACCTGCTGGCGTGCGCTCTTTTTCCACTGCTGATTTGGGGTGGGATTCGAATGGGACCTGCCCCCGCCAGAACCGTGCTGCCTCTAGCCGCGGTATTCGCCGCCATCTGGCTCTCCGATCTACCGGCTGCCGTGGTTGCCAGTTATGCTTTGGCAGGATTGCTGACACTCAATGCCATCGCCTACCGCTCTTTACGTCCGCTTTGGTTCGGCGCGTTGGCCATTTTGTCGGCGTTCGGAAGCATCGCTTTCTTCTTATTCCCAGCGGCGTGGGAGCGCAGATGGGTGAGCATCGAGGAAGCGGTCCGTTCGGAATGGGCCCCCGATCATAATTTCCTTTTCACCCACAACAATCTACCGCAGTACGTCGCTTTTAACCGGGGGCTGTCGTACATCGCGCTGCTTCTGATTGCCGCTACCTTCATCGCGGCCATTCTTGCTCGCCAGTTGCGGCAGGACGATCCCTGGGTCTGGCGGTCCCTTGTGGCGCTCGGAGCCGTCTCCGTCTTCATGATGTTTCCCCCGAGCATGGTCCTGTACAAGACCCTACCGGAAATGCGCTACGTGGAATTTCCCTGGCGTTGGCTGTCCCCGCTTTGCGTGGTGGGCGCATTCCTGGTCGCGTCGGCCCTGTCCCGAGTTCAGCGCAAGTGGATCGCATCGGCGGCGGCAGCGTTAGTCGTTACTACGGTCTGCGCACTCATCCTCTACACTGCCAACTGGGATACGTCTCACTACCTGGAAGGCCTCGTCGCCGACGCGCACTCTGCAACTGGTTATCCCATCCGTTTCGGAGATTGGAGCAATCCGCTTGGAAGCCAGCTTTCAAAGCTAAACAAGACCGCGCCTTTGGTGGCTGCCGCGGAGCCGGATGCAGGGACCACGCTACCAGCACCAGCACTTCAGATCCAAGTTGAACAGTGGCAGGGGCAGCGGAAAGCGTTCTCCGTCACCGCTTCCCGTCCCCTTCTGCTCAAGTTGCGGTTGCTGGCCTATCCTGCGTGGCAGGCAAGCCTGGATGGAAAGCCCGTTCCTTTGCAGACGGATCCAGATGTTGGACAGATGCTGGTCCCCATCCCGGCCGGATCGAGCCGCGTCGAAGTTGCTTTCGGTAGGACCTGGGACCGCACCCTGGGAAACATCGTCTCGATCATCACCCTCCTGACATGCGTACCCCTGATGTTGTGGCTTAGGAAGCGGGATACCGAACCGGCCAGCGGAAGAGTATGAGACGAGTCACCTCGGATGAGCGGTAATGACACCGGTGGGGAGCAACGCATCGTTCGGCCGGTGATGCCGGAGCTCGATGCAATCCGCGGCATCGCCATTTTGCTCGTATTCTGGTTTCATGGATTCATGCTCTTCACCCCGTCCGCCGGTATGGTCCCGGCGTGGGAACGAGCGTTCCTGGCCGGGGCAAGGCAGGGCGGGTCGGGGGTCAATCTCTTTTTTGTCCTTTCCGGGTTCCTCATTACGGGCATCCTGCTCGACAGCGTCGGCAAGCCTAATTACTACTCGCGCTTTTATTACCGGCGCGCCCTACGCATCCTCCCCGCGTACTACCTTCTGTTACTGCTTCTCGCCGGGTTGGGCTTTGTTAGCTTCGTGCATCGCCATAACTCCTGGGCTTTCCTGGGACTGAGTTTCGTATATCTCTCCAATGTGACTCTTCTGTTCGGCGTGCCAATGCAGTACGGTCCTCTGTGGTCGTTGGCTGTAGAGGAGCACTTTTACTTGCTTTGGCCCGCCGCCGTACGAGCTCTAACCAAGCGGGCGCTGGTCGTGACGGCGGCCTTGATTTGTCTCGTAGAGCCGTTCTTGAGGACCTATGCGTTCCATCGCGGCGGACTTTGGTGGGGCCAGTACACATGGTTGTCAGCAGATGGTTTGGCCCTGGGTGCTCTGTTGGCGGTGTGGGCTCGGTCGGCGTACGCCACTAGAGCTAACTTGCTCAAGCTGTCAGCGCTGAGTGCCGCATTCGCATCCTCAGCTCTGGTAGCCAATCTCATGTTTTCTCGCGCGGTGGCGGTTGGCCTCCGCACCACCGCCGTGAACTACTTTGCGCTGGCCGCGGTTTCCGCCGTTTTGTGGCTGGGAACGGGTCCCTATCGCGGCCTTGCTAACCTGCGACTGCTAGTTTTTTTCGGCTATATCAGTTACGGCTTATATCTGATCCACATGCTCTCGCTGAATTTGTATGATGACGTGGCCAGACAGGTGGCGCCTTCTTTGCTGGCCGGGACGAGTTTTGGAAAGTGCTGCTTGCGCCTCCTGATCGCACTGACACTGGCCACTGGAGTCGCCTACCTGTCGCGGATCAGCTATGAGGAATTCTTCTTGCAGATAAAAAACAAACCGCCAACAGCACGGGACGGCGTCAGCACTGTGGCAGCTGCACAACCTGCGCTGCGGGGTTGATTCCAGCGCGTCTTATGTCCGCCAGCTTGATCAGTCACGCTCCGGTTCAGCCCAAAACGCGGGAGGCAAAGCATATTCCGGAACTGGACGGAATTCGCGGCATTGCAATCCTGGTCGTCTTAATCGGCCACTTCGGCAGCACCGCCAATGGCGAGACGGTCAAGCTGGGACGCACTCTGAACGAGGTCTTCGGCCTGGGATGGACCGGCGTCGATCTTTTCTTCGTTCTATCCGGATTTCTGATCACCGGCATTCTTCTGGACTCCAAAGGTTCCACTGGCTACTTTTCCAATTTCTACGCCCGGCGGACGCTCAGGATTTTTCCTCTCTACTTCCTGTATGTGTTTGTCTTCTTTCACGTGGCCATGCCGATGGGCGGCCTGTTACATCATGGGCAGAATATCGATCGATCCGGGGAAATTTGGTACTGGCTCTACCTGGCAAATTGGTGGAACGGCCTCGGCCATAGCATCAAGTACCTGATTCATTTCTGGTCGCTCTGTATTGAAGAACAGTTCTACTTCACCTGGCCGCTCATCGTGATGCTGGCCAGCAAAAAGATCTTGAAGACGATTTGCTTGACGTTTGTCATCCTGTCTCCGGTCTTGCGCATTACCTTCACGACACACAGCTCAACGCCTCCGCTTTATCTGTACAACTTCACTCCTTTTCGCCTGGAGCCCATTGCGCTAGGTGCTCTGATTGCGATTTTGGTTCGAGACGACGGGATGTCGGTGCTCGTCAGCCGCACCATGAAATACCTCTGGATACCCGCAGTCCTGATATTTGGCGGGATTTCCATCTACTCCGGGACTAGCGGCCTGAGTGCGATTGCAGTCAGCCGCTTTGGATACACCTGCGTTGACCTGACCTTTGCCTCCTTTGTTTTCTTCGTCGCCCAGACTGTCCGTCAGAATCGCAAGATAGACTTCCTCAGAAACGGTGTGTTGCGCAGTTGCGGCAAGTACAGCTACGGAATGTACGTCCTGCACATGCCCATCGTGATCTTCCTAAGCATCCCGCTTGCCTACCTGTTCAGCAGGATTCAACTGGACTCGCCGATTCTAAGAGTGGTGGTTGCAATCGCTGTAGGCACAGGACTGACTTACGCAGCTGCGCTTTTATCCTGGAACGTACTGGAGAACCCCCTGCTGAAGCTGAAGAGCCGGTTCCCGGTTGCGGAGGTAAACCTGCAAACCACCCAAGGTGCGCCGCAATGAAGAGGCTCTGGCGCGACTGGAGTGTCTTCCTCCCCCGAGGATTCTTCGTGGTCGAAGCGGAGACAGAGTCCGGGGCGGCAGGGATGAGCATAGTCACTCCAGCAAAGGTTTCAAGCAAAATAAGGAGCGGCTACACCTTTACCGCTATCGTTTTCCTGAACAGCGTGCTCCTGTTTTTGTTCCTGAACCTGGCACTCTGGGTGGGGATGCAGGCTTGGCACATCGTCAAACCCAGCCCGGTCGCCGGCCCATTAGGATCGTATGGCAGGGACGCTGTGATCAAGGCCTATCCGGGGCGGCGGGAAGCGGATGTCAAAACCCTGCTTAAAGAGAGCTGGGGCCGGGGTTATAGCTGGTTCGAGTATGAGCCGTTCACCGGATTCCGGGAGAGACCGTTCCAGGGGAAATTCATACACAGCGATCCTGCTGGTTTCCGCCTCTCCAAAGATCAGGCCCCATGGCCGCCGCGTTCGGACGCCATCAATGTATTTGTGTTTGGCGGCTCGACCACCTACGGATATGGCCTTCCCGACGATCAAACCATTCCTTCCGATCTGGAAGAATGTGCTGCGGCCAGCTATGCCCCGGCTCGCGTCGCTGTGTACAACTTCGGTCGCGGCTCCTACTTTAGTACCCAGGAGCTAATTCTTTTTCAGCAGTTGCTTAGCGCGGGTTTCGTTCCTCAAGTAGCAGTCTTTATCGACGGCCTCAACGAATTCGACCACGCCGATGGCCAGCCCCGGTTTGCCGGCTCGTTCAGGCGTTTCATGGACGGGAAAGCGCCCATCTCCAGCCAGCTCGACAACGTGCCCGTGATCGCCGCCGCGCGCTGGGTAAGCCAGCGCTGGGCCAAGCCGCAGCCTCCCAAGTCGTCGGACTACGCAGACCGTGCGCTGCTGCAGGGCGTGATTGACCGCTGGCAGGCCAACAAGCGGATGATTGACTTGATCGCCGCCGGCTTCGGCGTACGAACGATTTTCGTGTGGCAGCCGGTGCCGGTTTATAACTACGATCTTCGTTACCATTCCTTTCTGCACTCGGACAGGAACTTCGGCGTCTATGCCCGCAGCAAGTACGGCTATGCGCTAATGGAGGAACTGCGAGCACAAGGCAAGCTGGACGCCAACATCCTGTGGCTGGCCGACCTTCAGCAGGACAAGACGGAAAACCTTTATGTGGACGCCGTGCACTACAACGCGCCGTTCTCCAAGGAGATTGCGTCGCAGATCTGCGGCTTTGAACGCCAACACCGCGCCGGGACCCATTGATTTTTGCTCAGATGCACCTCACCGCTTCTCATCATAGTGAGACGCCGGGCCCTGCCGAGGGGCCCAACAACTCGCGGTCTGGCGGTAAGTGGCTGGGCAAACTTGCTCTCGCCGTGCTCGTTCCGCTGCTGGTCTTGTGCTTCCTCGAGGTGGCCCTGCGCGCTTATGCGCACCTGGCCTCTGAAGAACGCCTGATCGTCGCCGACGATGTCCTTGGATGGAGAGCTCATTCCCAACTCCCGGAAGCTCTACCGGAACGAGACCCAGCCGTACCTCGTGCAGATCAACTCCAAGGGCCTGCGGGACGTCGAGCACTCCTACGAGAAACCTCGCGGGAGTCTTCCGCATTCTGGTCATCGGCGATTCCTTCGTTTTCGGCGCCGGTGGTGTGGAAGCATCCAACCGATTTGCCGACATTCTGGCGAAGTCCGCCAAGAACGTGGAGGTGATCAATACCGGGGTTCCGGGCTATGGCGCAGACCAGGAGTATCTTTACTTGAAAACCGAAGGGCTGAAGTACCATCCCGACCTCGTGCTTCTCTGCGCTTTCTACAACGACTTCAGCGAGAGCTTCTCCACCATTAACCCCTCGATTGGCCGGCCCAAGGGATATCTTTCACTCGACGGGGACCAACTCGTATTTCACCCGCCGTCGTTTTCAACCTTTTATGAACTCTCGCAACACAGCTATGTGCTCGGGCTCGCTGACCTCGCGTTGAGTAAGATCTCGTGGCACTTACTTTAAGTCCCAGCGGATGCCACAGGGTGTACTGACTGCATCAGAGCGGGTGGCCACCTTTAAACAGATTTATGCCAGCGCCCAGAAACTCTGTCAAGAACAAGGGATAAACTTCGTAGTTGTGTATTTGCCCTTTAAGGGGCAGTACGCCCCGATGGTCATTGAGGAAATAATGTCCGACCTCGCAACCAACGAGGGCCTGAAGACGCTTGACCTGATGGATACGATGAAGAAGGCGAACCGCACAAAGCCGGCTTATTTCGAGCACGACATTCATTTCAATGAATATGGCAACCAGGTGGTGGCCGAAGCCCTTTTGCAATACCTGGTCAGCAACGGCCTCTTGAACTCTCCCGCCTCACCGGCGCAAACTAAGTTTCTCCAATAACTATGAATAATCACGGCGAACTCTCGCGCGAAGAGCTGCAGTTGCTGCTGCAAATAGCAGGAGAGCTGGCAACCCAAACCGATCAGGACAAACTGGTCCATACCATTCTGGAGAAAGCCTGCGCCATGACGCAGTCCCCGGATGGCTCGGTGCTGCTCTACGATCCCGAGCACCAGGGCCTGTATTTCGCCGCCGCGGTGGGCAGCAAAGGTCCCGAGTTGATGCAGAAGTGGGGAGTGCAATCGAACCAGCGCGTGCCGCTCGAAAGCAACGCCGGCAAGGCCTTCACCTCGGGAGAAATCAACCACGAGTCGAAGGCCCGCGAGGACGAAAGCCACTACAAGGGAGTTGATAAGCAAACCGGCAAACAGTCGAGGGCAATTGTGTCGGTGCCGCTACGTATTGGTGACCGAAGCGTTGGTGTCCTGCAGGTGTTGAACAAGCCAGCCAGTGACGACGGCTCGGCGACCTATGACACACATGATTGTGCACTGCTTACGCACTTGGGGCGACTGGCGGCAACAGCCATCAATAACACCAGTCTGGTGCGCAAACTGACGGCGCAGATGGGTCTGTACTCGCGCGACCTGGCGGAAGACCTGCTGCAGCGCCTCGACCAGCCCGCCACCCGCGAGAGCATGACCCTGATGTTTGCCGACCTGCGCGGCTTTACCCGGCTTTGCCAGGCTCTGGCAGCCGAGCCGGAACGCATACAGGAGATCATGAACGATCTGTTCACCATGTATGCGGACCGGGTGCTCAGCCGTGGCGGCATCGTCAATAAGTTCGTCGGCGACGCTGTGTTCGCCATCTTCCGCGGACCGGACGGCTCCAAGCGGGCGGTGCGTTCTGCCTTCGACATGCTGGAGCGCTTCGACAGCCTGCGCCGCCGCTGGGACGCGTCGTGCAACGAGGACCTGAGCTTCGTCGATCTGGGCATTGGAATTTCCACCGGGACCGTTGCGCTGGGCACCTTTGGCACCGGGATGGTCCGCGACTTCACTGCGATTGGCACAGTAGTAAACCTGGCCTCGGCGTTTGAGTTCGCTGCGCGTGGCGGCCGCCGCGTGCTGGTCGACAATAAGACCTACCAGGCCGTGCAGGACATTGTCGAGGAGCACGAAGGGCCCACTCTCTTCGAAGTCATCAAGGCAGGTCAGCCCGTCATCGGGAAGTACCCGCACTTCCACCTGAAGCGGCTAACAGCTGACCGGCCGGTGCGGGTCTTCATCAGCCACAATCACCGTGATCGCGAGTTTGTTGAAGCCGCCATTACCGGACCCCTGGCGAAACACGGCATCGAGACCTGGTACTCGAACGCCGACATTATTCCCGGGCAGAAGTACGTCGAGCGCATTGAGGATGGGCTGCTGAAGTGCGACTGGGTGGTGGTCCTCATCACCGAAAACTCGGTGCAGACCAGCGACTGGGTGCGAGTCGAGGCTAATACCGCCATGAGCGACCCTCGCTTTGCCGAACGCGTGGTTCCCCTGAAGAAAGGCGCAGCCATGCCGGCGCAGATCAGTAAGGAACTAGGCGAGCTCGATGCCCTGGATTTATCGGCGGTTTCTGATCCCGGCGACGTGCTGTTTGAATTTCTGACCCGGCGCGAGACGGAACTTCGCGCGGCCGCAAAAGCGAAGTAGGAGCGGCACACGGCAATTGGCTTCTGTCGTGTCTGCGCCACTCGCCATCTTGGGTACGACTTGAACGCGGGTCTGAAGGCCCGCTCTACCGTTCTTCACCGCATGCGCCAGTTCCTTAACATTTTCTTTACCCGGGGAGAAATCCTCCGCGACCTTATCTTTCTCGGTTGTCTGATCTTCTTTTGGTTTGCACCGCGCTTTGCCGATGGTCCTTTCGGCGCAATCGAAGCATTTGGTTCACGCCTCGCAGAACGAAAGCTGCTGGCGATTTTCTTGATCGCCCTGGCCACTGTCGCGCTCCGTCTCTGCTTGTTGTGGTTTTTCCCGGTTCCCTATCCCCAGGTCCATGATGAGTTCAGTTATCTCCTGGCGGGTGACACCTTCGCTCATGGTCGGCTCACCAATCCGACCCATCCGATGTGGCTTTTCTTCGACACCATTCACGTCAATCAGCACCCGACCTATATGTCGAAGTATCCGCCCGCGCAGGGAGCGGTGCTCGCGTTTGGCCAGTTGCTCGGGCATCCCTGGATCGGCGTGCTGCTCAGCGGCGGGGTGATGTGCGGCGCAACTCTGTGGATGCTGCAGGGATGGCTACCGCCGAGGTGGGCCTTCGTAGGCGCATTCCTGGTGATGTTCAAGGTCGCGATCTTCAGCTATTGGATGAACAGCTACTACGGAGCGTTCGTGCCGGCGATCGGTGGCGCCCTGGTGGCTGGGGCTCTGCCAAGGATTCTTCATTCCTGGCGCGCGTGGCATGCTGTGATTCTGGGGGTGGGCGTGGTCATCCTGGCCAACAGCCGGCCCTTTGAAGGTGCTATCTTTTGCCTGCCGGTTTTCGCTGTGCTCTTGGCGCGCCTTTGGCGCCGCCGCGGTCCTTCGTGGCGGCTCATTCTGGCGCGCGTCGTTGTGCCCCTTTGCGCAATTGGGATTCTTGGCGGCGCGTTCATGGCCTACTACAACTGGCGGGGCACCGGAAGCGCCCTGGTCTTCCCCTACGCCCTCAATGAGAAGACCTACTTCAGTACGCCGTCCTTTTCATGGCAGAGGATGGGCCCTCCACTGCACTACGCCAATCCGCAATTCGAAGAGTTTTACAACATTGCGATGCGGCAATACTGGCTGCAGAGCGGCGTAATCAGTTGGTCGAAATGTGTCAGCAAGGCAGGCTACATCGTCCTGATTTCGGTTTTCTTTTATCTCTGGCCGCAGCTTATGGTCAGTCTGCTCACGTTAGGACGAGTGCTGCGCGACCGCCGCGTCCGCTTCTTGATGGTGCAAATTGCGTTGGTCTTCTCCTCATTCCTACTGGTGCGCGCACGCTTCAACCCGCACTACACGGGGCCCGTGGTGGCAGGTATCTTCGCTCTGGTCACACAAGGAATGCGGCACCTCCGGCATTGGCAGTCCTGGGGCCGGCCGGTGGGAATTGGTATCACGCGCGTGGTTGCCCTGTTCGCCGTACTGCTGGCTCCCTTCAATCTCGACGACAAGAGCCGGTTCGCCACGCCGGACCCCATTCAGTTTCGCGCCCAGTTCATCAATGAACTCGACGCCATGCCGGGCCAGCATTTGGTGATCGTGCATTATTCGCCGCAGCACTCGGTTTTCCGGGAATGGGTTTACAACGGCGCCGACATTGACGGCTCCAGAATTGTGTGGGCACGCGAGATTCCCGGCGTCAGCCTGCAGCCGCTCCTCGACTACTTTCCTGGACGCCAGGTCTGGCTGGCCGAGCCCGACGCTTCCCCGCCCCGCCTGAGCCGCTACGATTCCAGTTCTCTGCCCCGGGGCTGAGAGCCGGCCGCACGCAGTCCCATATACCCAAGTGAGCACTCACCTGCCACAACTCAACGCCCAACTGACCCCGGAAAAGCCGACGCCAGACGCTCGCTCTGTGCAACGCCCCAGCAAGCTTGTCTTGCTGTTCGTCTCCCTCGCTCTCAGCGGAGCGCTGTTCCTCACCCTGGATTGGATTCGCACCCGGACCATCCTGCGCAAACTGAACTTGACGCCGCAAGCCGACGCCTGCCAGGTGCGCGACCCGGTTCGCCATCACGCCTACCAGCCCAACTGCGAGGCGATCGGCTATTGGGGCGCCGATGCCTACAAGATATTTACCAACAATCTCGGCTTTCGCGATGAGAAGATCAGGGACATTCCTCCCACCGATGCCCGCCCGCGGATCCTCCTCCTGGGCGATTCATTTACCGAGGGCAAGATCGCGTGGCGCAGCAGCTTTGTCGGCAAGATTGCGGAACACTTTCCGCAATACGACTTTCTCAACGGAGGCCTGTCTGGCTATTCTCCCTCCAACTACCTGAACACCACGCGGATGGTATTGGCCCGGGGGATCGACCTCGACGAGGTCATCGTCTTCCTTGACAATTCAGCCGTGCAACTCGAGGCCTCTTTCTACCGCGATATCGATGCCTCCGGCGCGGTGGTCGGACTGGAACGCGAGCAGCAACACTCGGCCACCTCCTGGTACATCAAGTTCCGCCGGGTGGTCACCAGACATTTCGCGCTCACCGCGCAGATTTTCCGCTTCTTCGACCGGGCCCAGCTATTTCTTGTCCGCCATGGTTTTTATCACTTGCCCGGGGACTATTTTGGCGACCCGTTTGACATGGAAATGTCGGCCTGGACCTATCGCAAGGTCAACGAGACGGTCCCCTTCCCGGCCGGCTATGCGCCGTTGGGCGTTGCAGGTGGCATCGCCAAAGAGAAGGCCAAAATGACGCTGCTTTGGCAGGAGCTGGAAAAGCGAAATATCCCCATCAGTATCGTTATCTACCCCCATCTGGGACAGATCGCTCACGACTCGGCGGATCCGCGGCAGGTGCAAATCTGGCGCGAGTGGTGCGAGGGCAAGTGCAAGCGCTTTATCAATGTGCTTCCGGCGTTCTTTGTGGTCAAGGACCAGTGTCCGCGCAGCGAACCCGGCTGTTGGTACCCGAAGCTATTTGTTATCCGGGACATTCATTACACTGCTGCCGGTAACGCTCTGGTCGCGGACGAGGTCATCAAGAGCTTGCAGCAAAACCCGCCGATCAAGCACCCCGCCGCTCCTCTGGAGCCTCAGGCACGGACATCGAATCTCTCCAGCAGGATCCGGTCAGTCCCGATTGGAAAGCCTCACGGATGAATACTCCTGCTTCATGCCCGCGCAGAAGGTGTAACTTCGGAGAGAAGAAAGGCAGCGATGTCTTCCAAAGTATTTGACCGCCGGATATTCCTGAAAATGGTCGGCGCCGCCGGATGGGTTCCGCTGATCGGCACATCGTTTGCATCGGCGCCCAATCAGCCCACCCACGCCTCGGCGATCAAAGGCTCGGCGAAGTCCGTCATCATCCCCACCCAGGAATGGGCGGGCGACCTGAGCGAACGGTTGGATTTCCCCGGCGATTGGGAAATCGAAGTAATGGACATGCACGGCGCGAAGACGCCGGGGCTGACTGCGCAGCAGATCGGCAGGCAACTGGACCAACCCATCGGCACCCACCCGCTGCGGGAAATTGCCGCCGGCAAGAAACGGGTGGTCATCACCTTCGACGACCTGGCCCGTCCCACGCCGACGTCCGCAGTCATGCCTTGGGTAATGGCGGAATTGCGGGCCGCGGGCGTCAAGGACGAAAACGTGCTCTTGCTTGGGGCCTTTGGCTCGCACCGCGCCATGACCCAGACCGAAGTTGACAAGAAACTCGGGAAGGAGGCAGCCAGCCGCTTCGCGTGGCAGAACCACAACGTTTTCGACAACGTGAAGCAGGTGGGCACCACCAGCTTCAACAACCGCGTCAAGCTCAACCAGTCCTTCCTCGCAGCGGACTGCAAGATATGTCTCAGCGGCGTGAAGGGCCACGAGCAGGCCGGGATGAGCGGCGGAGCCAAAGCGGTTATGCCCGGCGTGGCCGGCCTGGATACGATTCAGTACAACCATTGGGTGCTGTTGCCGCGCACCAAGACCGCCGGGACTTTCAAGGTGTTTCAGAACGAAGTGCGGCTGGACATGATCGAAGCGGCGCGCATGGCGAAAGTCGATTTCACCGTGCAGATCGTGACCAATCAGAAGCGCCAACCGGTCGGCGTGTTTTCCGGCGATATCGTGGGCGCACACCACGCCGCGGCCCGCATGGCGGTCCAGCATTACGCCACGCCCACGGCGAAGAATGCCGACATCGTAGTTGCGAATTCCTATCCCCTGAGTGGCCAGGCATTCCGGGCGCGATGGTGGATTGACCACGCGCTGCGTGACGGCGGCACCGGCGTGTTGATTGTCCAGGACCCGCTGGGACTCGATCCCATCCACTGGCTCAATGCCCGGGTCACCGGCCGCAATGGCACCACTTATTTCGACATGATGGAGCACCGCTCTAAGAGCCATCTTCCACGGGATACCGGGCTGATCGTTTACTCCACCTACCTCACCCGCACCATGATGGACAACTATCCACCGGCGACGCGTTTTGCCAGCAACTGGAATGACGTTATCCAGATTCTGCGGGAGCACCACAAGGGCCAGGCGCGCGTGGTCGTCTATCCGTACGGCGGCATTCAGGAGCAGGAGATTCCTCTCGATGCCGATGCCCGACCGCCAGCCCCGGACCAACCCAGGCTGACACCGGAGCCTTGGCTCGATTGAGGTGGAAGCGCCGGGCTTCTGAGACTTTGTCGCGTGACGTCCCACGCAAGATTTGTCATCACGAGCAAGGCTGCACGCAGCTGAAACTAGCTTGACGCGTCT
Source organism: uncultured Acidobacteriaceae bacterium (assembly GCA_963735855.1). Taxonomy (GTDB): domain Bacteria; phylum Acidobacteriota; class Terriglobia; order Terriglobales; family Acidobacteriaceae; genus Bog-257. The sequence continues at coordinate 102,144 of CAVTMW010000016.1, forward strand.
GAGCTGCGTCGGCTGTGCACCGTATTGGGCGGCGCATGTGAGGGGCCCCCGCCAGGCGCCGCTATTTGCGCCGTGCTGGGGTGAAACACGCCCGGGGTGAGCGCGGCACACTCTTAATCGAGGGGTCGCGGCGACTCCTCGGTCGACACGGCGACCTCGTACCTCAGGATGACAGACGAGGATGTAATGAGTCCTCACTTCCATCAAGGTAAAACTTGAGCACCAATCTGACCGAACTGGAAAAGGTAAGCTCCAGCTCGCGCCTTCCGCGACGGCGCGGCCAGGTCAGGCTTCTAGTTTTTCTTCTATCGCTCGTCATCAGCGCCGCTACCTTTCTGGGCTTCGACTGGATTTACAGCGGCGTGCTGCAGCGGGCCTCCGAAGCCGCACTCAACCCGAACTTGTGCCGCGTCCCCGATCCGGTGCGCCATCATGCCCTGAAGCCCAACTGCACCTCCCGCGTCGGCTGGGGCCGTGACAAGTATGAGATCTTTACCAACAGCCTGGGGTTTCGCGACGAGCGAATCAGATCGGTCCCACTGTCCGTTCCCCAGCCGAGGATTCTGCTGCTGGGCGACTCGTTCACCGAGGGCGAGCTGGCCTGGCCGGACAGCTATGCCGGCAAGATTGCGGCCCACTTCCCGCAATATGACTTGCTCAATGGAGGCGTGGCCGCCTACTCCGCTTCCAACTACTTCAATGTGGCACGCATGGTGCTCGCCGCCGGTTACGAGATCGACGAGGTCATCGTCTTCATTGACATGGCGGATGTGCACTTCGAGGCCGCCTTTTACCGGGATGTGGACAGCTCCGGAGCGGTGACCGGACCCAGACGCAAGGAATACCGCATCGTGCCTTGGCTCACTAGGCTGCGACTCTACATTGCCAGCCATCTGCTCATCACCGACGATGTCCTCGAGTTCTTCCAGCGCCGGCTCGTCGCTCACGGCTACTATGACGCGGTCAGTGCGACCGACGAAGAGTGGGCGGCGTGGACGTATCGCAAGGTCAATGAGACCGATCCCTTCCCAGCCGGCTTTGCGCCGCTGGGAGTGGAGGGCGGCCTCGCTAAAGAGATGGTCAAGATGGACCTTCTCTGGCAGGAAGTCGAAAAGCACAACATCCCCATCAGTGTGGTGGTTTATCCCTATCCGGGTCAGGTCATTCACGACTCAGCCGATTCCCGGCAGGTGCGCATCTGGCGCGAATGGTGCGCGGGCAAGTGCAAGCGCTTCATCTCGCTGTTTCCGGCGTTCCTGGCGGTGAAGGACGAATGCCCGCGGACCCAGCCCGGATGCTGGTACCCGAAGCTTTTCATCTTTGGAGACCGCCACTTCAGCCCCGCGGGCAACGATCTGGTCGCTGCTGCGGTGATTCAGAGCTTGACGCAGGAGCCGCCGGCCAAGCGCGTGGCGAGCGCGGCATTGGGTGGGCCGCAATCATCAACCTCGCAGTGATTCATACCTTCAAGTCCAGTGGCGGTTAATGAAGAACCAGGAAAGAAGCCCCTATCAGGGTCCGCGTCATACTTCAAGCCTCGTTCGCACGGTAGAACGAACGCCGACGCGGACTCTCTCGCGGACGGCACCAGTTCGCCCACACGATCGCAAGCCCAGGGTAAATCGGCCCGCTGATCACCCTGCACAGCGGCATACGTCACCGACAAACGGCCCTCCTCAGCGTGAAACTCTCGTGGATCCGGATGGTCGTGGTGGCCCCATCGGCCCCAAGGAGGACTGTATGAAGCAGAAAGTTGCGGCCCTGATGTTCGCGGCGCTAGTGGCGCTTGTCGGCTTCGCCGTGGCCGCTGTGCCGGCCTTGGCCCAGAATGCAGTTCCACCCACCGCGCGAGAAGCCGCGACAATGCCCGCTTTCGCTTCCCGATTGCATCCCGCCACGACGCAGGCGACAAGTAAGTCTCCAGCTTCTGCTCGCATCCAGCGCCGTCCGGCTTCGCCGCGGGACCCGGCGTTTTACGAGAACGGCCCGGTGAACGGCACCACCGATGCCTGGGAAATCAACTTCGGCTACGTCGTCAGCGACAGCTTCCCTACGGAGCACAGTCGACGGCTTTGACATCTGGGTATGGGAATTCCCCGGCGACGTAGTAATTTCTGTCGACTGGTCCATTACCGACTCCCCGAATGGTGGAACGGTCTATGGCTCCGGCACGGCCAACGTAACCGACCAGTATGTTTCCACCAACCAGTATGGTTACGACATAGACAAGATCTCGGTCTCAGGACTGAACGTCGTTGCAAGTTGCGCAACAACTTGCTATCTGAACTTGCAGAATGCGGTCGTCACGAACGGCGATCCGGTGTACTGGGATGAGAATAGCGGCCAAGACTGCCGCTCCCAAGGCTGTCCGTCGCAAGCAGTTGAAAGTGCCATCGGAACGATTCCTTCCGAGGCCTTCGACATCACCGGCTACAACTACGCCCCTGAGTGTGTTCACGACGTGCCAAAAGACGCCTTCAAAATAATCCACAGCTTCACCGCCCAGGAGCAATCCCCGGAAGGCGTGGCCCCTGACCGTGCAGGGAACCTCTACGGAGCAACTGCAGCCGGCGGTGATTCGGGGGCAGGCCTGGTTTATGAACTATCTCCGAAAGGGCAGGACTGGCTGTTTGTTCCCCTCTACAGCTTCACCGGGGGAGCTGACGGCGTCGGCCCCATGCCGGTAATCCTCGGCCCAAATGGGACCCTTTATGGTACGGCGGGCGGAGGCCTGCAAAACTGCAACGGAAAGGACTGCGGCCTGGTTTTCAACCTGAGACCGTCGCCAACCGCCTGCCTCACCGCCTTGTGCGGTTGGATGGAAAACGTGCTCTATCGTTTCAACGGAGGTACCGATGGATGGGGGCCGGGTGACAATCTGGTCTTTGACCAGGCGGGCAATCTATATGGTACGACCCCGGCCGGCGGGGCATACGGGCACGGTACCGTCTATGAGCTGACGCCCTCCAGCGGCGGCGGCTGGACGGAGAAGGTCATCTACAGTTTCACTGGGAAGCGACGGAGGCCGGACCTAACTCACTGCTGGCGGGCGATGACGGAAATCTGTACGGCACTAACATATATGGGCGGCCATGGGGGTGGAGTCGTTTTCCAGTTAGTGCCTTCCGGAGGTGATTGGACGGAACAGGTCATCGCCAGCCTCGGCGGATGCAGCTACTATTCGGCGATGTTCCCCCTTCTGGTTCAGGAACAGCTCCGGCAATCTCTATGGCCTTGACAGTTATGACCGATACCTCTGCGAGGGCCACTACTGTTACTGGGTCAATTACGGAATAATTTTCATGATGTCACCCTCCTCCAATGGCAACTGGCAATATACGGTGATCGACGACGCCTACTACCACCATTTTCTACCGGATTGGGGCTACGACCTTTTCTACGACCTGGCAATCGATGCGGCAGGAAAGCTTTACGGCACTGAAGGCTGGAGGTATTGCTTTTGTGGGGATCCGTACTACTTTACGTACTCGCGGCGACATCTTTACGCCAGCCCCGTACGGCCCAAATTTTCTGGTTTCTTTCGCAGGGGACAATTTCAGCAATTTGACGCTGGATGCCAGTGGGAATATGTATGGCACTACTGCCGGCTGCGGAACCTACAACAAGGGTACCGTCTGGCAGCTTACGCCTTAACCCAATTCTGTGTTTCCACAGCGACCGGCATGCCGCCAACTGCTTCAGAATCGGAAGTGAGTCGCCGCCAGGTCAAGTAAATTTACTTGACACTGTACAAATTCGATATATACTCCCGCCCCTAGATAGCTGGGCCCTCCCGTGGCGTTGCGTCGCACCCACTTAGGCAGGTGCGATGGATCGACCGAATCACAGAATGCAAGTGCCGAATCGTCCCCGGTATCCGATTGGGACTTTGGTCTCACCTTGGAGGTGTGTCGTGTTGAAATCCCTTCGTCTGACGGGCCGCAATGTTCTTACCTTCGTGTGTTTCCTGCTCGTTCTAGCGCTGGCCGCGGGTCCAGCGTTCGGACAGTCACAGCGCGGCAGGGCTGCCATCTACGGCGTCGGCCCTGGGAATACCCCATTGCTGAATCAGTCCCCGGCTCCTGACGGGACGCCGGTATGGGTGGACACGCACGCCAAGACATTTATCGAAGGTTGGACTGAGTACGATCCGGTTAACTGCGTCGACATAAGCACGGGGAGTTTCACGATACTAACCGCCCCTACCCACGGTCAGCTCTTTTTCGATGTTGAGATGGGCACGTTGGGCAATGGGGACTGCCCCGGCATGATGTTTCCTTTTGCGGTCGCGCGCTACACCTGGACGGATGCGGAACGCAGTGTGCTGCAGGACCCCTTCACGCTTCGCTGGTCCACGCCCGATGGCATGTTCCTCATAGATGAGAGCTGGATCGCGGAACTCGCTAAAATCGTGCAGCCGAAGTCGGTGTGGTGGATATGCGGCGTGACCCGGATGACGCTCCCCCGCAGCGTCGGGTTGAAACTTAGCAACTCACCGTCCGGCGCATCGAGCTTCGTCTGGACAGTTACCGCGGGCTCCGACAAGCTGGTCTTCTCCAACGGCATGCCCACCATCACGACTGCGACCGACACGGTCGCAGTCAAGTCTTTGGCGGCCAGCACAGCCATGAAGGACGTCACCATCAAGGTGGACGTGCAAAACCTCTCCTACGCCTTCAAGACAGACGTGCGTGCCCCTAAGCAACTGAAGCGGCGGGCTGACTTGGACCAGGACAACGGTCGTGGCGCCAGTTGCACCGTAGGAGGCAATCAGGGCTGGCAATCCCTCATCGGCTATGAAGTGGACGACCAGTTTGGCGTTAACACTTCAAGTCCGGACAACGGGAACGCCGGGATCAACGAGAAGTTCGGTGCGAAGACCGACGTCAAGCCGAACAATTGGCCGATCCCATCGGAAGGCGGAAGTGATACTACAGGCGGGCTGTTCAACGACAATATGTGCATCACCACCAACGCTTTCAACCCCGTTCCCAAGCCACCTCAAAATCCCTTGACCAATAACAAAATCGACCACATTGTTCAGACATGGTTCGCCGGCGACAGCACGACCCCCGCAGATCACAAAGGTTGCAGGGTGCAGACCGATGCCTTCACCCGCTTCATCGATCACGGACGCCACTTGAATATCGTGTCGCCTCCGGCGGCGCCGGCCGAACCCGATGGGCAGGCAACTGTTGCAGGTGGGGCAACCGGCTATCCCATGCCCGTGCCGAACGTGCGGTATCTGACGGAGCAATCGAGCCTGATTGTGAAGGGCCGCGTACTGACCGTCAACGTCCTGGGCTCCCTCAAGAAGCCGACGGAAAGCGGCGCACTGACCTTGCAGCAAATGACCGCCTCGGTCCAGGTTGACCAGGTCTTGAAAGGAACCTTGCGAGGTGGAGTCGTAAACGTCGAGTTCTTAAGAAATCCTGACGTTCTGGCGACCACCCTGGACGAGAACGAATACGCATTGTTGTTCCTGACGCGCGCCGCCGATGGCAGGTACACGTTCGCTGATCCTCAGGTTGGCAAGATGCCGATCACCAGCCGGAACGTGCCGTTAGCCGGTACGGCTCCGACGACGGCGGGCAAGATCGAAGCCGTGCTGTTCGCATCCTTGTCCGATCCCAATCGCGAGGTGGCGCGGGCCGCTCTCGTGCAAGTGGCCAACCTGGGAAGCGTGCAGTCCACGCAGGCCATCCGGAACATCGCGGCAGCTGGCGACCCCGAGTTCCAGGGACTGGCCTACGTCGCGCTCCTGCGGCTGGGAGACTACTCGCAATTGAATCAGGCAATCCGATTTGCTGAACAGCCGTCTCAGGATCTGCAAGTGCGGCGACAGCAGTTCGGCGTTGCCGAGGCCATCGGTGACATTCAGAACCGGTCTGTGCTGCCTGCGCTGAACTCGTTGCTGGCCTCGCAGAACGTGAGTCTGCGCCGCGCGGCAGCGAAAGCCTTGCGTGGCATAGGCGATCCATCCAGCGTTTCGTTCCTGGTTCGCGCGCTCGGGGATAGCGATGCCGATGTCCAGTACAACGCGGTGATGGGTTTGGCTGCTATCGCAGGCGCGTCCGCGGAGAACGCTCCGGCTCGAGATATCTTCGACCAGGACCCGGCAAAGTATGTGGGCTACTGGAAGAATTGGTGGCAGGCGTCACACAAGTAAGTTGACCTGCGCGACCAGCCACAAGTCCCAGAGCTGATTGGGAACCAGCCACGGGTCGTTTTGTATCAGGGCACGGCTTCGGCCGTGCCCGAACTCGCGTCAAGCCTTGCGAATGGTGCCGCTCGATCATTAGAGATTTTCAGCCAGCCGCTGGCCAGTCGCTTGAGTCCAAAGCGCCGGGCACGCATCTACGTAGGCATGTCAAGCTTGACCGGAATTCAGCCCGCCCGAGGCCATCGCCGTTCTCACCCGCACTCCTGCAGCCCTGAATGCGCTGTTGCGCGGGCTGCCCGACATCTGGGTGCGCGGCAACGAAGGACAAGATACCTGGAGCGCGTTCGACATTGTGGGCCATCTCATCGTCGGGGAGCGCACCGACTGGATGCCGCGGCTGCGGATCATTCTGGAGAACGGCGAAGCGCGGCCGTTCGATCCCTTTGACCGCTTTGCGCAGTTGAAAGAGAGTCGAAGGCAAGTCGCTGGAGCAGCTCCTGGACGACTTCGCCCGCCTGCGAGCGGAGAATCTGGCTGCGCTGCAGGCCCTGAATCTTCAGCCGGAAGACTTGGCCCGGCGAGGAAGGCATCCCAGGCTGGGAGTGGTGACGCTATCGCAACTTCTGGCGACCTGGGCAGTTCACGACCTCACCCATCTGCATCAACTCTCGCGCGTGATGGCCCACCAGTATCGTGACGCCGTCGGTCCGTGGAGCGCCTATCTGGGCGTGCTGCAGTGTGCGGGTCATAGCGCTCCGTAGGCGGCGATTCGTCGTGGCCAGCAAGACGTTCACGGCCAAACGAAAACCGAGGAGATGATCGTACAAAAGGCCGAGCCGTTCTGCGAGCGTCTCAGCCTTGCCGGACAACGATGGCGACACCTTCATTCGTGTGCCTTGGGTGAGTTCATGGACTGTGGCATGGTGGCCCTTCTGGGTGTGTTGTCGAGACAAAGAACAAAAACACTGGAAAGTGTGCTCCAATATCGTTTGGACTTAATTCCAGCGTATCGGATTGATCACCCAAGAGAAGTTATCTACTGATAAATAGCCAACGAGGAGCGACCATGCCAACCGCCACAGCAACTGCACCAAGCCGCACAAAAAACGGCAAACAACCGCCAAAGAATGCGGCTGTAACCCCGAGTTGGGTGGGGCGCGTTCCCCAACTGAAGCCGGGCACATATGCCGACGGCATGCCCATCCATTCGCCCGAATACATCTGCTGCAAGCTCATCCTGCGGCCCAACAAGTTCCATTCACGCGAGAGCTTCTTTGACTTCGGCAAGGTCTTTAAGGAGCCCGCAAAAGAGCACGGCGTAAAGTACACGACGGACGGCTTCCTAGAACAGCCGGTCAAGATCCGTGAAGTGCTGTTCGTTGATACCGACGACTTCCGCCTGTACAACAACGCTTTCATTCTGCGCCGCCGAATCCCCTACAAGGACGGCTTCCCCATCGGAGAACCCGAGATCGTCTTCAAGTTCAGGCACCCCGATTTGCAGATGTGTGCGGAAACCGACGTTCGCCCAAATATCCTGGGCGATCACCGCGTCAAGTTCAAGGTCCAGGCCCTGCCGCTCAAGGAAAAGCTCGGCGGCATCCGTCTGCTCTACTCCCATAACGTCCAGTTCAATCGCTCCGCGATTGGCATGGGCCGCGAGAATATCCGCGACATGGACGCCTTGATCGACGTACTCCCGATCCTTGCCAAAGTCAGAAAGCACCCTAAGGAAGAAATCCATCTCGTCAGCAACACCATTGTCGAGGAGGTCCTGCAGGACATCGGCCAGCTCGACTTCGGCGACGGTCTGTCCTGCAAGGCCAACGTGGCCATCTGGCGTACCCGCGGCGAGCATCGTCCCCTTATCGGCGAATTCGCCTACCAGTTCCGGTTCCAGGACCGCGACAAACTCAGCAAAGATGCCCTGCGACGTACCGAAGCATTCTTTATCTCGCTGCAGCACTCTGCCGAGGACTACATCAACCTGGGTGCCACTAAGACTGCGACGGTTTACCGTCTGCTGGGCAATCCGCCGAAATCGCACGAATGATTGCCTCAACGTCCATGTCACATCCAGGCCGAGAAGCCCGCCAAGCGGCTCGGCCTGGCGTGCGACCGTCTTCTTCGTCCCGTAAAGTTTGATGGCCTACCGAAAGACTCTAGTTGGGGTTTCCGGGCGTGGGAACCCACATCTGCGAGCTAACGTTGGCTAACGTCAGCTCTGCACCGTGGGCCCTTGGATGTCAGTATGCGCTCCGTTGCCCGGTCAATCACGCTAACGACTTCAGCCGCAAACTCTGAGGTCCGAGACTTCTGTAGCCGTCGCTTTGCTTTCGGCACACTGAACCACCTTGGATCTCGGTGCTCCTCGAGTGGTGGAGCTAAGTGCTCGACCTTGCACAAATGAGCATCAACCAGGATGACTTGTCCGCGCGAGCCCATGCCGTCTGGGTTTGCAATGCCGGTAGGAAAAAAAGGGAACGGGTTCCACGGAGCCTCTTACGCCAGCTTCTTCGTAGGCTTCCCGGGCGGCGGCGTGGGCGTTGGTTGCGTCCTGGTCCACTCTACCCTTAGGAAAAGTCCATCGCCCGTTCCTGGTGCGTACCAGAAGGAACTCCGGTTCACCGCCGCGTACCCGATAACACACCGCAGCCACGTGAACGCGCTGGAGACGAGATGGCGAGCGAGAACTTGAGCGGCGGAATCGTGAAGCGCCGGCGTACAGGGACGACAGACCGTCCTTGCGAGACAGGAATTGCACCAGAACTCCCACGTCTCAGTATGCTGCACTTCGCATCCTGAGAGGCGTTAATTGTGTGTTAATAACTGAACCGGCACCAACTGCGTAAACAGGGCACGAGAACCCGATCAGCAGTTGAGGCCTTATCGATTCTGGCTTACGTGTCGCTTACAATTCGGATGTCGCACCGCGCCACACGCCTATGGAGATGGGGGATGCCCAATCTATGGCGAATACCGCTCATTCTGCTGTTCATCCTTCCTTTCTCGGCAGCACAAGAAACACACAGCCACAGCGCGCCTGAGAAATTGGGAAAGGTATCGTTTCCGATCTCTTGCACACCGGCCGTTCAGGACCAGTTCGAGCGAGGGGTGGCTCTGCTTCACTCCTTCGCTTACACCGCCGCCGAAAATGCGTTTCAGAGCGTGGCTGAACTTGATCCGCAATGTGCGATGGCGCATTGGGGCGTTGCCATGACCTACTTTCACCAGCTTTGGGACCCGCCCATTGTGCCCGCAACCATGTCGATTGCGCGAAAGGAAATCCAGCGGGCCCAGCAGATCGGCACAAGTTCCGAACGCGAGCGCGAGTTCATCGATGCGCTAGGCTTGATCTATCAGGACGCCACCACCGTTCCGTACCGTACGCGGGCGCTGAACTACGAGCACGCCATGAGCGATCTTGCTTCGAAGAACCGGAAAGATGTCGAAGCGCAGGTGTTCTACGCGCTCGCACTCCTGGCGAACGCATCTCCGGCCGACAAGACGCATACCAGGCAGAAACAAGCGGCCGATCTGCTTGAGCCGCTGGATCGCAGCTACCCTCAACACCCGGGAATACCGCATTACCTGATTCATGCTTACGACAATGCGGAACTCGCACCCAGGGGGCTTCCGGCCGCAAAGGCCTACTCTCAGATTGCGCCCTCCGCGCCCCACGCATTGCACATGCCATCGCATATATTCACGCGACTCGGCCTGTGGCAAGACTCCATCACCTCCAACCTTGCGGCCAGGGAGGCGGCGCACCAGCAGGGCGACACGGGAGAAGAACTGCACGCCATGGATTATCTGGTCTATGCCTATTTGCAGAGCGGACGCGATAACGAGGCGGCTGCCGTCATCCAGCAACTTAGGAACATGCAGGAGCTGAACGCCGGGAACTTCAAGATTGGCTACGCCTCTACCGCGATGCCGGTCCGCTACGCAGTTGAGCGTGGCCAATGGGCCGACGCAGCCAGCATCGTTCCTCCCACAGCAGCCCCACCCCAGGTGGTCGCGATTGCGGTCTGGGCCCGTGGAGTTGGACTGGCTCGCAGTGGACGCGCTGCTGGGGCGCGCACGGAAGTTGACAAGTTGGGGCAGATCGAACAGCAGCTTCACACGTCAGGCAACGACTATTGGGCCACACAGGCGGGAATTCTGAAGCGCGAAGTCATGGCGTGGGCTGCCCAGGCGGACAAGAAACCGGATGAAGCCACAGCTTTGATGCGCGAGGCAGCCGATCAGGAGGACGCGATCGAGAAGCTCCCGGTGACCCCGGGACCGATTGTTCCCGCCCGCGAACAGCTTGGTGATCTGCTGCTCGAACAGAACCAGCCGGCTCTGGCCTTGAAGGAATTTCAGACAGCGCTGGTGAATGCTCCGGGGCGGCGTGGGGCCATGCAGGGAGCCGCGCGTGCCGCTGAACTCTCCCACGGGGCGGAGACACTTTCACCTACTACTTCGCCAGCAAAAGCACCGGCCGGGGGCGGCGCACCGCAAAGTTCTCTCCAAACAGGACGGAGTTCTGGTGAAAACCCTGTGGGGAGAACGACGAATGAAGTGCCAGGGAAAAAGCCCCTCTGGGGCGACTCAGTTTGGCCCAGCGCGGAGCCGTACGCGAAGTGCTGAGTCAGGCAGAAAGATAACTGAGTCCCTTCAGGGACAGGACGCTTCTCTGACGTAATCCCCGCGCAAGAGACGCCCATTAACCGGTGACCGCCGTCACTGACCTTGAATCGCCGATCCCTCATACTCAGCCAAATCCTTGGTCTGTAGGTCAGCCCGCGAGGACCTGGCCCTCTGGAGTTCGGCCTCCGACGAAAGGCAATTCTCCTTAGCAAGCGGGCTGTGCTTTTACAGATAAGAAAGCTCCTTCACCGATCTACTGGTGGGTTCGATGCTCCGTGTTGCCGCCCTTTTGGCCGATGCCCCCGATCAGGAATACCAGTAACACGATGGCTTGCCGGAACCGGCTGTCTGCCGTAGTCGTCAATACAATCGCTTCTACCCATAAAAGATTGCGCGTCATCCGCACACAATCGGCGGGTGTACATTGTTGCTTGTATTTTTGGAGGATCGCTGTGCCATATTCGCTCTTACGCCGCCGCGTCGCTATGGCTTTTCTTGTAGCTTTCTTACTTGCTCTAACCGCTGCGGCGAATGCGCAGAACGCGGGCGGCCCACAGCCTGTACCGCTGCCTCCGCCCATTCCCGCGCCGGCGGACACGCCTTATCCCGGCACCCTCTCTCTGAGTGTCGATATCACCAACACCACCGATCGCGTGCTGAATGTCCATGAGACGGTACCGGTTAAGGGCAGCGAGATTACACTGCTCTATCCGGAGTGGCTGCCCGGCACGCACTCCCCATCGAATCCCGGTGGAGAACATGGCCGGGCTCACGGTTACGGCGAACGGCAAACGCGTGGACTGGGTCCGCGATCGCGTAAATGTATACGCCTTCCACATCCCCATACCGGAGCGGGGCAAACACCCTGGAAATCAATTTTCAGTATTTGGCGCCGCTGGACCCGAAGCGAGGTCGTATCTCGTCCAAGTTCGCCGACGTTACTTGGAACAGCGTGCTGCTTTATCCGGCGGGCTACTTCTCGCGGCGCATCCTGTTCGAGACCGCCATCCGGTTGCCAGAGGGTTGGAAGTTTGCTACTGCGCTGGAGGTGGCATCGCAGGATGGAAGCCTGGTTCACTTCAAAACGACTTCGCTGAACACTCTTATCGACGCGCCGCTCTATGCCGGAATTAATTACAAGCGCGTCGACCTGTCCACGGGCGCCGACAACCCGGTGTTCCTCGATCTCTTCGCCGACAAGCCTGCCGATCTCGAGATCACGCCAGAGGCGCTGCAATATCACAAGAACCTGGTGATCGAAGCGCAGAAGCTTTTCAACTCCCATCACTACGACCACTATGATTTTCTTTTTTCGCTCAGCGATACGGTTAGCGGCAAGGGACTGGAACATCATCAGTCCAGTGAGGACGGTTCCCCTGCCAACTACTTTACCGACTGGGCTGCGGGGGTTGGCGGTCGCGCTCTCTTGCCGCACGAATACACCCATTCGTGGAACGGCAAGTTTCGCCGGCCTGCCGACCTGTGGACGCCCAACTTCAACTGGCCGATGCAGAATGACCTGCTCTGGGTTTATGAAGGCCTGACCGATTACTACGGCAACGTCCTGACCGCACGTTCCGGAATGCGTACCGCGGAGCAGGCACGCGACGTGATCGCGCAGACCGCTGCCTCCTTCGAGATCAGCCCGGGACGCAGCCTGGCGCCCCTTGGTGGATACCACCAATCAGCCCATCATTTCCTCTCACAGGACCACGCCAGCGACCTGGCCAAGCTGGCAGCGTTCGTACGACTACTATCCGGAATCAGACCTCATCTGGCTTGATGCCGACACCAAAATCCGCGAACTGAGTGGCGGAAACAAGTCTCTCGACGATTTCGCCCGTCTCTTCTTCGGCATGGACAACGGAAGCTACATCACCAGCACATATACCTTTGACGATCTGGTTGCGACATTGAATAAGGTGCAGGCGTTTGATTGGGCAGGGTTCTTGCGCGCCCGGGTTTATGACCTGGCGCCGCAGACTCCGGAGAACGGGATCACCCAGGGGGGTTATCGGCTCGTCTATAACGACGACCAGCAGGAGTGGCTGAAACACCAGGACAGCTCTCGCGGAACCAGCTTCGCCACTTCCCTGGGGTTCTCGGTGGACAAAGACAATGTCCTTACTAGCGTGTGGTGGGACAGTCCAGCGTTCAAGGCAGGCATCACGCCGGACATGCATCTGGAAGCCGTCAATGACCAGAAGTTCACTCCTGCGGGCCTGCGCGAAGCCATCCTCTCCGCGGAGAAAAGTAAGCAGCCGATAAAGCTTCTGCTCAAGCGTGGCGATGAGTTCGTCACCGTGACTCTGAATTATTATGGCGGCCCGCGCTACCCGCACTTGGAAAGAGTAGAAGCAACCCCCGATCTCCTTGATGCGATCCTCGCGCCCTCGAAATAGTGTGCCTGAGGACTTGCAGGCAGGCGCGTACATTGCCCCCCAAGGAGCCTGCAAGCAGGCTGGTGAAAGAGTCCCCAATGTTGTCACCCTGAGCGAGCGGCAGCTTTTGCCGCGAGCCGCATAAAGGAGATCTCTGTGGGCGCAAAAGAGAAAATGAGCTCAATTGGCAGGCCAGTGCCGGAGTTGCCGGTCGCTGATGTCGAACGCGCACAACAGCATTACAGAGATGCACTCGGCTTTGAGATCGGATGGCTTTACCCGGGCAAAGAAATTGGGGCCGTGCCACGCGGTAATGTGGCGATATTCTTTCGGAAGAGGAAGCCACCGTTCGAACCTGCCGTTCACTGGGTGTTTGCCGAAGATATCGATGCGTCGTACCAGGAACTGAAGTCGTTAGGTGCGAACATCGTGGATCCTCTGGAAAGAAAGCCTTGGGGATTACGGCAATTCACCGTAAAGGATCTGGACGGGAACCTCTTCTATTTCCACCATGACTAACCAAACGCCGGGTGGCCCACCTTTTCCGCGCGAATACTAACTTGGGTGCCCCATCCTTCTCGCCCGCCTTTGGCGAGAGGGTGGGCACAGTTCTGTAACCCACGTCACAGCGCAGCGGTGGAACACACTCGCGAAATCAAGCCCCAAAGGTCTGCGTGAGAACTCGAATTGAAAACTGCAGTGGGACGGGAATGCTAAAACCCAGCCGAAAAACCAGCCCGCAGGGCGGAACAATCGTAGCCCAGGGCGTGAGCCCTGGGTAAAGTGGGAAATGAGTCCGAGTCCCGGAGGGACGGCACGAGTTCTCACGCAGACACAAAGGGCGACTCAGTTTAGCCCACGGCGTAAGAGTCTGTGTGAGTACTATGTTCTGTTCGCGCGGGTGGAACGGGGTGGCGGCAGATCAGCCGCGAAGCGGCGGCATTGAATTTAGCCCGGGGCGCAAGCCCCGGGTAAAGTGGGAAATCGAATTGAGCCGCGCAGCGGCGGCACCAAGCTATGACACAGACTCCTTTAGGGACGGTACGGGCGGGGGCCGACCCTGCGAGTCAAAATCCAAGGTGGGCTTTCTTCGCGTCAGAGAACGAATCGCCAGAAAAAAAGTCCCAACGGGGCGGCTCAGTTTAGCCCGGCACGGAGCGGAGCGGCAGGCGGAGTGCTGGTAAAGCCCGAAAAGCAACCGAGCCCCTTCAGGGACGGCACGCTTCTCTGAGGTACTCCTCGTGCAGGTTGGCGACTGACCACTCAAGCAAAGGCGGCTTGACTGGAAAACGCACTGATAAACGAGATAAGCGATATAGACATGGAACAGAAATGGTTCGAAATGGCGGAAATTCGCAAGCGCCGATTCGACAGCGCAGTGTGGATTCCGCTTCGTGCATGCCAACGAAGCGAAACGGGTAAGCGGGGCCATCTCGGGTATAAGTCCGAGTTCTTCGGCGCGGGATCGCTTGCCGTTCCGCTAAGCAAGCGCGATGCAGCCGCGAGGCTGGGCTGGATGGACCTTGGTCTCGCTGCACGACCACTGCGGCGTGCGTAGACCGCGGTCGTTACGTCGCAGCGGACGAGTGTGAGGACAAGCAGCTGAAAGGGGCCGTTCGGCTGGTGTTGTCACAGCGCGGTAATTCTGCCGAACCCCCAAGCTGGCACATTCACCCTGACTTCGTAATTACGCTTGGCCTAAAGCGGGAAGGAAACGTTTGGGTTGCAATGGACGAGGACTACATCGAAGTGGTCCGCCTAAGCGTCGGATGAGGGCAATAGGCCGAGGCTGCTGGAGGTACGGGCCGAACACCTGAAGGATTACCTGTGCGCAAGACGCATGGCACTGCGCATGTCGTGGTACCGAGAGCGGCAAGAGGTTGTCGAAACAAAGCCAGACTTCAACTGGCCGAAACCGGACGGCACGTACAAGGACGGAGAACGGTGGGAAGGGCGCATCGACGAAATTCACGAAGGCGGCGACTGGTTTGGCAGCTCCATGGCAGTGATGCACGTAACCCGGACCAACCTTGACTTCGAGGAAGACGTGCCACAGATTGGAATTTCGGATGAGACGGAGACTTCGAGCTTCACGCGGAACGTTTCGGCACGACGAAAGCTGTATCGGGTCGTTGGTGAGGTCTGGCGCAACGAGTGGGTTGAGCCAGGTGCGAGGAGTACCCGCATTCGCCGCGACGAACCACACCCACCTATCGCCTTCGTCGTGGACGCGGCAGGCAAGAAGCAGATAGCCAAGAGTCTGATCGATAGTGGCAGGTGGTTGTGGTTCAAGCCCGAGCTAATACCCGCTCTCATGGAGCGACGCGGTGGAGCATTGGAGTGGTACACGAGAGAAACGGGCGCCGTAAAAGGATCGCCGGATTACAACGTGCACTTCGGTATCAACAGTCTTGGGTTGGTGAACGCCTACGCTAAAGATGTGGCCCTCCTTCCGGAGTGGCTCCAGCGCGTGTGGGCCGGATTCAACGTCAGTCCCGAAGGTAAAGTGTCTGCGGAACTGTTCTCAGCGCAAGGACAGGGAGTACCCGCACGGACGCAGGCGCCGGAACCGTTTCTTCCCGCTGGCGTCGCAGTTCTGAACGATGCCTTCATGAAGCGTTTCGGGATAGTGTTGTTTCGCCCGCACACCGACTCCGAAGAAGCATTCAAGTCCTGCCACCGCTTCAAGGCATTGAGCACGTCGGGGCTTTATGGACTGGCGAAAGACTTGGTGCGCGCAGTTGTCGAGCACATCGATACGGCAGCGCTTCACCAAATTGTTACGCCACCGCCGAAGGAGAAATGGGCCTCTTTGAAGTCGCTGGAGAAGGTTCTTGCCACTGTGATCGGGGAAGAGAGGGCGCACGCCGCACTCGGACCGTTACATGGCATCTACAATCTGCGATTGGCAGACGCGCACGTTGCCAGTAAGGATCTCGACGAAGCATACGCGTTGGCTGGAGGTGGATAGAACGTTGCCTTTCGTCATGCAAGGAAGAGACCTGTTGATTACGTACGTGACCTCCCTATACACGATCGCGGACGCCCTTAGATAACGGGCCTGTTGAACGGCAGACGGTGATGTTGCCTAACTGCGGCGACTTCTGATAAATCATCATTTCACTTGCAATTGCCGGTGCCGAGCCAGTCAGTGGCGCGTCGTCGGCACTCCGACAATTGAAGAGTCCATTCCGATTTCTGACGCTCGTCTAACGTCCGCGAGTAGGCACCGCGGGCATGGCAAGTCCGATGTCTTCCGCAACCCTTCCCGCGACTGACGTGCCCACGGCGCCCTTACCAATTTCGGCGAGGGTAACTGCACTCGTCCGCTCGCTTCATCTCGACGACCCGTGGCTGGTCGCCTTGATGGCGGTGGCTTTTCTGCTGCGCCTCATCTTCTGGATCTATACCGGACGGACCTGGGAAGACGCCCTCATTACCGTGCTGCACTCGGAGAACTTTTATCACGGGTTGGGCCTCACCCATTTCAAGATTGACGACCCGCGCCCGCTGCACGGATTCACCAGCCCGATCAGCGTGCTGGTGCCGCTGCTTGCCGACCGCTTCCACGTTGGCTGGGGGCTGCCCTTTCAGAAGCTGCTCTCTCTTCTTGCCGGGCCGGTGGCGGTGTGGTTCGGCTACAGGATTCTGCGCGATTACCTGGCCCCATTCAGCAGGGCAGCGGCCGTTCTTGGCGGTGGCTATCTCGCCATCGAGCATCACCAGATCCTGTGGGGAATGGCGGGCATGGAGACCCAGCTTGCCACCGCGATTCTGCTGGCGTCCATTTACTTTCTGCTGGCCGGCAACCTGAAGGCCAGCGCTATCGGTGCAGGGTTGTGTCTGCTGGCGCGGCCTGACTTCGTGCTGTGGACCGCCATCGCCACCGCGGCCACGGCGTTCGCTTCCTATCGCCGGCGAGACTTCAAGCCGCTGCTTACGTTTGTGCTGCTGATTTGCGCGGTGTACGGACCCTGGCTGATCTTCACCACGCTTTACTACGGCAGTCCCATTCCCAATACCGTGATTGCGAAGACCCTGGGTTACCCCGGTTATTGGGAGACCGCTCCGTCTTTCCGCTGGCTGCTGAAGTACGCGGCACGGGTTTTCAGGACAGATCTTGCCGCGCCTCTAGAGCCGGTATTTGGCGGCAACGGCACCGGCTTTACTCCGCTGATCGCAGGCTACTGGCTGGAGAGGCTCTGCCTCGCCATCGTTGTGTTTGGCTTTATCGCCGAGGTTGTGCGCCGCCGTTGGAGCTTCTGGACGGTTTACGCCTTTGCGGCCGCGCTCGCAGGCTTTCTTACCTTCCGTGCGCCGCTGCGCTTTGGATGGTATGCCATGCCGCTGTGCGCGGTGCTGGCACTCCTGTTGGCGAAAGGCGTCGCCGATCTCACCGGCCTTCTACCCAACAAAGTGGGCGCAACGCTGGCGTGGCTGCTGACCACGGCCTATCTCGCCAGCTTTGCCGTCGTGCTGCCCACCACGTTTCGCGCGGAACGCAACATCCAGGAGCTGGTCGAAAACAAAGTGCGCATTGCCATTGGCGAATACTTGTCGCATACGCCGGTCGACACCACGATCGCCGGCGAGCCTTTGGGCTTTATCGGCTACTACTCGCGCCGGACTTATTACGATTACCCTGGGCTGTGCAGCCGCAAGGTTGTCGCCTGGCTTCAGGCGCACAAGTATCCGCGCGTCTTTAAGAACCTGCAGGTCTATAGCTATCTGCGGCCCGACTATCTGGTGCTGCGCAAGCGGATTGAGTACGACTATTTCTCGAAACAGCCTGAGGGCGCGTTCCTGCAAAACGAATATCACCTCGAGCGCGAATTCGCGGTGACGCCCGAGGACCGCGCGCAGTTATTTCATCCCGAGAGGAATATCGACCTGGACTTCGTGGTCCTGGCTCGCAACCGGGACGTGCCAAAGCGTGAAGTCTCTTCTAGGAATTGCGGTCGAAGCGACATGTACGTGCCAAGAAGCCACTGGCAGGCTAGCGACATTTTATGAATACTTCCGCCGCGTAGCAGGGCACGACTTCGAGCCGTGCCGAAGAAGCGTGTGAGAGCGAGGGCTCCGGCACCCGCGGCTCGCTCGGGGGCTAAAGCCCGGGGTCCTGTGGAGAACCGAGTCACGGCACGTCTGAAGCCGTGCCCTGATACAAGTCGGACTTGCGGCGATTTATGAAGATAGGTCGACTCTGTTGACATCCCAGTTCTTAGAAATTCGTCATTACGAGCGTCCCGTTTTTGGACGCGAGGAATCTGCTCTTTGTCGCGTGAACAGCTAACTCCACCGGTGGAGGCGAGCGAAAAAATCCCGGCTTCGCAGCGGCCCGGACCGTCGCGCAGGATGAAGCTGGCGTTGCTGCTGCTGTCGATCGGCTTCTGTGCCGCGGTGTTTCTCCTCATGGATTACCGGCACACCGCTAAGGCCTTGCACAGTAGCAACTTAACTGTCAAGTCACAAGCTGTAGGCTTCCCCATTCACGAGTCTTGCGAAATCATGGACCCGTTTCGCCATCACGTCTTCAGGCCGGATTGCTCCGCGGTAAACCACTGGGGTAAAGACCCGTATCCATTCTTTACCAACAGCCTTGGCTTTCGCGATGACAAGGTTAGAGATGTTCCCCTCACCGATACCCGTCCCCGCATCCTTGTCTTAGGCGATTCCTTCACTGAGGGCAAGACTAGGTGGGACGATACCTATGTCGGCAGAATTGCCGGGCACTTTCCCCGGTACGACTTCCTGAATGCGGGTATGTCCAACTACTCCCCGTCCAACTACCTCAATACCACGAGGATGGTATTAGCTAAGGGAGTAGCCATTGACGAGGTCATTGTCTTTATCGATAACTCAGCCGTACAACTGGAAGCCGCCTTCTACCATGACCTGGACGACTCCGGCGCCGTGGGCGGACTACACTTCGACAAGCATCATCCTGCCACGTCCTGGTATGTCAAGGTCCGCCGGAAAGTTGCCCAGCATTTCGCGCTGACGTCGCAGCTCTTCCGGCTCTTGGATTGGCTACAGCGACCCCTTGTTAAGCTAGGGTATTACCATCTCCCAGCCGACTACTTTGGCGATCCCTTTGATTTCGAGATGTCGGCCTGGACCTATCGCAAGGTCAACGAAACTGACGTTTATCCCGCGGGCTACGCGCCCTTGGGGGTAGACGGTGGCATTGCTAAAGAAGAAGCCAAGATGACGCTGCTCTGGCAGCTACTCCAAAGCCATAACATACCCTCAGCCTTGTCGTGACACCGCACCTGGCACAGCTCGTCCACGACAAAGAGGATTCCAGAGAAGTTCGCATCTGGCGGCAATGGTGTCAGGGTAGATGTAAGCGCTTCATTACCGTGCTGCCGGCATTCTTTGCGGTTAAGCAACAATGTCCCCATACCGAGCCAGGATGTTGGTATAGCCAATACTTCATCTTTGGCGATAACCATTACAATGCCGCCGGCGATGCTATCGTTGCTGACGTCGTCATCAGGAGTCTGACGGAAGTACCTCCGGTAAAGCTATCGCCAATGCCAGGAACAACGGCAAGGGTGCACTAACGGCTACGGCATGCCAGTGGAACCATCTACAACCCAACTGATGGACACCAGCCAGGAGACCTCGGCCTCACAGCAACGTCGTAGGCAACGCACAATAAAGGTGATGCTGTTGCTGCTATCCATTGGCTTTAGCATAGCCGCGTTCCTCGCTCTCGACTGGTTTCGTACCGCCGCGATCGTACGCCGCTCCAAGTCAACAGCTAAGACAACGTCCTGCCGCGTCCGCGACCCGGTGATGCATCACGCGTTGAAACCCAATTGCGCCTTTGTCGAGCACTGGGGACGCTATAGCTATGACTACTTCACGAATAGTCTTGGCTTTCGCGATGAGAAGATACGGGACATTCCCCTTGCCGATGCCCGTCCCCGTATCCTCATCTTAGGTAACTCCTTCACTGAAGGTGAGAGCGCGTGGCGTGACAGCTATGTCGGCATGATCGCCGCCCGCCTTCCGCAATACGATTTCCTGAACGGCGGCGGCGCCAGCTATTCTCCGTCTAACTATCTCAATGTCACACGCAGGGTGTTGGCCAAGGGAGTCGCCATCGACGAAGTCATCGTCTTCAGCGGCGTCTTCGACGTCTATAACGAGGCAGGCTTCTACCGTGACATTGACGACTCCGGGGCGGTGGCTGGACCTGAGCATCAGCGATGGAATATTTCGCGCTATGCCAAGATGCGATTCTCTATCGCCAGAAACCTGCTGCTTACCAACCACGTCGTCGAGGCCACGGAGCGGTTCCTGGTACGGCATGGCTATTACCATCTCTATACCGATCAGTTTGGCGACGACTTTGACATGGAGGCGACAGCCTGGACCTACCGGAAAGTTGACGAGACCGCCCCCCATCCCGCCGGCTATGCGCCGCTCGGCGTGGAGGGCGGCATCGCCAAGGAGAAGGCGAAGATGACGCTGCTGTGGCAGGAGTTGGAGAAGCGCAATATTCCGCTGACGGTTGTCGTCTATCCCTATCCAGCGCAACTGGTCCATGACTCGGCGGAGTCAAGGCAAGTGCGTCTCTGGCGGGAATGGTGCGCGGGCAAATGCAAGCGCTTCATCTCGCTGTTTCCAGAGTTCCTGGCGGTAAAGAACCAGTGCCCGCCCAGCCAGCCGGGCTGCTGGTACCTGAGTCACTTCATCTTTGGAGATTTCCATTACAACGCCGTGGGCAACGCCATGGTTGCGGACGCCGTCGTCCAGGACCTGAAGCAAGATCCGCCCGTCAAGTTATCCGTCAATCCTCCAGTCCGGCCGGCGAAGCGGCAAACTGTGTCTTCGGGTCCGCCCCCTGCTATTCCTCTTGGCTGTAATTCCCGAATTGGATGGCACTTTAATGATGGCTAGACGTAAATTTCACGCCACTGATCACCTAGTGCCATAAAACCACCATGGAGCTACGAAGAAATGCCTCTAGAACGCTCTAGGAAGCCGCAGGAGACACTCTAGGACACTAGGACGACCCTGAGTACCTCCATATCAGCAGAGGCCCTTAGAACGCAAGCAAACGCGAAACTCAATAAAGGTTGGCCGAGACGAATCATGTGTAGTTTCTTTGGGTTTAATCCCAATTTGGAACAGTCGGGGCAAATCTTGTCATGTCCACCTGACGCCAAGTTCGCAGGAGGGCCGGGCGGTCCTCTACCGGACTGGGGACTTTTCGCCGCGGGGCCGGCATTGCTTGTATCGATTCCGTTTGGCTTTGCCTGGCGATCTCTCTCATTGTGGGGCTGCTCTATACCCTCGTCCTCATGGGGAGCGCCCCTCTAAACCCTCATAACATTGGCTGGATGATCGGCGATCCGGCAATGTACTACGTGGCTTGGGAGCTATATCGGCAGGACCCGCATTGGCATTGGCCGCTTACTTACACCAACAGGATGGGCTACCCGCTTGGGGAATCGGTCGCGCTCGTGGACGCAAATCCCGTAGCCCTGGTTTTGCTTAAGCCTCTTTCGCCTCTGCTGCCGGAACCGTTCCAGTATTTCGGAATTGAGGTGGTACTGATTTGCGCCCTTCAGTTCTTCTTTTCCATAAAGTTGTTCCGGCTTATTTTGGGCGAGAATCCCCTTGGCATATGGATCTGCAGTCTGCTTCTGCTGCTTGCACCGACACTAACCTGGAACCTTACCCGTCATTATGCAATGGCCAATCACTGGCTGCTGGTCGCCAGCCTTCTCGTCTATTTCCAGGCGTAGGGGGAGCTCGTCGTCCAACCCATCCGGGAATCGTAGGTCATGGTTCGCCACTGAGCTATAGTGTGCGGCGTTTGCGATCAGCATGAAATCTCCGGCCCAACACGAATCGTCTGACCGCCAGCAGGACCGTCGGCAACGCAGGATGAAGCTGGCGCTGCTTCTAGGATCGATTGCTTGCAGCGTGGCGGCATTTCTAACCATCGACTGGTTCCGCACCGAGCGAATTCAACGAACGATCGCAGCCGCGGGCAAGCCGACCATTTGTGCAGCCCGTGACTCGGTCCGCGATCACGCGCTCAAGCCTAACTGCGCTTCCATCGAGCATTGGGGCCGGAATTCGTATGAGTTCTTCACCAACAATCTTGGCTTTCGCGACGCGAGGATCCGGGACGTTCCTCTCGCCGATTCCCATCCCCGGATCCTGATGCTGGGCGACTCCTTCACCGAGGGCATGCTGGCATGGAGCGACAGCTACGTCGGCAAAATCGCAGCCGGCCTCCCTCAGTATGACTTTCTCAACGGAGGCGTGGCCAGCTACTCGCCCTCGAACTATCTGAATGTGGCCCGGATGGTGCTGGCGAAGGGAGTCGCCATCGACGAGGTGATCGTGTTCCTTGACATCTCCGACGTCGCAGACGAGGCCGCCTTCTACCGCGATGCCGATGCCTCGGGGGCCGTCACCGGGCCGGGAAAGCCGCGGTGGGTGCCCAAGTCCTGGTACATGAAAGCGCGCGCTGTCATCGCTAGCCACTTCCTGCTCACCAGCGATCTTTTCGAGTTCTGCAGCCGAGTTCTTGTCAGCCTCGGGTATCCTCACGTCACCACCGGACGGCAGGGTGACCCATTCGACATGGAACTCTCGGCCTGGACCTATCGCAAGGTCAATGAAACCGAATCATGGCCCGGCTACGCGCCGCTCGGGGTGGAGGGCGGCATCGCCAAGGAAAAAGCAAAGATGACGCTGCTCTGGCAGGAGCTGAAAAAACACGGCATCCCCATCAGTGTGGTGGTATATCCCTACCCGGCACAAGTGGTTTACGACACGGTGGATTCCAGGCAGGTGCGAATCTGGCGGGAATGGTGCGCGGGCAAGTGCCAGCGCTTCATCTCGTTGTTTCCCGCGTTCTTTGAGGTGAAAGCTAGTTGCCCGCCGAGCCGGCCGGGCTGCTGGTACCTGAGCCTCTTCATCTTTGGAGACGCCCATTACGCCGCGCCTGGCAACGCTCTGGTCGCGGACGCGGTCATCAAGAACCTAAGGGAAGACCAGCCGGTGAAGGTCCAGGCAGCATGGAGCGCTAACTGAGATGCCTGCCGTAGGTTTTTCCAGCGGATCAAAATTGCCCTGGATCTTCTCCTTCTTTTTCCTCTCGGGCTTCTGCAGCATCCTGTATGAGCTGGTATGGCTGCGCCTGGCAATGGCCAAGTTTGGCGTCACGACGGCATTGGTTTCCATCGTGCTCTCGGTTTTTATGGCGGGCCTAGGCGCTGGTTCATGGATCGCTGGAACGTTGGTCCGGCGCTGCGAGACTGGCATAACGTTTCAGCCTCTTCGGTTGTACGCTCTTAGCGAACTGCTGATCGGAATTTCGGCTCTCGTTGTACCGCTGCAATTAGCCTCGGGAAACCGCCTGCTAGAGCGAATTGCCGCCCAGTTTCCGCTTTCGTCCGGGACATATTATCTGGTGTCGGGCGCATGGTTGGCACTGACACTGATTCCGTGGTGTGCTTGCATGGGAGCGACCATACCACTGGCCATGTTCGCCATTCGCATGGAGGGGCGCGGTGACTCGAAGCGGTCTTTCAGTTTTCTCTACTTGGCAAACGTTCTGGGCGCGGCAGCGGGTGCGACCATTCCGCTGGCGTTGATCGAGCTTTATGGCTTTCACGGCACGCTGCGCGTTGGCGCTGGAGTGAACTGTCTGATCGCGGTGTCTACGTTCGGCCTGACGCTTTCTCCAACCGGCCACATGGCAAGCGCAGCAGAAGGACCCAGCGAAAAAGGATCGGTGTTCCGGCCCGAAGACGGCAAAGGGATCCTGGTCCTTCTGTTCACGACCGGCGTGGCCACGATGGCGATGGAGGTCATCTGGATCCGCTTGTTCAGTCCCTACGTCGGCACGGTAGTGTATTCGTTTGCCAAGATCCTTGCGGCGTATCTCGTTGCCACATTCGCAGGTTCACAGGTTTACCGTTTGTGGATGCGCCGCCATACGCGTGAGAGCCGACTGCTGTGGGTTTCGCTGGCGTTCTTTGGTTTGCTGCCTCTGCTTACGTCAGATGTGCGCCTGGCGATGGAAAGCAACCTGCGCGTCTTGCTGGGGGTCGCCCCATTCGCCGGCGCGATTGGTTTTCTGACGCCCATGCTGGTGGATCGCTGGTCGGGCGGCGATCCCGATCATGCCGGCCGGGCCTACGCCGTCAACGTCGTGGGCTGCATCGTGGGACCATTGCTGGCAGGATTCTTTCTCCTGCCGTGGTTCGGGGAGCGCGTCTCGATGCTGCTGCTGGTGCTGCCCTGGTTCGCAATGGTGCTCCAGCCTGCCAAGCAAGCAAAGCGGGGGCTGCTGCAAACCGCAACCGCAGCCGGCTTGGTGGGCGCGGCGCTGGCGGTGTTCTTCCTCAGCCGGAATTATGAGACGCAATTCGCCAGGGCTGTCGTACTGCGCGACAGCACCGCGACCGTGACCGCCACCGGTTCTGGCATGCGTAAATCGCTCTTGGTAAATGGCTACGGAATGACACACCTGCTTCCTGTAACCAAGATCATGGCCCACCTTACGCTGGCTTCGTTGCCGCAACCGCCCAGCAATGTGCTGATTATCTGTTTTGGCATGGGGACAACCTTTCGCTCGGCGATCTCGTGGAGCGTACCGGTAACGGCAGTGGAGCTTGTGCCGAGCGTTCCTAAGCTGTTTTGGTACTATCACGCCGACGCCGACCAGGTACTGGCGTCACCGTTTGCCACGTCGTGATTGACGATGGCCGGCGCTACCTTGATCGGCTGCCCCAGCAGTACGACGCCATCATCATCGATCCTCCACCGCCGGTAGAGGCGGCCGGTTGCCAGCCTGCTGTACTCGCGTGATTTTTATGCGGTAGCGAGACAGCGCCTCCGGCCCGGGGGCATTCTTCAGCAGTGGCTGCCGCCGGGAGCCGACACAGCAGTTCAATCGTCGGTCGCTCGTGCGCTAATGGAAAGCTTTCCTTATGTTCGTGTTTATGGATCAATATTCGCGGGAGGAAACCATTACCTGGCAAGCATGAGCCCTGTCCCGAGTCGCAGCGCAGAAGAATTGTTGGCTGCTATGCCCGCAGCGGCTATCGTGGATATGATGGAATGGGGCCCCGCGAAAACACCGACTGGAACAGTTAGAACGGGTACTATCCCAGCCGGTTTCGGTTTCCGAGTTGGTGGATCTGGCTCCCGAAGTTCCGGCGCTGCAAGACGATCGCCCGATTAACGAATACTACCAACTGCGCAAGCTGCGGCGACTGCACTAGGAGTCAGCGGGAGCGACGGCGCCCCTACGGCGCTCGTACGGTCTGACCTGCCGCAGGTTGGGCGGGAGATTCGAGCCAACCCCTGGCGCGCAAATAGCTGTAGATCTGGGCCGCGATCTCCTTCGAAAATGCGGCGTTGTAGTGAATGTTGTCCACGTAGAGATTTTCGCGCTTACCCTGCTGCAAGTCGGCCAGCCAGAGGAAATCGGGGCCTAGCTTTCCCTGCTCCCAGAGCTTCTCTACGACCGGATAGCCGGCTCCGCATCGTTTGGCGTCGCGCCAGAGAGTGCCGTGGGCCTGGATGTCTTTATGGGACTGCAAGACGAGATGGTACTGAAGGTCGTACTTATAGGTGGGCACCGGCTGCCACACAAAGACGGTGCGCACTCCGAAGCCGTTGGCGATTAGCTCGATCATGCGCTTGTTAGCCAGGTAGCGGTCAACCACGCTTTGCAGCAAACCGGGGTCGTCATAGTGAATGGCTTTTTGCGGCGGGGGCGCGCCCCAGCGGGCGCTCAAGCGCTGCGCCGCCTGGACCATGGGAACGTCAGCCCAGGTCAGCGACTCCGATTTTCCGGCCATGAAGTTCCGCAGCCGCACGGCCAACAAAGGCTGTCCTTCAGCAAAAAGAAAGTCGTTCAGGCCATCGATAAACACGGCCACGTGGGGCACGAATCCGGCGTTGAGCAACTGCTGAAACAAGATCAGTTCCTGGCTACTGAAGTAAGCCGGCACGGCGAAGTTGTAAACGGCCACAGGTCGCGCGTGATGGTCCGCGATAGCAAGCTCCTGAAGACAGGAAGCGATGGTTTGGTCATCGGGAAGACCCGCCCCGAACGTGGTTGATCCTCCAAAGATGAACACGTTGATGGCCTGAGGACGCGGCGGCCAAGGCGCCTGGTCTTTGGAAAAGCGGAAGCCCGCGGGATCAACGTTTACAAACTTGCCCCGGAAGGGTCTTTCCCGGAAATCGGTGAACGGCTGATATTCGTATTCCCGGTTCCGTGAGGTTTCGTCGAGGAGGGTTTTGACGTCCTCTTTCTGCCAGCCGGGATAGAGCTTCTGGAGATTCGAAGCCTCCGGCATGCGCGAAGGCTCCGGCGGGCGCTTGGCCCGCAGGACTGTAAAGAGAACCAGATTGAGGAGCAGGACGAGCAGGAAACCGATGAGCAGACCAACGGCGGCAACGGTGTACCAGCGCTTGAGCTTAGTCGTAAGGTTCTGCAAGGATTCTCAGTGTCCGGGAATGACTATCTTATTGGGCCAGCGCGTGCGTCATCAAGGCGATTCGTGGTAAACAGAGCAACCCAAGAGGCAGAGTCGAGCTTGCCGGGCACAGGGTCAACCGTCAGCGTTGGGTCGCCGGCGATGCAGCGCCCGACGCGCGCTGTGGAGGTTTGCAGCCTGGTTGCTGCCGTGTCGCTGGCTATCTTTTACTTCGCTACCGGCGTATACATCGCAGGTCATCGGCCCTTCTGGGTGGACGAGTTGCTAACCGTTGATATCGCTCAACTGCCGGACCTCAGGACCATCTGGAGCGCGGTCACCCACGCGGTGGACGGCGGGTCTCCAGTCTACGATGTGGTGGTTAGAGGGTTTGATAAGCTGCTTGGAAACACGGAGGTCGCGGCCAGGCTACCGTCGGCGTTGGCGATGGCGGCAGGCATGCTGATTGTCTTCGATTGTGCGCGGCGACTAACGGACGGTCTGCATGGACTCATCGCGCTTTCTGTGTTGATGTGTTCCTTTCTGCCCTACTACGGTCATGAGGCCCGAGCCTATGCCATCTATTTCATGCTCGCGGCCTTGTCGTTATGGATCTGGGTTCACACTCGGGACGACAGCCGGTCCTCAGCTGTGCTCTTCGGGGCAGTAATTTTTCTGGCAGTTGCGATGCACTATTACGCGGTGCTGCTGTTAGTGCCGTATGCGCTATGGGAACTTATTCGCTGGAAACCTTGGGAGGTTCCTTCGCCAAAAGCTGATGGCTGGAGTGCTGGGAACGATCATTGCCCTTGCCCTCCTTTCGCCAGCGATCCTGTCGTTTGTGCCAGTTGCGGCCGCCTACGCCGGTGTTGCCGGTCCTGCTCCGTCGGAGGGGCTGAGGGAGGCTTTCCCGACGCTATTCCCGAATGGCATGTGGTTATTGGCGCTCATTGCCATCTGGATCGCTTTGATCAAGACCGGAGACCAGGAAACCATTCTGGAGCCAATGCCTCGTGGGGAAACCGTTGGCTGGTTGTTTCTGTGCATACCACTAGCGGGCTTCGTGTTGGCGGAGTTACGGACACACGCCTTCCTCGGCCGGTACTTCATCAGCGTGCTGCCCGGAGTTGCGATTGCGTTCGCCTGTTGTCTCAGGCGGCACGCGCACCAGGCACGGCGTGTTTCGCTGGGAATCTTGCTGCTTCTGGCGACCTATGGAGTGGCGAAACAAGTGATCGCGACGCGGCATCCCGATCTGAATGGACCCGCTCCGCACGACGCTAAGCTCGAGGACACGCTGCGCAAGGAGGGAAAGCAATTCTTCTTAATTACCAATCAGGCGCGCTACCTGGAAGCCCTGCACTATTCCAAGCACCCCGAAAAATATGCTTACTTGATTTCCCTGGATTCTGGTGACAAACACCAGACGATGGCACTAGCGCGATACTACCCGATGCAGTTCTGGACGCTGGAAGACATCAAGAAGCACGCCCGGCGAGACGGCGTTGGTTGCACCTTATCCGAGGATTGTGGAGACCTTGAAGCAGGCCGGGATCCAGGTGGAGACGCGGTTCTCGGCGCCGCAGGAAGTCTTCTATCTGCAATGAACGTTCCCAACGCGGAGTTTTTGCCCCCGGCATTGGAACAGCAGATCCCTCGCGGGCCGAGGCCCGCTCGTGATGACAATTCTTAAGGGGGTTCCAAGCTCGGGACAGTCCCGTGGAATGGTTTGCGCCGGCATCCTGGGGGCGGCGACGGTGGTGATCGCGCCTTTCCTGCTGCGCGGGTACACCGCCGGACATGACACGGTGTTCCATGTGGCGTCATGGCTTGACATCGCCCGGCAATTCCACGAGGGCATTGTCCACCTGAGGTGGGCGGAGCTGGCGTACTACGGGTACGGCGAACCGGCGTTCATTTTCTATCCGCCGATCTCTCTCTACCTGGGAGCGGTGCTCACGTCGCTGTTGCCCTTTTCCATGGTGGTGGGCGCCTATGTCTGGCTGGTGCTGGTGGCTGCGGGCTTCAGCTTCTATTACCTGTGCCGGCAGTTCTTCGGTGGGCGCGCCTCGCTCCTGGGGGCCGTGGTTTATGTGCTGAACCCCTATCACCTCCTGGAGGTCCATGCGCGCTGGTCGTTGGCGGAATTGCTGGTCAGCGCTTTCCTGCCGCTGTTGCTGCTCGCCATCTATCGAGTGAACGGCCCCGGGGCGCGCAGGATTGCCGTGGCGGCCTTGCTGTTTGCAGTGGTCTCACTCACCAACGTTCCTCTCGCGGTGGTGACGGGGTATGGCGCGCTGGCTTTTGTCATTGCGTTGACGCTGGCCCGGAAGACGGGAATCGAACCTGTTGTCAAGTTTGTTGGGGCGGTGGTCCTGGGCGCAGGGTTGGCCGGATTCTTCCTGCTGCCGGGATGGTTCGAGAAAGGATGGGTGCTTTCGGCGGTGCATGCCCTGGTGCCGCCGGCCGCGCAATTTGTGCGGCTGACCATGCGGCCCTACGACCACTTTGGGTGGGCGCTGGCGGGGGTCGAGGCAGGGCAGATTGTTCTTGGCTGTCTGGCGTGGGCGCTCTGCCGGAGGGCCGGTCCGCGCGACGCCTTCTGGGCGTTTACTGCGGTCTTCGCAGCTTCGGTGCTGATGGTGCTGCCCATCTCGGCGATCATCTGGCGGACGGCACCCGCGCTGTTCTACGTGCAGTTTCCCTGGCGATGGCTCGGCCCAATGGGGCTGGCGCTGTCTTTCTTTATCGCCGCTGCCGTGCAACAGTCGGGTAAGGGGATGGTGCTCGCGGCCGCGGTTTGCGCGCTGGGACTGGCCACGCTGGCGGTCTTCACCGTGCTGATCAATACCCGCGCCGACGTGATGCTGGCGTCGCTCAGGAAGTCGGTCTCCGAAGGTACAGGTTACTTGGGGACGCCGTATTTTCTGCCGCGCGATATCCAGATTAACGAGATCGGGATACCGCTGCAGTTGACGCACGGCGACCTGCTCGTCTCTGCGGTAGGTCCGGAGCTCGACAACCGCGGGCTGCCGGATGAGGCCTCAGCGGCCCCGGCGCAGAGCACTTCCCGGATCGCGATAACCCGCTGGTCGGCGAACGCGAGAGAAGTCACGGTGGAGGCTGCGCAGCCGGTTCGGCTTCGCTTCCGATTGTTCCGCTATCCGGGATGGAATGGATACATTGACGGCAAGCCGATTGACACGAGCACCACAGACGCGCGGGGTGCGGTCGTCGTGGCTGTTCCGTCTGGACACAGCCAGGTGAGCCTGATTTACCAAGGGACCAAGGACCAGATGTGGGGAGTCGTCGTCAGCGCGTTTTGCGCGGTGGTTTGGTTGTGGATGTTCTTCAGCGGAGGACGAAATCTGAGCGTCCCCGGAACCTCAACCTATGACCCTGGTTAAAGAGCCTACATCTCGCGCCGTAACCTCCGCTCCCGGGAGGGCGCATTGGCTTGCGTCGAGCGTCGTTTCACGCAATCCTCGTCTTGCTGCTCGGGTTGCTGCTGCGGGTCCTCTACCTCATGCACGAGAGCGTGAGCGGCGACGAGGCCTTCTCCATCACCTTGACCCTGGAACCGCTGGCCCAGGAGATGCACAAGCTGGTGCTGGACGTGGTCCACCCTCCGCTGCATTACCTGGCGTTGCGCGGATGGCTCAACCTTTTTGGGTTCGGCTTGCTCCAGGCCCGGATCCTGTCGGTCATTTTCGGCACCCTGGCGATTGTCTTCCTTTATTTGCTGGCTGAGTATCTTTTTGACCGCCGGACCGCATTGCTGGCGGCACTGCTGATGGGGACGTCGCAACTCGCCATCATGTTCTCGCAGGAAGCCCGTCCATACGCGCAGATGCATTTCCTGTCGCTGTTGTCGGCATATCTGTTCCTGCGGGCGTTTCGCGAAGGACGAGCGCTGTACTGGTGGGGCTTTGTCGGCGCCAGCACCGTGATGCTCTACACCAACTACTTCGGAGTATTTCTGATTGCGGCCCTGCTCGTGGTCGCCGTGGTTTACCGGCAACGTAGTCAGCTTCGCCTGTGGTGGGTGGTGGCGGGCACAGTGGCCGGTCTGGCTGCTGTATAGCCCGTGGCTGACCAGCGGTGTGGCCCACGAAGCTATCAAGCCGGGCAGAGTGACCGGGGGAACAGCAGAATATTCTGCCGTGCACTGGTGGACCTTTCTCTCGATTTTGAATTCCTTCAATAACGGCAAACCGGCTGGGTTGCGCTCGGATTCTCCCTGGTGGGCGTTCGTGGTGGGTGGGCTGCTGTTTACGCTGCCCTTGCTGCTGTTGCTCAAGAAGCTGCTGGCGACCGAGCCGCAATCAGCGACGGTGGACCGCGACCGGGAAGATATTGTCATCACTGCGATGCTCTTTCTGCTTCCCATTTGCCTGATACTTCTATGCGGGAAGGCTGCCCATATTCCGTACAACGTGCGCTACGTATCGTTTTGCGCGGCTTTCTACTATGTTCTGGTGGCGCGCGCAATTCTGGAGATACCGCTCAGTGCGGCACGCTGGGGGCTGGTTGCCTTGATTCTGGTGTATAGCGCCAACGCGCTGCGGTCGAACTACTTCATGCGCTGGAAGGAAAACTGGGATGCAGCCTTCGCCTACGTGGAGGCCAATCGCCAGCCGCGAGATTGCGGGGCCTTTCCTCCCGATTTCAGGGTCCTGCTGCAGCCCTGGGCAGTCACCCAGGCGGGGCGTCCTTCGTTTGATGTGATTTCCCAGCAGAGCCTGGCCGCGGGAGCTCCGGGGTGTAACCGCATATGGGAGGTCACGGCAGCACCGCGTGACGATTGGCGGCAGTGGAACGAGTACAAGAAAAACAGCGACCCCATTCCGGCGACGTTCGACAAGATCGCCGAACAACGTTTCTATGCTGTCCGCGTGGCCCTGTATTCCCGGAAGGCGCAATGAGTGCGAACGCGACGTTTCGTCTTGGAAGGATTGAGCGCCCCTTTGGCAGATCTGGTGGTCCAACTGGCTGATAGCGCTCCGCTCTTCCGGTTTGTGCGTTCCAATGTCGATCAAACTTTGCGGCAGCCACTGAAATCGCCTATCTGGTCGAAGCTGGGCTCCGTCCACGAAAATCTGGTAGTGCTTCCAGCCTGGCAGTGTGGCTACCGATTCTCGCCGGGCGATCTGGATGGTTTCCAGATTTTCGGCCTGCTCGCCGCCAGGCAACAGATGCGAACCAACAGCTATTACTCGGCCCGCTACACCAAGGTCAATTTCGATTTCCATTGCAAGCAGGCGATTGCCGCCCTGGCTCAACAACCACTCTCGCCGGACACCGCGTATGTAGTGACGCCTGCGCTGGCGGCTGTCATCGCGCAAGGTCCCACCGGGCCGGGAAAGTGCCATGAAGTGGACGGCTTCATCCTGTGTTCTGCAAAGACGGATTTCGGGTTGTCTCCTGAAGACGCGCGAAAATGAGAGCGCTCAACCATGAAGAGCGAGGGTTCCCGCCGTCAAGCTCAGTGGCCGGTGGCGGCAACTCGTCGCGCCCGGCGACCACCAGGGTTGGACGGGCGCCTTGTGTCGCCCTGGTTGCGAGCGTCGCGGTAATCATCCTGATCGCGATGGTTCGAGCCTGGTATTGCTGGGAAACCGACGCCTGGGTGAACCATCCGGCAGGCGCGCTGATCGCCATGGCCGCGGACTTGAAGAACGGCGTCTTCTATCGGCCACTCTATGGCCCGGAAGGATATGGCGGCACCCGCTACTTTCCTCTGTACTTCGTTCTGCACGCGCTGCTGATGAAGTTGGGGATGCCGATTCTGCCGGCTGCATTCTGGCTTTCTGCGGCAGCGGTGATCGCGCTGCTCGCCGGAGTCTTCTACCTGCTGCGAGGCTTGGGGGTAGAGCCGTGGCTGGCGGCGTGGTCGACTGGGGCAGTCTTAGCGGCAGGTTGTGCGCAGTATTCGCTGGTCAGCCCACACTCCGATGGCCTGGCTAGCGCTCTCAACGTTTGGGGCCTAGCGGTGATCGTCCGAGGGAAATTCAGCCACCGGACGGTTCTCTTCGCGGCGCTTCTGTTTACATTGGCATGGTCCGCAAAGATCACGACCGTCTTTGGAGTTGCTGCAGCCTTCATTTGGCTGATGAGCACAGGATTCTCGGCGGTAGCCTGGGAACTCGCGGCCGAAACATGCTGCGGCTATTTGCTGGTCGGCGCGGCTCTGTACGTGGGTAGCCAGGGCCGCTTCTGGGAGATCTTCAAAGCTTGCGCCTCCGGCGGCACCAGCTTGCTGGGCTTCGCTTCAGGCCCGCTGAATATGGTGGTGCTTGCCGCGCGACTTGATCCCGGCGCGCTCTTGTTCCTGCTTCTGGCGCTGGCGGTGCTGGTGTTTGTGTTCTTCTCCGGTAAGTTGCTGCAGAATGTGTCCGCGTGGTTGCTGATCGCGACGCTGGCGGTCACAGCAATCATTTATGGCTCTCCGGGGATCAATGAAAACCATCTGCTGGACGTGCAGGTGGCTGCCGTAGTCCTCATCGCTACCCAGTTGGCGCAACTAGCCAGCCCGCATTACAAGCAGGTGGGGATCTATGTACTGGCTGTGGCCATCATCGTGGCAGCCCTACCGTTGCTGCGTAAATTCAAGAATGGCGATCGGAGGTTCCATCCCCAGCGCTTCGAGAAGGTCATTGCCGTGGTCGGCGGCACCAGTGAGCCAATCTTGTCAGAGAATCCGGTGATACCGTTGCTCGCCGGACAGCAGGCGTATGTCTTAGACCCGTGGATGTTGCGGCTGCTGCGAGAACGCATCCCTGGCTTCGGGGAGCCGCTGCTAGAAGGGCTGCGTCATCAGGACTTCGGCGCAGTGGTGCTTTGCATGGCCGATCCCAAGACCGACTTCGGCGAGTGGTGGTACGAGGCGGCGCACTTCGGGCCGGGATTCGCCGCAGCGCTCAACCAGAACTATCGGCTGGTGGCGACCTTTGACGATCAGAGGGTGTACCTGCCGATCAGGGATGGTTCGCAGAAGGGCGAAGGCAGATAGCCTTATTAACCTAATCCTTGATCGATGCCAGGATGCTGTGTCTGATAGCGGGTGGAGCACGCCTTCAGGCGTGCCTATCAAGGCCACACACGAGAGCAAGGCTTTAGCCGCTGCGGGAAAGGATTACCTCCGCGGCTAAAGCCAAATTCTGAAGTAACTCTCAAATGCACCGCTGAAAGCGGTGCTCCCCCCCAGCCCGGCTCCAAGATGTTAGGGTAAAAGTCTCGCTCATGGACACATCCCCCATTGTTTCGGTCGTCATCGCGTCGATCGTTGGGCCGCCGTTTATCGACGACTGCCTGGCTTCCGTGTTCGCCCAGAAGAACGCTCCGGCGTTCGAGGTGATCGTCGTGGATTGCCGCGGGCCGGACAACGTGGCGCGCCTTCGGCAACGCTTTCCGGATGTGCACTTTGTGGAGTTGGATCATCGCGAAACCGTCCCCCAGCTTCGGCGCATTGGGGTCGAACAAGCGAAGGGCGATATCGTTGCCGTGATCGAAGAACATTGCGTGGCGGCTGACAACTGGCTGGCCACGTTATGCGCTGCGTTTACTCCCGAGTACGTGGCGGTCGGCGGGCCGATCGAGTTTCGCGGAGGCCGCTTGCGCGACTGGGTCACCTACTTCATCGAGTACAACTCCTACCTGCCGCCCTGGCCGGAAGGCGATGCGTACAAGCTGGCCGATGCCAACGTGGGCTACCGAAGAGAAGTCTTGATCTCCAATCTGGAACAGTTGAGTGCCGGCTACTGGGAGGCCACCTTGCACTACAAGCTGCTGAGCGAGGGAGCCAGGTTCCGCAGCGTACCGGGGCTGATTGTGTATCACCGCGGCCCATTCGATTATGGCTACTATCTGCGCCAGCGCTACCTGTTCAGCCGCGCCTTTGCGGGCGCGCGCCGGGGCACGCTCTCGGCGGCGAAGCGGGCGGTGTACTTGCTGGCCGCTCCGGCGATTCCCTTCGTGCTGCTGGCCCGCACGGGAGCTCGGGTGTTCGCGAAGAAGTGTCATGTGGGCAAGTTTCTTCTCTGCCTGCCGTTGATCATTCCCGCCATGGTGATCTACGTAATCGGGGAGTGGATGGGCTACGCGTTTGGTCCGGGACGGGCGCTGATGGAGGTCGAGTAGCTTGACGACGCCAGCATCTCCGACGCTGACGGTGGTCGTCACCGTGGTCAGCGACACCTCTGAGCAGGCCGACACCCTCCATCTCGAGGGATGCCTGGAAGCCTTGCGGCAGCAAGTCAACGCGCCGCCGATGGAAGTGCTGGTGACCTGCGATGCACGGCTGCCGGGAATCAAGGAACTGGAGCACAAGTTTCCTGACTTTGGTTTCATCGCGGTGGAGAAGCTTCACACCGCGCGCTCGGGCCCGAGCCGCGAGCATCACGATGAACTGCGCGGCATCGGCATGAGGAAGGCGCGCGCTCCGCTGATTGCTCTCATCGAAGATGTTGGCAGGCCTGATCCGAACTGGGCTGCGGCGTTGGTCAAGGAGCACGCGCAGGCTTACTCGGCCATCGGTGGGGCGATGGAGAACGGGATCGATCGTCCGCTGAATTGGGCGGTTTACTTCGGCGATTTCGGCCGGTACCAGAATCCCGTTCCCCGCGGACCGAGCGCCTTCGTGAGCGACGCCAATGTCTGCTACAAGCGGGAAGCCCTGGAGCGCGTGGCCGACGTCTGGGCCGACACCTATAGCGAGTCGCGCGTGCACGCAGCGCTGGCGCAGCGAGGTGAAGTGATTGCGCTGTCGCCCGACGTGATTGTGTACCAGCACCGGCTGAATCTGCACTTAGGGCCGGCGCTGGTGGAGCGCTATGTGTGGGGCCGCTCGTATGCGGCGGTGCGGGTGGAAGGCGTCTCCGCGGCGAAGCGCGCGGTTTTCGCGGTACTCTGTCCGGTGCTGCCCTTCGTGCTTCTGCTCCGACAGCTGCAAAAAGTGATGAGCACGAAACGAAACCAGGGGGCGTTCGTGCGGGCGTTGCCCGTGACCTTTCTGCTCGACGTTGCATGGTCGTATGGGGAGTTCGTGGGATACGTGACCGGGCATCCGTGAAAGAGAGACGAGACGCATTGTGCCGCCCGGCCTAAACCGGGTCTGCGATAATGGGCAATGCAACGCGCTTTGAGAAGATTCACTAAGCACGCCATGAAGGGGAACTCATCTTGGGTCTAAGAAAGTCATATCCAGTTCAAGGCCGCCGTGTTCGAGAACGGTCCGTCGGACTTGAGGCCAGGGCGGAGCCAGACAATGCCATCTTGGAGAAGGCATTGGCACTTGATTTGTCTCCCGTAAGGGAGGTGCGTCACGTGCTCGTCGAGCGGGCTAACGGCAACCTTCTGGTGTGGATTGCCCTTGATAATCCCGCTCACGATGTGCGGGAACGGGTATTTCAAAAGGAATTGGGTCTTATCGAGAATTTTCCAGAAGTAGAGTTCGACTTCAATCTCATTCCTGCGATGGGACGTGACCCCGCCCACATCGCCTCAGGAGCCAAAGTCATTTACACACGCAAGGACGATAGAAGTGCCAAGCAAAGATGAACATTTGGAAAAAGCCGAGGGCAACGAAGCTTTTGCCGCTTCCATAGCCCACGATACGCAGACGAGAATTGATTGGAAGCTGATAGTCCTGTTTTATGCTGCCGTCCACTACATTGAGGCCTATTTCGCGGCCACGCTTGGCATCCATCTTAAGAGCCACGTCACCCGAGACAACTATGTAGCGAGAGATTCGAACCTGAAGAAAATATTCCGTTCCTATCAGCATCTGAAGTATTTTGGATACAACGCCCGCTATGAGGTCTTTCGATTCACGGCAAAAGACGTTCAAGATGCCACGACTTATCTAGCGGACATCAAGACAAAGTTACTTCCTCTGCTGTAATCATCCGTGCCAGAAGAGCTCTTGAAAACCGTCGGCGTGCCGCTTCAGGTTAGCAACCACGCCGCCAAACCCGCTTCCCTGCCGGAAAGCCCGCGGCTCAGCGTGATCGTCCCGGTGCGCAACGGAAGCAAGCATCTCGCCCGCTGCCTGGAGGCGCTGGGCCGTTCCGAGTACGCGCAGTTCGAAGTCATCGTTGTCGACGATTGCTCGACGGACAGCACACCGCAGATTGCGGAACACTACGGCGCGCGCTACCTGCGCACGCCCCGAACGCTGGGGCCGGGAGGCGCGCGGAACCTGGGGGCGCAACATGCGGGCGGCGAGATCCTGGTGTTCGTGGACTCGGATGTGGTCATGCCGCCGGGAGGGCTGAGCCTGATTGCGGAGGATTTTCGTCGCGACCCGGAGCTGGCGGCGGTCTTCGGCTCCTACGACGATACGCCGCCGTGGACCACCTTCATCTCGCAATACAAGAACCTGATGCACCATTACGTGCACCAAGCGTCGAGCGAGTCGGCGGCCACATTTTGGGCGGGATGCGGCGCGGTGCGGAAGACGGTCTTCGAGGAGTTCAACGGATTCGACGCGGCGACCTACACCGTGCCGTCCATCGAAGACATCGCCCTGGGGCTGGAAATGGTCCGGCGAGGGCGCAAAATCCAGCTCGACAAGCGGCTGGCGGTAAAGCACCTGAAGCGCTGGACGATTCGCAATCTGTTGCGGGCCGATATCTTTTATCGCGCGATTCCGTGGACGCGGTTGATCCTGAACACGCGCCATCTGCCCCGCGACCTGAACCTGACTTACGCTTCACGAGCGAGTTCCCTGCTGGTTGGACTGCTGGCCGTTGGCTGCGTGCTGTTGCCCTTCAGCGTGGCGGGAGTAATTGGGATAGGGTCGGCTTCTGTACTTGGGTGCATGGCGTTCATCAGTTTGCTGCTGCTGATTTTGAATTGGGATGTCTATCGATTTTTTCAACGCAAGCGTGGCTGGTGGTTTGCCGTCCGGGCGGTGTTGGCGCACTGGGCTTACTACCTGTATAGCGGAGTCACGTTTTTTCTTTGCGCGGCGATTCACTTTGTCAGCATGCCGTTCTCCTCTGCGCGCAAGGCGAGCGTGCGCAACAGTTGAGAGTTACTGAGGAATTCGCGGGATCGGAACAGAAGCACTGCCGCCGGCTGAAGCCGGCTGATTAGAAAGAACCTCGCGGCAACGCGGCGCTGAAGCGCCGCTCTACCCGTGCTACTGACGTGAGCGATGAGAGTCGGCGTGGATGCAACCTGCTGGTCGAACCGCCGCGGCTACGGCCGTTACACGCGCGCCTTGCTGACGGCGCTGTTGGAGCTGGACCGGCAAAACCATTACACATTCTTTGCTGACTACGAATCGGAAGAGTTTCCCCTGCCATCCGGGGTTGAGGTTTGCCGCATCGCGACCAAGGTGCCAACCATACAAGCGGCAGGAGCCGACAGCCGGCGGTCCGTGGCTGATCTCTGGGCAGTCGCTCAGGCGATTCGCCAAGCCAACACCGACGTGATTTTCTTCCCGTCGGAATACACGTATGTCCCTGTTATCACCAGGACACCGCAGATTGTGACGCTGCACGATGCGACTTCGGAGTTGGTCCCGGAGATGGTTTTTCCCAACCAGCGGGCAAGGTTCTTCTTTGGAGCGAAGAAGAGAATGGCAGTCCGGCTGGCGAGGATTCTGCTGACCGTCTCGGAGTACTCGCGGCGCCGTCTGCGGGAAAAACTCGGCATCCCGCTGGAGCGGCTGCGCGTGGTGGGAGAGGCGCCTGACCCGATTTTTCGCCCTCTGGAGTCGTCGTCCGACGCTGAAGCCTCAGCGCGTTGGGGAATCCCACCACAGGCGAAGGTGCTTGATTTACGTCGGTGGATTTACCCCCCACAAAAACCTGCTGATGCTGCTCGATGTTTTTCGCGAACTGGTCAGCCGCGACAGCTTTCGCTGATCTGCGGCTGGTGTATGTCGGCGATTACGCGAATGATCCTTTTCATTCCAGTTACGGAGAGCTTTCGGAGCGCGTACGTCAGGCTCACCTCGAAGAGCGGGTGCTCTTCACCGGCCGCCTCAGCGATGAAGACCTGGTGGTCCTGTTGAATCGGTCTGACGCCCTGGTGCTGCCTTCGTTCTCCGAAGGGTTCGGCCTGCCCGGGGTGGAGGCGGCGGCCTGTGGCAAGCCGGTTTTGGCGACCACGGAGAGCCCGCTGCCGGAGCTGCTGGGCGAAGGGGCAATAGCGGTTGCTCCCGCCGACCGCGCGGGATGGCTCGCGGCCATCGAGCGGGTGCTCACAGACGAGGCTTTGCGCGAACGCATGGGTAAAGCTGCCCTGGACGCGGCGGGGCGGCTATCGTGGAAAAATTCCGCTAGCCAACTGCTTTCCGTTTTTCATGAGGTGCAGCCGAATGGCTCGTCCTCTTAGGTTCTGCTTTCTTTCGATTTTTTATCCGCCATACAGTTTTGGCGGAGACGCCATCTTTGTGTCGCGGCTGGCAAACTCACTGGCGCGGCTGGGGCACGAAGTGGACGTGATTCACTGCGTGGACAGCTATAAGGTGCTGGCCAAGAGCGAGCCCACGCAGCCCTTCGCCAATCACCCGAACGTAACCATACACAGCCTGCGAAGCCGCCTGGGATTTCTGTCGCCGCTGGTGGCCCAGCAGGTGGGATGGACCTGGCCGAAGACGGATGCGATCCTCGAAGTCTTCTACGGCAAGAAGTTCGACGTCATCCATTACCACAACACTTCCCTGTTCGGGCCCAAGGTTTTGCGACTGGAGCCGGACTACCGGGATTTCATCAAGCTCTACACGACGCACGAACATTGGCTGGTTTGTCCCATGCATGTTCTGTGGAAGGACAACGAGCGCGTCTGCGACAAGCCGGATTGCTTTCGCTGCACCTTGAAGTTCCGGCGGCCGCCGCAGTGGTGGCGATATACCGGCCTGCTGGAGAAGTGCACACCCGCAGTGGACATGTTTGTTTCGCCCAGTCAATTTACCCGGCAAATGCACCAGGACCGCGGATTCCAATCGCCGATGGTGGTGCTTCCTTACTTCGTGCCGGCACTCGATCAGGATGCATCTTCCGAAAGCACACCGCCCCACTCGAAGCCCTATTTCCTGTATGTGGGGCGGCTGGAGAAGATCAAGGGCGTGGACACGCATGTTTCCTGCCTTCCGTCGCTACCAGCACGCCGATCTGCTGATCGCAGGTACCGGCTCGTGCGAAGCCGCCCTGAAGGAGCAAGCGCAGGGCATGGCGAATGTGCGCTTCCTGGGACAGCTCACACAGGACCAACTGCAAAACTATTCCCGTCATGCGCTGGCGGTGATTGTGCCCTCCTTGTGCTACGAAGTTTTCCCCATCACTTTCCTCGAAGCGTGCCGCGCGGGAACGCCCTCCATCGCTCGCGATATTGGTGGATTGACGGAGATGATCGAGCAGAGTGGAGGCGGCATCCTGTATCGCAACGATGAAGAGCTGGCGGCGGCCATCGAGCGCCTGCATACCGACCCGGCGCTGCGGCGGGAGATGGGACAGCGCGCTTACCAGGCGTACACCGAGAGGTGGCGAGAGAGTGTACATCTGGAGGCATATTTCCGCGTGCTCGAGGAGACTGCGCGTCGTAAACTGGGATTCGTTCCGTGGGAGCAGCCGGCACGGCAGTCATTGCAATTCCCGGTAGTGCCGGCGGTCTGAGTTCGGGGTTCCGTCGAGAAGCGCACATGCGTACACATTCAGAGAGCGAGATTGCATCCGGGGAGGACGGCTTGCCACCCCTGAGCGACAGCACGGTCCCCGATCCGCTCTTGCGGGCCTTCGCTCCCCTGCATCGGGCGGCCATGGGGATCGCCTGGGGCACGGTTGGGGGCGGTCTGCTGGCACTCGCCTCGCTGGTCCTGGTCTTGCAGGGAAAGGACATTCTCAGCCTGGGCTTGCTGGGGCAATTCTTCCCGGGTTATTCGGTTTCGTGGCGCGGCGTTTTCATCGGACTCCTGTGGGGATTCGGCATGGGCTTCGTGCTGGGCTACGGGTTTGCGCTGGTCCGCAATGCTGCGGTGTGGCTGTGGCTGACGGTGATCCGCTCGCGCGCGGAAATGGACCAGTACTCGGATTTTCTGGATCATCTATAAAGGAAAACTCATGGATCCCAACGAGGAGCAGCTTGAACACGCAGTCATCCTGCTGAACGGGAAACTGCTGGGCGCAGTTCTTGGTTTCTTGTTCGGGACGGGCCTGTTTCTGGCAACCAACTTTCTGGTCATCAAGGGTGGCCGGCACGTGGGGGCGCATCTGGGCCTGTTGGCCAATTTCTTTCCCGGCTATCGAGTTACTTTCTTTGGCAGCATCATCGGCTTCTTTTACATGTTCATCGTCGGCTTGATTGTGGGCGTCGTCATGGGCGCGGTCTATAACAAGATCGCGAAAGCATAGGCTAGGAAGACACGAGGACGTTATGCTCGCACAGTTCGTAAACGCTCTGAAACAACACCTAATCGCGGATGCTCCGATTCACGCCACGCACAAGGCTGTGGACTACATCAATGAGAGCCGTAGGGAGCACGAGAAGCAGACCGAGGCACATGAAACGGCGGACGACACCAACGAGAGCCCCCGGGACCGCGTTCGGCATGCCGATGTAATCCATTCTGTTGTTGATGGATTCCTATGTGCCATAAAGGAGCAGAACCAAGCTAAAGCTTTGGCTCTGTGTACGCCAGGACTCCAACAAGATCTGATCAAGCAGGGAGTAGCCGATACTTTCTTGGGGATACGGGACTACCTTGCCAGGATGAGCGACTTCCAACACGCCGCGCCACAATGGGGCATTTTGAAAACGACCTGTGAACTGACCGGGACAATTCACTACGACGAAGGGGACTCGTGCAGCTACTCTATAAGTGCCGTAAGAAGTTTTGAGCGGACGGATGGCCACGGCTGGAAAGTTGGTAAATTCCTGTTCGTACCCGTCCCTGGGACAACACCTGCCAACAAAACCTCGAGAGCAGGTTCATAGGTCCGCATCAGCAGTTACTTCGGTTGTGGCTCTTGCGATAACGACTCGCGCTGCTCGTCGATGATGTTGTGCAGGGTCTCCTCCATGGAAATGCGCGGTTCCCAGCCGAGAAGGTTGCTCACTTTGCTGATATCGGGCACGCGCCGCAACATGTCCTCGAAGCCCTCTTCGTAGGCCTCATCGTAGGGAACGAAAACAACGCGCGAGTCGGAATGGGTCATTTCCTTGATGCGGGCGGCGAGATCGGCGATCGTGATCTCCCGCGCGCTGCCCACGTTGAAGACTTCGCCAGTGGCTCCGGGATGAGCGGCAATACCAACCAACGCCTCCACGGCATCTTTGACGTGAGTGAAGCAACGGCGCTGCTGGCCATCACCGAAGACGGTAATGTCGCTGCCGGTGAGCGCCTGGCGGACAAAATTGGGGACGACCATGCCGTAACGGCCCGTCTGCCGTGGTCCAACAGTATTGAAGAGTCGCGCAATGACGATGGGAAGTTTCTTTTCTTTCCAGTAAGCCAGGGCCAGGAATTCATCGATTGCTTTAGAGCATGCGTAGCTCCAGCGGCCTTTGTTGGTTGGACCCAGGACCAGGTCGTCGTCTTCGCGGAACGGAACTTGTTCGCGCTTCCCGTAAACCTCCGAAGTCGAAGTAATGAGGACGCGCTTCCCTTTCTTGGCCGCAAGGCTCAAGATGACTTCAGTACCGCGAACGTTGGTTTCGATGGTACGCACCGGGCTCTCGACTACCAGACGCACACCCACTGCGGCCGCAAGATGGTAAATGAGATCGGAAACATCGACGAGCTCGGCCATCAGCCGTATGTTGGTAACCGTGTCAATGCAATACTGGAACCTGGGATCATCCTTAAGGCGCTGGATGTTGGTCATCGAGCCGGTGGAAAGATCGTCAACAACGTGGACTTCGTCGCCGGAGGCAAGGTGTCGTTCGGCAAGGTGCGAACCGATGAATCCCGCTCCTCCGGTGATGAGGACCTTCATTCTCGCCTCCCAGCGATGAAAAATTCGGTGCTTGACCTATTCGAAGAAGACTGGCACAAACAGACGGTCAGGTCAATTCATGGCGTCAGGCTTGCTCGGCGTGACAACGGCCAACATGGGTGCTGCACAGTTTCCGGTAATTCTGACCTATCACTCGATCTCGGAAGGCGATCCTCCGCTACGGATTTCCCCCCAACTGTTTGCCGAGCAGATGGAATGGCTGCAAGGCAATGCACGGGTTGCTTCGCTGGGCGAGGTGGTGGGAGCCTTGACCGAGCGTAAACCGCTGCCCGAACGAACGGTAGTGCTCACCTTCGACGATGGCTATTCCGACTTCTATTTCTCCGCAGCGCCGGTGCTGCGACAGCTGAAGTTTCCGGCCACGATTTTCGTGCCGACGGGGCTTTGCGGTGGAGCGAATCGTTCGTCCCGACAGTCCGGTTGGGTCAGTCCACAACCCCTGCTCGACTGGGACCAGGTTGCCGCACTAGCGAAGGAGGGATTCTCTTTCGGCGCGCACAGCATTACTCATCCCGCTCTGCCTGCCCTGTCAGCCGAGGAAGCGAAGCATGAGATCGCTGGCAGCAAAACAGAACTGGAGGAGCACACCGGGCAAAAGGTTGAGTTCTTCGCTTACCCATACGGACGGTGGAGTCCGGCGGTCCGCGCCATGGTGCAGGAGGAGTACCGGGGGGCATGCTCAACCGGAGCAGGCGTAGTTGAGCCTGACGCTGACCCATTTGCTCTGCCGCGGGTTGATGTCCACTATCTGCGGCGTCCGGCGGCCTTCCGGATGCTCTTTACGGCGCCCTTCCTGGCCTATGTGGCGACCAGACGGTTCATCCGGAGAATCCGTCATCAGCCCGAAGGTTTTTATGCTAGAGTTTAGCCGTTCGGCGCAATGCGAGGCCTGATCTCAGGAAGGACGCTCATCAACGGCGCGGACAAATGACTGGCTTCGATGCCGCCGAGTCGTTTTGGCCTCGTTAGCGTACCTTCTCAATTTCAATACATAACTTTGCAGTCCGGCTGATGCCGAACTGTCTCTCAGAGAACGATTCGATGCCACTCGTCGCTCCCGAGCAACGTAACGTTGTGATCATCGGCGCCGGCCCGGCCGGGCTGACGGCGGCCTACGAGCTGTCGAAGCACAACGTTCCGGCTGTGGTTTTGGAGGGCGACAACACCGTTGGAGGCATATCGCGAACCGTCAATTACAAGGGCTATCTCTTCGATATCGGGGGACACCGTTTCTTCACCAAATGGGACGAAGTCAATCAGGTGTGGAATGAGGTCCTGGGCGATAAGTTTCTCGCGCGGCCCCGCCTCTCCCGGATTTTCTATCGCAAGAAGTTTTTTTACTACCCGTTGAAGGCCAAGAATGCTCTGTTCGGCCTGGGGCCGATTGAAACGGTCCGCATTGTATTCAGCTATCTGCGGTCGCGCGTGGCCTATTACCACAACGAACAGAACCTGGAGCAATGGGTCAGCAACCGCTTTGGCAAGCGCCTGTACGAGATTTTCTTCAAGACGTACACAGAAAAAGTCTGGGGCGTTCCCTGCACCGAGATTCGGGCGGAATGGGCGGCGCAACGAATTCAAGGCCTGTCGCTGACCACGGCCATCCGCAACGCGCTCTTCAAGCAGCAGCACACCTCCGTCAAAACCCTGATCAACAGCTTCCACTACCCGGAACGCGGGCCGGGACAAATGTGGGAGATGCTGACCGAGCGCCTCCGGCACAGCGGGTATCCCGTATACCTGCAAAAGCCGGTCACGCGTATCGTGCACGGCGACAATCGCGTCCTGTACCTGGAGACGCGCGGTGCGAACGGTAGCGAACAGTTCCACGGCACGGACTTCATCAGCTCCATGCCGATACGCGAACTCATTAACGCGCTCGATCCGCCGGCTCCCGAAGAGGTGCGGCGGGCAGCCAACCGGCTGCGGTATCGCGATTTCCTGATCGTCAGCCTGATCATCAATCGCAAGGACCTGATGCCGGACAACTGGATTTACATTCACGAGCCGGGCGTGCGGGTGGGACGTATCCAGAACTTCAAGAACTGGTCGCCGGCCATGGTGCCTGACCCGAACAAGACCTGCCTGGGTATGGAATACTTTGTCTTCCAGGATGATGACCTGTGGTCGAGCCCCGATGAAAAGCTGATCGAACTGGCCAAGCGGGAGATCGCCGAGCTTGGCCTGGCAAAGTCGGAGGACATCGAAGACGGCGCAGTCGTGCGCATGCC
Organism: uncultured Acidobacteriaceae bacterium; assembly: GCA_963735855.1. Classification (GTDB taxonomy): domain Bacteria; phylum Acidobacteriota; class Terriglobia; order Terriglobales; family Acidobacteriaceae; genus Bog-257. The sequence goes on from CAVTMW010000016.1 coordinate 146,988, forward strand.
CAAGGCCTATCCCATGTACGACGACGGCTGGGTGCGGCAGGTGACGACCATCCGCCGCTACTTGGAAGCGGCATTGCCCAACCTGCAACTGGTGGGCCGAAACGGAATGCATAAGTACAACAACCAGGACCATTCCATGATGACCGCCATGTGCGCGGCGCGAAACATTATGGGCGCGAACTATGACCTGTGGGCCATCAACACCGAGGCCGAGTATCACGAGGAAAAGCAGGAAAAAGCAGCTACCGTCGCCGAGGCCGAACCGCGGCGTCCGGCCTATGCGGAGCCTTCGCGGGTCTCCGGGAACTCGCACGGGAGGGAAGATCAGGATGGCCCGGTCGCTGCTGATGTGAAGACGGCAAAAGCATCGGCACAGAGTGGTCTTTCAGCTTCCTGATAAGCGGAGAGTTGGCAAGGTACATCTCATTGAATCCAGAAAAACTGAAACAGGGAACGACGGCGCAAGCAGCCCAAGGCACAACCTCGCTGGTCACCGGCGGCGCCGGATTTATCGGCAGCCACGTCGTAGATTCTCTGCTCGAAATGGGACATCGGGTCCTGGTGGTTGATGATCTTTCAGGCGGATTCCGGGAGAATGTCAATCCGGCCGCGACCCTGATCGAGGGGTCGGTCACCGATGTAGCCCTGGTTGACGAGCTGTTCGCCCGCCATCCGATCGACTACGTCTATCACATCGCCGCTTACGCCGCCGAAGGTCTGAGCCATTTCATCCGCAATTTCAATTACACCAACAACCTGCTGGGCAGCATGAACCTGATCAACAATGCTGTCCGCCACCGTTGCCGGTGTTTTGTGTTTACCTCGAGCATCGCGGTGTATGGGTCGGGCCGCACGCCCATGCACGAGTCCATGACGCCTCAACCGGAAGATCCGTATGGGATATCAAAATATGCGGTCGAACTCGATCTGCTGGCTGCCAAGCATATGTTCGGGCTCGACTCCATCATCTTCCGCCCACACAATGTTTACGGCGAGAGGCAGAACATCGGAGACCCGTATCGCAATGTGATCGGCATCTTCATGAATCAGATCCTGCAGGGACTTCCCTGCCCGATTTTTGGAGACGGAACCCAGACCCGGGCATTCACTCATATTGCCGATGTGGCGCCGATTATCGCCCAGTCCGTCGGTTATCCGTCGGCATACAACCAGATTTTCAACGTCGGCGCAGACATTCCCTACTCGGTGAATGAACTGGCACGCGAAGTGCAATCGGCCATGGGACAAGGACACCGGCACGGTGCACCTGCCGGCCCGGAACGAGGTGGTGGAGGCCTTCAGCGACCACAGCAAAGCCAGAGAAATGTTCGGCGCCAGCGCCGACATCACGCTGGCGGAAGGCTTGCAGAGAATGGCTGATTGGGTAAGAAAGGTCGGGGCCCGGCGGGGCAAGGCCTTCGACAACGTCGAAATCGAGCGCGAACTGCCTCCCTCGTGGAAAGAGCTATGTACAACGCCAAGACCGTGAGCGTCGTCATGCCGGCTTACAACGAGGCCAAAGGCATTGCCTCGGTGGTGCAGGCGTTTCGTAGCGTTCCGGAAGTCGACCAGGTGATCGTGGCCGACAACAACAGCAGCGACAATACCGCCGAAGCTGGCCGCCGCGGCCGGAGCAACCGTGGTCCAGGAGATCGCGCAGGGGCTACGGGTATGCCTCGCAGGCCGCGCTCCAGGCCGCCAATTCCGACTACGTCATCATCGTCGAGTCCGACTGCACCTTCCGCGCCGAGGATGTGCACAAGTTCCTGGCCTACGCCGGGGAATTCGACGTCGTATTCGGCACGCGCACCGCCAAGTCCTGCATCTGGGAAGGCTCCAACATGGGGCCATTCCTGCGCTATGGCAACGTGGCCGTCGCCAAGCTACTCGAGTATCTGCACAATGGCCCTTGTCTTACCGACGTAGGCTGTACCTACAAACTTCTTAACCGGCGTGCCTTGCAGCACCTGATTCCCATGTGCACCGTCGGACAAAGCCACTTCTCACCCGAGCTGATGATGCTGGCGATTCGCACCAAGCTGAATTGCGTGGAGATTCCCGTCCACTACCAGCCGCGCACCGGAACATCGAAGATCACCGGAAGCACCTGGAGAGCATTTCGCCTGGGACTGCGCATGATCGCCATGATCGTGCGCTATCGCTTCAAACATATTCCTCAAGTTCCGCCGATGGAGGGGCACAGCTTCACCCGTGCCGCAAGAGCGGCGTCGGACAGTGGACTTTAGCCTTTCTCGCCGGGCTGAAAGCCCGGCGCTTCCACCGCCGAGGAGGACATTTCCTTATCGAGTGATGGTGTCCAGCGCGCTCTTGATGGTAAACAGCGTATAGACTTGGCTCGCCACGAGTGGCACAAAAACGGTCGCCGTGAACTTAAGGGAAAGATCGCGAGCTCCCAGAATAACGAGCGCCATCAGCGCCCACGACCAATGAGGAGAAAAGAGCAGCAGTTCGTCGCCCCAGATATTGTGAAAGACGGCACTAAACAGGACCCATCCCAGGGGCAACCACACATACAATCGTGTACGTTCCTGTTGTAGTCCTCTAATTGTGCACCTGACCAGCAAGACAAGCCACGCAATCGCACCGATAGCCTGGAAACCTAAGTAGTAACTTAGACGTAATACATCATGTGCCGGCTCATAGCTGACCATGTCCCATCCCGGTTCCCGCATGATGCGTGGCGTCGGGCCGATGGCAGGGGAAAGTACGGTATAGATCGCGTAAACACACGCTCGCAAGGGATCATGGAGCAACCGAAAGGTCGCATATGCACTCACGAAGTGGTGCATGGTGTAACTCTTCAGGTAAAGGAAGAGAAAGACTCCCAGCCCTGCCGGAATAACGGTCGCCAGAATCGCGACGCGCGCGCGCATAGTCTTGAAGGAGTATTGCCAGAGGGCCGCAAGCGGATAGAGAGCGTTGGTGATGGTTGTGCCTCCGCAGAGAACAACCATGACCGCCAGGAATGCTGTTGTCGTCCCCATGCCAGCCAGCAAGGTTGGAACTACGAAGGTGATAGACAGCAGACCATTCGAAATGCCGAAATGTTCAGGCAGGGACGCAGTGACGTTCGAGGTAAACAGAAGATAAATGATGAAAAGCAAGATGCACTGCGGAAGCTTGACGCCGATCCTAAGCGCGAGCAGCGCGAGGAATCCTACTCCCGCTCCATGAACCAGGGCGACAACCAGCCTGGCTGCGAATATCCCCGCGTAATCGGCTGGCATAAAGACTTCCAGCAGATGTTGGAGGGCACGGACCGGGGGGCGCCAGAATACAATTTCCAAAGGATGAACTAACGCTTCCGGCGATTTTGAGTTCCCCACAATCCTCTCGAGCCAGATGCTGCTGTCGGAGTTGAAGAGGACGTTTTGCCGCTTCACCACGACCGAGCCCGGTACGGAGTTCATCCACCCGGACAGCAGCACGAACCAAATGACGGCGGCCAGGCCAATCGCGACGGCTATAATGTGCGCGCGCGCCGGCAACGGCGCTTTCGCAGCATTCGACGGCGTTTCGTGCTCCATGCTCGCCTAAGCTAACACAAAGGAGTTTGCTTGTCTGGCACGGTCGCGCACGACCTGCGCACGACTTTCGCGACGTATCCCATGAGCAGTTCTGATTCGCCGATCACGCACGACGCATCGGACCCCACCGCTACTGTCCCCAGCCAGGCGGCGGGTGACGATTTGAAGGCGCTCATCTTCGACGTGGATGGAACGCTCTACGAGCAGGCTCCGGTACGCCGGGCCATGCTCTACCGGATATTGCGGGCCAACCTAACCAGCCCGATGCAAGGCATGGCCATATTGCAGGCACTTCGCAGTTACAGAAAGGCCCACGAGGAGCTGCGGCACTCGCCTTCCGGCTGCGGCGAGATCGCCAGAGCGCAAGTTCGGCTTGCAAGTCAGGCGACGGGGATCAGTCCGGAGATCATCGCATCGTATGTGACGAAGTGGATGGAAGAAGAACCGCTCTCGCTTCTGGCGACTTGGATGCGAAGAGGAACGCTAGCTCTATTGCAAGCCGCGAGACAATCTGGATTGAAACTGGCGGTGTGTTCGGATTATCCCGCCGATCGAAAGCTGTCGGCCATGGGTATCGCGGGCTTCTTCGATGTTGTCGTCACCGCCCAGGATCCGGAGGTGCAGCGCTTGAAACCCGACCCGCGAGGACTGGAAGTGACCCTGCGACGGCTCGCTGTCACAAGCAGCGAGGCTGTCTATATCGGAGACCGGTCTGATGTAGATGCCGCAGCCGCATTGCGGGCCGGGATCAAATACTTCATCCTGCGCGGCCACCAGGATTTCAGCGAGCTATGCAAGCTACTGGTCAAGCCAAGTCATTGAGAAGCACGACTTGTAGTGACAACGCCGGTAACGAAACGAGTGGCCGGTCACGTAGGAATTGTCATTACGAGCGCCCTGGGTTTGGGCGCGAGGAATCTGCTGTTCGGCGGAAAACGCAAAAAGCAGATCCCTCGCCCAGCGCGGTGGGCTCGTGATGACAAATGGTGGGAAATGTCGCTATACCGTGCGAGGCTGATTAGTGCTCCGTGTGCGAATATGATTTGGAGCCGCAACCTGTGAAGGATTCTCAGGCCGTCAAACTTACGAAGAGGGAAAAGCCCCGGGCGTCGACTACCGCCCCTGCCGAGTTTCAACCGGCCCGGCACCCCACACTCCTGGGTCACATCCAAATCGCTCGCATCGACCATTGGGTCAAGAATGTTTTTGTCTTCCCGGGAATCGTGGTCGCTTTGTCGGTGGATCGAGCCAGGCTGACTTCATGGTCGTGGCTCAACTTCTTGATTGGTATGTTGGCGGTATGCCTCATCGCCTCCAGCAACTATGTCCTCAACGAAATCCTGGACGCGCCTTCTGACCTGGCTCATCCCACGAAGCGGACCCGGCCGGTGCCTGCCGGGCGGGTCAGTATTCCCTGGGCCTATGTTGAGTGGCTGGCGCTGATGGCGGCCGGCCTGGCGCTCGGCCTGCATATTTCCAAACTCTTCACGATCACGCTGGCTGCGCTCTGGATTATGGGATGCATCTATAACATCCCGCCGATTCGCACCAAAGACGTGCCCTACGTCGATGTGCTTTCCGAGGCCGTCAACAATCCGCTGCGCATGCTCGCAGGCTGGTATCTCACGGGATGCGTGCTGATTCCACCCGCTTCTCTTCTGCTGAGTTACTGGATGGTAGGCTGCTACTTCATGGCCATCAAGCGCTTTGCGGAATTTCGCGACATCGACCGGCAACAAATCGCGATCTACCGTAAATCTTTCGCCTATTACAACGAGCAGCGTCTGCTGGTCGCGATTATGTTTTATGCTTCGGTGGCCATGCTGTTCTTTGGCGCGTTCATCATGCGATACCGCGTGGAACTGATACTGGCCTTTCCCCTGGTCGCCTTAGTCATGTCTCTATACCTGTCCATCGCATTTAAACCGGTTAGCGCCGCCCAGCATCCAGAAAGCTTGTATCGGGAACCAGCCCTGATGGCCGCAGTGATAGTCTGCTCGGTGGTCATCGTTATTCTCCTATTCGTTAACCTGCCCATATTGAATAGGATATTCAGTCCGACAATCCCGTGGGAGCGTGTGCAAACCTCTTGGCTACACCACTAGGTTTCCTGCTTCTCTTCCGGTTACCCAGTTGAAAATGCAGACAGCGCCGTATGCGGCCAGGACGACCAGCATTGGCTCGATGGCAAAGCGAAACCGTAGCGCAGGTCGCGTCACATAGTAGATGAGTGGAAAAACCACGAGGACTGCCAGGTAAAGCGGGGCTGACGAAATGCGGGAGCGCAATGCCAGGACAATCCCAACCAGGCCAAGCAGAATGACAACGCGTTCGCAATGAAATCTACACTCAGGTACGTTGATCCCCCATACCAGGGATTCGCCTGACGGTCGGTAACGCCAAACCAGAGAGTCCAGCCGTTACGCAAGGCCATTCCAATCGTCCTGGTTGGGTGCGACTTCATAATGGCGACTGCTTCATGCTTTTTCGCCGTCATGTAGGCGATTTCACCCATCTGTTTATAGAGAGATGCCTGCTGCATATTTCCGTAGGGAGACAGCGTAGTATCAAATCCTTCAGAGCCCGGATGATTCCCCATCCATAGGACCAGCCCCATGTTTGACCGGATTGGGATGAACTTTCCGAATGCCAGATAATTTCGGAAGGTCCACGGGGCCACACCGATTGCACAGACTAGAACGGCTACAGCCAGAGGCTTCATCCACGGAAGCGCTCCCTTCCGCAACTCCCAGAGCAGCCACCCAAACAGGAATGGCGCCAAAGAAAGGATGGAAGCGTTGATCAGCGCGCCCAGCGCCCAGAGCGCACCATACGCAGCCCATCGCAAGAGCCGTCGCTCACCGCGGATGGCAACCGTCGCCCAGAGGATCAGTGCAAGCGACAGAGCATCCAAGGTTGAGTCCCATGCCATCCTGATTGGTATTTGCCATGCTGATGGAAGCACAATCCAAATCCAGCATGCCAGAACGGCTGTCTGCGCCCCGAATGTTCTCTTGGCGAGCCCATAGATTGGAAATACCGTTAAGCCAGCAAAAATGCAATTCAGTGCTAGAAGGATTAAGCGGGATTGTTCACTATAGATGCCACTCAGCCGAAATATTCCCGCGACTAAATATGGATACACTGGACAGACCCAAGCAGTCGGCCCCGTGTGAATTACGCCCAATGGGTTGCCAAAACCGTTTCCAGTGACGATGGACCGCGCAATCTGGACCACTTCACCTCCAGACTGCACGGGGTTGACAACTACCCACGGTCTCCATCTCCAGGCGCCATAAAGTCCCAGCAAACGCAGGACAGAAGCCGTGATAGCAAGGAAGATCGGAGAATAGAAAAGTGGCCGCTTTGAGGCTTGCATTATTAGGCTCAAACACCAAGTGAACTGGGAAGGCACCGTTTCAGAAGGGCCAGTCTAATCGTCACCTTTGCATTTTGCAACGAAAGCTGAGACATTGGTCTTCCATCCATCTTGCGGGTAGTCACACACACTCCATTGCAAACCGCTGACACATTATCTGCAACGCAGTCTCTCACTCCGAGGCGGATGCTGGCCTTCGGGATCAGCGTGGTTTCGCTGGCATATTTCGTCGGGCTGTTGTATTTCGCGCAGATCCGCGCGCTTGATGGAGACGAAGCGTACTACATCACCGCGGCGCGGCTGGTTTCAGAAGGCAAGACCCCATACACGGACTTCGCCTACCAGCAAGGGATCTCGCTACCCTACTTATATAGCTGGATATGGGCAGTCCATCCGCGTTCGCTGATAGCCATGCGCTATCTCTCTGCCACGTGCGGGGCCATCGCGGTTCTCCTGTGGGGGATATGGCTGCTTTCGGCAAGGCGGTTTTCCGCAACGGTTGCTCTCGCAACCTTCACGGTGATCATTTTCAATCCTTATTGGGTGTGGTGGAACGTCGCGGTGAAGACCTTCGCGGTGGCCAATCTGCTGATGTCGCTGGCGTTGATTTGCCTCTACTTCGCCCTCCAGTCGCAAAGGACCAAATGGTACGTGGTGGCCGGTTTGGCCCTCGGAGCCTGTGCGTCGGTGCGTTCTCTTTACGCGCCACTGGTCCCTTTTGTGCTGCTGTGGCTGCTTTACAGGGCATTTCGCAGCTCGGACCGCAACTTAGCGGGAACCATGGCTTTTCTCGGAGGTGCGACATGCGGCGTGCTGCCCATGATCGTCAGCTTTGCACATGATCCACAGGCGTTCATCTTTAATAACGTCAGCTATCGCAGCCTGCTCTCGCCTCACGAAAGCCTTCGCCATTCTGTCCACGTGTACCTCAACAATCTGGTTTCGTTACTGCATCATACTTATTTCGTGGCGACCATATTGCTCGCAATTGTGGGTGGTCTGAGCTTATTAAAGTTGCGCCATAGACCGGAATCGCCTTACAACCGGCAGGATTATCGATACTTTCAGCTAGTCGTCTTAATGCTGCTGGTTTATGTGGCTACGGCATCCATTCCCTTCCCTGTCTTCGATCAGTACTTCACCAGCCCGCTGCTTCCATTTCTGGTGGTGTTCATCGCTGAAGGACTGCGTGTCGCCTTCCGATTTCGGACGGTAAGCGTTCTCTGCATGGCGGTACTTGGCTCCAATTCTCTTCCTTCCGCGGCATCAAGGGCGAGGCTGCGGAGTACGGCTCAGCCCCAAGCCTGCAACTATCGTCCTTTCGAAGGGTGACAGAAGTGCTGGAAGCGAATAGCCGTGAGAATGACGTGGTGCTCTCAATTTGGCCAGCCTACGTTTTTGAATCGGGCAGGAGATATTTTCCCGGCTCGGAGAACCATTTCAACTACGGCGTGGCCTACAAGATAAGCCCCGCGGCGAGAATGCGTTTTCACGTTCTTTCGAAAGACGAGGTCATTCAAGCGATTTCCTCGGGAGCAGTAGATGTCTTCATCCCCTCATCGAGTAAATATTACTTGGACGACACCATGTCACCGAGCGAGTTACTGGCGTTTCACGCCGCTCTGGATGCAAACTATGCGGCAGTCGGCGGGGACGATGGGGTTGAGGTCTACCGAAGGCGGCAATAGAAGCGCAGGTTTCGCCGCTCGTAAGAATTTACCTGATTTCGTTTTGGAAGGAAGTGTCGCTTTTGGGAAGATAGATCCGATCCTGGCCAATGACTTGTACTAGTCGGTAGTTTTCGAGGAGTGCAGGTACGAAACCTGGTCCGAAGGAAACCGTGTCGTACCACCACCGCACACCGGGCAGTGAAGCGTCCGCGGTCAGTACCACGGCACTGAAAGTACGGCCGCGCAATCGTTCCAGTAGGGGATCTTCAAAGCCGGCAATACGTTTCCGCAGAAGCTGCACCATCCAGGGATCGAGTACGTAAGGCCGCTGCCCGGCGAGTACCGGGATGATTGGATTTTCCGACAGGATGCGCCCGTTCGTCGGACCAATGACCTCGAGAACCTGATGGAATTCATGCGGACGATACCATCCGCTCCAGGTCTTAATATGGCGCAGGATTGGCACAGCCGCGATGATGGTCAACAGCGCAAGGCCATACACTCCGAGTCGCTTTTGGAGCGGAGAGGCCGCCTTTGCCACCCAGGTGGCAAGCAGAATCACCGAAGCGACTTGCACGTCCAGCAGATGATTTCCCGCAGTTCCGGGGGAGCCGAAAATCATGATTGTGATCGCCAGGGTGGCTATCAGAAACAACGCGGGCAGGTTCTGCCAGAGCTTCGACGAAAATATCAGAACCACCAGCACCAACATTCCGAGGACTGCAAATAAGACCATACCGGGGTCGGTATAGGCTGCCATCGACACCATCCGCCACGGGACCGGTGACGATAAAGCTCCAGTCGGCGCCGCCAGCAGCGCACGCTTTGAATATCTCCACGACACGGCCCTGGCTGCCAACGATCATCGTTGCGGCAACTACAAGGTAGCCGCAACAAGTTTCGGCGGCCAGCAGCCAGGCTACCCGCTTATAGCCAGTGGCAATCAGCCAAATGAAAGCGACGGCCAGGCCAAACACGGTGGTAAGCTTGGCCGACCATGCCAAGGTGAACAGAAGCGACGCCAGCAAGATCCTTCGGCCGTCGTGCGGTGGACGCGCGATCACCGCCAAGCCCCAGACATTCAGCGCCGCCGCCAACCCGTCCGCCTGGGGAGTCGACAGCGACAACTGCACTGAGCCAGCGGCCAAGAGTGCCAGGGATGCACCCGCAGCCAGCCACGGTTCCACCCCGAGCTCTTTGAGCAGGCGGAAGGTCCCCAGGATCAACCCGATGATCGCTGCCGCAGAGAGCAGATAAGCGCTGAGAAGCACCGGCATACCCAGCTTGAGCAGCAGCGCATGCAGGCAAAAGTACAAAGGGAAGTATCGCGTGCCTCCATATCCGGCGGAATCGAGCAGGGGACGGTAGAAAACGCCGGCCTTCAAGTCCGCGGCCATGGTGATCATGACCCCGGAGGCGAAGCTGATTCCGGCATCGTTGCGCCACCAAATCCAAGCGCGCATTGCCGTGATGGCAACGATAATGGCAACTGCGGCAAACAGGAACACCCGGGGTCCAAGACCGATCCCAGTTGGTGTGGAATACGACTGGTTGGCGCGAACCGTACCCGTCTGCATGGAGTTCGTGTTGAGCATGAAGCGATGAACCCGGGATTCCTTATCTCCCCTTCCAGAACGCGGAGTATACCTCGCATGGAGTTCAATAAGAATATAGTCTCGGGATCTGTGACCACACCTGCACCGACGCGCGCTCCTCTGTGAAAGACAATGCGACAATTCAGTTGGCGATGAACCCGAACCAAGCGGGCCCAGTTTCGCGCGATCGCGGCCGGAAGCGCACGATGAAGCTGGTCCTTCTTCTAGCGGCCATAGCCTTCAGCGCGGTGGCGTTTCTCACGCTCGACTGGATCCGCAGCGCGGCGGTCCGACGCTCGGCTGCATCGAACGCAAAGCAGAGGAATTGCGGTGTTCCTGACCCGGTACGCCATCACGCCTTCAGGCCCAATTGCGCTTCGGTGTACCACTGGGGCGGCGATTCGTATGAGTTCGTCACCAACAACCTCGGCTTTCGCGACGAGAAGGTCAGAGAAGTGCCTCTGGCAGATGCCCGGCCCCGGATCCTGATGCTCGGCGATTCCTTCACCGAGGGCAAGATCGCGTGGCGCGACAGTTACGTCGGCAGAGTCGCGGCCCACTTCCCGCAATACGACTTCCTGAACGGAGGCGTGTCCAGCTACTCGCCTTCCAATTACTTCAACGTGACACGAATGATGCTCGCTGCCGGGTACGACATCGACGAAGTCATCGTCTTTATCGACATCTCCGATGTGCAGGACGAAGCCAGTTTTTACCAGGACGCGGATGCCTCCGGGGCCGTGACCGGGCCCACGCCTGAGCATTACACCATCTCCTGGTGGGATAGAACGCGGGGCCACATTGCCGCGCAATTCCTGCTCACCAACTCCGTTTTGAGGTGGCTGGAACGAAAGCTGGTCGATCACGGCTACTATCACCTCTCCACCGGGCCCTTGGGAGACGCGTTTGATATGGAGCGGGCGGCGTGGACCTATCGCAAGGTGAATGAAACGGAACCATACTATGGGGGCTATGCGCCGCTCGGGGTCGAGGCTGGTATTGCCAGGGAGAAGGCGAAGATGACGCTTCTTTGGGAGGAACTCGCAATACGGAACATCCCGATCAGCGTGGTCGTGTACCCCTATCCCGCGCAGGTGGTTCACGACACCGCTGACTCCAGGCAGGTGCGCATCTGGCGCGGACTGGTGCGAGGGAAAGTGCAAACGCTTCATCTCGCTATTCCCGGCTTTCCTTGCCATCAAGGACCAGTGCCCGGCAAGCCAGCCCGGCTGCTGGTATCTGAGCCACTTTGTCTTCGGAGACATGCATTACAATGCCGCCGGCAACGCTCTGGTTGCCGACGTGGTTATCAAGAGTCTTATGGAAGAGCGGCCCGGTAAGCGGCCAGAAACAAATCAGCGAACAGAGTCCAGCCCGCGAGCAGGAGCCCACTGATGTCCATGTTCTGTGAACGGTGGACAAGGTAACAGGTGAATCCCAGTGAACCGAGCTCCGATCCGCAGCGCCGCAGAAGACAACGCCGGGTCAAGCTGACGTTGTTTCTCGTATCGCTTGCCTTCAGCGCGGCCGCGCTCGTCGCCTTTGATTACTTCTACAGCGCAGCGAATCGGGGGAATCCTCAGGCATCCGTTGACCCGCACGTTTGCCGGGTCCCCGATCCAGTCCGCCATCACGCCTTGAAGCCTAATTGCACCTCCACCGAGGAGTTCGGTGGAAGCTCATACGAGTTCTCGACCAACAGCCTCGGCTTGCGCGACGAGAGGACTCGGGAGATTCCTCTAACCGAGGCCCGTCCGCGGGTCCTGGTGCTGGGCGATTCGTTCACCGAGGGAATGCTCCCCTGGCGCGATAGCTACGTCGGCAGAATCGCGGCCCACTTTCCGCAGTACGACTTCCTCAATGGAGGCCTGGCGCTCTACTCCCCCTCGAACGACCTTAATACGGCCCGAATGGTGCTCGCCAAGGGAGTGGACATCGACGAGGTGCTCGTGTTCATCGGTCCCGGCGAGCTACAGTTCGATGCCGCCTTCTATCAGGACGCGGACGCCACCGGAACTGTGGCCGAGCGTAAAGAGCGTAGCTCGATCACGCCCTGGTATGCGGCGTGGCGCTTCCGGCTTGCCCGGCACTTCCGCCTGATCAGCGACTTTGCCGGATTCTTCGACAGATTCCTTGTCGAGCATGGCTATTACTACCTGCCTATGGAAACTGGCAACCGGTTCGACGCGGAAGAGTCAGCCTGGACCTATCGGAAGGTGGATGAAACCGACGCTTTCCCTGCTGGCTACTCACCGCTTGGATTAGACGGCGGCATCGCCAAGGAGGAGGCGAAGATGACCCTCCTGTGGCAGGAGTTGAAGCGGCAAAATATTCCGCTCAGCGTCGTGGTTTATCCCTATCCGGCGCAACTCGTCCACGACACCACCGATTCCCGGCACGTGCGCATGTGGCGCCAGTGGTGCGAGGGTAAGTGCAAGCGGTTCATTTCTGTCTTTCCGGTTTTCTTTGCGGCGAAAGAGGAATGCCCGCGAAGCCAGCCCGGCTGCTGGTATCTGGACCTCTTCACCTTCGGAGACAAGCATTACTCGCCCGCCGGTAACGCAATGGTTGCCGACGTGGTCATTCAGAGCCTGGAGCAAGACCCGCCGCGCAAGCATTCGGAACCCTATTCGCAGCCGCAGTCCGGCCCGGAATTGGGAGCTCACTGACATCGATGCCTGGTGAACAGCCGACAACTCAACTGCTGGATCCAGGTCATCAGAGTGCAGTTTTGCGCTCCGATAGCCATCCCGCCACATGGAGCTTTCTTGCCGCTGCGGCGTTGGCCACGTTCTATCTCGTCACCAGCATCTACATCTCGTCCCATCGTCTCCTCTGGTTTGACGAAGTGGTTACCGTTCACATGGCTCGCCTGCCGAACCTGAAAACTCTTCTGGCAGCGCTCAGTCACGGGGCCGACTCGTTGCCCCCGCTGTACTACATGGTCGTCGGGGCTTTCGGCAAGCTATTTGGTCACGGTGAAGTTGCCGTGCGGTTGCCCTCCACCCTGGCGATGGTCGCTACACTCCTCATCACCTTCGATTGCGCCCGCCGCCTGACGAACGGCCTGCATGGACTGATTGCGATGGCCTTGGCCTCAGGCCCTCTTGCAGGCGAGGGATTCGAAGCACGGTCTTATGCCCTCTATGTCATGTTCGCGGCGCTGGCTCTATGGGTGTGGACCTATACCCGAGCCAGCCAGAAGTGGTCGGCGATCTGGTTCGGCACGGTGTTGTTTCTAGGCGTTAGCTTTCACTACTACGCAGTGCTCTTGCTGGTTCCGTTTGCTTTGTGGGAGATTTCACGCTGGAAGCCATGGCAGCCGCCTTCGCTTAAGCTTATTGCGGGAATTGTCGGAGTCGTCGTACCGGCAGCGCTGCTATCGCATTTCATCCTGTCCTTCTCGCGAAAGTTTTCGACGGGGTTTTGGAGCCGCCCTTCGCTCTCCGAACTCATGGACATCTACTCTCACATATTTGTAGGCGGGTTGTTTATCCTGGCCTTGGGCATAATTTGGATTGTTCTGGCGAACCGTAGCGATAAGAGTGTGGCCTTAGAGCCAATGTCAGCCGGCGAAGGTATCGGCTGGTTATTCCTCTGCATACCGCTGGCTGGCTTTCTTGCGGCGGAGTTGAAGACGAATGCTTTCGCGGTCCGTTATTTTCTGGGAATCGTGCCCGGAGTTGCAGTGGCAGTCTCCTGCTGTCTATGGCGGCACTTCCGCAAAACCCCTGTGGTCTCGCTTGGAATTCTCCTGCTTCTCGCCACCTGGGGGATTGCGAAAGAATTGACCACCGCGCGCCACCCCGACACGGTCGAGAGTCCAGGGACCCGCGATGCTCTTGCACTGGAAAGTCTTCTAAGCGGCGACGGCAAGCGCTTCTTTGTGTTTTCTGATCCTTTTATGTTCCTGGAAGTTCAGTACTACTCCAAGCATCCTGGGGAATGTATTCTGCTACTTCCTGCGGATTTCGAGCAGAAATCCATATCGAAGGGTGCATCCCCTGATATTTATATGCACCAGCGGGTTGAGGTGATCTTGTCCCAGTATTATCCGCTGACGATATGGCAGGCCAGCCAGCTCCGCGAACATGCCCGGGAAACAGCTTTGATTAAGCCTACTCCGGATGTTTTGGATGCCATCAAGCAAGCTGGCATTGAAGTTGAGACGCGATTCTCGAAGCCTGTGAAGGTAGTGTATTTGCAATGAGGAAGCGGTTTCCGTAGAATCGCTGCGCCCCATGAACCCAATTCAAGCATTTTCGCGGACATCCAGTCCGCCCGCTGACCGGGTAATTCCTGCTTCTGGGGCCACTTCGGCCGCTTATGGCGCATCAGGCCGATTGCATTGGGATTCGGTTTGGCTGCAGCTGGCCTTCTCCCTGGTAGTTGGTTCTCTATATGCGCTTATGGTTATGGGCCGTGGGCCGCTTAATCCACGAAATATAGATTGGTTGGGAGAGGACGGCTCGCAACACTACATAGGTTGGGAGTTGCTCCGGCAAGACCCTCACTGGCATTGGCCCCTGATGTACACCAACCGGTGGGGATATCCGGTCGGAGATTCGGTCGCCCTGGTGGACGTTAATCCCTGGATGGCGATTCCCTTCAAGCTACTATCGCCCCTGCTGCCCGAGCCTTTTCAGTATTTCGGCATTGAAGCTGTCTTAACCTGCGCTCTCCAATTCTTCTTCGCCTTAAGGCTATTTCGTCTTCTTTTAGGGGCGAACCTTTGGGGGATAGTATAGCTGGACTATTTTTTCTGATTGCTCCGCCGCTTAGCTTTCGCCTGAAGTTTCATTACTGCTTGGCCAACCACTGGCTATTGCTCGCCGCGCTTATTGGTGTTCTTCCAGGCACAGCAGGAATCGCCTGGCTCGGTTCGGCGCTTTATAGTTTCAGCGCTTCTGTTGGGAGGATTCGGCGTTGCCACCAACCCGTACATTGCTTTTCAGATCTTGGTACTGATGGTGGCGGCCTCCGTCAGCTTGCTGTGGAAGCGCAAACTGACAGTGCCGCAAACCGCGGGATTCATGGTCGCTCTGGGCACAATCTGCCTGATCGTGGCCTACTCGCTGGGTTTCATCATCCCCGGCGGCAGAGGATATGGCGGTGCCGGATATCGCGTCTTTTCCATGAACCTGCTCGCGCCCGTCGATCCCGGCTGGTTTGGCTCCATCGTGTTCCCTGCCCTCGTTCCCCAACTCGAAAGGGGACAGTACGAGGGTTATAACTATCTTGGGGCTGGTGTCATTGCACTGGCGATCATCGTGTTAGTGTATGGACTGGCTGCGTCGTGACCGTCTGCGTGCTCTCGATAAACGTTGGGTGATTCCACTCTTCTTGTGCTGCCTGATTTTAACTCTGATGGCTTTGACGACCAGGGTCAGGGCTGGCTCCACGACTCTGCTGGATGTAGATCCCCGGCAAATGTTGTCGCGCTTCCTGGCGCCCTTGCGGTCAAGCGGTCGCCTGTTTTGGCTTCCTTACTACACCTTCCTGACGGCACTGCTCGCTGCGCCCTATTTGTTGATGCGCCGGTCGCGGGCAACTGCCCTGCTGGCATGCCTTCTGATGGTGCAGTTCGTGGACACCATTCCGCTTCGCCGATGGCTATATTCCGGAGTCCATCAGGACTATCCAAAACCTCTGAACTCTCCGATTTGGCACCAGCTCGGCTCGGTTTACGAAAATCTCATCGTTCTTCCCGCCTGGCAATGTGCGCCGCGCTCATCTCCCGGCGGAGTCTATGGCTACCGCACATTCGGCTACCTGGCAGCGGAGCAGAAGATGCGCATCAACAGCTACTACACTGCTCGCTATACCGGGCTGGCCCTGGACTATCATTGCAACCAGCCGATCGACCAGTTTGCGCACCAGCCTCTCTCGCCCGACAGCGTGTATGTTGTCACCCCTGCCATCGCCGCTCAAATCGCGCAAGGTCCAACCGGCGAGGGCAAGTGTCATGATCTGGACGGCTTCATCTTGTGTTCTCCAAAAACGGACTTCGGGCTTAGTCCACAACTGAAGCTGCAAGGGGCGGACGTTGCCAACTGAATTCGAGACTCGGCGAGACTCCACGACCATGGGGCAGAACCTGCAACCGCCCGGAACCGGCCAAGAGCATATTTATCGGGACCTGTTCCTGATCAGTTTTCTGATTCTGTTTTTCGAGCTCGCGTGCATTCGCTGGTTTGGCAGTACGGTGGTTTATCTCACGTTCTTTACCAACATCGTGCTGCTGGCGACATTCCTGGGCATGTCGGTCGGCTGCCTGGCTGCAACCAGCCGCCGCGACTGGACGAGGGCCGTAGTCCCGCTGCTGTTGCTGACCGCCGCGGCCGCATTTTTCGTGTGGTATCTATTCACCCACGTTGTTCCTTACAGGATTGATGTCGGCGGACAGGGATCGCCTCAGCAGGTGTACTTCGGAACCGAATACACCGGCAAGAACCTGTCGCAATTCTTCGTGCCGATTGAGCTTTTGGCGGGCGTCTTCTTCACCTTGATCGCACTGGTTTTTGTCGGCCTCGGCCAGGTCATGGGACGCGCCTTCGATCACGCGCCGGACCGCTTGCTCGGCTACATCAGCAACATTGGTGGAAGTCTGGCTGGCATCGCGGCCTTTGGCCTGGTTTCCTACTTCAGGGCGCCGCCCGTACTCTGGTTTGCGGTTGTGCTCGTCCTGTGGTGGTACTTCCTCAAGCGCCGCACCGTCCTGCAGGCGTCGGCCATGGTCGCCATACTGGCCCTGACCGGCTTTGCGGGCCGCTACGTTTCCATCTCAGCGCCGTTTGAGGCAAAGTCCTCGCTTTCGAAAGTCCTGATGTGGTCGCCATACTACAAGATTCTGTACTCGCCGCCAGCCCGGCTCATCGAAACCAACAACATCGGCTACCAGACCATGGTTTCCGTGCAAGACTCCGGCCCTGCCTATGACTTGTTGCACTTGCTGAATCGAGACGCGGGCGGCAAGGCTTTTGAAGATGTCCTGATCATCGGAGCCGGATCGGGCAATGACGTTCAGGCCGCGTTGGAGAACGGCGCTAAACACATTGATGCGGTCGAGATCGATCCCGCGATCCTCGACATCGGCCGGGCTGACCATCCCAATCATCCCTACGCCGACCCCCGGGTTACTGTCCACATTGACGATGGACGCAGCTTCCTCAAGAAGTCCTCTCACCAATACGACCTGATTGTTTTCGCTCTGGTGGATTCGCTGGTGCTGCACTCGGGCTACTCCAGCATTCGCCTGGAAAGCTTCCTGTTTACCCAGCAGGCCTTTGACGATGTTGCTGCCCGGCTGAAGCCTAATGGTGTATTTGCAGCCTACAATTTTTTCCGCCAGGGATGGATCATCGGCCGGATTGACAGGATGGCCGAACAATCTTTTGGTGTCCGGCCGCTGGTCTTTTCCCTTCCCTATGTCGAGACCATTCGACCTTCCGACCCGCAGGGCAACATCACCTTCCTTCTTGCCAGCCGCAACTCGCCGGTCATGGCCGCCATCGCCCGGGAATTCGGGCAGCAGCAATCCTTCTGGATCAACCAGAAGCCGGCGCTAAACACACCGTTGAACGGCTTTGGCCCGCAACCGCCATCCTCGCCTGACTCCGATGCCAGGAACTGGCGCCGGATCGCTCCCGCCAACGTTGACACCACCGGCATCGATCGGCTGCCCAGCGACGACTGGCCTTTCCTCTATTTGCGCGAAGCGTGGATCCCTTCGCTGAATCTGCGCAGCATGGCTTTAATCGCAGGCCTCTCCTTGATCATCCTGTTTGCGTTTTCTCCGGTGCGACGGGTACGCCCTAATTGGCAAATGTTCTTCCTGGGCGCAGGATTTATGCTGCTGGAGACCAAGGGCGTGGTACACATGGCCCTGTTGTTTGGCTCAACCTGGCTGGTTAACTCCGTGGTGTTCTTCGCCATCCTGGTAATGATCCTCGCCAGCAATATCTTCGTCGTGATCTTCAAACCCCGAAAGCTCTGGCCGTACTATGTGCTTCTCTCCGCCGCGCTGCTGGTCAACATCCTGGTGCCCATGAGCCGATTTCTGGCGCTGCCGGGATGGGGGAAGGTGGCTGTGTCGTGCGCGGTGATTTTCGTCCCCATCTTCTTTGCCGGCATCGTCTTCGGCACTTCTTTCCGCGACAGCACGCAGCCTGACGTAGACTTCGGCTCCAACATCGCGGGCGCGATCCTGGGCGGCCTGGCGGAAAACCTGTCCCTGATGGTGGGCTTCAACTACCTGCTGATCATTGCTCTGGCCTTTTACGTGCTCTCGGCGGTGCTGCGGCGGCCGATCGCGATCCCCAAGCTGGCGGCTGGAGCCTGAGGCGGGGCACTCTCCAGAAATGGGCTGTCTTCGATGGAGTGAACTGAGTGGGTCCTCTCGACTTTATCAAGGTACTTGCGGTCACGTTTATAACGTTGTTCCCGGTGGTCAACCCGATCGGGGATGCACCAATCTTTCTGAGCCTGACGCGGCAGTACCCGCAATCCGCCCAGGAGATCCTGGCACGCAAGATCGCAGCCTATGGATTCGTGCTGCTGGCTGTCTCGTTTCTGCTCGGCAGCGAGATCCTGTCTTTTTTCGGCATTACTCTGGTTGTCATCCAGATCACCGGCGGGCTAATACTGGCATCAACGGGCTGGAGTTTGCTCAATCAGCAAGTGGCGGCCTCCTCTGCGGAGCAAGCGTCAGACACCCTGGAAGACGCCTTGCAACATGCCTTTTATCCCCTGACACTGCCAATCACCGTGGGACCGGGCTGCATCTCCATCGCGATCACGCTTGGGGCACACCTGAGGCACCAAGCTGGCCCGGGCTTTGAACACGGTTATCCCCGCCACTTCCTGGCGGCGTTGACAGGGATGTTCCTGCTTTGTGTCTTGGTGTGGGTGTGTTATGGAAACGCTGACCGGCTGGTGAGGGTGCTCGGTAAATCCGGCACGAATATCCTGACGCGGTTGTCCGCCTTTATCCTCATGGCAATCGGTGTACAGATCATGTGGAACGGGCTGAGATCTGGCTTGCCGGAAATGCTGGCGCGGACGGCTGCACACTGAATGACTCTCGTAGGAGCGCGCGATGCCCTTACCCGCACCAACTTGTCGTCCATGCTAGCCCGAGCCTACAAACCCGCACACGCTGATAACCGCATGCGCGGCGAGGGCGACGTGCTCAGCGCGCGGGCCGACTACGCCCAGCGCAAGAGTGCCAATCTTCGCTTCCTGCTGGCGAGTCGCTTCGAGTGGATGAACCAGTACATCGGGCCGGACTCGGTGGGCGTGGACGTGGGTTGCGGCTGCGGATTCAGCCGCGAGTTCCTTCGCTGTAAGCGGCTGCTGCTCACCGATCTCACGCAATACGATTTCCTCGACATCGGCGGCGTGGACGCCCTGCATCTCCCGTTCCTCGACAACTCCCTCGATTTCGTCCTTGAGAGCAATGTTCTCCATCACCTGCCCAGTCCCGTTCGTTTTCTGGACGAAGCCCGGCGGGTGTTGCGCCGCGGTGGGTTTCTGCTGATGCATGAGGTGCAAGCCAGCCTGCTGTTCTGCGCGGTGTTGCGGGCCATGCGGCATGAAGGGTATTCCTTCGACGTCAACGTCTTCGACGAGAACTGCATCTGCACCGACCCGGATGATCCCTGGGCAGGAAACAACGCCATTCCGCGGCTCTTGTTCGACGACCGCGGTGCGTTTGAGCGCTCCCAGCCGGGCTGGCGGGTTCTGCGCGACGACCCCTGCGAATGTCTTATGTTCCTGAACTCCGGGGGCGTGACCGCCAAGACCGCATACATTCCGTTACCTCCGTTCGTATTGAAGGGCGTACAGGCGCTTGATACTATGCTGGCTAAAATTGCCCCCAACGTTTTCGCTCTTGGCCGAAGAATCGCGTTGCAGAAGATCTAGCAGCATAGGAGAGTGTTCGTATTATCTCCATCGTCATCCCGATCTATAACGAGGAACTCCTGCTGGAACGGCTGAACGCGGAAATCCACCAGGTCATGGCCAGCCTTCACGAGCCATGGGAGGTCATCTACGTCAACGATGGCAGCGAAGACCAGTCCCTGGGCCTTCTCACCCGGCTTCACGAGGCGTCCCCCACGACCGTGGTAGTTGCTGACCTGTCGCGCAACTGGGGCCATCAGCAGGCCATCAGCGCCGGACTCTCGCTCGCCCAGGGAGATGCCGTCATCATCATGGACGGCGACTTCCAGGATCCCCCGTCCTTGATACCGGAGATGGTGGCAGCGTGGAGACGGGGCGCCGAGGTGGTAATCGCCCGCCGCACTAGCCGGGGAGAGCACGGCCTGAGGCGGTTACTGTTTCCAATGTTCTACCGCCTGCTGGGGTATATGTCGGACTATCCCATCCCGCTGAGCGTCGGCATCTTCGGGTTAATGGATCGCAAGGTGTGTAAGGTACTCGCCAATCTGCGGGAGACCAACCGCTTCCTGCCCGGCCTGCGCTCCTGGGTAGGGTTCCGGACCGTCTTCGTCAACTTCGATCGGCCGGACCGGGCCCTGGGTAAGCCCAAGCAAACCCTTCTGAACCTGTTCAAATATGCGTTCGATGCAATTCTCAGCTTCAGCTACAAGCCATTGCGATTGGGCCTTGCCTTCGGCCTCATCATGGCGGCTTTCGCCAGTCTTGCCGGGTTTACTTTGGCAATCATGCGCATCTACCATCTCGGCATATTTCGCGATAACGTCGTCATGGGGTACACCAGCCTCATGTGCGCCCTGCTCCTGATGGCCAGCATTCAACTGATTTGCACCGGTATTTTGGGTGAATATATCGGCCGCGTTTATGACGAAGTAAAGCGGCGTCCCCTGTTCGTCATTCGCTCCGTTATCGAGCGGCGGCACTGAGCTTCGAATTAATCCGGGAACCCAAGCTGTTCCAATATGGGCCACTCGTGATTTTTAACGCCAATTTTCACGTCCTAGTGTAAAATTGAGCGCCACAGCAGTTCTGGAAGGTGAATTGCTACACTCCTGGTTACGCAGGTGAAGTTTTGGGAGGAAGAGATTTATGGGTTTCTTGAAGACCACTGGCCATCGGTTTGGCATTGCGGGTGAGCTGTTTTCGTTCTTCTGGAGCAATAAGCGTTGGTGGATGACGCCCATCCTGATTACGCTCTGCCTGTTCGGGGTGCTGTTGATCCTGGCGCAGAGTTCCGCCATCGCTCCCTTCATCTACTCGTTCTTCTAAAGGAGAAAGGTATTGATGTTGGTTCCCCTTGAGATGTTGGCCCCCCTTCATTCGATACGAATGCATTGGCGGGTCGTCCTGGCGGTTGTTCTTCTCGCTCTCCTGGTCTGGGCATGCTTACCTGCTCCGCTGAAGGTGAAGCTAAAGGACGGCTGGAAGAAATTTGGCCACGCCCTGGGCAATTTCCAGGCCCGCATCCTGTTAACGGTGATCTATGCCATCCTGCTGCTGCCTTTCGGTTTGCTGGTCCGGATTTTTTCCGACTCCCTGCACACCAAGAAGCGGACCGATAAGTGGCTTGACCATCCGCCGTTCCCGAACGACATGAAGCAGGCTCAACACCAAGGTTGATCCGGGTTGGCCTCCATTTTGGGAAGTTGGCCTCTTGTAATTCATGGCTCGCTCTTCCCGGTTATGGCTGCAACCTGACAGCGATGTAGTGTGCCTGATGCGCGTGATCGAACCGGTTGCCAATAAGTCGGCCGAGGCTGCCCCGGCCAAATCAAAACGGCTGGGCTGGATTGCCAAGCTCCTGATTTCCGCAGTCTGGCTGGTGGCGATCCTGGAGATTGCTCCCCGCCTGTTTCTGGCAACCAACCTGACAGCGCATCAACGGATACGACGGGCGGTACTGGGCGACGACAATTCCTCCTGGCGGCTGTTCTGGATCATCCTGCACCGGCAACATCAGGAGTGGACCGGAAAGTATGCCACCTACCATCCCACCCGGGGCTGGGCGGTCATACCGGATGTAAAAAACATGACGCCGTTCGGTAAGGGAAAGTTTGTGAACAGTAATTCCCAAGGGTTGCGCGGCACCACCGAGTACTCCTATGCCCGCACTGCCGGCAAGCAGCGGATCCTGGTTCTGGGAGACTCCTTCACCTTCGGGACCGACGTCTCCGACGATGAAACCTATTCCCACGATCTCGAATCCGCTCTCCCCAACACCGAAGTCTTGAATCTCGGCGTTCAGGGGTATGGCCAGGACCAGATGCTGCTGTACCTGAAAGAAGAAGGGGTCAAGTACCATCCGGACGTGGTCATCCTCGGCTACCTCAACATGGATACCTATCGCAATCTCTGGAAATTTTTTGCCTTTGCGAAACCCAAGTTCGACATGACTCCCGAGGGCCTGAAGCTGACCAATGTGCCGGTGCCGACCCCGGAACAGGTGCTCGCCGAGGAGCCTTATCGCTCCAAGTCAGTCGATTTCGCGGTGATTCTGAGGGAAAAGATTCGCTGGTCACTGGGCATGAATGAGAGGGAGTCCAAAGAACTCACCCGGCCAATTCTGGATGAGATCGTCGCCACAACACGCGGCATTGGGGCCGTGCCGGTATTTGTCTATCTGCCGGCGTACGAGGAACTCGATGACTTGAGCGACTCCAGGTCGGAGCACGAGCGATATCTCTACGACTATTGCCAACAGCGCAATTTGGCCTGTTTGTTCCTGCGGCCGCGGTTCGTCCAGGAAGCCAGAAAGGGCGCGAAACTGGAGTCCCGCTTTCACTGGACCGCCGCGATGCACAAGATGGCGGCGGAAGAGATCGCCGATTTTCTGGTGGCCAAGGGACTGGTCCACGAAGAGGCGGTCAGTACCGCTCATCGTTAGGCCCAAGCAAGCGACTAGGTGGAAGAGCTGGCCTTCAAGCCAGCGCCTAATTCGCTGATTGTAATCAGGGCTTTAGCCCCGGAAGATACGGCGCCGACTTATCAGAGTCTGCTATGGCTGCGAGCAATGATGGTAAATATGCCTTCGTATTTTATAATTGCTTCACCTTTCCTCTTCATCTTGTTTGCTAAGAGCGGACGTAATCGGAGTGAAGCGAACGTCGCCGCGGGCGGATTCGTCACAACTGCCGGACTAAAGGTTAGTCGCGAATGGTTCTGAAGCTATCGAATCGGCTGTGGTCAGCCGCTATATCTCGGAGGAATGCGTTTTGAATATCCTGGGAATTTCCTGCTATTACCACGATGCTGCTGCTGCCCTGCTGCGCGACGGTCAACTGATCGCCGCCGCGGAAGAGGAGCGCTTCACGCGCGTTAAGCACGACTATAACTATCCCGAGAACGCCATCCAGTTCTGTCTGGATAGCGGCGGAATCCAGGGCGGCGATGTGGACTATGTCGCCTTCTTCGAAAAGCCCTTCCGCAAGTTCGACCGCATCCTGATGACCGTGCTGCAGACCTATCCGCAGTCCTACAAGGTGTTTCGCGAGGCGATGATTACCTGGATGGTGGACAAGCTGTGGGTCGGCGCCAAGATCTCCTCCCACCTGGGCATCCCCAAAGACCGGGTGCTGTTCAGCGAGCACCATATGTCGCACGCGGCCAGCGCCTTTCTGTGCTCTCCCTTTGAGGAGGCCGCAATCCTTACCGTGGACGGCGTCGGCGAGTGGGTGACCGGCACCTGGGGAGTTGGCAAGGGCAGCCAGATTGAGCTGCGCAAGCAAATGGTCTTCCCGCATTCCATCGGCCTGCTCTACAGCGCGTTTACCGCATTTCTGGGCTTCGAAGTCAACGAGGGAGAATACAAGGTCATGGGCATGGCGCCGTATGGCCAGCCCCGCTACATGGACAAGGTGTGGAAGCTGATCCGCCAGGAATCGGACGGCTCCTTCTCCCTGGACATGGACTATTTCTGCTTCCAGCATTCCACCGATCGCACCTACAACAATCGCTTTGTGGAATTGTTTGGCGATCCGCGTCCCCCCAAGATGCTGTTCTTCACCAAGGAGTCAGGTTTTCCCACCTACTTTGGCGAGCCTCCGTCCAACTTTGCCGAGCTCTGCAAGCTCAACCAGCACTACGCGGACATCGCCTCCAGCATCCAGCAGGTGACCGAGGAGGTCTTGCTGGGCATGGCGCGGGCCGTCCACAAGGAGACCGGCCAGAAGCGTCTGTGCATTGCCGGTGGCGTCGGTCTGAACAGCGTCGCCAACCAGCGCATTTTGCGCGAGACTCCGTTTGAAGAGCTTTTCATCCAGCCCTCGGCGGGCGATGGCGGTGGGGCCTTGGGAGCCGCTCTGTGGGCGGACAACATGCTGCTGGGAAATCCCCGGCGATTTCGCATGAACCACGCCTACTGGGGCAAGGCTTATAAGCCCTCGGAAATCCGCGAGTTTCTCGACACCAACCATATCTCTTACCAGTACATCGACGACGATGACCGGCTCATCGACCTTGTAGCCGATCACCTGCAAAATGCGAAGGTCATCGGATGGTTTCAGGGCCAGTTTGAATGGGGACCGCGTGCCCTGGGAAATCGCAGCATTCTCGCCGACCCGCGCAATCCGGCGATGAAGGACATCGTCAACACCAAGATCAAGTTTCGCGAACCCTATCGCCCCTTCGCTCCTTCGGTGCTGGCGGAGTGCGCCGAGACCTATTTCGAACTGCCCAACGCCATGCAGCACCATCCGGCGCGCTACATGCTTTATGTGGTGCCGGTGCGGCCCAGCCGGCAAAGCATGCTCCCGGCCATCACCCACGTGGATGGCACCGGCCGCTTGCAAACGGTATTCCGCGATGCCAATCCCCGTTACTACCAGTTGATCGAGCGCTTTGGGCAGGCGACGGGAGTGCCGGCCGTGCTCAACACGTCGTTCAACCTGAAGGGCGAGCCGATCGTGAACACTCCGGCCAACGCCTTCAACACTTTCTCCAAGAGCGAGATGGACACCCTCGTTCTGGGGAACTTTATCGTTGAAAAACCGTCCTGACCCGGTGCAGGCTGCCGAATGGCACTTGCACCAGCAGGTACACCGGCAGGCTTAACAGAAGCCGGAACGGCCAATCCATCCCGGGCGTAAACCATAGGACCGCGCACATCGCGCCGCCGCCAAGTAAAGGTCCCGCCAGCGGCGGAAACGGCTCGCCCGGCAGCACGGCACGACGAAAATAGTAGAAGGACATCACGAACCAAACCAGGTCGGCAAACACCGTGGCCGACGCCGCGCCGACCATCCCAAAACGCGGGATCAACAAAATGTTGAAGGCGACATTAAGGCTCGCGGAAGTGATGGCGCAGCGCAGGTCCAGGGCCTGGTGTCCGGTGGCCCGCAGCGAGTCCATGTACACCCATCGCAGCATCACCAGCGCCGCCGACCACAGCAGTATTCTCAGCGGCGCCGCCGAATTGGCGTAAGCTGCGCCATATAGAAATCGAATCACCGGCGCCGCCAGAAATGTTCCCGCCACCACCAGAGGCACCACGAAGAGCAGCCAAAGCTCGGCGGTGCGGCGGACCAGCAGACGGAACTCTTCGCGGTTCTCAACGTACAGGCGTGAGAGCGCCGGAAAGAGTCCGGCGAAATAGGCGATCGCCAGGCTCATGCCGACCAGGAGCATCTTGTAGGCGGCGTTGTACCAGCCAACCACGCTGGGCCCTCGCAGGAAGCCCAGCAGCACCGAGTCGAAGTTGTAATTCAACAGGCCCATGGCCAGCGAGAAGCCAATGGTCAGCGCAGGCTTAAGGATCTCCCTGCTTCCCGCCAAGCTCGTGTTGAGCGTGAAGCGGCCATACACTCGGGCAAACCACACCGCGAAGTAACCGGCGGTCGCCAGATCGCCCAGAAGTTTGAACGCTGCCACCCAGACTACCGCCGAAGAATGGTGGACAAAGGCAAGTACTGTAGCGGCGAATAAGAACTGGCCCAGCACCAGCCCTCGCGCCACGCCAGCCATTCGCTGCTGCCCCATGAAGACCCACTTCAGGCTCACGGCCTGAGCAAAGACGCTCAGTCCGTAGACGACCAGCAGTGCGCGCAGACTGGGGTAATGCGGGAACAGCGGCAGCACCAGCAGCAGGACACCAAAGCTAAGCAGCAGCGAGGAGCAGGCGCAGCGGCACCACGCGCGCAGCCAGCGCCGGAATGGCGTTGCTGTTGGCGGCCTCGCGTGTTCCCCACATTTCCAGGCCGCCGTCGGAAAGCAGGAGCAGGTAGGCCAGTACAGAACCGGCGAACTCCAGCACGCCGAAGTTCGCCACACCCAGAATTCGTGCCAGATAAACGAAGGTAAAGAAGCTCGTCGCTTTGGCGACAAGGTCGCCTGTGGCCAGGCGAAAGATATTTCTGAATGGGCTCGACAGCTTCGCGCTCCCTTGCGTCTGGGAATCTATCACGGCCCTCCTGAATCTAACGTGTTATTTATTCTGTTTCAACAGTTTGAGCCGTAAGGTTAAATTCATTTGACTTGCTGCGTGTGGTGAAGGAAGCTCTGTGGCCAGCGACTCTCGGAGCGCAGAGATTCAAAGAACTTCGGGCGTTGGCACGCCGACAGGAGAACGATCATGCGCTAACCCAAAGAACCATCTGAGTTGGAAAAATGTCAGCCACACGGTAATGGCCATCCTGGTCGGCCTGTGCTTCTCCTCGGCATCGTCGCAGTGCGCTCGGCGCAGGCACAAACCTACACGGTCATTCACAACTTCACCGGAGGAGCGGGCGGGGAGGCTCCCTTTTTTGGCTTGAGCATTGATGCCGCCGGTAACCTCTACGGTACAACTCTTGTAGGCGGGAACCCAGGATGCAGCTTCTCTACTGGTTGCGGTACCGTATTCCGCCTGGCGCGGAAGAACTCCAACTGGATCTTCGCACCCCTGTATGCGTTCCAGGGAGGCGAGGATGGCGGACTTCCATACGCCCCGGTGACCATTGGTCCGGATGGCGCCCTTTACGGGGATACGCTGGAGGGGGGAGCCCCATGCTCCCTGACCGACTACGGTTGCGGCGTAGTTTTCAGGTTGGCGCCGCCGGCGACGAGTTGCAAAACCGCACTCTGCCCCTGGAGGGAGACAGTCCTGCATACTTTCAGCGACTCCCCGGATGGGGCTCTTCCGGTCAGTAATTTGATTTTCGACTCAGCCGGCAGCCTCTACGGGACTACCGTCAACGGTGGCAGTGGGTGCGGTATCGTTTACAAGCTGGTACCGTCCGGTAGCGGTTGGATGGAAAGCATCCTCTATAGCTTCTTGGGAAATGAAGGGTGCGCACCGTGGGGCGGGGTGTTATTCGACAGGGCCGGCAATTTGTACGGCACGACCGCGGATGGTGGTTACACCGGCGGCAGTTGTAGCCCCGAGGGCTGCGGCAGTGTTTTCCAATTGACCCCGTCACCGGGCGGTTGGACGGAGAGCACGCTCCATCTGTTCGACGACTTGGACGGAAACTTTCCTTCCTCCAGTCTCGTGGCCGACAATGCAGGCAACCTTTACGGCGACACCAATAGCGGGGGGCCAGGCGGAGGCGGAGGGGGCACAGTCTTCCAGCTTGCCCCATCCGGTGGAAGCTGGACGTTCTCCATGATCCATTACTTTACCGGCTATTACCAGGAAGGGGCTTGGGGGACTCTGCTCCTGGACCAAGCCGGCAACGTGTATGGGACAGTCCAAGCCGGAGGCCAATATAACTGCGGCCAGGTTTTCAAGTTGACACCTTCTGGCGCTGGTTGGATATACAGCTCACTCCATGATTTTTACAGCAGCGACGGTTGCATTCCCAGGAGCAATCTGGTGCTCGACGCGCAGAACAATCTCTACGGGGTAACGGAATCCGGCGGAACGTACGGCCTTGGTGTTGTGTTCCAGATCGCACCGTGAGCTCTGGTTCAGGATCGACAGCGGCCTGCTGGGTAACGACCACTCTGGTCCTTCGCGGCACGTCTGAAGCCCTGCTCTACCCGAGCAAATCACGTTGTACCAATGGGACGGCTATAACTTTCATACGGCAAATGAACACCAGTGCTATAGTAGTCTACATCGATCTCACAGCAGTTGCGCCCTTTCCCGACCCAGGGCCCTCGCTTCTAGGCGGAGCCAATGAATACGATTGAACGTATCGTCCGGCACGGTAAGCTTACTTGGAAGAACCTTGCTTTTCCAAGCGTCGGAACCCCTCCGTTCCTGATCCTGTTTATTAACTCCATCTGCAATTTGACCTGTGAGCACTGCTTTTACTGGCGAAATCTTAACCAGCGCGATGACTTGAAGGTGGAAGAGATCTTCGCCCTGGCCCGCGATCTGGGACGCATCGAGAACCTGAACCTGTCGGGCGGCGAACCCTTTATCCGCCCGGAATTCGCCGAAATCTGCCGCTTCTTCATCCAGAACAACGGTGTCGAGCAGATTTATGTGCCCACCAACGGATACTTCACCGAGCGCACTATCAACGCGCTGAAGAGCATCTTCGAGGAAGACAGCCTCAAGCTATTTGTCTGTGAGCTCTCCATCGACGGCATGCCGGAGTATCACGATCGCTTCCGGGGAAATCCGAAGTCCTTCGCCAAGCTGCTGGAAACCTACGAAGCGCTGGCCGAGATGCAGGTCACCGAACCCCGGCTGCGCATCCATTCCATCTCTACCGTCACCTCGGAGAACCTCGACGAGATCAAACGGCTGACCACGTACCTCTACGAGCGCTGCCCCGCCATGGACCATCACAACCTGGCGCTGATTCGCGGCGAACGCAAGAACCAGTCGCTGGTCATCCCCGACCTCAACGCGTACGAAGAGCTGTATCAGTACGCCCGGCGGCTGTGGGCCCCGCGCGAAGAGAATCGCTATGGTTCGCTGGTTGAACCCATGTTGCAGTGGGCCAAGGTGAAGACCGCTGAGAAGCAGACGCAATTTGTTCCCTGTCGCGCCGGCGTGATGAGCGGCGTGGTCTATGCCAACGGCGACGTCAGTTTCTGCGAGATGCATCCGCCGCTGGGAAATATTCGCCAGAAGAGCTTTCGCGAAATCTGGCATTCCCCGCAGGCTGAAGCCCTGCGCCACAGCGTCCATGCCAAGGAATGCTGGTGCACCAACGAAGTGTTCCTGTGGCCGAGCATCGTGTACCAGCCAACGCACCTGGCCAAAGCGCTGGTCGGATCGCGCGCCTGGGCCAAATCGGAGCCCCTGAATGACGCGGAAAGACGCGCCGTGTTCGCGCCGGCTACTTCGCCGTCGCATCCGGAATTGAAGATCCTGCGCTAACCGTCACCACCCTCCGGGCAAACATGCCGACCACCACAAGGAACTCATCCTGGCTGACCCTCGCGGGACTATCGCTGCTGGTTATTCTCGGTGGGTTTCTCCGGCTGCACAATCTCGACGCGAAGAGCGTCACCCACGTCGAGATGTATGTCCCGGGCATTCGCCTGCCGCATGGCATTTCCATGCCGGAAGAGCGCCTGACGCTGCTCAAGGTGGTGACCAGTACCTTGAACTCCGATACCCACCCGCCCGCCT
The DNA here is from genome assembly GCA_963735855.1 of uncultured Acidobacteriaceae bacterium. Classification (GTDB taxonomy): domain Bacteria; phylum Acidobacteriota; class Terriglobia; order Terriglobales; family Acidobacteriaceae; genus Bog-257. Next base: position 176,645 of record CAVTMW010000016.1, read on the forward strand.
ATTACATGATGATGTGGGCCTGGACCAAGAGCTTTGGGACCAGCGCGTGGTCCATGCGTTTGCCTTCTGCTTTGCTCGGCACAGCCTGCATCCCGCTGGTTTTCTGGCTGGGCAAGCTGACCCGCCAGACCGCCGCCGGCTGGATCGCCGCCGCCCTGATGGCGGTCAACGGCCATCAGGTTTTCTGGAGCCAGATCGCGCGCATGTTTACCCTCGCCTGCTGCCTCGGACTGCTGGCGACCATCCTGCTTCTGCAAATCGCCAAGCAGAGCCACGCATCGCGGTCGCAGCAAGTTCTCTACGTCGCGGTGCTCCTGGTCGGACTTTGCACCCATGTCTTTTTCTGGCTGATCCTGGCGGCCCACATGCTGTGGACGCTCGTGAATGCCTGGAGCCAGAAGCAGCCGCTTCCCTGCGCCGCCCGGCTTCAGTTCCTGGCGCTTGATTCTCGGCAGCCCGTTGCTCGCTTCCTCTGCCTACCAGGGCGGAAACACGCTTGCGACTCTCAGCAGCAACATGATCGTCTATGCTCGCGAGTTCGTGCAGTTTGCGTTTGTCTTCCCTCTGCTGGGCTACTCGTCAGGCGTGTACCCCGATCAGGGAAAGATTCTCACCATCGACGACCCTCATCTCTCGACTTTGGCGCTGGTTGTTCTTCCTGCTGTCCGTCGTTTTGTTTGCCGCTGGGATAGCTTCTTTCAGCCAACCGAAACAGACTAATGGGAAGCTGCTCGACGACAGCAGCGGACCTTCGTCGAGAGCGTGGCTCCTCGCCGCCGCGCTCGCTACCATTGCCATCCTCTTATTTGTCTGGATAGCCAAGACCTTCGCGAAGCCTCCTAACCCCACACTGCGAACCAGCGAGTTGATGATCGTTGTGCCCTTCCTGCTTGCGCTCGGCGCAATTCTTGTCCAGAGAAATTGGCAGCGGCTGACATCATGGCGCACTACGTTCCTCGATAACCGCTTCGTGATCGGCGATCAGGCCCTGGTGCTGATACTGGCGGTGGTTCCCTTCCTGGCGCTGTCGGTCCTCTCGCTGGTCAAACCTATCTTTAACGCGCGTGGCCTGCTGCCCCTCGCGCCGTATCTGCTGCTCGTGCTTTCCGCTGGCATCGTGCGCATCGCCCGTCATCCCGATCCCGGCTGTAGCTTTATTAGCTGTTCTGGGCATTGCTCATTATTCGGGATTGAACGCTTACAGCCACGTCTCCGCCGGCAGAGCGGATTACAAGACCTTCGCGGCGGCTTTAGCGCCTCAAGTGGGATGTACGGACCTGGTTTTTCTTCATCCTGAGTTTTATTCGACCCCTCTTTTTTATTACATGAACTCGAATTGGGACCGCGTCGTGGGACGAAACTACGAGGCAGCGCTTCGCGACAAGCCGCAGGCAAAGGTATGGACCTTATGGTTTTATAACTACGAGCCAGAGCTTCCGAAACCGATGCAAGATGCCCTGTCGAACTATCACGCGGTCCAAACCGTGGAGGCTCCTGGTGGCGAAGCCGTTCTCTACGTCCCGAATGGGTTTTAACGAGCAAAAAGTGTGCGCGCCTCAATAAACATGCTGCACGAAACCCCCAGCCCGCCAGTTCTAACCTCTGCTCCAAAGCCTGTGGCCACGTCGGTCCCTGACGCGTGGCACAACCTGCTGATGGGGCTCGCCCTGCTTTTGCTGGCCGGAATCGGCTGCGCCCGGATTGTTGCAACCTATCGCGTCTTTAATCAGACTACCGACGAACCGGCCCATCTGGTCACCGGCATGGAATGGCTGGAGCATGGAACCTATACCTTGGAGCCGCTCCATCCGCCCCTGGCACGCGTTGCCGTCGCGATTGGCCCTTACCTTTCCGGCCTTAGGTTGAGCGGCAACCAAAATCTGTGGATAGAAGGAAACCAACTTCTCCTCGCCCAAGGCCGGTATCTTCATAACCTATCCCTGGCGCGATTAGGAGTGCTGCCATTTTTTCTGCTAGCCACCTTTATAGTCTGGTATTGGGCCCGCTCGCGATACGGTGACGGCCCCGCGCTGGTGGCCACCTTTCTCTTTACGACCTCACCGGTGGTTCTGGCCCATGCAGGCTTGGCAACTACCGACATGGCCGTGACTGCGACCTTTACCGCTGCGCTTCTGGCCTATATCAACTTCCTCGAACAACCAACCTATGTCCGCGCTGCCATTTTCGGTGCGGCGACGGCGCTTGCGGTTCTCTCGAAATTCAGCGCCCTGGTTTTCCTGCCAGCCTGCGGATTCACCCTGTTGCTTACGCGATGGCTCATGAACCGGCGCGCCAAAGAAGAGACCACTGCAGCAGGCCGCGCACCTTGGGGCCGATCCATGGCCCTGGCCGCTTGCGTCGCGTTCCTTCTCGTATGGGCCGGATATCGCTTCTCTGTGAGTTCCGCCAGCCGACGCCGCAGCCCGCCCGCACTACACCATTGACCAACTGGTTGGCACCAGCGGCACTGTCCACAACATGGCTTACGCGGTAGCCGAGTATCCGTTCATCCCTGCGCCAGCCTTCTTTCAGGGCCTCGCCAAGCTTCGCTTTAAGGAATCAACCGGCCACAAGAGTTATCTGCTTGGACAAGTTCGCCAGACTGGCTGGTGGTATTTCTTTCCTGTCGCGCTGGCCGTGAAATCTACCATTCCCCTCTTGCTTCTTGCTGTTATAGGAACCTTCTACCTGGGAAAGTCAATCTGGCAACCGGGCGGGAATTGGATTGCCGTCGCGCCCGTGGTAGCCGCACTGACGCTGCTTCTCGTTTGCATGCCAAGCCACATTAACATTGGCGTGCGGCATATTCTGCCGATTTATCCTTTGCTGGCTATTATTGGCGGGGTTGGAGCCTGCCGGCTGTGGAGTGTCGCAAAGCCGAACTATGCCGGACCTGCGATAGTGCTGGTTCTGCTGGTTTGGCAGCTTACTTCATCCACCCGCGCTCATCCCGACTATCTCGCCTACTTCAACGAGTTCGCCGGCTCACATCCGGAGCAGAATCCTGCTGGACAGCGACCTGGATTGGGGCCAGGACCTGCTGCGTTTGTCCGCGACTTTGCAGGAAAGACACATAGACCAGGTCTCGATTGCCTACGCCGGTAGCGCGAAACTCGACCTGAGCCAATTCGGGCTGCCCTCGTACCAGGTGCTCGCACCGTACCAGCCGACAACCGGCTGGATTGCAATTAGCTTGTTGAAACTTAAGATCGGAGATACCCGGCCAGCCTGACGACGGCTATGCCTGGCTCGAAGGCTACCAACCAGTAGCCCTCGTGGGACGGTCGATCCGACTCTACTACGTGCCGGAGACAAAACCCTGAGGATTGCGGAATCAATTGAGTGCACGCGACGAAAATAGTCCGGCCCTCTTCTCAGAGTTGTCATCACGAGTGGGCTTCAGCCCGCGAGGGATCTGCTGTTAAATTGTCTGAGCAAAAGCAGATTCCTCGGTCGCCGTGGCGACCTCGTGATGACAAGTCAAACGGGAGCGTCATTCACTGGTTTCTTCAGCGAAGCCGCTCCGCCTATCGTCCCACCCCGGCCGCGCTCGCATTTGTCACTGCCAAGTCGGCCAGAATCGCGTCCCGCAGTTGGGCGGCAATCAGCGTGTTGGCCTTGCCGTTGGGATGATCGTCCAGCGGGGTGACCCACAGCGTGATCTCCGGCCCGTGATTGCGCAGCCCGTCAATCAGGTCCAGGACCTGCACGTTCTGCGCGGCCGCCACATCCTTGATCTTCTGATGAGCGGCGGTAAAAGGATAGTCGTCGTTGATCTGATGCAGCTCAGGAATCAATGCCACTAGCAGCTTCGCGTGGTCGCGCCGGGTCGCTTCCGCCAGGTCCACCAGCGCCGCTTTGCACGCCTGAAAACCGGGACGGTCGTCGTTGTAAAGCGACGAATAGTAGGACTTCCAGTCGGGGCGGGTGCCAAGCCGCCTTAGCACCCCGTCAAACCGGTTGGTTACATAGGCGACAAGATAGGAGTGGCTGATAAGGAAGAATTTATTTTCGACTGGCACCGGCTCCGCGTCATTAATAAAGTACCCAAGCACCACCAGGTCGGGATGAAAATCCCGTCCTCGCGTCTGGTAATAGTTCACTTCCTGCACCGTGTCATAGTTGCCCACGCCGGCGTTGATCACTTCAAAGCGCTCAATCCCGGGCACATGCACGGCGTTCAATTCCCGCTCCAGGATCTTGGCACTGGTCTCATTCAGGGACACTCCCCAACCAAACGTGGTCGAGTCGCCCAGCATCAGGATGCGGTACACCCCCGGAGGCTTAGCCAGCGAGTATTCGTTGTCGCGAAGTCCCTGGGAATTGATCTTGACGTCCTGCCCCATGAAGAAGCCGTGGCTATTGGGCTGATGCACGAAGCTTTGCTTTGGGTCGGGAACCGCGCGCTTTATGGCCACGGCATACTTCCACATCTCCATGGAAAAGTCTTTGCTGTGATAGAAGGCCACGCGCAGGGCGACCTCCAGAAGCAGGGCGATCAGCAAAAAAGCGAACAGGGTCAGCAGCAATTTCGCCAAGAGGTTCCGTAACAATCACCAGCCTCCATCGTGCGCAGGTCGCGGACTGCAATGCATTGAGCGTGAAAGAGCAATCTTACACGCTCAAGTTTAGACTACAAGAACTTCCAGTTCACTAGAGCAGTTCCGTTCTTGAAAGTGTCCGGGTAGAGCGGGCCTTCAGGCCCACGTCCTGCCACCCATCCAAACACAGCGCCTCCGGAACCGATTTAATGCGGACATCCCTCACGGCTAATGGCACGGAAGAGCAGGAACTTTCTTGCCAGCAACGGAGGCCGGGTTGCCAGTTCGGGATCTAATTCCGCTGCTTCGACTCGGTTGAGTTGTCCATTTCGAATATAGGTAACGGAAACATTCTTTCCGCCTTCTTTAACCAGATAGGAAGTTCGCTTCTGCAGATCAAAAAACGTAATGGGCAAACCCCGTCCTGCAGCCGCCTTCAACTTAGGGTCGCTGGAATCGACAATCTGGACAAGGTCTTCCTGATAGTTTGCCAAAGCTAGCGGATGCCGCCAGATAAGATGGTTGGTGGCTCCTCCTTCGCTGCGCAGATTGCTGTACATGGCGAAAGCAGTGTCGGTCTTCAACCCCAGGTAAGGATTAATTCCGTCGAATATAAGTAAGGCCGGAAACACCCAGAACAGTGGAGGAATGGGACGGAAGCTATGCGCGGCAGGGTGGAAATAAGCGGGCTGGCGATACCACAACCAGGCGAACAATCCCAGCGGGCGGAAGGTAGAACAATAAGATCCAGTATCCCGACCAGTAGGCTGCCTTGCTCCATATCATATTAAGGCGAGACTGGAAACCCGCAACCTGCCTTACTTCGGCCAGGGATGGTCCGAATGCGGCCACGGTCAAAACTACAACCACGATCAGCATCGCCAGCCCGCCGAAGGTCACAACCTTTCGGAACCATGGGCTGCGGCCCTGCCAGAATTCGGCCGCGACATCCACAAAGTTGTCCGGCGTAAACAGGAACAGCAAGGCAATCATGGTCACGGAAAATGAGTAGAATTCGCTGAAGCCGAGCGCGACGTGGAACAGCACTCCGTAACAGACGGCAAAATTGCGGGTTCGCCGCAGGGAAAGCAGAATCGGCAGGCCCATTTCCGTGGCGACCGTGCCGAAAATCAACCCCCATCGGAGAAGGCTGCCGTTGGCGTGTAAGTGAAAGAACGGGGTCCGCTCGTATAGGATCACCGCGCAACTGGATTGCGGATCGAAAAAACCGAAATTCAATTTATGCCAGGCCGCCAACCCATAGACGATCACTAATTGCAGACGCAGCAACGGTTGGAACACTTGCAGCCAGGCCCCGGCGTCGAGCTTCCGGAAACCGCTCCGCGCCAGCACATAAAATCCGGTCGCGGTGAGGATGGCAAATACGAAGAGCTGTAGCAGCCGATTCGTATTGGTCAAAGGAAGTATGATGAGGACGGTCAGGGTCTCCACCGCCGCCAGCGACAGGAATGCGACCCGCGAAAAAGGGCGGAGCAGAACCACCACGGCGAGAAGGAAACCAGCCGTCTGCAAGTCCAATCGAAACAGCGGTTTGGTTTGGGCGTGCCAGGCGATGACCGCAAGCGCGGCCAGCACGGAAAATGTGGCCAGCCGCCGCGACGCCGTGACCCCGGCGCTCAGCGTCGCCGGCGCGCGTTCAGCGGTCACGTCCACAGAAATTTTCTCCCTCGTCTCGGCCTCACGCTGGATAACTTATAGCTCAGCCGTGCTGAGAGTGTCCATCCGAAAAACGCCTGTAGACCTTGTCGCGCACGGCGTTTGTGGGGAAAGACTCATCGCCGTGGTGGAGAAGAACTTACGCGATGTTGGCGTCTGATCTTGAGACGAAAAAAGGGTGAGGCTGTGGTGTATGCTTTTCGCCAACCACCAACAGAACTGCCTATGGAATCTGGGGGCACAAGACGCGAGACAAGAACGAGGTGAAGCCGAGAGAAGAAGTTCCGGTTGGCCTACCCGGAAGGCGGCCGGGGCTGACGAAGTTCTTTCTGCTTCTGGTATCGATCGCCTTCAGCACCGCGGTCTTTCTGACCCTCGACTGGTTCCGCACATCCACCATTGTGCGATCCAGCATGAGAGCCCAAGAAACGAATTGCCGAATTTCTGATCGGGCGCGCCATCACTCCTATAAGCCCAATTGCACCTTCAACGATCACTGGGGAAAGGATTGGTTCGATTTCTCGACCAACAGTCTGGGCTTTCGGGACGAGCGGATCAGACCGGTTCCGCTTACCGATAGTCGCCTGCGCCTGCTCATGCTTGGCGATTCGTTTACCGAGGGCCAGGTCGCGTGGCGCGACACTTATGTCGGCATGATCGCGGCCCGCCTCCCACAGTATGACTTTCTCAATGGAGGCGTGGGGAGTTACTCGCCGTCCAACTACCTCAATGTGGCACGAATGGTGCTCGCTTCCGGGATCCAGGTCGACGAAGTAATCGTCTTCATCGATACTGGAGATGCTGCGGACGAGGCCGCCTTCTACCGGGACATTGGCCCTGGCGGCGCTGTAGCGGGGCCTGTACAGCAGCGCTGGAACAAGTCCTGGTACGCAACGGTCCGCCATTTCATCGCCAAGCACCTATTGCTCTCCAACTACATTGTCGAGTTCTTCGAGCGGAAGCTTGTCGAGCACGGGTATTACCACCTGACAATGCCTCTATTGGCAGCCAACGTGTTCGATGTCGAGGGAGCGGCATGGCCTTATCGTAAGATCAATGAGACTGACCCTTACCCGTCCGGGTATGCACCACTCGGTCTGGAGGGTGGTATTGCCAAAGAGAAGATGAAGATGGACCTTCTCTGGCAGGAACTTCAACAGCGAAACGTCCCCATCGGCGTTGTTGTATACCCTTATCCGGGGCAAGTCCTCCACGATACCGCGAATTCCAGGCAGGTTCGCATCTGGCAGGAGTGGTGCAAGGGCAAGTGCAAGCGCTTCATCTCGCTGTTTCCAGAGTTCTTAGCGGCGAAGGACCAATGCCCGCAAAGCCAGCCCGGATGCTGGTATCCGAATAACTTCATTTTCGGCGACTTCCACTACAACGTTGGAGGTAACACTCTAGTCGCCGATGCTGTAGTCAAGAGCCTTGACGGCGACCCGCCCGTCAAGCTCCAACCTCTGCCTTCAGGCACGGCAGGACAACCCTAGTCAGTACCATAGTCATAGTCTTGCTATAGAGTAGAGGGTGGTAAGTCGAATGCAATCAGGCTTACTGCGAAATCGTTTTTAATTGACCTAAACTTATGGCACCTAGATGTCGCACACACGAGCACTTGGCTACCACTTGCAAAACCACGATAGGGCCGGTTGAGACATTGCGACAAATGCCCCTAGAATGCGCACAGGAGCCCTAGGACGAACGCAAACACTATTGATGGACCCAAACTATGTCCGGAGCAACTAAGGCCGCCACAGGTCATGTAATCGCAAAATCGGCCTTTTCCCCAGGGGAGCGGCTGCCCCGCTATCGCGTTGAGCTAATTCCCAATTTGGAACACCCGGGGTAACGTCGCTGCCTTCCGCGGCAATGATAGGCGATCCTACAATTATGGATGCAACCTCACCTCGGGATTGCCTAATAATACTGCCTAATAATATGGATATGAATTTCAGCCAGTGCAATTTATGAGCAGGGTCCTCACCACGAACTCGTCGCCTGGCGCCAACCTGTCTGCCACGAGTCAGGCAAGGCGCTACCCCGCGATCTGGAGCTTCGCCGCGGCGGCGGCGCTGGCTGCGTTTTACCTGGCGACCAGCATTTATATCGCGTCCCATCGCCTGTTCTGGTTCGACGAGCTGTTTATTGTTCGCCTCTCGCAAGTACCCAGCGTCGCCATTCTGTGGCAGGCGCTGGCCCACGCGGCCGACACCATGCCTCCCGGCTATCACTTGCTGATGCGGTGGTTCGGCGAGATGTTCGGGCACAGCGAAGTCGCCATGAGACTGCCTTCGGCGCTGGCCATGGTCGCGGGTCTGCTGGTGACCTTCGATTGCGCCCGCCGCCTCACCGACGGCCTGCATGGATTGATTGCCATGTCGGTGCTGACCTGCTCTTTGCTTCCCTATTACGGCTACGAGGCTCGGCCCTACGCGTTTTACTTCCTGCTCTCGGCGCTGGCGTTTTGGATCTGGACCTGCACCGCGGACGACAGCAATCGGGCCGCGCTGGCCTTCGGGGTCGTGTTGGCGCTGGCCATCACCATGCACTATTACGCGGTCTTGAACATCGTGCCCTATGCCCTGTGGGAGGCTTTGCGCTGGAGGCCGGGGAAGCGTCCTTCGCGAAAGCTGATTGCGGGAGTGCTGGGAGTGGGCATTCCCACCGTGGTCCTGCTGCCGCTTTCGCTGGCCTTCTCGCGGCAATTTTCGCACGGCTTCTGGGCCCACCCGTCGTTCTACCAGCTTCGCGCGGCCTTCTTTGAGTTGTTTCCCGACGGCTTGTTCCTACTGGTGCTGACAATGATCTGGATCGTCCTGGCGCGCCGGCGCGAGGGAGACATGGTGGTTGAGCCAATGCCGCCCGCCGAATCGCTGGGCTGGCTTTTTCTGTTCATCCCGCTGGCCGGCTTTGTGGTGGCAGAGCTGAAAACGAATGCGTTCCTGATGCGCTATTTTATCGGCGCGCTGCCGGGAATTGCGGTCGCCTTCGCCTGCCTGCTGTGGCGTCACTTCCGCAACGACTACCGCGTGTCGGCGGGAATCCTGCTGCTGGTGGCGGGATGGGGAGCGGCCAGCCAGTGGGCGGTGGTGCAGCATCCGGAGTCGATTGATCCTTTTCAGCAACAGACGGCAACCCGGCAATACTTGAGGCTGGAAGATCGCCTGCACCGCGATGGCAAGCGCTTCATCGTGCTCAACAATCCCATGCTTCACCTGGAGGCGGCACACTATTCGCGGTATCCCGACGAAGTTGTCCTGCTGCGAGCGGAAAGTGGGATCGAGGGCGTGCCTACCGTCCGGGTACAGGAAAATCTGTCGCAGTATTCGCCGATGCAGATCTGGCAAGTTGAGGACCTCAAGACGCACGCCGGGGAAACGGCGCTGATCGATCCTTCACCGGAAACGTTGGAAGCATTGCGGCAGGCCGGAGTTCAGGTTGAGATCAGACATTCCAAGCCGATCGAAGTTGTGTACCTGCACTGAATGAACGTGCACAATCGGCCGGGGTTTTATAAGATGAAGGGAACGGATTAGCTCTAGCTGTCTGTCCACGGACCGACGACGGGTTGCGCCGGTCGAGGGCGTTTTCGTAACTGTAAGGAAGTGGCGACCGTGACAGGGGGTGTTGCTTGCGAATCTCGATTCTAGGTTGCGGATACGTCGGGCTGGTCACGGGGGCGTGTCTGGCCGAGATGGGCCACGAAGTGGTCTGCACGGACAACGATTCGGGCAAGATTGAGACTCTCAATCGGGGCGTCTTGCCCATCTACGAACCGGATCTGGACGAAATCGTAGCGCGGAACCGGACGGCGAACCGGCTCTCGTTCACGGCGGACCTGGGCGACGCGGTGCGATTCGGCGATGCCATCTTTATCTGCGTGGGCACGCCGCCCATGGAGGACGGCGACGCCGACCTTAGCTCCATGGACAGCTCGGCGCGCCTGATCGCCGCCGAAGCGCGCAGCTCCAAGCTGGTGATCGAAAAAAGCACTGTCCCCATGCAGACCGGGCAGAAGCTGAAGCGCGCGCTGGCCATCTACGGGCGCAACTCCGGATGCACCTTCTCTGTCGCCTCCAACCCCGAGTTCCTTCGCGAAGGCACGGCGGTTGAGGATTTCCTGCATCCGGACCGCATCGTGATCGGCGTGGAAGACCAAGGTACCGAGGCGCAACTGCGCGAGATCTATCGCCCCCTGGTGGAACAGAACATCACCTGTCCTGTTCACCACGGCAATTGTCCGCCCAAGCCCGCGCCGCGCCTGGTAGTAACCAGCATCAATAGCGCGGAACTCATCAAGCACGCCTGCAACTCGTTTCTGGCGGTGAAGATTTCGTACGCCAATCTGATCGCCGACATCTGCGAGAACATGGGCGCTGACGTGGACGAAGTGATGCAGGCCATGGGCCTGGATCCCCGCATCGGCCCACAATTTCTGAGCCCCGGCCTGGGCTTCGGCGGGTTCTGCCTGCCCAAGGACGTGCAGGCGTTTATCCGGCTGGGCGAAAAAGCGGGCACCGACGTCTCCTTGTTGCGCGACGCGGAGTGCATCAACAAGAAGCGCATTGACAGCTTCCTGGCCAAGGCGCGGCATGCGCTCTGGACCTTGAAAGACAAGCGCATCGGCATCCTGGGCCTGGCGTTCAAACCGGGGACCGACGATATCCGCTTCGCGCCGGCGACGGAGTTGATTCGCAAGCTGCTACAGGAACATGCGCGGATTCAGGTCTACGATCCGCAGGCGATGGAGAGGATGAAGGCGGTCTTCCCTTCCCTGCACTACTGCGCCGACCCGCACGAAGCCGCCGAGAATGCGGAAGCGCTAATGATCGTCACCGAGTGGCCAGAGTTCAAGAACCTGGACTGGGAACGGGTCAAACATTCCATGCTGCGGCCGCTGATCCTGGATGGCCGCAATCTTCTGAATGGCGATGAGATGGCGGCGCTGGGCTTTGAGTATCAGGGAGTCGGCAAGCCCATGGAAGAGGCGATTCACGCGAAGACGGCGAAGTTCAACTAGACGTTCTCTGTTGTATTGACGGTGGCAGCGTCGGGCTTCAGCCCGGCGAAATGGGACGCCGGGGCTGAAGCCCAAGAATTGAAGGACAATGTATTCACCGGGCTAAAGCCCGGTGCTTCCACCCCAAGAATCCGGTGCTTCCACCCCAAGAACCCGGCGCTTCCACCCCAAGAACCCGGCGCTTCCACCGCGAACCCTGGCGTCCACTAAGAACCCTGGCTTCCACCCGGATACAATAACTACGGCTTGCACCGTTCTTGAAGTCTTTCGCCAGGATCAATTCCAGCTTGGATCCCGAACTTAACAAATCAACCGAGATCGTGGCTGAAATCGGTGCGGCGATTTCCGCGCCGCCGCAGAGGCCTGCCGATCAGACCCTGGTCCGGGCAGTGGCGTGGACGGGTGCAGGCCGGTGGGCAACCCAGCTTCTGACGTGGGTCTCGACCATCGTGGTCGCGCGCATCCTTGCACCTTCCGACTACGGACTGTTCGGCATGGCAACCCTTTATCTCGGGCTGGTGGCGCTGGTCAGCGAATTTGGCCTGGGACAAGCCGTCATCACGCTGCGCGAAATGCCGGCCGAGCACGTGGCGCAGATCAATTCCCTGTCCATCGCTGCTGGCGCGCTTTTATTTGGAATTTCCTGCGCCGTCGCCGGACCGCTGGGGGCGTTCTTCCACACCGCCAAGCTTCCGCCGGTAGTGATGGTGATGAGCCTGGCGTTTCTCATCTCCGGCGGACAGGTTGTGCCCGATGCGTTGCTGCAGCGCGATCTGCGGTTCAAGCTGCTGGCCTCGTTCGACACGGCGCGCGCGGTGGTTCAGGCAGGCACCACCGTCGTTCTCGCGCTGCTCGGCTTCAACTACTGGAGCCTCGCCCTGGGTAGCCTGGCAGGCGCGGTCCTGGCGACCACGATGGCGGTGATTGCACGGCCGCATTCTTTTGCCTGGCCGCGGCTGAAGGAAATCAAGCGGGCCCTGAAATTCAGCGGCGATATTCTGGGCTCACGGGTGGCGTGGTACATCTACTCGAACTCGGACTTCCTGGTCGCCGGGCGCAAGTTGGGACAGGCGCCGCTGGGAGCGTACACGGTCGCGTGGACCATCGCGTCCACGCCGGTGGAAAAAATCACCAACATGATTACGCGGGTGTCGCCGGCCTTCTTTTCCGCGGTGCAGGATGACAAGCCGCATTTGCGCCGCTACGTGCTGGGCATCACTGACGGGTTGTCACTGTTCACCTTCCCGGCAAGCCTCGGCATGGCGCTGGTGGCCGATCAATTCGTGATGGTGGTGCTGGGGGCCAAGTGGGCTCCGGCCATCATCCCCTTGCAACTGCTGGCGCTGTACGCGGCCTTGCGCTCCATCACCACGTTCTTCCCCTACATGCTGTTTGCGCTACGGCAATCGCGGTTTGTGATGTGGAATACCGTTATTGCGGCCGTCGTATTTCCCGCCGCGTTCTACTACGCGAGTCGATGGGGAACCACCGGCATCGGCGTGACGTGGGTACTGCTGTATCCCTTGAGCGCCGCGCCGATTATCTGGCGCACGCTGGCGGCGACCGAGCTGTCGGTCTGGAGCTATCTCCGCTCGATGATGCCCGCCTTGCGAGCGTCTTTGGTTATGGTCGTCATGGTGCTCGCCGTGCGGTTGTCACGCCCGGCGCTTGGCCGCTGGCCGTGCGGTTCGCGATTTCTGTGTTGACCGGGATATTGTCGTATTTGGCGGTCATGTACATCGCGGAACGGCAGCGAATCGGGGAGCTTTTCCGGCTGATGCGAGGGGAGGATGTGTAATTAGTCCAATGTTCTATATGCAGGGACTGGTGGAGCACGCCTTCACAGGCGTGCATAACAAAGCGAGCGGAGAAAACACCCGGCTTTAGCCGTGAGGATAGGAAAATTTTCTATCCTCAGCGGCTAAAGCCGGGTTCATACGCACTCTCAAATGCACCGCTGAAGCGATGCTCCACCGGATATACCAACTCAGAATCTGTTCTCGCAGTTCTGTTCAAAGCCAAGATCATGGTTACAGGCAATTTGAAATCCTTCATCAACAACTGTCGGGAAGGCGCTTACCTGCGCCCCTCCAACCTGAGACTGGCCGTCGGGCAGTTGCTTGAGGACCCAACCCGCCACCGGCGCGACCGGCTATTCCGATGATAACCATCTGCTGGCGGCCGTCGCCTGGCTGGAGCGAGCGCAGGATGCCATGAAGGACGGCGGGGTGTGTGGCCGCTACAAGCTGGCCAGCGGCTGGACATCTTCGTATCCGGAGACCACCGGATATATCGTGCCCACCTTTCTGCAGCTGCGCCGGGCCTTGAACGCAGATCGTTTCCATGACCGGGCACACCGTGCGATTGAGTTTCTCCTGCGCTTGCAGCTTCCAGACGGCGGATTCCCCGGCGGCGAGGTTGACCAGAACCGCACCGAACCTTCTCCCTTCAACACCGCGCAAATCATGCACGGATTGCAGGCGTGGGCGATCGAAACCGGCGACACCCGATGCGTGGAGGCCTTGCGAAAAGCGGGAAATTGGCTTTGCGAGTTGCAGGACGCCGACGGTGCCTGGCGTAAGTATTTTTATGGCGGCATCGAGACCACGTACAGCGCGCACCTCACCTGCTGGCTGGCAGAGGCCGGAGAGTTTCTGAGCGAAGAGCGCTTCCTCGATGCGGCCCGCAAGCATCTGACGTGGGTCTTGCAGCACTTCGACTCCGAGCACAAGTGGTTCGATCGCAGCGGCTTTGAACGCGACGACCACCAGGCCCGCAGCTCCTTCACGCATACCATCGCCTACACCATCTGGGGTGTGCTGCGGACGGCGGAGGTGCTGTCGCACCACGAGTGGGCAGAAAGCCGCAACGGATGCGGCGTGGGCGGGATTGCGGCGTCTGGAATTATCGCGCTGGCTGCCCGGTGTGCTGGACCACCGATGGCGCGGTGTGTCGAACTACGCTTGCCTGACCGGAAACTGCCAGTTCGCGCTGATCTGGCTGCACCTGTATCGCAAGAGTGGCGACCCTCGGCTGCTCAACGCGGCGATGAAAGCCCTCGACCTCGTCCGGCGCACGCAGCCGATGACCGACCCGAGGGACGGCGTGCGCGGTGGCATCGCCGGTTCGAACCCGATCTGGGGAAGCTACATCTCGCATGCCTTTCCGAACTGGGCGGCCAAATACTTTATTGACGCTAGCCTGGCGTTGAATCATGCGCTCGAGAATCCCGTGGAGTTCAGCGACCGGCCCACAGTTCCTGCCGACATCCCGACCTGCGCTGCCGGAGAGCTCGGATGCGGCATCGGGGAAGAAGTTGACTGTAGGGTTATTGACTACCGCTAACTCGAGCAAGTTTGCCCAGTTCATGCAGTTGTCTTCGTCGTGGAATTTCCGTCCCGACCTGGTTCTGATCGACGCGCCAACACCGGTCCCGCTTATGCGGCGGGTGCGCAATCGGCTGCTGCGCCTGCGGCCCTCAGCCAGTCCATCAAAGTCTGCTGCTTCTCCAAGCGCCGTCGCCACAGCCACGGATTGATGTGGCGCAGTACTGCCGCCAGCGCGGAATTCCGGCGATTCAAGTGGTGCCCAATTCACCAGAAGCCATCGAAGCAATACGGAGCCACGGCATTGACCTGCTGCTGCACCTGGGCGGCGGCGGCATCGTGAGGCAGCCAATCATCGAGGCCGCGCGCCTGGGCGTGTTGAATGCCCACATGGGTGTGCTGCCTCCGTATCGTGGAATGAACGTGACCGAGTGGGCGCTGTGGAACGGCGATCCGACGGGATGCACCGTGCACCTGATCGATCGCGGCATCGACACCGGAGACATTCTCTTGCTCTGTCACGTGGATGTGAGCGCAGCGGAGAGCGTGACGCAGGCCCGCGAGCTGGTCAACCGGGCACAACTCGCTCAACTCTCCGAGGTGCTTCGCTATGCGCTGGCGGCGGGGGAGCTGCCGCCGCGGGTACCGCAGTCGCCCGAGGCCGGGTTGCAGTATTTCACCATGCATCCGCGGCTCGTCGAGACGACTGAATCAACGGCTGCGGGCGCTGGTGCTGGCAGGATAGAGCGGGGCTTCAGACCCCGTTCACAAGTCCTTTTAAGAACCTAGGGGTCTATGACCTCACCTACACGGGTGAGGTCTTTTTCTTGCTCTGCGTGGGATTGTTATTCAGAGGCAACGCAAGAGCTAGGGCCGCGGCCTTTCATCGCTCGAAGACGTGGCTCCAGCGGCAGGCGCGGCAGGGACTGCCGGTGAAACCTTGTCTGCTGGAGGTTGCGCCGGGTTGCCGTACTCATACGCGCCGATGTCGATGGCCGCGCCGACGACCACCCGCGGCGTGGCGCTCAGTGGATCGACGTACTCGAACACGGGCGTCAGATCATAGCCCGCAGCCTTGCCGGGACGCGTCCCCTTGTCAATCGCAGGGGAAGCTTTGGCGAGATGGTAATCGTACTCTGCTTGATTCACCAGGTGAGGGTTGCGCGTGGCGAGATTCGTCTTTTGAGTTCCTTGTCCCTGAAGCACAGTTCCGGGGCCGATGAAGAGGTTGTTGACCAAGAGCGACGGCGGAAGGAAAGCCGGAAACATGGACAAAGATTCCACCCTCTACATAATCATTCACGATCGTGTTATTGACCACATATAGCTCCTGGACGGCATTCCTTCCTCCTTCCTCAGCGAAGGAAATAATGGTTTCGTTGTCGGTCGTGGGACTCTGCTGAATCAGATTGCCGATAACATAAGCCCGGCCGCCAGCAGGGAGATCGATTTCATAGCTGGCAGTACCGGTCTCATCGGTTAGACGGTTATAGAGAATGTAGTTGGTCTGCGCGCGACTCTTAACGAGGTGCCCGATTTTGGCCAGGTGGCTGTAAGAGTAGCGCAGGGTAAAGCTTCGGACCGTGCCAATATAAATGTTATGGCTCTGCCCGTCTCCGAAGCCGTTGCGGGCGAACTCGCTATTCTCAATCACGATGTCGCTGCTTAGATTGGCGCCGGTCAGGATGCCATTCTCATTATCGTGAAAATAACAGTTGCGTAGAGTGAGTCCAGGGCCTTCCTGACGGATGCCCGCGCCATTCTGGTCGGGAACAGTGGCACCCGAGAACTCGATGTTCTCGACGGTGGTGTTCGCGCCTTGAATGACCCAGATGCCCTTCCCTTGTGCGTTGCTGCCATGGGCGTCGAGATGCGCGCGCCCTCCCACGCCGCGAATGGTGAGGTTGTTGCGGGTCCAGGTGGCAACGTCTCCGGAGTAGAGTCCGGCATCGATTTCAATCGTGTCGCCATTCTTGGCCGCGGCCGCGGCCTGGCTGGGCGTTTTCAACTTGCGCGTGGGTCCCACTTGCAGCACTCTGCCCGAAGCTTGACTGTAGGCGACATCGGACTGTATCCCGGCGAAGACCAGCAGAGAGCACGCCATCAGCCGTAACAGCTTGCGCCGACGGAAGCGAAGGGCGGTGATGGAGGCAGCATTGCTGGCCAGTTCGCGATGGTGCTCGGCTTGCGCCTGCCGACTGTGCCATCTAAGCTTCACTGCCTGCCCTCCGACTTTCATGAGACGTCGCTGGAGACTGGTCGGCTGCCGGACTTACACATCCCCGAACTATCGATTACGAGTATCCTGGCCGACCGAACCCTCGACCGCAATGCCGGACACCGGCAGCTCGACCTTGAGAAGGTTCTTGCCTCCCTGCAAGATTGGGCCGGTATTCTCGTAGACTTCCAGCACCGTTTGTATGTGCTCCCGATTGCTTATCACGGGGATTTTGGTCAGCAGCTTAAACTGGTCCTGGTGAAGCAGCGCGACCAGCATCTGCATCGACTTTAAGTCCGGCCAGAAATCCGGCTCAATCACGATGTAATGCACGCCATACTGCCCGAGCATCTCCTTAAAGCGGGCCTCGGTAACGCCAAATTCCTGGACGCCGAATAGGTCGCGGTGGATGGCAACCTTCAAAAGAAGCTTGTCGGCCCTGATCACAGTCAGGTTCTTACATTCCGGCATGCTCTTTACGTTAAATATGAACGAGCCGTCCCGCATTCCGGAAAACATAACTACGCTGTCGGGTGACGCCACCGAACACACATACTGAGCGGCAGCGCGGTATCCTGATATATAAGGGACAGGCTTGGTTGCCAAAGTATAGGCAAAGGTACCTGCCGCGAACACCACAGCTATATACGGCGCTATTTTGGGCGGCAGGCTTTGCACGATGGCAGCGATCGAAAAGACTACAAGCGGGAAGATTAGAAAGATGGTGTAGCGCTGCGAAGCCACGGAAATCAGGGTGAAGAACGCATAGCCCGTCACCAGCCAGGCAAACAGGAAAAATAAGGCGGATTTAGACAGCCGCCATTGCTTGCGAATGACGCATCCTGCAACGTAGATAAGAGCGAGCGTCAGTACAGCCCATCCCAGTTGACGCGGCCATTCGAAGCCCGCCACATAGGACCAGGTCGCCAGACTGAGGCGTGAGTGCTTTATCCATCCGCCGCCTACCGCCTGCTGCATATTGGCCCGGCCCCACAGCCAGGTGTACAGCACGAGGGGGGCGATGCCTACGGCAAAGACGGCAGCCGACCACCAGAATTCGGCGCGCCGGAACATCCCATTTCCCTGAGCGAAATATAGCGTCAGGAGAAAGGCCGGCAGAATGAAGACCGCCGGCTGCTTGGTATCGGCGGCCGCAAGAACCAGAAGAATGACCAGGAGCAGGTATCGAGGCTTATTCGAGTCCAGATAGAGAAAGAAGAAGTAGCAGCTCCACAGAAGGAAGGCGAAGGTTGGAATTTCCAGCATCACCTGCCGTCCCCAGAGCGCCATGACGGGAGTCCCGATAAACAGCAGCGCCGTCGCAAATGCAGCGATGCGGCCCATCCAGCGCCGCGCAAGAAAATAGGCCCCGAAGGCGGTCAGCAGCAGGAAGAAAGCTACCGTCAATTGGGCCGTGACGTGGGACACTCCGAAGATACTGAAGAAGCCGGCCTCCACCAGGGCAAACAGAGGCGGATAGGTCAAGGCCGTTACCGCAGGATACTGCAGGTAGTAGTCGATCGCCCATTGCGTGAGGTGATGGATAGGAAGGGAGCGAGCCATGTCGTAATAAAACGCGCCATCCATGGCATGCCGCGGCGCATCGCTCCACCAGAAATCACCTTGCGTCGGGGAGGTTTTGAAGAGGATAACCACCGCAACCGTGAGGAGCAGCAGACAGGCGAGGTCTCCCCACCGCGATTTAGACAACAGGCCATTCGACGAGTGGTGCATGGTCAACTTCCCAGATCGCTGCGTGCGAGGAATCTAATACCTCTCCCCCGACAGCTCACTCAACCATAGGTATTCAACCTTTACACGTAGCGATCTTACTCTGAGTCAGCCTTCTTCTCTCTTCCTACTTTACCCTCGACGGTGAGACCGGAAACCGGCAGCTCAACCCGCAAGAGATTCTTCCCCTGGGATACCGGGCCCAGGTTTTCGTAGATCTCCAGCTGCGACTGTATATGCTCCCGGTTGCTCACGATAGGGACCTTAGTCATCAGCTTGAACTGGTCCTGATGAAGCAAGTCCACCAACATCTGCATTGACTTCAAATCGGCCCAGAAGTCCGGCTCGATCACGATGTAGCGGACGCCATAGCGTCCCAGCATGTCCTTAAACTCGTCCCGGGTAACTCCAAGGTCTTTTACCCCGAACATACTCCGCATCATCATGACCCGCAGCAATAATTTATCGGACCGGATGATGCTGAGGTTCTTACATTCGGGAGTGGTTTTTACGTTGAAGATGAAGGAACCATCCCGCAGCCCGGAGAACAACACTACGGTGTCAGGCGGCGCCACCGAGCAAACATACTGGGCGGCAGCACGATATCCCGACACATAGGGCGCCTGGTCCGTGACGATCATGCGAGCGAAAATCGCCACGCCAAAAGCGACCGCTACATAAGGAGCGACTTTCGCCGGAACCACCCGTACGATGGCGAGTAGCGCGAAAACCACCAGAGGGAAAATCAGGAATATCGTGTACCGTTGGGACTTGATTGCAATCAGGGTGAAGAAAACGTACCCTGCGAGAACCCAGACTACGAGGAAGAACAATGCCGGCTTGGGCAGCCGCCATCGCGGCCAAAGTAATGCCCCTAAACAATAAATAATTGCCAGCGCTAAGATCGGCCATCCCACTTCAGAGGGCCACTGGCGCGCTACGTAGAGCCAGCCGGAGATGCTGCTGCGGGAATATTCCACCCAGTTTCCGCCCACCGACTGCTGCACGTTATAGCGGCCCCACAACCAGGTGAAGACGACCAGCGGAGTAACGCCGGCTGTCAGCAGCACGGTCGCCCGCCAGAAGTCCGGACGGCGAAATAAGTCCTTGCGGAAAACGACGTAAAGCGTAAGCAAATAGGCGGGAACGATAAACATCACCGGCTGTTTGGTGTACATCCCCGCAATCACAAGAGCTACCGCCAGGTACAAGTCGCGTGCCTTGAGATGGTCCAGATAGCGAAAGAAGAAATGGCAGCTCCAGATGAGGAAAGCGAAAGCCGGAATCTCCAACATCACCTGCCTTCCCCAAAGCGCCATGATCGGCGTTGCGATGAAGAGTAGAGCGGCGGAGAGGGCGGCGGCGGGACCCACCCAGCGCCGGACAAGGAAATAAGTCCCTGAGGCGGCGCCCAGCAGGAAGGCGCTGACGGTCAACTGAGCCGTCGCTGCTGACACGCCAAACAAGCTGAAAAAAACGGCCTCTACCAAAGCAAATAATGGCGGAAAAAAGAGGACGGTGATGGCAGGATATTGAAGATAGTAATCCATGGCCCACTGCTTCAGGTGGGTTATTGGAAGATCGCGGACCATGTCATGGTAGAAAACTCCGTCCATGGCATGGCGGGGAGCATCGCTCCACCAGAAGTCACCGGCGCGAGGCGAGGTCTGGAACAGCAGGACCACAGCTACGGCAAGCAAGAGGAAACATAGTAAATCCTGCCATGTCGAATTAGTCCGCTCGCTACCAGGTTGCATACGACTTAACCATCGGGATCTCTATGTTAGCCTTATCGCTAAGGTCAGCTAACCTACTGCAATCCGCGCGTAAACATGGCTCGACCAGAGCAGGCCTTGCGTTACCTGTCGTCTATTGAAAAAGGGTGTACCAATGATACCATCGTGCGCATCGCCCGCCGAAAATGCTGGTTTCCCGATCATTTATATTGGGCGGCGGAAATTGCCAGCCCAGAGCTGGGAATTATCTGACTTGAGGCAGCGGATTGGGTGGGGTTATCGCTCCGCAGCAGTTGCGGCAGACTGGAACCCAGGGCCCGGGTGAAGACCTCAGCGCCCCGGTAGTTCAGATGGAACCCGTCAGAATACAAATCGGGGGGCAGTTGTTGCGGCCGGAAGGGAACGAAAACCTGGACCCCGATGCGGTTGCCGGCCATTTGAATGGCATTCGAGCCGTCGCGGGCCGTGATGCTGGGCGGCACTACCAGAATGAATTGCGCTCCATACTGCGAGCAGAGGCTGGAGATGTCCTTAAGACGTTTCGTTGCCACGCGCTCAATCTCATCGTCGGCAGCCAATGGCGGAGTCGGCGGCCGGAGCTTGGCCGCCAAATCGGGGAAGTCGGGCAGCAAGCGCAGCAGAAAAGTCTTATGCACCTCACTGCGCAAGCCGTAATACCGGCTGAGATTCGCGAACAGAAGACTGCTGGCAACGGTATTGTCGGTGGCGATGGTCCGCTTGACGGCGAAAACGTCGCGACGGTCCATCAGAAGTTGGGCAAAAGCGTCGCCATGAACGTCCGGCGCTATCAACTGCCGGGCATTCATCACCAGGATCACCGCTTTTGGCCGGGCGCCCTCCAGAAACAGCCGATGCAGGCCGTAGTACCAGTCAAGATAATTTGTGTCTTCCACGACAAATCGGGTGACCGAATAGTCGGGGAGCAGCTTCTGATTGAGTAGCGAAAGATCGACACCCTTCTTCAACAGAGAGTTTCCCACAATCAGAATAGGAAGAGGTTCACCCGGCACCGGCCGGATGGCTTCGGCCCCGGCATACTCACTCGTAATGCGTGCATCCATCGCCTCGATCCGCGGCAAGGCATATCTCTCGCCGAACTCCAGCCCGGCACAGAAGATTACGCACAGTGTAAGCAGTATCAGGCTATAGCGATGCAAGGCTTATCCCTAAAACTGAAAGTAGATGAATGTGTTGGCCTGGTTGGCGGAAAAAAACGCAATCGCGGCCAGGGCGGAAACACCCAGCGCCGTGCGAAACACAGGTGAAGCACGCTGGAAAATATACTCTTCGTCGTTTCTCTCCATTCGCAAGTCCATCAGGAACATGGGAACCGAGAACAGGGCCAGAAATTTAAACGCGGTAAAGTACTCCGGCTCCCATGCCAGGCTGGTTATCCCGCGCAGAAAAACAAAGGCCCCATGAACCGAGGTGGCACGGAAGAATATCCAGGTCAGGCAGACGAGGTTGAACAGCAGAATTCGCTTCAACCAGGTAGCACCCCAACTTGACTTCACGTCTTCTTCCCTGCCCAGTCCCAGAAGACGCTCCAGAGCCAACCATCCGCCGTGAATGCCGCCCCAGATCACGAAGGTCCAGTTGGCGCCGTGCCACAGCCCGCCAATCAGCATGGTGGTGAGCAGGTTGCCGTACGTCCTGCCCTCACTCTTGCGATTGCCGCCCAGGGGAATGTAGAGGTAATCGCGCAGCCACGAGCTCAGGCTGATGTGCCAGCGCCGCCAGAAGTCCTGCAGGGTAGTCGCCAGATAGGGCTGCCGGAAGTTCACCATGAAGTGGAAGCCGAGCAGCTGCGCCGCGCCCCGGGCGATATTACTGTAGCCAGCGAAATCGCCGTAGATTTGCCAGGCGAAGGCATAGGTGCCCAGCAACACAACCGGCAACGTGGAAGCCCCGAAATTACCGTTGAATGCGGAGTTGGCAATCAACGCACAGTTGTCGGCAATCACGCACTTCTGAAAGAGACCAAACAGGACCAGCATCAAGCCATCGAAGAACTTGTCCCAATCCATGGTTCGTTCGCGCTGCACTTGCGGCAGCAGATGATTGGGACGCTGAATCGGCCCGGCGATCAGGTGCGGAAACAGGCTGATGAACAGAGCGTAATCCACCAGCGAATCCGCCGGCTCCAGCTTCCCTTTATAGACATCGACGATGTAAGCGACTTCCTGAAAGGTGTAAAAGGAGATGCCCGGGGGAAGCAGAATTCGCAGCAGCGACATCGGCACGTTGTGGAAGCCCACCGAAGACAGCACTCCTGCGAACGACTGAATGAAGAAATTGAAATACTTGAAAAACCCGAGAAAGCCGAAATTAACCACCAGCGACAAGATCAGCAGGGCCCGCCGCTGGGCTGGATTCTGCAAGGTGGCCAGCTTCTTCGCGATCAGGAAGTCAATGCAGGTGCTGCCCGCCATCAGCAGCAGGAATCGCCAATCCCACCAGCCATAAAAGAAATAGCTTGCGCAAAGCAGGAAGACATTCTGGGAACGCCAGCTCAATCGCCAATAGACCACGACAACCAGAATGAGAAATGCAATAAACGCTGGGGAATCAAATAGCATAGCCGCCCGTCATCCTGGGACCAGGGTTCTGACACACCCAAGATTGGATCGAGTTGGGTTCCTTTCCGGCATCAGCGCAAGTCGTCCCCAGGTGAACAGTGCAATTAGCTTTCCAATATCCCGCTGCCTCTCTGGTCGCGCTCCACTGAGAATTGGCCTCGCAAGTCACCCCGCCTTCTTGTGCGGATCTGGAACGAAATGGGTCAGCGGCCTACCGGACAATAGCTTACCTGCTGACGAACCGGATGGAAAGTCTCCGTGCCAGAGACCGAGGCGCAGTCAATCGGGCTCAGTGGCATAGTCGCTACTTTAAGCCGTCCCAAGCGCAAACAGAAAAGGAAGGGCCAAAGCCCTTCCTTTTTCGATCTAGATTCACCCGCTGTGGCGGAGCGTTAAGCTCCCAACATTTTCCGGCGCAATCCCGCTCCGAAGGCGAACAACCCAGCACCCAAGACGGAGAGCGTCGCCGGTTCCGGGATGGTTTGAACGGTGGTACTGGAATTAAAGATCGAGCCGTTGCAGGCGCCACCATTGCCGCAGGCAGGATTGATCGAGATACTTATATCGTCATTGGCACCGCCAACATACTTGTACGTTCCCAGGTTCGGGTTCAGGAAGATGCTGGCCAAATTAAGACTGGCTATATACGAGCCAATGGTTCCCGCTCCGGTGAAGATACCACCAGGAAGAAACTGGGCGCTGAAGATAAGCGCCGAGTTAATGTTGTGGGAGGGAATGCTGCCGAAAATCTGTAATTGCCCCCCGGCACCGAACGTATACGTGAAAGAACCACCACCGGCAAATCCGCCGGTTTCGGCGCCGCTCATCAGGGTCAAGTAGCCACCCGTTATTGCGCAGTCCCCGTTGCAAATACCTAGGTTGTTCGTCAGATCCGTAATCAGCGCGCCCATGCCGCCGTTGCCAGCGCCAATGGTCAGATCATTTCCGATACCGGGGCTGAAATTCAAGGCTCCCTGGCCAGCGAAAGTGGTGCCGGTGAACTGCAGGGTTCCGGCCCATGCGGGGACAACTATCACCAGGCACATTGCCAGAATGGCGCACAACACTAGCTTGCGGACGGCCATTTTCTTCCTCCTCAGTTCGGCCCTTCGGTGGCCCACCAATAGCACATAGGTGTCATACACCTATACACGCTTCCCACAGCGATACTCATGCACTTTGACTACCAAATTGGAGACATTCTATCTATATGAAACAAAAGTACAATCTTACCGAAAAGAGTAATTCTACAATGACACTGCGCAAAGTCGTACACAAAAAAAGGGAAGTCACTTGCCGAACCCCGAGGGTACCAAGCTCCCCATTACTTCACTCCACCCCACACACCAGGGAAAGACGTCCCACCGACAAAATCAGCCAGTGCCTCAATCGCTTGGGAGGCCTGGGAGTTAATGCGAGCTGAGACTGCAAACAACACGACCGTCCCGGGACGGCCAGTCAGTCGAGACTCGGCTTGCAGCAACTTGATTCTATACGGACTGGCAGTAACCTGGTCGCCCACCAAATACCAAATCCATACAACCCGACGCTCGCCGCCGCGCGCCACCACATACTCAGGGACTGAGACCTGCCTACCCGCGAGCACTATATCGCGAGAGCCGCTGAACAGCAAGTCCCATTCGCCGTACACGCCAACAGCGTTGGAAGCATTAATCAGTTCCACGCCACCTCGCTTGACCGGATAAGAAGCGACAAAGAGCGACACTTCGCGGGGACCATTGGCGAACGTCTCCGATGTTTCGGACTCGAGGGTATCAAAGTTCGGCGCCCAGTCGTGATCGGGCTCGGCCACGCCAAGCCAACCGTCGGGCGCGGACCAAAGTCCGGCTACCGGCCGCGGGGGCGCGGGGCGGGACCACAGGAAATCGGCGGTGGATCTCGCAAATACCACGATTACGATCGCAAGAACCGTGTATCCCAACAAGCGGCTGGTTCCGATGGAGGCCTGGTCCTGGTGGCCTGAGCTGCGAGCCGGCTGTGCCATTTGAGGATCCGTCTCGCGCCATCCTAGCGCTATCCCAATCAGCAGCGCCGTTACCACGGAAAAGAAAAGCCAACCATAAACGATGTGGTCTATTCCGGCTGCGATTCGGTTGTTGCTGATGTAAGCAACAACCACGATCAGATAGGCCCTGAGCGCGTTGGCGAGGATGGGAACCAGGGCGGAAATCAGTACCAGAAGAGTGCGCCGCTTCCAACTGCGAAACGCCACGCCCGCGAACAACACGCCTACCACGATCGAGGACGTCAAGTAACGAATCCCGCTGCATGCCTCCGCAATTCTCCACTCTCCCGAAGGGGTCGAGATGACAAAACCGTCCTGGACCGCGGGGATGCCGGTGAGTCGAACCGCATTTACTGTGAAGGCCGCCGTGAGTTGCTGCAGCGGAGCGACCAGACTTTCCCCGGTGGGTACCATGAAGAAAAGGAAGAACAGCGGAAATCGCAGAAGGCGCACGACCTTGCTTCCCAGAAACGTCAAGACCAAGACATCGAGCAGTCCTATGAAAGCGACCTGTTGGGCGATTTGTACGTCAGCAACGTTGCCGGCAACCCAAATCACGGCGAAAAACAACACTAGCGCCAGGCCGATCAGGGACGGGTGGGGATGGAGGACTTTCAGTTGCGCCCGACGTCGCCAGACCAGAAAAGCCGATATGGGAGCAATCACAAAGCCGTAGGAATAGGTATTGCTGCCATACCAGATGGTGACCATTGAACTGACGGTCGAACGGAGCAGAACGAAGGTGACGACCCCGGCCAATGCCAACCCAAGGAGCGGCCAGACCCACAGGCGTGTCGCCTGATATTGTTCTTCGAGAGCGGGTTCCGCCGTGGAAACGGGCGTCGACGAATGGGAAGTCGACAAGTACTCTCTCCTTGGGGTCAGCAACGCCAAACTTATCTCAGGCTCCACTTCCCACGATGCACTTCCCTTGCGATATGGTCATCGCTAAAGGCCGGGCAGGGTCGTCGAAGCAGCTTCCAACCGAGCAACCGATAAACTGCGATCTTCACGAATTCGGACAACAGCAGCTTCCGCGAGTTCGGATCGCGCCACCAGTGCGCGCGCAAATAACGACCCTCCTCAGGAACGGAGACAAAGCTCAGTCTTGTGCCCTTATCCACCAAGCCTCGGCAACACATACGGATTCGCTTGAGATGAAAGCCGCTGCTGACAATCGTCGCCGACCGAACGAGACGATGGGCCCGCAGCCACTCGGAAAATGCCCGAATCTCGCTTAAAGTGCCGAACCGGCCGACGCCAATTCGCTGCGCCTCCGCGGCTCCGGAGGCGACGGTCACAAAGTAATGCCGGCACCGAGGCTCGGTGCTGGAGGCAACGGTGAGCAGATCCAGAGGCGCCGGCAGCTCCAGGCTAGCGAAGCGGCGTATCTCGAACCGCCCGACACTGAGCAGCAACGTCGGGGCCCAGCCTTCCTGCAGCAGTGTAAGAGCGAAGCGCTTACGACATTCCCGGCCCGCCAGGACAAAGATGACGTCGGATGGCTCGAAAGGGATCAGACGCAGCCAGCCAATCGTAGAGTCTGCTGCGTAGACCGAAGTTGAGAGCTGCCGGAATCAGGTTTCCCTCCTACTAGCTATTGCACGCGACCGACCGCCGACTGCGGAAGAAATTTCACTTGACCGCCTCGCTGCTGCGAGACGAAGTCATAAACTGCCTGATAGCGCCGCGCCAGCACCTTCCAGTCCTTATCGCGCAAAACCATCTCGCGACCACGTTCCCCGAGTTGCCGGCGCAGGGCGGCCGAGCCCATGAGGCGCTCCGCCTGCTGACAGAAATCAGCAATGTCTTCGGGCTGGAAAAGCAAACCGGTACGATCATGTTCCACCAACTCGCGGTGACCGCCCACGCTGCTCGCCAGTACAGCCTTCTGCAGCGACATGGCCTCCAGCGGCTTCAGCGGCGTCACCAGTTCCGTCAGGCGCACGCTCAAGCGGGGAAACACCATGATGTCTACAACCGAGTAATAGCGCCTTATCTCCTCATGAGAAACGCGGTCGAGGATATGCACATATCCTGCGGCTCCGCGTTCCCGGATTGCATTGGAGATCGCCCCTTTGTCTTCCCCACTGCCGATAATCAGCACCCTGAACCGGCTTCCGCGAGAGTATAACTCGCTGAGGGCGCGAATCAGCCAGGCAACGCCCTCGTAGCGATACAGCGAGCCAAAAAAGCCGAATACGGGCTCGTCGGAAAAACCGAGTTCCTCAGCCAATTTCGTATCCCGCGGGAGGGGCGCGAAGATATCGGCATCGACACCGTTGGGCAAATGAAACAACTTCTCAGCCGGAAGACCGCGGCGGCGCAGGTCATCGAGTAACGGTAGTGAGATAGCAGCGACAGCATCCGCCTTGCGCGCCACGTAGGTTTCCAGCCCGCGGGTCAACTGGTAGCGCAAAGAAGCAGCTCGCGTACGTTTCTGGTCCACCGCAGCATCTTCCCAGAAGGCCCGCACCTCATAGACAAACGGCAAACCTCTGCGCTCCGCCGCCTGCAAAGCGGCAAGTCCACACAGAGCTGGAGAGTGCGCATACACGATGGAGACCGGCTGGCTGTCGATCAATTGCACAATGCGATTCCGTAGGAGCCGCACTGTCTCCCACTCGCGCAGCATGGGCCAGTGCCCTCGGAGCGCGCGGCCGGCCAGGGCGCCGACGATACTCGTGCGCTTGTATAAGACGCCATCCACCGCGACCTCGGAGGCGGTAGGATCGTCGAGTTCATGCAGCGGCCCGGTGACAACCAGCATGGACTGGCCAAGTTTGTGTTGGGCGGTAACCAGATTTCTGCTGCGGATGCTGTAGCCGCTCATGACCGGCCAGGAGTGGTCCAGGACGTGAAGGACACACCCAGTTGCCGTTCCGGAATGTGTTGCTGTGACCAACCCCTCTCACCCCGATGTCGAGTCGTTCAGGCTGGGGACTACTTCTTCGTCACTTGAGCGCCCGCCGTCAATCTGCCCGTGGCAATCTTGACGAACCCGTCGTCGGGATCAGGATAGCTGACGTACAGAGTGTCATCGGGGCCGATCGCCGCGTCGACATTGTCGTACTGCTGCACCGCACCCGAAACGACGTTCTCGATCTGCCACTTCTTGCCGTCCCAAAAGGCATGCTTGATCACGCCAAAATCGCCGTAAACGATGTGCGGATTGTCGTGGCTGTCCCGGAGCAGCGTCGTACTGCCACCATAGAAGTCGTAACCGGGGGCAACCGCATCAACTTTCTCCACCACCCACTTCCCCTTCACCTGATGGGCATACTTCAACGTCCTGCCGTCAAAGTAGCTGATGTGCGCCGAGCCGTCAGGCCACAACGCCAGGCTATTGTCGAAGCCCCTGTAGCTGTGCGCGTTCTCCGATGAATCAACGGTGGTGATGAGCCAATTCGTGCCGTCCCATTCGGCGTAGTCGAGGTCGCCTCCGTGAGCAAACTGGCTGTAACTGGCATGCGGGAATCCTTTGGAATCGACGACCATTGAGCTCCACTTACCAGCGATGCCGCCATCCACCGAGCGCGCCATCCATGCCCCGTCTTCCAGTACGGCATGCCGGAAGTGGCTGTATTGGGTTCCGCCCGGCAGGTATTCGTGATACCAGCCCAGGTGCGGCACCCCCTCAGCGCTGACCGCAATCGAACAGTGATAAGAAATAATTCCCGAACCTGGATCCACTTGCTGCGTCACCCAGCGATTGGTTGTGCTTAAGGTGACATACATCAGCGTTCCAAAAGCCACGCACAAATGCGGTCTGCCCTGCTTATCGACCGCCACCCGGGGATAGACATTGGTATTGGCGTGGGTAGATTCGATCACCGGCTTGAAAAACCACTTCCCCCCCCCGGCAGGCCGCAAGGCGTAGAACATCTTGGCCTCCTTGGTCAGATAGGTCAGGTGGATGTCCTGGTCTGCGTCCAAAGCAATCGAGCTGGTTGAGCCACGGGCCACCTTATCGGTTTTCCAACTCCTCTCCTGTGCGCACACGCGCACGCACGGCAACATCAGAACGCCAAGCACTACCAGGACCCCGAGGTTTCGCAACCTTTTCTCCTTTGTGCGATCCAGCCGCGGAAACGCGGTTTGCAACAGAATCGCTATTCCAGAACAGATCGACATGCGCGCAACCCAATCTTGCTACGCCGTCACAACTTCCAAGCTCTCCACCTGCGGCTCTTCGTGCGTGACCGCTTGCAGATCTGGAGTCACCAGTATCTTAAGAAGGATGACCAGAGCAACAATCTGGTAGAAAAAATCGAAATAGGCACGGCCGAGAGTCGCGCCATTCACCATGTAAGCCAGTAACGTAACCTCGAACATGTGAGTATAGGGTTCGGCCCATTCCGCTTGCGGGTAGATCTGTATCTGCTTGCGGAGCCCCCGCATACTTAAGAAGCACGAGAAGAGAAGAAACAGGAATAGCCCCAGTCCGACGAACCCTTGTTCACCCAGCATCTCGAAATAAATGCTGTGCGAGCTATGCAAGTGATGCACCTTGCTGTATAAGGCGCCCCTCAAGCTGGGAGGAACGAATTCGGGAAATATACCTTCGTCGGTGAAGACATCGAATCCACCTCCGGTGATCGGATACTGCAGGGCCAGGTTGAAGCCTCCACCCCAAGCCACGAGTCGTGAGTAGGCCGACGCATCCAGGTTGCCCTGCATGAAGTCCCTCATGCGATCTCGCCATATGTTCGTGGTGAAGGTCAAGACGCACACGACGGCCACCGCAACGAAACCCAGGCCCAGCACCTTCTGCCGGGACTTTGCGATGAGGGCGAGCGTGATTGTCGCCAGTCCAACCATCGCGCCTCGCGAATACGTCCCGATTACGCATATGGCGACACACACCATCAGAAACCGCAGTCCGACACGCATCCACAATTTGGGTTCGGCGCGGGCCATGAAGAAAAACATGGGGATGGTCATATTCAAGGCCAGCCCGAAATCGTTGTTATCGTAAAGAAACGATCCCTCCGGCCCCCAGACGATGAACTGGCCAGCGGTGCGGAGATACCAAATCGCAACGACCAATGCTCTGAAACCGAAGCTCCCCAGGATGACGAGTACCAGCAGGCGGAATTTCTTGCCGGTGTTGACCAACAGGATGGTGACGAAGGTCATCAGCAATATCTTGCTGACTTCCTGCAAGTGAATGACGGCGTCCGACACGTGCCCGGCAAATTCCGGCACAAGAGAGATGTAGAATGTGGTGAATCCGAACCAGAACCACATCGCCGCCAGGACAACCGTTTCGCGGGTGAAAATGCGGGAATTTTTGGGCGCGAACAGCACCCCGATCAACGTTGGGACAGCGATGATGACGGCAGGCTGGAAATACCCGTACCGGGCAGCGCCCCACGCGTAGCGATGTGGATTGAAGTATGCGATCCAATTCCACATCAAAATGCCGAAATACGGGTTGAACAGCGTTACCGGCGCTGCCAACAGAATGATTGCAACTACGAGAGTGTCACGGATCGCCATAAATAACTGGAAAAAACCGACTACGCGCCAGCACGGCCGGCTAGTGCCGTTGCCTCCTCGTGTCCTGGGCGAAAGAATAGTCGCTGCAAACGATACGCAAACATCGCAAGGGAAGGCTCTTCTCCTTGAACCATCCGTCGTAGCCGAAACGGGTCTGCCCCGGGCTCATTGACACCCACAACTGTGGTTATCGCTGTGCGAAGCCCGAGAGCCGATAGAGCGCTCGCCTCAATCGCTCCACAATCGGAAGGCTTACCGAAGGGAAATGCGAAATCGTCCACCCGAATGCCCAGGCGCCGCTCGATCAACCATTTTGATTCGGCAACTTCCCGCTGAACAGCGTCGGGTGTGAGGCGGCTCAGGACCGGATGCGTCATTGTATGACAGCCAAACGAGATCCCGGCGGCCTGCATGTCTCGAATCTGGTCCCAATTCATCATCGAGCCGCGCAGCTCTTCGGCCGGCAGCGGTATTGCTGTCGCCAGAGATTCACACCAGCGCTGACGTTCTTCGTCGGGTAGAGTGCGCAAGAACGAGACGACGGCGGTAGCAGCCTCCACACGGCTCGCCAGATCGGTAAACCGAAAGGTCTTTCGGGTTTCCAATGTTACAGTCACTTCCGAAGCGGCCCGCTGAAACCGCAGGAAGATCCGGTCATACCAGGCGGGTTCGCCGCTTTCGATCGAAGCTGCAATCAGGTAGACGGTCGCCGGAATCGCGTACTCTTTCAGGACCGGAAAAGCATCGCTGTACGTTCCCAAATATCCATCGTCAAACGTGACAACCACACTCTGATCTTGCGGCCTCGGGTCGTGCAGCTCGTCCACCATCTGGCGCAGGGAGATAACGCGATAATTACGTTTGATGTACTTCATTTGCTCGGCAAAAACCTGCTTCGGCAACCTGCAATACAGGGGCAGGCTGTGGCGTCCAACGCTGTGATACCCCAATATGGCATATTTCGGTTGCTTCACTCTTCGCAACCGCTCGCCGCCGCCATTCTCGGAAACCAACTCGCAGCGGCGCGACAACGCTTGCAGCGCCCGCAACAGACCGGTCTGGTATAGACCGGCCGCGACCATGTGGCGCCAGTCTCCGGCAGCGGGTTGCTTCTCAGGTTCAGCTTGCACGTACCGCTCCAACTCCACAGGGTGCGGACTCTCCCGCGGGATGGTTCCGGTGCTGACGGTGCCAAAGTTCCAGCACCAGCAGGACCCATAACACCTCGCCGTAGTATCCCGGATGGGTGCGGTTGAGCTCCTGCATGCGCGACAGAAAATCCGGCCGGAAATAACCGCGCTGGCGAGCCTGCGGTTCGTCCAGAACGGCAGGCCAGCGATTTCATCTCCTGATCGTGCAGCATCCAGTTGCCGACCGGGACACCGAATCCATGCTTTTTCTTGTAGAGGATGCGATCCGGCAGGATACCTTTCATGGCTTGCTTAAAGATGTAGCGCTTCTCAAACCCTTTCAGCTTGAGGTCTGATGGAATCCGGCCAGAGAGTTCCGCCAAACGCCGATCCAACAGTGGATACCGCACCCGGACACCTGCCAGTTCCGCAGTGCCGGTAACTTTCCTGATGTCGTTATCTGCCAGCGTCATCTTGACGTCGAGATAAAGGAGGCGGTTCAACTCCGAGCTGGCATGTGGCGCCGAATCAAAATGCGCCTGCGCGATGTCGAACGCGGTTTCGGACCGCGCCTGCGCAAGAAAATCGGGCTCGAATGCCTGCTCGCCTTCCGCAGTCCGGAAAAAACCATAGGACAACATCCGTTGCGGATTAGGGATTTCTGCTCGCCGGATGTAACGGGACGGAAATGAAAATGGTCCAAGTTGCGGCAGAAGCCTGGCAGCAGGTTTGATTAGTCCGCTGCGCAGGACGGCGGGAATGGAGTGATACAGGGCAAACTTCTTGTCCGCAGCGTAGCGCTCATTTCCTGCGAACAGCTCATCGCCGCCATCTCCCGCCAGCAGCATGTCAACGCCGCTTTCGCGAGCCAGATCGCGCGCAGTGATAAGCGCCGATCGCAGACGAGTTGGCAAAAGGCTCCTCGTAGTACTCGATGATTCTGGGGATGGCTTCCGCGGCATCGCTCGCCTGCAAGCATTTTTGGTGATGACTGGCGTGGAAGTGCTCCGCGGCGGTACGCGCAAATCCTATCTCGTCGTATTGCGGATTTTCGAAGTGTATGGAAAACGTATTAAACGGCGATTGCAGCTCGCTTCCGAACGCAAGAACGCTGCTACTGTCGGTCCCTCCACTCAGGTACGCTCCCGTGCGCTCTGGCTCGCAACCGTCGAGGTGCGAGTGGACGGCCTGCCGCATGGTTTCGCGAAGCTCCCGAGACCAATCAGCGACATTGCCGTCGGGTGACTCCTCATAGTTCAGGTCCCAGTAGCGACTCTTTCGCGTCTGCTGTCTTTCGTAGATCAGAAGCGTCCCGGGCTCCAGCCGCTCGATCCCCTTATAGATCGTGAGAGGAGCCGGCACGACGGAGTGAATCAGAAATTGCATGACCGCGGCCGGATCAATTTCGGCACGCTGCTTCATGGCTGCCACCGCACTCAGCCGGGATGAAAACAGGATTCTCCCGCCCTCTCGCGACCAGTACAGGGTCTTAAAACCAAATCGATCGATGGCCAGCACCAGCCGCTGCTGTTGGGGATCCCACACTGTCAGCGCAAACGCGCCCTCCAGCTTCTCAACGAAATTCAAGCCGTATTGCGCATACAAAAGCGCAACCAGCTCTGCGGTGGAGCTGATGCCAGCTCCATGTGATTTCTCATGCTCCGCGAATAACTGTCTTGAGTTGCTCAAGTCCGCATCGACCGCGACCAGCAAATCATGCACAGCACCAACCGACGCGGCATCCAAGCCCGGCGCTGCGCCCAGCAAGGCTCCCTCACCACCGATCGTCTGGTCCCGCTTAGATCGCATAGCGAGCGACATCGGCTCCAGTTCGCGGGGCTGGAGATGAACGCCGGGTTCGCAGATGCCGTAAATTCCGCTCATGAGTCTTCGCTAGGCCTGAAATACTTGCTGCCACTTGCGGAACATCAGCACAGTCCACAAGTAGGCCGAACGGTCGAACCTGCCGGCCTGATGCTGTTTCCAGATGATGGATAAGTAGTTGCGATCGAGAATACCATCCTGATTCCGGTCGATGACCAGATCGTGGGCCATCTCTTTCAGCTCGCCGCGGAACCAGCGATCCACCGGAATCGCAAATCCCTGTTTCGGTCGGTACAAGAATGTCGTGCGGCAGCAGGGGCTCCATGGCCTTCTTAAAGATGTACTTTCCGGTGCCCCCCCGCAGCTTCAAATCCGACGGCATGGAAGCCACCAGCTCCATGAAGTGGTGGTCGAGTAGGGGAGCACGGAGTTCGAGAGAAACCGCCATGCTCGCGCGGTCCACCTTGGTCAGAATGTCATCCGGCAAATAGGTTTTGATATCGACGTACTGGATGCGGGATAGCGGGTCGGTCGTGTCCGCCTCCTCGTAATATTTCCTGAGCACGTCGAGCGAGTCGTAATCGGCCAGCTGCTGCTGGAAGTCCCGGGTGAACAACAGCGCCTTCTCGTCGGGCCTGAACACCGAGATGGAATTGAAGTAACCTTCCAACGGCGATCGCGACAGCGACTGAAAGGTCGCCTTGGCGCGCAGGGGACGCGGCGCCCACGCCAGTCCGGGATACCACCGGCCCAAGGGTCCGAAGACGGTGCGCCGCACCGGAGCGGGCACAATGCTCCGCATCCGGTTCTCCATGCGGTCAAATATGTAGCGACGGTAGCCGGCAAAGTTTTCGTCTCCGCCGTCACCTCCCAACGCCACCGTGACCTGCTGGCGGGCAATTTTGGAGACGTAGTAGGTCGGCACGGCACTTGAGTCAGCGAACGGCTCATCGTAGTGCCAGGCCAGTTTATCGAGCACATCCAGCGCCTGGACCTCGACCACATCCTCGTGGTGGTTCGTCTTGAATTGCGCGGCGACCTGACGCGCGTAGGGCGATTCGTCGTACTCCTGGGTGCTGAAGCCGATCGAGCAGGTGGTCACCGGGCGGTCCATCATCCCGCTCATCATGGCCACGATGGAAGAGGAATCCACGCCGCCGCTTAGGAATGCGCCCAGCGGCACCTCGCTCATCAGCCGCACTCGGGTCGCTTCGCAAAGCTGCTCGCGTATGAGTTCGCACCATTCCGCTTCGGTATGGTTTTGCACATTGGCAAACGAGAGCCGCCAGTACGGGACCTCCCGCAAACCTGCAGCACTTACCACAAGATAATGGGCCGGCAACAGCTTGCGTATGCTGCGGTAGATGGTCCGCGGCGCTGGGATGTAGGACAGGGAAAAGTAATCGGACACCGCCAGAGGATCGATGGCGCGCGGTACACCATCGGCGGCCAGAACAGCCTTCAGTTCGGAACCAAAAATAAAGCGATTGCGGTCCGCAAAATAGTAAAGCGGCTTCTTCCCTACTCGATCGCGTGCCAGCACCATGCGGCGTTGATTGCTGTCCCAAATCGCAATGGTGAACATGCCTCGCAATTTCGCGAAGCACTCTTCTCCATATTCTTCATACAAGTGGACGATGGCTTCGGTGTCGGACCGCGTGGTGAATTTATGCCCGCGAGGAAGCAGGTCACGGCGAAGGGATTCGTAGTTATAGATTTCGCCATTGAACATCACCCAGATGGTGCCGTCCTCGTTGCCGATCGGCTGATGACCTCCGGCGACGTCAATGATGCTTAGCCGCCGGTGCCCCAGACCAACGCCCCGGTCGATGAAGATGCCCTCGTCATCAGGACCGCGATGGCGCAACGTCTCGTTCATGCGATGCACGGTCTCCCGCTCGATCGTGCGGGCCTGATCGAATTCGAAGATGCCGCTAATTCCGCACATAGGTCGTCGCCGCCAGAGCTGAACGCCGGCGCATGGCCAAATCAAGATAGAGGTCGCGATAACGCCGCAACATGCCTTCCAGGCTGAAGTGCCGCAGTGCTCGCTCTCGTGCGGCCCGTCCAAATTCGGTTCGCAGTCGTGGGTCGCGCAGCAAGGTCCTTAATTGGCTGACCAATCCCGGCACATCCTGCGGCGGGAAAAGATATCCGCACACCCCATCGGCCACAACTTCCGGGTTGCCTCCGACCCGGGTCGCCACGACGGGCAGGCCAACCGCCAATGCCTCCAGCAGAGTGTTAGACATGCCCTCCATGAGAGTGGGCAGCACAAAGATGTCCATAGCGTTGAGCAGGTCGGCCACGCAGTCCACCGTCCCAGGGAAAACGACGCGCCCGCTCAGTTGCGGCGAATGGGCGGCGTAGTCTTGAAGGCGAGACAACTCCGAACCAGAGCCCACCAGCACGACATGAAGACTTGGCGTTTCCGAAACCAGCGCTTCGGCGGCCTTCAGCAAGGTCGTGAGGTCCTTGAGAGGCACCATTCGTCCCACCCACCCGACGACCAGGGCATCCACTGGAATGCCCAGCCGGCGGCGCACGTCATCGCGCACCTGGGGCTGCGGACGGAACTCTTGTCCGTCTATTCCGTTGTAAAGCACTTTGACCGCCGCAGGGTCCCACCAAGCTTGACGCGCATGATAATCGCGCAATTCTTCTGTCACCGTAGCCACTGCACCAGCCATCCGGTACACAGCATGCCGCAATAACCGCCGATGCAATGGCAGACCTGACCGCATGTCCAGCTCGTATCCGTGTTCGCTGTGTACCACAACCGGAACGCCGGCGAACCGCGCGGCCACGACCGCTTCAATACCACCCCAATTGCGAGAATGCACGATCGCGGGACGAACCGTTTTCATGACCCGCACCAGACGGGGAACGTTGAACTGAAACTCCTCCCCTTCTTGTCCGGCGTGCAGAACCGGAACCCCGGCAGCCCATTCGTCGGCCGCGGCGGACGCCCCGCGGAGCGTGCAGATGTAGTGCTCAAACAATCCCGGCTCCAAACCTCTCACCAGCTTCATCACTGCTTTTTCCGTGCCCCCGACATCCAGGCGGTCGAACACATGCATGATGCGCAAGGGCCGCACCAGACCATCCATCTCGCCCCTGTTCGGGCGTGAGGCGGGCGCTGAATCACGGGTCGAATGCGATGAGTCCTTCCCTTCCCGGATTGAGGCCGATGCTCTCGTCATGGCACTAGGCTTCCGTGACCAGCTCGCGTGAATGCGCCCGCTTAGCCACGGCCTGAACGATCAGGTCCTCCATCCGGTCCAGGCGGGTCTCCCAGCTCAGACTCTTGCGCACGCCCGCTGCTCCGTTGCGCAGCTCACGCCGCAGGCCCTGGTCCTCCAACACCGCACTCACCCTATCCGCAAACGCCTGAGGCGTGTCGGCAACGAACAGCCCTTCGCGCTCCGACAGCCCAATGCCCGCCATCGCCCGGATGGTGGTGACCACCGGAGTTCCAACCGCCAACGATTCCGCGATCTTGTTGTGGAAGCCCTGAGAAATCCGGAAGGGCGCAACCGACACCTCCGCCTGGCGGAAGTAATTAAAGGCATCCGGCACCGCGCCCACCACGAAAACACCGGGAATGGCAGCCAACTCTCGAATCCGGCGATCGGGATCGCGCCCCACGATCACAAATTTCAGATCGGGGTGGAATTTACGAACCAGAGGCAGAATGTCCCGGGCGAAGTAGGCGGCCGCATCGGAGTTTGGCGGATAGCTCATGGTCCCAACGAACAACGCGAAGGGCTGCAAGTCACGGAATTCATGTTGCTCTTCGGTTGCAGCGGAATCGGGGACTTGCACTCCGTTGGAAACGACTTCAACCTTGAACGCGTCTGCATCACCCCCGCAAAGTTCTCTGGCGTCGTGCTCGGTCACGGCAAACGAAAGTACGGCCGTGTGTCCCAGGGACTGTTCCGCGGCGGCAACCGCGCGAGCTTCGCGAGTATGCAGCCAGCGGCGGAGAGGGCCGGACCGCGCAGCGTATTGACGGAACTTCTGCGAATCAGCGTCCACGAAATCGACAACAACGGGCGCCGGAGCAGGCCGCGGAATTGATTGGCCCATCGAGGAGCTGTAAACAAAAATTGCGTCGTAATTGCAGCGGGACAGCGCCTGCCGCACTTTCTTGTTGAACCTGAGTGAATGAAAAAATCCGAACGAGATTGGCTTTCCGGTAACGAAGTTCACCCCGGCCTGCAAGAACCGGAACGGCTTGCTGGGGACTTCCACATAGATGCTGCGACACATATCTTGCAGGAACCGCTGGTTCCCCGCACATTCCTGCGAGTCGGCGAAACAATAAAGATCAACTTCATGCCGGGCCGCCAAGTAACGAAGCTCATGAAACGCACGAATCCTCTCGCCCTTGTCAGGTGGGTAGGGAAGGCGGTGGGTCAGGAAGAGGATCTGCATGGTATGCGAGATTGAGGCCTACGATCATCACGGAAACCAGCGCACAACGTGGGGCCCCAACCACGTGGTCGCTTTCAACGGCATGCGGCTCCACAGGTTGGCGGCCAGCGCAAACTTGGGATTCGCGGGAGAGAAGTTGGGAGGACTTCTCCGCCTGATCATGCATACCTGATACTGCAACGGATCCACCTGCATATTCCAGGTGGACTTGAATTTGTAAGCCCCGGTGTTCTGCTTGCTGCGGCCAAAGTCAAAGCGCCGGATCCCCTGCTCGATCGCACTCTTCATCAGCTCCCAATAGATGAAGTTATTCGCCGCCAGCGCATTGGCATCCGGCGCCGCACCGGAGTAGTGGGGAAACAAAGTATCGCCCAACACGAACGAGAACACGCCCGCCACCGGCCGCCCGTTGGCCCGGGCCATCACCAGGCTGGCGCTGCCCTGAAATTCCTGGACCAAAGTCTCCAGCCACTGCGGCGAAAAGACAGGCGTACCGAACCGGCGCCAGTTCAGCGTGAACAACCGATAAAATTCCGGCAACTGCTCCAGCCCGTGCTGGAGTTCGAGCCCCGCTTTCCCCCCTTTGCGAATCATGTAGCGCGTGTCGCGCGGCAGGCGTTTCAACTGCGCCTCGGGTTCCGTCGCCAGGTCGGTCGCGAACGAGACGTATAAGTCCTTGACGTAGAATTCCGGACGTGGCTTTCCGGCCTTATGACGCAACTCCAGGAAGTCAATCTTCTCTGCCTCGCCGGCCTCCACAGCGTGCGCAACCAAAGCGTCCGCCGATTCCTCATCCTCCGCACAAATACCTCCGTAGTCCGCGAAGGGAGTGGAAATCAGGCAACGCCCGACGATCCAGTTGGAAATCAGAAACAGCGGCAGCACGCCGGTGATCTTGCCCGCCCTCTCGGTGTAGAAGGAGCGGTTTTCGTAGTCAAAAGTTCGCTCAAGTGCCCGCATCCAGGCGGTGGAATGAAACGGCGTGGCTTGCGGACTTGAAGCTACAAATTGGTCCCATTCAGGCGGCAACGTTGGGATGGAAATCCCGAATCGCGATCGAGGCAGGTTTGTCCTCAGCGGCCACCGCAAGGGTCCTAACTGCCGCCATTTTTCTCTCCGCGCATGGCCGAGAAAAAATCCGCCTGAGGAGGAGAAGCGTTATCGTACCGCTCGAACAACCACGACTCATCCACTCGCAAATACATGGCGAGAAGATGCCGTTCATCTGCGGAGGGCTCGCGGTACCCGTGGATGATCTTGCTCAACTGGCTTTCGGCGAACTTCAAGTCCTTCGCAATCTGGTTCTGGCGAATACCCGATTTAAAGATCTGCAGTTTGAGATTCGGATACATGGTCACTCATCCTGAAGGACTGCGAAGCGTCCGCTTCCGCCGCCCGCATTACCATAACCACCGCTGACCGTACTATCCTTTTTGGCCGATTTTGGAATAGTAGTAACCATAGTGCGTCTTGCGGTGCTGCCGTTCCTGCCCGTTCAAAAGCACCCCGAGCAACTTCTTGCCTTGGAGATGAGGTGCGAGCAGGCTTAAGACCTCGCGCTTTGTTCTCCGCGCTCGTACCACCACCAGCACTGCATCACACGCACCTCCCACAACGTCGAAGTCAGCCAGACCAATGATTGGAGGACAATCCACGATGATCATGCTGAAAGTTTCGTTGCACCAGCCAAGGAAGTCCCTGAATCTGGGATTGGCAAACAAGTCCCCGGCCGGTTTCTTGGCCTCGCCGGCTCCCACGATGTAGAGGTTTGGCACACTGGTCGACATGGGAGCCGTTTCAAAGGCCGCTTCCCCGGCCAGCACCTCTGCCAGCCCGGGTGATTCGACCGCGCCGGTCACCGAGCTAAGTCCCGAAGTGCGAAGGTCTGCATCGACCAGCAACACCCGCTGACTGGGAAGCTGCGCCAGCGACAAGCCAAGATTCACTACGGAAACCGTCTTACCCTCGCCCGCCTCCGCGCTGGTCACCACTACGGAGCGCACCCCTTCTGTTGATTGAAAGCGGATCAGCTTGGTGCGAAGCGCACGATAGGCTTCAAACGCGCCGTGCGTGGAAGGAGTCTCATCACTGGCCAGCAAGAAAGGACGCTTGAGGGGAAGCATTTCCAGGCGACGCCAACCTTGGAGCGCATTCGCTGTAGCCCGGCTGACGGCCTCCCTATCCCCACCAACTTCTTCCAGCAATTCAGCCAGCGCCGGGCTGTCCGCCGGCCGTTCCGCAGACTGCCGTGCCGCATCCTGCATGTTGTGAAACAGTTTGCTCACAATTCTCCTCGACCCGCAGCCTGGAGAGAGTCGCCAAACAGCTCCAGCGGTGTCAACCTCGCTTTGGCCGGCTCAGCAGCATCCGAAGCCAAACTCAGTTGGAGGCGGGCGGCAGCCTCCTCCACGATGTCGTCGCCGATCGCGTCGCGTTTGCTTTCAGCACCGAGGCTCAGGCAAGTGTCGCAAACAATATTAATCAGACGCGGTACGCCGCCTGTGTATTCGTAGATCCTGTCGAACGATGAAGAAGCAAAGGGAACAGCTTGCTCGAATCCAGCAATGCGTAGGCGTTCGCAGATATACATCCGCATTTCCGATTGACTCAACGCCCGCAAAGTCGCCCGCTCCGCAATCCTCTGGCGCAAGGCCTTCGTTGCGGGATCGTTCAAGAGCTGGGTTAGTTCAGGCTGGCCGCATAAAATTACTTGCAGCAGCTTCTCGCGATAGGAGTCCGTGTTCATCAGAAGACGAATCTCCTCCAGGACATCCGCCGACAGGAGATGGGCTTCATCCACAATCAACAGGCAGGTTCCGCCGCTGCTGAGGGCGTTGAACATGAGCCCCTGTAAGGCCGCAAGCCGGGAGGGCCTGGAGGTCGCCCCGCAGGGCACTTCAAACTCGAACAGCAAGGCCTCCAACAGTTCGTCCCGCGTCAGCCGGGGGTTAACGAGCAGCGCCGTGGGTAACTGTCTCGCAGGATAGCGTCGCGCCAGCACGCTGAGAAGGCCATTGAGAATTGTGGTCTTCCCGGTACCGATAGGACCGCTCAAAAGCATGAGGCCCTTGCGGCCGATCACACCGCGTGCCAGCCGCGTCAGAGCGTCCCGGTGCGGCTCCGGGAGCTGCAGAAACTTCGGATCGGGCGTCAGCCGGAAGGGCTCTTCTCTAAGGTGATAAAAGGATAAGTACATATGTTAGAGGAACCGTGCACTGATACGGGCAATTCCTATTCCCAGCCCAATTGAAACTACGACAGTCACCGC
The DNA here is from genome assembly GCA_963735855.1 of uncultured Acidobacteriaceae bacterium. Taxonomy (GTDB): domain Bacteria; phylum Acidobacteriota; class Terriglobia; order Terriglobales; family Acidobacteriaceae; genus Bog-257. The sequence continues at coordinate 217,681 of CAVTMW010000016.1, forward strand.
GGCAACTGCACACACTCTCACGGTGTTGTTCCAAAGTTGCTGAGGATTCAATATCTCGGGCACTCCGCTGAGCACCTGGGTGCCAAGAAGGGCTTCAGCTTCGCGCTCGTTGCGCACGGAGTCGTCCGTCGCCTCTCTTGCCAATGCGATTCCGAGACCAGCCAGGATACCGAGAAACATCCCGCCAATGATCATAATCGGGCGATTCGGCGAATACGGTCGGTCCGGCACCTGGGCAGAATCAAGGATCACAAATCGTTCGCTCTTTTCCCGGCTCTCCATCGCGTTGGCGGTTTCCGCCACCATTTTCTTCCCCAGCCAGGATTTGTACCGGTCCTGCAGGGCGTCATAATCACGCTGCACAAATCCGATCTTTTGCTCATAGGCCGGCACAGTCTGCAGGGCTGCCATTTGGGATGCGATCGCGGCCTGCAATTGGGTGATGAGGTTCTTCTGCTTCTCAACGTCCTGGTCCAACTGTTCCAACTGGGCCTCGATCACCGGGTTGTGGACCTTGCGCGCCGTCGGGGACGCTATCTTCGGAGCAGGGTTTTCACCTTCCTTGGCTTTGGCCTGAGCCAGTTCAGCTTGCGCCTTCCTCACGTCGGGATGATTGGGTCCGTAACGGGTCCTTAGCGCATTCAACTTGGTTTGCAGTTCGTCCACCTGGGAATTGCCGCTTGCACTCTGGGCCCCTAAGTCTGCGTCAATGGTGGGCGCCGTGGTTGATGCCAGCGACTGCAGGTCCGCTTTCTGCTGCTGGTCCTGGGTTATTTGTTGCTGCGCATTATGCAATTGCTGCCGAAGGGCCGCGACTTCCTGCATGCGAAACTGCGCGCCTTCGGGCAGGTCCTGACCATAACGCGCCCGCACTTCAGCCAGTTCATTTGCCTTATCCTGAAGCTGCTGCGCAGTCTTCTGCAGCTCGCCCTCGATGAAATCGGAGGTCCCATAGGACTGCTCTTCGCGCACCTTGAGATTCTCCTCGATAAACATGGCAGTGATCTGGTTGGTCACCTGCGCGGTCTCGGCGGGCTTGCTCCCCTTATACCCGATGCGGTACGCGGCCGCGGTAGCACCCAGAGCCGTGACTTGTTCCACACTAATCGCCGCTGCCATCTGCCGCACCGCCTCTTGTTCTCCGTCCCGCTTCCTGACCTCGGGATACAGCCCCATACTGTCGATGAGACGTCTTAGCCGGGCAGGCGAAGTGACCTCCTGATAGATGGTGGACATTCGCTCTGTCATGCCCGACGTCACCGTCGGCGCCACATAGCCTACGGCCACCTTTTGCGGCTCGACCAGAATGACCGCCGAGCATCGGTAGATATTAGGCAGCTTCCAGGCGGTAACGGCTACTGTAATCATCACAGCCAACGCAGGGAAAAGGATCCAAAACCTCCGGCGCCTCGCCAAAGCGAAGTAGTCCTGGAGGTTCATCTCTCCAAACCCTTGTATTGCAGCAGGTTTCGGTGCGTTACTCATACTCGGTTTCCGGTGACACCCCGGATATTACTCACCTTCCGTCATTTATTGAGCAGATTTACTTCCAAACTCAGGCTCCGAAGTCGGGACTGCGGACCGCTGGCGGGGGCACGAAATCCCCCATTCAACGAAATACGGAAAATATTTTCCTATCGTTTGGAATCCTAATGCAACGTGAAGAAGTTGCGGCGTTACAATCCGGAGCGAGACCCCAACAACCATTTCAACCCGATACTGAAATAGCTCACATTCTCAACAAAAGGAGCAAGGTTCGTCGGCAGCGTGCCGCTCTGGTGCGCATAATTGTAACCCGCATTCAAGCTGAGACGAGGCGAGAACATGTAATCAACTGATCCCCCAGCCCGTGTCCCGGTTTGACGATAAGCAGTATAGCTCGTCCGGTATTCACCTACGCCGACGTTAAGATTCGCGTTTTGCCCAATCTTTCGGTGGTATCCAATATCGGCCTGGTCGAAGTAGCCACTCGAGACCAAAACGTAGCTTGCCTCTGTGCGAGTGTAAGCGGCGCTAATGGAGGACTGGCCGAACGACTTCATTAACCTCAGCGAGCCCGTTGGCGTTACCGTGTAAGATCCTGCGTAAGTCTGAGTGCTCGCGGAGACGCTACCTCCAAGCGACCATCCTCGATAACGGAGGAATACCCCTTGAAGACTCACACCTAGATTCTGGCTGACCCAATTGGGAGAACTGGAAGCCACTCCCGAAGTTACAGCATACGAGAGGTTATAGAAGCCGCTCACACTTAGATCAGGAGTCAAGATTCGAGTAACCGCGACTCCGCCGCCAAACTGATGTACGTTACTCCAACCTCCCTGCAAGTACTGAAACGTCGCGCCAACGATCGGTGTAAACGAGACTTGGACACGCTCGCCCAGCTGATAATTCAAGGACAAGTAGTTGGACTCGTACGCACTATACGAGTTCTGTAAAAAGTATAGCGACTGCTGAACGATTCCACTGTTCTGGTAAGACAGCAGGTATTGCGGATTTGCCAAAATAGAGCTTTGAAAGTACGTAAGCTGAGCGGACCCGCTTAACGACAAATGCTCGCTCAACTGGTCACTGTACGTGGCTACGATTCCCGTGTTGAAGTACGGTTGCGATTGCGTAATCGACAACTGTCCCCGTGCCTGGACCGCGAGAATACCGCCATTGTTGAACTGTTTGGTGGAAACAAGATTGGCTTGAAGCGAGTCCCCCAGATAAGTCTGAGTAGGGAACCCTGGGGAGCTATTCACTGCGTAGAAGAATGAATCTGAAATGTCGGTGAGGTAGAACGGCCCCAGCTTCAATCCCTGCGGCTGAAGCTGCAGCGGAAACGGCGTTCCCATCTGATAAATGGTATTGTCCGGATTTGCGGCCACTGCAACCGCAGGCGGACTGATGCTTGCACTGCCGGCCGCATCCTGATTCGGAGCGTCGCCGGAAATCTGGCTGGAACTATCGCCGGGAGTCTGGCTAGCAGTATCGGAAGAGCCTTCAGCAGCGGTTTCTGCAACCGCACCTGGAACTACGACGGCTTGAGGCTGCCCCTCTCCGCCGACCTCTCTAACAACCGGTGGTTGAATGGGGCCGCCCCACGCAATTGGGTTTTGGAAAGGAAGCGGAGCCACCTGGCCAACAGCCGCCGCACTGAACAACAGAACCAGTGCAACCATCCCGGCACGTTGTACTAGACTCTCGCACATGACGGCCTCCCAATACGTGGTCACGGGACAACAATTACGTCACCAACGTCAAGTTCTACATCCGGTTCAGCACCCGATAAGACCTTCTTATAGTTGAATGGAATACGCTTCTGGTGGTCGCCGACGGTACGCAGTACGTACATCTTCTGCGCTTTGGCGAACTGCGATGGTCCACCAGCCTCTGCCAGCACCTGCAAGACGGTTTCATGGCCGGTGAGCATCACTCCGCCGGGACGCCCCACTTTGCCCACCAAGTATACCTTACGACTGCGAATGTCACGCACAATTACTGTGACCTGGGGCTCCGTCACAACGCTTTTTAGCTTCTCGGTCAGGATGTCCTGCACTTGTAAGGTGGTCAACCCGGCAACATGAATGTCGCCAATCACAGGCACCGTAATGATCCCATCCGGACGCACGACGACCGGCCCGGAGAAATCCGGTTCCTTCCAGACCGAGATCACCAGGGCATCGGCGATCCCAACGATATAAGAAGGATCGGTTTGAGGTTTTGCGACTGACGGCGCCTTCACGTCCTGATGTACGTCTCCACCGCCGGCTGACGGCTCTGCGCTTGGCGCGGCGTTCTTGGCGTCGGCGGATGCGGTATTGGCTGACGAAGTCCCGCCCTTTGTACCTTTGCTACTGCTAAAAGAGGGTGGAACATTCGATCCAACGCCTTTTTCAGCCGCTGGAGACTGGGCCAGGGCCGAAATCCCGCATACCAACCCAAGGATCAAAATCACCGGCGCCCCACCTCGGGCACCAGCGCCAAACCGCATACTCATGTCGCCTCCGGGAGCAAACAAACTCCACCAGTGTAATTGGAGGCAAGCAAGCTGCCAATTAGCCGACTTTAAGGCCAGAGGAGGCTATTTATCCCTAAAGCCCGCTAACGCATCGTTTTTGGGAAATTTATTTCCACCTCGCCCTGAAAACCCTTTCATAGCCAGAATTGGGCCGAAACACCACCATCCGGCCATTCAGTTCTTCAAGTCTGCACCGAAAGGCTTGATACAGAACTTTGGACTGAAGTTCGAGCACGCCCGCAAGTGAGGACGATTCGAATAGAACCACTGCCAGACCGCCTGTCCCCGATAATCGTCCACGCTCAATCCGGCCATGTAGCTCAGCGCACTCATGGCTATCAAGCCATATGCGTTGTCCGTGTCCTCTCGCGACTCATTTACCCGCCAACCCGCCGGCAGATGCGCATACAGTTTTTGATATGTGTCCCACTCGCCCACCCATCCGGAGACGGTGCGTGTGGGATAAACATACTGCTCGATCAGGTAGTGGTTGACCTTGGGGTCGCTGAGAACGTGAAAATAGCGCTTTGCCGTGAACTGCAACAAGGGCGTCGTATCGGCGATTCCCAATTGCTTCACCATGCCTAACGTAACCAATAGAAAGCCTTCCATGAAGGTAGCTTCGGCTCCGTAGGCAGCGGCAGTCATGTTATTCACCGGGGTTGCATAACAACCGACTTGTCGCCACGGCGTGGGACCAGAGCAATCGTCGGCGCGCCACGCTCCCAGGGGAGATGGATTCGAACTCTGCGAGTACTGCTCGACCTTGCCATAGTCATAGGCAGCAGTGCGATCGGCGGAGTCTTTGACGGACAACGCAACTCCGTGTTCACCCTCCAACATGGCTACGTTGTTGCGAACTTTGTCGGCAAAGTAGGGCCCTTCCGGTTCGCCATCCGGCGAAACAAACGCTGCGTACGCCATGGTGCGGATGGCCCAGGCCTCCTGCCGGCTGACGTTTGGTATGACTCCGAGAGAACCTTGACGATGATAGCTATCTGCTTGAGGGTTAGGGATGAAGCATCCGATATAGGCGCCAACCGACCACGCAGCATCCATCTGGAGTTGTTCCAGGTAGTAATACTTCCCTGTCAAGGTATAGGGGATGTACCCATAGTCAGGCGCATGGGTCGTATCCTGCGAGGCTCCCCAGGAACCAACATTCTCAGCGCCCTGAAGATTGATGTTGTCGGCCTGCTCTCCCGGGCAGCCCGGATGCCAGTTGTTGAGACTCAGCGTCACCTGCCGGCGAGCGTTAATCGAGATGACCCTGCCATAAGTATCCACGACCCCTGAGTTGGGATGGTCGAAGTAATGACCCGAACCAGCCTTGTGGTCGGCTTCCCGATACCAGTTCGGAAATCGTCCGGCAAGGTCCGCATTGGTAGTCATCATCTGCTCCATGTACGGATCGCCGGTCAACAGATACATGATGTCCCACGTGTTGGCGGGCCCAATCCAGTCGGCTTGCCCCGCGGCGTTGAGCGCCTGATCGTAGCGTCCAATCCCGCCCAAGCCTTTGCCTTTGCTGCCATAGATATCGTCATATCCCGGAATGGTGAACCGCGCCGGATTCAGCTTGGCGTTGGTTGCGTTCTCGCCAGCCACTGCGGCTGGGCTCGGCAAAGCGTCGGTGTCCCAGTTGGGATATGCGCCGGTCTGCAACAGATACTTTGGGTTCCAGTTGATGTTGATCGGCTGCGGGTCTGATCCAATCCAGAACGCCCGCCGCCAGCGCGTAAACACGAACTGGGTAAACTTCGCTTGCTTCAAACGCACCGTGGGCACGGCGTGCCCCGTCGAAAGCGTCAACTCAAAGTCCTGGTTGCGGGCGCTTTTCGCCGGCGTCGAGGAAGCCCATGTGTTCTCCACCGTAAATCCGAGCTCCACCTTGTGCGATACCGGATAGAACCAGGCTTCAAAGATCGGGTGCAGTGGGTTGCCGGTCCCTCCATCGGTATTCACGTCGTCGCTGCGTCCGTCGCGGTCTTCAATGATGATTGCGGTCACGACCGGTCCACGCAACCAGTATCGGAAGTGCCCCGCTTCCAGCATGGAGCGCGCGCTGATCACATGACTCGCAGTTCCTGTGAGGCTGATGGTTCCGTCGAAGTCGTAGGCGCCGTCCAGCATGGCGTTCTTCTCGAGATAGCCCTCATTGTTACCCGTCGGTTGGTCCTGTGAACCTTACTTCGAGTCCATGCGAAGTCACTTTGGAAACCACGAAGCTGATGATCGCGAACTTGAGTGATCCATCAGACCAGCGATTCTTCGCGTCGCATTGCGTCAAGAGTGGCGTTCCACTGACTACGGCTTGGGCAAAGTGTGGGATGTCTCCCCGCTTGAAAAAACGCGGCACCGAAACGAAACGATTCTCCTGGGAACGTCCGGAGATGGTGACTCCGTTGCTTATGTTGCCAGCATTGGTGACTGCCGGCGGAGCAGTGGAAGCTTCCTGAGAGGTCGTTAAAGGGCGCTGAGGTCGCCCAGCCAACCGTTTATCGCGAGGCAAAAGCAGACCGAGATCCAGAGCGGCATGCTGGCGTCGCAACCTCCATTCCCGGCTTCAGCTTTGACTGGATTGCTGGCTGAGAGATTGGCCCGATGCTACCACACGGCGCACAGTGATTATGGCGATTCGCCAGCTACGCTATTCCACCCGCACGGTAGAGCGGCGCTTCAGCGCCGCGTTGACTCCGCGCGGTGGTTGCAGCCTGCATTTTGGAATGTATCGGTGAACGCGGGCCTGAAGGCCCGCTCTACCCGAACACATCGAAGGTGGAACTGCTCTAGCTGACAAGGATGTCAAGTTCTCAATCCTTGCCTCTCGCTCACTGCATCGGCTGAATGCACCACTGCGGTTCGTTGTGGTACACCAGACCCAACTGCGTAGCATCGCTGGTGGAGAAGAAATTCCAGGCGTCCTGCCCGTTGTAGCCATCCACCGTGAACTTGGTCATGAAGCTCAAAGCGCTGGCTGCCTCCGCTCCGTAGTCAACCTGGCGGTCGCTCCAGCCGCTCGGCAGGGTCAGGTAGCCGGACTGGAACGTGCCCCAATCCGAGATCCACGCACATCCTGGATTAGCTGGATTCTTGCAAACATTCCCCACCAGAGTGGTGGGGTAAACGTACTGTTCCACCAGATAGTGGTTGACGGCCGGATTCAGCAGGATGTTGAAGTAGCGGCGCGCATTGCGTTGCAGGATGGATGTGGTATCGACAATTCCCAGCTGGTTGGTCATTCCCAATACGATGTCGATGAAGCTCGACATGAATCCGCTCTCCGCTGACTGAACGACAGCCGCGTTGACATTGTTGTTCGCGCCTTGTCCGTTGGCGACGTAGCAGGTACTCGTACCATCCTGGCAATCCCCCATGCGCCAGAAACTCAGCGGTGATGGGTTGGCGGCCTGCGAATACTGGAAGTAGTTCATGCCCCAGTTGTAAGCCCAGGTCGGGTCCGCTCCGCTTACGGTCTGCGGCAAAGCATGCTCGCCTTCGATCATGGCAATGTTGTTGGCGACCTTGCTGGCAAAGTAGGGACCTTCGGGAGCGCCATCGGGCGCGATGAAGGCGGCGTAAGCCATCGTCCGCAACGCCCACGCCGTCTCTCGTGTGGTGCTGTACAACATTCCGTAATGTCCCTGACGGTCGTAGCCGTATTGTGCGGAGTAGCAGCCCACACCATGGCCGGCAGCGAAACCGGCCTCCATCAACTCGTGCTCCAGGTAAAAGTATTTGCCCGTCAAGGTATAGGGAACGTAGGCGAAGTCCGGCAGATGACTGGTGTCGCCGGGTACGCCGTACCAGCCACTGCCATCGCCGGGGAGGCCGCTGGCGATGACGTCGGCGCCGTTGCTATTGCAGCTTATGTTCCAGGCGTTGGCCAGGTTCAGCGTGGCATACTGACGCGCATTGATGGACACCACGTGCCCGTAAGGATCCACGCTGCCGCTGCCGGGAGCGTCAAAGTAATGGCCGGTTCCGGCATTGTGGTCAGCCTCGCGGAAGAAGATGGGGTACCGGCCTGACAGGTCGGCGTTGTCGGTGCTCATCTTCTGCATCCGGCTGTCGCCGGTCATCAGGTAGTCCACATCCCACTGCGAATAAGGTCCAATCCAGGGATTGTAGCCCGGGCCGTTGGTGTTTTCCTGGTAATCGACGATACCTCCGTTGCCGTAGTAGTTGTCGATGCCGGGAATCGTTAGCCTGCCCGAATTGGCCCCTGTGGTGTCGCTGGTGTAAACCGCATACATCGACTCCAGGTCGCTTTCGTTGGGCGTGTAGCTCGGGTTGAAGTTCGCATAGGCCGTAGTGGAAGCGAGATAGGGCCAGTTGTAGTCGATCTGGATGGGCGCGGGCGTGGAATCGATCCAGAAACTGCGGCGCCAGCGGCTGAAAATAAGCTGGGTGAACGAGCTCTGGGTAAGCTGGGTCGCCGGACTGTTGAAGCCGGTGGTCAGCGTCAGCGCGTAGGTCTGATTTCGGGCTGAGTTGGCTGCGGTCGAGGAGGCCCACGAATTCTCCAGCGTGAAGCCCAGCTCGACCTGGTGGGTTTGCGGGTAGAACGACGCCTCGAAAATCGGATGCAGCGGATTACCGCTTCCCCCATCGGTGTTGACGTCGAAGCTGCGGTTGTCCCGGTCTTCCAGAATTACCGAGGTCACGATCGGCCCCTGCAACCAATAGCGGAAATCGCCGGCCTGCAGGATGGAACGGGCGCTTATGGAGGGGCTGGCCGCGCCGGTCAGCTGCATGACGCCGTCGAAATCGTAGGCTGAATTCAACATATCGGCCTGCGCGAGAAAGTTCCCGTTGTGGCCCGAGCTCTGGTCCTGGAAGCTGACGGCGGTTCCTCCCGTGGCCACGCTCGGCACGATAAAGCTGACGATCGCAAACTTCAGCGACCCATCTGCCCAACGGTTCTTTACGTCGCATTGCGTCAAGATCGCTGTCCCGCCGACAACCGCCTGGGCGAAATGAGGAATGTCGCCTTGCTTGAACACCCGTCCAATCGAGACAACACGATTCGACTGTGGCGATCCAGAGGTTGAGTAAACGACGATCCCGTTCCCGCCGCCACCGCCTCCGCCCGAAGACGTTACCGTCAGGTTCACCGTGGCGTTCTGCTGGATGCCGCCACCGTTGCCCGTCACCGTAATGGGATAAGTCCCGGTTGGCGTGCTGCCGCCCACGGTAATGGTCATGGCTGAGTTGCCGGAGCCGGGTGCTGGAATCGTCTGCGGATTAAAGCTGACCGTTGTTCCCGATGGCACACCGGATGCCGATAGAGCGATGGAATTGTTGAACCCGCCGCTGATAGTGGTGGTGATCGTCGAATTTCCCTGATCGCCCTGCTGGATGCTCAACGAAGCTGGCGAAACTGCAAGCGTGAAGCTCGGCTGTTGTTGCGCCGTCACCGTCAGGATAACGGTGGCAGTTTGCTTGATGCCTCCACCGCTGCCGGTCACGGTGATGGGATAAGTCCCCACTGGCGTGCTGCCACCTACGGTAATGGTCATCGCCGAGTTACCCGCGCCGGGAGCCGGAATGGTTTGGGGATTAAAGCTGACCGTGGTGCCCGATGGCATGCCGGACGCCGATAGCGCAATGGAACTGTTGAACCCGCCGCTGATGGTAGTGGTAATGGTGGAATTGCCCTGATTGCCCTGCTGAACACTGAGCGAAGCCGGCGAGGCCGAAAGCGTGAAGCTGGGCTGTTGTTGCGCCGTCACCGTCAGCGTTACGGTGGCGGTTTGCTTGATGCCTCCACCGCTGCCCGTCACCGTGATTGGATACGTCCCCACCGGCGTGCTGCTTGCCAACGGTGATGTTCATGCTCGAGCTGCCGGCACCCGGCGCCGGTATCGTGCTCGGGTTGAAACTGACCGTCGTGCCTGAAGGCATGCCCGAGGCCGACAGACTGATCGCGCTGTTGAAGCCACCGCTGATCACCGTGGTAATGGTGGATGATCCCTGGTTGCCCTGCCGGATGCTGACGGAGGCTGGCGAGGCCGCCATCGTGAACGTCGGCGGCGCCGAAGCTTGTGCCACTCCCAGGAACGCGATAGGAGTAGCGTCACCCGAAGACGTTTTTGTCCCTATCACCACCGTCAGGCGCGTACCCGAAAGTGTCACTTGCTGGCTGACATTGCTGGTAGGCCAAGCGGCAGCTGACCAGTTGTTTCCCTTCGCATCGTAGAAGTAGCCCAGTTTGGTTGAGCCTAAACTCAGGGTGGCCAGTACCGTGTTGCCATCAAGGAATTGAATTTGACACTGCACCCAGCAGGCCTGGTAGCCCGCATCCCCCAAGGCCAATGACAGGTTGTAGGTGCCTGCCGAGGGCACGTCCACATTGAAAGTTGCCGGTGAACCATTGGCTGCAAAATTCACTCCGGCCAGCCTTGGATCCACCTTGAGGCTGCGGTCCCGGCCTTGCACCAGCGAAGTTTTCACCCAGCCATAGGTGACGCCGTTGCCCTTGGTCGGATAGGCCGTGGTGGCCAGTACATAGGTAGACCCGGACGGATCGCTGACGTAAGTCTTGGTGTTGCGGAAGTCAAATCCAAAACTCTGCTGCCCACCCGAGGCCGTCACCGTCAGTGAAACTGTGGTGGTTTGCTGAATACCTCCACCCTTGCCGGTAACGGTAATGGGGTATGTCCCCACCGGCGTCGTGGAACCGACGGTGACAGTCATGTTCGAGTTCCCGGAACCGGGCGCGGGAATCGTTTGCGGGCTGAAGCCGACCGTCGCACCTGTGGGCATACCTGACGCCGACAGACTAATGGAGCTGTTGAATCCTCCGCTGATGGCGGTGGTGATGACCGATACGCCCTGACCATTTTGCGGGATGCTGAGGGAAGTAGGTGCAGCAGAGATGGTGAAGTTCGGCTGCTGCTGCGCGGTCACCGTCAGCACTACCGTTGCGTTTTGCTGGATACCTCCGCCGCTGCCCGTCACCGTGATGGGATAGGTTCCTACTGGCGTACCGGCGCCAACGGTGATGGTCATGGTCGAGTTGCCAGAGCCTGGGGCCGGAATCGTCTGCGGATTAAAGCTCACGGTTGTCCCCGACGGCATCCCTGAAGCCGACAGGCTGATGGAGTTGTTGAAGGCTCCGTTGATGGCAGTGGTGATGGTCGAGGTTCCCTGATTGCCTTGCGCTACGCTGAGCGAGGCCGGCGACGCCGAAATGGTGAAGCTGGACTGACCCGTTACCGTCAGCGTTACCGTCACTGTCTGCTGAATTCCTCCGCCATTCCCGGTAACAGTAATGGGATAGGTTCCCACCGGCGTGCCCGCCCCTACCGAGATGGTCATCAGGGATGCCCCAATCCCAGGAGCCGGTATGGTTTGCGGATTGAAGGTCACCGTCGTCCCCGATGGCATCCCCGAAGCCGACAAGCTGATGGAATTGTTGAAGCCGTTGATGATGTTGGTGGTTATCGTCGACGTCCCATGGTTTCCTTGGGCAACACTGACTGCCGCGGGGTTGGCCGCAATGGTGAAGCTGGGCTGCGATGTCACCGTCAGATTAACCGTGGTCGTCTGCTTGATTCCTCCACCGTTGCCCGTCACCGTGATGGGGTAAGTCCCAGTCGGCGTACTCAGCCCAACCGTTACCGTCATCGTCGAGGTGCCCGCACCCGGCGCCGGTATGGGGTTGGGATTGAAACTGACGGTGGCGCCCGACGGCATACCTGAAGCCGATAAGGTGATGGAACTGCTGAAGCCTCCGCCGACGGCAGTGGTAATTGTGGATCCCGCCTGGTTGCCCTGCGCGATCGTAAGCGACGCAGGCGCCGCCGAAATGGTGAAGTTCGGCTGGCCTCCAATGGTTACCGTCAGCGTTACTGTCGTCGTCTGCTTGATCCCTCCGCCGCTGCCCGTTACCGTGATGGGATAGGTGCCGGGTGGCGTCGTCGCACCAACGGTGATGGTCATCGTCGAATTCCCCGAGCCCGGAGCTGGTATGGTCTGCGGGTTAAAACTCACGGTTGCGCCCGCCGGCAGGCCGGAAGCCGACAGACTTACTGGGTTGTTGAAGCCGCCGCTCACCGTTGTCGTAACTGCCGAAGTCCCTTGATTCCCTTGGGCCACAGTGAGCGACGACGGTGACGCTGAAACCGCGAAGCTTCCCGCCGAGATTACGGTTACCATCACGGTGGCGCTCTGTTGAATGCCGCCGCCATTGCCGGTCACGGTGATGGGATAGCTCCCCGTAGGCGTGCTCCCGCCTGCGGTGATGGTCATCAGCGAATTCCCCACCCCAGGAGCAGGAATTGTGCCCGGATTGAAACTGACGGTCATGCCCGCAGGCATGCCGGAAGCGGAGAGCGTTATCGCGCTGTTGAAACCACCACTAATCGCGGTGGTAACCGTCGACGTTCCCTGGTTCCCCTGCACGATGGTCAGCGAGGCGGGAGAGGCAGAAAGCGTGAAGCCCGGCTGGTTTCCGGGGGTCACCGACAGAGTAATCGTTAAATTTTGGGTATCGCCGCCACCGCAGGCACTCACTGCGATGGGATATGTTCCCACCGCCGTGCTCGCGCCCACATTAATCAGCATGCTTGCGCTACCGGCGCCCGGAGCGCTAATGGTGGCAGGCGTAAAGCTGACCGTAGTGCCCGCAGGGACGCCGGCAGCAGACAAGGTGATGGCGTTGTTAAAACCGTTGGAAACCGTAGTCGAGATTACCGAGGTTCCCTGCCCGCCTTGCGCAATCGTCAAAGCCGCGGGAGAAACCGACGCCGAGAAGTTGGGAGCAGAGCCGCCTCCGGTCAACTGCACGGTCCAGGCATTCTTGGTGCGATCGTTCACCATCGCGAACGTGTCAATGGACGCGAAGTAGGCGAATCTCCCATAGATGCCGAGGTTTGCCCCACTCGGCGTGCCTTCCGGATCTTGGGGATAGTCCACGCCCTTCACCGGCGAAGGGTTCAAGCTGATGGGTACATCCAGGCACTTATGTGAGGGAACGGTTCCAAACGGCGTGACTACATCCTGGGCTCCGGTGTTGAGAAGATAGACCTGATTGCCTCCGCCAGGATAACCCACCATAAGCCCGAGAATCGAATCCCAGGCCAGACCGCCACTGCGGTACGTCAAGTCACAACTGGGATCGGACCAAACTCCCATGGTGTAAGGAGGATTCAAACTGAATGCCTGGACGGTGTGGGAGGTGGGAACGGAAGGATAGCCCAGATTGTCGGTTGTTCCGGCCGCGCCGACTACGATAAACAGGTTATTTACAGGGTCAATCGCCGCCGTTGTGCCGTCGTCAACGTGGTACCCATAAACCAGGGTCGTCCAATTTCCGGTGTTGGGATCGAAATCGAGCAGGGTCATGTTCTTGTCGTGCATGACAATGTGACCCGTGCCCGGATTGTAAGCGCTGGTAGGGTAATTGGGAGCTAGCGAGTAAGGCGGCCCTAGCAAAGTCCATTTCGCCGTGCCCATGTCGAGGGTCCAGGTTTCGGACGAGAAATTCCCGGCGTTAGCCACCCCTCCGCCAAACGCGTACAGTTTGTTCTGGTAAGGAACATATTGCAGACCGTTGTAGGTGTGGCGGGAAGAAGGACTGGCTCCCGCCTGGTACTTGCCACCATCGGCCGCACGAACGAAGTATGGTTGCAGACCTTCCCAACTATTTCCATCGCCGTTGTAGGGCACCGGGATAGTTGGAGTGGTAATGGCCTGCCATGCAGGAGTGCCATTCAAGTTCAGCGCCGATACTTCGTTGCCTGCATAATCGCTGTGCCCGCCACCCCAAACAATGAGGCGCTGGTTCTTGTCGTCTCCCGCTCCGCCGCTCCAGGGAATAATCTGATTGCAGTTGAAGTTGTAGTTCGTGGTGGTAGTCATGGTGGCATCGCTGTACATGCCATTAGGCACGTTGCCCAGGCACACCGATGTCATGTTGGTGTTCGCCAGTTGATGCCAGCCATAGCCGGCCGGCAGACCTTGGGCTTGTGAAAATCCCAGTACCGCCGTAAGCCAGACGGTTGCAGTAACTGCAACCCAGTAACTTAAGAAACCATGACCTTCGCACCGACGGCCAGATCGGAGAGCGACTAAACGAGCAATTACCGAAACCATATACCCTAGCCTATCGGTAAATAGTCGGCGCCGATTAGTTTAGATTGAGGTAAAAATTACTTTGGTAACGGTTGGATTTTGAAGGTTCATTACTTTAGTAACACACACCAAAGGGAACTTCCTGCAGTTGCCCAACAACCGGGACAACTGTTAGTCTGCCAAATCGGCTAATGGCGAATAGTAGGAGAACTGCCCGCTGCCTGCCCATTTCTGGTTACTAGCACAACCTTTCCATCTGAACAATAGCATCGAGATCACCAAGGTGGTTACTTTGGCTCGCGGACCCGGTTACTAGTTCGAAGCCGAACCAAGCGACCTCGATCGAGTGCTCAGTGGATAGCGGTGAACGATCGCGAATCTACTTGTCGGCTGGCAACTGGGCCAGCATTTTTCTGGCATCCGCGGCTTGTGTGAAGTTGGGATACTTCAGCGCCGCTTCCAGCTCCCTCTTCGCATCTGCAGTCTTACCCAGTTTGTAGTACGCCGTCCCCAGGTGATAAAGCCCACTAGGATCGTGCGGGTTCTTGGCGACGGAATTTTTTAAGTTAACGATCGCCGCTTCGTACGAGCCTTTCTTGACGTAGATCCACCCCAGCGTATCGGTGATAGTGGGATCTTCCGGCGCCTTTTCTTTCGCCTCCTCCGCCAGCCTCAAAGCCACGTCGATGTTGCCTCCGTGCTCGGCATAGAGCCAAGCCAGATTATTCTTGGCCACGATATTGTCCGGATCGGCGAGCAGCGCTTTTTCGTAGGATTTGCGGGCATTGTCAAAATCCCCGGCCGCTTCATAGATCTGGCCGAGCCGAGCCAGGGCGTAGGAACGTCCGGATTCCAACTGCGCCACCTTCTCAAACTGCTGTCGCGCCAAATCAGGCTGCTTGTTCATCCAGTAGGTATCGCCCAAAGCCAGGGTGGCGGATGTCAGTTTGGGGTCAAGGCTCAACGCTTTGCTGAAGGCGTCCACGGCCAGCGATAGGCGACCCGCTTGCTGCGCCACTTGACCCAGTATCTCGTAGCCTTGTGCCCAGTCAGGAGCCTTGTCCAGGCGGGCTTTGATGGCCGCGATGCCCTTTTCAGGCTGCTGCTGATCAACATAACTCATACCCAGAGTGTAGAGCGCCGAAGGTAGTCGCGGCGACGCGTCGAGGGCGGAAGCAGCCAGATTAGCCGCTTCGCTGTACTGCTTTTGAGCCAACTTGATGGAAGCCAACGATTGCAGAATGATGCTTTTCCTTTGCGGGGTGCCTGCGCTTCCCAGAATACTTTGCAGCTGCGACTCAGCTAAGCGATAGTTGCCTTTCGCGGCATAAGCCTGCGACAGCAGGAACGCACGCTCGACAGATCCAGCCTGCTGCGTTTGGTCCTCGTTGAGGTTCTGGAGTGCCTGATCGACACGACCTCCCTCCAGATTGATGGCCGCAAGCAGAATCAGCGCGCCCGGGAAACTTAGCATTGACCCTCAGCACATCCTGCAAAGCCGACTCCGCGTCTTTGAGCTTTCCTTGGGTAATGTAAGCGCGGCCCAAATCGAATGCCGGCTCGGCCGCTTCGGGACGGATCTTGTGACTCTGCTGCAGGGACGGAATGGCGTCCGCAGTCTGGCCGCGATCGAGAAGGATCCGCCCCTTTAAGCCCAGGGCTTCCCAATCTCTGGGGTTGTTCTTGAGGACCTGATCCAAAACCCCAACTGATTCCTGGTAGCGGCCCTGGAGCAGGTAGGCAATGGCCAAACCATGCCAGCTCTGCCAGTCCTTGTCGTTTACCTGCACTAGACGCTTGTATTCGGTCTCGGCGTCTTTGATGCGGGAGGAGCCCAGGTAAAACTGCGCCAGAACGTCGTGATATTGAGGTTCGTCCTTGGCCGCGGCCTGGATCTGCCGGTAAAGCGGTTCGGCGTCTGCATATCTTTGGTGGCGCATATAAAAGCCCGCCAAAAGCGATTGGAACGCAGTCTGGTTAGGATTTTGACTCAAAGCCTCTTTGAGGACCGATTCGGCGCTCGGTAAATCCTTTTGCCCTTCGTAGGTGCTGCTAAGGACGGCGACGGCAGCAGGAGATTGGGGATCCAACTGCCACGCCCGGCGAAGGGTCGCCTGTGCCTGCGGCAGGTCATTCTGCGCCATTTGCAAAAGCGCCAGATCCTGTAGAGCCCGGACATTGCGGGGATCGCTCGCCAGTACCTCATTCACCAGAGCTTGACCGCGTTTGTAATTCTGCAGACCTATCTCGCTTTCGGCGAGTAACAGGGTTCCGGTCGTGTTGTCGGGCCAGCGGCTGAGGATGAGCTCAGCCTGGCGTCTTGACTGGGTATAGTTGCGTGCCCTGGCCAACAATTCCGCCACCATGATTTGGGCCTGGACGTTCTCCGGGTCGGCAAGCGAGGCTGCGTAAAATTCCTGGAAGGCGTTCAGCATGGACCCACGCTGGAGCTCCACCGCGCCTAGCGCGAAGTGGGCTTTGGCCAATTGCGGATTCAGTTGTAAAGCCCTCCGCAGCTCAATGACCGCGGCGTCTGGCTTATTTTCCCGCAAGTATTTTTCTGCTCGCTTGTAGCTGCTTTCCGCCCTGACGACGGGGTCCCGGCTGCAGCCGGCCAAGGCCAGCAGCAAAATCGCTGTCCCGAAGAGAATCACAACGGCGTTGCCGTGCCTCGATGCACGCTGGCATGTGTGCTTAATCACGGTGAAAAGGCTGGCAGGTTGCGTTCTCATGGTTATCGCCCTGGCTGTGAGAAGGCCTCACTTTGCGCCCCGCCCTGACAACATGACCTTGCCGGTTTCGAAAAGAATCACCAAGTCCAACACCATGGACAAGTGCTTGATGTAAAACAAATCGTACTCCAGCTTCATTCTGGATTCCTGGACTGTCGCTCCGTATCCACACTTGACCTGCGCCCAACCCGTTATTCCAGGTCGCAGCGAGTGCCGTTGTCTATAGTAGGGGATCTCTTGTTCCAGCACGTGCGTGTACGCGGGCTGCTCCGGCCTGGGCCCAACCAGGCTCATATCGCCCAGCAGCACATTGACCAACTGAGGAATCTCATCAAGGCGAAGTTTGCGAATGAAGCGCCCCACCCTGGTTATGCGGGGATCCTGCTCCGAAGTCCAGTTGGTATGCGCGGGAACTGACTGGTGTCGCATGGAGCGGAATTTGATGATTTGGAAGGTCCGGCCGCGCAAACCGACGCGAGGTTGCCGGAATAGAACCGGGCGGCCGCTTTCCAGGAACACGGCCAGCGCGACCAGAGCCGCCACCGGAGCCATGATCACCATGATGAGGATCGCGAAAACGACGTCGCTGATACGCTTGGCTGCCAGCAGCGCCGGAGACTTCCGGAAGCCTTCCGACAGGATCAGCCAACTGGGCGAGAGCTGATCCAGGAGGATGCGGCCCGCTATGCGCTCGTACAAGTTGTGAGCTTCTTCAACCTGGACGCCTAAGAACTTGAGGTTCAGCAGCTCCTTAAGCGGCATCTGGCCCCGACGCTCGGCGAGCGAAAGTACCACCAGATCAGCCTTCTCCCGGATCGCAACCCGTTCCACATCGGCCACCGATCCGAGGGTTGAAAACGTGACCTCACTCCGCGCCGCAGGCGTCACGAAAGCCGGGGCGACGGCAGCGCGCCCCATCCCCGACCGCAGCATACGTGAGTTTAGAGAAATCGGCATTGCCAACCGGAGAGCTGTCCTCCGCCCCATGAAAAGCGTAAACATTACCGTGCGGCCCCTGCAGGCGAGACTCCGTCTGAGACTCGCGCGACGCCACTCCGAAGGGCGCGCCCGGCGAACTCTGCTCTTCTTCGAGAAAGCCAACGACCTCGGCATTGAGCTCTGGCCGGTCGGTGATCTCGTGGGCCAGGGACTTGCCGACGAAACCGCTTCCCATGATCAGGATCCGCTGGCGAGTCCCCAGAAAGGGAAGACCCACGTCCACCAGCAATCGCCAACCCAGCACAAAAGAAATGATGATCGGCGCGG
Organism: uncultured Acidobacteriaceae bacterium; assembly: GCA_963735855.1. Taxonomy (GTDB): domain Bacteria; phylum Acidobacteriota; class Terriglobia; order Terriglobales; family Acidobacteriaceae; genus Bog-257. The sequence goes on from CAVTMW010000016.1 coordinate 235,762, forward strand.
CAATCGCCGCTATCCCGCGGCCCAGGCTCAAGTCTGGGGCGGCGTAGTAAAACACCGCCAGGATGAGGCAGGCAGCGCCCAGCGCCTGCACCAGTCGCGCAAACAGCATGGAGCGTCTGCGCACCACGCTCAGATCGTAGAGATCGTAGTAATAGAGAGCAAAGTCGCAGGCTGCGATAACCAGCAGGTAGCGCGCCAGGGTGCCAGGTTCGCTCAATTGCTGGCGCAGTGCATTCAGATCGCGGAACCGCAACGCGGTGGCGAACAGCAGTCCGCAGCCGATCAGCGCGCCTTCCGACAAGATCAGCACCAGTGTCTTGCCCGGGATTCTTTGTCCACCAATTCTCATGGGTTGGAAATGGTAGGCGGAGCAGGAATCGAACCTGCGACCTCCCCGGTGTAATCGGGGCGCTCTCCAGCTGAGCTATCCGCCTATCCTACAACAAATATTCGCAAGTCACAGTCCAAAGAACATCCGCAAGATGAAGAAACCGTAAACACAACAAACCTATAAGTTAGCAGGACATTTCGAGGCCATGAGTGCATCTGACTCCTGGATTGGGCGTGATCGGAACCATCAGCGCCAACCAAGGATGATTTCTGCTTGCAGGAAATAGGAATATATTTTCCTCAGAGGCGGGAAAAACTTGTAACCGTCCACTAAAAGGGAGAGTTGCCCTACGTCAGAGATGCACTTTTAGGCTATTCCTGTGGAAAGTGATCGGACTTTCGTAGTCGGATTCCAGCTGGATCAGCAATTGCAACGCTTCCGCCAGCTACTTGTATCAAGGTGAAATGGCCATTTACGTCCGCCCGGCAAATCTAATCGACGACGAGACGGTACTGACGGACCTGGCCCGGAAATATCTTGACCAAGGCGCTGACGAGAAACGGTTTTCGTGGCTTTACCGCGAGAATCCGTTTGGACCGGCGCGGGCTTGGATCGCCTGCGAAAATGACACTGAGGCCGTCGGAATGGCCGCGGTTTTTCCCCGGCAGATCTATTGTGATGGCGCCGTGATCCCGGGTTGCGTGCTGGGGGACCTTTGCATCGCTACGAAATACCGGAGCTTGGGACCGGCTCTGCAATTGCAACGCGCATGCCTGGAATGTGTCCAGATCCGGAGAGTTTGGGCTGGCCTACGATTTCCCCAGCAGCACGATGTTGGGCATCTATCGGCACCTGGGCATCCAGCCGGTCGCAACCTCAGTCCGCATGGCCAAAGTGTTGCGCGCTGATGAAAAAATCAGGCGCGTTGTCCCTGCGCGGATTCTCTCGCGTCCCGCTGCCGCTGCCGCAAATTTCGCGTTGTCGCTGACAGAGCATAGGTCAGCTGACTTACCCGGCGTCGAATTCCAACTGCAGGATGCGCCCTGCACGTCCGAGTACTCTGAGTTAGCTAGTCGAATCGGTTCGTCCCTGGGAGCATGCACGGTCAGAAGTGCGGAATACTTGAACTGGCGCTACTGGCAGCATCCGCATCGCAAGTACGAGTTCTTCGTGGCTCGCCGGAATTCGGAGCTGCTGGCCTACTGCACCTTTGCGGTGGAGGGTGGAAACGCCATCGTCGCTGAATTGTTTGGTAGCATAGACGACCAAGCGATGCCTGGCCTGCTGCAGAGGCTGGTCGTATTACTGCGCGCTCGCGGGTGGCTACCTTGAGCTTGCCGATGCTGAACGGTGATCGGCGCGCTGATTGGCTACGAACCATGGGATTTCGGGCGCGCGAAGCCGTGCCAGTCATGGTTATTGGCCCTAAGAGCGCCGAATGCGGCTCCAAGATGCTGCTCATGCACGGTGACCGGGAAAGTTAAGAACTGGGTGAATGGCTTGTCAGAAAACAGGGATGCAATCTCTCGAATTCGAGCATTCGTGTTGCAGAAATTTCCTCTCGCGCGCAAGCGAAAGGTAACCAATCACGACAATTTACTGGAGAGCGGCGTCATCGATTCGCTAGGGGTCCTGGACCTTGTGACCTTCTTGCAGCAGGAGTTCTCTGTTGCGGTGGAGGATGACGACCTGACGCCCGAAAATTTTCAGAACATAGAGCGCATGGCACAGTTCGTGGAGCGCAGTCCGGCACAGCAGCCGGGGCCCGTCGAATGAGCTCGCTCGTCATGCCACTTGAAGCCGCCGTCTGAAAGTCGGACGGAGAAAAGACTCGATGGATTTCCTGATCCACCACATGTTGCGCAACAGTGCGGCGCAACATCCCGGAGAAAGAAGCCCTGGTCCACGGACCGCGGCGCCTGACCTATCGCGAAGTCGCCGATCGTTGCGCATCGGTTGCGTGCGGTCTTCGCAGCGCGGGCATGCAGCGTGGCGATCGCATCGGAATCTATCTCGATCCGTCGGTCGAACAGGTGCTATCGATTTTTTCCATCTCCCAAGCCGGTGGCGTATATGTGCCGATCAACACCGTGCTGGTTCCCGACCAGGTCGCCCACATCGCCCGCGATTGCGGGATGAAGGCACTGATCACCACGCCTGAGAAACTGGAGATGCTGCTTCCCGCCCTGCATGACGTCTCCTCGCTGCAGTTCTTCGTGCTGACGGGCAAATCGAACGGACAGGATCCAGCGGGTCTGAAAGTGGACTCCACGCCGGTGCATGGTTTCGAAGAAATGTTGCGTCTGCCGGTCGCGGATCGCTGGCAGGATTGGGGCATCTCCGTGGACCTGGCCGCGATCCTCTACACTTCGGGCTCAACCGGAAAACCCAAAGGCGTCATGCTGAGCCACGCCAACGTGATGGCGGGCAGCACCATCGTTTCCACCTATCTCGAGATCAGCCGACCGGGACCGCATTCTCGCCGTTCTGCCGTTCAGCTTCGACGCCGGCATGAACCAGTTGATGACCGCGTTTCAGCAGGGCGGAACGATTGTGCTGATCAAGTTTGTGTTTGCGAAGGAGATCATTGAGGCGCTGCTGGCGGAACGCATCACCGGATTGGCCGGCGTGCCGACGGTCTGGTCTCTGCTGGCGAACGGAGGAATACTGAAGCACAAGTTCCCGGACCTGCGATACATCACCAACACCGGCGGCGCCATGCCCCAGGCGGTGCTGAAAGTACTGCGGGAAGCGTTGCCGGCCACGAAGATTTTCCTGATGTATGGTCTGACCGAGGCGTTCCGGTCAACCTATCTGCCTCCCGAAGAACTCGACCGCCGGCCTACTTCGATGGGCAAGGCGATCCCCGACACCGAGATCCTGGTTTTGAATGAACGCGGGGAACGCTGCCGAGCCGGAGAAGTGGGCGAACTGGTGCACCGCGGGCCCACGGTATCGATGGGTTATTGGGGAAACCCCGAGGCTACCGACCGCGTGCTGAAACCGAATCCGCTGCTGCCGCCGGAGCTGGGCGATTGCGAGAAGGTCTGCTACTCCGGCGATCTGGTCAAGATGGATGAGGATGGCTTTCTCTATTACGTGGGCCGTCGCGACACCATGATCAAGTCGTCGGGCTATCGAATCAGTCCGACCGAGGTGGAAGAGGTGCTGTTTCAGACCGGCAAGATTCGCCAGGCGGCGGTCATCGGCATCCCGGATGAAGTGTTGGGCCAGACGATCAAGGCGTTCCTGGTTGCCAAGGACGGTTTGCAACTGGACTGTGATGCCATTCTGGAGTTTTGCACGGAGAAGATGCCGCGGCACATGGTTCCCAAGCAGTTCGAGGTCATGAAGGAGCTGCCCAAGACCTCGAGCGGAAAAGTGGATTATCCCGCGCTTCGCCGTCGTGAGGGCCTGTAACCGGCATGCAACTGGTACCCGGCATCGAAGATTCGTTCTCCGCTTCTGGCGGCGAACTGCAGATCGGGGGCGTCCCGGTCAGCAAGCTGGCCGAGCAGTTCGGCACTCCCCTGTTCGTCTATGACGAATCAGTCATGCGGCGGAAGTGGGAGCTGCTGCGCTCGACCTTCCCGCCGCGATTTGAGATCAACTATTCGGTCAAGGCCAATCCGAACCTGAACATCCTGGCATTCTTTCTGGCGCAAGGCGCCGGCCTGGAAATCGCTTCGGCGGGCGAGCTATACCAGGCCCGGGAAGCAGGCTGCCCGCTCGATCGCATTTTGTTCGCTGGTCCCGGAAAGGCTCCCGCCGAACTCGACTTAGCGCTTGAGCGAAGGCGTCGGCGAGATCCATGCTGAGTCGATGCTCGAACTGGAGCGTATTGGGTACATGGCGACGGGTCTGCACCGGAGAGCACCAGTCGCCATCAGGGTCAATCCTGACGCCGACGCGCAGGGCGGAGCCATGCGGATGGGAGGCAAGCCTGCTCCCTTCGGGATTGATGAGGAGTCGCTGGATGCAGCTTTGGACTTTGTGCTGTCGCACCCGTCCATAGAGTTTCGCGGCATTCATCTTTTCACCGGCACTCAGATTCTGGACATCGAAGTGCTTGCTCGCGCAGTACCGCAAGGGTGTTCAAGTTGCCCGGCGCGTTGCCGCGCGTATCGGGCGACCGCTGCACAGTCTCGACTTCGGTGGAGGACTCGGCGTTCCCTACTTCCCCAATGAGCGTCCCCTGGATATGGCGACGCTCAGGTGCGGGCCTCGCTGACGTTGGAACGCGAGATTGCTGCCGACCCAGCCTTCGCCGGGACCCGATTGGTGATTGAGCCCGGCCGGTACCTGATTGCCGAGGCAGGTGTCTATCTGACCCGGGTTCTCGATGTCAAAATCTCACGCGGAAAGAAGTTCGTGATTCTTGACGGCGGAATGAACCATCATCTGGCGGCTTCGGGAAATCTCGGCCAGACCATCAAACGAAATTTTCCCATCGCAGTTGCCACCAAGTGGGGTAAGCCGGACGAGGAGACCGTTGAAATCGTTGGGCCGCTCTGCACTCCGTTGGACACGCTAGGCCGCGCTGTCGCCGTACCGCATGTCGAAGTCGGCGATCTCATGGCGGTGTTTCAGTCGGGCGCCTACGCGCGCGCTGCCAGTCCGCTCGGATTCTTGAGCCATCCTCACGCCACCGGAGGTAATGGTTCATGATGGGCGAGGCGCGGTTGATTCGCAAACGCGGTGACGCCGTCCGACTACGTTCGCGATGTCGAATTCGCTGCCAGCCTCACAGCGAGCACGAAGGCGGATGGCTAAACTCCGTGACTGCTTACCCTCAGCACCCTTCCTCCGATAAGGCCGCTCCATCTTCAGGAGCTGCGCTCAGCAGTCGGGAAGAGAGCCATGCTGCGCAGAGCTTCATCGCCGATTGACGTTCGCGGACGGGTGCTGATCGTTGCTTACCACTTTCCTCCCCAAGCCGGCAGCAGCGGGTTGTTGCGGTCGCTGAAATTCTGCCGATACCTACCCGAATTCGGTTGGGCGCCTACGGTGCTGACGATTGACCCTCGCGCCTATGTGCGAACCGACGGCTCACAGATTGCTGAGATCCCCGCCGATGTGAACGTCATCGGGCCTTCGGCCTGGATTCGCAGCGGCATCTTTCGCTCGGCGGACGCTACCTGCGCTCCAGCGCCCTTCCCGATCGCTGGGTCACCTGGCTTGCCGGCGCCGTCCCTGCGGGACTACGCAGTATCAGGAAGCAGAACATTGACGTCATCTTCACGACCTATCCGATTGCCACCGCGGTATTGATCGGATATTTCCTGCATGTCCTGAGCGGCAAACCGTGGATCGTGGACTTCCGCGACTCCATGACGGAAGAGGGCTACCCGCAGGATCCGCTCACCCGGCGCATCTACCAGTGGATTGAGCGCAAGGCAATTCAGCATGGATCGCGTTTTATTTTTACCGCGCCCGCTGCGGTTCGCATGTACCTCGATCGCTATCCAGCTCTCCGTCCCGATCAGTGCCTGCTCCTGCCCAATGGATACGACGAAGCGGACTTCGAAGGCTTGGTTCCGCACACATACCGTTCATCACAGGATCCGACTGCTGCATTCGGGGCTGATTTATCCCTGGGAGCGCGATCCGAGCTCGTTTTTCCGTGCGCTGGCCCGATTGAAGGCGGAAGGTCAGATCAGCTCGGAAAATGTTTCGATCGAACTCAGGGCCTGCGGCTCGGAAGCCCAGTTTCAAAAGGACGTCGATGAGCTCGGGATTCAGGACCTGGTTCACTTCCTGCCCGCTCTTCCCTACCGCGCTTCTCTGCAGGATGCTGCCGATGCGGACAGCCTTCTGCTGCTGCAGGCGGCCTGCTGCGACCATCAGATTCCGGCGAAGGCGTACGAATACCTCCGCTTGAACAAGCCGATCCTCGCGCTGACCACCCACAGCGGCGACACCGCCGGGCTGCTGAACGAAGCCGGAGGCGCAACCATCGTGGACATAGCCGACGAGGATGCGATTCATTCTGCGCTGCCCAGCTTCTTCCGAAGCGTACGAAGCGGGACTCATCCTCTGCCAAAGACCAGCAATGCCTACAGCCGCCGAGCTCAAGCGCAGCGGCTGGCTGAGTGTATGAACGGCATGGTGGCACCGTGATTCGAGCAGTCTTGTGAGGCAGAGCGGATTCGATCCCGGTGGAAGCGCGGGGCTTCAGCCCGGCGAGTTGAGGCAGGAAAGCAATGGGGCTTTCAGCCCCGCTTTCAAGCGCCCGGGCTAAAGCCCGGAAGTGAAGGGCGACCTATTCACCGGGCTAAAGCCCGTGCTCCACCGGAACACAACATTTCTTCCACCGGAACACAACGTCTATAGTGCCACTTGGAACCGCGTTAATTGAAATCCACAATGGTTCGCGGGCGTCTTCCGAGGATTACCTCGCCGTTATGGGAAAGCAGTTCAGCGGGTGTCTGCCGTCCGAGAAAGAGCAGCGGACTCGCGGTGAATCCGTAGCTGCCGGACTTCAACACGGCGATAAGGTCGCCGATCTCGGGCCTGGGCAGCTCGACATCGATTCCCAACAGGTCGGTCGGATTGCAGGATGGACCTGCGATGCTGCAGCGTATCTTTTCGGCAGCAGGCCGGGACAGATTGCGCAGTAAGAAATTGGTGCGAAATGCGGCCCCGAAACTTCCCGCAGCCGCGAGATGGTGATGCAGGCCGCCATCCACCATGAAGAAAGTCTTTCCCCGTGACTCCTTGCTACCGATGACTCGGGCGACGTAGATGCCCGCGTCGGCCGTCAAGAACCGGCCCAGCTCGAAGATAATCTTGCGTTCCGTCTTGGAGGAGCTCCGAAACTCACGCAGGATGGGAAGGAGATCCTTGGCGAGAGCTGCGACGTCCAGCTCGCGACCTTCCTCGGTGTGAGAAGCGCCGAACCCTCCGCCCAGATTTATGGTCCTGCAGAGCAGGCTGGTGCTGGACTCGATCCGGCTGACGATTTCCAGGCAATTCTGTACTCCGGCGATCACACCGGCAGGATCGAAGCATTGGCTGCCCGCATAGATGTGAATCCCCTGAAATTCCAGGGTCTCAGAGTTGGACGACTACGTGCTCAAGCAACGGAGCGAGTTCTTCTTCGTCGATGCCGAACTGTGCGGCCTTTCCGCCCATCTTCATCGCGAAGGAGCGATTGAGTTGCTGCGGGTTAATGCGCACCACGATGTTCGCTTTCCGGCCGAGTTGCCGGGATATGCGTGACACACTCCAACAACTCCCGCAGGGACTCGATGCTGATGCACCCGACCCCATTCTGAATTGACGCGGTCAGCTCACTGGTCGTCTTGGCGGGACCGGCAAAGCTGACGTTCGCCGGGTCATACCCCGCTAAGGAGGCCTGCTCCAATTCGCCACCGGACGAGATATCGAGACCGTCTGCGACTGGGCGCAACCTCCGCAACAAGCTCAAGATTCGGATTGGCCTTAACGGCGTAGTAAACCTTGACGAGTCCGGCAAGCGATTCCCGCACCAACTCGATGCGGCGCGCGATGTCATCGACGTCGTATAGAAAGTACGGCGTGCCATAGCGGTCCGCGAGGGAATGCAGCTCGGCGAGAGAGATTTTATGCCATCCTTTTTCGCTGTTTGATTTCATGGGAAGCCGGGATTGCTGCTTAGACACTCGCCGCTGCGACGGGCTGCTCGGACAAGGTGATGCCTTCCACCCAGATTTGATATCTCCGGTCGATTAGAATGACCGGCTTGCTGCTCTTCGCGGATGCCACCAGGCCCACCACTCGCGACACGATATCTGCTCCGAGAGCGCTTGCGCACCGCCGCCGGTAAGAATCACTTGCGAGATCCGGGCGAGATCGCCGATCGGCAGCCCCGGTCCGCGCCCCTGGGCAAAACGATCGAGCGCGACAAACAAGCACCCGTACGCGAGCAACTCTGGAGAAGGCTGATACTCCCCTTCGCGAAAGAGTTGGTACGTCTCGGTTACATCTCCGGGAACAACCTCGCTCAGGAATTCATAGAGGCGCGGATGGCTCCTCAATTGGAGCAGCAGGCTTTCACGCGAAGCCACAATACCCAGATCAGCAAATACGTAGCGCGCCACCGAACATCCCGCCGAGTGCGGATGGGCTGCCCCGTTCTCCTTGATGATCTCCACGGTGTAGTGCAGGTCCGTTGTAGCTCCGCCGATGTCGAGCAGCACGCAAGGAGCGATGACCCCGATGTTCGAGCGGTTCAGCACCGCGCGTTGGAATCCGAGGTTTACCACTTCCGGGGTGGGCCTTACGCCGCCGGACAAGTTGGCCCGCAGCTCGCTTACGCCCTCCTTGTAGATAAGGTCGTCGAGGTAGGCCCGGCGAACCGCCTCAAATACGGGGTGCGTCCGGCTTACAAGTTCTTCGGCTAAGGGGTTCGCGATCACTGACGCGGATGGGAAGCGCTGACAAAACAAGTCGGCAAGATATTTGTTGCCGGCAAAGAGCAGAGCTCCATAGCGATAGTTCTCGGGATCAAAGCGCCGGAGCCTGCTCCTCCAGCGGCGCGGCGTCGCCGCAATCGATACCACCTCCAACCAGCAATATGTCCACGATAGCTTGGGTTGCCGCCGTCCTCGTCGAAATCGCGAACGAACACCGGGTTCGCCCCGGCCAAAAGCACTTGATCGCGAAGCACCGCACCGCTGAAGCGCTGGGTGAGGCATACGATTCCAACCCGCAAGCCGCCGTTGGCCGAGGAACAGACCAGAACGTCGGAGCGGTCGGGAGAGACGCCGAGAGAACCCAGCAGGGACTCCACTTGCCGGACAATACCCGCCTCGAAGTCCCGGGGGTAAAACTGCTGTGAAATCAGATTGTCGTCTTCGCCCACCTGCGCAACCTTGACCACGGTTGATCCGATGTCAACCGCGACGCGAGCTGGAGATGGATGGGGGTTCGGATCCAAGGTCACACCATGAGCCTGATGTCGGTCAGCATCTGCCGGTAGGTTTTGTCCGCGCGGTCTTCTCTCGATTCCAGCAGCTCCCTCTCGAGCCGCGCATCCTCGTTCTGAAATCGGCACGGCGGCAGCGTCTGCAATCCGGATCGAACCATTGGCATCCCGCACCGACAGCAGCTTGTTTGCATTGTCCACATGGGGCGAGAAAGGCACGTCGAGATAACCTACTTGGAAGGCGCGGAAAACACTCTCCCAGAAAGCTGCTGCCCGAGATATCGAAGATTGCATCGAGGATGCTCGTGGTCTCCGATCGAATCAGCGCGGTCTCGCGTTCGATCATGGGCGAGGTGACCGTCTCGGCTGACCGGAAGGTGCGCAGAAGGTACCGAACTGTGTCGCAGGCTTCGGCATTAATTTCGGGACGCGGCACGCCGAGCGCTTCGTCCACCGTCTTTACCACAATCTTGTCAGCCGAGATCATGCTGGCGATGATGGCCGAGCCGGCAATCAGGGCGGCCGCCCGCTCGCGCTCCGCCGGAAACTGTCCCATCCACTGATGGTAGACAAGGTAGCTCTGCACCGAGCCGAATCCGAACAGATCAAGATAGTAGCGGGTAAGTTCTCGCAGCACAGTTGCCGTCGCAATATCCTGGATCATGGAGCCGGTTTGCCCAAAGCTAACGGCAAACGAAGTGACACCCTGCTCCGCTGCCAGCAAGGCCTCTATGATCTCAATCGCGATGACCACCGCAGGCGGCACCAGCGTCGCGGTCAGCGGACCGAAGCTCTCGCGGTGAATGGGCAGGTCCTCGGTGGAATTGACGGCGCACACGCGATCGACGTATTGCCAGTACAAAAGGCATCGATCCAGCGGAAAACCCTCGGAGTACGGCAGGCAGTAACAGATGGCTCCGCCTTCGATCTCCGCGATGCCGGACGCCATTGCGACTTCCGCCAACAGCCGGGCATCGGGCGTGCCGTGACGCAGACTGACCGGCTTCTCCAAATCGCAATACAACTGCCGGGTCAGTTCATACCCGTGGCTTATCAACGGATAGCCATTCAGGTAACTCTTGCCCTCCTCCTCGCTGCGATGCAGGAGTTGGGTGGCGGTGTCGTATTGGTTGTGGCGGGTGTAGCTGTCGATGGTCAGAGGAATGAAGTCCGCGCCGGCTTCGCTCAATTGGCGCGTCAAGTCAAGCTGGTCTTCGAACAAGGGAACTCCGCCACGCGGCTGAATGCACGGGGCTGGACCCCGGTTAGCGTAGGCAACGCGAGGAAAGCGCTGGCGCGGCACTTGGGCGAGGTGATCGCGGACCTCATCCGGCGAAATACCTCGTGCCAGCGGATGAGAAAGTACCTGCCCCCGATACCTCTCAATGCTGGTGAGCCTTGACTGCGCGCTGGGCCGCGCCATGTTTCAGATCCTCCTGCAGATCGGCTATAGCGACGCTGATATCGGGTTCCTGATGGTACACACGATCGAATCCAAACTGCTTGAACAGCCTTATGACTTCATCCTTGGAACGTTTCCCTACCACGATGTTCCCGCCGACGTAGAGCAGAACATGCTCCAGACCAGCTTTGCGAAACAGGCCGCGAACGTCCGCGCACCAGTACTCCCCTTCTCCGTTCAGGGAAGAAACAAACACCGCGTCGGCGTTAACCTCAAGCGCAGCCTGGCAGAACTCCTCGGGACGGTTACGGGCACGCAGGTTGAAGACCTGAAATCCGGATTCCTCCAGCGCCAGCTGCATAATTCGATTGCCGACGATGTGGATGTCGTCCCCAATGACACCAATGACGACTCGCCCTCGATAAGCGCTCACTTCCCCACCCGTCAGACTTGGACCGAACCGGACTCTACCGCCGGTTGCTGCGTGCCGAGTCGCTCGAAAGCCGCTTGTTTAATGGCTTTTCGGTCCAGTTTCCCGGCATTGCCTGTGATCGGAAAGCCCTCAAAGTGTATCAGGTAGGCCGGCACCATATGGTTGGGAAGGTTGGTCTTCAGGTACTGCTTCAGAAGGTGCTCGGGAAGAGGCCGCCGGGTGACCGTCGTATAAGCGCAGCCCACATCCTCACCGACTGCGATGTTGGGAACGGCGAACGCCACCGCATCGACGATTTCTGGATGACGAACGACTTCCGCCTCCACCTCGGTAGGACTGACGCGGAAGCCCTTGGTCTTGATCATCTCGTCGCCCCGGGCCACAAAGTACAGATAGCCCTCCTCGTCCCGCCTGACCTTATCTCCGCTGAAGACCAGCGTCTCACCCGGAAACCTGGGATGGGAGCGAAAGACTTTCGCGGTGTTCTCCGGATCGCGCCAGTACCCCTTGGTGACCGTCGCCCCGCGATGCACGAGTTCACCAACGACATTGGGCGGACACTCGTCGCCCTTTTCATCGAGCACGAATACCTGACAGTCGGGGATGGCCTTGCCGATGGAAGTTGGATGCGAATCAATCTTCGAGGGATCGAGATAGGTGGAGCGAAAGGCTTCCGTCAAGCCGAACATCGAGTAGATCTTGGCACTCGGGAAAGGTGGTCTTGAGATCGTGGAGCATGTCGTCCGACAACCGGCCACCGGTCGAGCATACATAGCGCAGAGACGAAAAATCGTAAGACCCGGTCGCCAGCTTTAGCCGCCGGTCGAACATCTTGGTGATGATCACCGGCATGACCGGAAGCGCGGTGATCTTTTCCGCCGCCAAAAGCGCAAACAAATCGTTAGGCAGGGCCAGATTGTGCAGGTAGAGTGTGGCACCCTTGCGAAGCGTCTGCCAGATCTGGTTCAACCCATAGTCAAAGTTGAACGACAGCACGCTGCAAATTCGGTCGTCCTGGTTCGTGCCCAGATACTCCGCCACAATGTCGGTCCCGTCCGCCAGATTACGGTGCGAGATCAGAATCCCCTTGGGACGTCCGGTAGAACCGGAGGAGTAGATGATGGCGGCATTATCGGCGCCGATGCGGTCGAAGAACATCTTGGGCCGGATGAAACGGCGCATGTAGGGAAGATTGGGCCAGTCACGGTCCAGGTCCCCATGACCAACGATCAGCTTGGTGGTCGCAGCAAAATCCACCACCTCATTCATCCTGTCGGAGTCGGTAACCAGAGCCACCATGCCGGAGTTCTCGATGATGTGCCGGATGTTGGACTCTTTGAGCCGCGGCAGGATCGGGACCACAACCGCATTGGCGAAGAGGACTCCCAGGATGACGGAGACCTGGTCCAGAGTCTTTTCCATGCAGATGCCAACGCGATCGCCCGCCTCCACGCCTATCTCGCGCAGGCATTCCGCCGTCGCCAGCGCTTCCTGATGGAGCTGCGAGAATGTCGCCGACCGCGTCTTGCAGACCATGGCAACCTTGTCGGGAAGCCGATCAGCAACCTCACACAGAAACCTGGGAATCGAACTGGGCATCGTATCTTCTCCTACGATCTTCACGAGCTGGGGACCGCCACAACCGCTGAAATTCAGGGCGCAAACGTTCGCTGAAAAGCACGCCAGCGGATTCAGTTCGGCATTTCGCCTTGCCCCACGCCGGCGGACCTCTTGCTGTCTATCAATGCCATCACCTTGGCCAAGCTGGAGAGATTATCGCGTACCAATTCCTCAGCTTCAAGCTCGATCCGAAAACGCTCCTGAATGAAGAGCGCCCACTGCACAATGCTGAAGGAATCCAGGATTTGCTTTTCCAGCAAGTCGAGATCGGGATCAAGATCTCCTTCGTATCCTGTTTCGTTCCTGATGTAGTCACGAAGAATCTCTAAGTCTGTCATAACGATCGTTTCCGCTTTCCCAGACTGGACAACGCTTCTGGACCTTCGTCCGTTCGCTAATGTTCCAGACTTGCCATATCGTGTGTCACCCGCCTACGGCCGCCCCTTAAGGTTAGCCTCCAGCCGGCGTGCAAAGCCGCCAGCCGCCGGCAGCTGTGCTGGAGAGCAAGCATCTTGTCGTAACTTCAAACGCACACGGTCGTGCTTTCCGAACGAAACGTGGGCAAAGGGTGGAACCGTCGCGATCATGAATTCCACGGGCCACATCCGCAGCACAAAAACGCGTCCTACGCACCGCGCACCGAGTTGCAAATGGGCCCGGCGGGAAGCGAGGTTGAAGCGCGTGAGCCGGCTGAAGGAGCACTTGACTCCCCGGTTGCGCAGAAATTCGTTCGCTCCATTCCAGATTCCGATAAAGCCGAGACCCATGCGGTGCTCCGGAAAGAGAAAAAGGTCAAAATCAAAAACCGCCTGCTCCCCTTCCGGCAAAACGAACGTGCACCGAACCTCATCTTCCTCGTAAGCGTGGAAACAGAACCAGATATGCCCAATAAACTGGTTCTTCTGATACGCGCCCAGGCAGATCGCATTTTGTCGAAATCGCGACTCTTTGATGTCAGGCCGGGCGGGCATAAGCGCAATCTCCGGGGCGCCTTCCGGGATCTCACGCATCTCCAACCCTTTTGCCAGGCGACTCGGAAGCAACGGCTCGTCCGGAATCGGTTGGACAAGGAGTTCGTAAAAGTACAGCCGCAGGCTGGGGGACAATCGTTGCAGGAGCCGGTCAATGGCATAAATCAAGCCGGCAAACCAGCCGAACTCTTTGAATGGACTCAACAGTCTCGTTAGCACCGATTGTCACCAATTCCGCGCCAAGGTAGCCCCATTCCTCCGGATTCTTGCAAGGAGAGGGCCAACAACGTAACCGATTGATGGTAAACGACTATCTCGTGGAGCGCTAGGCGGTCCGGACCGCATCGGCTCGTGCCTTAGGCAAAAGGCTTCACATCTACGGCTCAAGCCTGAGTATCCAGGGATTCGTGGGGTTGGGGATGTAAAGGTAAACATCCTCGTTGGGATAGTACTTGAAGCGACTGTAAACTCCAGGGCCAAACGACATAGGAGGATTTGGTCCGTAGCTCGCGGCAAAGCATTGCTGCGGTTGAATGGTTTGTTGCTTGCCCTGATACGTGATGGTGACTGGATTACTCGGGTCCGGGTTCAAAAGATAAACGGTGTTAAAGGGCGGAGTGCATCCGGCTCCGCTGCAGTTCGTCGAGGATGGGAACAGGGCCATGACATCGCGATTGGAGTCCCACGTGATACCCGCCCAGTATCCAAGAGCGCCCTTGCACGATGCTACGGCGTCAAGGTTGGTTACGCTGCAATTTTTGCCGTTACAACTGTCAATGTTGACGATCCTCAGGTGATAGCCTCCGTAGGCGTCGCCATTCTCCATCACCAGATAGTGATGAACCGGATCAAGATCAAGGTTGACGTTATACCCGATGTAAGGAAGGCTATTCGACAACACGGTATAAGTGTCGGTGGCAGGGTTGTAAGCATAAAGAGTCTTGCTCTCATCGAACACCAGATCGTATCCGCTGGTCGAATGACCGACGGTGTAGTCAAAAACCGCAGCGGTATACCATTGATAGGAGTTGTTCTTGAGGCGCGTCCACTGGGCTGGATTCTGGTTCAGATCCAGGGCCCAATTGCTATACATCAAGCCGGTTGGATTGGCCGCCGGAGCGCCACCCCACGCATACAGCCGGTTAGCAGGCGGGTTATAAACCATCCCACCATAGATTTCCCGTGCGTTCGGAGTAAATCTCGCGCCGTAACCGCAGGTGGGCTGCCCACGCGTCCCATCCGGCGCTGGAGTGGATTCAAACAGCGGTCCATTGTAACCCGACTCCAGATAAGGATTGCTTACCAGGTGGCCAGCCCCGTCATGCCAGAGTCCCTGGCCACAGTTGTTGGTACCGCGGCAGGCGCAGTCGGGCGGAACATCTGCGTTGTCAACCGTCCAGTCCGGATCGGTTATTCGCGCAACCGTAGGACCCAGTCCCTGCAGGTTCAAAACGTACATTTCGTTCCCCTGGTAGTTGTCATGACCCGACGTCCAGAGGAAGTAGCGGTCGTTGGTGGTATCAGCAGCGCCGCCGCTATAAGCAACCATTTGCCCGCCAATGCAGGCACCCAGGAAATCGAAAATGTCCACCTCTCCAACCTCAGGGTTGTAGTACGAGTAGCCTGGATTGGCGTTACAGAAGTCGGTTTCGTCACCGAGCTGTACCCACCCGATGCCCGCCGGGAGATTGACATTGCCCGATCCGGAGATGGTCAGGGTTGTGGTGGCTGTCTGGTTGCCCTGCCCACTGGTGGCGTTCACGGTGACGGGATAGCTGCCGAACGCCGCGTTCCCCGGCACTGTCACCGTCATGATTGAACTCCCCGACCCTGGCGCAGGAATGGTGGCCGGACTGAAGCTCACGGTTGTGCCGCTCGGCGCCCCTGAGGCTGACAAGCTAACCGCGCTGTTGAATCCGTTCGAAACTGTGGTCAGAACGGCTCCAGTCGTCTGTCCTCCCGGTCCAGTGCTCACAGCGCTCGGAACAGTCAAAGTGAACGATGGAGGCGCCGCCACCGTAACTGCCAGCACAACCGTAACGTTCTGGACGATGCCGCCGCCCTTCGCTGTGACGGTCAAAGGATAGTTCCCCAACGGCGTATTTTTCGGGACACTGACCGTCATGATTGACGTACCAGCTCCCGGAGCGGGGATGGTGCCCGGGCTAAAGGTGACTGTCGCCCCCGCCGGAGCTCCCGTGGCCGACAGGTTGATGGCGTGATTGAAGCCTCCGATCAGCACCGTGAACACGTCGGCCGTTGAATACTCACCCTGGCCGACACTGACGGAAGTCGGCGCCTGCAGCGCGAAGGTTGGGCCGGTCGATACCTGGGTGAGTCCCAAATATGCAATCGGGGTGTTGTCCCCAGTGTATTGACTGGTTCCCAGCAGCACGGTCAACTGCGTCCCGGTCAGCGTCAGTTGCTGGCTGACATTCATCGCAGGCCACTGCGATTCCGACCAGTTATTTCCTTGCATATCGTAGAAGTAGCCCAAGTTCGTGGGGCCGGTGTTCAAAGTGGCGAGTACGTTCTCTCCATCGAGGAACTGGATTTGACACCGTACGGTGCATTGCGGGTTGCCGGCGTCGCCCATGGCTAGCGCCACGTTGTAGGTGCCGGGCGCCGGCAGGTCCACATAAAAGGCTTGCGGCGAGCCGTTAGTGACATAGTTAACTCCGGCCAGACGCGGGTCAATCGAGTTGTTTCGATCGCGAGTTACAAAGTTAGCCGTGTACGACCAGCCGTAGGTGGTAAGCGTGCCCGTCGTCGGGTAAACCGTCGAGTATATGACGTAGGTGTCGCCCGGAGGATCGGTTACGAGTCCTGCCGAGGCCCGGAAATCAAACCCCTGCTGCCACACCGTCGAAATCACCATCAGAGTCAAGGTAGCGGTGTGCTGCGTACCCCCGCCCTTGCCCGTCACGGTAATGGGATAGGTGCCCAACGGCGTGTTCGCTGCCACGGTAATGGTAATTGTCGAGCTACCCGCGCCGGGTGCAGGAATTATCTGCGGGTTGAAGCTCAGGGTCGTGCCCGCGGGCATTCCGGATGCTGACAAAGTGATCGAGCTGTTGAAGCCCCCCATGATTGTTGTCGTTGCGGTTGCATTCCCTGCGGATCCTTGCGCCACGCTCAATGCCGGAGGCGAAACCGACAGAACGAAGTCCGGCTGTATGGTTGCAGTCACCGTTAGAGTAACGGTAGTGGTTTGCTTGATCCCTCCGCCGCTACCCGTCACCGTAATGGGATAAGTTCCCACCGGGGTGTTGGCGCCAACCATGACGGTCATGGCAGAAGTCCCAGAACCCGGCGCTGGAATTGGGTTCGGATTGAAACTAACGGTGGCGCCTGCGGGCGCGCCCGAGGCCGAAAGCGTGATAGCGCTGTTAAATCCACCACTGACGATCGTCGTGATCGTGGACTTTCCCTGATTGCCCTGTGCGATAGTAAGCGAGGCGGGCGCCGCCGAAATCGTGAACTGCGGCGAGGGAGCGCTTTGTGCTATGCCGAGAAAGGCGATCGGAGTAGCGTCTCCGGTCGCGTTGCTCGTCCCCACTATCATCGTCAGTTGCGAACCGGTCAGTGTCACCTGCTGGCTGAGGTTGCTACCCGGCCACGCAGCGGCTGACCAGTTATTCCGCTTCGCATCGTAGAAATAGGCCTGGTTGGTGGATCCCACAGCTACGGTAGCCAACACCGTATCTCCATCCAGGAACTGAATCTGGCACTGCACCCAGCACGCCTGGTAGCCGGCATCCCCTAGGGCCAGCGACAGGTTGTAAGTACCAGGCGACGGCAAATCCACGTTGAAGGTTGCCGGCGAACCATTGTTCGCAAAGTTGATTCCTGCCAGTCGGGGATCCAGCTTGTTATTGCGGTCGCGAGCTTGTACCAGTAAGTTCTTCACCCAGCCGTATGTGACTCCGTTCCCTTTGGTCGGATAGGCCGTAGTGGCGAGTACGTCGGTATCACCCGGGGGATCGGTCACGAAAGCCGCTGTGTTGCGGAAGTCGAACCCCTGTTGCCAACCGCTGACCGCCGTAACCGTCAGCGTGACCGTGGTGTTTTGCTGGATGCCTCCGCCGTTGCCTGTCACCGTAATGGGATAGCTCCCCACCGGCGTGCCCCCGCCCACCGTGATGGTCATAGTCGAGCTGCCCGCTCCCGGCGCAGGTATCGGGTTGGGATTGAAACTCACAGTCGTGCCTGACGGCACACCCGAGGCCGAGAGAGCGATCGCGCTGTTGAAGCCTCCGCTGATGGTCGTGGTGATGGTCGATGTTCCCTGATTCCCTTGCGGGATGCTGAGCGAGGCTGGCGAGGCTGAGATCGTGAAGTTCGGCTGCTGTTGCGCTGTCACCGTCAGCGTGACCGTCGTGTTTTGCTGGATGCCTCCGCCGTTGCCTGTCACCGTAATGGGATAGCTCCCCACCGGCGTGCCCCCGCCCACCGTGATGGTCATAGTCGAGCTGCCCGCTCCCGGCGCAGGTATCGGGTTGGGATTGAAACTCACAGTCGTGCCTGACGGCACGCCCGAGGCCGACAGAACTGATCGCGCTGTTGAAGCCTCCGCTGATGGTCGTGGTGATGGTCGACGTTCCCTGATTCCCTTGCGGGATGCTGAGCGAGGCCGGCGAGGCTGAGATCGTGAAGTTCGGCTGCTGTTGCGCTGTCACCGTCAGCGTGACCGTCGTGTTTTGCTGGATGCCTCCTCCGTTGCCTTTAACCGTAATGGGATAGCTCCCCACCGGGGTGCTGCCGCCCACTGTGATGGTCATGGTCGAGCTGCCAGCCCCTGGCGCTGGTATGGGGTTGGGATTAAAACTAACGGTCGTGCCTGACGGCACGCCCGAGGCTGAGAGAGCTGATCGCGCTGTTGAAGCCTCCACTGATGGTCGTGGTGATAGTCGACGTTCCCTGATTCCCTTGCGGGATGCTGAGTGAAGCCGGCGAAGACGACATCGTAAAGTTCGGCGAGCCAGAACCTTGCGACACTCCGAGGAAGGCGATTGGCGTCATGTCTCCGGTAGCCTGATTGGTTCCGACTACCACGGTGAGTCGCGTGCCGCTCAGCGTTACCTGCTGGCTGACGTTACTGCCCGGCCAAGCAGCAGCGGACCAGTTGTTCCCGATAGCGTCGTAGAAGTAACCGAGGTTGGTCGTTCCCTCGGTCAACTTAGCCACCACCGTGCTGCCATCCAGGAACTGAATCTGACACTGCACCCAACATTCCTGGTATCCGGCATCGCCCAATGCCAGCGACACGTTGTACGTCCCAGGCGACGGCAGGTCTACATAAAACGTCGCCGGTGAGCCGTTGGTGATGAGGTTGACCCCCGCTAACCGCGGGTCGAGCTTCGCACCGCGGTCCCTTCCTTGCACCAGGTAGGTGTTCACCCAGCCAAAACTTACCCCGTTCACAAGAGTTGGGTATTTGGTGGTAGGCAGAACGTAGGTATCACCCGAAGGATCTGTCACGAAGGTTGAAGTGTTGCGGAAGTCGAATCCCTGTTGAAATGTCTGCGCCGAGGAGAAACTTGCAATGAGGAATAGAAAGCCTAAAACCAGAAATCGAATGGCCCAGGGAGTTTGGCGTCCTCGCGAACGAGGGACGGAACTCCAATGAGACCCTATCATGCCCCGGAATGCTATGTGGGGGAACTACAATCCGTCAAGCAAAACCTAGCACCGCAAAACCGTACTAAGGTAACACCCTGGTAACCCAAGTATGCCGTGCTCAGAAGTCCGGCCAAAGGCGTGGCATCGGGCTAATGGGGTTTGAATTGGACCCAGTTTTGTCAGTCGGACACAGGAGGATGCAGATCGTACTGCTTGATCTTGTAAAGCAGTGCCTTGTAGCTAATCTTCAGCAAAACCGCGGCCTTTTGCCGATGCCAGTTGGTCTGCTCGAGAGCATGCGCGATAGCCGCCGCCTCAGCTTCTTTCTTCACGCCACGAGCCAGAAGCTTCAGGCCACCCAGCTCGGGTTGCCGTAACTCGCCGTTGCCCCGATGGCTGACACGAAGTTCCGACAATGCCAGATCTTCATCGCCGAGAACCAGATAGCGTCGCACGAAGTTCTCCAGCTGGCGCAGATTCCCTGGCCACGAGTAACTCAAACAGGCCTGGATCAGCCTCGGACTGAACTTGCGCGCCGGGCTGGAAAACTGGGCTGCATTGCGCTGCATGAAGTGCTCCAGCAGCACCGGAATCTCTCTTTTCCTCTCCCGCAGAGGGGGAATCTGAAGAGTAAACCCGCTCAAACGGTAGTACAGGTCCTCACGCAACATCTTCGACGCCAGCGCCTCTTCAACCCTGATGTTGGTGGCCGCCAGGATTCGGACGTCAGCCTTGGTTGTGGTACGGCTGCCCAGCCGCGAAAATCTGTGGTCCTGCAGAAAATGAAGCAACTTAGCCTGCAGCGCAGGTGGCATTTCCCCGATTTCGTCGAGCAGGATGGTGCCCTGCTCGCAAAGCTCGAACTTGCCCGGTTTCGACTTGGTAGCACCGGTGAATGCGCCGACCTCATAGCCGAATAGCTCACTCTCCAGCAGCTCCGCCGGAACGGCCGCGCAGTTGACCTTTAGAAATGGAAAATTGGCGCGGGGCGAGAGTTGATGGATGAGTAAGGAAATGACCTCTTTGCCGGTACCGCTTTCCCCCAGCATTAGCACCGGCATGTCAAACTTCGCGATGGTGGCCGCCTGGGCGTGAATCCGCCTCATGGCCGCACTTCCGCAGACAAAGCAAGCCCCCTCGGGAAGGTTGATTACGGTAGTTTCCGCATCCTCCACAGGATCGGGCACGCCGTCGGTGGGTAATAGGTGTTGAGTTAGGACCGATTTCAACTCAGATTCATGGAACGGCTCCGGCAGGTAGTCAACCGCACCCATACGAACCGCCTGCGCTGCGCTCCGCGTGTCGTCTATCAGCCCCCAGCATCACGACTTTCAGATCGGGATGCAGATTACGAGCGCGTTGTAAAGTCTCCAGTCCACCTGCGCCGGGCATTGCGACGTCCATCAGGACCAGGTTCGGCACAGGAGGGCGCTGCAGTCGCTCAAGTGCTGCTTGCGCCGAAGCAGCAGTCTCTACCTGGTAGCCCCCCATGTCGAGAGCAACGGTAAAGTGCTTCAGTACCAGTGGCCGGTGATTGACCACAAGTATGAGCGGGAGCGGACTCGGTCTGGATGTAGCGGCCACTGACGTCCTCCTCCCCAAGCGCCGAGCAACTCGACGTAACCGTCTTAGTTCTCAATCAAGTACGAACATCTATCGTTGCGCCTCGGAAGGCTGATGTTCCTACCCCTGGTAACCACGGCACAACCGGTTCGTTCGGGGAGCGCAACTATGACGTTGTGCTGTAATAAGCCATTTCTTCGCACGTGTCAAGAATAAAATGTAAAGTCCTTCACATCGGTGCCACTATAACATGCAATGGGCAGAGATGGATGAATAAATCTTTAATTTCAAGCGTTCTAGGCCCGAAAGTGCATGGTGCAAATGGGCCATTCTTTCACACTTGAGGGAAAACCATCTAGCAAATCTTTTCCCAAATTTCGTCGCTAACAACACTTAAATGCCATACTATCCCACCAAAGCGCAAAGCCAACTATATCCTGCTTCAGATGCTTCGAAAAGAAAAAAATCGTTTCATAACTGGAATGTGAATGACCAGAAGTGAGCACATTTGTCCGAAAGAAATATTTTCCTCGGCCCCTACCCTGCACTCCAACTGCGGAAATTGTCTGAAACCCAGCTCAAAAGTGCTTACTTGCCCTGACTAAGAACTCATTTGACGATCAGCCGTACTTTGGTTTGCGTCGTGCTCCAACCCTCCTGGAGGTCGGTGTTCGCACCTTGCCCACTATGAGCGTAATGGAGAAGACGAAGTCAGACGGCTGCGCTCAGACGGTGCCTCCCGATCACATCATCTTCGGTCACTCGGAGGTCATGCGGACCCTCCAGCAGGCGGTCGAACGGATAGCCGAAGTACAGCTTCCTGTTCTTATCTACGGCGAGACCGGAACCGGCAAAGAGGTCCTGGCCAATTACATACACCGGCATTCCCCGCGAGAGAGCGGACCCTTTGTAAAAATCAGCTGTGCTGCCATTCCCGCGTCACTACTGGAAGCCGAGTTGTTCGGCTACGAAGAGGGTGCATTCACCGGCGCCTACTCCACCAAGCCCGGCTTGGTGGAACAAGCCGACACCGGGACATTGTTGTTGGACCACATCGCCGAGCTGGATGTCACGATTCAGGCCAAGCTTCTGCAGTTACTGCAAGACGGCACCTTTACGCGCATCGGAGGAGAGCGCGAGCTCAAGATAGACACGCGCATCATTTGTATCGCCTGCCGAAGCCTTAAAGACGAAACTGCCAACGGAAGGTTCCGTCTGGACCTGTTTCATCGGATCGACGGCGCCAGCTTCCGTGTTCCGGAGCTGCGGGAGCGGTCGGAGGACATTCCATCGATCGCAGCCTATCTGGTAGCGCTGTTCAACGAAATGTTTGCCGCTGAAGCCTGGCCTTTGTCGCCGGCGATGTGCCGGCGCCTTCAGCAGTATCGTTGGCCGGGGAATATCAGAGAGCTGGAAAACGTGCTTCGGCGATATGTCGTGATGGGCAGTCCGGAGTCGATCGCAGAGGACATCGCTCGACGCTCCTTCGCCTTTCCTCCCACGGAGCTCCCCACGCACCGCAGCCTTCCCTTGAAAGCCCGCACCCAACAGCTTGTGCGCGAGGTTGAGACCCAAGCCATTTTGAGGGTCCTGCATCTTAACAACTGGAACCGCAGGAAGGCCGCGCAAATGTTGAACATCAGCTACCGGGCGTTGCTGTACAAGATCCGCAGCGCAGGGATTGGCGAGTATTGTCCGCCCAAGCGCGCTAACTAACGAACCTGGGTGCCGTGGCCAGAACCGGCCCATCCCCCCGCTCAAGATAATTCACCTGGTAACGCTCTAGGAATTCACCGCGGATCCGTACGCGCTTACGCCGAGACCGCGCTGAAAGCTGGCGCATCCAGGTCCCGGCCGTTGCGCAGAGGAAGATATATGGCATCGTAGATGGACGCCAGTTCGAGGTCTTGTAGCAGGCGCTCCAGCTTCGCCTTCATCCCGACCAGGCCGGTGTACTGGCGCATTCGTGATTTCCACGACACTGCCAAGCGAGGCTGGGAATCATCGATCTCCCAGGGATGCATGTAGAGCACCGCCGGAGTCTTCTCCTTCTTGTTGATTGAGCGGATGCCGTGTCTCATCAGAGCATAAGGAAGTATTCGCAGGTAAGCGCCTCCCGCGACCGGCACGTTCTGCTTAAATATCCGCCATGTCGCGACCGGAATCTCGATCAGTTTCTCCCCCGCCAGGTACGGATGTCGCTGCGCAAGGTGATTACCGTACAGTTCGTGGTGAATGGGGTAAACACTGGAGTCATACTCGAACCCCAGTTCCTCCAGGATCGGATAGGCCCAAGGCACCGACTGATTAATGGAAAAATTCGGGGCCCGGTAGCCTCTTACCGGTGCTCCCGTCGCATCCTGGAGCACGTTTCGAGCACGATAGGTGTCTTGGGCGAACTCGTCCGGGGACATCCTGAAAACTGGGTGGTGCCAATAGCTGTGACAGCCAACCTCATGTCCAAGCTCGTGGGCCTGCCGGACCATCTGCGGAAAGCGCTCTGCCACCCATCCTAGGAAGAAGAAAGTGGCCCGAACCTGATATTGCGCGAACAGCTCGAACAATGCATTTGTGTTGGCTTCGACGTGCGGCGCAAAGCTGTCCCAGCGGGTGCGCGGCGCCACCGCGGACATGGCCTCGGTCTGGAAATAGTCCTCTACATCGACTGACATGGCATTGGTAGGTTTCATCCGCTACTTTCAGGCGCGCTCAAATTGCCAAACCTTCCCGATCATGAAGAGCTATGGCACAACCACTAGGGAGCACTCTTCTTGTCCGTCAGCCGCAGGATCCAGGCGTTCCGGCCTTTGTCGTTAACTAACACGAATATATCAAGAGAGGGGAAGTAAGCGAATCGTCCATAGACCCCAAGGTTACCTTCATGTCCCGTGCCCTCAGGGTCGGGCGGGTAGTCAATACCTTTTACGGGCGATGATTTTGTACTAATTGCAACGTCGAGACATCGGTGGGAGGGCACCGTTCCGAAAGGCGTAACCATGTCCTTCGGTCCGGTGTTAAGCAGAAAGACCTGGTTGCCGCCTCCGGGATATCCCACCATCAATCCAAGCGCCGAGTCCCAGGCCAGTCCGCCACTGCGGAAGATCAAATCGCACCCATTGTCGTTCCAGGTTTGCGTTTTGCCCAAGCCGGAGAGCGAGAACACCTGCAGGGTGTGATATTTCGGCACAGAAGGGAAGCTGGTGTTACTGTGCGTGCCTCCTGCCCCCACTACGACAAAGAGATTGTTGACCGGATCAATCGCCGCGGTTGTGCCGTCGTCAACATGGACGCCGGTAGCCAGGGTCTTCCACTTGTTGGTGTGCGGATCGTAGTCGAACAAGCTCCAGCTCTTATCGTGCATCACGATATGGCCGTTGCTTGGATTGTAGGCCGTCGTCGGGTAAGTGGGCGATTGCGAAAACGGTGGACCAAGCATCGTCCAAGTCTTGTTGCCCATGTCGAGGGTCCAGGTTTCTTGCGAAAGGTATCCTCCGTTAGCCACCGAGCCACCGAAGGAATACAGCTTGTTCTGGTAGGGAACATATTGCAGGCCGTTGTAGGTGTGGCGGGACGACGGGCTCGCTCCGGGCTGATATCGGCCACCATCATGCAAGCGAACAAAGTACGGCTTCAGTCCTTCCCAATGCTTGCCATCCCAGACATACGGAACGGGCATGGTTGGACCGGTAAACCTCTCCCACGCCGGTGTGCCATTCAAGTTCAGCACCGAAACTTCATTGCCGGCATAATCGCTGTGTCCTCCACCCCAGACGATCAGGCGCTGGTGTTCATCATCGGCGGCGCCGCCACTCCAGGGAATGAGCTGATTGCAGTCGAAGCTGTATTCCTTGGTCGCGGTCATGGTCGCGTCGGTGTACTGGCCGTCCGGCACATCGCCCAGGCAAACCGACCTCATCTGAGTGTTAGCCAGCTCATGCCAGCCGGGACCGGAAGGAAGTCCGCCCGTGGTTGCCGGTGCAGGCGCCGGCGACGCCTGGCCGAAAACACTCAACGACGCGAATCCGATAAGTAGGATCGCCAACCCTCTGGTTACGACAACATTCCTCCTGCTCGGCCTGAGGTTCTTCACGGCAATCCCTTTTTCTCGAAACTTGAGCTTCGAAGTTGCTCGCATTGTACTATCAGTGAACACGTGACTGGACGGATGCTCCTATTGTGAAACGCCCCGTTATTTAGGATGATCTCGACAGCAGGAGGCGTCGTGATTTGTAGCGCCTGTGGGCATGACAGCCCGGCCGGGTATCATTTCTGCGGCATGTGCGGCACTCCTCTGCCGCATCGTCCGCTGGAAACGCCCGGTGCGCAGAGCACTATGAGCCTCGCGCGCGGCCCCCTCGAAATTCCCCGACTGGAGGAGGAGCGATCTGCACCGGTTGACGATCCCGGAAGCCAGTGCTCACACGCTGAAGACACGGCCAACGGCGCGCCGGGCGAGCCGGAGCCCGGTCCTGACGGGGCTGTTTCACAGGAAGTCACTCCTGGGCCGGACGAAGCTCTCAAACCCTTTCTACTCGAAACGCCTGAGCAACATATCCATCCTGAATCCGGCTCGCTTCCGAGCGGCGCCCCGGCTCCTGAAGATACGCCAGAGCTTTTCGCCGGCACTCTGGAGCACGCGGAACAATCCAGCCGCGCCAAAGAGACGGCCACGGCGGGCGACCTTCCGGCGATGTCTTCTGAAGTCCTGGCCTTCGCGGACGAGCTGGCGATTCCAGCCGCGGAACCACCCTCTCCGGTCGAAGCACCGCACTTCCAGTGGATGGATGAGGTGCTCGATGAGATGGAAGTAGAGGCTGCGAAATCGGCAAGTGCTCACGACGAGCCGCCATCCTCGGCCCTCCTGGATGAGGTCGCACTGCCGGAGTTTGAGCCGACCCCGGTCGCGCCCAGCGAAGGTCCTCCGCGTTATCTCTTAATGAGCCCTGCACCTCCGGTCCCTTCTCCTGCCCGAATCAGATTGAAAGAGCCACGAAGCGGAAACTGGCGGATTGTGGTGGCCTATGCGGCAGCCGCGGTGTTCGCTGCCGTGGTCCTGCTGCAATGGAGGTCCTACCGGAACCAGACCGACGACGGTCCAATTGAGATCATCGAGCGAAGGATTCAAGCGTGGATGCCCGACAACGAAGAGGACGCCAATAGTGAGCAACCCGGCACCGCAACCGATTCTGGCGCCAGCGCCTCTACTCCCTCGCCCCAAACCGAACAGCCGTCCCAGCCGCCGAATCAGAGTCCAGCGGAAAAGACCCAATCCCCGAAACCAGGTCCGGTTGCCGCGAGTCCGCCCTCGGTCTCTAACAGCCCGAAGCCGACAGTTCCATCGCCCGCCGCGCAGTCTGCCCTATCTGCTGCGGAAAAGCCCAAGCCACTTCCGCCCGCCGCGCAAGACAAGGAGCCGGAGGTTGTCATCAACGGGCTCGGTCCCGGGCGCAGCCGAGATGGCTAAAGCCAAACATGCCAGCGACGCTGCCGCTCAAGCGGCTTGGCTTTGGAAGGCCACCGCCAAAGGCAATCCTGACGCTCCGGTGCTACTGGCGGACATGTACATAAAAGGTGAAGGCGTGCCGCGCAGCTGCGACCAGGCTGTGGTGCTGCTGAAGACGGCGGCGGTCAACGAAGATGTCCGGGCATGCAATCGCCTGGCTTCGATGTACGCCACCGGAGTTTGCGTGCCGCGCAGCCATGTGGAAACGTATCGCTGGCTTAGTTCGGCGCTCGCCGCCGATCCCAACAGCCAATGGGCGCGGCAAAACCGCGATCTCACCTGGCAGCAGATGACTCCCGAAGAGAGGGCGTTGGCGCAAAAGTATCGCTAGCATTTCCTATCGTGATGTTTCGGCTGGCGGAATCGTGATCGGCTGCGAGTTATCGAAGGTAATGCTGCTCGCGGGCATCGCCGCCAATTCTGCTGAGCCGGGCGCCATCAGATACCACATCAAGAGCAGTTGGCGATGCTGGGTGACAAATAGTGTGTCCGCCATGCGGTTGGAAAGGACCTCTCCGGGCGACCGCAATCCAATGATGCCGTGAAGAATCACGAAGACTTTGTCCCCGAGAAAAGTCAGTTGACTGGACTTGATCTCGCCAAATTCAGAGAACAATTCCAGGGCGGCGGTGATTTCGTCGGCCGTCTTCTTGTCGTCCACGGAAGAGGGTGTTCGCATGGCGAGACAACCCGGATCCAGCGCTCGCAAGATGATGGATGGCCGCGCGCCTTGCGCGGGAGCGCCTGACCCGCGCTGCACCACGCGCAGAAGGGTGCGCGAGCAAGC
Source organism: uncultured Acidobacteriaceae bacterium (assembly GCA_963735855.1). Lineage (GTDB taxonomy): Bacteria > Acidobacteriota > Terriglobia > Terriglobales > Acidobacteriaceae > Bog-257. Next base: position 262,902 of record CAVTMW010000016.1, read on the forward strand.
ATGCAGCAATTCGTATTCACGCCGCTCCCTTTCATCCTGCGGAGGCTCCCGGCTGATGTCCACCTGGACTAAATCCCAGCCGCTGGGAAATTCATACTGCAGGCCCAGATCTGCGTTCTGATAGACGCCCTCACGAACCACGCCGGCGGGAATGCCAAGTCCGGGCTTGTTCGTAATCGCCGCGTCCACACGCCAGGTCGGGGCTGTCGGTCCGTCGTACGCGTCGCCTGGGGGAACGAAGACTTTGCCGTCCTTCGTGATCAGTTGGCCGCTTTTTCCCTCGCAGTAGAATTGCGCTTTCTTTAGGCCATCCTTGGACTTCTTCAGGAACTCCGGATCGTTGGACTCCACCGCGACCCGAATGATGTAGCTTCTGATCCGCGTCCAGTAATGGTGAATGCGGTAGCTTCCGCGGTGGGCCTGGTTGGCGTAGAAGGACCCAAAGTGCAACATGAAGCTCGGAATGCCAGGCCGTCGTGGTTCGGAACCGGTATCTGGCGCATCGGGACATTCCGCCTGCACGTCGTCGTACCACGGCAATTCCTTCGGAGATTCCTCGGCGGTAATCACCATTCTGCCGAAGCGCTTTCCCTGCTCAAATCCGATGGCCAGCAAGGCGTGCTGCTTCTCCAGCATGACCGGAATTGTGATGCGATGTCCTTCGCTGCTGATGGGCAACTCGATGGAGAAGCCAAAGAAGCGATTGGTGTAACTGTCGCTGGCGAGGAATCCGTCTTCGGGCAGCAACTTCTGCTTGTCGTCTGCGGGCGCGCCGCAACTCTTTCCGTCGGAACCGCTCTGTCCAGGCGCGCATTGGCTGTAGCTGTCCGCGAGCAGAAACGAAGACCAGCATGAGCGCCAGAATGAAACCGATACGCCTGACGACCGGGCAGAGTTGCCTCTGAAATTTTCCAGGCAGGGGATGATCGCGGCGCCAAGGCATTGCGATTAACTTCTACTTCAACTCCGGGCGGCTTCTCGGGCGGCCTTCATCACCGTTTTCTGCATGCGGTTTTCGCCCGCCCAGTACAAGCTTATCTCGTGGCCATCGGGATCGTTGAGATACGCGTGCCGCCAGCCCCACGGCATCATGCGCGGCATCTGGGTGATGTAGAAGCCTTTTTGCTGGAGCTTGCGGCAGAAGCCGTCGAGGTCGCGGATTTCGAAGTACAGCCGCACGCCTTCGCTCGCCAGCGAAACGCCCGGGCCCGCCAGGTGCAGGGCGATGGTGCCGTCGCCGCCCGGCGCGCGCAGCCGCGCGTACACCGACGCGCCTTCGTAGCGGAAGTCTTCGATCAGCTTGAATCCCATCAAGTCGCGGTAGAATCGCATCCCGCGGTCCACGTCCTTCACGTAGATCATGGCGTGGTTGAAAGTAAGCTTCTCGCCGGCTTCGGGGGTTGGAGCAACCTTGGCTGGCTGAGACTTCGCCGGCGCTTTTGACTTGACGGCTTTGGCCGGCGTGGCTTTCCGGGCGACGGCGCGCTTCGCCGGGCGCGCGGCCCCGGCCTTTTTCGCGGAGAGCTTTCTTTGCGGTCTTCTTCTTCATCTGCCGTCACCTGTCATTTTTCGGCCGAGCGGCGCAAGTATGGTCGGAGGCGACGACCATT
>CAVTMW010000017.1:0-69316 GCA_963735855.1 uncultured Acidobacteriaceae bacterium
GGCCCCCGGCCAGCAGCCCAGCGTCTCACCCGAGCGGCCAGCGCAGGCGTAGGGAAGCGGTCAGCAGTCAGCTATCAGCCTTCAGCCAAGACATAACGGGCGGCCTAAAATGGCCGCCCTTTTTAGGGTTTGTCATCCCGACCGAAGCGAGTTGACGGATCGCTTCAAGGTTGTCATCCCGACCGAGGACTTCCGTCCGAGCGGAGGGGGAGCTCCGTTTCGCCGTGGTATGCGTTAAGACAGGGTCGTTTGACGAGATTATCTCCCCGCTAGCTCGGCTCTGCTTAGAATCAACAACTTAGGCACAATTCATGTCGCAAGCTATAGTATCTAAACGGCTTAAATGCAGTGTATTGATATAGAAAGACTTAGCCCTTGTAAATTGGCGAAAAGGCACTAGCTTATACATATAATACATAGAAGTATGATACATAGAATACATAAAAGTATGTACGAAAAAACTGCCCTGTGGACGGCTTCCGGCCCTAGCCTAGGAGCGGTCTAAGAACTGTTGGCGAAGCACCGAGTTTGCACGCTCACTTGAGCCGAGCATACTCAGCCTTGGCTTGGCGGTAGATGGGAATGTCGGGATCGGCATCTTTCCAGAGGGTAAGGAAATCTTGATACGACTTGCGCGCGGCATCTTTGTCGCCCATCATCGCCTGCGCGCGACCAAGCTGCAGGTGCGACAGGGGCGCAGTTATAAAGTCCACCGCCATGGCCGGGATGGTCAACCATCTTCTGAAACTCGGCAGCGGCCTCGCGTCCTTGGCCGAGCTGGAGATAGGCAAGGCCACGCAAGTATGCAGGATAGAGAATTTCGTAAGCGATTCGCGGATAGGCAAAGTCATACGGCAAAGCAGGCTGCAAGATTTCTATAGCTCGTGCGGTTGGCCCTTCTGCAGTTCAATCGCTGCCCGGATGGTGGGGAGTTCGAAGTTCTGCAACGATAGTGTTCAGCGGAAATTCCTGATCGAGCGATTCGGCTATGCTCTCTGCCTGGTCCACGGCTCCTGCCCGGGCAAAAATCAATGCAACCAGTTCCGCTTATTGGCGCTGTTCGGCGACGCCGAGAGTGCCTGCTCGGCGGCTTGCCTTGCACGAACAGGGTTGCCAGTCTCTGCATCACCTAGCGCAGTGTGCGAAAGTACTTCGTCAGGAGGGCTCGCGGCAGCCCAATGCGAATAAGCTGCGGCTACGGAGTACAAATCCAAGCGCAGCCCGGAAGCGGCCCTGATGAATCGCGGTGTCACCCTGCTGCAGCATTGCCCATGCTTTTCCTTGCAGGCCTTTCCATCGCCCAAGAAAGCTGCTCTTGCATGGCTCCATTGTCGCCCTGCCAGAAAAGCCAGCCGATATCTACGCTGATCGCAGCGACCAGCCGTCTATCCCTTGCGGCTTTGCCTCCTCAAATACGACTTTAGCCTCCTCCAGCCGGTTCGTGATAGAGCAACGACCACATAAGGAGGTTGCCATAGGTCTCTATTTTGGGCAGCAGGCGTACCGCTTCGCGAGCTTCCAGCGGTAGCTTCTCAAGCTGTCCAAGTCGGCTAAGCAGGACGAAACCGGTTCTGATGCGGGTCTGCGTCCGCGGGAAAGATCTGCTCCCATTGGATATACGTTGCATTGGCTTTCTCCAGGTCCCCTGTGAGGGTGTAATACACTGCCTCGACGAACCATCGAGAACGCTGGCTCAAGCGTATCGCGCAGATTAAAGACCTTATTCACGTAACGTCATCACGAGGCACGTTTCACCAGAGTCGTAGTACATCCCCGCAAGGTTTAGGTACAGGGACAGCGAAGTTAGAATCCAATTCCACAGCTCGTTTGTATTGAGGAAGTGCGGCCGCATCACCCTGTTCGGCCCTTAGACGCTGGGCTTGACTGAGGGCCTGTAAGGCTTCCAGGGACCAGCTCGTCTCGTGTTCCAATGGTGTATTGAACTTTGTTAGAGAATCCTCCGGTTCGCCGAGCTCGCGCCGCAGTTGATGGCCAGCGGCCCCAAGCGTACTGACGATCTGGTTTCGGTCGTTAGTCTGCCTTTCTACTCTTGCCAATGTCTTGCCGGAGTGGCAGTCCAGCGCGTTCAAAGCGATGTTATACGCGTTTCCCGTGTTCGCAATGTATGCGGTAACAAAGGCCCTGCTGCCGCTGCGCACGCACACCTCGCGCGCCAGCTCTGGAGTCAGTTTAGGAGTCAGAGGAGCATATAGTGTAGGAGATATTGGAAACTTTCATCAGCCTCAAGGTGTCGAGGACCTTACTGGGATAGAGCACCGTTACATAAGGGGACTCCGCAACCTTTCGGAGCAGTGGCAAGTCCAGCGCATCATCGATCACGGTATCGCCGGTGTTGTTGACGACATGAGCGAGGACGATGGTGTCCTTCGGCGTTAGCTTGAAAGTCCTTCGCGAGCGCCAGTAGAGCGAGCCTGCGACCACGATGGCGATAAGCAGAGCGGCGGCCGCATACCACTTCCAGGGCGTGAGTACACTGCGCGAGCTTTTCGCGTTTAGCTGTTGTAGTGCAACACGCATCTCGGCGGCAGATTGATAGCGCTGTTCACGGTCCTTCTCCAGCGCCTTGTCGATGATGGCGACCAACCTTGCCGGAAGTGCGGGGTTCAGTCGCGCGCCGGCAAAGGCGCGTTCGTTGAGGATGGCATTTTGTACCACTGCTGCCGTTTCGCCGCTGAATGCTCGTTGTCCGGTGGCCATCTCGTACAGCACAAGCCCGAAGGAGAAGATGTCGGTGCGGGCGTCCAGCGTTCTCGCCGCGCACCTGCTCGGGCGACATGTAGCCCGCGGTGCCCAGCGCGACGCCGGTGCGGGTGAGGGTGGCGTCGGCAGATGTCGCGGGCGGGTGGAAGAGTGCGGGCTTCAGCCCGGCGATCGCGGCTCCTCCTCCGCTTGGGCTTTAGCCCCGGCCGGGCTGAAGCCCCATCCTTTCCTCGCCTTCTCTTCGCCGGGCTAAAGCCCGGCGCTTCCACCGATCGGCGCTTCCACACCAGCTTCGCCAACCCGAAGTCCAGAATCTTCACGATACCCTTGCTCGGTGAGAAAGATGTTGGCCGGCTTGATGTCGCGATGGATGATGCCCTTCTCGTGCGCTGCCTGCAGCCCCTCGCTGATCTGAATCGCGATGTCCAGCAGCTCCTCAAGGGGCAGCGTGCTTCTGGTCGGCGGCATCCGCCGCCAGACGGTCGCGCAGGGTCTGCCCTTCCAGCAACTGCATCACGATGAAGGGCTGGCCCTCGTGTTCTCCGAATTCTAGATCGGGCAGATGTTGGGATGGTCGAGCGAGGAGGCGGCGCGCGCCTCGCGGCTGAAGCGTTCCAGCGCCTGCGGATCGCTGCCCAGTTCCTCGGGCAGGAACTTCAGCGCGACTTGACGGCCCAGCTTGAGGTCCTCGGCGCTATAGACCACGCCCATGCCGCCCGCCGCCGATGATCTCCAGCACGCGGTAATGCGAGACCGTCCTTCCGATCAGAAGTCGGCTGCCCCGGACGCGCTTTTCGCGCCGCTCCTTGGGCCTCTGAACAGGGCGGGCTTCGGCAACTTCAACCACGCTCCACCGGAACCATCAGCCGGTAGCCGCGGCGGGGGATAGTCTCGATGTACTGGGGTTCGTCGGCAGAGTCACCCAGCGCCCGCCGCAGGTTCTTGATGAGCGGCGTTGATGCTGTGGTCGAACTCGACAATGGTGTCGTTCGGCCACAGCTTCTTCTTAATCTCTTCGCGGCTGACGAGTTCGCCCTCGCGCTCGACCAGCATGCGGAGAATGAGGAGGGCCTGATCCGGAAGAATGACGCTACGCTCAGCACCTCGCAGCTCGCCAGCCCGAAAATCGACCTCGAAGACTCCGAGGCGCACGCGATCCGGCAGCGTGTCTCTCATCGGGTGATCCAAGCGGGAGCGGTTCGAGACAATTTACTACAAACCTGTCAGTTTAAAGCATTGTAACGCGACCATCCTTTGAAATAAACGAGTTATGACGAACTGACCTTTAATTCAGAAATAAATCACCTCGCGTGCATTGCTCCTGAGGAACTACTCGGGCACACTCGGCGCAATTCCGGACTGCAATTTCCACCCGGGTGAGGAGGGAGTATGAAATCCACAACTTGGAATAGGGCGTTACGCAGCGGGCGCCTGGTGCTGGTGGTGGCAATCGGTGTTTTCCTGATGCCGATAGCGCAAGCGCAAACGTTTAACGTAATTCACAACTTCACCGGCGGACAGGACGGGGCGAACCCTAGTGCCGGTTTGACAATAGATAGAGCAGGAAATCTCTACGGAACAACCGCAAACGGCGGTGTCCAAAACTGTGACTTCGGCTACGGTTGCGGCACGGTGTTCCAGTTGAAGTACAAGGGATCTAGCTGGGTCTTCAACCCCCTCTACACCTTTACTGGCGGTACCGACGGGGGTAGTCCATTAGCCAGAGTAGTCTTTGGTCCCGATGGAGCTCTCTATGGCACGACAAGGTTCAGCAGCGGATGGGGCACAGTCTTCAGCCTGAAACCCCAACCAACAGCCTGCAAAACCGTTCTCTGCGGCTGGGAAGAGACAACCCTTCATACCTTCAATCTAGAGCAGGGGGGCCAACCCGAAGCTGAGGTCGTGTTCGACCAGGCAGGCAGTCTCTACAGTACGACTTTTTACGGCGGCCTGGGAATTGATGCCGAACTTGGAAATCTCGGCCACGGTGTCGTCTTCGAGCTGACACCCTCAGGAGGCGGCTGGGCGTATTCCGTTCTTTACGAGTTCACTACCGGCGCCGGTGGCACGGGCGGTGGCCCTACAGCGGGCGTGATCTTCGATAACGCCGGCAATCTTTATGGACCGGATGCCAACGGCGGCGGCCACGGCTGCCTTTTTCAGGGATGCGGCATGATCTATGAGTTGACGCCTTCAGAATCCGGGTGGACAGAGAAAACTCTGTACACCTTTCCTGGAGAGAACGGAGAATGGGGGCCTTACGGCGGCCTGATCGTTGACAGCTCCGGCAATCTCTATGGCACCACGGGTGACGGCGGCACCGGGGGCGGCGGGACGATTTTCGAGCTGATACCGTCCAATGGCAGTTGGACCCTGAGCACCCTTTACAGCTTTAGCGGAAGCAGCTGTGGGCCGGGGGCAGCTCTGGTCCTGGACGGCGCGGGCAATCTATACGGCACAACCATTTGCCACGGCGCGTTGGGTTCGGCAGCGTTTTCAAGCTTACGCCCACACCCACGCCTCCCTGGACGTACACCTCGCTGCACGACTTTACTGGCGGCAGCGACGGAGCGATGCCGTTGAGTAACGTCGTGTTCGACTCCAGTGGGAACCTTTACGGCACTGCCTTCGCTGGCGGCAGCATTACCAACTCCAATTGCGACCCCGGTAGTCAGCATCACTGCGGTGTCGTGTGGGAGATCACGCCGTAGGCTCGGGAGTTGGGCCAGCCAAGCTACCCGCCTATGTTGCAAAAAACAAATCCTAGAAGGAGAATACTGTATGGAACCCGAATCCCAACAGGACATCTCTTAGTGTTAAAGCCGCCACCCGGATCATAAAGTTCGATGCTTCGGGCACGGACAGCGGGCAGCGGGCAGGGCACGTTCCCCTATTGCAACAACGCATCAGGACAGGTTACGGGCTGGTACGTCGACAGCTTAGCCAAGTTGCACGGTTTCCTGAGGACCTGTAACTGATGACAACTGGCTACTGCTGACCGCTCATCCGCCGGTTCCGCCGACGGTCAGCCGATCGACTTTCAGCGTGGGAATTCCGACGCCGACGGGAACGGATTGGCCGTCCTTGCCGCAGGTGCCGATGCCTTCGTCGAGCTGGAGATCGTTGCCGACCATGGAAACCCTGGTCAGCACGTCAGGCCCGTTGCCGATGAGCGTCGCGTTCTTCAGCGGCGAGGTGATGGCGCCGTTCTCGATCATGTAGGCTTCGGAGGCGGAGAAGACGAACTTGCCGTTGGTGATGTCCACTTGTCCGCCGCCGAAGTTCACCGCGTAAACGCCGTACTTGACGGAGCGGATGATGTCTTCGGGCGAGTCCTGCCCGGCGAGCATGTAGGTGTTGGTCATGCGCGGCATGGGAATGTGCTGATAGCTCTCGCGGCGGCCGTTGCCGGTGTTGGGAATGCCCATGAGGCGCGACGACAGCTTGTCGGAGAGATAGCCCTTGAGGATGCCGTTCTCGATGAGCACGGTGTTCGCGGTCTGGTTGCCTTCGTCGTCCACGTTGAGCGAGCCGCGGCGTCCGGGCATGGTGCCGTTGTCCACGACGGTGCATTTGTCGCTGGCAACGCGGCGGCCGAGCATGCCGGAGAACGCCGAAGTTTTCTTGCGATTGAAGTCGGCTTCGAGTCCGTGACCGATGGCCTCGTGCAGCAGAACTCCTGGCCATCCTGGACCGAGCACGACTTCCATCTCGCCGGCCGGCGCATCGCGCGCGTCGAGCTGAATGATGGCCTGGCGTGCCGCTTCCTCGGCGAAGTGCTCTGGCGTCTTCTCCGTGAGGAAGTAGTCGAGCGCCACGCGTCCGCCGCCGCCTGCGCTGCCGCGCGACGAACCTGCGCTCTCGGACTTCGCGATGCAGAAGACGTTCAAACGCGCCATGGGCTGGGCGTCTTCGGCGAAGCTGCCGTCGGAGCCGATGACCAGAATGCGCCGCAGCTCGTCGGCGTAACCGACGCGCACTTCGTGGATGCGCGGATCGTAGGCGCGCGCGGCCTTGTCGGCGCGGTTCACCAGCTCGACCTTGGTCATCACGTCGGCTTCCACCGATGGCAGCGGAATGGGATAGAGATTGTGCGCAGACTTGTCCGTCATGCCGACGACAGGCTGTTTGGCCGGACCGCTGGCAATGAGCGCCGCGGTGCGCGCCGCGTGCAGCAGCCGCTCGGGCGAGAGATCGTCGGTGTAGGCATAACCGGTGCGCTCGCCTGACATCACGCGCACGCCGCAGCCCACGGAAATGCCTTCGGTCGCCGACTTGACCATGCTCTCGTCGAGCGAGACGGAAGTCGAGGTCTGATATTCGAAGTAGAGGTCGGCGTAATCGCCGCCGGCAGAAAGCGCCGCAGCCAGGTAACGTTCCACATCGGCTTGCGCCAGGCCGTAGCGATCGAAGAAGAACTTCTTGTCCAAGGTCACATTCATTGGATGTCCCGCGAACCCGCGAAGAACCAGCGCTTGCGGCCAGTGCCAATCCGGGCCTGAATCTTTGATTATCACACAGGTGTGTGCGGTAGGACGCAGCGCCGGACGCAGCTTTCCGCTAATCTCACAGGATAGCCACGATGCAGCCTTCCGCCATCTCTGCCAATCTTCTCGCCAAAATGCTGGAACAGTTTCTGGCCAGCGCGCCGGACGCGGTCGCCGTTGAAGATGGCGAGGTCTTGTTTGACTTCTCCACGGCCAAGTATTCGGTCTCTGGCGAAGGCAAGTGCATCCTGCACTTGTGGTCGGAGGAGCGCAACACCGTGCGGCGCGTGCTCGATGCGGAAGTGAAAGGTCGCACCCTGCGCCTGAACGTGGTGCGCTTTGGACAGGCGCAACCCAAGGTTCTGGAAATCTGCGCCGACCGCGACCGCCGCACCGGGACTCTGAAGCGGCATCTGCGGACGCAGTATCAGCGTGTGCTTCAGCGGGTACTGCTGCGTGATTATCGCGGCTTCAAGGTCGAGCATCTTAGCGGCAGCCCCGACCTGGAGCATTCTTTCAGCCCGGTTTATACCCGCGCGGTCCTGCGCTCAGGACAATCGCGCGTTTGCCGTGCTCGGCGTCAATGCGGAGGAAGCGCAGGCGTCGGTGGATGCGGTGCTCTCCTTCGGCATCCTCTGGATGGACTATCAACGCCATCAGCTTGCCGGACGCGCGCATGTCGAAGGGCTCAAGCTGTTTCTGCCGCCGGGCAGGTCGGAGATCGTGCGCCAACGCGCGGCGCACCTGAACGCCGAGGCAGCCAAGTGGCACGATCTACGAGCTTGACGAGCGCTCCGAGATTTGCGAGCCGGTGGACTGCGCCGACTCGGGCAATGTCATCACCCGGCTTACTCGCGCTGTGGATGCGCAAGCGGCGCGCGAACGCTTCGCCGCTTCCATCGCGCGCATTCACGCCCTCGCGCCCGCCGCCGAAATCACGATCGAGTCGGCATCCGAGATTGTTTTCCGGCTCTATGGATTGGAATTCGCCCGCGCCTGCATCACGCCGGTTTCCGGCTCGTTCCGCAACGCCGAGGCGATTCTGTTCGGCATCGGTCCGGCCGAGTATGTGCTCGACGAAAACAGCTCCGCGCTATTCCGCGAATTGGTGCAGCGCATCACCGAGCAGCGCCGACCCGGCGGCTCGCACACCAATCTCTTCTTCCGGCTGGCCCCCGAGCGCTGGCTGGAAACCCTGATCACGCGCGACGTTCGCGCCATCGACGAGCGGCTCGACGGGCGCTTCGTGTACTCGCAGGTGCCGGCGTTCACCGCTTCCGACCGCGCCATGCTCGACGTGCTGACCTGCACTCTCGACGGCCGGCTCGCCATCCTCGAGCTCAAGGCCGACGAGGACATCCACCTGCCGCTGCAAGGGCTCGACTACTGGGCGCGCGTGTGCTGGCATCAGCAGCGCGGCGAATTCGCCCGCCAGGGTTACTTTGCCGGACGCGAGCTCTCCAGCGCGCCGCCGCTGCTGTTCCTGGTCGCACCGGCGTTGCGCGTTCATCCCGCGACGGACGTGCTGCTGCGCTACCTCTCTCCGCAGATCGACTGGACGCTGGTGCAGGTGGATGAGCGCTGGCGGGATGGCGTGCGGGTGGTGAACAAGAAACATCCTAAGAACAATTTCAACCGCGGATTTGCACAGATGAACGCGGATATTTGGTCTTCGTACTGAGGCGAATGGAACGCCAAGCAGACAAGTGAATAACCCGGATTTACGCGGATGAACACGCAGGTCTCAAGTCTGATGCAACTCAGACGGCACTCAAGCACGCATGTTACCGACGCAATCATCGGAGCCTTTTACGATGTCTACAACGAATTGGGGCACGGATTTCTCGAGTCGGTTTATCGAGAAGCGATGACTGTCGCACTGCGTTCGAAGGGACTGCCAGTCGAGCGCGAGAAAACTGTGAAGGTCGAATTTCGAGGCAGACTGTCGGGTCTTTCGTACCGATCTGGTCGTCGAGCAATGCGTCATCGTCGAGCTGAAGTGCGCGCGCACGATCGATAGCAATCACGAAGCGCAGCTCCTCAACTATCTGAAGGCCACGGAATTTGAAGTTGGCCTGTTGCTCAACTTCGGAACCACGTCCTCAGTTCCGACGGATGATTCTTGACAATGACCGCAAAGCCTACGCAGGAACCACTGGAACGCTGAGATCTCCGCAAGAGACCAACTAGCTGCCGTGGGTGACGTCGAGCTTCTTGCCTGTAAGCCGGCTTCCAAGAAATCCGTGAGAATCCGTGTAAATCCGTGGTTGATAGCTTTCTATCCGCCTCGCGGCCCGAATCCTCCAGTAGTCCCGGCTGTTTCGCTCAAGTCGCCGGCCGGCTTCTCGCCCCGGAAGACGCGCGACACGCCGCGCACCACGCGCCGCATCGGCAGCTCGCCGTTGCTGTCGGTGAGAAACAACTCGCCGGTCTTCACGCTGCGGTAGTACCAGCGCTTGAGCAGCGCAAGGTGCTCCATCCACTCCAGCGCACCGCGCAGCTTGGGAGGCTCGACCGTCGCGAGCGCCTCCGTGATGCGCGCCTCCATCGACTGCGGTTTCGACGACAGATGCGAGGCCTCGGCTTGCTTACCAACATTGAGCGGCACCGGATCGCAGATGCGCCCGGCGACGATCTTGAACAGCGCCACCGATTCGCTCTCGGCCGATGGCTGCACCATCACACCGTTCAGCTCGTCGAGCCGCCGCACGATCTCCGGCGCCAGCGAGGCCGCGGCCTTCACCTTCTCCAGCCGCACGTGCAGAGCCGAGGCAGCCTCGAAGTCGAGGTTGGTCGAAGCCTCATCGCGTTGCCGCTCGATCTCGCGCACCAGCGACTGGCCGCCGCTTTCCAGGTACTGCTGCACGCGCCCGACCTCGGCCGCGTACTCCTCGTCGGTGCAGCCCTTGAAGCACGGCGCCAGGCACATCTTCATCTCGGAATAAATGCAGCCGGGAAACGCAGGATCGGGATTCAGGTCGAAGGTGCAGCGGCGCATCTTGAACAGGTCGAGCGAGTCGTTGGCGAACTTCTCGGCGGCGACGCGCGTGGGAAACGGGCCGAAGTATTGCGCGCATTTCGCTCTTCAGCGCCGCCGATGCGCGTGGTGACGGTCGCGCGCGGATAAGGGTTGTCGAGGATGAGCTTGACCAGCGGCGCAAAGCGCAGCCGCAGGCGTTTGTCGTAGGTCTTGGGGAACTCGCGGCGCAGAGTTTTGTAGAGCAGGAACGACGCTTCAAAGTCCGAGCCGGTCGCAGTCCACTCGACCCAGCGCACGCGATCGCGCAGGTTCAGCTTGCGGCTTTGTCCCTCGACGGCGCCCAGCAGGCGCTGCAAGCGGCGGCGCAGGTTCGAGGTCTTGCTGACGTACGGCTCGCCGCCTTCTTCCGCTCCGCGCAGCAGAAACACCGCCGCGCTCGCCGGAACGGCGGCGAACAGCTCGGAATCGCGGTCGGGGATGAATTCAAGGCGCTGGACCAGGACATTCTATCTACCACAGAGACACAGAGGCTTTTCAACCGCGGATGCGCGGATCTACGCAGATTCTTAAGTACGGAACAAAGCCATCAGCCGACCGGATTTGAGCCACACGGATTTCACGGCATACTTATTAACGGTTCACTCTGCGAGCGACGGGTTTGCTACGAGTCGAAGGGCCCTATGCCGCATAGATCTTGCGTGAGATAGGACGCGTCGGGTCTCACTGCAGAAAGCAGATCGGATAGTTCAGCATGCCTCAGGATCAGGACTGCGCTACTGGATAGCCGTGTCGATCCGCGAAAATCCGTGTCGCTAATCGCGGTTTTCGGATGCGCTTGTTGCGTAGCGACAGCCGGGTGGGCGCCTCGTGACGTCGAAACTGGGCCTGCTTGGAGTGCAGACGAAAATCCGGGCCTTCGAGCTCGACCTTCTTGCACATCTCGTGCAGGCGGGAGCGCATGCGCTCGCCAATGCGGTCGCCCAGCGTCTCGCGCCGCGCCGCACGGTCGGCAGCCGAGTAGCTGCGCGGATCGTGGTCTTCGAACTTCTCCTGCTCCGCTTTGTCGGGAAAGTTGGTGGTGATGATGGTGGTCTTGTTGTCGTTGTAGCGGCTGTTGAGGACGTAGTTGACGGTGTCGAAGACCCACTCCGTGCTGCGCACCGCGCCGAGTTCATCGAGCACCAACACCTCGGCGTCGAAGACCGGCTGCAGGATCTCCATCTCGGTCGCCTGCACCTGTGGGTTATAGGAGTTCTGGATGGACTTCAGTAGCTCCCGATAGTCGCAGAACAAGCAGCGGATGCCCTTCTCGCGCATCAGGTCCTTGATGATTCCAACCGCCAGGTGCGTTTTGCCGACGCCAACCGAGCCCACGAATAGCAGGCCGGTCTTGTCGGTGGGATATTCCTCGACAAAACGCCCCGCGAGGAAGCGGGCCTTGCGAATGCTCTCGTGGTCTTTGTCGTCAGGATCGTACTGGAAGTTGGCGAGGTCGCAGTGTTCGTAGCGCGGCGGGATGTGCGCCGCCGCCAGCAGGCGCTCGCCGCGGCCCTTCACACGGCATTCGCAGCGCACCGCTTCACGCTCTTTGCCGCGCTCGATGGTCTGCCATCCGGTGCCGCCGCAGATGGGGCATGTTTCGGTCGCCGTGGTCACAAGTTCGAATCTAACGCCGCGCGGGGTCGTACGCAATGGCGATAGCCGAGAGATTGCACGTAATCACAGGAAAACCTGTGTGAGTTTGTGTAAATCAGGGAAGAAAGCCTTAACCACGGATTTCACGGATATCACGGATAAACCCGGAAAATGGAAAACGATCCGGTCTCCGCGTAATCTGCGGTTGCCACTCGCTTGAATGCAGCCCGGAAAGCAGAATCGCTCACCGGCTGAGAATTGTCGCGGATTCGTCGACGGATCAAGTCTCGAAAGACTTTCATCGGCGACATGATTCGACTCAACTCCGGCAGCTCCGAAGAATCCGCTGTATCAAGCACGACGCGACGAGTCACGTTCCTGCACATATCAGGACAATAAGCCCGCTCGTGATGACAAAGCCGAGGATCCTCCGCGCTGTCTATGGCACGGCGACGAGGTGCTCCTTCGGCACCGCGAAAATGTCATAGACATAATCATGGACGGCCAACATGACGGGCTTCATGGAGCCTGCCTGCATCCGCTGGATGATTTCCTCGCGCGAAAGATCGAAGATGGCGTCCAGCATTTGCTCGCGTTCCGTTTCATTGGCCTCCGCTATCACAAACAGCACGCGCGCGCTGTGCTGGATGTATCTCGGCGAAAGCAGTTGCCGCTTCAGCAGTTCCATGATGGCCGGCGCTTTCGACCGGTCAAAGCGTCCCGGATCGCCGTGCCGGTCCAGCTCCGCGAAGAATTCTGCGGTCCATTCGTTGTGATAATTCCACACCTTCTGGAACAGCTCCTTGGTGAAGCGGGTTCCGGCCTTGACCTTCTCCGTCGCTCGGCGCCAGCACCATGCCGTCTTCGGTGAGCGCCGGCCGCTGGAAGTATCCGTCTTTGGTGATGACCGCCTGATGGAAAACCAGCGTCCACAGCCAGGAAACGTCGATGCGGTACGTGGCCAGGTCGTTCATGAAGCGCTGCTTGAGTTCGTAGTCGTCGATGGCCGCGGCGAAGTTGCCGTTCAGGATCTGGAAACCGTAGTTGGCAGCCATGTAGAACGCGTGCTGGATGTGCTCGATGGTGACATCGCCCTTGGGCACGCTGTAGATGGCATCCCACCGCTCCTGCGACAGGAGCTTCTCCGGCGTGTCCAGCGCGTCCTTGCTGAGGATGCGTTGGCGTGATCTTGCCCTCCGCATTCAGCAAGCCGCGGGATTCGAGCAGCGCCCGTTCCGCGTCGGCCAGACCGCTGGCAACCGTCGGCACCGCCTTGCCATTCGCGTCCACCGTCTCGCGCGGCGCATCCAGCATCGCCTGCAATTCCGCCAGCGGCACGCGCAGCGGCCCATTTCCCGCCGCTACATACGCGGTCTCCGGACTGGCAACCCAGCTTTGGCGATAGGCGTCGTAGAGCCGTCCTTTGACGCGTCCGGCGAGGACATCGTCGAGCGTAATCTGCCGGCCCGCGGGGATCGGCTCGTCAGGCACGAACATCAGTCCCAGCAACCGCTCGCGGAGCTTGTCGACCACGATCGCGCGCATGGCCACCGGGTTATAGCGCGAGCGGCCATAGGCATCGCTCGCCTGGTAAATCATGACCGCGGCCATGCCGCCGATCGGCCCGCCCTGCGTGAGTTCGCCATGCTTCATGCCCGCCATCAGCATCGTGAGCGCGTTGTAGCGCTGATAGGCAATCATGTTCGGCGAGGCCATGCCGATGGTCTGCGGATCGGGGAAGACGCCGTTCGGGTCGTCCTTCCACATCTCGATCAGGCTGCCGAGATAGTCCCAGCGGCCGACGTTGGTACCCAGCAGCCGGCGCCGGAAGACCCAGGCGATCGCCGGCAGATAACGGCCGCCATTGCCTTCCTCGTAGAGAATCTTGATCTTGAAGGTGCCGGCGGGAACCCCGATGATGCCTTCCACCCGCGCCAGCAGCTTCTCGACGATGAGGGCTTCGCGCGGCGTCTGCATTTTCGGGATGTAAAAGTACACGCCGGTGCCAGCGCGCTTCAGCGCCTCGTAGTTGTTGAACACCCAGAGAACGACCACCGCAATCAGGCCGGGCACAGGCTGGCCGTCGACGGTGATGTGTTCGTAGACGCACGTGAATGCTCGGCGGACGAACCAGTCGCGTGGGCCACTGCTGCGGCGGCCGATTGATTTTGTACGAGCGCTTCTTGTCCTTCTTCGACACTTCGTAGGGTTTGTCGCTCCAACGGCCGTCCAGAATCTCCTTGGCGTTCTGCAGGGCCGCAAACGTTCCCACCGGCTGGTCCTTGGGCGTGCCCTGGGGCTGGAAGTGCGAGGGTGAGGCGTCTTCAAAGTCCGGCATGTTCATGGGCGCGTCGCTGTTCAAAGCGTTGAACGCCATATCCAGCGGATGCCAGGGGCCGGTGAGCTCCAGCCCAGGGTTCTTCAGCGGATGCACGTCGGCGGGTATGGGTACGTCGTCGTTGAGACGCCAGCGCCATTCGCTCTCGCGATCCAGAAAGTTGTCGATCAGGCCCTGGACAATCTGGCGAAACGTCCAGGAGGCTCCGGTGACGGGATCCTCGAATGTTTCGTCCCACTTGGGCCAGGCGTACTTCTTCCGCACCGGCTCGGGACTCTCCAGCAGCGTCCGGCGGGCATTCAGGGCCTCGGCAATGGCGGGACGCAGTTCGCGGGTGAGCGTCGCAATCGTCTCTTCGACGTTGACGTCTCGACCGTTCACCTTTTTGGTTCCGAACAACTCTGGAAATCGCTGGAGAACATCTTCACGGATCATCGGGCTCGCCTCCCGTGCTGGTTTACTGCAAGTGTAGTGCGCCGCTTCCGAGCCGGTCAAAGCGCGAGGGCTCGTCGCTTTAAACGCGGCACTTGCGCAGTGCCCTGACCATCTTCGAGATGGCTGCGCCTCTATCCCAGCCGCATCCCTGCGTTACAATCGAAGCTTGATGTCTCTCGCGTCTCAGGCTGTAACCCGAACTCCCGCCGAGGTGGTGCACCTGGCGCCGGTTTCCCAAGCGACCAACGGCATCTGCTACTCGGTCATGGGAGAGGTCACCACCGCCATTACCGATCTGGAGCGCATGGTCACGGTCGTGCCCCGGACGATTGCCGCGGCCCTGAACCGCAAGGCGTACTACTTCGTACCGCTGACGCTGAACCTGGGCGACGAGACGATGATCGCCGACCGCTACGACGTGCAGCTCTCCGACAGCGCGGTGTGCCATCGCAACCATGTGCTGGGCGACTCGGAGTGCGTGTTCATCTCCACGCGGTTGATGGAAGACAGCTTTGCCATCGCCTTCGAGTTCTTCATCAACGTAGGACACAACTTCGTGGAGCGCGTCGGCGTCTCCCAGGAGTTCGCCGATCTGGTGTGGAAACAGGTGGACGACAAGGTCCGGGGCGAAACCAGTCTCGACGCCTATGAGTTGCGCAAGGTCGCGACCACGAATGGCCCCGAGGCCGAGAAAGCAAAGCACGAATATCTGCTGGCCGCCTTCGCCGATGCCATCGCGGTGTACATGCTCTCGCTGTACCTCGATGTGGACTACCAGGACCTGCGCGAGCGCGACTATCCCTTGCTGGCCCCGAATGCGCTGGCCGAGCGGCTGCGCAAGATCAACGAACTGTTCCCGCCGAATCCTGGCTTCGAGTTCGCGGTCTATCACCGGAGACGGCAGTGACCGCTCATCGCGGTTCGCTGTTCGCTATTCGCCATTTGCTTTTCGCTTTCCGCAACCGAAATTTTCGCTGCCCGTTGGAAAGCGCCGCCTTCCCGATGCTTCCGCACAACCAGCCGCGAGAAGCGAAAGGCGAAAAGCGGAGAGCGGCCATTCTATGAACCGGATGATCCTTGCCAACCTGGTGCATCGCCCGTTCCGCACCATGATCAGTGTGGTCGCCGTGGCCGTCGAGGTCACGCTCATCCTGCTGATCGTCGGCCTGTCCATTGGCATGTTGGACGACAGCCGCAACCGCCAGGCCGGCATTGGCGCCGACATCATGGTGCAGCCGCCTAACTCGTCGCTGCTGATGGGTGTCAGCGGAGCGCCGGTATCGGTCAAGGTCGCCGACAAGATCATGAAGCTGCCGCATGTCGTGGCCGTCGCTCCCGTTGTTACGCAGCTCTCGACGGCAGGAGTGGTAGAAGTTATCGACGGCATCGACATGGATTCGTTCAACGCGGTAAGCGGCGGCTTCCGTTACCTGTCGGGCGGGCCGTTCGAGGGACCGGATGACATCATTGTGGACGACCTGTTCGCAGCTTCGAAACACTTGAAGGTCGGCGATACGGTCGAGACGCTCAACCATGAGTTTCGTATCTCCGGCATCGTGGAGCACGGCAAGGGCGCGCGCAAATTCCTTCCCATTAAGACCCTTCAGGGATTGATCGGCGCGCAAGGCAAGGCAACCATCTTCTACGTTAAGCTTGACAATCCCAACAACGCCGAGGAAGTCGTCAGCGCCATCAAGAACATTCCGGGGATGCAGCAGTACGGCGTGCACTCGCTGAAGGAGTATCTCAGCCTGATGACCTCGAGCAGCATTCCCATGTTCTCGACGTTCATCAACGTGGTTATCACGATCGCGATGATTATCGGCTTCATCGTCATCTTCCAGGCGATGTACGCCGCGGTGATGGAGCGGACGCGCGAGATCGGCATCCTGAAGTCGCTGGGTGCAAGTAAGCTCTACATTGTGAACGTGGTGCTGCGGGAGACGGTGCTCATCGCCATCTGCGGCATCATTCTCGGGATTGCCGCCAGCTACGCCGCCAAGGCCGGCTTGCGGACCAAGTTCCAGACATTGCCGATGCTGATCACGGGAGGATGGCTCGTCCGGGCGACGGTGATCGCGATCATCGGCTCGCTGCTAGGCGCCTTCTACCCGGCGATCAAGGCCGCGCAGAAAGATCCCATCGACGCCCTGGCGTACGCAGAAGGACCCCATCGACGCGCTGGCGTACGAATAGAAGCGGCGTCCATCCCGGCAGTCGTGGGTCTATTTCGATCTCCGCACCTCGCACCCGGTTCAGCGCTTGTGTTTCGGACTGGCATCTGGGTGACTTTGTTTTGCGGGCGCTCGTCCACCGGAATGGCCGGTACCATGGCCCGAATCTGATCTTTTGTTTTCCCCTGAGTCTTTTCCAAGAAATACCAGAGCGCATCGACGAGAATGTCGTTGCTGGTCGTGCGCTTGTCCTTCTCAGCCCGGCGCACCTCACTGATCCACCGTATGGCCGCTCTGTCTTCGGCGGTGAGACTGACGGAGGTCCGCTGAGCGTCGTCAGGGATGTGTTTTTCTCTCGGGCTCATGGTTCAGATTGCTATTGACCGCACTCTCACATTGTTACATAATAACGTTATAGTGCAATAACATAGTAACGCTAATTATGACCCACGAACAAAGGCTAACTGCGTAATATCATTTGGAGGGATTTAGATGAAGCCGTGCCGACCCTTTCTCGACAGAGCTCAAGGTGTTTGAACAGCACCGTGAAGAGTGGTCGCGTTCGCACCCCGGCGAGTATGTTGCGATCCAAGACGACGACATCGCGGAAGGATTCTTCAGCACCTACGCGGAGGCTCTCAAGGCCGGTCTGCAGAAGTTTGGTGTACGTCGAGCTTTTCTTGTAAAGCAGGTGTGGATGACTGAACCAGTTTATTTTGTCTCATAGTATGGCCCCCATTGAGATCCCCTGGGATCCCTTCGACCAGGCTGATCCGGGCCCGTGCATTGACGTTACGATAATGAATTCTCGTGAGCGTTATTGAGGCCGGGCGTGCTGTCGGTCTCGAATATCCTGAGGCCCGCCGAATGCGGGCTCTATTGGACACCGGCGCATCCATTACCGTAATCAGCAGGGTCTATGCCGACCATTGCAAGCTCTTTCAGACCAACGAGGGAAGCGAGATAACAGCGATCGGCGCCGGCTACGTCGACAGGCACCCCTCAATGGCTTCAGGGAGGTTGGTGAGTAACTCTCCGAACGTTTCACCTTGCGTAGCCACCCCGGTAGGGCAGGAACTCCTGCGCAATATCCACCCTCTTCAGCCTCGTGCACTACCACTTTGATCTTCATCGTGTACTCCAATCGGAAGGCCGTGAAGCAGTCAGGCCGACCTCAGATCCGCATAGGCATCACAACGTAGCGGTACTTGAAGCCGTCGTCGCTGGCATCATCGGGACGCATCTGGCCGGCGGACTGGGCGTCCTTAAATTCCAGGCGAACCTCGCCGCCGTTCGACGCCTTCAGGAAATCCAGCAGGTACTCGGAGTTGAAGCCGATGGTCATGGGATCGGCGGTGTACGCGGTCTCGATCGAATCTTCCGACTCGCCGGCATCGGTGGAGGAGGAGGAAATCTTGATCTCGTTCTTATCGAGCTTCAAACGGATGGCCCGCGAGCGCTCGTCGGCGAATTGCGCCACGCGCTGGATGGCGGTGTTGAGGTCGGCGCCGTGCACCACTACCGATTTGGTGGTCTCCCGTGGCAGCACAGCTTCGTAATTGGGGAACTGCCCCGTCAACTGCCGTGAGGTCAGCAGGCGCTCGCCAATGTGGAAGAACAGGGTGGACTCGTCCTTGGCAAACTCCACGGAATCCACATCGCTGTTTTGCAGCAGGGAATAAATCTCGCTCATCGCCTTCTTGGGGATCAGCGTCTTGTTCTCGCCGCTGACGTCAAAGTGCTCGCCCTGCTTCTCGATGTGCGCCAGGCGGTGCCCGTCGGTGGCGACCATGGTGATGGATTCCGGCTTGAGGACCATCAGCCCGCCATTCAGGGTGTAACGCGACTCCTCGCTGGAAATCGCAAAGATCGTCCGCCCGATCATGGCCCGCAAGGTCTGCGCGGGCATCTTCACACTGCCAGTCGCCGGGAAGGTGGGCAGTCCCGGGAAGTTGGCGCGTGCCATGCCGACCATCTTTGTGTTGGAGCGGCCGCAGCGAATGTTGACCCAGTGGTTCTCCAGCAGCTTGATGGTGATATCGCCGTCGGGCAGGAGTTTGACGTAGTCGTAGAGCTTGCGGGCAGGAATGGTGCATGCGCCTTCCCGCTTCACCTTGGCCGCACAGGAGGTCCGCAGGCTGAGATCCAGATCGGTGGCCGTAATGGTCAACCGGTCGTTCGCCGCCTCGAACAGAAAATTGGAAAGAATGGGAATCGTGGTCTTGCGTTCGACCACGCCCTGCGTAGCGGTGAGTTCCTTCAGCAATTCGAACTTGCTGACGCTGATGTCCATCGCTGTGCCCTGAATTGTTCCGGTTGCTTCGGCAGCCATTATGTTCCCACCTCGGGGCAGGTCCTGCATCGCAGTCCCCCGCAGAAATCGCAGCCTCCGGGATGACATCGCGAAAAGGACCCGCTAATACTGCTAATCCTTATATCAAATAGAAAACATATAAAACCAGTAGTAACAGTAGGCGCCCTGCAAAAGTGGAAATTTAGGGAAAAACCATACCGGTTGCGCTGCACGATTGCTTAGCCATGTACAAATCCCCGGCTTCCGGCGACGTACTGCTGTGTTGAACCGGTACGGATCAGGGAACCCGGTCCCAGTCTTCCACGCAATACACAACGTGTCCACAGGAGTACGCGAGAAAACTCGTCGCGAAAGTGAAAAACCGCGCGGAAAGCGCGGTTCATGAGCTCAAACTCTCTGTGAGCTTGTTGAGCATCCTGTTCAAATCCTTGTCGGTCTTGCGCAACTGATCGATCTTCTCCACCGAGTGGAGGACCGTGGTGTGATGTTTGCCGCCAAATTGCCGCCCAATCTCCGGCAGCGACGCGTCGGTAAGGTGCTTGGCCAGGTACATGGCAATCTGCCGGGGATAGACAATGGCGCGCGAGTTGTTCTTTGCCTTGATCTCGGTCAAGCGCAGAGCGAACTGCTCCGAAACCGCCTTCTGGATCGACTCGATCGAAATCTTACGAATGTTCGACTCCATCAGGTTTTTCAGGACCTCCTGCGCTGTCTGCAGGGTCAGGTCTCTGCCAGCCAAGGAAGCATAGGCGGTAAGCCGGATGAGGGCGCCCTTCCAATTCGCGCACGTTGCTGCGGATGTTGGAGGCGATGAACAGCGCCACATCGGTCGGAAGCACCACCTGGTCGGTTTCGGCCTTCTTCTGCAGGATGGCAACCTTGGTTTCGAGGTCGGGGGGCTGGATGTCGGCAATGAGCCCCCACTCAAATCGGCTGCGCAAACGGTCCTCGATCTCCGCCAGCTCCTTGGGCGGCCGATCGCTGGCGATTACGATCTGCCGCATACATTCGTGGAGCGCATTGAAGGTGTGAAAAAACTCCTCCTGGGTGCGCTCCTTGTTGACCAGGAACTGGATGTCGTCCATCAGCAGGACATCCATGGTGCGGTACTTGTCGCGGAAGCCGGTCATCTTGCTGTAGCGCAGCGCGTTGATCATGTCATTGGTGAAGCGCTCGCTGGACACGTAGCAGATGGACTTCTCGGGTTGCCGCTTCTTGATCTCGTGCCCGATCGCCTGCATGAGGTGGGTCTTGCCCATCCCGACGCCGCCGTAGAGGAACAGCGGGTTATAGGCCTTGGAGGGACGCTCGGCCACCGCCCGGGCCGCGGCGTGGGCAAACTGGTTTCCGGAGCCGCTCACAAAATCGTCGAACGTGTACTTGGGATTGAGCTGAGCAGCGCCATCCCAATCGAAACGCTGCTGCTGCGCGGGACCGACCATGGGACTCTCCGCCGGCGCGGGGGGATCGTGCCGTGTTTCCGAGGCGCGGACGGCTTTGCCGTTGCCACGCTGCGGCTCATCGGTTACGAACTCGACATCCTGGAACTCGAGGCCGAGGTCGTCTATGGCTTCGCTGATCAAATCGCCGTATCGTTCGCCGATGTGGCAGAACTCCGGATTCGGCACGCGGACGAACAGCACGCGGCCTTGCGAATGATCGAAGCGTGTGGGCTTGAGCCAGGTTTCGTAGGAAGTGCGGTTGACTTTTTTTTCCAGCGCGTCAAGAACTCGCATCCACGGATTGGCACCAACGGTGGTAAAGGAAGACATAAGAAATTATCCCGAGGCGGCAAAAATGCCCCACAGCTGAAATCGATGTTAGAGGGAAACGAAACCGAACACAGAGCCACGGACCGGCGCACAGGTCAACTGGAAATCTTCAAGTAGCAAACCCGACCATTGCGGTAATTCGAAGCATTGCACCCGCATTTATGCAGTCAGTTTTTCTTTGTGGCTGGAAGGATACTAGCACGAAAAAAAAACTGCGCCAGCGAAATTATTGGGCGCGAAATCACGTTTTGTCGCGAGTGATTGATTTCGGGAAGGTTAATGCCAAAAACTTTTTTTGGTGCAGCGAACCTGGTGCAAAATCTCTCACGACTGCCACAATAGCGCTATCCGGCAGCACTTGCCGGAGCGGTCACCAAGCACTTTTCGGAGCCTCGGCCGATGATCGCCGGACTCACTTAGATGGTGCAGGACTCGTCGGTTCTGAATTGTCCTTCATCTGCCCGGAGTTCTTGATGAAGACCACCGTCTTCCAGATGTCGTCGTCGGAGAGCACTTTGTCCCAGCCTGGCATCGCCGTGTAGCGTACGCCGTACTTGATCACGTAGAAGAGATTGCCATCGGGATCATCGGGCGTGCGGCTCATGAGCTGGGGCACGGGAGGGTAGTAGTTGGCCTGCATGGGAGAGACCGGCTGCTTCAGGCTGCCATGGCAGACGGCACAGTGCTTGTCGTAGGTCATGGAGCCGTCCATGATGTTATCCATGGTCGGTTGGAACGGGTTGGCCTGTTTGGGGGCGTGCAAATCCACCCATTCGTCCAGCGATTTCATGGCAGTCCGCTTCTCAAACGTGCTGGGTGTGTTGCCCACAGCGCGTGGGTCGAAGTGCCCGGTCGTCGCAAAGAAATAGCCGCCGACAGCTAATACCAGCAGCGTCAGAATGACTCCGGTGATAAATCCGCGCATGCGTCTCCTCGGATGATCGGTTACGGCTTCGCCACCGAATCCAATATCGTACTACGGGAAGTCACGCCGAAGAGCGAACTCAGTATCTGCGCAGCCGTCGCGCCTCACGCACCACGTCTTCGACTTTGGGCAGGAACGCCTCCTCCAGCGGCGGCGAGAATGGCACCGGACTGTCGGCTGACGCAATGCGCACGATGGGCGCGTCCAGCGCATCGAAGCATTCCTCGTTGATGACTGGCGGCCACCTCGCCCGCGATGCCGCCGGTCTTGGTGTCCTCGTGGAGCACGATCACCCGGTTGGTCTTCTCCACCGTCTGCCGGATGGCCTCGCGGTCGAGCGGCAAGCACCGTACGCAGGTCCACCACTTCCAGCTCGATGCCCTCTTTCGCGAGTATTTCCGCGGCCTCCAGCGCGACATAGACCATCGCCGCGTAGGTGATGACGCTCACGTCACGGCCTTCGCGCACCACTCGGGCCTTGCCGATCGGCACGGTGTAGTCGCCGGCCGGCAGCTCCTCCTTGATGCGGCGGTAGAGAAACTTGTGCTCGAAGAACAGCACGGGATTGTTGTCGCGGATCGCCGACTTGATCAGCCCTTTCGCGTCGTACGCGCTGGCCGGGCAAACCACCTTCAGTCCCGGAGTGTGCGCGAAGTTGGTCTCGGGATTCTGCGAGTGGAACGGACCGCCGTGAACGCCTCCGCCGGACGGACCGCGCAGGACCACGGGCACTGGCGCGCCCCAGCGGTAGTGCGCCTTCGCCAGCATGTTGGTGATCTGGTTGAAGGCGCAACTGATGAAGTCCATAAACTGGAACTCGGCCACCGGACGCATGCCGGTCAGCGCCGCCCCGAAGCTGGCGTTGACGATGGCCATCTCGGAGATGGGAGTGTCCACCACGCGCTCCGGGCCGAAGCGGTCAATCAAGCCCCTCGGTGACTTTGAACGCGCCGCCGTAAATTCCGATGTCTTCACCGATGCAGAAGACCGCGGGATCGCGCTCCATCTCTTCCCAGATTCCCTGGCGAATGGCTTCCAGGTAGGTGACTGCTGCCATGAGTAGGGATTCTAATTCAATCAACAGCGGCGACGTGCCCGGTTGCCGCTGCCACCGAAGAAGCAGGCCAGCCCGAACAGGTATCCGAAGTTGTACCAGGCGCCGTTGTTGTGCACTTCGTAGATGTTGAGATCGCTCTTGAACAGCGAGACCACGAACACAAACGGTGCGATAAATCCCTGCCACAGCCCCAGCCAGAACCCCGCGACGGAGACCTTCTCGCCCGGCACGCCTTTCATATTGTTGGGTCCGGGAACGCAGCCTGCCGACATTGCGAGTAACAGCACAACGAGAATGAGTGCCGCGAACTTCATGACACACCTCCTACATCCTGCTCGTGCGAAGATGCGCAACTGTCTGCCAGCCAGACTCGATCACCCTACGTTGCCGTTGCTGCCACCGGCTTCCCGCAATACGGGACAGCACATGTAGTCGCGCCGGATGGGCCGTCCGCAGTTGGTACAGCTTGGGATGGCTGCATATCCGCACTTCGGGCAGTACGCGAAATCTGACCCTATCGGCCAGCGGCACTGGGGGCACGGCGCCAGCAGCGGCTTGCGCAGCAGGAAGTAGGCAATGAAGCCAATCGCCTTGGGAATCACGATGACCAGCAACGTCCACAGCAGCGCGTTCATGCCCCGCCGTTTGGAGTCGGCGTAGACGTAGCCAATTAGCAGGATCGTGGCTGCCAGGAACAGACCGGCGACGACTCCAATCAGGGTCAAAAACGGCTGGGGCGGAACGTCCTGGTGACGTACATAGGTCGGAATCAGTACGTTGAAAGCCACCTGGACGACGGCAAAGCCGATGACCGCAACCACCGCCCATCCGGCCGGAATAATTCGCAGCTCTTCTTCGAAATGTGATCTGGCTTGCGTCATCGGCGATCTCCTTCCCGTTCCCCTAGCATGGCCAGCGTGACCGAGCGATCAATGACCGGGCGCGAGGAAGCCAGCATGGCCAGCGCGATGACAACCGCAGGCAGCAACCATGCGACAAAGATGCCGGGTGCGATGACCGAGTTCGGCAAGCTCAACCGCTCTGCCACCCAACCGCCAAACCTCCACCACAACCACGCCGAGAGGGTCGATGACATTACGCCGATGCAGAACGAGACCGCAATCAGGACGACCCGCGCCTGATGTTCACGCAGTTGTGCCGCGCGTTCGTGCACTCTTGTCTGAGTGACAGCCACCAGCGCCGGGCTGGCTGTGATGGCCACCGACCGGAGAAGCTGCCCGGCGCTCTCGACGAGGCTGGCGTATTCGGCGCACTCGGAGCACACCGCCAGGTGCGACTCGAGCCAGGCCACATCCGGGGCGGCAACGTCTTCCACTCCCCGGCGGGTTACGAGATCGATGGCGCGCTCATGTTCATGGTGGGTCATCGCGCGCCTCCCTTCAGCGCGGGACGTAACGCCATTACCCCGCGATAGATTCGCGTTTTTACAGTTGACACTGGGATTCGGACCAATTTCGCAATCTCCTCAAGCTTCATCTGTTCCTGGAAGCGCAGCACCAGCACTTCCCGGAACAACGGCGGCACCTTGCTCAGGGCCGCGTCCAACATTTCGTACTGCTGCCGCGCTGAGGCCACCTCAAAGGGCGACGGCGCAGACGCCTCCGGCTCAAACGGGGCGCCATCTTCCGGGTCCTTCATTTCATCCAGGCTGCTGGGATTTCGCTTGCGCAGGTAATCAATGGCCACGTTGTGCCCGATGGACATCAGCCACGTGACAAAGCGATTGCGGCCGTCGTAGAGGTGGCCTTTCTCCAGCACTCGCAGCCAAGTCTCCTGGAACAGGTCCTCGGCAGTGGCGCGGTTGCCTGTCAGATGCAGCAGGTAGCGCAGCAGCCGATGCTGATACTGCTCGATCAACGCGTCGAGCAAATCCGGATCGCGGCGCCGCAGCCCACGCGCGATTTGGGCCTCTTCGGTTTCCATCGGAAGCAGCGAACTGAAGGCGGTGGCGACCATACTAACGGGATATACGAGACAGCGGGAGAAAAAGACTCATGGAAGACGTAGCCGCCGATTGACGCGGATTTCGCGGATGTCAGGAGACCTTGCCCAGCCGAATCTGTGCCATCGATGGCAAAGGCTGTCGTGTCCTGCGGCCTTGCTGTAACCTGCCGCATCCAAGCCAGTTACGCTCATGCAACAGCTCGCTGAAACCGGCGAACGCATCGCTGCCACGACCAAAGAAGACGGAGAAGACCGCCATCGTGGCCGACTATCTGCGCTCGCGCGAGCTCGGAGATGCGGCAATCTCGGCGGTGTTCCTGTCGGGACGCTGCCTTCCCCGCGTTCGACGAGCGCACGCTCCAGATCGGTGGAGCGCTGCTGTGGAAGCTGGTGGTGGAGCTTGCCGGTGGGCGCGAAGCGCGCTCTCAGCGCCGCCTACCGCAAGCGAGGAGACTTGGGCTCGGCCGCTGCCGACGTGCTGGCGGCAACCGCTCCGTCGTCGAGCACCAGTCACGCTCGCGCAAGTTCGCGAAACCTTCGACCGTATCGCCGAGACGCGCACGGCCACGGCCAAGTCGGCGGCGCTTGAAGGTTGCTGCTCGAGCGCGCGACTGCTCTGGAAGCCAAGTACATCCTGAAGATCATCACCGGCGAGCTACGCATCGGGCTCAAAGAGAGCCTGGTGGAGGAGGCGATCGCGAAGGCCTACGACGAGCCGCTTGACCGGGTGCAGCGCGCCAACATGCTGCTGGGCGATATCGGCGGCACGCTGCAACTGGCGGCCGAGCACCGTCTCGACCAGGCGCGCATGCGGCTGTTTCATCCCATTGGGTTCATGCTTGCCAGCCCAGCCGCGGACTCCGAGGAAGCCTTCCAGTACTTCGAGCATGCGCTGGTGGAAGACAAGTATGACGGCATTCGCGCGCAAGCGCATTGCGGAGGCGGACAGGTGCGGCTGTTCTCGCGCACCCTCGACGAGGTGACGCCATCCTTTCCCGGAACTCGTTGGCGGCCTGAGCGAGTTTGCCGGCGAGGTCATCCTCGATGGCGAGATCGTCGCCTGGCGCGACAACCCGGACGGCGGACACGCGATGCCGTTCTCGGAGATCCAGAAACGGCTGGGGCGCAAGCAGGTCAGCCCGAGGATGATTGCCGAAGTGCCGGTGGCTTACGTCGTGTTCGACGTGATCTACGCCGGTGGCGAACTTACCCTCGACAAACCACTAGCCGAACGAGGGCTGATTCTCGATCGCGTGTTTGCCGGCGCGAAGCGAGTTTCACCGCGGCCGGTGGTCAACGCTCAAGGCAGCCTGCTGTTTGAGCCGGAGATCGAAGAGGCGGGCGCCGAGTCGGGGTGGATCATTCGCGCGCCCGCGATGCGGGCCGATTCTCCGCAGCAGCTCGAGGAGCTCTTCGAGCAGGCCATGGCGCGCGGCAATGAAGGACTGATGATCAAGGACCTCGAGTCGCCTTACATGCCGGGACGCCGGGGCCGCTGGTGGCTGAAACTGAAGCGTGAGCTGGCGACCCTCGACGTGGTGGTGACGGCGGCGGAGTTCGGGCATGGCAAGCGTATCCATGTGCTCAGCGATTACACCTTCGCGGTGCGCAACGGCGAGGAACTGGTCAACATCGGCAAGGCCTATTCGGGCTAACCGACAAGGAAATTGCCGAGCTGACGCAGTGGTTCCTGGCGCACACCACAGCCGATCACGGCCATGTTCGCGAGGTCGAGCCGAAGGTCGTACTGGAGGTGGCTTTCAACGCTGTCATGCGCTCCAGCCGCCACGACAGCGGTTTCGCCCTGCGCTTTCCGCGGATCGTTCGCGTCCGCGAGGACAAACTCCCGAGCGAGATCGACACCATCGAGGAGGTGGAGCGGATTTACTCACGGCAGCACGGGAGATAGTTTAATTTTGATGTAGCAAGGGAGCTTTCCATGAACACTAAGAGCTCAGCCAAATCGGCGGAACGTAGAAAGGCGATGCTGGCCGTAGTAGGAATTTGGAAGGACCGTAGCGAATTCTCTGAACCCGCTAAATACGTGCGAGGGTTGAGGCGCGACGATTCACCCGTGCACTCGCTACCTGCCTAACGCGGGCCAGCCGGGCGGGTTACCTTTCCGCCTAGAAGTGACCAAAGTACAGTTACCTGACCTGTACCTTCGTAATCTTGACAAGGCCTGGCGCTGCGCTACCTTGGAGCAGAAGCCGCCCTCGCGCGCTGGGGCTACGTGTTCCTCGCCCGCCCCAGGGCGCGGTGAACGGTTCTTTGACAATTCTGTGGGCAGTGGGTCTTGGACAGAAAATTGGAAGGACCGTAGCTGATTCATTCTGAACCCGCTAACTGACGCTGCGCGAGGGTTGAGGCGCGATACACGCCTGGAGAGGCTGTACAGGGAAGACCCTGATCGCCTGCGACCTTCTCCCGAGTGCTAGAATCAAGGGTTTCCTACCCCCATCTGGAAGGACCGCTCTCATGTCACAAGCTACTGTACAATCCGCAGCCGCCTCGGCACCCGCACCTCTGGTTGCCCTTACCGAAGACGAAATTCTTTTTCGCGACACCGTTCGCCAGTTTGCCGAAGAATCGGTCCGTCCTCACGTGAAGGAGATGGACGAGAAGGGCGTGTTCGAGCACTCGCTCATCGACCAGTTCTTCCAGCTCGGCCTCATGGGCATTGAAGTGCCCGAGCAATACGGCGGCGGCGGCGGCACCTTCTTCGAAGCCATCCTCGCGGTGGAGGAACTCTCGGCTGTCGATCCGTCGGCGGGCGTCATCGTTGACGTGCAGAACACGCTGGTCAACAACGCGTTGCTGCGCTGGGGCACGGAAGAGCAGAAGAAACGCTACATGCCGCGCATGTGCACCGACACTGCTTGGCGCTTACGCGCTGAGCGAAGCAGGCTCCGGCTCCGACGCATTCGCACTGACAGACGCGGGCCGAGCTGAAGGGCGACGAGTACGTGCTCAACGGCCAGAAGCTGTGGATCACCAACGGCAAGGAAGCGGGCCTCTTCATCCTGCTGGCGACCGTCGATCCATCCGCCGGATATAAGGGCATCACGGCGTTCATCGTGGAGAAGGATTTCCCCGGCTTCACCGTCGGCAAGAAAGAAGACAAGCTCGGCATCCGCGCCTCCAGCACCTGCGAGCTGATCCTGGAAGATTGCCGCGTCCCCAAGAACAACGTGCTCGGCGACGTCGGCAAGGGCTACAAGATCGCCATCGAGACGCTGAACGAAGGCCGCATCGGCATTGGCGCGCAGATGATCGGGCTGGCCCGCGGCGCTTGGGAGTACGCGGTGAAGTACGCTCAGGAGCGCAAGCAGTTCGGCAAGGCCATCGCCGAGTTCCAGGGCATTCAGTTCCAGATCGCGCAGATGGCCACCGAGATCGAAGCGGCGCGCATGCTGCTCTACAACTGCGCCCGCATGAAAGACGCCGGCATGAGCTTCCTGAAGGAAGCGGCCATGACCAAGCTCTTCTGCTCGCAGGTTGCCGAACGCGTGGCCTCACTGTGCGTCGAAATTTACGGCGGTTACGGCTTCACCAAGGATTATCCGGTGGAGAAGTACTTCCGCGATTCGAAGATCGGCAAGATCTACGAGGGCACCTCGAACATGCAGTTGCAGACCATCGCCAAGCTGGTGATCAAGTAGGCGAGTCGAGACAAGGCGCCTCTCCGACAATTCATGATGACTTGGGCCCTGTGCTCGCATCTAAGTCGGCGGGTAAGACACATGCCGTCATGAGAGGAGAGGACACATGCCCAAGTTCGCATTATTTGTTCGCTTGGAAGCAAAGCCGGGAAAGGAAGAGGATGTTGCGAACTTCCTTCGCTCGGGTCTGTCGCTGGTAGAGCAGGAGCCCAAAACTGTTGCCTGGTTTGGCATTCGCCTGGGCCCGTCCACGTTCGGCATCTTCGACGCGTTTCCCGACGAGGATGGCCGGCAAGCGCATCTGTCCGGCAAGGTGGCGGCAGCGCTGATGGCGAAAGCTGCAGAACTTTTTTCGCAGCCGCCGACGATCGAGAAGGCCGACGTGCTGGCTGTCAAGCTTCCTCAGTAGAATGTTGGGAAGACACGTAAGGAAACTTTAGTAGCCCAGGTTGGCGGCAGCGCGGAAGCACCGCTGGGCTTCGGCTTCGTCACCCAGCGCGCGATAAGCATAGCCCATGTTCCGATACGCGCGGGCTTTCAGGTTGGAGTCCCAGGTCCCGGCGATGACCTTCTTGTAAGCCTCGATGGCCTCGGGCAGGTTGTTTTGCGTCTGTGCGTAGCGGCCAATGTACATGTTGGCCAAGAGGATCTTGCGGATCGATCGCGGCCGCGGCGCGGAAGTGCTCCATGGCGCGGGCAACTTCCTTGCGCTGCACCAGCGCTGCGCCCAGGTCAACTTCGGCGATGTAGTTGCCGCGCGTCACTTCCAAAGTGTGCGTCCACAGAGTGACGCTGTCGCGCCAGTAGTCAAGCTGGCGACGCGTGACGACGGAGAGAGCAATCAGAACGGCAAGACCTGCAGCGGCCAGCCACTTCGCAGAAACGCTTCCGCTGCGCGCCCCAATCCGCAACTCCCCAGACGATCATGATGAAGAGTCCGATGAACGGCAGATAGGCATAGCGATCGGCCATTGCCTGTGTGCCCACTTGCACGATGCCGATCATCGGCAAGAGCGTGATGACGAACCAGAACCAGCCCACCGGCAGATATCGCCGGCGTCGCTCCTCGATGACGAGCCATGTGACCGCCGTCAGGAACAAAAGCGCGGCCAGAACCTCCCACGTTGTCAGACGTGTTTCAGGATGAGGATAGAACAGCGCCAGGCGCGAGGGCCAGAAGGCCAGCTTCACGTATCGCGTGTAGGACTCGATGGCGTTCGCGATCCGCATGGAAAGAGGAAGCCATCGCAGCGCTCCTCCGCGATGCGCCAGCAGCGTGACAACGGCGCTGCCGGCGGAGAGTGCGAAGAGCGGGAGCTTCTCCATCAACAGCCAAGAAAGGCTTCTGAGGCGCGAGGACGTGCTGCAGCGTCGGCCGGAGGAGAGATGCGTCCGAGAGGCCAGTAATCCCACAGCAGCAAGACTAACGGCAGAGTAATCACTTGCGGCTTGGCCATCAGACCGAGAGCGAAGAGCAACGCGACGACAAGATACCGGCCGATGTTACCAACCTCTCGCCTGCGGCCCGAAGGTTGGGACGACCGTTGCGCGTACCAGCGATAGGCGTCCAGCGCGAGCAGGAAGAACAACATGCTTAGCAGGTTCTTGCGCTCCGCAACCCAGGCGACGGATTGCACGTTGATGGGGTGCAGCGCAAACAGCGCGGCCACCATTGCGCTGCGGCCGGTGAATCCGGTGGCCCGCCACAGCACCCAGAAGAGCAGCAGCACGTTCAACGTGTGCAGCAGAAGATTGACGACGTGCGGACCGGCGGGATCCAGGCCGAAGAGTTGGAAGTCGAGCGCGTGCGAGAGCCAGGTAAGCGGATGCCAGTTCGACGCGGCGTTGGTGGTGAACGCCCATTGCACCGTGTCCCACTCGAGGCCGGATTGGACGTGTACGTTCTCGGTTACGTACAGGTCGTCATCGTAGTTGATGAACGGGAGATGGCGGACCGGGAAATAGACCGCAAGCGTGGCCACGGCGAGGAGAAGAACAAGCAGGATCGGTTGTCGCCTCGACTGCGCCTCTTGTTGTTGACCCGCAGGTGACATCGTCCTCCCGATAACTTACTGCCGATTCCCAGTTGCGCCGGAAGTGTCAACCATCCCGAGGTCGCGATAAGCGCGCTGCAGTCCTTCAGTGGCTTTGGCCTTCAGCACCGCAGGAGCACGCGGCGATCGGAGCACCTTCTGGTAATACGCGATGGCGTCGCGCGGCTTGCCCGCATACTGGTTCCAACTGCCGATGTTGATGTTGCCGATGGGATCGTCAGGGTTGATGGCGATGGCTCGCTGGTAATGCATCAGGGCCTGCTCAGGCTTTCCCTGTTCGAGCATGAGTTCGCCGAGAAAGTCCTCGGCCATCCAGTTGTCTTTGGTAGTCTCGGCGGCATGCTCCCAGAGCGCGACGCTGTTGCGCCAGTACCAGAGCTGATGATGCGCGACGGTTGCCAATGCCAGCAACATCGAAAGGCTGGCGACCGTCAGCCAGGTGGACGAGGTGTGTCCCTCTTCCGTCCATGAGGAGTCGGACGTGCTCGGCTGGAAGTCGGCGACGCCCCAGCAGATCATCAGGAACAGGCCGATGAACGACAGATATGCGTAGCGGTCAGCCATGGCTTGGCCGCCCACTTGCACCAGTCCGATCGTCGGAACCAAGGTGCCGAGAAACCAGAACCATCCGACCAGAAAATAGCGGCGACGCCGGCCGGCGATGACGAGTACGGTAATTACCACCAGAAGAAGCAAGGCTCCGGCGACCAGCCATGGATTGAGCAGACCTTCCGGGTGCGGATAGAAGATAGCGAGATGCGTGGGCCACACCGCTTTTCCCATGTAACGCACGTAGGAGACGATGGCGTTCTCCAGGCGGACAGAAAACGGATACGACGCGAAGACATCGCCTAGCGCGCCGGTTGACCGTTGCGCCTTTATGGTGAGCACCGCGCTCGCGGCGGAGAGGGCGAACAGAGGCAGCTTCTCCAACAGCAGCCAGGGAAGACTCCTTCCGGGAGCCGCTGTGCCCGGCGTCGTCCCGGCCGTAGCCTCCGCGGGCGGGAACATCCGCTGCAGCGGCCAGTAATCCCAAAGCAGGAGCACGCACGGGAAGGTAATGACTTGCGGCTTGGCCATCAAGCCGAGGGCATAAAGGCCAGCGACCGCGAGATAGCGGTCAACTCGTGGTTTGAGCGCGTACCAGCGGTAGGTGCCGAGCGCCAGCAGGAAGAAGAACATGCTGAGCACGTTCTTGCGCTCGGAGACCCATGCCACCGATTCGACGTTGATGGGATGCAGCGCAAACAGCGCCGCCACCATAAAACTGCGTCCGGCATGTCCCGTGGCCCGCCACAGCACCCAGAACAGCACTGCCGCATTCAGGGCGTGCAGCAGAACATTGGTGTCGTGATGTCCCCTGGGGTCCAGATGGAAGAGCTGATAGTCGAGGGCGTGCGATAACCAGGTCAGAGGATGCCAATTGGAGGCATAAAAGCTGCCGAACGCCCACTGCACCGTGTCCCAGTCAACGCCGGACTGGATTTGGAAGTTGCGCACGACATAATCGCGGTCGTCGAAGCTAACGAAGGGATAGCGCTTGACCGGCTGATAGAGCGCGACAGTGGCGACGATCAGCAGCAGGGCGAGTACAAACCCCCACTTCTCGGGTAACGCGGACAGTCCGGTGCGCGCCTTGGACGCGATCTCTGGCGCGGGACTGGAACCGGTAGACACCAATAGATTCTCCCTACTCCGAGAATCATGCCGCTCACGTCGGATTGGCATGTTCCTGCTTGAATCTAGCAGGATATCGAGGTCCCGCGATTCAAGGGAGGACAGCCCAAGCCAGGCCATCGGGTTTGCCGCCGGCTGGAATGTGGCCGGCCACTGCAAGCGTGTTGAGGTCGATGACGGCGACATAGTCATCCGGGGTGCAGGCGACGAACGCACGGGAACCGTCGGGCTGCATAACGATACCGGCTGCGCCATGGCCAATGGGTACACGTTTGAGTTCCTTGCGCGTGCCGGCATCAAGGATGACGAGGTCCGGCCCGCCAAGAGTAGAGACCAGGACCCGCTTGCCATCAGGGGTGAACTTGAGGCGGTTCGCGCCGCGCACATTGGCGGCAATGGTTTGAACTACTTTCTTTCCGGGCAGGTCGATGACGGAGATGGTTCCGTCCTGCGCGTTGGCTACCCAGATCTCTTTGCGGTCGGGGGACACGTCAAAGCCCTCGGACCCGTTGCCAACCTTGATAACGGTTTCATTCCAGTCGCTGCGGGTTTTGGGCGGACCGGGATCACCGGGCGGTGGGGTCATTCCCGGTGGCGGACCGGGCATGGTTACGGCAATTTGTTCGATGATGCTTACGGTACCGGAACTGACATTGGTGGTGATGATGAGCTTCCCGTCTTCGGAAACGTAGATCATGTGAGTGCGATTCTGGCCGGTGCCGAGAATCCAGTCGACTTTCTGCGTGGCAGGATCGTAGCGTCCGATGGCCTTGGCGGCCTCGGCTGTGAACCACGTCTTGCCTCCGACGAAGGTTAGGCCATGGGGACCACGAAGAGCGCCGAGGTCCACAGACGGCAACGTCTTCTGGGCAACCAGGTCGACGACGGCGAGGGTGTTATACGCGCCGAAGCCATAGTTCGAGACGTAAGCCGTGGTACCGTCAGCCGACGCAATCACTTCGTGCGGGTCGTTGCCGACGGGCACTTTGGCAACGATCCGAAGGCTGGCAGGATCGACGATAGCCAGGGTGTGGTCCTGCTTGGACAGAACCAGCAGCGATGCTGAAGGCCTTTCCTGGGCAAGGAGAATGCTGGGAAGGCAGAAACTCACGAGAAGGGCGGCGAGCGTGGAAGAGAATTTTCACGGATTGAGGGTACTCCATAGCGGGGACTTGCCTCCAACTCGCTTTACATCCTACTGGCTAAGGCGGGCCGCGGCGGCGAAACATTCACGGGCGCGCGCCGGATCGCCGAGATCGGTGTAGGCGCGGCCCAGATTGTTCAGTGCAGCAACCTTGAGCTGATTGTCGTGGGACATCGTGATCGCGACCTTGTAGTGGGCAACCGCCTCGGACAAGTTACCCCGCTTTTGCTCGTACAGAGCGATGTTCATGTTGCTGACAGGATCGTTGGGGTAAATCGCCACCGCGCGGTAGAAGTGCGCCACACCGGCTTCTTCCTGGCCTTCGTTCATCAGTATTTTGCCCAGGTTGTTTTCAGCCAACCAGTTCGGGCCGGTGACTTGCAAGGCGTGCGTCCACAGAGTGGAGTTGTCGCTCCAGTAGCTGATCTGACGATGGGCCGTGGCTCCCAAGGCCAGGAGAATTGCAGCGCAGACTAGGGCCATCCAGTGATCCGGGTAGAGCGGCGCTTCAGCGCCGCGTCCGGGTGAACCTTCCGAAGGGAGCCGGGTTTCAACCCGGCGGTACCTTTGGCCGTGCTCCTGAGGGGCTGAAGCCCTGCATTCCCCAAAATACTCGCTGACGCGGGCCTAAAGGCCCGCTCTACCGAATACACCAACCCTCGAATTGTTCCGGCCCACAGGTCCGCTACCCCCCAGCAGATCAGGATGAATAATCCGATAAACGGCAGGTAGGCGTAGCGATCGGCAATACCCTGCATACCCTTGTAGCCCACTGGCTGCAACCCGAGCATGGGCACCAACGTTCCCACGAACCAGAGCCAGCCCACCAGAAGATAGCGGCGATTACGAGCTTCCCAAACCAGCGCCGTGATAGCCACCATCAGGAACAACGACGCGTAAACGTGCCACGGTTGCAGAGAATTTCCCGGATGGGGGTAAAAAACCGCCAGCCGGGAAGGCCAGACCGCTTTGCCCAGATATTGCACGTAACCTACGATCGCAGCCTCAATACGAATGTGCCGGGGATACAAGATCTTCTCGGTGTCGGTGCGGGTCGCGGCCATGGTGATGACGGCGCTAGCGGCTGACAGTGCGAACAGCGGGACCTTCTCAAACAGTAGCCAGGAAAGACTTCTGGCAGGGATAGCGCCAGCCAGGCTCGCAGATTCGCGCCCTTTGCCAGTCATCCGCTGCAGAGGCCAGTAGTCCCACAGCAGCAGAACAAAGGGGAAGGTGATGACCTGCGGCTTGGAGAGCAACCCTAACGCGAAAAGAAATGCGACCAACAGGTAGCGGTCGAGCCTGGGTTCGCGCGCGTACCATCGGTACGCACCGAGCGCGAGCAGAAAAAACACCATGCTGAGCACGTTCTTGCGCTCAGCAATCCAGGCCACCGATTCGACGTTGATGGGATGCAGCGCAAACAGAGCCGCCACCATGGCGCTGCGGCCAGCGTATCCGGTCGCCGCTTGTAGCACCCAGAACAGCAACACCACGTTCAGCGTGTGCAGGAGCAGGCTCGTGCTGTGGTGACCGGCGGGGCTCAGGCCAAACAGTTGGCAATCCAGCGCGTGCGACAGCCACGCCAGCGGGTGCCAGGTGCCCACCTCAAATGTCGTGAACGCCCACTTGACGGTGAGCCACGTCAGGCCCGCCTGGACTTGATCGTTCTGAGTAACGTAGAGAGTGTCGTCGTAGTTAAGGAAGGGGTGACCGCGGACCGGATAGTACAGCGCGAGGGTCACAACCGCAAGCAACAGAGCAACTATGACGGTGCGATTTCGGGGCGACGCGAACAGGCCGTTGTTGGGCTGGGGCTGAACCTCGCGCGGGACACTCACGCCAACGGATGTCACTCTACCTCCCTGAACTGGAGGAGTATAGCCGATTCATCGGCGACTCCCCATCAGGACCACGCGGTTTGTACTTTGCGGCGCCACATACGGGTTAT
Organism: uncultured Acidobacteriaceae bacterium; assembly: GCA_963735855.1. GTDB lineage: Bacteria > Acidobacteriota > Terriglobia > Terriglobales > Acidobacteriaceae > Bog-257. Next base: position 35,292 of record CAVTMW010000017.1, read on the forward strand.
GCCATGTCCAATCCGCGCCGAGAGTTTCATGCACGGTCGGAACCTGTGCTTCTCCGATGAGCAGGCACAGCGTGCCCCCGGCGGCAACCAGCTTCGCCGCTGCCGGCAGCGCGCGCTCGAATTGTTCGACCGCTCGCAGCGTGACCAGGTCCGCAGTTTTTCCCCACTGCTCAACGCGGCCGCAGAACACCTCCGCCTTATCGAGCACAAGAACGCGAACGGCCTCACGCAAGAATGTTGCCTTCTTGCTCTGCGACTCGATCAGCGTCAATTCGAGCTGCGGCGCGAATAGCTTGATAGGAATGCCAGGAAAACCAGCGCCGGAACCGACGTCGGCCAGAGTATTTACCAAGTTGTTCCGGGGCTGAAGCCCCTCCCAATTATTTGATCGGTTGGACGCAGCCCTGAAAGCCTGCTCTACCCGAGCGTCCCCCAGTACCACGCGCGCCGCGAACAAGGACTCACCAAAGTGCCTTGTAACAATCTGTTCCTGATCCCGCACGGCGGTCAGATTGATATGGGCGTTCCAGCGCAGCAACAAGTCCAGATAGCGCTGCAGTTGTCCCAGCAACCCTGGCGATGGTGCCTCCGCCACATACGGACGCAACAGCTCGGCCATGCGCGCAGGATCCATTCGCAGTCTCCATTATGGAGTAATGGGGCCTTTGCTGGTGTTCGACTCTTGAGTCGCGCGACCTGATGGTCGTTGCTTTGCTTTCGCGAGCATGGTCCTGACAGTGGAATCGCCACGCTTGGAACGGGCCCTCCGCTACTTTGCTTGTCCGCGCAACAACAGTGCTCGATCATAGCTTCGTTGGGCATTAATGGCATCACCCATGTCGCGATAGGTCACAGCCATGTTTACGAGGACGGTCACTCGATCTTCGTCTGGCAGCGCGTAGTCCTGCAGCGCCCGCTTGTATTGCACAATAGCTTCCTGCGGATTTCCGAGTTTTTGCTCACAGTAAGCTAAGCCTATGATGGCCTTAGTGTCGTCTGGTTTAATGGTGGTGGCGTTGAGGAAGTGTACCCTGGCCTGGTCCATTTTTCCTTCCCTCATCAGCTCTGCACCAAGGTTTTGCTCCGCCAGCCAGTGATGCTTTACCACCTGCGAAGCATGTGACCAGATCGTGATCTCGTCTTTCCAATAACCAATCTGACGATGCGTAACTAGTGCCAGCACCAGCAGGGCAACGACGCTAGCACTGGCGAGCCAGGCCACGGAAATGTGTCGTTGGTTCGCCCAGTCGGCTAAGCCCCAGCAGACCATGATGAACAGGCCCAGGTATGCCTGATAAGTGAATCGATCCGCCATTCCCTGCTGAGATGGTTGAATAAGTCCTATCATGGGAACCAACATGCCCAGAAACCAGAACCATCCGACCGGCAGATAACGATGTCGCCGGGCCGCCACCACCAGCCCCGTTATCAGGAGCAGGAGGATGACCACGTCGACAACTTGCCACGCGGTCAAGAAGCTGCCTAGTTGCGGAGTCTCTGGGGCCATGCCCGACGGCCAAAAGGCCTTTCTTATATACAGCCAGTAAGAGAAAATCGCGTTCTTTAAGCGCAGAGCAAGCGGCGGCTGGTACTGCGGCCGGGCCGTACCTTGGGTGGCAATAGTAATTAGGGCGTCCATCCCACACAGAAACAGCAGGGGCACCTTCTCCTTGATCAGTCCGGCAAAGCTCTGCGCAGGATAGGTCTCAGGAGGAACGGAGCTACTGCCCATGGCGGGAAGCATCCGCTGCAGTGGCCAATAGTCCCACAAGAGCAAGACGAAAGGCAGCGTGATCACTTGCGGTTTCGCCATCAACCCCAGGGCGAACAGCAGAGCGACCAATCGGAAGCGGGTCGCACGCGGCTCACGCGCATACCAGCGGTACGCATCCAGCGCGAGCAGAAAGAAGACCATACTCAGCATGGTCTTGCGTTCGGCCACCCACACCACCGGTTCCACATTCATGGGATGAAGGGCAAACAGCGCAGCCACCATAAAGCTGCGGGCGGTGTAACCGGTCGCACGTTTCAGTACCCAGAACAGCAGAACGACATCCAGCGCGTGAAACAATACATTGACCAGATGATGTCCTGCAGGATTGAGACCAAATAGTTGGTAGTCCAAGGCGTGAGAAAGCCAGCTCAGGGGAATCCAGTTGGCCATGTTGAGGGCGGTGAACGCCCATACAACAGTCTTCCAGCTCAGGCCGTCACGCACGTGTACGTTGTCGATAACGTACATATAGTCATCAAGTCGGCTGAAGGCATGGGTATGCACCGGGTAATAAATCGCGAAGGTCGGGAGGACCAGCAGAAGGCTCAATAGAAACGTGCGCAGGTGTGAGTCAGCAACGAGAAACTGGGTGCTGTTCCCGGTTCCAGTTCGAGGTTCGACAGTGAGAAACGCCACGATTCTACCGCCCGCGAGTATATCCGAACCACCTTGCGGGCGACGGCAGGCAGTTCAATTTTGAGGGGCCGCGCAACTGCCGACTTTGCTACATAATGAATGCCAGGCGTGAAGGCTATTCGGGTCCCGAAACCGCAAGCCGGGTCTGAGATCCGGAGGATCATATGGCAACAGAAAAGAAATTTTCCGGCGTTACCCTGCACGGTTTTCCCGTAGGCATCGAATTGGAATGGCCATTCCATCGCTCCGAGGGCGGCAGCGATTGGTATGTCGTACATGGCACCCTCCGTCTCGCGGACGGGGGTCCGCTGCATGCCGACATCGCGCTCAACCTGGCGCAGACCGTCAGGGAAGTGTTGCCGTCGCTCGACAGCGACCTCGCGTTGTGGGTGGCCATCAACACCGCGCGCAAGGCGCTCGACGAGAAACAGCTCGAGTTGCTGAAGTCTGCCAAGCGGCAGCCCGTACCGGTTTCGAGCCGCAGCTACAGCATTCGCGACCACCACTTTCGCTTCTGGCAGGCCACCCCGCAGCAGGTCGAGGAGTTTATCGCGCGCAAAGTTTTCTGGGTGAGCGGCGCCGCCCGGGAGCCGGTGGTGATCAGCGATCCGTGTGATGCGCAGTATCTAGGCGCCGCGGATCCCAACATGGTGGACAAGCTAATGGCCGGCGCGCAGAACTTGGCGTTGCGAGGCATGATCGAGCTTGCGGGAGACTATGCGCGTGCGACCGATGGCCTGCTGGCGCAAGCGCCAGCGTTCATGGCCGACAAAGGACCACGCGCTGGACGAACTGCACGCCAAACACGCGTTCGAGCGCGCGTGAGACGCGATTTAACCGCGGATTTTCGCGGACGAAGCGCAGATTGCGAGAAAAGAAAAAAGATCCACTTGGTATTCGGATCAAAGCGTTGTCAAATCCATGCTGTTCAGTCCAGCTCAGCGAAGATCGACTAGAGGTCCACGGCAATGGAGAATTCTCGACACGGAAGGACATGGTTTCGATCCAACTTCCTTCCGAGCAGTCATATCCGTGGCGGGTCTTGGGATCCACGACCCAGATGTGAGCCACTCCCATTTGACGATAGTCGGCGAATCGTTGCTGGTAGCGCGATATACGGTCTTCCGGGGAAAGTACTTCGATCACGACAAGAGGAGGCCGCTGCAATATTTGATCCAAGTGCTCATCGCGAGGGATCAGGCAGACATCGGCAACCCGGAAGCGCGTCGGCGTGATTTGCATCCGGAGTTCTGTGAAGGCCCGGATATTCCATTCCTTGTCATGACTACGAAACCAATGAAGCAGCGCTCCCTGAACTTCGGCATGGTCGAGTTCTCCCGCATTTCTCTCCTGTAGTTCTCCATCAACGTAGTCGCAATCCGGGCTGTAGCTCGTGTGGAGATAGTCGCTTATCGGTATTTGCGTTGCGGTTGACATGGATACCTCGCCGATGACGTTATTTTAGCTTCAATTTAGCTGTCTCGCTTGGTGAATTCTCGTTGCCACGCCCAGCCCTATTTCATTGAACTACTCCTGATCTCGACGAAAGACACGTTCATGATCGGATACTGGCGCCAATCCTTGTAATCGAAGTGCCACCATTCGTTTGGGTACACCGTAAATCCCTCCGCCTCCATGGTCGTTCGCAGCAACTCGCGATGGGCACGCTGTTCCGCGGTGCCTCCCGGATAGTCGGCGTGCGCGCTATCGGAAAATTCATCGTAGCTGCTGGGCATCGAGACGGGCTGGCCAGTCTTCAGGTCGTAGATGGTCAGGTCAACGGCACAGCCGCGATTGTGGCGCGAGCCTTGGGCGGGATCGGCTACATAGCCATGCTGCGCGGGCGGAGTTGCATCCCAGAAGATCTTCGTGACATACCACGGCCGATAGGCATCGAAGATCAGCAACCCATAGCCTTGCTCGTGAAGTTTGCGATTGGCGCGCGCCACGGCTTCAGCAGCAGGGCGCTGGAGGAACGCACGTGCCTCGGTATACAGCGGCGTGCCCAGGAAATTGTTGGTGGACGCGTAGTGAATGTCCAGCTTGAGAGTGGGGTCCAGTTGGGTTAGCTCCACCAAATCCGGCTTGCGGAAGGCACCTTGCTCAACCGGAGGTTGCGCCTTTAACGCCTCGGCGCGGAGCTCGGGCACCGGCCGTAGAGGTTGGATTGTGAAGGTCTGCTTAGCCTCCTGGGCGTGGAGAGAGCCGACCACCAGAACCAACAGCAGGACGCGCCGAAACATGATGGCGAAAAATATAGCACCCTCACCACGAAGTGAAGTCGTCCAGAAGCCGCCGGCAACAAGCCGTTCACATCATCACCAACTATTGACATTAACCTGACGCTCCCCTGACAACCACGTCAGTGCATGCCCGTAGGCTTGCGTTCAGGTCGAACGCAGAGCAACACGGGGGAAACATGCAGTTCGTGGAGACCGCAAGAACCTTAGCGATGGTGATTGTGACGTTGTTGCCGGGGCACTGTGCTCATGGGCAGCTGAACGATCTGCGCATGCCCACTATCAAGACCAGTGGCAGCCGAGTTGTTCCGGTGACCCCCGTCTCTGGTGAAAGCTGGCTGGCGCATCTGAATCGTTCGTTCAACGACACCAGCATGGGCAAGACTGGACACCTGGGCCCCGCTGTACCCGGATCAGGAGAGACAAGCTCACCCTGGCAACCTGGCTTGACATACAGCGCGGTGTCGCAAAGCTTGACGCTACATGGTTCAGACCTCTACCGCCTGAATTGCCAGGGATGCCATGGCGAGTCAGGACAGGGCGCTCCGCCGGAAATTAATTCGGTCATCAACCCGGTGCGCGCGACATCGGTCGCGCTGGTAATGGCGCGAATGAAAACCGCCGGCATGGATATCAGCCGGGCGGATGCGGTCAAGCTGGCGCAGCAGTCCAACGCGGCATTGTTGCAGCGGCTTCACAATGGCGGGCAGAACATGCCGCCGTTTCCTCACCTCAACGAAGCAGAGATCCGTTCGCTCTTCGCCTATCTCAGGCAGCTAGCCGGTGTTCCCGGCGCAGAAGCCGAGCAGGTGACGGTGAAGGAATCACCGATCCGAATAGGCGAGCACATCGTGAAATCCACTTGTCACACCTGCCACAGCGCGGCGGGGCCGGATCCCGACGCTCAGCAGCTTTGGGATGGGGCGATCCCACCGCTGAGCGTTCTCACCACGCGCAAGAGCCGGCCTGAGTTCATCCAGAAAGTCACGCACGGAGCGCCAATCCTGATGGGGGCGCAGCCGGCGCTCTATCGTGGCCGGATGCCGGTTTTTTACTACCTGAGCGAGGACGAAGCGGCGGATGTGTATCTGTACTTGGCGCACTATCCGCCTTCGGACTCCCCCAGTCTGAACACGGCGATTGCGCTGACGCAACGAGGGCCCGCGGGAGGCGGAGGGACGCCTCCACAGAAGGCTCTAGCCGCCTCGTTCGTTCCGGATTACAAACTGCGAGAAGTTGAGCAAGCAAACCGGGGCACAGACATGCAAACCGTGGTCTTGCTAGGCACAGTTGGAGCCTTCATCGTCCTCCTGCTGGCAGGAGGTGTGGGGTTCACCATGCATGAGTTTCAAAGGCTGTCGGCGGGAGGGCAAGGCAAGAGTTTAGCTGTAAAAACCAAATCTCAGGGGAGGACAGAGGATGCAACGGCAACCTTTCAACGTGTTTACTAAGCTAAGTTTCTTTCTAACACTGAGTGCGGTCTGGCTGATGTTCGCGAACACCAGTTACGCGATCCCGGCTTTTGCACGCATGTACGGCACCAGTTGCAGTACATGCCATATCGACTTTCCCAAGCTCAATGACTTCGGAAAAGCCTTTAAGGACGCCGGATTCAAGTTTCCCAAGGATGACGAATCGATGCTCAAAATCCCGCCGGTAATGCTGGGCGCGCCGGCCAACAAAGAACTGTGGCCGAAAGCGATTTGGCCGGGGACCATACCGGGCATCCCGCCAATCGGTCTGCAGATGACCAACTACTTCCAGTACACCGGCACCAGCAGCGGCAAGTTCGCTTCGCTGACGCCGGCAGGAACCCTGCCGCCGTTCGTGCCGAGGACCGATTTTGAGACCGGGTTATTCAGCCTTTTCACCGCCGGGAACTTCGGCAGCGACATTGCGTTTTGGGTGGACAACGACATCAGCGTAGGCGGAGCGAATGCCAACGCCGGGCTGGGTGACGCTTACTTGAAGTTCGTCAACATCGGCCGCCTGATGAAGTTGCCCAAGAACTCGCTCAATCTGCGCGTCGGTCAGTTTGAACTCGAGTTGCCCTTCACCCAGTCCAAATCAATCTGGACCAGCCCCTACGACATCTACACCCAATCCAACATCGGGGCGATGAACGCGTTTATCCCGCTGCAGCAGTTCGTGAATAACCAGTTCACCATGGACGCGGCAGCCCAAGGCATCGAGCTGAGCGGTGGACTCCACACCGGCGGTTACAACTACTCGATTGCCTTTATCAATCAGACCACCAATGGAGTGGGGCAGGACTCCAATCCGGGCAGCCCGTATGTCCCGCAGGCCACGGGCAGTAACAATGGCGGTGTCGGGGTCGCCTCCGACGCCAACTTCAAGGACATCTACGCGACGTTTAACTACCGCTTCAATCTGGAGCGTGACCGGCAAAGCCGCGATGCCATACAGGCCGCTGGTGTCACCGGGCCGCACGACCACACCTATCTGAACTTCGGCAGCTTTTACTTCTACGGACGCTCGGTGCAGCGACTGCTGGGCGCCGCGGCCGACGGCACGGCGGCGGTGGTCACCGCGCGTGAGCCGTTCTATCGTGTGGGCGGCAACATGACCTTCAACTATCGCTGCTGCCTGCAGTTCAACGCCCTGTACATGTACGGGCACGACTACAACCTGCTGCCTCTGGATGCGACTGGGGCCCTGATTCCCTTGCAGAGCCTGAGCGAGGCCGTACCTGTGGGCTTTATCCATAGCACGCCCGCCAGCTTCAGCGGCGGGTTCGCGGATGTCGAATGGCTGGCCTATCCGTGGATGTACGTCATGTTCCGCTATGACGGCGTCAACTCTACGTCCGATCGCATCAACGGCTTGGTACGGAATGACGATGGCTCCGGCTTCACCGGATCCCCGTTCAATGGACCGTTCGGGTCAACACGCAATCGCTTCACACCGGCGGTGCAATTCCTCATTCATCCCAACATCAAGGCGTCGTTTGAGTATCAGTTCCGCCCCTCGCAGTCAGTGGTAATTGCAACCAATCCGCTGACTGGATTACCGGTGGCGCTGAATCCGTTCCATACCAATACCTTGGTGCTGGGGTTGACGTTTGCGTATTAGCCGGGCCAATTCAAGATTCATGACCTTAGGAGAGAAAGAGTGTTGATGACACGGAGTCTGTTCACGCTAGCACTGGTCGCCGTCGTAGCAGCTACCGCCTTCGGTGGCACGATTGAGGGCAAGGTAACGCCCGGGACGTCCGTCGTTTACGTAGACGCGATCCCGGGCAAGACCTTCCCGGCGCCAGCCCAGAAACCCTTGATTGACCAAAAAAATCTGATGTTCAACCCGCGCCTGCTGGTCATCCAAGTGGGGACGACGGTGGAATTTCAGAACGATGACTCGGTGCAGCACAACGTGTTTTGGCCATCTGTCGGGGGCAACAGGAAGCTCAGTCATAACCTCGGGACCTGGCCGCAAGGCGAGAAGCGAGCGTTCAAGTTCGATCAGCCTGGCGCGGTGCCGTTGCTGTGCAATGTTCACCAGGAGATGTCGGGCTACATCATCGTCAGCCCCACGCCGTATTTCGCCCAAACCGATGCAGCCGGGAACTTCAAGATCGACAACGTTCCCGATGGCAAGTACAACGTCGTGGCCTGGCACGAAGGCATGAAGCAGACGAAATCGGTGGATGTCGCCGGCACCGCCAAGGCTGATTTTGCGCTCTCCAAATAAGCAGGGATAGGGGATTTTCCATGATGCGGTTCGTCCGAATTGTCGTGGTGATGCTGCTGGGAGGGATAGCTCCCCTAGTCGCACAGGTGATTACGCCGGTGGAGCTGCCCGATCCCAAGGCTCAACACCTGCAGCAACGGCACCTGCAGGCCCTGATGGCGATCGGCAGCGAGATCGAGGCGCATAAATTCCCTTATCCCTTCTACTTCAGCCGCGTGCTCGACGTTGACCTGCCCAAGATGCAGCTTGCTGACCAGCGCTCCATCCGCTTTGACACCTACAAGGGTCAAAGCGTGTTGGAGATCACCGGGAACTATTACGCCGCCTACTCCGCCGATCGCATGGACCCGTACGCGCGTTTGAAGGAAACGTTCGATCGGGTTGTGATGCCAATGCTGCAGGCGGAGGCGTCGCACTTCCCCGACGATACGGAGTTTTCGGCGTTTGCCATCGAAGTCTCGCACCACGTGCGGCGGAAGGTGATGGGTGTCAGCTCCGAACAGCCGGAGAACGTCACCGTGATTATTCCCGTGCCGGTTGCACAAAAGCTTGTGGATGCGAAAAGCGACGACCAGAAGCAGGCGGCGATTCTGGAGGCGCAGGTATTCCTGAATGGGCAGCCTTATTCTCTGTGGCTGCAGGAAGGCGCTCCTTCGGAGGAGTGGAAGGAAAGATACACGCCTTTGCCCGCGGCTAAGAAGCAGCCCGTCGAGATGGCGAGCGCGGCGACCAACAATCCGCCGTCCGGCAATCCATCGGTCTCCGCCAACTTGATGAATACCTCGGCGACGCCCATGCGCATCCTTACCCCCGAAGCGCTGACCGGACTTCAGCGGCAGAACCAGGACGCGATCGACCGGTTGGTGAAGGGCCTCGACAGCCAGGCCCACTTCGTTGCCTACGCCGGGCCGAGCTTCATTGGGTTCCGGCAGGGGGCATACTTGCAACTATCCTTCCGGACAACGATTGAAGCCCCGTCCGGGAGCTCGCGATACAAACTGGCGGCGCTGGCTTTCGACGAGCACATATCTCATCTCATACGCCCCATGCTGGATTACTTTCCGCCCGAAGTTGACTTCGACGGAGTGGACTTCAGCAGCACGGTCCGCGTTTCCGATGGGTCGCAGGCTCAGGCGGTGGAGTTCTTCCTTCCCTACCGCATGATGCGCTGCTTCGCAACCTATGACTGCACTGGTCAGCAACTGCTCGACTCGGGAACGATCGTGATCAACGGCGAGCGCTCCGCTCTAGATCTGCAAATTGCGGAAGGTAAGAACTAGCGCGCGCCTTTCTACCGACGCCGTACCACAAGACCACCAACCTCGTCGAAGATGCACGACTGCAAAGCCGTGCTGCTGTACACTCGTCTAACTTGAATCAGGGTTTTCGGGGTGCCACTCGATGAAATTAATGACGAAGTTCAACCTGATCCTGCTGGTGCTGTTCGGGGCGGGTGGGATTGTGATTTCGCAAATCGCCTACAGCTTTCTCGTCAACAATGCCCGGCGCGAGGTGCTACAGGAAGCGGAGTTGCTGATGGCGAGCGCCGACGCCGTCAGGGATTATACTTCGGCCAACCTGGAGCCGGCGCTGACGGGCCAGCCCGAAAGCAAGAGCACATTTCACGCGGAGATGGTGCCGGAATTTGGTGCTGTCACTACGTTCAAGCTGCTGAGGGAACATTATCCCGATTATAGCTACAGAGAAGCGGCGCTGAACCCGAGGAACCTGGAGCATCGCGCTGCCGATTGGGAGGCCGACGTCATCACCTGGCTGAGGAACCACCCTGGCCAGCCACAGATGGTAGGAGAGCGAGAAGCCGCAAGCGGCCGCTTGCTCTACCTTGCGCGGCCTCTGGTGGCGGATGAGTCATGCAGCGAGTGTCATGGCGCTCCTTCGGCAGCACCGGCTGCCATGGTCGCTCGCTACGGCGCGACGAACGGGTTTGGATGGAAGGAAGGGGAAATTGTCGCCGCTCAAATTGTTTCGGTTCCCATGTCGGTGCCAGTGCGAATCGCGAATCAGGCTTATCGTCGTCTGCTCCTCCAGTTGATCGTCACCCTGGTGGTGACGATTGCGGCCCTGGATGCGGGAGTTTACTGGCTTGTGATTCGGCCATTGAAGCTGGTCTCAGAGACCGCCGATCGGGTGAGCAAGGGAGAGAAGGATGTGCCCGCGCTGCCAGTCAAAGGGAGAGATGAGATCGCGACTGTGACCGCCTCGTTCAATCGCATGCAGGTGAGCCTGGTCAAAGCATTCAAGATGCTGGGATAGTGAGAAGAGTTATGCGCCCCGGCAGGAGTCGAGGAACCGGGTGCGGTCTGCGCTCAGGTCGATCTCTTCCGCCACTGTCTGACGGAGTGCGGACACCGTCGCGCAGTGCTTCGCAGCCCGCCTGACGACAATCTCCGCGATCGGTCCTATGTACTGGGCCAGCTCCTTGGTTATGCGTGCAATGGCTGCAGGGTCCAGGTTGCCGCTGCACATGGCGTCAGCCGTCGATTTCATTTCCGAAGGTGTGCGTGGTGCGCTGCTCGGCGCGACGCCTGCAGGCTGTGCTGTGGCTGGTGTTTGGGTCGCGCCGCGACCCGGCCCAGATTCGCCTTCAACGCTGTTGCCGGCATCTGCAGGCATGGCATTGCCCGCCAGGGAACGCTCGGCTTTGAGCAGCGCTTGGAGCTCCGACTGCCAAACCGTCGTGGTCTTGAGGCCCCTGCTGCCGCTCACGATGTCCTTGGGGTCTCCCAAAAGTGTTCGCAAGGCCCTGACCAATATCTTGACGTCCGATTTCCAACGGACGTGGGTCAGTTCAACACAATTGCGGTACGCCAGGTCCTTGAGGTCGTCGGGCAGGTGATCGGCGCGTGGCATCTTCGCCCCGTGTACCAGCACGGGAATGACGGGAACGTCACGCCGAAGCGCAGAAGCCGTTTCCAGCCGGACAAAGTCACCGGGGTCGTCGAGACGCCGTCCTCCAGTCTCATTCTTTGCATCCAGCCATCCCGGACCAATGATCGCCAACAATACACCACAGGTGGCGACGCTTTCATCAATCGCTTTGCGAAAGTCGCGGCCGACTCCCACGACGGCCACATCCATGAACACGGAATGCTCACCGAACTGCTCGACGAGATCGTCGAACAGACGGCCAGCCTCTCCTTCCGAATCATTCCGCCGATAGCTGATGAAAATGCCGCGCAGGTTCGCCCCTCCAGGTTTCAGATATATCTTACCTTCGGCCTCACAACCATGTTGCGATGAGCGATTATACAAAGTGGTTCTCCGGCGTTCCGCGTTGAGCGATTTTTCGGAAGTTCTGACGTGTTGATGGTGGGCTGCGGAGGTTTCAAGGCCGACGTTGTCGCCTTCGATGCCTCCCCAAACTCTGAATTTGACGGCGGACGGGAGCAATGATATTTTGCCTCTACACTGGAAAGGAGGTTGATCCAAAGCCTATGAAAATTGATGGTCCATGTAGTACCCCAAGTGAGGTGGCTGAGGCTTAGGGCTTCTGCTCTAATTTCCTCGCAAGACTCCATAGCTGTGAAGTCTGCCGCTGGGGCCACATAGAGTGGACAGCCTCAGGCCAATCCCAACAGCTAACCGGAAGGACCCGCAGGCGTAGGGCGCCGCGGGTCTTTTCTATCTTGGTTCTGTTCAATTCGTAGGTGTCTCATGATCGGTTCGGCTCGTTCTCCGGTAGAAGTCCCTATTCTTGAAACCGGCCGCCTCAGGCTGCGCGGACATCGGCTTGCGGATTTTACCGAGTGCGCAGCGATGTGGGCTGACCCCGTTGTCACGCGTTACATTGGCGGCAAGCCATTTTCGCGAGAGGAGGTCTGGGCCAGACTGCTTCGCTACGTTGGACACTGGGCATGGCTCGGCTTCGGCTATTGGGCGATCGAAGAGAAAGCAACCGGCGAGTTTGTTGGCGAGTTGGGATTCGCCGAGGTCAAGCGGGACATCCAGCCATCGCTCGAGGACACGCCCGAACTGGGGTGGGCGCTGGCCTCGCGAGTACACGGTAAAGGCTACGCGACGGAGGCTGTTCGCGCGGCGATCAGCTGGGGCGACGAACACTTTGGGCGAGCGTGGACGGTTTGCTTAATCCATCCGGAGAATCTTGCGTCGATTCGTGTTGCCACGAAATGCGGCTATCGGGAGTTCCGGCGTACGACGTACAGGGGCCACGCGACCATACTGTTTGAGCGCTAGTCGCGATTTGCGCCTGCGCAGACGATATTTGTACTGGGCTAGATCTTCTCTGGTAGCGGAACTTCGAAAGCATACGCAGTGGACCGTCTCATCACTGCGGCGGTGTGTTGTTGGACGGCAAGCCATGCGGCCCCACGGGAGCTTCTCCTGGCCGCAACTTACGGCAGCAACCACTCACCATGTCCCCGGTTGGCAAGTTGACCTGCGAGGAGTAAGGGAAGGTTTCTTTGCGGACAGGATCGGTGCAGGACGCCTTGGTGATGGTTGCCGACAGGCCGTAACCGCTGACCGGTGCGAGGTTATTCTTCCGCTGCCATACCCACACCTTCTGGTCGGGGACCCAGAAAAACCCACCCAGAAAATCCTGGTCAGGCTGGTTGATGCCCAGGTATCGCGCTCCCCATGGAACGAATTGGATGCTCCACTTCGGGCCGTTTCCAAAGCAGACGATGTCCGGGGGTTTGGGTGGAGGAGCCTGGCTGGCTGGATTGGCCGGAGCCGGTGCCAAAGGGTTTTCCGTGGTTTGTTGACCCACGACCGAGGCCGCGGCGGAGAGGAACATCAGAATTGCGATGCAACGAATGAATGTGCGTGCCATCAAAACTTCCCCAGACGAATCCTCTCCGCAAAGACGCGCGGCGTCAACTGGTAATTTACCCAGTTTGCGCGAGTCCCTTTCGCACGACCTGCTGGATTGAGTCTCGCAGCCCTATCGCGGCCAGATCGCCTTCGCTTACCCACTTTACATCGCTGACGTCGCTTCCTGCCGTAGCCTGTCCTGAAATCTTGCGGCACAAATAATCGACTAGAACATAGTGGTACTCTGTTTGGCCGTCACCGTCGGTGAAGATGCTGTCGAGCACCTCCAATACCTCGCCAGGTTCGACGGTCAGTCCGGTCTCCTCCAGGACTTCACGGCGCACCGCGTCGTGGAGCTTCTCGCCCAATTCCAGCACCCCTCCAGGTACGGACCACTCGCCTTTGAGCGGCTCAGTGGCCCGGCGAACCAGCAGCACTCGGCCAGCGTCCACGATCACCGCACCGACTCCGAGGATCGGCTGTTCAGGATACGAGCGCTTCATTGGGCAAAGAAATCGCTGGGCTTGAATCCGGTGAGCATCCAGCCTTTCGCTCGCAGGGCGATCTCGAAGCGCATTTGCGTACTGCGCTGGACCGTCAGTTTGGCCTCGTCGCTGGGAGTCGCGGCCATGTCAATCTCGGCGATGGCGAATCCGTGGTCTTTCTCTGACGTGACCTGCAGCACCTTATAGCGAAAACGGATCGCGTCATTTTGACTGAAAAACGCTCGCATCTGGTCGCGAAGTTGGGCGTAGTCGGGCGTTTCCTGCGGGTCGAAAACGGCCAGCACTTGCGCCACATTGTGCTCCTCGATGCCGCGCTGCAGCGGCCCCAGCACATCTCGAATGACCTGCTCAGTCAAGGTCAGGGGCTGCTGGCCGGACGCGTTGGGCTCATCCTGTTCGAGTGCTGGGGGTTGCTGCGTCTGCTGGGAGGCCATCGGCACACTCCCGCCCCAGGCAAGCACGATCAGTAACAACCCAAACCGGACGGCGAAGGAATCACGTTTTGGCGGCAAATTAGCACTCCGGGTGCCGGGCATAGGACCTCTCGTGCATAATACTGGTTAAACCCTGCTGTATGCAGCAGATTGCCAAATGGCGATACCGGATCCAGAGCCCGAGGCTGAGGTAACCGATTCCCTGACCGACGGCGGACCCAATCGGGCTGGCTCAAGGCCGGCGGAAGCCTGGCTTGGTTCGGCGCAACTTTCTGGAGGCAGGAGGGTTACTGCCCATGTGGGCACGATTGCGTTAGATCGAGGCATGTTGGTAGGTGGAGTCGCTTCGGGAACAGCGGAACCACCGTTACGGGGCGAATTGGCTGAACCTGGTTTACTCGAAATGCTCAGCGACGCTGAGGTCATGCTACGCGTGGCCGCCGGCGACGATGGGGCTTTCGATTATCTGGTGGAAAAATACCGGCGGCCGATGATTAGCTTCATGTACCGCATGACTCACAATCAGGCGGTAGCGGAAGAATTGGCGCAGGAGGTGTTTCTGCGGGTCTATCGTTCGCGGCAGAGTTATGCGGCCAGTGCCAAGTTCACCACCTGGCTGTATCGCATTGCCACCAATCTGGCGGTGAATCACGCGCGCGATACCAAGCACGAGCGCCCGGAGAACATCGTCAACATTGACGAACCCGATACCGACACCGGCTTGACCGTAGATGTTCCCGATGGCAACTTGAACGCCGAGCAGACCATCCTGCGGCGCGAGCGCCTGGCGGCCATTCGCCGTCAAGTTGAGGCTTTGCCGGAGCGCCAGCGGATGGCTGTGGTCATGCACAAGTATCAGAACATGGACTACAAACAGATCGCCGCGGTGCTGAAGTTGAGCGAGTCGGCGACCAAGTCCTTGTTGTTCAGGGCATATGAGACGCTCCGGGAAACCTTGAAACAGTTTTTATAAGCTGTAAGCAGGAAGTAGGGTGTGGTTATGAAGTGCGAAAACCTTCGCGAACAATTCATGGAAGTAGTGCTGAGCGGGCCGGAAGCGGCCCCACCTGAAGTGCTGGAGCATCTGCGGACTTGCGCCGCTTGCGCTCAGGAATTGGCTTCGTTCCGGCAGACCATGGCGCTGCTGGATGAGTGGCCGGCACCCGAGCCTTCACCGTATTTCAGCTCCCGGTTGCGGGCGCGGGTGCGCGACGAAGCCGCTCTGCAGCCCGCGGGATGGCTGGCGTGGCTGCGCCGGCCGCTGGCGGCGGCGACGGCCATGGCATTGATCGCGGTCGGCGTCAGCCTGCTGGAGGTGGGAAACTTCAGTCGCGACAACAACACGATCGCCAACAATGGGGATGCCGTCCTGCGCAACGTAAACAATTCTGCGAGTTCTGCGGTCAGCGATTTGCAGTATCTGGACAAGAACGCCGAGTTGTTTTCTGAGTTTGACGCTCTTGACGGACAGTCCTCTACGGAGTAAGGAACAGTCGTGCGCGCCTCCAAGTCCATTCTGGCTATTCTGGTGCTGGTGTTCAGTACGATGCCGGCGCTGGCTCTCATGGCAGGTGGACAGAGGTCTGCGCCAGCGAGGCCGCCCAGCCCGCCTCCCCCGCCCCCAAGGAGCGAGGCATCTCCCTCAAATTCGCAGAGCTCCGCCAACAGTTATCAGTTCCAGCCCAAGGGCCCGGGGCCCCATCGCGGCGATTGGTTGCGCAAGTACGGAAACCTTCCTCCCCCTGAGCAGGAGGAGCAACTCAAGCAGGACCCTGACTTCCGCAGTCTTTCGCCCGAGAAGCAGAACCAATTGCTCGACCGGCTGCGCAAGTTTAACAGTCAGCCTCCGGAGAAGAAGGCCCAGATCCTCGACCGGATGGAAACCTACGAGCACATGACCCCGGAGCAGCAGGCCAGTGCCCGAAACTTGTTCCAGCAGTATCACAGCCTTCCGGAAGACCAGAGAACCAAGGTTTCGCAAGCTTATCGGCGATTGCGCGGCATGCCGCCCGAGGCCCGCAATCAACTGCTGAATTCCGACGAGTACCGCAATAACTTCACCGACGAGCAACGCGAGCTGCTGCGCGGAATGACGGATCTGAACCTGCCGAGCCGCTAGCTCGGCCTGCGAGCGCAGCGCCACGGCCGGAAATCATTTAACATTTATGTTCCTGCTGGTTGCTGTGCCGGCGCAGCTATTCCGGCTGAATTCCCGCTTATGATTGAATTAGTCCGCCAAACATACCGCTATCGCGAATTGATCTGGGCGCTGGCCCTGAAGGAACTGAAGATCCGCTATAAGCGGTCAGTATTGGGGTTTCTCTGGGCGCTGCTGAACCCGGCCCTGCTTATGCTGGTGCTGACGCTGGTCTTCTCCACCGTCATGCGCTTTCCCATACCGCACTACGCCATCTTTCTGCTCAGTGTGCTGTTGCCCTGGACGTTCTTCTCGCAATCGCTTTCCTACGCTGTCGAGTCCATCGTGGGCAATGGTGACTTAATAAAAAAGGTGAGGGTTGCCAAGATCGTATTTCCCCTGGCGGCCATCGTTTCCAACCTCATCAACTTCGGACTGTCGATGCTCCCTCTGGCCCTGCTGGTTCTGGTCATGCGACATCCCTTCTACTGGACCTGGCTCTATTTGCCGGTGCCGCTTCTGGCTCTGGCGTTGTTTACCTTGGGAATGACGTTCTTCTTCGCCGCCGCCAATGTCTTTTACCGTGATGTCAGCCACATTCTGCAAGTTGTCCTGTCGGCATGGTTTTACGTTACGCCCATCATCTTCCCCCTCGATTTCCTGCCGGCGCAGTACCGGTGGATCTTTAAGCTCAATCCCCTGATCTACGTGGTCAACGGGTTTCGCCTGTCGGTGTACTACGGCATGCTGCCCAAGCCGCAATCGATCGCGGCCTCGTTCATTTGCGGGTTCATTAGTTTGTTCATCGGATATGCCATCTTTCGCAAGTACCAGGACGATTTTGTGTTCTACGTTTGAGCCAGCAATGTCCTCCAGTTCAATTCCAATTCGGTTGGAGAACGTCACCCAGCGCTTCCGTGTGATTCAAGAGCGCCCCGACTCTTTGCGCGAGCTGTTCTCCAAATTCTTTCGGCACGAATCCACGTTCCACGACTTCGATGCCGTCAAGAATGTCTCGTTCGAGGTCTCCAAAGGACAGATGCTGGGATTGATCGGGCGCAACGGGTCGGGAAAAAGCACCTTGCTCAAGATCATTGCCGGCGTTTACCGTCCCACGTCCGGGACGGTGCAGGTCAAGGGCTCGGTCGCCCCGCTGATCGAGTTGGGCGCGGGCTTTCACCACGAATTGACGGGGCGGGAGAACATTCTGATCAACGGCCTGCTCATGGGGTATTCCAAGCGCGAGATGCAGGAGCGGGAACAGCGCATCGTCGACTTCGCCGCAATCGGTGACTTCATCGACTCGCCGGTCAAGCAATACTCCTCTGGGATGTACATGCGGCTGGCGTTCTCCGTGGCCACTGAAATTGATCCCGAAATCCTGCTGATCGACGAGATCCTGGCCGTCGGCGACGCTCCCTTCCGGCAAAAGTGCTTTGACCGTCTCCAGGCGTTCCGCAAGGCAGGCAAGACCATCGTGTTTGTCACCCATTCCATGGAGCAGGTCGCGACGCACTGCGATCGCGCCATTCTCATCGATCGCGGTTCGATCGTGGCTGCCGGCCTTCCCCGTGAAGTGATCTCGATCTATGAGAATTCCCCTGAGATGGTCGGCGCTCACTAAGCGGTTCGGTGGAAGAGCTGGCCTTCAGGCCAGCGTCCGAGCGGCTGTGAGTATTGAGGGCTTCAGCCCCGGAAAGTCTCGCCGCAACTTATTCAGAGATCTAGAAAATCATCTGTAACCGAATCGCATAGCTGCGCGGCGGCGCGATAGCATTCCCCGAGAACAGGCCGGCAAAATTGATGAGGTTGAGCCGGTTGTTCAGGTTTTGTGCGTCGAATTGTGCGCGCACGGCCACATTGTCTTTTCGCCAGATGTCAGCTCCCACGGACGCGTCCAGTGACAGCGATTGCCGCACCCGGTTGCGATAGAAGTTCACGCGATCAATGACCGCCTGACCGTACTCTGCCAGCGCTTCTTCATACGTGCCGTCGAAGTCTACCGGCAGCCCGCTTCCGTACTCCGCGCCCAAGGCGCCCCAAAGCCGCGGCTTGAACTGATAGCGAAACCTCGTCCGCAAGGTATTTCGCTGGTCTTGCGAGACCCAGAAGCGTCCCGCCAGATCCGTCAACGCGTTGGTCGCCGATTGACCAAGGAAGAGGCCTCCGGTAACTGGAAAGTAGGCCGATCCCACCATGTAGGAATAGCTGACGAACCCTGAAAGATTGCCCCACACCGGTATGTTGATTTTCCCTTCCGCTCCATAGATCTGGGCTTTTCGAAACGCGATGGGAAAGCTGACCGGAGTGTTGAGCAGCAGATCGTCGTCGGCGAAGTTGTTCACGTCGCGGAAATACGCATTCACGTCCAGGCTGAGCTTCCCCATGAAGCCCTTGGTTATACCGGCTTCGTAGTAATCGCCGTGCGAAGGCTCGACCGGCAAGCGCAGCACATTGGGATTCAGGGCCACAACATCGGGGGAGCTGGCCAGCAGAATGTTTTCGAACGACGGCGTCTGGAAGACGCGGTCATAGGCGGCGTGCACCAGCAGCTCATGACTGGCAAAGTAGCGCGAAACTCCCACCCGGGGGCTGACCGCATTCTGATTGACGATGAGCTGGTAGTGGTCCCAGCGGATCCCCGCGCTGATGGTCCAGTTGCCGAGACGGATCAAATCCTGGACAAAGGCCGACTGCTCCAGGTCCGGACGATTGCCCACGAAGCTGAACATCGTTGGCGTACCGGGATCGAACTGCGAGGGATCGGTGATTACGTCAGCGAACTTCTCGTGCAGGAAGATGTTGTCCGATTCTACCCCGAACTTCCACTCCTGCTTGCTGTGGTGAACGGAAATCGTGCCTTTGAAATATCCCTCGGTGAAGGAGTTGCGCTGGAAGGCGATGATAGGCGTGGAGAGCAGGTTCGACGACAGGCTATTCGAGTTGTCGCGAGCCATACCGCCAAAATTTCCCACCACGTTTGGCGAGAAAAGATGCTGATAGGAGACGATCCCCATGTTCTCGAAGATCTCGCCGTCCTGCCGCTGCCCGGCGGCTTGCTGCACTTGCTCGTTGGGTATGTCAAAGCGCGCCAGCTCATAGCGGTACATCAAGCTCAGCCGGTCGCTCGAGGTGAAGTCCCGCTCGTAGCTGCCGGAGAAGTCCCCCGTGGTTCCATTGTTGGTGAAGTTCTGGGTCACCGGAGGACTCAGATAGCGGCCCGTCATCGCACCGCTGGCGCTCACTCCGAAGAGGTTTTTTCCCGAGAGGTACTGGAGCGTCGTATAGCCGTCGGCGGTGTCGAAGCTGCCTCCCGACAAAACCGCCTGACCATGCAAGCCCTCCCGGCTGTTTCTTGCAGTGTTGACCTCGACGACTCCGCCCATCTTCCGTCCGTACTCGGCCGGGATGCCGGCGGTGTAGACGCTCATGGATTGAACGTTGTCGGCCTCCATCTCCGGTCCATGGCCCGGAGACAGGTTGTTGGTGAGCGGAATGCCATCGAGCACAAACTGGGTTTGGTACTCTGATCCCCGCGGATGGAGGACGGCATTGCCCTCGTACAGCCATCCCGGCTGCGAGTTCACCAGGTCCTGCAGCGACCGGCCCGGCAGGGAGGTCACCCGATCGGCAATCGTCTCCGAGCCGACCTGATTAACCGTGCCGACGCGATGGGGATCGACGAGCGTGTCATTGACCTTCACCTCGACGGTTGTCTGGAGGGGAGGCAAGCCGAGTTTTATGAGTTGAGTGGTCGGAGCTGCCGAACGAATTTCAATGGATTGCGAGGCAGGCGCGAACGTTGCGTGCCGCACTTCCAGGTTGTAGACCCCAAAGGGAAGGCGCTTCACCAATAGATCTCCCGCTCCATCGGTGAGGAAGCCTTGCCGGTAATGGTTGGCCTCGCTGACCAGCTCCACCGAGCTCTGTACGCCGAGTCCCGCCGGATCGGTCACCTTCAGACGCAGTTCCCCGGTGTTGCTCTGGGCAAACAGAGGAGCGGCCAACAGCAAAAAGGCGAAGACGCGGTTCATTGGCATTCGCATCGGACAGGACGCTGGCTGGCTACTGCGCAGCCAGGAATCGGGTTGTTGCGGTCATTGTACGGTAAGACTGATGCGGCCCAGCGGCCCAACAAGGCGGGGGGGCAGGTAGCAAAAGAAAGGCCGGCTACCTCCGTGCTTGTAGGCTCGATTGATGACAGTTAGCTGAAACAAGCCACGCTTGACCCTGCACGCATTACGATTTGACCAGGAGGCGATGCGATGAGCTATTCCGTTAGAAGGATATTCAGGAGAGAGTTGTGGACCCGAATCCCGCCGTTATACTCGATGAAGCCCATGGTTCGAAACCGGTTCATAAAGAAGCTTACTCGCGACCGGGTCGTGCCAATCATCTCAGCCAATGTCTCCTGGCTGATCGTTAGGGATTAACGTCTCCGGTTTGCTTGGCTTGCCAAACTGCGCCAGCAGTAACAGCACCCTCGCCAGCCGTTTTTCGCTGGAGTTGAAGAGCTGATCGACCAAGTCCGCCTGGATGCGAGCATTTCGGGTGAGAAGAAATGAAACGAACACGGCCGACAGTTGTCGCTCTTGGCGGAGTACGCGGACCATTTCCGCTTTACGGATGCTGAGAAGTGCACACTCGGTCATGGCCGTAGCAGTCGCCAGTCGCAGAGGATGGCCGGAGATCATGCAGTCCTCCCCTAAGAATTCCCCAGCGCCCAACAACGCAATCGTCGCAAGCTTTCCGCTGGCAGAGGTGACCGTTACTCTCAGCCGCCCTGCCTGCACGTAGAAAACTTGGTCGGCAGGATCGCCTTGCGTGTAGGCCACCTCATTCTTCTTTAGGCTAAGAAGTTTTCTGCCCAAACCAGCTCTCGCCAAGAAAAGCTTGGGATCGAAAACCGGATTGTTATTTCTTTCTTGCGGCTTGGGCCTCGGCGGACGGGAGGCGTCCGCAACTTCGGTGGTGACCAGTTCTGCAGAGCGCGAATCAAGCGACGCAGCCCGTTTGGCTGGATTACTTTTACGGCGAGTGGGAATCCCCCTGGTCCTCATTCTGCTCCTCGAAGGGACTAACACGTCAGGTATCGTAGATGTCTACAATATGACGCAGGGCTTGGCTGGTCAATATTATCGTACAGATTCGGCGAACGATTACGCTTGTTCCCCCACCCTCTGCAGAGTCGCCAATTCGTAGACTTCAGAGTCGCCGGGCACGGACCACGCAACAGAAATAACCTGCCGAGTGAGCAATATTGCACAGTCTTGCACTCGTGAACCCTGTACTCTTTCTCAATAAAGCGCGAGCCGGTGGCAGTCGGCACGTCAGAGCAAAGTTGTTCTTCCTCCATCCACTGTGACCGGCTCTGTGCGATCTGGGGTTTCAACCGGAGAACGGCAATGCATTCGCCATACGGCATGGAGCTTGTTGAAGACTGCGTCTCCTGCAACTTGTGTGGCGAGGGCTTTTTCTGCCGTTTGCCCAAGTCAGTGATGGAGGCCTTTCAACCCCTGAAATTCACGGTTGCTTATCCTGCCGGCGCAACTCTTTTCGTAGAAGGACAGGTTTGCCGCGGCATTTACATTCTGTGTAAAGGCCGGGTGAAATTATCCGCCACCTCGAGGCAAGGTCAGACCCTTATATTCAAGATTGCTCGGCCTGGGGAGGTCTTGGGGCTGAACGCAACCGTCTCTGGAGGCCCGCACGAGACGACGGCGGAAACTGGCCGGCCGTGCCAGCTAAACTTCGTCAAGCGGGACGACTTTCTTAAGTTTCTAACCGAGCACGGCGATGCCTGCATGCACGCGGCAATACATCTCAGCCGTGAATGCCAACAGGCATATCAACAGCTTCGCTCGTTTGTATCCAGATCAGCACCCGAGCGAATTGCCCGCCTGATGCTGGACTGGTCGCACGACGATTCCTCGACGGCCACGTCTCACGGGATCAAGGTGGCCTTGACCCATGATGAGATTGGGCAAATCATCGGCATGTCGCGCGAGACAGTTACTCGTACACTGGCCAATTTTCGCCAGCGGCGCATTGCGGAACTTCACGGTTCCACTCTGCTGATCCAGAACATGGCTGCCATTCAAAAGCTTGCCGGCGCATAGGCCGGTAACGCCCGGCCGCAGGATCAGGCAGGTTTCCGCACCGGGGACAAGGAACGGACATGAATCCGCCGTCATCATCCACCGCGGCAAATCACCCGCTCATATTGTGTATTGACGACGATGGCATCTCGCTGCGGGTAAGGAAGCTCGTGCTCAGCACCGCCGGGTTCAATGTGTTGACCGCCAATTCGGGCGAAGACGGTCTCGAGCTTTTCAAGCAGAATCTCGTTGAGCTGGTAATCGCCGACCACTTCTTAACCGACAAAACGGGAGTCGAGATCGCCCAAGAAATGAAGGAATTGAAACCAGAAGTTCCAATTCTCATCCTCTCCGCTGCCGCCGAGAAGCCCGCCGGCCTGGAGTTCACGGACGGGTTTCTGGCGAAAGGCGAGCCGACACAAGTCGTGCTCGACGCCATCTACCGGCTGTTGCCAAAATAACCGCACAGTCGGAACCCCTCCGAGGCTCAGACCGCTTCTGCTGCGCACGAGATGTCAACCGAGCCACCTTTAGGGTTGAGCAGGAGAGCGTGAGCGTGAAGCTACCGATCAAGTTGGATGCGACGGTTCTTCGAATCGAGAGTTACCACAAAATGGCCTAACACGCCGGACCCGATATTGCCGGTCGCCGGTCCCGGGCCGGGGCGTACATCGCTGAAACGGATGTCGTCCGGGTCAAGTTTATACTGGCCCAATTCGATCGCCCCATTCACGCGCGCGATGGAAACGGGAAACTCGCCCCCGGGCGTGCGAACCTTGCTGGCTTCTCTCGGCTGTGACGCCAGCGGAAGCTCGACAAGGAATTTCACCGGAAGCGTCAGAGCGAAGGGGGAGCCCGTGTCCAGATGGACTTGGGTGTCGTGGCCGGCAATCCGCACCGGCACCGTGGGAAGAATTTGCTCTTCGGTGTATTGAAAAATGCGCTTGGAATCGGCGTTCCCGAGCCCGCCTTTCTTGATCGAGATCCGTTTGCCGGGAAAGTCGAAAGTCAGCAGATACCCCGGGAGGCTCGCTGCACTGAGCACGCCAAGGGGAGCATTTTCACCCTTCAACAGAACGCTCAAGGGCATTGCCACGGCGATCATGCCCCCCAGCACCGCATCACCGATGCGAACGTCATGAATCGCAACCATCGCGGGGGGCTTTTCGCCACCTACAACGGCCACCTGCATACCCGACGCCGCAGGCAAGGACAGCTCACGGCTCAACTCTTCGCCTATGACCGTGGCCGTGGCGCCGGTGTCGAGGACAAAGCGATACGGCCCCTTTCCGTTGATCTTGAGGTCGACAACCGGCCTTCCTCCCATGTCCTGCATCGGGACCGTAACACCCTCCTGAGGGACTTCGATGCTCGCCGGCACCGGGATCTGCGGGCCAGCGTGCATCTGGGCCTCGACGCCAGGCGACCAAGCCATTGCCGCCGCTAACATCGCAATCGCGAATTTCGTTGTCATACCTGCCACCCTTCTTTTTCAATAAACGCCTATAGTACGATTCGTACTATAATCAAGTCAAGCGAAGGTTGCGCGCGCGGGCAATGTCTAGTGGTAAGGTTCGTACGATACGATTCCATGGAAGAAGGCGCGGTTTGTGTCATGGACAACGACGGGCTGAGTGAAACGGAGGCGTGCGTGCTTGGCCTCGTCTCTGTGGACGGCCCGATCACGCCTTACGCAATCCGAAAAGTGTTTCTGAAATCCCCGAACCCGCAGTGGAGTGGCAGCGCAGGCACTATCTATCCGTTGGTAGAACGCCTTTTGCGGCGAAAACTGGTTCGCTCCAGGTTATGTTTGACGGGGAAACGGCGTGGCCATCGGATTTCATTGACCACCGCTGGCTCGCGGGCTTTGAGGCTATGGCTTTCCCTCCCCATTCCAGAGTGGGTGGCCGGAGTCCCCCCTGACCCTTTAAGGACTCGAGTTCGCTTTCTCGACGCGATCAGCCGCAATCAACAGCGGGCTTTCCTTCAGAACGCGCATCAACGAACGCAGGCGCACCTGCGTGCGGTGGAAGCAGATTGCGAACAGAAGCGTGCGAAGGGCGGATTCGAATATCGAATGGCCCGGGGTGCTCTCCTATCCATGCAGTCCCGATGCGCCTTCCTGCAGGAAGTGGCGGACGCTCTTGATGTTCGTCTGAGCGAAGGCCCCCGATTGGATAACCGCAAGGCCAACAAGAACCCGAAGGACTCGACCTGAGTTACACCAAAAGACCTCGCCCAAGAGACAGAGTTCAAATTATTAGCAGTTATCCCACCGGCACGGTGCTCAGCACCTCTTCGCGAACCTCGGCGTCCTTCTTCACCTCGTCGCGGCTGGTCGGCAGGGCGATGTCCAGCAGCTCCTGGATCGTTTTCACGTAGTGAATGTTCAGACCTACGAGCTGTTCCGGCGTCAGGTCTTCCTGCACGTTCTGGCGATTCTCGGCGGGCATGATGATATCCTTCACGCCTGCGCGCTTGGCCGCCAGAGTCTTCTCCTTGACGCCGCCGATGGGCAGCACGTTGCCGCTCAGCGTGATCTCGCCGGTCATCGCTGTGAGCGGACGCACCGGCCGCTCGGTCAGCAACGACACCAGCGCCGTCACCATGGTCACGCCCGCCGATGGGCCGTCCTTCGGGATCGCTCCCGCCGGTACGTGAATGTGAATGTCATGGTCGGCGAAGAACCCCTCGTCGATTCCGAGATACTTCGCATTCGATCGCACCCACGTCAGCGCCGCCTGCATGGACTCTTGCATCACCTGGCCCAGCTGTCCGGTCATGGTGAATCCGCCCTTGCCCTTCATCTTGTTGGCCTCGACGAAGAGCACGTCGCCCCCGGTAGGCGTCCACGCCAGACCAACGGCAACTCCCGCGCGCTTGGTGCGTTCGGCTATTTCGCCTTCGGTGCGGATCTTCATGCCACCGAGCATGTCGGTCTTCTGCACCAGCTCTGGCGTGACCATCAGCTTTTCTGTCTTGCCCTCGGCGATGCGGCGCGCCTGCTTCCGGCAAATGGTCCCAATCGTCCGCTCCAGGCTACGCACACCGGCTTCCCGTGTGTAGTGGCGAATAATGAAGCGGATCGTCTCCTCTGGAAAATGGATCTGGTCGCCGGTGATCCCGTTCTCCTCGATCTGCCGCGGGACCAGGTACTGAAATGCGATGTGTACCTTTTCTTCCTCGGTGTAGCCCTGCAACTCGATGATCTCCATGCGATCGCGCAGCGGATCGGCCACAGGGTCGAGCATGTTCGCCGTCGTAATGAAAAGCACCTTCGACAAATCGAATGGCACATCCAGGTAATTATCGCGGAAGCTGAAGTTCTGCTCCGGATCGAGCGCCTCCAGCAGAGCCGAGGCCGGATCGCCTCGGAAGTCGCGTCCCACCTTGTCGATTTCGTCGAGCATGAAAACCGGATCGTTGGTTTCCGCACGCCGGATACCCTGCATGATCTGACCAGGAAGAGCGCCGATGTAGGTGCGGCGATGGCCGCGGATTTCGGCCTCATCGTGCACTCCGCCCAGCGATAGCCGCACGAACTTGCGGCCCAAGGCGCGGGCGATTGATTTGCCCAGAGAAGTTTTACCCACCCCCGGAGGCCCAACGAAGCAGAGGATCGGTCCCTTCATACCGGGCTTGAGGCGGCGGACCGAAAGGTAGTCCAGAATGCGGTCCTTCACCTTCTCCAGATCGTAATGGTCGGAATCGAGGATCTCCTTGGCCTTCGGAATGTCCACCTCTACTCCTGACGACTTCTGCCACGGAAGAATCGCCAGCCACTCGATGTAGTTGCGCGTCATACCGTAGTCGGCAGCCATGGGCGACATGCGCGCGAGCCGGCCCAGTTCCTTGAGAGCTTCTTTCTTCACATCCTCTGGCATTCCCGCCGCTTCGATCTTCTGCCGCAGGTCTTCGGCGTCACGAGTGGTTTCATCCTGCTCGCCCAACTCTTTCTGGATGGCCTTCATTTGCTCGCGCAGGTAGTATTCGCGCTGGGTCTGCTGCACCCGGTCCTGCACTTCGCTCTGAATCTTGTTGCGCAGTTGCTGGACTTCCAGCTCTTTTGCCAAGTGCTGGTTGATCTTCTCCAGCCGCACGCGAACGTCGGGTGTTTCCAACACATCCTGCTTGTCGCGCGTGTTGAGCGACGGCAGGGACGAGGCGATGAAATCCACCATGCGCCCGGCGTCATCAATGTTTCCGGCTACCGTCGAGAGCTCATCCGACAATGTGGGAGACCCGGCTACGATCTGCTGAAACAGGGTCAGCACATTGCGTTGTAACGCTTCGATCTCGGCGCCCTTGGGCGTCGGCGGCTCAGGTATGGTTTCCACCGTGGCATGCAGGAATGGCGTCAGCTGCGTGTACTCCGTCACCTTCACCCGCTCCAGGCCCTCGGCGAAGACAAACAGGCTCTGGTTGGGCATGCGCACCACTTTGTGCACCACGGCCAGGCTGCCCACACCGTAGAGATCTGTAGGCTGCGGCGTATCCACGCGGGCTTCGCGCTGCGCCACCACGACGATGGTCTTGTCATCGCCTAGCGAATTGATCAACTGCACCGAACTTTCCCGACCAACGGTAAGCGGCAACACAGCGTGAGGGAACAGGACGGTGTCACGTACCGGTAGGACGGGCAGCGTACGGGCTTCGGTGGCGTCGTCGCGAAGCTCCGGATCGACCGGCTTTAAATCTTTATTATTCTTGGACATATGACTCCTTGAGTCAAAGACACTCAAGCTTTAGATGTGGTGCCCTGACATAAAGTTGCAGTCCAGAACCCTAAAATTGCCCCATGTTACCGGGCGCACCGTCTACGCGAGAGCACAATCTTATGTTATCGGCAGGCCCTCGAGTTCGCTCTACGAACCACCACTGCGCAGCGCAGCTGTGAGCCATGCGGCAACTCGTCTTCCGGCTGGCCAGGGGACAATCCGGAGGCCATTCCCGGGAGCACAGGATTGTATCAGGGAACGGCAGCTTAAGGCTGTGATAAGTCCACTCGTGGTGGTGCGTCAGTTTTGAGCCGCTCAGACAATCTCAGGCCTAACCATATTGTGGGACTTCCAGGTTTAATTCCTCAATCATTCCGAAGTGCTTACGGTTCTTAGTCACCAATGTGAGATCCTCTTCGATCGCGATGGCCGCAACCAGCGAATCAAACACGTGTAGGCCATGAGATTTCGCGTACCGTTTGAGCAGTTCATAGGCTCGCGAGCCCGTCGACCCTCGAAGCGGAACGATCACGTACGCCGAGAGAAATGTGTCGATATCGGCGAGGTCTCGGTTATCGCGCGCCCCAACGATGAGTTCGAGGGCGGAGATCTGAGAGATTGCCCATCCCTCGGGCAGGGCGTCAATGTATTCGCGCGCCGCTGCTTTGCCCCGGGAAACATCAATCAGGACATCGCTGTCGATCAGGTAGGGCATGTAGGACCCTGACTAGGCTTTCGTGAAGGAAGCGCGTTCAGCCCCGAGTATTGCGCCGAAGATTGCCGATGTAATCCACACTGTCACCGATATCGGTGCGATCCCTCCACATGCCGTAAAACGCAAAGTCCCGGACCGAGCGGGATTTCGCCTTTAGGCGGTCGGCGTAGGAAGGGACCCGCACCTCGACAATCGTCCCTTCGGTGATGGCCACGTCCTCCAGGGGCTTGAAGACGCCATCCTCGTACTTTGCGGTGATAGTCATCGCTTTGCTGCCGGCCCTTCTGCCCAAAGTGCCCTCCAACGGCACGGGCTCCTGTCTTCCTGTCCCATGGTATCACCGGAATTCGATCGGGCTTCGGAGCTCCTTGGCTTGGGCGCTTACACCGCCTTTGGCTGCAGCGCACTTTTGGAATACGCATACAAACTCACTACCCCTGTTCTCGGTCTCTAAACCGATTTTGCCTTGGCCGCCGGATAAATCCCCAGGACCTTCACGAACTCCGCGATCTCTGCCAGGTGCCGCAGCGCGTTGCGGGCCGCTTCGTCATCGCCCCGCAGGATATCCACGAAGAACACATACTCCCAGGGATGCCCGCGCAGAGGCCGCGATTCGATCTTGCTCAGGTCGATGTCGCGCAGGGCAAAAACGCTAAGCGCCTTGAACAGGACCCCCGGCAGGTTCTGCAACGCAAAACCGATGGAGGTTTTGTTTGCGCCACGGCTGGCCTTCTTCGACCTGCTGATCAACAGGAAGCGAGTGTAGTTCTGCTGGTCGTCCTCGATGCCTGCCAGCAGCACTCGCCCTCCGTATTGTTGAGCCGCTTGCGCGGGAGCGATAGCTGCCGCATCCCGCAGTCCCTCGGCGATGATGTGGCGAACGCTTCCCGCCGTATCGTAGAACGGCACTGCCTGCATCTTGGGACGCACGCGAAAGAAATTCCGGCACTGGTCCAGGGCCACAGGATGCGAGAACACCCGGCGGACATCCGTTAACTTCACTCCGGGCGGCGCGATCAGGTTGTGGCGTATGCGCAGCGGATATTCGCGATGGATAAACACGTCGCGCGTGAGCAGCAGGTCAAAATGTTCGGCCACTGATCCTGCCAGTGAGTTCTCAATGGGAATCACCGCCGCCTGCACCGAACCATTCTCGACCCGCTCGAACACCTCGGCCGAGCGCGCGCAAGGGACGACGCTGGCCCGCGGCAGCATTTTTCCTGCGGCTTCATGGCTGAAGGAGCCGAGTTCTCCCTGAATGGCGACTCTCATGTTCTGCAGCCGAGCATAACAGAGCGCGAGCGAAGGCTCGCGCCGGGTTGCCTGCAACCGGCAATTTTCCTCGACAATCGGGGCGCCAATTTCCTCAACCGCTCACAACCAATGGGCGCTAGATCGGCGTCCAACCCAATAGCTCGTCACAGATAGGCGAAAGAATCGGGGCGAGGGAACGGAGACTGGCAAAATGCTCTGGACAATTTTTGTGATTCTGCTGGTGCTGTGGCTGTTGGGAATCGTGACCAGCTATACCTTGGGCGGATTCATTCACATTCTGCTGATATTGGCGGTGGTGGCGCTGATTTTCCAGCTCATCTCCGGCCGCCGAACGGTCGTTTAAACGGAGCCGGAGCAGATTTCGGGCGTCTCTAATTCGATCTCATCATACGAAAGTTGAAGTGATCGGCAGCAGACGGACGCCAGAGTCTGTTCTGCCTGCAAGACCGGGACGCGCCCGATTTCAACAGCAACAATTCAAGTGCTTGCTTCTAACCCAGCATCTGAACTTCAATTTGAGTTTCGAACCCACGGAGGTGAAGTAATGAATAAGGACCGAGTGAAAGGCAAACTCGACGATGCGGCCGGACGCGCCAAGCGCCAGGTCGGCGAGTGGACTGGTGACACTAAAACCCAGGTCGAGGGCGCTGCGCAACAGGTGAAAGGTAAGGTCGAAAACGCCTGGGGCAAGATGAAAGACGCGGCCCGCGAGGCCGAGGACAAAGTCAAAGGCCCTCACGACAAGAGCGAGGAAACTGATGCGGAGCGTCGCGAAATCGATCGCGAACGGCAGAAGGATCGCGACGTCGCATAGCTTGCTCCGCAAACGGACCGATCAGGCGCCCGCTCCGGGCGCCTCGTCATCGGTTCTGAACCACGCCAACTTCGGCTACAACCCCTTTGCCATCAGGAACGCATCGAGCGAGTGGCTGGAGTAATATCCCGGCAAAGTACGCACGATCTGGTATCCCAGCTTGTGGTAAAGCCCTAGAGCCGCTTCATTGTTGACCGCAGTCTCCAGATACACCTGAGTGCAACCCGCAGCCCGCAGTCGCTGCTCACATGCCTGCATTAGCCGGGACGCCAATCCGGTGCGCCGCGCCTCGGGGACAACGTCGAGCGTCAGGATGCGACCGACTTTCCCCCGAAGTACATGGGCGGTTACGAAGCCCGCGATGGCGGCATGATCCGTTGACGCCTCAGTTTTCGTCACCGCATCCTCTTTCTGCAACTCCGCCACCAGCGTGATTGCCTTGCGCGCCATGATGAATCCGGTCAGGTCCATCTGGGTATATGCAATGCCGGGAGGAAAGCACAGCTGATCGATCTGCCACAGGCGATCGAAATCGGCGGCGCGATAGTCGCGGATCGTGACTTGCACGTCAGCAGTTTGGGGCTTCGGCGGAAAGCGCGCAAGACCTGAACAGGTTCGGCCCGAGGCTGCTACTCTCGCGGCAAGTCCGCTCGGGGTTCCACAATCCGTCCGGGCCGGAGCACGAGGTCGATACCGTAAGCCACAAATCCTCCAAGGATGAGCAGCAGGCTGAAAATGAGGCTGCTCATTCCCAGCACCTGTTCGTGTTCGCCGTGAAAGATCGAAAAACCGAGCAGCAGCATCGGACAGACGCCGATCAACACCGCACCCAGTTTGCCGCCGGGCACACGGAAAGGACGCGGCAGGTTGGGTTCGGTAAATCGCAAGACCGCCAGCGCCAGAAATTCCAGCAACAGGCTGGCGCCGTACACCAGAATATCAATGGTGACCAGCCGCTCGAAGCCGAGCCCCAGACACAATGCCCAGCCCGTGGCCAGCACCAGGATTGCGACCCAGGGAGCACGCGAACGGCGCGTCACTTTCTGGAAAACCGGCGGCAGCATACCATCTTGTGACATCGCGAAAGGGAGGCGCGAATAGCTCATGACCAGAGCGTTGAACATCCCGAAGGCGCTCAGCATGCCGCCCAGCACCATGCCGACGCGCAGCAGCGGCCCTCCCACCAGTCCGGCCACGTCGGCCCAGGAACCTGTCTCCCAGGCGCTGGGGCTCAAACGCGTCATCGCCATGGCAGCTACGGGCAGAACGTAGCTCAGCGCCACCAGGATGACCGCGGCAACCATGGCCCGAGGGTAGGTGCGCTGCGGCCGCTCGACTTCGGCGGCGATGGTGGAGGCATTGTCCCAGCCCATGTAATTCCACATGGCAACCAGCAGCCCGCCAAAGATGTTTATCTTGTGGGTGGTTGGCGTGGTCACGGCGTGCGCCAGGGCGCCATACTTGAAGGGAGCCAGGATGACGATCAGTGCGAAAGGTGCCGAGATCAGGACAAAAAGCCAGACCGAGGTGGTCGCGACGACGCGAATGCCGGCGATGTTTAGTCCAGCGCAAACAATGACCACGGCCAATCCCACAATTACTCCGCGATAATTTGCATCGAACCACGGAAATAGCCGGGTGAGGTACAGAACGAACAGCGTGGGATAGATGGCCATGTCAAAGATGCTGGCCACCAGCGATAACCAAGCCTCCTGGAATCCCCAGAAATTACCCATCGCCCGCCGCACCCAGGCGTAGAAACCGCCCTCCACGGGAAGCGCGCTGGCCAGCTCTCCGATCATGAACGTGGTCGGCAAGCTCCAGAGAATTGGAGTAAGCAAAAGAATGAGAATCGCGCGACTGTATCCCGCCCCGTGCACGATGTCTTCCGTGCCGTAGGTCCCGCCCGAAACCATAAAGAAGGTGGCAGCCACTAAAGGCCAGACCGTCAGTTTCGCGGACTTCTGCTTGCGAATCGCCCCGGCGTTGTCCACCTTACCTTGGGACCTTTTCACCCAACTTGCGAATATAGGCCACGAGGGCGCGAATCTGGTCGGAAAACTTAGAGCGTCTTGAGATATTCGATGATCGCCCAGCGTTCTTCATCGCTGAGCTCGCGGCCAATGACACCTTTGCCTGGCGTGTTTCGGAATTCATGGCCCGCATTCGAATTGCCCGGATGCGGATCGTTTGGCTGATCGGTCCGGAATTCAAAGCCGCCGTCGAATTTCGCCGTGCTGTAGCCTACGTTCTTGGGATCGAACTCGCGGCTGCCTACATAGAACGTCTTATCTCTCTGGTCCGCTGGGAGCAGCATCTGATACAAATTCGGCACTGATCCGTTGTGCAAGAAGGGTGGCGTAGCCCAGAGACCGCCCAGGGGTCTTGCACGATACGCCAACGGCGCCACCACGCCATCGTCGCGAAAGCCATTCCACTCGTTTCTCTGTTCTGCGGACAAGCCTAACGCGTCATAATTCATGTCACGAACCTTACGGGTAACCACGCGCAGTCCATCAGCCGCAGACACCGTCCCCAACCCCAGAACTCCCGTCACTGCCTTCCGCTGCGCCCAATCGGTGGCTTGCCTGCGGATCGGTGCCGATCTCGTCCAGCGGGATGACGTTCAGTTTCAAGAAGGATTTACCGCTTAACCCGGCCTCCCAGTATTTAGGGTCCTGAAGCTCCGGCGAACCCACGGGCGGTAAGTGGCAGTGCTGGCATTGTTGTTTGTAAAGCTCTGCACCTCTCCGGGCCTTAGCCTGGTCGATTGGCCCGAGGATTTCTTCCGGCCAGGCTGGAGCCATCAGTCCGGTAAATGCGGCTGGGCCGGCGAGTTGGTTTTCGATCTGCCACTGGTTCTTCACATTTACCGTCGAACGATAGAGGTTGGGTGGATCGGTAAGATTGACCCGGGCGCGGACGCCCAGCGCCTCGCCGATGTTTCTCACCATGGGCTGCTGAATCGACGCGTTGTATTGCACCCAGGCGAACCAGCTTGTGTACCAAAGGGGCGGGAAATTCGTCGGGGCATCTGCGACCCGCAGATTCGAGTTGTCCAGCTCAGTGCCGAACACATAGTTACCGATGCGGGCGAGGGCATCGGTGCGTCCGAACCCTCCCACAACTTCGTAGAGCTTGCGCGCATCCGACTCGTTTTTCTCCGCCAGGCCCGCGTTCAGAAATGCTTTAAATTCTTGCCGCAGCTTGGCCTTGGCCTCAGCCGATGCGCTATCACCAAGAACAGCCCGGGCGAAACGATCGAAGCGGAACGGTATTTTGTCGGTAAAAGCTACTGCATAACCAAGCTCAGTCTGGAAGGACACGAGGTCCGCCGAGGCGGACCCGCCGTCGATGCGTATTCCCTTGCCCTGGTATTCCAACTGGCCGGTGTGGCACGCGGCGCAGCTCAACCCGACGACTTCCACGCTCTGGCCGCTCGTGGGATCGATTACTGTCTCCTTGGCGAAGCCAACCGGCAGTCCGCTGGGGTTCTGCGGACTTGCGGAATCAGGCAAGAACCCGAATCCCGCCAGGTAGGCGGTATCGGAAAACTTCGGAACGGTTCCGAATATCTTGATCTTGGGTTGTTCCAGCGCGAAAAACCATTTGTAGGGTACCAACTCCGTCCCCTGGCCGGTGTGATAGAACCATTCCCGCTGGTCCGGAGTCCAGTTCTGCTTTACAAACTGGACCTCAACCGGTTTGTACGCCGGCATGTTTTCGCTCGGCCGGGTGGAGAACACCTCTCGCAGTTGCTGGCAACCACTCATTGAGATCGTAAAGACCGCAGCGGCCAATAAGGAAACGAAACTCTTGTATCCGATCGTCATAAAAGTTCGCCTCGGCGTCATCCGACAACCCAGAGTGTTTAACAACAATTAGCGGTGCAGGTGAGTCTACTACCCACGACCCTTTTCGTCACCGCCGAAAGTGAGGAGTTCTTAGTGGTTCTCATCAGAGCCACCGCTCAGTTCGCGTGCGCCTTCAGCCACTCCGATTCGTTCGGGATGGTGATGGGATCTACTCGACGTTTGACGGCAAGGCCGAAGCTGTTGGCAGTATCGTGAAGTCGGAAAATTTGGTAGGCTTTCATACGGTGGGTGTTTTTGGCTGGTCCGCAAGTGATTGTCCCGCAAGGACTGGGCGCTTAACTCAGCGGTAGAGTGCCATCTT
>CAVTMW010000018.1:0-321148 GCA_963735855.1 uncultured Acidobacteriaceae bacterium
AGATTATGGCTTCTTCGGAGGCTCGTTCTTCACCGCGACGCCGCTGCCTTCTCGCACGGTGTTGATCTTGTCCACGAACGCATTGTCGAAGCGCTCGGTCAATCCGCTCGGCCAGCGCACTTCGACGGAGTCAAGCTTGGTCTCTTTGCCGAGGCCGAAATGCACGCGCATGTCGCTGTTGGAAACGTAGCTGGAACCGCTGCGCACTTCATCCACCAGAAGCCGCTTCCCTGCCTTCACGGTGATGCGCGCGCCGATGCCATCGCGATTGGAATTGGTGCCGATGGTCTTGAAGGCGATCCAGTGGTTCGCGTACTTGATCTGGTTTTCCAGCAGGCTTGGCCGCGCGTTCATGTTGCTGATGACTGCCGACATTCGTCCGTCGTTCCACAGATCGCCGACCGCGAGCCCGCGCGACGAGGCCTTGGTCGTGATGCCCGTTCCCGCCGAGTCGGAGATGTCGGTGAACGTGCCATCGCCGTTGTTGTGATAGAGCAGTCGCGGCTCCTGGAAGTCGCTGCCCAGGTGAAACTTGTCAACTTCCGGATAGACGTGTCCGTTCACCAGCAGCAGGTCAGGCCAGCCATCGTTGTCGAAGTCGAAGAACATGGTTCCCCAACCGAGATACTTGGTGTTGAGGCCAAGTCCGGCAGCGGTTGTCGCGTCGGTGAAGGTTCCGGCTTTGTCGTTGTGCAGCAGCGTCGAGGTGTCGTCGGAGAAGTTGGTCTTGAAGATGTCGAGCCGGCCATCGCCGTCGTAGTCGGCCACGGTCGAGCCCATTCCCGCCTGCGCGCGGCCGTCTTCATTGAACGCTGCGCCTGCGGTGACGGCAACGTCGGTGAAGGTTCCGTCGCGGTTGTTGTGGTAGAGAATGCTCGCCGTGCTGTCGCAGGCGATGAAGATGTCGGGCCAGCCGTCATCGTCGTAATCGAGCGTGGAAATGCTGAGCGCGTAGTGGCCGTTGGTCTGGTCGATGTGGGCTTTCGTGGTGACGTCTTCGAAGGTGCCGTCGCCGCGATTGTGGTACAGGATGTTCTTCGCGGGCGTCAGTCCGCGCGGGCCGCACATCACCGGCGCGCCCTTCCAGATGCACGACGGACGATCTCCGGGAGCGGGCGCGGTCGAGAGATCGAAGTCAACGTAATTGGCGACGATGAGATCGAGCTTGCCGTCGCGATCGTAGTCCACGAAGGCGCAGCCGCTGCCCCACGCTTTGCCCGATCCGCCGACGCCGGCTTTGTCGGTGACGTCGGTGAACACGCCGTGATCGTTGTGGTAGAGATGGTTCTTGCCGTAGTAAGTGACGTAGAGATCGTCCCAGCCGTCGTTGTCGTAGTCGCCAACGCAGACGCCTTGTCCCCAACCGCTCGCCGCCAGGCCGGACTTCGCGGTTACGTCAGTGAACGTTCCGTCGTGATTGTTGCGGTAGAGATGGTTCGTCGGCCCTTTGCCGCTCTTCCCCGCTTCCAAGGTTGTGCCGTTGACGATGAAGATGTCGAGCCAGCCATCGTTGTCGTAGTCGAAGAGAGCGACGCCGGTTCCTGTGGTCTCGATGATGTACTTCTTGCTGTCGAGGCCGCCAAAGATCTCAGACATCGTGAGACCGGCTTTCTCGGCGATGTCCAAGAAGTTGGCGATGGGCGCGCGCGAAGGCGCCGGCTTTGCGGCCTGCTGCGCGAAGGAAGAGTTTGTAACCGACAAGAGAAAGAGAAGAAAGGCCGTTCCGGCGATGCGCTGGGAGAAAGACCACTGACCTGGGACCGAAAGCATGCTGCCTTCGGATACTAGGTTGCAGCCGCGTGAGAGTCAAGAAGAGCTCGTGCCATTCTCGCGTCGGGATCGCGGCCGGCGGAAGTCACAGCTCAGTGTGAGTCAACTCACGGAATCGGGTTGCGATAAGGCCAATAATGGTATACAGGTAGCCGGCCGATATGGGTCGTGAACCAGGAGGTTACCATGTTGAAGTCTCTGATGATTGTTCTGACGCTGTTGCTCTGCCCATTCGCGGCAGCCGCACAGCAAGGCCAAGCCACGACGAAAGCTGTGGTTCCAGCCAATGCGGCGCAACAGGTCAATCCCGTCAAGCCAACTGCGGACTCCCTCGCTCAGGGGAAGAAATACTACGGATATGACTGCGCGATGTGCCATGGGAACAACGGCGATGGCAAAGGCGATGTAGCGATTGACGAGAAGCTCACTCTCAACGACTTTCGCGATCCGGCAACTCTGCGGGGCAAGACCGACGGAGAGCTGTTCTACATCATCAAGAATGGCCACGACCATATGCCGCCGGAAGGGGACCGACTGAAACCGCCTGAGCTTTGGAACCTGGTCAACTACATTCGGTCGTTTTCGAATACAAAGTAGGACCGCCGCGAACGCCCTGCGAATCCAGTGACGGCCGGTTCCCTTGTCCCGCGGCAGACTGCGTAGAAATGAAAAGCCGGAGCTTGTAGCTCCGGCTTTCGTAACTTGCAAACAGCGAGGTCAGATGTTCATCTTGCGGCGCAGATGCCGCAGAGATGCGGGTTTTTCGCGTAGCATGGGCTTGGCGTTTCCGACTCTCTTAGCGCAATGCCATTAGCCGTCCCGCTTATAGGAGGACGTCACTTGGGCCCCTTCAGAATTCTCGATTCCAGATCTGCGACCAGGCCGAGAGAAACCAAAGGCAACAACATCGACGTGCGCGGACTGGAAGCCGAGTTGAAGACCCACGTTGAGGGCGAAGTTCGTTTCGACGCCGGGAGCCGCGCCGCCTATTCCACTGACTCTTCCAACTACCGCCAGGTGCCAATCGGGGTTGTGATTCCAAGTAGCGTAGAAGACGCGGTGCGTGCGGTGGCGGTCTCGCGGGACTTCGGCGCTCCGATTCTCTCGCGTGGAGCCGGCACCAGCCTCGCGGGGCAATGCTGCAACATCGCCGTCGTGCTGGATTGGAGTAAGTACGTCAACGAAATCCTTGAAATCGATCCCGACCGAAAGATTGCCCGGGTTCACCCGGGCTGTGTGCTCGACAATCTTCGCAGCGCGGCAGGGAGATACGGACTCACGTTTGGACCCGATCCGGCGACGCACAAGTACTGCACCTTGGGCGGCATGATCGGCAATAACTCGTGCGGCATCCATGCGCAAATGGCCGGCCCAGTCTCCAACAATGTCGATTCTCTCGACGTGCTGACTTACGACGGAACCCGCATGACCGCGGGCTGGATCACCGAGTCCGAACTGGACGAGGGGATTGGGCACGGAGGTCGCATTGGCGAAATTCTGTCCCGAATCAAGGCGCTGCGCCTGCGGTACGAAAACGAGATTCGTGCGCGCTTTCCCGAACATTCCGCGCCGCATCTCCGGTTACAACCTCGACCAACTCATCCCCAACCAGGAAGGCCGCTTCAATCTAGGGCGTGCGTTGGTGGGCAGTGAGGGCACGCTGGTAACGATTCTGGGAGCGACGCTGAATCTGGTCCACAACCCGGCCTATCAGACGTTGGTTGTGCTGGGCTATCCGGACATTTACCAGGCGGGCGACGATGTGGCTGAGATTGTCGAGTTCCAGCCGATCGGCTTGGAAGGCATCGACTGCGAACTGATCGATAACATGCAGACCAAGGGCCTACACCTGAATGCCTTGCAGCACTTGCCCGAGGGCAAAGGTTGGCTGTTGGTGCAGTTCCCCGGCGAATCCCGGGACGAGGCCGACGCTCGCGCGCATGAGTTGATCGCTAGACTGAAGCGCAGAATGCGTCCTCCGACGATTCGTTTCTACGACGATAAGAACGAGGAAAAGGCGGTTTGGGCGCTCCGCGAAACCAGCGTAGGAGGTTCGGCCTTCGTCCCCGGAAAACTGCCGGCATGGTCGGGCTGGGAAGACGCCGCGGTGCCTCCTAGCCGGGTCGGCGAGTACCTGCGCGATTTTCGCCAGCTGCTGAACAGGCATGGACTCGATTGCGCGCTCTACGGACATTTTGGACAAGGCTGCATCCATTGCCGAATTACCTTCGACCTGGCCAGCAAAGAAGGAATCAAGAATTACCGTGCGTTTGCAGAAGAAGCAGCGGCGCTGGTGACTAGCTACGGTGGATCGCTATCCGGAGAACACGGCGATGGCCAATCGCGCGGCGAACTGTTGCCGATCATGTTTGGCCCCGAGATCATGAACGCCTTCCGAGAGTTCAAGAGCCTCTGGGACCCGGAATGGAGGATGAATCCCGGCAAGGTCATCGATGCGAACCCGCTCGATTCCAACCTGCGGCTAGGCGCTGCCTATCGCCCATGGGAGCCGCCAACCCACTTTCAGTTCCCGGAGGACAATGGCAGCTTTGCGCAGGCCACTCTGCGCTGCGTCGGCGTGGGAAAGTGCCGTCGGGAAAGCTCGGACGGTGCCGATAACCAGACGATGTGTCCCAGCTACATGGCGACGCGCGAGGAGATTCACAGCACCCGCGGCCGGGCCCACCTGCTATGGGAGATGTTGCAGGGCTCGCCTATCGACAACGGCTGGCGCGACGAGAATGTCAAGCAAGCTTTGGACCTGTGCCTCTCCTGCAAAGGTTGCAAGGGCGATTGCCCGGTCAACGTGGATATTGCGACCTATAAAGCCGAATTTCTGTCGCACTATTGGGAGGGACGCATCCGGCCGCGGCATGCCTATGCCTTCGGCCACATCGACAGGTGGTCGCGAGTCGCGTCTCTGTGGCCCGGGCTGGTGAACCTGCTGACATCGACACCTGGAACCCGGGAGCTGATGAAGGCCGCGGCAGGAATTTCGCCGCAACGCTCGATTCCGCAATTTGCTCCCGAGACGTTCAAGGGGTGGTTTGGCAAGCGGCCTCAACGAGGCGCGGGGCGGCCCCAGGTCCTCCTCTTTGCTGATACGTTCAACAACTATTTCCTGCCACAAACGGCGCAAGCCGCAGTTGAAGTGCTCGAACACGCTGGTTACCAGGTCTTAGTTCCGATGGAACATGTTTGCTGCGGCCGTCCGTTGTACGACCACGGATTTCTGGAGGAAGCAAAACGCCACCTCCGACAGGTAATGCGAGCCCTCACACCCTATATCGAGCGGCAGATTCCGATTGTGCTGTTGGAGCCAAGCTGCTGGTCAGTGCTGCGCGACGAGATTCACGGCTTGTTCCCCGAGCGAGAAGAGACTCGCCAAATCATGGAGAACACGTTTCTGTTGAGCGAGTTTCTGGTGGATCGGGCGAACTATCGTCCGCCGGCGATGCACAGGGACGCGCTGCTGCATGGGCACTGTCATCACAAGGCCATCACCCGCGGCGCGGAGCCCGAGCGAAAGCTGCTGGAGCAGATGCAACTGAAGGTGCGAGTGCTTGCCGACGGCTGCTGCGGCATGGCAGGCGCGTTCGGGTTCGAAGCGGGCAAGTTCGACATCTCGGTCAAAATCGGCGAGCGCGTGTTACTACCGGCGATACGAACTGCCCTACCCACTGAATTGATCGTTGCCGACGGCTTCAGTTGCCGCGAGCAGATTTCGCAACTGACCGATCGTCGCGCCCTGCACACGGCGGAGGTGCTGCAGTTGGCACTGCGTCACGGAGCCGAACCCGGCGGAGGTGATCTACCGGAGGCAACGTTAGTCCGGGAACGCGAGCGTTCGTTGCGCCGCTCAAAGGCGGGGACCCTGGCAACGTTGGGCGCGCTCGCCGTCGGCGGCATCGCTCTATCCCGAATCATTCGAAACATCCGCTGACGGCAAAGAACTGCTCGTAGTCATTTAACTCTTGCTCTCCCTCACGGGACGCCTTGAAGAATGTTCGCCCAGTCGCGAAAACGCATTACCAGTCGCGATCGCGGAATCACAGATCATGCTGGCTCGCCACATGCTTCTTGACGGAAGTGGCACGAAAGGGTTACCTATGGGGTAACAACTTGCTACTGAGGCATATGCAACGGCTATGACGGAAGACTCCATAGCCCCTGACTATCTTCGACCGTTTGCGGAAGGCGACGGCCGCTGATCCGGCAGAGCTGGCTTAGCTTGTATCGGGATTATCTTGCCGAGGCTCGCCAAACGCTGCTGCAATTGCGCAGTGCATGGGCAGAGAAAGATGCGGAGAAGCTGCGTGACCGGGCGCATTACTCTACGAGGTAGCAGTCTTGATCATGGGAACAACGGCGATGGCTCGGTATTGTGCAAGCCTGGAGCACATGGGCCGCAACTCCGAGTTCCGGGATACGGCAGCTCCTGCTGGACCAGACCTCGGCGGCTCTGAATGCCGTGGAAGCCGAACTGACCAAGCAACTCGGCCCAAATGTGGTTCCGGTCGAAGGCTCCGCGATATAGCAAGACCATCTTTGTGAAGTGGGGGAATAAATTGACTGCGCCCATCAAGGTCGTTATTGCCGACGATCATCCCGTGGTGCGAGTTGGTCTGCGCAACATGCTGCAGTCCGACGGCCAGATGAAGGTTGTTGCGGAAGCAAAGGATGGGGTGGAGGCCCTCCACATGGTGCGCACACTGCGACCCGACATCCTGTTGCTCGATCTTGCCATGCCTAAAATGCCCGGCATGGATGCTTTGCGCGAACTGACCAGCGAAACCACCAACACGCGCACCATCGTCCTGACAGGACTCATCGACAAGCGCCAAATCCTGGAAGCCTTGCAACTCGGCGCTCGCGGCGTCGTGCTAAAGGACGCCGTTGTCGACCATCTCTCGGCCTGTGTACGCGCCGTGATGCAGGGGCAATACTGGCTGGAGGGACGGCCGGTGCAGAATCTCGTCCAGGTACTGCGGGACTTGTCTGCCCAAACCGCTCCCCCGCCTCGCAAGACCTTCGGTCTGACCGCGCGGGAGCTCGAGGTCGTGGGCCTGATCACTGAGGGCAGCACCAACAAATTTATTGCCCAGACCTTCGGCATCAGCGAGGAAACCGTGAAGCGGCACCTGACCAACATCTTCAACAAATTGGGGGTCGGCAACCGGCTGGAACTGGCGCTGTTTGCGCTGAACCACAATCTCCTACCCTCGGCCGAACCTAGCGTCCCGGGACAATAGCCGGTTCCCTTCGTGTCTCTAGTTACTCTCCTGCTTCTGGCACCAGACGGTACTTCCCTGCGCGACTCCGGCGAGTTACGGTAAGGGTGGAAAGGTTCCCATGGATGACGCCGGCAAACGGGGCATTGAGCTGACTTCGGTTCCACTGCTGGAAGCGGTGCTGTGCGCTGACTGCGAGATCATCAGCAATAGCGCTGGAGAGCGCTGCGAGATTTGCGGCAGCCACTCGCTGCTCAGCTTGGGACGTGTTCTGGGTGGAGGTATTGAAGGTAAGCGCGCCACCCTGGTGCAAGTCGATCGCGACAGCCTGCGCAACGGATTCAC
The DNA here is from genome assembly GCA_963735855.1 of uncultured Acidobacteriaceae bacterium. Classification (GTDB taxonomy): domain Bacteria; phylum Acidobacteriota; class Terriglobia; order Terriglobales; family Acidobacteriaceae; genus Bog-257. The sequence goes on from CAVTMW010000018.1 coordinate 7,347, forward strand.
GGTGCTGATCAACCCCGCCGCAACCCGGATTCTGCAACAGCGCCGGCGCCGGTCGGGAATCATCAATCGCTAGACCTCGGTTTGAGCACCTCGAATTAACATCCTCCAGCCTGAGAGCTACATCTCACATATGACATTGAGGAGTGAGGTTGCCGATGAGCCACGATGCAGCTCTGCGTCAACAACTGGCGAAAGTGATCGACTGGAACGAAGCGCACGCCGACTTTCATGCGGCGGTTGATGACTTCCCGGCCAAACTGCGCGGGAGCGTGCCCAAGGGATTTCCCTATTCGGCATGGCAACTTCTGGAGCACATTCGGTTGGCGCTGTGGGACATTCTGGAGTTCAGCCGCGACGCTCGGCACAAGTCGCCGGCGTGGCCGGAAGGCTACTGGCCCAAAACCGCCGAGCCGCCGAGCTCCGACGCCTGGGACAAAAGCGTAAGGGCCGTCGATGAACACGTCGCCGCGATGCGAGAGCTGGTAACCGATCCCTCACGCGACTTGTTCGCGCCCCTGCCACATGGGACCGGCCAAACGCTGTTGCGCGAAGCGCTGCTGGCCGCCGATCACAACGCCTACCATCTGGGACAGTTAGTGCTGGTGCGCAGGGCGCTGGGCGCCTGGCACGGTTAGGTAGACACTTACTTTCTCTGCTCAAGCTTTACGCTGGCGGTAATCGGCTTGCCGTCACGCAGCACCTTCACCTCGACTACTTCGCCTACCTTGCTGCGGCGGAGGGCGTCGGTGAAGTCATACAGGTTGTGAATGGGCTTGTCGCCGAATTGCACCAGGATGTCTCCGGCGCGCAATCCCGCCTTGGCCGCAGGCGATCCCGGCCGAATGTCGGAGAACCGCACTCCGTCCTTCACTTCGCCAAAGTCAGGGACTGAGCCGAAGTAGGGGCCATATCCTCCGCCGCCGGAAATGCCACCCATGGGCTTGTCTTCGACCACGGTGACAAATGCCGGCGGCGCACGGCGCGGACACCAACTGCAGCGCCACGTCCGAAACCATGTCGAGCAGTTGCGCAGCCGCCGGGGCGTTGATTTTGTCCCAGGTATCTGAAGGCTTGTGATAGTCCGAGTGCAGGCCGGAAAAGAAAAACAGTACCGGGATTTTCTTCGCCACAAATGAAGTGTGATCGCTGGCTGAATAGCCTCCGGCGGAATATTCGATCTTGAAATCTGACTTCGATTGTTTCTGCGCCTGCTCCAGGATCGCCTTGAACGTGGAGCCCGTGCCCACTCCTCCGATGTAAACCTTGTTGTCCTTGATGCGGCCGATCATGTCCATGTTGAGCATGGCGACGCATTTGTCGAGCGGAAGCGTGGGTTCTTTCACCCATTCCGCCGAACCCAACAATCCAAGCTCTTCTCCCGAAAACGAGGCAAACAATATCCCGCGATCGAGCTGTCCCTTCTGTGGAGCGAACAAGCGTGCGAGTTCGAGCACGCCGGCGGTACCCGAAGCATTGTCGTCGGCGCCAGGATGGATTTGCCCAATCTGCGACGGTGCGAGCGAATTGGAATCGCCGCGGCCGAGGTGATCATAGTGCGCGCCGACGATGATGTATTCGTCCGTCTTTCCTGGCAGATAGGCCAGGACGTTGTTCACCCGCGCGTGGGTCGCCTCGATGTCAACCTTCAGAGACAGTTGCAGGGTTTCTGGAAAGGCAAATGATGCCGGCTTGCCCATGTGGTTGATTTGCTGCTGAACCTCGGCCAGCGACTTGCCCGCTGCCTGAAACCAACTCTCGGCGACGGCGTTCTTTACCTGTAGCAGCATGATGCCAGCGTTCGTCGGACCACTCACGCTGCCAAAACGCATCAGGGAATCTTCTTCGCCGTCGGCCAGCTTTCCGTTGACCAGCACCACGGCCTTAGCGCCGTGGTTGCGGGCATTGATGGCCTTGGTCACCAGTTGCGAATGTTGCGTCAGCCCCTGGTGACCGCTCTTCTCTCCGAAAATCTCCGGTTCGTAGCGGAGCACCACGACAATCTTGTCCTTTACGCTCACGCCGGCGTAGTCGTCGTATTGAAACTCGTCCGCCGAAGCACCGTAGCCCGCGAACACCACCGGCCCGCTGCACGAACCTGACGACGAAAAACTCAAGGGAACGAAATCCTGGTTAAGCACGAGCGCTTGTTTCTTGCCGCCGATCTGCTCGATGAGGCTATTGTCCGATTTCAACTTCGCGCCCGTCGTCACGGTGAACGGCTGCAAGTATCCATTCGTGCCCGCGGGTCGCAATCCCAGGGACTTGTACCGATGCTCCAGATATTTCGAAGCTTTGGCCAATCCCTTAGTCCCAGCACCGCGTCCTTCCATGTCGGGCGCAGCCAGGGTCTTGATGTCGTTGAGGTAGAGTTTGGGATCCGCTGGGCCGACGGCGGCGGGCGTCGCCGTGGCAAGTAACGAGAAAGCCAGCACGGCGGCGAGCGCACTGCGACGGATTCGAGTTGCGTCAAACTTCGACAGCGCGAGGCGCGCGACAGCACAGAGAAGACGTTGAGCATGGGTGAACGAATCGTACTGACGGGGAAAGAAGCGTGTCAACGCGAGGCCAGCAGGGCGAACGCTTAAACCCACCGTTGCGGCCTGTCGGGCGCGAATTGCCCGCCGCGCCGCCCAGCACCAGCCGGCAGACTTCTCTCACATAGTTCTCGCTAAGCTCGTCGTGACGAATGAGAAAGCGCATGTAGATTGCGCCATAGAGGATGTCCAGCACAAGATCGAGATCCAGGCTCTGCGGGAAGCTCGCCGCGTTCGATTCCCCGCCGCAAGGTCTTGTAGGCCTCCTGCCTTCGCGGACGCAGGAAGCGCTCGCGGAATGCCTCCAGCAGTTCAGGATCGGATTGTCCGGCGCCGAGCAGCGCCGCGACAATGCGCCCTCGACGGGTGTGCAGAATTCCCAGAAACTGGTTCATCTGCAGGCTCACGTCCTGGTACACCGACCCGGTGTCGGGAAAGTGCAGCTTGTCTTCGGTGTTGGAGGCGAAGGCGTCCACCACCAGCGCGCCCTTGTTGGGCCACCAGCGATACACGGTGGCCTTGCCAACGCCGGCATCGGCAGCAATCGCTTCAATCGTGAGGTCGGGAAAACCGGTGTGTTGCAGCAGCTTCAAAGTGCTGCGAAGAATCGCCTGGCGGGCCTGTTCGCTTCGCGGCCGGCCAGGCAGACGCTTGGCCCCGTTGTTGTGCTCGCGCGCCAGCGTGCCACCCGAAGCGATTTGCTGCATGATTCACCATAGCATATATTGAATCCAATACGTACCGTATCGAATCTTAGATTTTTTGCGATGCTGCCGCCAGTGTGTGACCGGCCCCAATTGGAGTTGTACCCGACCGATGTGGATTGTTGCACTCGCGCTCAGGCGTCCCTATACCTTCGTCGTAATGGCGCTGGTGTTGATCATCCTCACGCCCATCGTCATCCTGCGCACGCCCGTCGATATCTTCCCCGACATCAACATTCCCGTCATCAGCGTGGTGTGGAACTATGGCGGCTTCGCGCCCGCAGAGATGGCCGACCGCATCGTCAGCAACTCCGAGCGCGGCATCACGATTACGGTCAACGACATCGAGCACATTGAGTCGCAGTCGGTGAACGGCGTGGGCGTAATCAAGATTTTTTTCCGCCCGCAGGCCAACATCCAGACGGCACTTTCGCAAGTCACGGCAATCGTGCAAACCACCGTCCGCGGACTGCCTCCGGGAACGACGCCGCCTCTGGTTATTACCTATTCGGCGTCGTCCACTCCGATCGTGCAGCTCGGCTTGAGCAGCAAAACTCTTCCCGAACAGCAACTATTCGATCTAGGTCAGAATTTTCTACGCACGCAGCTGGCGACGGTACACGGCGCAGCCATGCCTTATCCCTACGGCGGCAAGATACGGCAGGTCCAGGTTGATCTCGACATCCCGCGCCTCCAGGCGAATGGGCTGTCTCCGGCGGATATCGTCAACGCCATCAATTCGCAAAACCTGATTACGCCTTCGGGCACGGCCAAGATTGGCGCGCTGGAATATCAGGTGCAGATGAACAGCTCGCCGCAAACCATAGCCGAGCTGAACGACCTGCCGGTCAAGACGGTGAACGGCTCGACCATTTACATGCGGGATGTCGCGCATGTGCGCGACGGATTCGCGCCGCAGACCAACATCGTTCGCCAGGATGGGGTCCGCGGCACGCTGATGTCTGTGTACAAAATCGGCAGCGCCTCTACCCTTACGATCGTCGGCGCGGTAAAGAGCATATTGCCGGTTGCCGCACAATCTCTGCCCAAAGACATCACCATTAAGCCGCTGTTCGATCAGTCTTTGTTTGTGCGGGCCTCCATCAACGGCGTCATCCGAGAGGCATTGATTGCTGCGGCGCTCACGGCAATGATGATCCTGCTGTTTCTGGGCGACTGGCGTCCCACCATCGTCATCTCCATCTCGATTCCGCTCTCGATCTTCGTGTCGGTGATCCTGCTGAGCGCGCTGGGCGAAACCATCAACATCATGACCCTCGGAGGTTTGGCCCTGGCGGTGGGAATCCTGGTGGACGACGCAACGGTCGAGATCGAAAACATCGAACGAAACCTGGCCCAGGGCAAGGAGATGAAGCAAGCAATCCTCGATGGTGCGGCACAGATTGCCGTGCCGGCGTTCGTCTCCACACTTTGTATCTGCATCGTGTTTGTGCCCATGTTCTTCCTCACCGGCGTCGCGCGGTACCTGTTCGTGCCCCTGGCAGAAGCTGTGGTATTTGCGATGCTGGCCTCCTATTTCCTCTCCCGGACTCTGATCCCGACGCTAGTGATGTACATCATGCGCGGGCATGAGCATAGGGCTGAAGCGCCGAAGACGATCTTTGGGCGCTATCAGCGGGGATTCGAGCGCAGGTTTGAAGAGTTCCGCTGCGGTTATTACCAGCTTCTGGAGACCGCGCTCGGACATCGCAAAGTGTTCGCGGCCTGCTTTCTCGCGTTTTGCGTTCTCTCCATGGGCCTGGTGTTTTTCCTCGGCGAAGACTTCTTCCCGTCGGTTGATGCCGGCCTTATGAGGCTTCACCTGAGGGCCCGCGCCGGTCTGCGCGTCGAAGAAACGGCGCGGCTGACGGATGAAGTGGAAAAATACTTGCGCCAGCAGATCCCCAAAGATGAACTGGTAACGATTCTGGACAACATTGGGCTGCCTTATTCAGGCATTAATCTTTCGTACAGCAATTCCGGCGTAATCGGCACCAGCGATGCAGAAATCCTGGTTGGCCTGAATGCCGAGCATCACCATCCCACCGGGGAGTACATCCGCAAACTGCGTGAAGAGCTGCCGCGCCGCTTTCCTGGCGTGGAGTTCTTCTTCCAGCCTGCCGACATCGTGACCCAGATCCTGAACTTCGGACTGCCGGCGCCAATTGACATACAAGTCACCGGCGCCGATATGCAAGGCAACTACTTCATCGCCCAGCAGATCGCGAACCGGATAAAGCAAATTCCGGGCACCGCCGACGTCCACGTGCAGCAGATGCTAACCTTGCCCACGCTTGATCTTCAGATCGATCGCACCAAAGTCACGCAGGTCGGCATGACTGCCCGTGACGTGGCGCAGAGTGTGCTGGTGTCGCTGAGTGGGAGCTTCCAGACGGCGCCCAACTTCTGGCTGAATCCCAAGAACGGTGTCACCTACCAGGTTGCGGTGCAGTCTCCGCAATACCATGTCACTTCCCTGCAGGACGTAATGGGAATGCCCATAAACAACCCCAACGTGCCGCAATACCAGGTGCTGAGCAATCTTGCGGACCTTAGCCCCACAGCGAGGCCGGCCGTTGTCTCTCATTACAACGTGCAACCCGTTATCGATGTGTATGTCAGCACGCAGGGCCGCGATCTGGGCGCGGTGGCCAAGGACACGATGAAAGTTCTCAAACCCTTCGAGGAACACTTGCCGCGCGGCACGCGGATCGTGGTTCGCGGTCAGGTGGAAACCATGCAGTCGTCTTTCTTCGGTTTGGGAATCGGACTGGTCATGGCGATCATGCTCGTCTACTTCCTGATCGTCGTGAACTTCCAGTCGTGGCTTGACCCGTTCATCATCATCACCGCGCTGCCCGGCGCGCTGGCCGGCATCTGCTGGATCCTGCTGCTCACGCACACCCGGTTAAGCGTCCCCTCGTTGACCGGCGCGGTCATGTGCATGGGCGTGGCAACCGCCAACTCAATCCTGCTGATTTCCTTTGCCCGAGACCGCATGCACGCCGGCATTCCAGCCGTGCAAGCCGCTCTGGAAGCCGGGTACACGCGTATTCGTCCGGTGCTGATGACGGCACTCGCCATGATCATCGGCATGCTGCCAATGGCGGTGGGGCTGGGCGAAGGCGGCGAGCAGAATGCGCCTCTGGGCCGCGCGGTCATCGGCGGCCTGATCTTCGCCACCGTAGCGACCCTGTTTTTCGTGCCCTCCATCTTTGCCATGATTCACAGCCATCGAGAAGCCAAGCAAGCGGAGCTAAAACGGTCATAAAATGCTAGGAACTGAACAAGACGTAGCTTCCATGGATCCACACTCAAATCCCGGGCTCTTGGACGACGAACGCCAGGCGCCGGAGATCACGCCGCCGCCTAAGCTTCCGCCGGCGCCGCCCCGCAAGGCGCTGTTGTTGATTGGCCTCGTGCTGCTGCTTCTGGTCGTTGGCGGGGTGATTGCGATGCTCGGGCGTATTCATGACAGCCATGTGCTCGCGAACGAGACCGAGCGCGAATCGATTCTTACGGTGGCTGTCATCCATCCGACTGCGGAAAAGCCTGACGAGGAACTGCTGTTGCCAGGGACCTTGCAGGCCTACGAAGAGTCGCCGATTTTCGCCCGAACCAACGGCTATCTGCTGCGTTGGTACAAAGACATTGGCAGCCGCGTCACCAAGGGCGAGTTGCTGGCCGACATCGATACCCCGGAGGTGGACCAGGAGTTGATGCAGGTCCGCGCTAACCGGCAGCAGATCGTCGCCCAGATGGACCTGGCTAAGATCAACGCAGATCGTTATGTGGGCTTGCGCAAGACCGACTCAGTTTCGCAGCAGGAGGCCGACCAGCAGGCCAGCGGATACCAGCAGGCCAAGGCCAACCTCGATGCGGCCGACGCGACGGTCAGACGCCTGGAGCAATTGGAGTCGTTCAAGCACGTGTATGCGCCCTTTTCCGGAGTATTGACCAAACGCAACGTCGATCCCGGCGCTCTGATCAACGCCGGGTCAACCGGAGGTGCCGCGGGCAAAGAGTTGTTCGACATCGCTCGCGTCGATCCGCTGCGCGTGTATGTCAGCGTCCCGCAGAACTACGCACCAGCCATCAAGACCGGAATGGAAGCCTGGGTCAGCTTGCCGGAGCTTCCCGGCCAGAAATTCAAGGGAACAGTGGTGCGTACGGCGGAGGCGATCGATCCTTTGACACGCACTTTGCTGACAGAAGTGGACGTGCCTAACAAAGACAGTAAGTTGCTACCTGGCTCTTTCGGTGAGGTGCACTTTCGCGTCGGCATCAACGCGCAGAAGGTCACCATTCCAGTCAACGCGATGCTGTTTCGCCAGGAAGGTCCGCGCGTGGCGGTCGTGGATAATGACGGCAAAGTCCACTTGCGGCCGATCACCATTGGCAAAGACTACGGCACAACCTTGGAAATCCTGGGCGGCGTAGAACTCGGAGACCGCATTGTCATTAATCCCGCCGATTCTCTGGAGGAAGGTCAGCAGGTGAATGTAGCTCCCGAAAACCAGGGAGGCCAGCAGTCATGAAGTCGCCGGGCCTGGCGCTCAGTCTCGCCGCCGCCGGTTTGCTGGCGGGATGCGCAGTGGGACCGAACTATCATCGTCCGCCGGCACAGGCGCCGACCGCCTACAAAACCGAAGGCCCATGGCGCGTTGCCGCGCCTAAAGATTCCATCCCCAAGGGCGCGTGGTGGGAGATCTTTAACGACGCCGAGCTGAACAACTGCGAGCAGCAACTGCTCAAGGCTAACCAGTCACTGGAGGCGGCCAAAGACCGTCTCAACCAGGCGCGCTCGCTGGCGCGGGTAACGTCGGCGGGATACTTTCCGACTTTCAGCACCGATCCCAACGCCTCGCGAAGCAGGTATTCAGCAAATCGCCCGCTGGTTGTGACGTTGAACCGGCCGCTGACCCAGAATACTTTCGAGATTCCCTTTCTGCTCAACTATGAGCCCGATCTCTTCGGTAAGGTGAAGCGCAGTCTGCAGGCCTCTAACGCGTCCCTGCAATCTACGGCGGCCGATCTCTACAACGTGAACCTGGTGCTCACCGCCGAACTCGCCGCCGACTACTTCAGCCTGCGCGAGCTCGACGCCGAGACGCAAGTGGTTCAGGAATCGGTAACGATTCAGCAAAAGGGCTTGCAACTGGTGGAGGACCGTCATGCGGGCGGAGTGGCCTCAGGACTTGATCTGGCACAGCAGCAAACGTTGCTCGATTCAACCAAGACCCAGCTCTACCTGGTGCAACAACAGCGCGCGCAGTTTGAACACGCCATCGCTGTGCTTGTGGGCGTTCCAGCATCCACCTTCACTATTCCGCCTGTACCGCTGAACGCAACTCCACCGCCAGTTCCGCTGGGCGTGCCTTCCGATCTGCTGGAGAGGCGTCCCGACGTCGCTACCGCAGAGCGGCAGATGGCTTACGAGAACGCGCTCGTTGGAGTGGCTACTGCCGCGTTCTATCCGCAACTCACCATCTTCGGCGGCGGCGGATTCCAGAGCACCGACATCACGAACCTGCTCACCGCTCCCAGCGCGATCTGGGCGGTTGGCGGCGATCTGCTGCAGCCCATCTTTGAGGGCGGACGCAACCGCGCCAATCTCGCCGCCGCCAAATCTGCCTACGACGAGTCAGTGGCGAACTATCGCGAGTCGGTGCTGACGGCGTTTCAGCAGGTCGAGGACGGTCTCTCGGGACTGAACACGCTGTCGCAAGCCGGCACTACGCAGAATGCGGCCGTCTCCGATGCGCGGCGCGCTCTGGAGCTGGCCAACAATCGCTACGTCGGCGGAGTGACAAGCTATCTCGACGTCATCACCGCGCAATCCGCGCTGCTCACCAACGAGCGCCTCGCAACGCAGCTCCTCGGCCAACAAATGGTCACGTCCGTTTACCTGGTCAAAGCGCTCGGCGGAGGCTGGGACGCGTCGCAGATCCAGAACGAGCAGGTCCATCCCAAGGCTGTTCAAATCGTTCAGCAGTAGCGGGAAGCGCGCTTTTCGCTTTTCGCTTTCGCTTTTCGCTGTTCGCTGTTCGCGGTTCGCTCTTTGCTGTTCGCTCCGGACTTTCCGTGCCGGTCCAAACTCTTAACCAAAATTGTCATCTCGGCCGATGACTTCGCTTCCTCCTAGATTGTCGATTGTCATCCCGACCGAGGGGCTCACCTGCTTTTGTCATCCCGACCGAGGACTTCAGTCCGAGCGGAGGGACCTGCTGTTCGCAAGCGGCGCTCAGCACTCAGCATTCAGCACTCAGGCCTTCACACACCAAGTCTGTCATCTGAGCGCAGCGAGGCGAAAGCCGAGCGGAGTCGAAGGACCCCTTTACTGGCAGGGATTACTGACAATTGCAAACTACTGTTAACTATCCGATAACCCCAGCACCTAATTCCTCTTTTCCCTTTTCGGAACGAGCTGTTATCCAGTTGGCCACCCACCCCCTCCCCCGTCGTCATTTAGAATCATGCGATTACCAACTTTTTCTCGCCAAATGATAGAGCCCCAGTGGCTTACACGTTAATGTTTGAGCCGCAAGGACTTATGTCTGTAGTTTGCCCCTTTGTTCGACGCCGGCGCGAATGTCTCGGAAGGCGGTAGTGATGAACTGGTAATCAGGCTTTCGGTTCTATCCCACATCCACCAGCCACTCTCCACTGAGTTGTAAAAGAGCTTTCCCCGGCCCGCACACTGGGTGCGGCCTGCGAAGACACAAAACCCCGCCCTCACAATTGACCAATACCGCGCCGAGCCACTCACAAGCAAGTGCACAGGTCACATCAGGGCGTGACGAGGGGGAAGCGGCCGTTCGCTCAGGGTGACAAGATTGGGAGTTTGTCAGGGGAGCGGATGTCGTGGTCTTGTGACTCAGGGCTGAAGCCCGGATCCCTTGGGGGCGAACTGCGGCACGGCTGAAGCCATGCCCTGATACAAACCGGTTATGAAAATAGGCGGCAGTCGTTGCGGGGCCACACCGGACCTTCTTCTGCCGAGGTTCTTGCGACCGAAGACCGAGACGCGGCGCCAACCTGACTAATTCCATTGACCCGCCACACGTCCGCCGTTAACATTCGCGCATCGGGTCATCACATGGACGGCGAGAAAATCTCGCACTACCGACTTCTGGAGAAGCTGGGTTCCGGCGGTATGGGGGTAGTGTACGCCGCCGAGGACATGAAGCTGGGCCGCAAGGTCGCGCTCAAGTTCCTCCCCGTCGAGTCCTCGCGCGATCCGATTGCGCTGCATCGCTTCGAGCAGGAGGCGCGCGCCGCCTCGGCGCTCAATCATCCCAACATCTGCACCATCTTTGAGATCGACGAGTACGAAGGCCACCGCTTCATCGCCATGGAGCTGCTGAAGGGGATGACCCTCCGCCACCGTATCGCCGGCGAGGCCATGCGCCGGGAAGACCTGCTGGACTTCGGCATACAAATCGCGACCGGATTGGACGCGGCCCACGCGGAGGGAATTATCCACCGCGACATCAAACCGGCAAACATCTTCGTCACCGCGAACGGGTACATCAAGATTCTAGATTTCGGTTTGGCGAAGCTGACTGCGGACCACAGGGCGCTGGTCGAGACCGCGGCGGCATCAACGGCACCCACGGACGCGGTTGCGAGGCTGCACCTGACCGCGCCCGGAGTGCCGCTAGGCACTGCGGCGTATATGTCGCCGGAGCAGGCGCTGGGAGAGAAGCTTGACGCGCGTACCGACCTGTTCTCCTTTGGCGCGGTGCTCTACGAGATGACCACGGGCCGGCAGGCGTTCATGGGAAATACCTCCGCCGGAGTGGTGGACGCGATCCTGCATCAGACTCCATTGCCGGTTGCCAAGTTCAATCCCGACGTGCCGCCGGAGCTGCAGTTGGTCATCAACAAGGCGCTGGAGAAAGATCGCAAACTGCGATACCAGACGGCCTCCGACATTCGCGCCGACTTGCAGCGGGTAAAGCGGGACTCCGATCCCTTGGCGGTTTCGACGGTTACCGTTGCCGCAGCACCGCGAAAACAGGTAAAGCTTAGGCGAAAATGGCCGCTGCTACTGTCGCTGTTTGCCGTGTGCTGCTTGGCAGCGCTGGTCGTGATCGGGTATCGCGTTGGACTATTTCATCGGACCAGGAAAGCTAATACGGCCCAAGGAACGCACATCCCATCCGCTGTGGAAGCCCCTCCCAAGCCAGAGCTTCCGTTAAGCAAACCCGCGTCAACTCCTGCAAGTCCAACCACGTTACCCAAACAGGACAATCCGGTTACGAACGAGCAAGTAGCGTATGAATTGCGCAGGACGCAGAATCTTATCGATCACAGGTTTGAACTCATCCTAGGTATTGCAATTCCCGTTAACCAGCCTGCTGTTCAAGGGTACGTGCCGCCGTGCTGAGTCGATAAGACAGACAAGGGACGGTACGATAGGGTCGGATGAGAAAGATTTCCCGAGTCTTCACGTCTCAGCCGAATTGCCCTTGGCGAGACTGGCTTCGTTGCAACACATATCTGTGACCTTCTCCTAAGAACTCAGAGGGGCTCAGCGACAACGAATAACAAAGAGGATCATTATGAGATCGGGGAGGCTGTGCGCCATTTCTCCTCGGGTTTCATCACGGCAATGGCTTGCAGCACTTGGCGCTGACTTGTTATAGCCGAAATCTGGATGGCCGCGGCTCTTTTCGGAGCTATCTAGATTTTGCTAGCTCGACTGCTCTCCTCAGCATCGTCCTTCCCGGCAGTCCCGCGGATTCAACGGCGGACTTCAACATAACCGTCCTGGAGCTCATCAGTGGGGACCGCAACGTGGACCTGCATAGGTTCAAAGCGGCCAAATGTCGGGGTGGTATCGATCCTGCGGTGTTGCTAGGACGATCCACCCAGATGTGTTTCAGCTCCATCGTGCCGAAGGATGCCCTCTCGCTTAAGTAATGCCACTCTAATCCAATAGCGGTGTCGCATCGGGCTCCCGGAGGCGGGTGGCCCGGCCAAGCCGTTAGTCCGCTTTCGAAAATATAATTTGGGTGCCCCGTTCTAGCCCGATTTTGGCTAGGGCGGGGCGGTTCGTCCTGTCTGCATTTTTCGAACCGCCGGGCTTACGCTCGCTCATCCTGTGTCGCCGGCTGAAAGCCGGCGCGGGACTGTGCAGGCAGCTCACCCAGGACTTCCGTCCTGGGCTATGATTGTGACGCCCTTCGGGCGAGGAATTGCCGGGGCTTAACGCACGTGCAATTCGACTTCTCATGCGGCGGAATGCTCGAACGACTTCAGGGTTGGCAGGGCCTTGATGGATTTGCCGGACTTCTGCTCGGCGAGGCGGATCTCGTAGAGGCTTTGGAGATTTACAAATTCCGCAGTCGTGGGGGGTGGGGCCAAGTCGCTCATCACGTGTGCGCCGGCTGAGATCAGTGCCGGCACGGTCAGCTCTCGACGGACTTCTGTTCATTGTGACGCTGCGGGCTGAGAGCAACGGTCCGGTATGGCTGAAGCCGCATTCGTCCAGCGAGCTGAGATTCGCAACTGACAAGAGCACTGCCGGGTGCCCAGTCTTTCGCCTGCCTTTGGCGAAGGCTGAGAGCAAAATTCTGATTCGATATCACGTCGAGCCGTTGTTCCGCGACCTCTTACGCGGCAGAATGTTCGAGGCGCTTGAGGGTTGGCAGGGCCTTGATGGATTTGCCGGACTTCTGCTCGGCAAGGCGGATCTCATAAAGGCTTTGCAAATTCAGCCAGAACTCCGCCGTCGTGCCGAAGAAATGAGCAAGGCGCAGGGCGGTGTCGCCGGTGATAGCGCGCCGTCCATTCAGGATTTCGGTGATGCGATTGGTGGGGACATCCAGTTGCCGCGCCAGTTCGGCGGCGCTCATGCCCAACTCTTTCAGTTCCTCCGCCAAGTGTTCACCCGGGTGAATCGGAATTCTTGCCACGGCATTTCTCCTAATGGTAGTCAACAATCTCCACTTTCGAGGGACCAGGGTCACCTTCCGTCCATTCGAAGCAAATGCGCCACTGGTCGTTGACGCGAATGCTGTATTGTCCTTTTCGATCTCCCTTGAGCCGTTCCAGACGGTTGCCGGGCAAAGCCGCAAGGTCTCGGAGGGCGACCGCGGCTTCCAGCCTGTCGAGCTTCAAACGTGCGGCGCGCTCGACACTCGAGAACGCTTTGACGCGCTTGCCGGCCGCGAAGCCCGCCGTCCGCTTGTCGCGATAGCCAACGATCACAGGCTAGAATAGAAGCACGTACGCGTTACGTCAAGCGTAATGAAGCCACCGCTTAGGTGTCGCCGGCTCTCGGCTCGCCTGCAGCGGGCTCGCTCGGGATGACAGCCTAACTTGTGGATTGCGCTGGCGGCCGGGTCCACGCGAACCGACTCATCCCTTATCATGCGCCTATGGCGAATACCGCCGATGTCATCGTCGTTGGGCTGGGAGCGATGGGCAGCGCGGCGCTCTACCAATTGGCCAAGCTGGGCGCACGCGCGATCGGCATTGACCGCTTCGACCCGCCGCACGATCAGGGATCGTCGCACGGCGACACCCGCATTACTCGCGAAGCCATCGGCGAAGGCCGCGACTTCGTGCCCCTGGTGCTGCGCTCCAACCAGATCTGGGAAGAGCTGGAGACGGCGACGGGCCGCAGCTTGCTCACCCGCAATGGCGCGTTGGTTCTGGCTTCGCAGAGCATTGCGGGCAATCATCACGGATCAACTTCGTTCGTCCAGGACACCATCAGCACCGCCCGGGAATTTGGCATTGCGCATGAGGTTTTGGACGCCGATGAAATCCGCCGCCGTTATCCGCAGTTCCGGCTGAGCGGCGATGAGGTTGGCTACTTTGAAGCTGGCGCGGGATTTCTACGTCCTGAGGCTTGCATTGAGACCCAGTTGACTCTGGCGCGAGCAGATGGGTGCGCGAATCTTCACCTCGGAGGTGGTGCTCGACATCACGCAGAGCAACGACGGCACGGTCGCGGTCAAGACCGATCGAGCTACGTATTCCGCCGCGCGAGTCATCGTCACCGCCGGGCCGTGGATGCAGAAGCTGCTCGGAGCTGAGTACGCGCGTTACTTCAAGGTCTATCGGCAGGTGCTGTGCTGGTTCGCGCTGGCGAAGAATCAGGAGCTATACACTCCGGCGAGATTCCCGGTGTTCATCTGGATTGTGGGCAACCGGCCGCGCGACATGCTCTACGGCTTCCCCGCGATTGACGGGCCCCAGGGCGGACTGAAGATTGCCACCGAGCAGTATGAGGCGACGGTCGATCCCGACGCGGTTATGCGCGCGGTCGCCGATTCGGAAGTCGCCGCCATGTACGACGAATACATTGGGCCACGTTTTCCGGACGTGTCCGGCGAATGCCTGCGCGCAACGACGTGTCTCTACACGGTGACGCCGGACGCGAAGTTCATCGTCGACAAGGTTCGCGATTGCGAAAACATCATGTTTGCTTCGGCGTGCTCGGGTCACGGATTCAAACATTCGGCGGCGGTCGGAGAAGCACTGGCATTGTGGGCGTTGGGGCGGCCGTCGGCAATTGATTTGTCACCGTTCAGGCTGGATCGGTTCTCAAGATGAAGCCGACGGCCGTCGCGGATCGGAGCTTTAGCAGGCTGCCGAATGAGAGCTGTGCCGTCCCTGAAGGGACTCGGGTTCTTTTCCCACTTTACCCAGCACTCCGCCTTCGGCTACGTGCTGGGCTATCCTGTTTCGCGCCTACGGCGCTGGTTTCCTGGGCTTCTTACTCTCCTACCAAGACAAACTTAGTTCTCACGCGCACACTAAAGTCGTGCCCCTGACAGAAGCGTTCGCTAACCGAATTTCTCATCAGATTTCTAGGGCTGGGTCTTGGCGTGGGTTTGCAGGTGCGGGGTCAATTTCCGGATCACAAATTCCTGGAAGACACCGGCGATCGCACTTTCGCCAAGCTTGATCAGGCCGTTTTGCCAGATCACTCCATGGCGATCACCCTCGGGATAGTAGGTATAGGAGATGGCGCCGGTTGCGAAGGCCCCGATAACTTCGGAGTAGTTAAATTGCCATTTCTTATTGTCGCCCTTGCAAATCACGGCATTGGCGAGCGCGTACCCAAGCCGCGACTTCTTACTGCCGGTTCCCCGGTAGAAATAGCGTGGATCTTGTTTGAAGATGGTGGGCAATATGGCGCTTCCGATGAACGTACTGGAAACGACATTACCGTACGCTGCACCGTAGCGCTTTGCATACCCTTCTGCGCCTTGCCCGTAGGCTCCGAATTCATCGGACGCCTGCTGAAGTCCCGCCAGGAAGCCGACGGCCACGAAGGTGAAGGGATCGATGACCGACCTGAAGGCAAGCTCGAACTTCTGCTTGGCTATGAGAGGAGCCGGGTCGGGGACGTAGGTGACATAGAAATTTGGAATGAAGCCAAACACCCGCTGCTTTTCTTGCTCCTTGATCTCTTCTTGCGCAACCTCAATCTGCGTGAGTTCGACCCGCACTTCCGTCACGGCTGTGGCAACCGAGAGCATGATCTCCGGGACAATGAAGGCCTCTCCCGGGTGCAGGTCGCCGGAGTACTCCTGAGTGGCGAAACCTTCCGACGTTATCGCGAGATGAAAAGGCCCAGGAGGAAGATTAGAAAAGGAGTATTGCCCGTTGTCGCCCGACAATATTTCTTGCGTTGGGGATTGGTCTTCGCGCGAAAGCTGCACGTGAGCGCCGACGGCGAGGGCCCCGGTTTGAACGATCAGGGTTCCGCTGATGCTACCCGGCAGTTGCTGGGCAGATTGCCGGTCGCCGGCGGAAGAGTTGGTTCCAGGGACCCCGGTTTGCACTCCCGGGACGGCCGGAGGTTGCTGAGCCTGGGCCACTGCCCGTGCGGGAAATCCCCACGGCAGCACGCATAAGCTTAGCCAGATCAAAACTATAGCGCCACGGGTCAACCCCCTGGCGCCTGGGCGCAAAAACATCTTGCAATCCTTTACCTTTGCAGCACGCACACTCGTTCCAGCACCTAACTCTAATCGTATCATGCTCTCAGCGATGGCCTACGCGCCGTCGGGTAACTACGCTGACGGCGCCCGAACCAGCGCCAGCGCAGTCACATCGTTGTGCGTAGGAGGGGTACGCACGAACTGCTGCACGCCGTCGAGGATGACGGTGGCGATCTCGCGCGCATTCTCACGCGAAGCGCTCTGGAAGCGCTGCTTCACTCGTTGCAGGCCGAACTCCTCTTTCTTGTACGCGGCTTCGACCACGCCGCGCGAGACCAGCAACAGCGAAGCTCCAGGCTCCAGGGCCACGAACGGCGCTTCATAGGTGGATGCGGAAAACAGCCCGAGCGGCAGCCCCGTGGCCGGCAGTTCAGTGACCCCGGAGGGATCACGTAACAGTCCGGGAGTATGCCCGGCGTTGGCGTAGCAGATGGTACCCAACTCTTCGTTGTAGCACCCAACGAAGGCCGGGCAGGAGCGCACGCCTGAGGCAGCCCTGCGGACGGTCAAGTTCAACTCCAGGCAGAATTCCATCATCGCATCGGCCTCATTGACTTCCGGATGGGCAAAGCTCTTGCACCCCAATTCGTGAAAGGTCTGCCGCGCCGCCTCGACGATGGCATGGTTCTCCTCGTGACTGCCCGCGACATCGAGCAGCCCAAAGACCACGCGGCTGTGGTTCGCCCGCAGAAAGCCATACATGTCTCCGCCAACCCTCTTACCCTGACACAGTCCGGCGATATCGGCGCCGGACAAAGGGGGAAAGTTAGCGGCCGTGAGCGGGGCGGTCGCAGGCTCCGGAGTGCGCTCGCGCTGGAAAGGCAGTTTCATAGGAGTTTCAAAATCATAACGGAAATCGTACGGATTGCAAACGCAGTGAGGAATTGACGAGAGGCGTTACCATAGACGGGGCCGGAGGAGGCGATTCAGCATGCGCATCGTCAGCGTTGGCGAAGTCTTGTGGGATGTAATCGGCGAACATGAATATCTCGGAGGCGCTCCCCTGAACTTTGCCGCTCATGCCCGGCGAATGGGCCACGAGGTCTTCCTGCTAAGCGCCGTGGGAGAGGACGATCGCGGGCGTCGCGCTGTTGAGTGTCTGCAAGAACGGGGAATATCGACCGAGTTCGTACAGATTCTTCGGGGCAAGGACACCGGCATCGCCGAAGTGGAGCTCGACGCGGATGGCAAGCCCATGTTTCGGATCGTGCGTCCGGCGGCGTACGACTTCGTCGATCTCAGCGCGGCCCACCTTCGGCGCATCGCAGAGTTGCTGCCGCAGTGGATTTACGTTGGCACGCTTTACCACATGTCGGGGCAGGCGATGGCTTCCACGCGCAAGCTGCTTGACGCTGCGCCGCAAGCGCGGCGGTTTTACGACGTTAACTTGCGGGACGGCAACTGGAGCCTGGCGGTGGTGGAGCAACTCTCGGCGCTGGCCAACGTAGTGAAGTTGAGTGACAGCGAAGCCGAGTTCCTCGATGCATCAGTCAACACCGCAGGTCAAGGCTCGTCCATCGAGGACTTCTGCCGCCGCTGGAGCGAACAATACCATTGCCAAACGATGTGCGTCACTTTCGGCGAACGCGGCTCGGCGGTCTTTCAACATGGAAGGTATTGTGAGATTCCCGGCTTCAAAGTAGAGGTTGCCGACACGGTCGGCGCGGGCGATGCCTTCTCGGCCGCCTTTCTGCACGGCATCGAGCAAGGTTGGGATGCTGGCTCCACTGGCCGGTTCGCGAACGCTGTAGGCGCATTGGTGGCCAGCCGTGCAGGCGCGACCCCGGAATGGCGCATGGAGGAATGCCAGCCTATGCTGGGACTGCATGCTGTCTGAGGTCAACTGATTTTCTTCAACGCCGCTCGGAGCGCATCGAGCGCCATCTGTGCGGCGTGCCCTGAGGCAGGCGGGTAATCCTCCCACAGCTGCCACAATCTCGTCCTTGTTGATCGCCGACAGCTGGTCTATGGTTTTGCCCTCCGCCAGCTCAGACATCGCCGAAGCACACGCAATCGCAGGAACGCAGCCCTTTGCGCGAAAACGAATGGCAGCGATGCGGCCGGCGTCCATCTTGATTGCCAGCTCCAGGATGTCGCCGCAGGCGGGATTCTCGATCCGCACGCGAGCATCCGCGTCGGGTAGCTCACCCGAATGGCGGGGGTGCTCGAAGTGGTCGAGAAGCTGGGAAGAATACATAGCGACGGTTCGGCACTCCTTAGCTTACCGCGATCTTAACGGCGACATCCGCTAAGTGCTCCCGGTTGCTCTTCGTATAATCGAACAGATTTGGCTGCCCCAGACCACACGCCGCAACGAGTCGTCTCGCTTCAGCCCAGCGCGACAGTCACGCTGCGCGATCTGGGGCTATTGGACCGCCTGGTCGCCTGCACCAGATATTGTGCTGACGTTTGTCCCGAAGTGGCCGACGGCTCCCGCGTGATTGTCTCCGACTCCTGGACAGCGCAAAGCCAGGAAATTCTGGCCGCGCGTCCTGACCTCGTGCTGGCTTCCGTTCCCTACCAACTGGAAGCGGTCGCCGAAATCCTGAAAGCGGGTGTCCGATTTCTCGGATTGGCGCCGCGAACGTTAGCTGACATTTACGCCGACATCTCTGCGATCGCGGGCGTGATGGGCGCTTGGGATCGCGGGCGAGTCTGTGATCGGCGATATGCAAAGTTCAATCGCAGAGGTCCGCGAGCGCGCCCAGAATGCATCCCGGCCCAGGGTCTTCTGCGAAGAGTGGGGCAAACCGATTATCGCCTCGCAGCCCTGGGTCGCGGAGCTGGTGGAAGCCGCCGGTGGCGAATTCGTCAGCTCGCCGGGCCAGACGGTCACTGCGGAAGAAGTCAGCGCCGCCAAGCCGGACGTGATTCTCGCCGCCTGGTGCGGCGCGGGCGATCGCGTTCCGTTGGAGAAGATCGTCGAACAACGTGGCTGGACTGGGCTGCCGGCCGTGCAGGCTGCGCAGGTGTTCTGCATCAGTGACGAACTGCTGAACACGCCGGCCACGAGCCTGATTGGCGGCTTGCACGCCATCGCCTGGGCGCTGCATCCCGAGTTGTTCCCAAAGCCTCGCGGCATACGCCAACTCCACAGCGTGTGATATGAATGGATGACTTATGCTGACCAATTATCAGCAACTCGCCGAAGAACTCAACGTGCTTGCCGATGCTGCCGCGAGTGTCGAAGACCTGATGAGCGTCATCGTCGGCCGCCTGCAGGAACGGCTCCCTCATTTCGACTGGGTTGGCTTCTACATGATCGAGAAGGGCCGGTTGGGCGAAGATCCCATGCTGGTGCTCGGACCGTACGTCGGCGCCGAAACGCCGCACAAACGCATTCCCCTCAACCAGGGAATCTGCGGCGCCGCTGTTTCGACGGGCCAGACTGTCGTGGTTGACGACGTCAATGCCGATCCACGCTATCTCGCGTGCTCTATCGAGACCAAGTCTGAGATCGTCGCGCCAGTGTTCATGAAGGGCAACGTGGTCGGCGAACTGGACATCGACAGCCACACTCCGGCGGCCTTCACCGGCGAGGATCGGCAATTGGTTGAGCATTGCGCCGCACTGGTGGGCATCTATCTGGAGAAGACCTCGTGATCGGCTCGCCCTCAGAACAGAATCGAGGCAGGCGCCTTGATCAAGCAAGTGACGGCTGCACTCATTACGCGAGGGGACGAAATCCTGTGCTGCCAGCGGACGGAATATCAGGCGCTCCCGCTGAAATGGGAGTTTCCCGGAGGGAAGATCGAGCCAGGAGAAGATCGCGCCGGAGGCCTTGCAACGCGAACTTGACGAGGAGCTTGGAATTCGCGCCGACATCGGCCGCAAGGTCGCGCAACTGCAGCACCATTACGCGAACGGCAACGCCGTGGAACTCCATTTCTTCCTGGTCCAGCGCTACGAAGGCGAGATGCAGAATCGAATCTTCCGCGAGATCCGTTGGGTGGACCGGCGCGAATTACCGAAGCTCGACTTCCTGGACGCCGACCGGAAGCTGGTGCAGCAGCTCGCTAACGGCGAACTGCTTTAGCTGCCTCCCCTGCCGGTCACGAACCACGCAATCGTCAGCCCAATCATGATGATCGTCGTGGCCCACGCGATGGCGTTGAACCAGGTGCCATTGACGTGCTTGCCCATCAATTCGCTCTTGTTCACCAGCAGCAGCATGAAGATCAGCACGAAGGGCAGAACAATGCCGTTGACCACCTGCGACAGGATGCTGATTTTCACCAGCGGAATGTTGGGCAGCAGAATGACTCCTCCCCCGGCGATCAGGAGCAGCGTGTACAACCAATAGAAAACCTTGGCGTCATCGAATTTGTGGTCCACCCCCGACTCAAAGCCCAGCCCTTCGCAGACCGTGTAGGCGGTCGAGATCGGCAGGATCGACGCCGCAAACAGCGAAGCATTGAACAACCCAGCCGCAAACAGGATGTAGGCGTACTCTCCCGCCAACGGCCGCAGGGCCTGGGCGGCGTCGGCGCCATCGTGAATCTGCCGCACGCCGTGCATATAGAGGGTCGCTGCGCAAGCCACCACGATGAACCAGGCAACGATGTCGGTGAAAAGACAGCCCAGAATCACATCCCAGCGCGAAGCTCGGTATTCACGCGGAGTAATTCCCTTCTCCACGATTGACGATTGCAGGTAGAACTGCATCCAGGGAGCAATGGTGGTGCCCACCACGCCAATGACCATGTAAATGTACGAGGAATCGCGAAAGGCCCCGCTACGCGGCGGTTTGAAAGTGGCGACGAACGCGTCCCGCCAGCTCGGTCCCGCCAGAACGCCCGCGATGATGTACGCGAAATAGAAAAACGACGCCACCAGAAAGACCTTCTCCACGCTCTTGTAGGTGCCCTTCACCACCAGCAGCCACACCACGACCGCCGCGACCGGCACACTGACATAACGCGAGATGTGAAACAGCTCCAGGCTGCTCGCTACGCCGGCGAATTCAGCCACCACGTTGCCAAAGTTGGTGATGACCAGTCCCAGCATCATGACAAACGTGATGCGCAGGCCATACTCCTCGCGGATAAGGTCGCTCAGGCCCTTGCCGGTGACCGCGCCCATGCGCGCCGACATCTCCTGCACCACCACCAGCGCGACGGTCATGGGAATCATGACCCACAGCAGGAGGTATCCGAATTGGGCTCCGGCGGCGGAGTAGGTGTAGATTCCGCCGGCATCGTTGTCCACGTTGGCGGTGATGAACCCGGGGCCGATGACGGCCAGGAACATCAGCAGACGGATTCTCCATACTCTAAGCCGTCGAGATTCGGGCATGACACCGGAGATTCAGGTGAGATATGTGAAGACCAATCAGAATAAACGCAGCTTGCGAAATGCGCTATTTCGTACAGTAGCCAGTAGCCAGTAGTCAGTGGCCAGTAACCAGCAGTAGTTATTCCACTGCACCGGATCACTCAGCCTCGCAACGCCGACTGACATACTGACTACCGGCTACTGCTTACAGCTTGGCGCGAAGCATATTGATCACATCATCGGCCGTGATCACGCCGGTCAGCGTTCCTTCTTCATCGATCACAGGCAGCGCAAGCAGGTTGTACTTGTCGAAAAGCTCGGCGACTTCTTTCTCGTCGGCGCCGGGATGCACTGTGGTCATGTGGCCGCTGAGCATCATCAGAGGAGTACCCGGCGGCGCCAGAACAATCTTGGCGAGCGGGACCGCGCCGAGGAGTTTGTCTTTGTCTCCGACAATGTAGATTGTGCTGACGCCCTCCACCCCGCCTTCGAAATTGCGCAGCATTTCGACGGCATCCTCCACCTTCGCACCCGGTCCCAACGCCATGTAATCGGTGGTCATGCGCCCAGCCGCCGTGTCTTCCTCGAAGGTCATCAGTTCGGCAACTTCGGCACGCTCCTCCGGCTGCATCTCGGTGAGGATTTCCTCGGTCGCTTCGGGCGGCATGTCGCCGAGCAGGTCGGCCGCGGCGTCGGGATCCATCTCCTCCACGATGTCGGCGGCGCGATCGGAATCAAGCGAGCTGAGAATCGAGACTTGCAGCTTGGGATCGATCTCCTCCAGGGTTTCGGCCGCCACCTCGTCGTTGAGGGTTTCGAAGACGGCCTCGCGCTCGGCCGGGGCCAGGTCCTCCACAATGTCAGCGATGTCAGCGGGGTGCAGCTTGGCCAGGCGGTCGAGGGAGATCTTGAGCTTCACCCGGCGGGCGGGGTCAACCTCGATGAGGTCAACAAAATCCCAGGGAATCATTCGCGGCGGGATCTTCGCCAGCAGCGGACGAAGTGCAGCGGCGGGAACAACTCCCTTCAGCAAGCGGCGGATGGCCCCGCGCGCGCCCACATCCACCGCGCCCACCTTGAGCACGACGTGCCCGTGCCCGGTTTCCTCGTGGATATCGACATCATTGACCCGCACAACTTTGCGGCCGTGCACATCAATGATCTGCTGGTCGAGCAGGTCGCGGGCCAGCAGGAGCATGCCCTCGCCGCCGGCGTAGGGAATCCAATCAGAAACTGCATTGCTTGCCCGCACGCCTCCGTTGATGGAGTTCACTGCGTTGGTCACCAGCAGGCAATCACCGCCGCCGCCGCGGGTCTTCACCACAAAACCTAAGATCTGGCTGGAGTTGTCCTGCGGGACCACTGCGACTTCACGCACTTTGCCCGCAGTGGCGCCACTTTGATCGAAGACAGGCGCGCCCAACAGATCGGAAAGGGCCAGCGGAGGCATCATTTTCAATATATGCGATGCCACCGGAAAATGCGCGGCGAATCTCTCGCTCGGCATGGCCGTAACGCCGTTCCTGATTTGCCGCTTTTCTGGAGCGTCTGCGAGACTGAGTCATGATCAGATTTGCCTGCCAGGCCATCCTCTTCGATCTCGACGGAGTGCTGGTTGACTCCACACCTTGCGTGACCCGCGTGTGGAGTGCATGGGCGCAGGAACATGGGCTCGATGCCGAATACGTCGTGCATGTCGCCCACGGCCGGCCCACGATCGCGACCGTCCGCGAAGTCGCTCCCCATCTCGACGCCCAATCGGAAACCGACCGCATCGAACAAAGAGAAATCAACGACACCGATGGCCTGCGCGTGTTGCCGGGAGCGAAGGAGCTTCTCGCAAAGCTGCCCGTCAATCGCTACACCATCGTGACTTCCGGCACCCGGCAACTGGCAACGCGGCGGCTCCAAGTGGCTGGACTTCCGGTACCTTCTGACATGATCACGGCGGACGATATTACGAACGGGAAACCCGATCCTGAGCCTTACCTCGCGGGCGCTCGGGTTTTGGGGTACGCCCCAGACAGATGCCTGGTCTTTGAAGATGCGCCTTCAGGAATCCGCGCGGCCAAGGCGGCGCGGCATGGTTGCCATCGGTGTTCCAACAACTTACAAGCCGGAGGAACTGGCGGAGGCAGACACGGTCACTCGTTCCCTGCAGGCCGTAGCCGTCACGATCGAACACGAAGGACTGAGAGTCTCCGTCGAGCCCGAGTGAACACAGCCTCATCACATCTGCCATGAAAAATGGCCCCGTGGCCAGTTGCCGACGGCGTCGAATCGCCGAGGCATCTTTGTGATCGTCAGTGTGCATCCAATCCTGCGCACCGTCCTCAGCGGCGGTAGTTCCCTCGAGGTTGTGTTTCCATGCCAAAGTTTGTCACTGATGTGGAGGAAATCCGCAAGCGCGCTGCGCGGAAGATTGAAGACGGCGCGGTAACCAATACCTATGAAGGCGACGTCGAGCAGACCATCTCCATTCTGAACGAAGCGCTGGCGACGGAAATCGTGTGCGTGCTGCGCTACATGCACCATTACTTTATGGCCACGGGTGTCCATGGGACCGCGGTGCGCGATGAGTTTAAGGAACACGCGGACGCCGAACGCGAGCATGCCGACCAGATTGCCGAACGCATCCAGCAACTCGGCGGCAAACCCGATTTCAACCCGGTCTCGTTGCTGCAGCGCTCGGCTTCGCAGTACGTCGAAGGCGAGACCCTGGCCGATATGATCAAGGAAGACTTGATCGCTGAGCGCATCGTGATCGAGGTGTACCAGAAGATGATCCGGTTTTTTGGCGACCACGATCCTACGACGCGCGTCATGATCGAGGGCATCCTGCGGGATGAGGAAGAACATGCCAGCGACCTGTCGGACCTGCTGTTCATCGTCGATCCCAGAAGTGGCGCAACCGAAGGCGAGGACCCGGGCACGCATCCCCTCGACATGTATCACAACGAGCAATCGCGCCAGCAACGCAGCAGCACAAAGATCAACCATAAGAACCGCAAAAAGCCTGCCGCCTAACGACGCTGCAAGCGAAGAAAGGAAGGGCAGCTGTTGTCCTGCCCTTCCCTCTTGTCTCAGTAAGGTTAGGAATTTCCCGGAAGTTCTTGCGGCAGTCTTGAGGGGCCCGCTATTTACTTCAGACGGAATGTACCGTTTGCAGCTTCTCGATGATCTCTTCCACCATCGTGCAGCGATTTCGCAGGCTGGTCTTGAATTCGTGATGATCGGCCTTGTTGATCTCGTGCAGCAGATGTTTGTGATGGTCCTGTAAAAGCTCCCGTAGTAGTTCTTCCTCTTTCTCGGTCAACCGCAGGTCCATGGCGACCTCCATTGCCTCGATGCTCACAACACAATTGTAGGCCCAAAACGCAAGAGGACCCAACAAGACCCCTGTGTGGAACTCCCTTCCGGAAACTTCGGGCCGTTACAATCAACCCATGTTACCCCGGGTGCTGGCTTGTCGAAGGATCACTGCGACCTTGATCTACGTCGCGGCGGCGACTCTCGTGAGTGCTCAGCCCCGGAATTCGGTCCTGCACAAGGCACTCTCCCAGACAATGGCCGGGCAGCGTGGCGCTGCCGTAGTGCTTGACGTTCAAACCGGCGGCGTGCTCGCCACTTATCACGCTGACGTCGCCGCCCGCCGCGCGGTCCATCCTGGCTCCAGCATCAAGCCGTTCACACTGCTGGCGCTTCTCCAAGCCGGCAAGGTGGATGCGAATACTGCGTTGGTGTGCAAGCGCCCGCTGACGATCGCTGGCCATCGGCTCGACTGCAGTCATCCCGATACCCCGGAAGCACTGGGGCCGGCCACGGCGCTCGCCTATTCTTGCAACTCGTACTTCACCAGCGTCGCCACGCGACTCACGCCTGTGCAGTTGCGCGACAACTTTGTGCGCGCCGGCTTTAACACCGTTACAGGACTGGAGCCGAATGAAGCCACGGGCGACGTGTCGCTGGCTCAGTCCCCCGAGGAACTGCAACTGCAGGCCATCGGCGAATGGGGCATCCACGTCACGCCGCTGGAGTTGGTCCGCGCCTACCGTAACCTGGCGCTCTTGTCCCAGACGAACGCTGACATGAAGCTCACTTCCTTGCTCTTTCAGGGCCTGCAGGAATCCGTGAGCTATGGGATGGCGCACGCGGCGCAACCAGCTTCGCCGATGAAAGTTGCGGGCAAGACCGGAACCGCGCTGGCCGACGAAGGACCGTGGACCCACGGCTGGTTCGCCGGTTATGCGCCGGCGGAGAATCCTGAGATCGTGCTCGTCGTCTTTCTGGAGAAAGGACACGGTAGCGATGCTGCGGCCCTGGCGCGCCAAGTCTTCGACGCATTCGCCCGACAGCGTGGTGGCAAGGTGGCAGACGCTGCAACGGGATCGCAGCGATGAAACGGGTATTCCAGGCTGTCGGCTTGCTGCTTCTGCTTTGGAATGCAGCTGATGCTCACTCGGCTCCTGCTAAAGCATCCGCCGCCGCGGGATTTCCACAGACTGTTCGTGTCCGCCTGTGGTATCTGCATTCGCCGCGGGAATTGCGGCTTCGCGCCGACGCGGGTCAGGCACAGATCCGAAAATGCGCAACTTGCAAACCAATGGCTCTCGCGACGCTGGCGCTACAAGCCGCAGGATCGTCGATCCAAGTTGACAAGGACAAGGCTGCGACCGTCGAAGTGCGCATCAGCGGCGCTTATCAGATGAACGCCGCGGGCGAACCGCCGCTGCGGGCCGACTTCCCGATCGAGGTCCGCGCCAAAGACGGTCATCTGCTGATCACCGCGCTGATGCCGATGGAGGAATACATCGCAGGAGTGCTGGCGGGCGAGACCGGCAACTTTAAGTCGGACGAGGCGCTGAAAGCCATGGCCGTCGCAGCGCGCACCTTCGCCATGCATTTCGGCAGCCGCCATGCTCTCGATGGCTTCGATTTTTGCGACACCACACATTGCCAGGATCTGCGCGTTGCTGGGATTGATCCGCATCTACGAGGCATCGCCCAAGCCACTGCCGGCGAGGTTCTCTGGTACGACGGCGAGCCCGCGGCTACCTATTACGCCGCGAACTGCGGCGGCACCAGCGAAGACGGGCGCTTCATCCTGGGCAACGACGAAGCCCGCGCGCCGTTTCTGCGCCAGCACTCCGACCAATATTGCGTGCGGAACGGCTCCACGCAATGGCGCAGTGAGGTTCCAAAGCGCGAGTTGCAACGCGCGCTGGCGGCTGATGGCATCGTCGTTCCCGGCACGCTGCGCTCGGTGACAGTCCTGCATCGCACACCCAGCGGACGCGTCGAGTTCCTGCGTGTCACCGGCAGCGGTAGCGTAACTGTATCGGCGCTGAACTTTCGCGCCGCCATCGGCCACAACATCGGATGGGACCGCCTCAAGAGCAATCTCTATGACGTAAGCGACGACGGCACTCACGTCATGTTTCATGGCCGGGGCTCAGGACACGGCGTTGGTCTCTGCCAGATTGGCGCCGAAGTAATGGGCGAGGAAGGTCACTCTTATCGCGAAATCCTCGCCTTCTACTATCCCGGAACCAAGCTCGGTGTCAGCGCACAAGGCATCCCGTGGCAGCAGATCTCCAACGAAGATGTGGAGTTGTTCACCACGCAGCCGGAGTACGACCGGGCGTTGCTGAGCGTCGCTACTCGCTACATGCACGAGTCCGAAGAAAGCACCGGGCTCGTCTATCGCGCTGCGCCACGATTAAAGGTTTACGCAACTGTGGCCGCTTTCCGCAACTCTACCGGGCGAGCCGGGATGGGTCGCTGCCTCGACGCGCGGACGCACCATCCAGTTGCAGCCATCCGACGTGTTGCGGCAAGCGGGCACGCTGGACAGCACCATCCATCACGAACTGCTGCACATGCTGATCGAGTCGTACGCGCGTGCCGGAACTCCGTTGTGGTTTCGCGAAGGATTGGTGTTGTATCTCGCGGGTCCGAAGCCGCAAGCAAGTTCCGGCAACAGTTTCGACGATGTGGCGGCGCTGGAAAAAGCATTGCGCGCACCCGTGAGCGAAGAGCAATTGCGGGCCGCTTATGTCGAGGCGCACGAACCGCGTGGCGCAGTTGGCTGAACAACATGGCAAACAGGTACTGCTCGATTGGGTGCAGAACGGATTGCCGTCAGATATGGTCACGAACGGGGTTGCTCCGCGCTCCGGCGGAAGGTGAGCGACCGCCATCAACAGTCGGGCGTCAGCATGCTGTGCACCCGCCCGCGTTGATTTGACGCACGGGATCACATAACATTTCGTGCCATGCTGACCTTCAATGCCATCCTGGAGCACGAAAATGTCGATCCTAGACAAGTCCGCCTCGTGCGACACCAGGACAATCGTGCTTCTGTGAACTGTACCCCCTATAACCTCTGGCGGGCCGGAGACCGTCGCCTTGAAGCGTATCAGCGATCAAAAACGTGAGGTTTTTGAGATCGGCGGCTTTTGGCAAGTTGTGGAACGCCAATGGACGAACACTCTTCATGGGCTCTACCGTGTAGATCATCGGCATGCTCCATCGGGCCGTTGATCCCGTTCTACAGGCCGAGCGAGGTCTGCACCATCCACACCAGCGGGGTCCAAGCCGTGACTTACGGCATTGACGTAGGCTGCGAAGAAGCGCAGGCCGTATGCTCCAGGCTTGACTAGCCGGAGTCGATCGACGACGAGGGAATCCACCAGATCAGACTTGTAGGGAATCGTAAATGCCGCCGCCATCGCACGTGGCAGTCAGGCAGAACCACTACGCCAGTTACAGGGGACGCTTTAGGATCGGCAGGGCCAGAGAGCTGTAGGCACGCTTCCCGAAGCCGGCAGGCGGCAATTGTCGTCGCGATGGGCAAGCCATTCGCTACGGCTCCGAGCATACAGCAACAGCAGGCAGTCGCATACTGCGTAAGCTGGCGCGGGCTAGCGAAGCGCAACGATTCCGGCAGCTTCTGCCAGAGCCACACGCCGAACTGCGGCGGATAGGTCCGTAGCCAGAACAGAAACCATAGCACGACCGCCAGCACCACAGCCCACAGGGCCAGGGCGACGAGGTGTCGCAGCGAATGACGGAACGCGCGCCAGACCGCACCATTGTCGCGAAACTCGGCGAGCCTGAAGTAAGCGAACGTCCCGGCGCGCAGCCACACCACCAGCACGATGATGCACACCGCCGCGAGCAGAGAGAAGGCGACCTGCCAGCCATGGGCGTCGGGTACCAGCAGCCAGAAATACCAGGCAGCCAATACCCCGGCGTTGCCGAGGAAGTTCAGCAGCCACAGCTTGGCAACTCCCGCGCGACTTGCCTGCGTCGTCATTTCACGGTCACCGTCAGCGCGTCGCTGGTCGCGAGATATTCGGGCTGATACATCGGCTCCACGCGGGTGGGGCTCACACGGAAGACACCGGGATTCACCACCTTCAGCAGATAGACATACTCGTGCTGCCCTTGCGGAAAGTTCAGGTTGAAGAACGTGGTGCGATCGTCGCGCAGCTCGCGATAGCTGGCCCAGCGGCCCCACCAGTCGGGCTTCTCATCCAGTTCATACAGGTCGTCGCGGGCAATCGACTCCGTTCCTGAGGGGATGGGGTCTTCGATCATCAGGTACTTCCAATCGTTGCCGCCGACGGTGATGCGCACCGCCAGCGTGTCCCCAACATCCACCGCGCCAGCCAGCTTATCGAGGTGGTACACGATCTTGTCGCCCTGCTGCTGCGAGGTCAGCTTGTAGTATTCGCGCGCCACGCTCAGCTTGAAGCTGCCGGTGTTTACGACCTTGGCCTCGTTGGAGTAATACTCGCCCCGCACCGACCAGTACAACCGGCCGTCACCGGTCTTAGCGAGGCGTACCTGGTTTTCTCCCGGCGCGAGTTGCGATTCATTCAGCGTCACCGTCGTCGCCGGAGCCAGCGCGTCAGCCGCAGTGAACTTCTTCGTCGCCACCGTCTTGCCGTTCACCTCCACCTCGACGCTGTAGTTCGGCTTCAGCTCCTTGGTGCGCTCCAGATAATCGGTCAGCCCGTAGATGACCATTGCTGTCTGCTCGGTCGAATCCCAGTAGTATCCCTGGTCGCGATGGCTCACCAGGTACACCGCGGCTTTCGGCAGCAAAGCACTGTTGGGCGCAGTGTGCGTCAATAGCTTAAGAGCATAGGCCGTGGCCTGTGGCGTGGTGTCGCCGGAGAAATCCATCAGGTAGTTCATGTCGGTCTGCCACCACGCCTGCGAGCTGTCCTGCTTGGCTTCGCCCTCAAGCTGCCTGGTCAATTCCGCGGCGCGAGGATCGTTCATCTCCAGCATGGCCAGCCCAAGCAGCGCCTTGCCGTAGGAGGTGAGTGTGGAGCGCTGGGTCCAGACCGAATCTAATACCGCAGTTTCGCGCGCTCCGCTCAACACCAGTGCGTAGGCCATGTAGGCGCGCAGGTCGGTCTTCACTTTCTGCGAATGATCGAAGTAGGGCTTCAGCCAGTCGCGCCCGTGATCCATGGCGTCCTGCTTCACGTCGAACCCGGCGGCCTTCGCCTGGCTTAATCCGGCGAGCACGTACGCGGTCATGAACGGTTGACTATCGTCGCTCTGCCACCAGCCCCACCCGCCGTCGGGATGCTGATAGGTGTACAGGCGGTCGAGTCCGGCCTGCACCTGCTTCTTCAGCGTTTGCGGGTCGATGTTCGACTTGACGCCAAGCTTCTGCATGGCATTGGCCACCAGCACGTCAGGCAGGAAGCTTGACATCGTCTGCTCGGTGCAGCCGTAGGGATACGAGGTCAGGAATTCGAGCGCGGCGAAGACCGTTCCTGCCACGGACGGCGTCACGCTGATGGTCAGCTTACGGGTTCCCGATTCTGCGCCGGCGGGGAAGGTCAATGGTTGCGTGGTGTCGCTGGCGCCCGGCCCGGAGATCGATCCCGACTTGGCCACCGCCAGCTTCACGCCGAAAGGAACGACCGGCAGCGTCAGCTCCATGGCGTCGCTTTCCACGTCGGTGAGCGCCTTGCCCAGCACGCGCGCCGAATCCACGTTCAGCACTCGCACTCGATAGTCCACCTTCATCAACCCGCGGCTGGGGACGTTCACGTCCTTGGTCACACCTTCCATCACCTGCAGGCCGTCGAACTCCATCGAGACTCGCGCTGTCTTCTCCGTCGGCAGGTAGTTCTGCACGATGGTCGAGACCACGATCTCGTCGCCGCGGCGAAAGAAGCGCGGCACCACCAGCCGCACCATCAGGTTCTTGCGCACGATGGTGTTCTCTACTGCGCCGCCGACCTTGGTGTCCTGGGCAACTCCGCGTGTGGTCGCACGCCATGAGGTAATCGCGTCGGGATAGTTGAAGTGGACAGTGGCTTGCCCATTCCCACCGGTGTCTACGTCGGCCACCCAGTACGCAGTATCGGGAAACGCCTTGCGGACCTTGGGCTGCACCAGGCGCTCGGGCTTGAGCTGCGCCAGTCCGCGCGAGGGACGCGCATTCGCCAACGGCATGGCGCGCTTGCCGGCCTGTCCGCTGAAGTAATACGTCAACGAGGTGTCCGTGCTCACCTTTGAGTAAATCCGCCCGTAGAAGGCGTTCATGATGTTGGGAGTGGCGTCCGGCTTGATGGCGTAGATGGCCTCATCCACGACGCCGAGGCTGAACTCCGCCCCCGCAACCGGCTTGCCGCCAGAGTCGGTCGCCTTGATGGTGTAGGTTGCAGCTTCGCCCGGTTGATACTGCGGCTTCGAAGGCAGCAGTTGCACCTTCAGTTCGTGCTGCGTCGGCGGCACCGTCAAGCTCTTCGATCCCTGGTACAGCTTGTTGTCGCGGATGAACACCGCCCCAACGTAGAAATTCGGCGCGAATTCCGGCTTGATGGGAACATCAACCGTGATGCTGCCCCTGGCGCTCCTGATCACCTGACCGGAGTAGAGGCCGTTGCCTTCGGCGGTGACCAGCACCGACGCCGGCTCCTTGCCGGTCACGATCAGCACGTGCGCGGTGTCGCCCGGCTGATAGGTCTTCTTGTCGGGGACAATCTGTACTCGTTCCTGCGCGGGCCCGCTCCACCAGGGACTTTCGCCCGGGGCCCACAAGTACGCCGTAGTCTCCACCTCGCGCTTCTCCGGCGTCGTAGCGATCACGCGCACGCGAAATTCGCCCGCGTCGGGAATCGTGAGTTTGACCTGCCCTTTACCGCTGGCGTCGGTTTGACCTCGCGCAGTGGTGACCGACGGACCAGCGCCCTTGCGCCAATCCCAGCGATTCATCTCCACGCGGAAGGACGTTTGCACCGGCTTCTTGTCGTAGTCCTGGGCGGTGACGGTCACCGTCGCGGTGCTGCCCTTGGTGTAAACGTACGAGTCCGGCTCGGCGGTCAGGAAGAAGCTGCCATACGTCGCGAGGGCGAAACCGTGACCGGCGATCTCGCGATTGCCGGCATCGGTCACCCGCGCCTCGATGCGATAGACCAGGTCCTGCTTCTTGCTGTCGATGCGTGTAGGAAACTCGATCTGGAGCTTGCCGTCGGCATCGAGCACGCCGCTCATCTCGCGTTCCTGCTCTCCGCCGTAGGTGTCGCCCTGGTCGGCGTCCGGGTTCTCACCTCCCTGTTCCGCGCCTGCCTCGTCGTCGGTTTCCCCTCGTCCCATCGGCCAGTAGGTCGAGGTGTGCACCACCCACTTCACCTTCGCGTTGGAGACCGGCTCGCCAAAGTAATAGCGCGCGTCGATCGTCGCCTTGATCGGCTGGCCCTCGAGCACCCGCGGCGTTTGTGCCGTCACCTTCACCTGGTACTCGGGCTTTTTGTAGTCCTCCACCGAGAAGCTGGTGCCCTCGACGTAACGCTCGCCCAATTGCATCGAGAGGTAATAGAAGCCGAGATTGGCGCCGGCGGGAATGGCGTAGTCCCAATGCGCGGTGCCCAGGTCGGAGAGGGTCACGGTTTGCTGCCAGATGGTCTGGTAGCTTTGCGGATCGCGCAGCTCGAGCCTGAGTTCGCGCTCCTTCGGGATCTTCGTAGCCGCTCATCGACTCCGCACGCACGATGGACTTGAAGTGCACGACGTCGCCCGGACGGTACACCGGCCGGTCGGTGTAGCTGTAACCCTTCAGGTTGCGATCAGGACCGGTGCCCAGGTTCCACGCTCCGGGAGTGTTGATGGCGAACTGGTCGCCACTCGTGGCCAGCACCGCGACGTTTTCCGGTTTGGCTTGGTTCAGCGATGTGTCCAGCAGACCCTTGCTGGTCGGTGGCTTTCGCTGCGACTTCCTGCTGGTCGATCCAAACACGGAGCATCGCTCCCGCTATCGGATCGCCACTGCGACGATCGACGACGAAGCTCATCAGCCGGCCGGACGCGGCTTTGGTGATGATTGCGATTTCGCTTACGACGATGATGGTGTACGCGCGCAGCTTGCCATCGGTGGCTTCGACCAGGTACACACCCTTGTCGCTGACCGGGATGTTGACGGTCTGGCTCTGCCATCGCTCGTGCGAGCGGAACCGCCCACTTCCACACCGACACCACCTGCTGCTGGTTCAGGATCGGCACCTGAGCATAGCCTTCGACCTTTGGCCCTTGTTTCTTCGTGCCGCCCATCTCCCACAGGCGAATCTTGTGCCGCGACTCGGGCGAGAACTGCGCGCGAATGAAGTCGCGGAACCAGGCCCAGATGCGGTGCTTCCAGGCATGAAACTTCTCCAGCCAGGTGTGCGCCTGCTTCGGCATCGCCGGACCGCGCCCGCCGAAGCTGTGCAGCTCCTGCATCTGGCCGAAGAACTTGACTGCATCGTTGATGCGATAGACGCGGAACTCCAGCGAGCTCACGTTGTGGCTGTAAACGGAGATAACGGGCTTCTCGCCGGGCAGGTAAGTGCGCTCGCTGGCCAGCGAGAAGAAGGATTCCGTGTCGGCTTGGTCCTGTGCGCCCAACGGAGCAACCAGGGCACAACAAAGCAGGACGGCAACGATGGCGCGATTCGGGCGCATCAATCGCCGCCCCGCAGGATGTTCCAGCGATAGAAACCGAGAAATGCTGGGTTGGAGGGAATCGGACGCCAGCGGGCTTCCGGATAGTTCACAAGCTCGGCAACCGACCAACGACGGATTTCGCCGCGCGCGTTGCCACTCGGCCCCGTGTGGTAGACGACGAGCTGTTCGTTGCCGGATTCGATCTGGCTGCGGCCGAGGAAGATCATGGCGTGGAACGGCATCTTCTGGCCGTCCTGACGAAAGAACAGCAGGTCGCCCGGGCGGGCCCGGCTGAAATCGCGTCCCACGAAAAACGTGTTGTAGCGCCGGATAGTGTCCACGTCGGCAAATTGCGCGAAGGCACCATCGCCAAGGTCGCCGGTTTGCGAAGGCTCCCCCGCGCACCCGAAAGAGCGCAGCCGCGAGCGGGGTGTACGGGTATCGATACTGCTGAACGTCAACCGCCGACGCCGGAGCGGGCAGCAACATGGCGTGGGCCCAGGCCGCATTGTGCTCGCGCAGGGCTTCGCGATAAGCGAAGCGCAACAGCGCAGCGCAGTCGTCAATCTCGCGGCAGGGCTTTGCTGCGGTAATACTGCGATTCGGCCAGCAGGGTGAACCAGCGGCGGAAGGCCGCACGGTCGGCAGGATCGTGCAGGCGGAGAAAGTCCGGTGTGCCGTCGCCGATCGCGTCGCCTGCGTCGAGGGTCGTCTGCAGGATGATCTCCTGCGGAATGAACCCCGGGAGCAGCGACGCGCAGCTTCGTCTCGCCGGGCAGCACGCCGGCGCGCAGCGAAACAGTGGCCGAATCGTGGTCGATCGTTATGGATTCGACTCCCACCCTTTCGCTTCGCGAAAAGGGTGGGGCACCCGAGCTCGTTGACTCCACGGCATAGCCACGCGGATTTTGAACCTGTATCTCCAGCCCGCGCAGCTCGCGGCCGTTCGACGGAATGAATTGTTAGTTGCGTCGAGGTAAATCCATCGGCGGGAATCGTCGCGATCGGAGAGCTGCAAGCACAACGCGGCTCAGGCGTCAGCGCACGGCGGACGGTGAACGCGCATACCACCGCCGCTATCGCGACCACAGCCAGCACAGCCAGCCAGCGAGGTACGGCGCGCATTTCTTCGCCCTCCGCAGAAGGGCGGATTATAAATCAAGCGCAGGAATTACTCGGCAGAGGCAAGCGGCTGCGAGACATCACGAAACCCTTTCGCCGCGGATTATCACAGATGAACACTGATCAAAGAGACACGAATGAATCCGTGGTAATCCGTGCAAATCCGTGGTTCATGCTTTCGATTTCGCCAGCACGCGCAGTTCCTCCAGCACCCGCTCCACTTCCTCGGCGGTGTTGTAGTGCGTCAGGCCGATGCGCAGCATGCCGCCGCTGTCCTGCACGCCCAGGCGCTCGGCCAGGTTGATGGCGTAGTAGTTCCCGTCCCAGGTGAAGATGCCGCGCTCGCCGAGTCGTCGTGGCCAACTCACGCGGCGTGTAGCCGTCCAGGCGAATGGCGACCGTCGGAGTGCGCTGGCTGTACTTCGCCGGGTCCTTGATGCCGTAGAACGTGAATCCCTGGAATCGCCAGTAGGCCGTTGATTAACTGCTCCATCAGTTCGTGCTCGTGCTGCTGGAATACGTCGTAGGCTGCGAGGATGGCCTCGCGTCGCGTTCCTGCCGCCGGCTGGTGATGGCGCCCGACATCGGCGATGTACTCGATGGCGGCGAGCAATCCAGCGAGGCATTCGTGGTTCTGCGTGCCGGTTTCCCAGCGGTCGGGCAACTGCTCGGTGCAGGCGCGCAGCTTGTAGGGACGCAGCCGCTGCAACTGCTCGCGCTTGCCGTAAAGAATTCCCAAGATGCGGGCCAAAGAACTTGTAGCTCGAGCAGGCCAGAAAGTCGCAATCGAGGGCGCGCACGTCAATCGGCCCGTGCGGCGCGTAATGCACCGCATCGATGAACGCCATCGCCCCGGCCTCGTGCGTCAGGCGCACAATCTCATTCACGTCGTTGATGGTTCCCACCGCGTTGGCTGCCCATCCTGCGGCCACCAGCCGCGTGTTGCGACGAATCTTGGCCGACAGGTCGAACATGTCGAGCGTGCAATCGGCGGGATTGACGTCGGCGGTGCGCACCTTCACCCCACGCTCTTCCAGGCACACCCAGGGCGACACATTCGCGTCGTGGTCGAGACAGGTGACCAGCAACTCGTCGCCGCTCTTCAGTTCGCGGCCAATGGCGCGGCTCAGCGCGAAGGTGAGCGTCGTCATGTTGGCGACCGAAGACAACTTCATCGGTCGCGCAATTGAGAGAAGTCGGCCATCGCTGCTCGAGCGTCGGCGATCAACTGGTCGGTTCGGCGGCTGGTGACAAAAGCGCCACCCGTGTTCGCGTTGAAGTTCGAAAGATAGTTGGCGATGGCATCGATGACGCGCTGCGGCACCTGGGTGCCGCCGGGAGCGTCGAAGAACACCGCCGGCTGGCCGTTCACGTTCTGCTGCAGGGCGGGAAACTGCTGCCGCACCCATGCGATGTCCAGCTTGCGCGCTGGCTCGGCGATTTTTGCACTGGAAGACATACTTACGTACTCCTGACTGCGTAGATGAAATCGGCGAGCAGGCCGTAGGCCGTCGCCCGAGGCCCCGGGTCGCACTCGCCAATGACAAGTTGGGGAAAGATGTCGGTTTCGAAGCTGATCATCAGCGACGTTCCGCGGACGGTGCTCAGCGGATCGCTGGCTTGCAGCCGCTCCGGAGCAACCGAGGCGACGATGTTGCCGTCAGGCCCGCGCTGTGCGCGGCTGACCAGCCTCCAAACTTCGCCGCTCGCTCGCGCGGCGCGCAACTGCTCCGTCCCGATATCACGGATGCCCTGACGCTGCACATCTTCGAGCTTAAGATTTCCGTTCATCAGCACTGTGGTCAGCCCTACGACCTTCACCGCAGCGTCGATTCCATCAACGTCGTTGGACGGATCGGTTTCAGCCACGCCCAGCCGCTGCGCCTCGCGGACTGCATCGTCAAAGCTCATACCCGTGGCCATCGCGTCCAAAACTACGGTGGTGGTCGAATTCAGAACTCCGCGAAAACCTCGGACCTCGATCGCGGGCAGCGTCTCGCGAAACAGCGAGAAGATCGGCACGCCATCCATCATGGCGGACTCATGCAGGAACCGCCGATTGTTCGCCGCTGCCAGCGCCGTCAACTCGCGCCAGGCATGTACGACGGGACCTTTGTTGGCACTGATGGCGTGGGCGCCAGCTTCCAGAGCGGCACGAATGTAGCTCGGTCGCAGGCTGCCCCGTGGCAGCGTTGAGCGAACTCACCTCAAACACCACGTCCGCCTTGGCTAAGCGCAACCACTCGCAAATATCGCT
The DNA here is from genome assembly GCA_963735855.1 of uncultured Acidobacteriaceae bacterium. GTDB lineage: Bacteria > Acidobacteriota > Terriglobia > Terriglobales > Acidobacteriaceae > Bog-257. The sequence goes on from CAVTMW010000018.1 coordinate 44,158, forward strand.
GCCCTGCTGCGCCCCGGAGAAATCCTCGCCCAACAATTTCTCGGCTGCGAAGCCGGTCGGGACGGCAAGCCAGCCCAGGCGCCGTGAGGCAACGCCGGTCACGCGCCACGCGATGCCGTAGCGGTCTCGCAGTTCCTGTTCTTTTTCCTGGAGGAGGGCGACGAGGGCCTTGCCGACGTTGCCGAATCCGACGATGCAAAGGTTGTGGGCGCGAATGCAGGTTCTCCAGGCTGAAGCGGTGTAACTTCCATTGTAAAGCCCGAACCAGAGCCGACGTGCCCTGCGATCCGGCCTAACAGCAGTGTCGCAACCACCGCCGTGCTGCTCAGGGTCCGAACCTTTCCATTACCATCACCCCTACTAACGCCAGATCGGCGGCGAACACGGTACTCACAAAGTTCACGGAATCGTTGCCCATCTTTCCTGCGTTCTCCCACGTCGCGCCCAGAAGACTGTCGAGAAACATGCCCGCAACCCCGGCGGCGGCAACCAGCGGCGTCCACGGCCAGGGGACGAGCCCGGAGAAGGCGCTGACCCAGGCCACAATGGAAGCAGCGATGCAGCCGCTCAAGGTTCCCTCGACGCTGATGGCTCCGTTGGTGCCGATCGCCGCGGGCCGAAAGTCCAGAAGCATATACGCGTTGTTGGCGGTTGCCTGTCCCACTTCGCTGGAAACTGTGTCGGCTGCGGCCTCGGCCAGGGCCGCCATCGCCGCCAGTAGCAGAACATCGGTGAATCGCGGAAACCAGATTGTCGGTAAGGCGCACAGGGCGGCCGCACACAAATTGGCGAAGATCTGCGAGGCGCTGCGGCCCCGCCCGCGCTCCGCCACGCCCAGAGTCTGTTTGCGCGCGTAGCCCCAGCGGGTGGTCAAAGCAGTCAACAGGAAAACCGTCGCCAGGGGAACAAAACCGGGCAGGCCCGCAGCCAGCATCAGAACAAACGCCACCAGTACCCCTGCCAAGCCTCCTCCATCGGTGACTGCGCCCATGGTGCGAGCAATCAGGGCGAAGCCGATGGCCACCACCGCCGCTGGCAATCCTCTTGCATGGATGAGACTTGTCACGCCTAGTGAGCCAGTATCGCATGACGGAACGATTCCCCCTCCTCAAGCCGGCAAGACAGCACCCGCTCCGCCGCAGCGCATCTCACAAATCCAGCAAATCAAACGGCTTGGCAACTTCAGCGCTTGACAATATCGGCAAGGTGAACGATGCTGTGCCGGGGTATTTGCACAATTTCTTGGGCGGAATGGTGAACCATGGCGGCTTCTGTTTGGACTGGTTATCTGACCTTCGGACTCATTTCCATGCCCGTGCGTCTATTCTCGGGCGCGCGCGGCAATCACATCTCGTTTCACATGCTGCATCGTGACGACAACACCCGCATTAAGCAACAACTCTATTGTCCCCATGACGAACGGGTGGTAGAGCGCAGTGAAATCGTCAAGGGCTATGAGTATCGCAAGGGCGAGTACGTCATCATCGAGCCAGACGAGATCAAGAAGATTGAGCCCAAGACCGCGAAGGCAATGGAGATCCTCGAGTTTGTGAAGTCCGAGGAGGTTGATCCCATTTACTTCGAGTCGTCGTATTACCTGGTGCCGGAAGAAGCCGGCCGCAAGCCTTACGCCCTTTTGTCGCGTGCTCTGGAAGAGACCAGTTACGTCGCCATCGCCAAGCTCACCATGCACAATCGCGAATACACGGTTTTTCTGCGCCCCTACGAGGGCGGTCTCATGCTGCACACCATGTACTACAGCGAGGAAGTTCGGAAGCTGGAAAATTTCGGCCGTCCCGATGTGGAGCTGAAGGACGCTGAGATCAAAATCGCGCAGCAACTGATCGAGGCCCTGGCGGGTAAGTTTGAACCGGAAAAATTCCACGATAGCTTTGAAGAAAACCTTAAGACCCTTATCAAGGCCAGACTCGAGGGCGACGAGGTCACCACCGTCGAAAAACCAAAGAAGCCGGCCCCGGTAGTGGACTTGATGGCCGCGCTCAAAGAGAGCCTGGCGCAGCTGCCCAAGAAACCGCCACAGCGTGTGGCCGAAGCGCAAAAGGAATCCGAGATCAAACAGGTGCGCAAGGGCGCCAAAGTTTCGCGTCGCAAAACTGCCGCCTGAGCTGCGACTGGTCAAGGTGTGGAGACCTCAAACGAGCGGCTTAGCTTCTTGATACTCCTCGTTTTAGAGATCGTGTCGTGCTTGATATTGTGCTAGAAGTAGTACTGTTTCCCTCTGGGTCAGAAAAAATGTCGGTTGAGCCATGAGGGTTCAGATGAAGCTGTTACGTAAGAAACCCGGGACCAAAAAAGCGGCGACGAAGAAAACGGCGCCAAGAGCGCCGATTCGCGTGGCCGTGCTGGAGAGCGATCCGCTTCGCTTTATCGGCTTTCGCGCCCTGTTTGGCTCGGGATCCGAGTTTAGCGTCAGGGCCTGCACCGTACCCCTGATATTGAAGGCGTTGGACGATGACGTTGTCCTTATGACACGCAACCGGGGCGCGGCTTTCTACTCGGCCATGTCTGCCATGAAGGCAGTTAGGCCAGGAGTGCGCATCATCGTCACTGGCCCTGGCAGCGCCGACGAAGATATCTTGCGCGCAATCGCTTCGGGAGCCAAGGGGTATATTCCCGAAGATGCCGAACCCGCCTCATTCAAGAAAGCCATCCGCCTAGTGCATCGCGGATCAGTATGGGCGCCGAGAAGAGTGCTTGCCACTTTTATCGAACGCGCCACAGCACCCACTACATCTCGCCAGATGAAGCCGCATGAGGGCCAGATGATCAGCCGCCGCCAGCGCCAGGTCCTGGGATTTCTGGCGGTGGGCAGCTCCAACAAGGACATCGCCAAAGAGCTTGGCCTGACCGAGCGCACAGTCAAAGCTCACGTGGCCGAATTGTTGCGGAAGATCGGGGCCCCAAACCGGATCGCCCTCTCAGTCCATCCCATCACTCACAGCCTGCTTGCGATGGATAAGTAACCCAATTTCGCCGTGGACGCACCTTCGTTCCTGGGCGGGCCCTGGTCAACCCCACCTGAGGAGGTGGTTACCCTCGCCCCAAATTGTTACTAAAGTACAGTTACCGAACATGTACCTTCGTAACTTGCACAAAGTTACCTCCCGTCTCATACTGCATTCACCTACCACAGAACCTGGGAGACAGGGTTGGAAGAAGAATGAGGGTCATCTCTTCCAACCCTTTGTTTTTTGCCCGCACGCGTTCACGCAATGTAGCCGGGCTGGCCATCCCGCAGTGACTCTCTTCCTCCCATCAGGTCACTAAAGAGTAACCGGCTCCCTCTCATTCTTCCGGCCAGGCTCGTCCTCACACGACGTAAGATGACACCAGTCTGCCACGCAGGCCGAAAGCTCTGTGTTGATCGGAGTTGAGCTATGAAAAAAATTGCATTGGCTGTGCTTGTCCTGATCTCTATGGTTCTTTGCGCCGCCGCATCCGACCGGCGCGGCGCGGCCCTGGACCGGGTTCAAACCTCCAGCACCATCCTGAGCCAGATCATGTCGGCGCCGGACCGTGCCATCCCCGACGGAATCATGTCGGGCGCGAAGTGCATTGCGATCATCCCGTCGTCCCTGAAGGCGAGCTTCATCTTCGGCGCCAACTATGGGAAAGGAGTCGCCACTTGCCGCACCGAACAGGGCTGGAGCGCGCCCGTGTTCTTCCTTATGACCGGCGGCAGCTTTGGCTTCCAGGCGGGTGGCCAGGCATCCGATCTAGTACTGATTATCCGCACCGACGACGGCATGCAGCATCTGCTGCAAAGCAAGTTTAAGCTGGGCGCGGATGCATCCGCCGCCGCCGGGCCGGTGGGACGCGATGCTCAGGCTGCGACCGATCTTACGATGCGTGCCCAGGTGCTTACCTACTCGCGAGCGCGTGGCCTGTTTCTCGGCGTGTCGTTGGGCGGCGCTGTGATCCGCCAGGACCAAGCCGACACGCAAGCGTTCTACGGTAAGGATTGGACTTTCTACTCGCTGCTGAACGGCGAGGTTGCGGCTACCAAGGAATCTCAAGTGTTGTTAAATACCGTCGAAAAATATGCTCCGACGCCGAAAGTCCGGGCGCAGGTAACGCCCCCTGCCGCGCCTTCGCCGACAAGTACCGCATCGCCGGTAAGCACGGCGACGCCGACAGCAACAACTCCGGCAGCAGCCACAACTGCGGTGACAACCTCGACTCCGTCTGCAACCACAGCGCCAGCCACTACAGAAACTCCCGCTGAAACCGCCGATGCGGCAACCGACACCACTCCTGATGTCGCTCCCAACCCAACCCCTGCGGCTGCGCCTGCGCTGCACCGGCGGCCTCAAGCTCATCAGCCGCGCCAAACAACAATAGTGGCCATCGCTAAATCCAATTAACTTCGACCGGCGGTGGCTGCGGCCACCGCTTTTGTTCTGCAGCAGATTTTTCTTCTGCCCTGACCTTCGCCCGCCTATCGCGCTTCTAACCAAATAGCAGCTTTGCCTGCGGTTGTCAGGAAAAGGACTGATGCGCCTCATTACCGCAGTCGCATTCAAAACCCCGCTCTGGAACGGACTCTGGCACCTGGGCGGACTCGGCCTCATTCTGCTTGGCGTGGCCGACAATTCCGTGGTTCCGCTGCCCGGCAGCATGGACGCATTCACAATCATCCTGTCCGCGGGCCACCAGGACCTGTGGTGGTACTACGCCGTCATGGCAACCATTGGGTCGGCCATCGGCGGATACCTGACGTACCGGCTTGGGGCGAAAGGCGGCAAAGAAACCCTCGAGAAGAAGATTTCCCAGCGACGCGCCCGGAAGGTGTACCGCATCTTCGAACGCTATGGATTCTGGTCGGTGTCGGTGGGAGCCATCTGTCCGCCGCCGGTGCCGATCGTTCCGTTCCTCCTCGCCGCCGGCGCCATGCACTATCCGCCAAGGAAGTTCCTCGCCGCACTGGTCCTCGGACGCAGCGTTCGCTACACCGCAGTAGCCTATCTGGGATCGATCTATGGACCTAGCATCTTCCACTGGGTTGGCCGCTACTACCAGCCAGTCCTTTATGCGCTAATAGGGCTTGCAGTGGTTGGTGGTCTGGCGGGTTTCTACTTTTGGAGACGCTACCGGCAAAAGCAGCGCAAGAACAAGTCTTCGCACGTCACACGCAAAGCTGCGTGACAACCGTGCCCGCGGCAGATACTATTCGTTTCGTAACCACGCGCCCTACTCAAGGAGACTTATGTTTATAAACCTGCTAAGACTCACCTCGCGCGGGATGCTGTTCCTGGCTCTCGCCTCATCCGTTTTGCTGGCCCAGGGCACGGCAGCGAAGCCAGCGCAAACCGGAAAAGCCACGACCGCCACGACGCCGTCCAGCACCACTTCCAGCAAAACTCCAGACAGTCAAAAGCTCGACATCAATAGCGCGACCAAGGACCAGCTTGACGCGCTCCCGGGCATCGGCGCGGCCTATTCCCAAAAAATCATTGATGGCCGACCCTACAACTCGAAACGCGACCTGCTGACCAGAAAGATCGTGCCGCAAACCACCTACGATGGCATCCAGGACAAAATCATTGCCCACCGGACAACCAGCACAACCAAGAGTAAAAGCGGCACCGGTACAACTCCAAAGACGCAGTAAGACGTAACCTTTCAGGCCGGCGAATCCGCCGGCCTCATTTCCTCTCCGTAGTTCTTTTGCCAAGTAGTTGCCGATGACTCAGTCGAATGTCCACCGCGTCGGAGCTGTGGCGAACAGCTTCTCAGGAAGCGCAAAGACGACGCGGGGCGTGACCTTGAAGATCACGCCGCCCATCCGAGGATCGTAGGGCCATCCATATTTTTTCTTGCTGAGTGCAGAGAGAGCTGACGGTAACGCGTCGTAACCGACCTGTTCGGCGACGCCTTCAACGATGACGAGTTCGTGAAGGCTCTCATTGATCAGGATGCAGTTCGGATTCGCCGCCAGGTTTTTCGCCTTGCGCGTGTTCTCACCGGTGCCGAAGTAGAAAGCGTCCTCGAACCACAAGCCGTGCATGCCCATCGCGTGCGGCCGTCCATCAGGACGGACGGTCACGATCACATAGTTATGGGAATTGGTGAGCCTCTCTTGTGCCCAGCTCCAATCAAGCATTCCCTTCCTTGATTTCGCAACGCCATACCCCGGCATCACTGGACGGCTTGCGATAGGCCGCCTGGCGGCGACGACTGAATTTACTTCCTTCTTTGCGGCGGGCTTGCGCTTGGCGGGACTTTTTGGCATCAGCAGATTGAAACTCACGATGCCTCCAACGGTCAACCGGAGAGGTCGTTGCCCTCCGAAGCAGGCAGATACTCAAACTGCCAGCGCGTGACGCCCTTGGGAAACTGTTTTTCGGGCATGGCAAAGACTGTCTTGGGACGGACCTCGTGAACCGGCCCCATTTTCGGATCGAGCTCCCAACCATATTTCGCTTTGTAATCGGCGAACGCTTGCTGCGGAATCTGGCCGTCGTCCAGCCTGCGGGCCACACCTTCCAGAATCACGGCCTCTTCCGCGTTTTCGCTGCACACCACGCAGCCGGAGTTCTGCTGCAGGTTACGGGCCTTACGGGATGTTGCACTCGTGCTGAAGTAGTACGCGCCATCAAGCCAAATCCCCCACACAACCATCGTGTGTGGTGTGCCATTGGGGCGAACGCTGGTGAGCCAATAATTGTGCGACTTGCTAAGGCGTTCCAAGGCCCATTCCCACGGCAGAGCGCCCTCCAGCGACTCAGGCACGCCGTAGCCCACCATCTCTGGCCTTGAAACCCTCGGTTCGTCGCCGCCTTTCTTGTTTGCCATCGGACCCTCCGTCTACGGCAAGTTATACGCGAAGTAGGGCCCGGTACCTCCCGGAGTGGTCATGTTTTCGATGGCGGTGAACACGTTCCGTCCAAAGAAGAACGAGAGCCCCCAATCAAACTCGTTCGGGTCAGGGCCTCCAAGTGTGCTGAATGCGGTGTTGGGTGTGTTGAACAGACTATCTGCGTTTTCGATGGTGAAGCTTGTAGTGGGCCCACTCTGTCCATTCGATCCTTGGTTCACGGCGGTCAGGCTGTCGGGCGAGACAGGACAATACCAGGTATTGGGCGGCTGTGCGCATACGGGTATCCCGGTTGGCTTGGTATTGGGAAAGAAGAACCCATTGGAACCGCTATCGATAAAACTGCCCCCGTAGCTTCGTTCCATTGAAGATCGTGGTGAAGTCCCCGGCATTGCTTCCAGTATCGGGCACCGGGTACACCATGGAACTCCCCAAACCGTTGTTCGTTTCCGTGCCGATGCCAAAGATGAGAAAGCCATTCGGGTTCAGCGACCCACCATTCGGGACCGCTGGGAACTGAATCAGCACTCCGTTGTTGTCGGCGGTGAACTTTGACACTGGGTTAGCCACTTGCTGCGGCAGGGTGACGTTGGTTGGATTGCAGCCCGAGCCTGGGCAATCGTAGTAAAACGCAGGAGCAGGAGAGTTCGACACGCAACCGGGGCCGCAATCCTGCTGGAAGAGTCCCACCCCAATTAGAGCGTTCGCCCCGAAGGAGTCCACGCTTCCGCCTTCGTTGCCGTTCGACCCGGTGCTTTGGCTGGAGCAACTGCTCGGGACCGGCGGCGAACCCGTATCAGGAATCATGACCTGCACCGGCACAGACGATGCCTTCTCGCCGGCTACCGTGATGTCTGCCGTGGCAACCGGGCCCCACACGTACCCGTCCAGAAACACCAGGCACTCATCCAGGGGATTGCCGCTGGAATCGTTCTGCTGGGGGAGAGCAATGGTTAGGACAGAAGACACAATGCGCAAGCCAGACGAGCCGGTATCAACTTCAACATGATCGATTGTTTGGCAGGTTTGGGTACCGGGGACGCAAACCGTGATGGTAACGAAAGGGATGTTGGCGACGGCGACATTTTGCGGGTCTGGGCCCGCATCCACAATGAGCGGGGCAACGTTGTTCGCTGCCGCGGTAGGGGTCACGGTCTCCGTCGCCGTTCCCGCCTTACTGGTATCCTGCGTCGAGGTCGCCGTCACCGTCACCGACGTGCTGCCGCTCACGATCGGTGCGGTCAACGATCCCGCCGATGAGATCTGACCCGCATTAGCGCTCCACGTGACCGCCGAACTGAAATTTCCCGTTCCCGAAACCATAGCCGAGCACTGGCTGGTCTGCCCCGACGTAACGGTTGACGGGGTGCACGACGCCGTGACCGACGTAATCGTGGGCGTGTTTCCGCCCCCGCTGCCGCTGCCTCCGCCACAGGCGGCCCATGCCATCACGCTCGCCACTGCGAGCAACATCCTAAGTTGGCTCACCGGTATTCCTCCTTAGTGGATATCGCTGGCCTGGACGCCTTGGGGCACTAATTGCGGGACGTAGGCTTGTCCGTGAAAACTCCGCATGTGCCCGCTTTCGTACATCACCAGACCGGGCGTTTCGATCACGACAGGAGCCCGCCTGGCACGCGGTTGCTGCTCCGACGCCGCCGCCTTCTGGGCCTGCTGCGCCTGCTGATAATACGGGCCCAGGAGGTTCTGCAGGTCGGGCGGGAACTGACCCTCCCAGGCGACGCCAAACACCGCTCCTGCGGGCGAGACATACTCTCGCACCACGGCACCCGTGGACGCGGTGATTTCGTGCATGACGTAGGTGTGAGCATCGACGCTCCGCAGCGTGCCTTTCATGCGGGCCTGGTCGGTCAGCACCGACGCTGCGTTATCGCCCAGCGCCGCCCTTGCCGGAAAAGGCAAAACGAGAAGCGAAGCAGACAGCAAAATTCGTGCGGCGCTTCCGGAACAAACACTTGCGATCTTAAACACGTTCATAGAGCCTGCCTTCATTCACCCTGAACATGGGCCACGAACAACCTCATGTGTAAACTCAATTGTACGGCGATTGTTGCGAGTTTCATCCCCGCAGGCGACCAATCGCCAGCCGCGTTTTCCGCCGCGCCGCTTCCCCGCAACCATTAGGAAGGTTAGAATGTCACTTTGGGTTGTGATGTTGCCATGTCTTTGACCAAAGCCGAAGCGCTGGAGATGTATCGCTCCGATGACCTTATTGGCATCGGCATGGAAGCTGACGCGGTGCGCCGCAAGCTGCATCCCACCGGCGTGGTCACCTACATCATCGACCGCAACATCAACTACACCAACTTCTGCACCGAATACTGCACCTTCTGCGCCTTCTATCGTCCGCTCAAAGGCAAACTGGCAAAAGAAGGCTATATCCTCGATTTCGACACCATTTACGACAAAGTGCGCGAGACGGTGGAGTTGGGCGGCACCGGGATCCTGCTCCAAGGCGGTCTGCACCCCGACTTGAAAATCGAGTGGTACGAAGCCCTGTTGAGCGGCATGAAGCAGCGCTTTCCGCAGGTCCACCTGCATTGCTTCTCGGCGTCGGAGATCATCTGCATCGCCGAGGTCAGCAGCCTGAGCATCGAAGACACCATCCGGCGCCTGCGCGATGCCGGACTCGATTCCATTCCCGGCGGCGGGGCCGAAATTCTCGACGATGAAGTGCGCTATAAGATCGCGCGCTTGAAATGCCTCACCAACGACTGGCTCAATGTGCATCGCACCGCGCACAAGCTCGGCATGCGCACTACGGCAACCATGATGTTCGGCGTGGGTGAGACTTACGAGCATCGCATCAACCATTTCCAGTGCGTTTACGATTTGCAGGAAGAGACCGGTGGCTTCACGGCGTTCATCCCGTGGTCGTTCCAGCCGCAGAACACGGCCCTTGGCGGACGGGGCTGGGATGAGGCCACTGCGGTCGAATACCTGAAGACGCTGGCCATCGCGCGCATCTTCCTCAGCAACTTCAAGAATGTGCAGTCGAGCTGGGTGACGCAGGGCCTGAAAGTCTGCCAGACCGGGTTGCGCTTTGGTGGCAACGACGTGGGCTCGGTCATGATCGAGGAGAATGTGGTGCGCGCGGCCGGCGTGCGCAATTGCACTACCGAAGAAGAGCTACGCCGCCTCATCCGTGATGCCGGATTCCGTCCTGCGCAGCGCGATACGTTGTATACCAAGTTCTTCCTGAATTGAGGCTCCTGCCCTCGACTTTGCTCTGTTACACTCTTCCGCACGACATATGGCGCGCCTGGCTGAAACTCTTCGCACCCAACTGTTTGCCGATCCCGCCGGCAAGTTTGTCCACGAGGTCATTCTGGACTCCTGCCGCCGGCACGCGGGCAAGATCGCCATCATCGACACGTCCTGCACCCCTGCACGGCGTCTCACCTACGGCGCATACGCGGAACTGGTGGAGCGGGTGGCGCGCAACCTGGTGGCTAGCGGGGTCCGTCCCGGAGAAGTCGTGGGCATCTTCCTGCCGAACTGCTGGGAGTTCGGCGTCGTCTTCCACGCCGCCACGCTGGCGGGCGCGATACCGACCACGCTCAATCCGACGTATCGCGAGCGTGAGGTCCAATACCAACTGGAAACCTCGGACGCAGTCGCCCTGGTTACGGACGGCTCTCTGCTCCCCGGCATCCATCTGGGTGGCCTTCCGGCGCTGCGCAACGTGTACACCATTCGTGCACCCGGGCCCGGCGGCACGCAGCCGTTCGACCTGCTCTTCAAGGCTACTGCCACGCAATTGCCGCAACCAGATCGCGATTCGTCCTCGACCCTCGCTACCCTGCCCTTTTCCAGCGGCACGACCGGCCTGCCGAAGGGCGTTATGCTCTCGCACTACAACCTGGTTGCCAACGTGTACCAGACTCTTACTGCCGGCGAAACCGGCGCCATGAGCGACCAGGATGTTGTTCTCTGCTTCCTGCCGCTGTACCACATTTATGGGCTGACGGTCGGCTTGAACCTATCGCTGATGCGGGGCTGCACCCTGGTGCTGATGCCACGCTTTGATTGCGAACGCTCCCTGCAAATCAGCGTGGACGAGGGCGTGACTGTGACGCTTTGTGTGCCTCCGACCCTGCTTGCTTATTGCCAGGCGGCCGAGCAGGGCAAGTTTCCCCGCGAGCACCGCCTGCGTTGGGCCAAGTGCGGCGCGGCGCCGCTGGCGGCAGAGTTGGCCCGCCGCTTCAGCGCCAGCACCGGCATTCCCATTCGCCAGGGTTATGGAATGACGGAGGCGTCGCCCGTGACCCACATGGGCTTTCTGACGCCGGAGCTGTACCGGCCCGATTCGGCCGGCGGTCCCGTGGCGCTGACTGAATGCCGCGTCCTTGACGCCAATGAAAATGAAGTCGCGCCGGGCGAGCTGGGCGAGTTGGTCATGCGCGGACCACAAATCATGCAAGGCTACTGGAAGTCTCCTGACGCCACCAGCGCAGTATTACGCGACGGCTGGTATTGGTCAGGCGACATCGTGCGCACCGATGAATTGGGCTTGTATTACGTCGTCGATCGCCGCAAGGAGATGATCAAGTACAAGGGATTCTCGATCGCGCCGGCCGAGGTTGAATCCGTGCTGCTGGAGCATCCAGCGGTGCGCGACTGCGGCGTGGTCGGGCGCACGAACGAAGAAGGGGAGGAGATTCCCTGTGCGTTCGTGGTTCTACGTGACACCGAGGTCGCGACCAAAGAAAAGGAAGCCAGCTTGCAGGAGTTCGTCGCCGAACGCCTTACTCGCTACAAAATGCCCCGTGAAGTTCACTTCGTCCCGTCGCTGCCGCGGACCGCTTCAGGCAAGATCCTGCGCCGCGAACTGCGGAAGTTGCTGTAAGGCGGCAGCGCTCACACCCCCTTGTGACCGCCGACACGGCCTCACGGGCAGTCCTTTACTACACTGGATTCGTATTCATACGGCCCGCTGCTGCGGGCATTTAAGGAGTTGTTATGTCATCGAAACGAGTGGTTGCCACCATGCTGGTGGCATTCATGATGGTGCTGTGTGTTTCTGTCGTGCTGGCGGCAAGCGATAATCCGATGGGCATCGCCCCCAAGCAGACCCTGAGGCTCTCCGAGCCGACCGTCGTCGGCGGAATCTTGCTCCCGGCGGGCGATTACACAGTTACCCACGAAATGCAGGGCCAGACCCACATCATGATTTTCAAGCAGGTCGGTGGAAAAGCCGAGGTCAAGACCACCTGCACCCTGGTTCCCTTGAATGCGAAAGCGCAACGCACCGAGCAACGCTTCACGGAAGATGCAAAGAATCAAAAGGTGCTGGTCGAAATGACCTTCAAGGGCGATACTGCCACGCACGTTCTGGCGCAGTAACAAGTAGGGCAACTCTTGTAGGTTCTAGTCAAACGGAGCCTGGGGGATTTCCTAACCTGTCACACGGGACCCTCAGGATGCCGCTCTCGTTTGTCCGACCTCGCGGACAATCCGACCGAAATTCGTCATCGTTGAGCAGACCGCCCTTCTCGATCGCTCTACGCTTCACCGCCTCCAGCACGGCCGCGCGCTGCGAATCTGCAACACTAAGGCCCAGCTCTTCCGCCTTCAGCCGGATGCTGTCCAGCCCGCTCTTCTTGCCCAGCACGACGCCGCGTCTTGCGCCTACCAACTCCGCGCTGTAAGGCTCGATGGCTTCCGGAATGTGGAACTGGCTGGCCACCGCTCCACTCTCGCGCAGAAAAAGGTTGTCTCCGATCAGCGGCTTCCAACCTTCGAGCTCGTACTTCCCTGCCCGGCGAACCACCTCCGATACTTCGCGGATTTTCTCCAGGTTCATCTCCACCGGCACCTCGTAGAGACACTGCAACGCCATCGCGACCTCGGCGATGTCGGTGTTTCCGGCGCGTTCGCCCATCCCGTTGATGGTCCCGTGAATCCAGCTTGCCCCACCGCGTACGGCGGCAATGGCCGCAGCAGTGCCAAGTCCGAAGTCGTTGTGCCCGTGCCAGTGAATTGGAGTCTCCTCGCCGATCCATTCGCCGGCCCAGCTCACCAGGAATTCCGCGGCTTCGGGTGTACACGCTCCGATGGTGTCAACGATCACGGCTTCCTTCGCGCCCGCATCCATGGCAGCGGAGTAGATGTGCTTGAAGAAATTCAGATCGGCGCGCGTGCCATCCACACCGAAGAATGCGACGCGAATCCCATTCTGCGCGGCGAACCGGATTGCTTCAGTCGCCCGCTGCACCGCCTCTTCGCGCGTGATGCCGTAGGCTTTCAGCTTGATCTCGCTGATCGGGACCTCAATCACCGCCGCCGGAAGGCCCAATCGCACCAGCTCTTCCACATCGCCGCGGGTCGCTCGCGCGAAGCCCCACACCTCCGAGTGCTTCAGCCCCGCCTTCAGGATCATCGTGATCGCTTCGCCATCTTCCCTGGAGACCTTGGGAAAACCGGCCTCGATGCGCCCAACGCCGAGTTCGTCCAGCTTCTTCGCAATCTCAAGTTTTTGCTGCGGAGCGAACACCACGCCAACTGTCTGCTCCCCGTCGCGCAGTGTCGTGTCATAGAAGCGGATGGTGCGCGAGCGATCGAAGTGCCGCCGCACCTCCGGCCGCGCGTTTAGCTCGCTGGTCCAGACTTTGCCGGAGAGCTCGGTCATTCAACGCTCCTTTCCTTTTCCCGGCGATGCCTCCACCTTCGGGTCTCATCCTGAGCGAGCCCGCACCGCTTTTGCGCGGGCGAGTCGAAGGACCCCTATTGGCGCACGATCGTCGGCAGCCTCACCGGGATTCCCCCACACCGCGGCCGTAGGCTTGCTCCCACGAGATGACTGGGTTGCGCAGGATGCCGATCTGCTCGATCTCGCACTCCATCACGTCTCCCGGCTTCAGGAACCAGGCCTTGGGGTCGGCGCTGAACGCCGCCACTCCCGAGACGGTGCCGGTCGAAACCACGTCCCCGGCGCTGTAGCCCATAGGTGAATAGTGCGCAAGTATTTCGGGAATGGTGACTGACATTTTGCTGCTGTGCGATCGTTGCCGTGGCTCGCCATTGACACGCAGCTCCATCGCCAGGTTGTGCGGGTCTTTGATCTCGTCGGCAGTAACGATGTGCGGCCCCAGCGGGCAGAATGAATCGATCCCCTTGCAGAAGCTGAACACGCCAGACTTCATCTCGTTGCGCTGAATGTCGCGCGCGGTGATGTCGTTGAAGATGACGTAGCCTCCCACGTATTGCTCGGCCTCTCGCGCGGTGAAGTGCTTTCCGGCTTTCTTCAACACCACCGCCAGTTCCAGTTCGTAGTCGAGTTCCTGGGTGAGATGCGGCGGGAAGATGACCGGCTCGTCCGGCCCGATGATCGCGTCCACGTTCTGAAAAAAGACGATCCATGGCAGAACCGGATGGGAGAAGCCGGCCTTCTCGGCTTCGTGATGATGCTCGCGAAAGTTGCCGGCGGTGTGAAAGAACTTCTTGGGAATGATCGGCGCCTTGATCTGGATTTCCTCGCGCCCGAAGAAAATTGGCTCGCCTTCCACTCCGGCGTCCGGCGTTTTGCGCGACGACGTAGTCCAGCGCCGCGCGCGCCGCATCGAGCGAACGGTCGCCGCCTTCGAAGAGCAGGCGCATGTCGTTGGGCACGCGCGCGTCGGAGCGAAGTGGATCGCCGTTTTTTTGCTTATCCCGGAGATACAGCTTGTAGGCGGCGTTCAGGTCGGCTACGCGGCCGTCTGCCGCCAGAGCCCCGACACGCTGTCGGCCAGACGCATCGTGGAATGTAACCAGCCTCATTCGGTTCTTATACCCGATCCACGATAGGCGTGCCACCCGATTACTTCAGGCGAGAGGGGTACTTACTGTGCGAAGGTCTGGGCGCGCTGCACGTAGTGCTTCTGGAAGTAGTCTCGGTATTGCCCCGACCGCACTTCGTCCAGCCACGGCTGATTTTCGCGGTACCACGTGATGGTTTGCGAAAGACCTTCATCGAAGCGCACCGCTGCTTGCCAGCCCAACTCGCGGCTGGTCTTCTCGCAGTTGATGGCATAGCGCAGGTCGTGCCCCGGGCGGTCGGTCACGAACTGGATAAGGTCTTCGGAGCGGCCGAGTGCGCGCAAAATCAGCTTGGCCACTTCGATGTTGCGCATCTCGCAGCCGCCACCGATGTTGTAAACCTGGCCTTCGCGGCCACGCTGCAACACGGCATCGAGCGCGCTGCAATGATCGTTGACGTGGATCCAGTCGCGCACATTCAGCCCCGCGCCGTACACCGGAAGCCGCTCGCCCGCCATCGCCTGCGCGATCATCAGCGGAATGAACTTCTCCGGGAAACTGATACGGTCCGTAGTTGTTGGAGCAGCGAGTCACGACGCGCGGGAAATTTGTGGGTATGAACGTAGGCCAGCACCAGCAGGTCGGAAGCCGCCTTGGTCGCGGCGTACGGACTGTTGGGCTGCAGCGGAGAATCTTCGGTGAACAGCCCTTCGTCGCCCAGGCTGCCATAAACTTCGTCGGTGCTGACGTGGACAAATCGCGGCACGCGCGCTTCCCGGCAGGCCTGAATCAGATTGTGCGTGCCGTCCACGTTGGTGCGCACAAACGCCGCCGCGTCTTCGATGCTGCGGTCAACGTGGCTTTCGGCTGCGAAGTGAATCACGGCATCGCAACCGCGCAGCGCTTCGCAGGACTCCACGATCGCAGATGTCCATCTGCACAAACTCGCAGCGGCCCTGCTGCAACGCAGGCTCAAGGTTCTGAAGGTTGCCGGCGTAGGTCAGCTTGTCAAGGACCGTGAGCTGCCACTCGGGATGCCGGGACAGCGTGTGATGAACGAAGTTCGAGCCGATGAAGCCGGCGCCACCCGTGACCAGCAGCTTCATAGGCTGCGCACCATGACGGGCTCTTGCGCGTTGCGCAGCACTTTTTCGCGGACCATGTTGCTGGCGTGCCAGAGCGATTCGAATGTGCCAGCGTCGGTCCACCAGCCTTCCAGCAGGGTGTGCCGCAGCGTGCCTTCGGCGATGTAGCTGTTGTTGATGTCGGTGATCTCGTATTCGCCGCGGCCCGACGGTTTCAATCCGCGAATGCGGTCGAAGACGGTTCCGTCGTAAAAATAAATTCCGATGACCGCGTAGGACGAAAGCGGCTTCTTGGGTTTCTCTTCGATGCGAACGATGCATCCGTTCTCGATCACCGGCACGCCGAAACGCTCGGGATCAGGCACCTCTTTGAGCATGACCATCGCGCCTTTGTCCTGCTGGTCGAAGCTGTTGGCGGCATCGCGAACATCGCTCTCGATGATGTTGTCGCCCAGCACAACGCAGATCTTGTCGCCCTTCGCCCAGGGTTCCGCGAGGCGCAGCGCGTCGGCGATGCCGCCTTCTCCTTCCTGGTACGCGAAGCTCAACTGCTGCAGGCCGAATTCCTTCCCGTTCTGCAACAGGCGAAGAAAGTCGCCGGCGTTTTGCCCGCCGGTGACGATCAGGATGTCGCGAATTCCGGCATCCACCAGCGTTTGCAGCGGGTAGAAGATCATGGGTTTGTCGTACACAGGGAGCAGGTGCTTGTTGGTGACGCGGGTCAGCGGATACAGGCGCGAGCCGATTCCGCCCGCCAGAACGATGCCTTTCATAGATCTCCGTTCAGATGCCGTGAACAGCGCACGTGGCAGACCTCGCCTGTGTTTTCACGCCCGGGAACGCTTTGGGAGGCACACGAGAACGGCGAGTGAATGAGCTGTCCAGCAACAGAGTAGCGATAACTAACGATTATCAGCGAATCGCGTCCTGCATGGCAAGCCGCAACTGGGATCGCCAGTCAGGCAGCGCAACTCCAAACGCGGCTTGCACCTTGGCGTTGGAGAGCACCGAATTGCGCGGCCTGCGGGCCGGCGTTTGGTACTGCTCGGTGGTAATGGCAACCACTCGCTTGGCTTTCAACGGCCCGCCGAACTCACCGGTTTCGGCTGGCCAGGCGAGCAATGCGTCGTAGTCTTCGAGGATCGCTTCCGCAAACCCAGCCCACGAAGTTTGACCCGCTGCCGTGAGATGAAACAGGCCGCTGTTCCACGCACCGGTCGCGGCGCGGCGCTCCAGCGATTTGGCAAGAATGATGGCCGTGGATTCGGCCAGACCGCGCGCCCAGGTTGGCGCGCCGTATTGGTCGCCGACCATGCGCAGCTCTTCCTTTTCGCGCGCCAGGCGAAGCACGGTGCGCAGGAAGTTCTTGCCCCGGATGTCATAGACCCACGTGGTGCGCAGAATGATGTGCGCGCATCCGCTGGCGGCGATGGCCTGATCGCCTTCCAGTTTGGTCTGACCGTATACGCTCAGCGGACCCGTGGCGTCGCTCTCTTCGTAAGGACCAGACTTGCTGCCGTCGTAAACGTAATCGGTCGAGTAATGGATCATCAGTGCGCCGCGGGCTGCGCATTCCTGCGCGATGCGCGCCGGGGCAGCGACGTTGATCGCACGCGCCAGGTCGGGCTCGCTTTCGGCCTTGTCGACCGCGGTGTAAGCAGCGGCGTTCGCGACGATGTCGGGAGCGAACTCGCGAACCGTGCGGCTGACCGCGTCCAGATCAGTCAGGTCCACTTCTTCGACATCAATCGCCAGCACTTCGCCCAGGGGAGCGAGTATGCGCTGCAGGTGCCATCCAACCTGACCATTTGCGCCGGTGATAAGCAATCGCAGGCTCATGGCTGATACCTCGGCAACTGGTCGGGTGCGATCTGCGACAGCGGAAGATAGGCGCTGTCTTTGTTCGACAATATGGGCGAAGGCTGTTTGCCAGTCAATGCCGATTTCAGGATCGTTCCACAGCACGCCGCGATCGTCACTGGCGTCGTAGTAGTCGCTGCACTTGTACAGGAAGTCGGCGGTCTCAGAACGCACCGCGTACCCGTGCGCGAAGCCCTTGGGAACATAGAGCTGCAAATGGTTGTCCCCGGAGAGCAGCTACGCCCACCCATTTGCCGAAGTTGGGCGAGCCCAGGCGAACATCAACCGCGATGTCGAGCACTTCGCCTTGCGTCACGCGGCACAGTTTGGCCTGAGGAGTGCGGAGCTGATAGTGCAGTCCGCGCAGCACGCCGCGCGAGGAGTGCGAATGGTTGTCCTGCACAAAGCACTCGTGGACGCCAGCCGCAGCCAGCACGTTTTCACGATAGGTCTCCATGAAGAACCCGCGCGGATCGGTGAAGACGCGTGGCTTGACGACCAGAACGCCGGGAAGTGAAGTTTCGATGATCTCCAAGTTCGCTCCTGCCACAACTGTGGCATGCTTCTCCCGAGAACGGGCAAACCGACGATTATAATGCGTGCTTCCTGAATCCATGCTGCGCTGCTCTGCCATTATCGTGACTTACAACTCTGCGGACACGATCGGCGCGTGCCTGGAGGCCCTCGCACGGGAGGATTGCGAGATCGTGGTTGTGGACAACGCGTCGCAGGACGACACGGTGCGACGCGTGGAGGAGTTTGTCGCCTGGCACGAACTTCGTCTGCTGGCCAACGATCGCAATCTTGGCTTTGCCGCTGCGGTCAACCAGGGCGCGCGGCGCGGCAACCGGAGATGTGCTGCTGGTACTGAATCCGGATGCAATCGCCGAGCCGGGAGCAGTGAAAGCCCTGCTGAACTGTATGGAATCCGCTCAGGCCGCAGCAGCCGGTGGCGCCTTGCTGGAAATTGACGGCGAACCCGCGCGCGGCTTCGCCTTTCGGCGGTTGCCGACGCTTGCGACCCTGCTTTGCGAGGCAATGCTGGTCAACCAGCTTTGGCCGGCGAATCCCGTGAATCGGCGCTATCGTTGCCTGGACGCCGACTATTCGCAGCCGCAGGAGGTCGAGCAACCGGCGGGCGCATGTCTCGCCATCACGCGCGCCTCGTGGATCGAAGCTGGCGGATTTGACGAGCAGTTTTTTCCGGTCTGGTTCGAAGACGTGGATCTTTGCAAGCGACTCCTCGAACGCGGCGGCGAAAATCGTTTATTGTCCGTCTGCGCGCTTCCGGCACAGCGGGGCGCACAGCGTAGGTAAGTTGTCTTTTCGCGACAAGCAGGTGTTCTGGTACGCCAATATGCTGCGCTATGCACGCAAGCACTTCACGCCAGGAAAGGCCCAAATACTGCGCGCAGGAATCGTCACAGGAATGCTGCTGCGCTCGCTCGCGGCAATTTTCGGCGCGAGAAAAACTCCGCTACGCGAAGCCCTTGAGGCGTATTGGACCGTCGTACGGGCAGTGTGACGCCACGAGGGCTACGTCTCGGTCATCGCGGGCCCGGATGATGACTGCCTCGCCTCTTTGTGCCGAACCGACAGCAGCGCCAAGGCGCACGAACCCAGCCGCGCCAGCATGTTGTCCGTCCGGCTGCTCACGATCACCGGAACGCGCGCGCCGATCACCAGGTCGGCGATCTGGGCGTCGGACATGTATTGCAGCTGTTTGACTAGCATGGTCCCAGCTTCAACGTCTTGAACGATCAGAATATCTGCAGCTCCGGCGACCGGCGACACGATTTTCTTGGTCTCGGCCGCCACTCCCGAGACCGCAACGTCGTAACCCAGCGGACCGTCGAGCACGCCGCCTGCGATCTGTCCACGGTCTGCCATTTTGCACAACACGGCCGCGTCGAACGACGACCTCACTCAGCTAGAAACCAATCACGCGCGTCGGAACTCCGTGAGATACCCACGACCTTGCTGCGTGTCAAACTCCTGCAGGAGATTCTTCTCCATCGGTCACGAACTTCCAGAAGGCGCGAATGCCCTTGGTCCAGCGAAGATCGCGCACCTCAGCCAGTGACAGACATTCACGAACGCTGTGCTCGGCGCCGCGGTAGATGGGCAGCAGCCGAAATGTCACCTGGTGCTTGCCGGTGGACTCGATCGGCTCAATCACGGTCGGGAAGAATATGGCCTGGCCCACGGCAAAACTCTCCGCCCGGCCGACCTTGACGGTCTTCGGCGGCCCAACCAAGAGCCGGCGATAACGGAACAGTAGCGTGCCGTCGTCGGAGAGCGACAGGTGCCCGTAGGTGCGACGCGGCAGCTTACCGACGCGCGCCGTGAAGACCTGCACTCGGTCGCCGCGATTGGGTTTCTCTTGCGCCTCCATCAGCAGAACTCGCAGCAGGCTCCATGCGAAGACGGTACCGAAGAATGCCATGCGCAGGGCCCATCCGAAGATCAGAAAGCTGAACACGATCACGACGAGGGAAAGCAGTAAGCCGATTTTGGGGCTGAGCAAGGCGGTGACCGCCAGAATTGCGAAGATCGTGTTGCGCACCGCTTTCAGGAGAAAGTCGAGGAACGGAAATGGACTGATCATGGCGAGCACATCGAAGGAGTGTCCCACCAGCCAGACCACGAAGGTCACGACGATACCCACGACCGTGTACAGGACTGCCGTCGCGACGCTGAAAGCGTGATGCATGCCGCTGGCCTCGGGCGTAGCGGCATAGACCACCGGCCCGCTGAGAATGTAGGCGAACAGCCCCTTCCAGGAGGTGAAGCCCATCACCCGCGAAACCTGCTCCAGCACGAAAGGAAAGGCAACCAGGACCAGGGCGGCATGATTGACGAACAGGACTTCGGCCGCGTCCAGCGGCTTCTTGATGAGCGGCGCGAATCCGCCAAAGGTGTCTTTTATGAAGATGAGCACCAGAAGAATGACGATGGGTATCCAGAATTTTGGCTTCTGAATGAGCGGGAGTTGGTCGCGCTGCGCTTTGGGCGTGTGATAGTACTGCCAGGCGCCAATAACGCAGACCCCAACCAGCGGAGAGATGGCCGTGCTGGTAACGGTCGCGAGCGCAGTGGATACCTTCTCGCCGCCTTTGAGCGCCGTCTGCGCCTGTTGGTCGTCATCCTTCTGCTGCGCCACTGCGATTGCGGCGAAGAGGAGCAGGCCCACAATCAGAACGCACCATCGGCGCATTGTCATCGCCATTACCTCGCGGAAAAAGTGTACCGGAAGTGCGCAGGATTCGTAATCAAACAAGAATCCCCGCCCAAAGGAAGAGAGCTTGAGCGGAGATTTCGCAAGTCGGCCAATCGCCGGGCCTACACCCCGATGACGCGCGCTCTTCTGATCTCATCGTTCGAGTAGTTTCATGAACTCCTCGACGGTCAGGCCGGCATCGGCGATGATGCGGCGGAGCGTACCGGTACGGATCTGCTTGTGGTCGGGCACAATAACACGGGCGTAGGGGTCATCGCGGCGGAAGACCATATGACTCCCGCGCTGGCGACGGAATACGAAGCCAACGCGTTCCAAGGCGGCCCTAACCTCACGGCCAGACAGGTCAGTAGGAAGCTTGGCCACGATCCCGCGTTCTCCCCTTACCCAACCCCGACTTCGACAAATTCCCTGCCCGCTTCGGTGGGAACTGGATCTCCGGCCTCGCGGCAGTCCGTGACGTACAGTTCAATCGCCTCGCGGATGTTGGACAAGGCCTCAGCGCGGCTGTCACCTTGGCTAACACATCCCGGCAAGGCCGGAACGCTAACCACGAAGCCGCCATCGGGTTCCTGTTCTAATACGACCGTATAGTGCACTGGTGTGTCCCTTCTTACCGACATCCTAACACCGGAAATCCCGCGCGGCGCCGGCGATAGGGTCGGAGAACATATGCCCCGACGGCCTACACCCCGATGACGCCCACCAGCTCCTTCACCGAGTCGGCGCTCTTCTGCAGGGCGGCCTTCTCTTCCGGAGTCAGCTTGATTTCGATGATCTGCTCGATGCCGTGCGCGCCCAGCTTGCAGGGCACGCCGACGAACAGTCCGTTGATGCCGTACTCGCCTTCGAGATAGGCGGCGCAAGGCACAATCTTCTTCTTGTCCTTCAGGATGGCCTCGACCATCTCGGCCACGGCCGCGGACGGCGCATAGTAGGCGCTGCCCGTCTTCAGGTGCTTGACGATCTCGGCGCCGCCGTCGCGGGTGCGCTGCACCAGGCGGTCAATGGTGGCCTGGTCCATCAATTCGGTGATGGGAATGCCGGCGACCGTCGAATAGCGCGGCAGCGGGACCATGGTATCGCCGTGTCCGCCGAGCACGAAGGCGGTAACGTTCTCCACCGAAACCTTCAGCTCCATGGCGATGAAGGCGCGGAAGCGGGCCGAATCCAGGATGCCGGCCATGCCGATGACGCGGTTGCGCGAGAAGCCGCTCAGCTTGTAGGCGGCCTGCGCCATGGCGTCCAGCGGATTGGAGACGACGATGAGGATGCAGTTGGGCGAGTATTGCACGGCCTTGCCGACAACATCGCTCATGATCTTGAAGTTGGTGTTGAGCAGGTCGTCGCGGCTCATGCCGGGCTTGCGCGGAATGCCGGCGGTGATGACCACGATGTCGGAGTTGGCGGTGTCGGCGTAGTCGTTGGTGCCGATGACGAACGAGTCGCGCTTTTCGATAGGCATGGCCTGCAGCAGGTCGAGGCCTTTGCCGTGGGGTACGCCTTCAATAATGTCAATGAGTACGACGTCGCCGAGTTCCTTCGACGCCAGCCAGTGGGCGGCGGTAGCGCCCACGTTGCCCGAACCAACTACAGTAACTTTGTTACGCATGAGTCCTCACAGTCTATGGATGAAATGTCGCAGCAAGAAAATTCGCGAGTGCCAGCCTCGCAGACTATCGGCCCCAGTCCAAACGAATCCCCGCTGCGCCAAAGACGAAGCCCAGCAGAGTAGACAGCCAAAATGCTCTCCAGAATGTCATTCGGGGAACTCCAAACGTTGCGCGCAATACACTTGGCGTGAACAGGTAATTCATCATCCATTTCACTGGATAACCGGTAACTACCGCCAGCAACGACCACTGTGCAAATGACCCCGACAAACACAACAACTGCGGTAAAGAAAACGTCAAGAACGTGGCCGAATGTCCATTAATCCTCCATTCTGACGCAAGGCCGTATCCACCCAGATCACTTCGAAACAAACCCAAAGAGAAGAGGGACCAACGGCCTCCTGCATAGGACGGGGTGCTGCAAACTACTTCGCCGCCAACGCCTCCACCGGAGCCATGTTGTGGATCATGTGGCTGGCGAACTCGCTGGTTTTGAGCTTGGTCGCGCCTTCCAACATGCGTTCGAAATCGTACGTGACGGTCTTCTGCAGGATCGTGCGTTCCAGCGAGTCCTCGATGAGGCGCGCCGCCTCGGTCCAGCCCATGAAGTCGAACATCATCACGCCCGATAACATGACCGAGCCGGGATTGATGACGTCCTTGTCCGCATACTTCGGCGCGGTGCCGTGCGTGGCTTCGAAGATGGCGTGCTGATCGCCGATGTTTGCGCCCGGGGCGATGCCGAGTCCGCCGACCTGCGCCGCGGCTGCATCGGAGATGTAGTCGCCGTTCAGGTTCGGCGTGGCCAGCACCGCGTATTCATCCGGCCGGGTGACAATCTGCTGGAAGATGCTGTCGGCAATGCGGTCATTGACCATCAGCTTCGACTTCCACGCGCCTTTGCCGTGCGTGGCGTAGATGCTGTCGAGCACGCCCTGCACTTCTTTATACAGCGCATCGCGGAAGTCCTGCGTCGCAAACTCCAGGCCCGGCTCGACCATGCCTGCGTTTTCCTGGACAGATAGCCCAGGATTCTTATCTAGGTTGTCGATGATCCAGCTCTCGCGCTCGGTAATGACCTGGTCGCGGAATTCCTGCGTCGCCAGTTCGTATCCCCACTCGCGGAAGGCGCCCTCGGTGAACTTCTGAATGTTGCCCTTGTGCACGATCGTGACCGACTTGAGTTTGTTCGCCAGGGCGTACTTGATGGCCATGCGCACCAGGCGCTTGGTGCCGGTGATGGAGATCGGCTTGATGCCGACGCCCGAGTCTTCGCGCACCCGCTTGTTGGTGCCCGCCAGCATCTTGGTATTGATGAAGTCAATCAGCTCCTTCGCCTGCGCCGTGCCCTGCTTCCACTCGATTCCGGCGTAAACGTCTTCCGTGTTTTCGCGGTAGATGACGATGTTCATCCGCTCCGGATGTTTCACCGGCGAGGGGATGCCCTTGTAGTACTTCACCGGGCGGACGCACGCATAGAGGTCCAGGATCTGGCGCAGTGCGACGTTCAGCGAGCGAATGCCGCCGCCGACGGGCGTGGTCAGCGGGCCCTTGATGCCGACGCGCAGTTCGCGGAAGGCGGCAACGGTGTCGTCGGGCAGCCAGGTCTTGAAGCGGTCCATGGCTTTTTCGCCGGCAAAGACTTCATACCAGGCCACGCGCCGCTTGCCGTTGTAGGCGATCTCGACAGCGGCGTCGAACACCCGGACCGACGCTTTCCAGATGTCGCGGCCGGTGCCGTCACCTTCGATGAAAGGGAATGATGGGTTTGTCGGGGATGACAAGCTTACCGTTTTCGTAAGTGATCTTGGTCCCGCTGGAGGGCAAAGCAATTCCGTTATAAGAAGCCGCCACAAGGCACCTCAAGGAGTATGGAGATAAAGGACCCTAAGCTGTAAACAGCCATCTGTCGGGATGGGAAGCGCTAGCGGAGCCGGCGGCACGCCGGAAATCGAATCATTGCGTAAGAACACGACTCGCGGCCCGCCCCTCGGCAACTTGCCGCGTCCGGACCAGAAAGGCTTACCGGATTCTCCCGAACCTGTTTACGGTATCACCGGGGGCTGTGAGGTTCAATGAAAACTGATGTTTGTGCGTCACACATAGGTGTGAGGTCGATCCTCCATGATTCTCACCCTCCGAATGTCGCTTTCGATGTGGGGTGTCCCTACGGCCAGCTCGGCCTGTCGTTGTACAATGCCCCACTCGGTTTCTCAATGGAAATCCCTGGGGCCATCTGAATGACGCGCCCGGCATCCTCGGCCCGCCGCATTGGCGCGCTCGTCCTCTACAACATCGCCGCCACGGTTGTCCTGCTTCTGGTGCTGGAGGGCATCGCCAGCGTTTATTACGCCTTCCGCGAGGCCTTCGTGTCGCCGCCGGTTGCGGAGAGCCTTTATACCGCTTACGATCGCGACCTCGGCTGGGTCAACCTCCCGAACATTTATCTCCCCAACATGTACGGTCCGGGAAAATATCTGAGGACGAACTCGCAGCGCTTCCGCAACAACGAGGATTTCACGCTGCAGGTGCCGCCCGGCAAAACCCGCATCATCTGTTCCGGCGACTCCTTCACCCTCGGCTTCGGGGTTGACAACGACCACACCTGGCCGCAACTGCTGGCGGCGCGCGCGCCGAACATCGAGACCGTCAATATGGGCCAGGGAGGATACGGCGCGGACCAGGCCTATCTCTGGTACAAACGCGACGGCGCTCCCGCTGGACCACAACATCCAGATTCTGGCGCTCATCACACCGGATTTCTACCGAATGCAGCACTCGTCGTTCAACGGCTATGGCAAGCCGGTACTCAAGGTCGAGAACGAGCGCCTGGTCACGACCAATGTGCCCGTGCCGCGTTCGATGGAAGTCTGGTCGCCGAAGCTGTCGCGCGCGGCAAGTGCGCTCTCCAACCTCAGCATCACGCGCCTGCTCCGCCATGTACTGAAGCTCGATACCGCCCCAGCGATGACTGAGTCGCGCAAGGAACGCAATCAGGAGACTTCCGTTGTCGTGTCCTACATGCTCGACGACCTGCTGGCGATCAACCGGGCCAAGAACAGCGTGCTGGTCCTGGCCTTCCTCCCGACACGTGAGGAATCCGCCGGAGACGCGGGACCGTCGTGGCGCAAGTTTCTGGCTGGATATGCGCGCGACCGCGGCGTTCTCTATTTCGACCTTGCCGACGACTTCCGCCAGCTCTCTCCCCAACAATTGGACCAGTTCTTCATCGCCCCGGGAGCGAGTCGCTTTTCCAGGCGCTGCAGGCCACTACACGGATGCCGGCAACGCGTTCGTCGCCGATCTCCTTTATCGGCAACTGCTCGCAAAGCCGGAAACTGCGGCCAAGTTTCATGCCCAGCCGGTTGGAGTTGTGCCTTAGTTCCAACCAGACAGAGCGGGTAGTCCTCTTCATCCACGCCGGATCACTTCTTCCCGCTTACCTAACCTATGCTATTATCTTTGGCGGTTAGAGGAGAAATCATGACGGACATCGAACGACTTCTCGATCAATACGATCGCGTGATGCGCGGCGACGCTTGGCACGGCGATCCCATCTGGCAGATCCTCGACAGCATCTCCCCGGAATGTGCCGCGGCACGCCCGGTCGCAAACACCCACTCGATCTGGGAAATCCTGATGCACATGACGTTTTGGGAGGGAGTGTCGTCGCGGCGCCTCGCCGGCGAGCGCGCCGGACTCGATGAGGCGCTCAACTTCCCGGCGACGCCCGAAGCCACCGAATCCAACTGGCAGAAAACCCGGGAGCAGTTTCGCGCGTCGAATCAAAAGTTACGCGAAGCGCTGGCGAAACTTGATCCCGCCAGGCTGGATTCTCTGTCCGCTGCCGGTAAAAGGACCTTCTACGACGAAGCTCACGGAGTGATCCAGCACAACGTCTATCACGCCGGGCAAATCGCGCTTTTGAAGAAAGGTTTTGAGGCGAAACAGGCCTCCACCAGTTTGTAATTCTGTAATGTGGGTGCTAGCATCGGGACTCGCAGAGTTTTCCGTAGGAGGCAATCATGTCTGATCGCGAGGGCAGTGGTTTCTTGTGGTTTTTGGCGGGTTTGGGCATCGGAGCGGCGGTGGGGATTCTCTACGCCCCCAAGGCGGGAGACGAGACCCGGCAGCGCATTCGCGCCGCGGCGGAAGACCTTCCTGACACGGTAAGAGAGCGCGCCCGCCAGGCCCGCGAGCAGGCTGGCTCCTGGGCCGACAAGGGCCGCGATTATCTGAATCAGCAGAAGGACCAGATTCGTTCCGCCTACGAGGCGGGACGCCAGGCTTACCGGGAAGCGACCAGCGAAGAAGTCGAAGGCGCAACGCCCAACGTTCCGTAACGCGCCGAGAACCGCATGGACGAAAAACTGACCATCTTCATCGCCATCACTGCAGCCGCGGTCGTGCTGCAAATGCTGATCTTGCTTGCCCTGTATCTGGCGGTGCGCAAGCTTAGCGCGCGCATTGCGTCGGTGACGGACGAGACCCAGTCGAAGTTGCTTCCTCTGCTGGAGAACGCCAAGGTCATGCAGCAGGAGGTAAAGACCTTCATCGAGACCGCTCGTCCGAAGATCGATCTGGTCCTGGACAACGCTGCTCATGTGACTACCATCGCGCGCACCGACGCGGAGCGGGTGAATGTGACACTGAACGATCTGCTCGACCGTGTCCGCCTGCAGGTGATTCGCGCCGACGAAATGGTGACGCGCACCCTGGACCGCGTGGAAGATACCTCCGAGAGAGTTCAGCACACAGTGATGTCACCGGTGCGTAAAGTTTCCGGCATCGCGCAGGCCATCAGCGTCGGAGTGGGGACCTTCTTCAACAACCAGAAGCGCCGCCGCAACGGTGGGCACAGCGACGAGATGTTTATCTAGACGATGCATACCGCGGCTCACTGCCGGGCGTGATGCCGCGCTTCATTTACAATCCAACCGCAGCAACATTTCTGTCCGGAGCTCGATGGTCGCGATGCGAAGTTTCCTTCGCCGGCTCATTTCCGCGCTGCTCTTCCCTGCCCTCGTCGTAGCGCAGTCGTCAACGCCAGCCGCAAAGCCAGCGCCGAAATCGGCGCAATCCGGAGGAGCTGCCTCTCCGGCCAAAGCTCCCGCCCCGCAACGTTGGCAGGCGATTCACAACTCGGCCCTCATCATTGACACTCACGCCGACACGCCCGGCCGCTTCGTGGACGAAAACTTCGATCTCTCGCAGGACGCCGGCACCGGCTACCTGGACTTCAGCAAGATCAAGGCCGGCAATCTGGGCGCGGAGTTCTTCTCCATCTGGGTGAACCCCTGGACCTTCAAGGGACAGGAGATCAAGCGCGCGCTCGACATGATTGACTCGGTGTACGAGCAGGCGCGGCTGCATCCCGACAAGATGATGATGGCCTTCAGCACCCAGGACATTCTTGCCGCGCATCGCCAGCACAAGCTGGCGGCGCTGCTGGGCGTCGAGGGCGGGCACGCCATCCAGGGAGACATGCGCGTGCTTCGCGATTACTACCGCCTCGGCGTGCGCTACATGACGCTGACCTGGTCGAACACCAACGAGCTTGGCGACTCCAGCGGCGACCTTGACGACAAGAAAGTCGAGCACCATGACGGCATCACCGATTTCGGACGCCAGGTGGTCCGCGAGATGAACCGGCTGGGCATGATGGTGGACATTTCGCATGTCGCCGACCGCACTTTTTACCAGGCGCTGGTGGCCAGCCGGGCGCCGGTGATTGCCTCACATTCGTCGGCGCGCGCCTTGACCAACGTCCCGCGCAACATGACCGACGACATGCTGGTCGCCCTCGCCCGCAATGGCGGCGTGGCGCAGGTGAACTTCTTTTGCGCCTTCATCTCGCAAAAATACGTGGACCGGGCGAACCAGCTCAAAGCGCAGCACGATCCCGATTACGCACGAGTGCAATCGCTGTTCATGGAACCGCAAACGCCGGAGGTGAGAAAGCAACTGGACGCGGCCGAGGCCACCCTCGCGCTGAAGCTGCCGCGTCCGCCGCTCAGCGATCTGATTGACCACATCGACCACATGGTGAAGGTCGCGGGCGTGGATCACGTCGGACTGGGCTCTGATTTCGACGGCATCGACTGCTCACCGCAAGGTTTGGATTCCGCCGCCGACCTGCCGAAGATCACCCAGGCGCTGTACGAGCGGGGTTACAAGCCTGCCGATATTAATAAGATTCTCGGCGGCAACCTGATGCGCGTGTTTGGCGAGGTCGAAAAGCTCTCGAAGCAGATCCAGTCAGAAACCAATCGCGACACCCGCCCCGAAATTAAGCCCAGCGCGCCACCGCAGCAGTAGCGCAGTATCCCCTTCTTGCGTATCGGGAAAGGGTGGAGCACGCCTTTCAGGCGTGCATCTGCCCCGCCGGATCTTGAGCGCTTTAGCGCCTGAGGTAATGTTTCTTGTTACCTCGGCGGCTAAAACCGGTTTATCCCCGCATCTAGCTGCACCTCTAGAGCGGGTGCTCTCACCCAACTTGCCACAAGCCGGGTTTTCCCTTACTCTGAGCCCATGGAAGTACACCTCACCCCCGAGCAGCAAGCACAACTTGCGCAGATGGCCACGAAGGCCGGGACCATCCCCGAGCAATTGGCGGCAAGTGTTGTCGCCCGGTATCTCGACGAAGAAGCCCGCTTCCTGGCCGCGGTTGAAAAGGGAATAGCGGCAGCCGAGCGCGGCGAGTTTATCGAAGAGGAAGAAATGGACGCCCGCCTTGAAGCCATGTTCAAGGCCTAATGCGTATCCGTTGGACCGTCCCCGCCGCCGAAGATCTACAGAACATTAAGAACTATCTGCAACAGAACTATCCGCATTTCGCGGAACCGACGGTGCGCGCGATCT
This sequence comes from uncultured Acidobacteriaceae bacterium, assembly GCA_963735855.1. Taxonomy (GTDB): domain Bacteria; phylum Acidobacteriota; class Terriglobia; order Terriglobales; family Acidobacteriaceae; genus Bog-257. The sequence continues at coordinate 73,414 of CAVTMW010000018.1, forward strand.
ATCAGCGTATCCGCTCCCTGAAAACCTCACCTAACCGGGGCAGACCCGGCCACCGCAGCGGCACGAGAGAACTTGCGATTACGCCGCTTCCCTATGTTGTCGTCTACGCTCGTGAAGGCTGAAGCCATCGAGATCTTACACATTTATCACGGCGCCCAAGACTGGCGCTAAGAAGGCGATCCCCTGCAAGCCGTGTCAATTTCGGCTCTGCCAGCGCAGCACCCACCCGCTTTGGTTGGAGCCTATCCTGAGTGACCATGGGCCCGCGGCCCACCCAAGGAGATTAAAATCAGGCTGTGGTGAATGTGCAACCTGAGGGTGCTACACCCTCGTCGCCCTCTTTTGGCGACAGGAGCTTACCTTTGTGCCCACCCTCCGCAAAGAAGCGGAAGGGTGGGGCACCCCCAGATTAAAGACTCGTTCGGAAAGGGTGGGCCATCGGCCCCGCGTTTCCCTCCACAAATATTGTGCTTCGAATATCCCGTCAAGATTTTGCTCCGCGGCGTTCGCCAAAGGCAGGCGAAAGGCGGGGGCACGCGGCAACCCGAGCACGGCGGATCTCCGCCACCAAGCTCGACCAAAGGGGCTGGATTTCAGAGAACCGCCTGTTCCTCCAGCGAAGGGAGAAGCGTTTTCTCTTGACATCCCCTTTTATAGAACCAGTCCATCGCCTTCTTGTTTTTTATGGCGTGAGCTCCCAGACGGTGCCCTGGTTGTATGCTCCACACGCAGCGGTAGCGCCGTAGAGCTTGCCGGCCGCACCCAAAAGGAGATGCGAGAAACGATCCCCGTAAAAGGAAACCAGGCTTCTTCCGCTGCCCGGCATCCACCCCAGCTTGAAGACGTTGCCCCAGTAACCGATGCAACAGACCTCTCCGCCTTCAGTGGCGTAGAGGTGCCCTGGCTCAACTACTGCCAGGTCATAGAACAGGTCGTACCCGTTGTCCTGTAACCCATAGGGATAGTAGCTCTGCCGGTCGTCGACGGTCTGAAATTGCCACTTGCCATCGGACTGTAACATCCTGAAGATTGTTCCGAAGTAGGCCGTGTAGCAGTACCAGCACCCCTCGCGACATTCGCGACCGTCGTTAGAGCAATAGTACCCGCTATAACTGCCAATACCGTAGTAAATGCCGGACCTTTCCTGCACGAGGGTGGCAGGACATGCACCAAACTGCTGGTAGCCGCATGCTGGACCCAGATTGGCGATGACGTGTTCCGTCCAACCGCCTCCGGAAGGCACTAACTGGAAAATAACTCCGGCCCCATTGCCGCTCTCGGAAGTTGTCCCGTATAGATTTCCGTCCTGGCCCACAAGCAGTGAGATAGGCCCTCCGCCTTCGCTTCCCCCGGTAAAACTGTAGATGACTTGCTCGGTCCAACCTTCGTTGGCGGGCGTCAGCTGAAAGACAGCGCCGTGCTCATAGGCGCCGCCTTGGGCTGAGAATCCGTAAAGATTGCCGGAGTGGTCGAAGCCAGAGACCTGCCCGCCCCAGGCGTCGGTATTGCCGCTGAATTGATAGAGCACCTCCTCAGGCCAACTACACAAGGCCGTGAGGCAGGCAATGGGTAACGGCCTCAGGCGGTATACCAGGCCGCAGTAGGAAGTTCCATTCCCGCACTGTTGGGTCCCTCCGTTCGCTGCCCCACCATAGAGAGCTCCGTCCGCCCCGAGGATAAGCGGACCCGGGTCGCCTCCGTCACTGGTTCCAGTGAAGCTGTACAGGGGATCAAACAACCAGCGGCCCGCTTTCTGAGCCAGCTCGTACACCATTCCCTGGCCATAGTTGCCGCCGCTGCCCGTCGGCCCGTAGAGATTCCCGGCCTGGTCTTTCACCACCGCCCCAGCCGCTCCCCCAGACTCCTGACCGGTGAAGCTGTGGATGATCTTGAAGCCGTGTTGAGGATCGTTAGAGATGCACCCGTTTCCGTAGTTGGAGGTGATGTCGAAAGCCTCGGAAGGAATGGTTCCCACCCCGCTTGCAACCGCCTGCGAAGGACAGCCCCCGGACTTGCAGCCTTGGCCGCTGTTCTCATCCCAATACACCGGATCGCCGCTGGGGACGGTCGCGTTGAACAGGTTCAGCCAAGCGGGTGCGCCGCTAGAGACGTCCAGCCCCGACGCGGAGATCTTGTGTATCTCGTATCCGTACTGGTTAGTGGAAATAAAGGCGTCAGTTACGCTGGCCGTACCGGAGCCATACACCGTTCCTCCATTCGAGTCGCTAGTCATGGACCAGTCCACGGTGAACATCTTGTCACCCGGGAATTCCCACACCCAGATGTCAAAACCATTGACAGTACCTCCCGTAAAGCTATCGCTGACGACGTAGCCATAGTTAATGGTCCAGGCATCGGTAGTCCCGTTGACCGGGCCGTTCTCGTAAGTCACGTCATCCTGCAGCGAGCCAAAACGCCCTCGGATCGTGGGTGCAGATACGGGAGATTTCCTCGCATTCTGCGGCATTCCTCTACGCGCCAGCTTCTGCGCGAACTCCGGCATCTGGGCCGCCTCGCGTGCCGTTCGTGGAGCGACACTCTGCGACTTGGCTGAAACCCCCGCCAAGAGGACGAATAGTCCAACCGCTACAGCCACCACGATGATGGACAGGACGGAATGGTCAAACTGTGACTTGCTGTGCATGGGCTTCGCCTCGCCGTGATGGCTACAGGGGAATTGATGCGCGCCAGCGTGCTCTTTCGTGACCGAGAGAAGCAGCGCGACGTACTCATTGCTCGCGTGGGATCGCTGGGGAGCGGTGTGAAAGAAAGACCGGGAAAACTGCTCCGGCGACACCTGCGGTATCGTCACACGAGGAGATCATACCTGTCGGTGACGTTGAACACAGGGAGAGGTGACAAAAACGAAGCCATAACGCGGGTGTCCACCCAAGCCGCTCTTGATTGGGTGGAGTATTCCAAGGCCGGGCAAACGGAATAACTACTCATGCAGCCGACCGCGTCTTACCAGGTCGGCTTTGATCTTCTCAAGCGGTATCCGTCTTTTCCTTGCGGCGCGATTCAGAAATCAGCCCGTCCCAGAAATCCTCTAACACCGCGCCGTATCTTTTCAGGTCGATTTGAACCGCCACCTTGCGGCCCTTTTCATCGGTCACGAACTGGATTCCGGTCATGGCAATGTGTCCTTGGGTCGTGTTGAACCTATTGTCACCCTAATTTCGACGCCTCGCGCTGTCAAACAGATAGTGCCACATAACGCAGGGTGCGCGGGTGCGTCACCCGAAGCTTCTGCTTCTGTTGTGTTGTTCGCTCCCGTTCGCGTCACAGCCATCTGTGACGAGGGGGTCTTGCCAACGGCGGCCGACTGCGGTATTCAGTAAGTGCGAGGAGCAGGTTGTTGTGTCTTCGCCGGTCGCACCCAGTGTGCGGATCGAGAAAGCTCTTTGAAAACCGGTGGGGCAGTAGCCAGTAGCCAGTAGCCAGTTGTCAGATTCCCCGTCTCTCGCTTCTAAGTCCATAGGAATCTATATTTTACGTACAACTCCTTTGGATGGAATATTTTGCGATGGAAATGATGCGTAAACTATTGATTCTCGTGTCTCGCTGGAGAGGGGTGGAGGGCTAGCGGCTTGCTGACTTAGCTAGCTTGTTAGCATACTTACATGCATTTAAGCCTTCTTAGCCTAAGCTGAGTGTTTCCTCCTACTCTTGGCCCTTAAGTCCATAGGAATCTATATTTTGCATATAACTCATTTAGATACTATATTTTGCGACACAAATGGTGCCTAAGTTGTTGATTTTACGTACTGCGAGGAGAGGGGGCGTATAGTGCTAACGAACCAGCAAACCTCCCGATGGAAAGTCGTGAGTTGTGAAGTTGGCAATAAATCGGGATATTGAAAATTAGTAAACAGCGAGGCCCTTTGGGCCGGCTGAGTTCGATATCGATGGAGAAACCATGCATAAGCTGGTAACAGCAATTCTTTGTCTCAGCCTTAGCGCCTTGGCAGTTGCACAGACCTCGAGCGGCGCTTCGTCGACTGGCTCTCAAGCAACGGCACCGCACCGCAAGAGCCGACCGCGACCATCGAAACCACCGACGGCAACATCTCCTGCACGCTGTTTCCGGACAAGGCGCCGCTGACGGTCGCCAACTTCATCGGGCTCGCCACCGGGAAAAAGGCCTGGAAGGATCCGAAGACCGGACAGATGATGCACACTCCGCTGTACGACGGAACCATCTGCCATCGCGTGATTCCGGAGTTCATGATTCAGTGCGGCGATCCGGCGGGCAACGGAACCGGCGGACCCGGCTACGATTTCAAGGACGAGTTCAGCCCGGACCTGACCTTCGATCAACCTGGCCGCCTGGCGATGGCGAATTCCGGACCGAATACCAACGGTTCGCAGTTTTTCATCACTGAGGTTCCCACGCCGCACTTGAATGGCAAACACACCATCTTCGGTCAGTGCGAGGACCTTGACGTGGTCAAGAAAATCGCGCGGCTGGCCAGCGACCCGCGCAATAACCGGCCTTATAATCCGCCGAAGATCACGCACATCAAGATCGTCGATCCGCGGCATCCTGCGCGGCGACAACCCACAAGAGCACGGGAACAGGCACGCATCCCAGCACGACAAAAAAGACGACTACGCCTCCTCCGAGCCAGTAATTAAGGCACTGACACTGGCGACTGACTACTGACTACTGGCAACTGAATCATGCTTCTCGATGCGCTGCACAAAGTCGCCAACCACCGCACTTCGCTGACCCGCGAGGAGGCGCGCGAGGTCATGTCGCAGATCTTGCGCGGCGAGGCGACCGATGCGCAGATTGCGGCGCTGCTGGTGGCGCTGCACATGAAGGGCGAGACGGTGGAGGAGATCGTCGGCTTCGCGCAGGCTATTCGCGAGGCGGCCGTACCTTTGCAGAGCGAGGATGGTGAAGCGCTCGACCTGAGCGGCACCGAACGCGATGCGCTGGTGGACACCTGCGGCACCGGCGGCGATACCAGCGGGACCTTCAACATTTCCACCGCAGTTGCGCTGGTGATTGCCGGCGCTGGAGTGCGAGTTGCCAAGCACGGCAACCGCAGCATCAGCTCCAAATGCGGGTCGGCTGATGTGATGGAAGCGCTCGGCGTGAACATTAATTTGCCGCCCGCGCGCTTGGCTGCCTGCCTGCGCGAAACCGGCATCGCCTTTCTGTTCGCGCCTGCGATGCACTCCGCGATGAAGTACGTGCAACCGGCGCGGCGCGAGTTGCGGCTGCGCACCGTCTTCAATCTGCTGGGGCCGCTCACCAATCCGGCGCATGCTTCGGCGCAGGTTGTCGGTGTGTATTCCGCCGATCTGGTGGAGAAGCTGGCCGAAGCGCTGAGCGAACTCGGCCTGCGGCGCGCGTTGGTTGTCCACGGACGCGATGGACTCGACGAGATCACGATCTCCGGCCCGAGCAAGGTTGCCGAGGTGCGCAATGGGAACGTGCGAGTGTATGAAGTGGCGCCGGAAGACTTCGGGTTGCAACGCGCGCCGTTGGGCGAAATTGCTGGAGGCGACGCAGCGCAGAACGCGGCCATCATTCGCGCCATTCTGGACGGCGAGCGCTCTTGCCGTCGCGACGTGGTGCTGCTCAATGCGGCTGCTGCATTGGTCGCCGCCGGTCACGCCGACCGCATCGGCGACGCCGTTCCGCTGGCAGCTTACGCCATCGATTCCGGACATGCGCGACAGCGTTTGCAGTTGCTGGTGGAGTTCACCAGAAAGTGGTCAGAGAACAGTGGTCAGTTGCCAGTGCTGGATTGATCTGCTCATTATGTTTTATCAGGGCGCGATCATGCTGCCGCCGAGCTGAAATGAAAAATGGCTTCTAACCGGCAAACTCGCTAGTACTTGTTCGAGTCATAAGGAACCTGATTTACCGGGGGAGTCTGTTGCGGCGAATTTTGTTGTTGGCCGAAACCGGACGACGGCTGACCGAAACCGCTTGGCTGCTGACCAAAGCCGCTCTGCGGATTGTTCATCTGTCCGGCCGGAGTTCCCACTTGCGCTCCGCCGATCGTGGTTGGCTGATACGGTCCGCGCAACAGGACGTTCTGCTGGTCCATCATCGGGTTGTAAATGAACACCCACTCGTTGTAGGTCTTCTTCTTGTTGTAAATGCGGATGGTCGGATCTTTGTCCAAGCTGGCAACGCCGACGATGGCGCCTCCACCGAAAGTCTGGGTTCCGCCAGCGGGATTCGACCCAAATCCCGTGCTTCCCGGCTGATTCAGGCCTGCACTTCCGGGCTGGTTGGTGTTTGAGGCAGCGCTTGATCCCAAGCTGAAGGTGTTCGCGAAGGGACTATTTTGCTGTTGAGCATTACCTTGCGGCGAGTTTCCAGCAAAGCCCGAAGCAGTATTTCCGGCAACACCAGTTTGTTGCTGGGAAGCAAACGAACTGCTGGAGTCAAAGCCGGTTGTGGAGGTGGACACAACGGTCCCTGCGCTCAACGCGGTCTGTCCGCCGAAGCCGGTCGTACTCACCGAAGTCGCTGCGCTGGGCTGTCCGAAGGCGTTTTGCCCTTGGGCAGCCAGAGCTGCAGCGGGCGTTCCCGGCGCATTGGCGCTCAGCAGCGTCTGAATATCACCGTAGTTGAGTATCTTCCACTTGCCATCCTTGGTGAGCGGATCTTTGTAGCGCTTGCGCAGGAAACGAATCTGGTTGGTATTGTCGAGCTGTTCCAGAGTCGCCGGATAGCGGCCGAACTTCTTGTAGTACTTCTTGATGGCGCGAGCGTATTCGGTGCCGCGATGAATCATTTCCTCCTCGCGGTCGCGCTTCAATTGCTGGACAATCTGCGGAGCTTCGATGCTGGCGGCAATGATCATGAACGCCATCAACAGCAAGACAGCCAGCAGCAAATAGCCACCCTCGCGCTTGTAACGCCGCAGGTCCACTGGCGGGCCATCAGCAAACTGACTTTCAGAGCGTGCTGATTGCTCTTCGTTGATGGAGATGGCTTGCGACATAGCGCGGCTCACTCTTATTCGCATAGACGACAGCGCGGAGCGGATGTTGCGGGAATTCATCCCGCCACCAACGGAAGCGTCTGATGGTTGTTGGTCAGCACATCCTCGACGTCCACCGAGTTTTGTCCGATGTGCACAATCTTGTAACGCCGGTCCACAATGTCGCCTTCCTTGGCGACAAAAACGTCTTCGCCCTTGAGAAGGAAAATGCGCTTGTAGCCGTCCTTGCGGCTGGCAAAGCCGTAGAACTTCAAATCGATGGGTGGCGGCGGAGGCGGAACCGGCGGGCCGGGTTTCACATCGGGCGTCGCGGGCTTCGGTATCTCAACCGGGTCCGGCTGCGAACGGAAGATATCGCGTCCTGTCCCTTTGTAGGTCACGTCTTCGCTGGCCTTCAGTAAGTCGAGCCGCAAGGTTGGATCCAGCGTTTGCGCCAGCTGCATAGATGCCTTTTTTCGAGACTGCGGGTTGCCTCCCGATGGCCGCGAAGCCGTGCCCGAAGAAGATTGCGGTCCCGAGGCAGCGGCCCGGGTTGCAGGAGCAGCGTCCTGTTCCCCGCCGCGGAACGAGCGCACCAGCAGAACAGCCGCCAGAACCACCAACACCAATGCGATGATGGTCTTCGTCTTGTTCTCGGTGCCAAGCTTCACGACGTCACCGTCCCGCCACGCAAATACGTTTCCAGCTTCAATTGCAAGCGAACATTACCCTGTTGTTCGGCCAGGTTGACGCCGTCAATCAGGAAAAATATTTTGTCCCGTTCCAGCGCGTTAATGAACTTCACTTCCTGCAGATAGGCGCCGGAGAGTGTGATTTCAACATTCAGCTTGTGCAATCCTTCGATTTCTGCGTCCTTCTCGTCGTACTTCACGCCAGCCAGATGGACACCGGTATCCGCGGCCAACTTGCCCAGTTCCTCGGCCACGGTGGAATACTGGGCTGGAAACCGCTGGTCATTGAAGCTGCCAATGTCCTGCGACGCCTGCTTCAGTTTCTGGTCCATGCCGCGTGTGGGCAGCACCTCCTGCCGCTTGGCGGTCAACTGGGCACGCAATTCGTAGTACTCGCGCTCGCGGGCCTGGCGCGAGCGTCCCGCCGGCGACAGCAAGTATCCAACGCAAGCCAGGTCGATCACGACCAGCCCGATCAGGGCGGGCATCCACTTCTTGCGAATCTCCCCGATGCTGGCCATCAGTGCCCCTTCTCCCGTACCGCCTGTGGCTGGTTCTGGGCCTGAACTCGCGCTGGATGCGGGTTGGCGGCCGGGGTCCCAGGGCCTGCCGGCGCAGCCGAGGTGCCCGCCGCGGTCTTCTGCGGCGGGCCGCTGCTGCTATCCCCAGCCTTGCCTTCCTCCGCTGCATCTGCGTCCGGTGCGCTGGGCAGATACACGGCCGCGATGTCGAATTGGATATTGCCCGGGCCGGCGGTCTGGTCGCCCGCGTTCGCGGTCACGTTTTCGGCTACGATCTCTGCCTGGCGGAAATGAGGGGATTTTTCGATACGCCGGAGCAGTTCGACGGCGCGGTCCCGCGAACCCGTCGCCACCACCACGTGCAGAATCAGATCGTTGGTTTTGTTGTACTCCGGCTTCATGGAGACGACATGCAAATCCGGGGGCATGATGCGTTCCATCCCCGCAAAAACTCGCGTCCATGACAGCGACTTGCGCGCAAATAATTGGTTGAGGAACTGCGACCGGTCGGCGACATCACGGTTCTCCGGCTTATTCAAGGTGGCCCGCGCCTGTGCTTCCTCCTGGTCGAGGCTGTCAATCTCCTGCCGGACCTGGGACAGTTGCTGGTTGATATCGCGAGAATGAATTCGCTGATAGACGATATAGCCGACGAGCAACACGGCAAGCAAGCCAGCGCCGCCACCACCGCACCGATGCGACGGCGGAATTGCTGGGCGGCTTCGTAGGGCTGGCTGGCGAGATTGATATTAAAACGCATCAGGATGCCAGCGCCCCCACCACGCCCGCGAGCGCCGAACGCGGCACGCTGCCCGCAGCGGCGCCTGCCATGCCGGTCGAAACCAGTTCTTCAACCCGGATGTCGGCGGTCGCGCTGAGTGCTCTTTGCAATTCCTGTGGGGATTCAACCCCTATCACCAGCACCCGATCCACTCCCACCGCATATCGATCTTCAAAGTAAACCAGCGAGGTGTTCACGTCATCAACGAGGGATTCGCCGGTCACCGCCGAGCCACCATTCTCCAGAGCGCGATAGAGGCGCAACTGGTTTTGATCGACGATGGCAAAGGTCGTGGTCCCGCGTTCGACTTTGATGACCATGGTGGGTCGCGAGGCATCCACCACACCCAGGGCGGCGATCATCGAGGGCAGTACAGCGCCCGGATTGTAGCCCGCCGCGCGGACCAGCGACTCGTACTCTTCCAAGACGGCGCGCGGAGTCACCGCTGCCACCACCCTCACGGGATCCGACGTGCCCTGGCGATCGAAGGAAACCGACGCCTGGTCCACGTCAAAAGGCAGCGACTTCTTCAAGCGAAAGCGCACCACCGCATCGGCTTCCTGCGGCTTGTCAGGCAAGGTATCGAAGTCCAGCAGCATGATGCGCGTGGCGGCATCGGGAATCACCAGGCAGAGGTCGCCCGAACGGCTGGCCACGGCGGCCAGCGAATCGCGCAGCGCGGCCACCAGAACGTCGCGGGCGACGACATTCGCCTGCGCTAGTCCCGGGGTGAGCGCGCCCTCCGGCAGCCGCTGCGCAGCGGCGGCGGCCAGCGTCTGTCCACCGTCGCCCGCTCGCGCCGTCACCACGTGCTCGGCGGTTATCTCGCAGGCAAGACGGGGCCGGGAAATGTGGTGTTCAGCCATTTACTCTCTAATAAACCGCCAGCAATAATCCGGTTGCGTTGGCCGATGGGGAACAGGTCATGCCGTCTGGCTACCCCTCCCCCTCCTCGCTGATCGTGAAATCAACAACTTAGGCAATAAATCCTCGTGAATGATAGATAGCAAAAGAGTTATACGTTAATGATTCATATCAAAAGACTTATGTCGTTGATATCCCTCGTAAGTCATTGAAAATCTGAGATGCCGAAAAAAGTGTCCGCAATTAATAGATTCTATTTGACTTACATCTAGATGATTGAAAAACAACAACTTACAATCACCAATGATCTATAGTCGGATTAGCTAATCAGTAAATACTCCACCGAGCTTCGATCACGCGTGCGCCCAGTCTTTCCAGTGTACTGCCGCGGCCACATCTGTCAAGATTACGAAGGTGCCATGCCGGTGCTAGTGCCGCCGCTCCGCGGCTCACATAATTTTCCATTCACGCGCGGGCTTACGCCCACGCCTAACATCATTCCGCCGCTCTGCGGCTGGTTCGAACCACGTTTTGATCGTCTTGTTCCACCGCCAAATTGAATTCGCGGTTGCGACACAGTCTCTTACGCCCGCGGCTAACACAAATCTCGCCGCTGCGCAGCTCATTTCCGCCCACCTCGAACTGCCGTTCCGCCACCGAATCGGATTTCCGGTTGCGGCCATAGATTCATTTCGACAGTCGCACTACCCGAAATCGCCCCTTCCTACCGTGTGCTCTCAATGAACGTGACCTTGTTAATCTCCTTCAAGGTGGTGAGGCCGCGCCTCACTCGATCGAGCGCCGACTCGCGAAGGAAATGCATTCCTTCATCACGCGCGGCGCGCCGGATCTCGCTGCTCGGGCCGCTTGGCCAGAATCATCTCGCGCACGTTGTCGGTCAGCTCCAGCAACTCGTGGATGGCCGATCGACCCCGGAAGCCGGTCCCCGAGCACTCGATGCAACCCTCGCCTTCATAGAACGGGATGCTCGCCCATTCTTGCGGATTCAATCCGCTGGCCTCCAATTCCTCCGCGGAATAGTGCACCTCTTTCTTGCAGAACTCGCAGACCAGTCGCACCAGCCGCTGCGCCAGGATGCAATTCAGCGAAGAAACGAAGTTGTAAGCCTCCACGCCCATGTTCAAGAAGCGGCCGAGAACGTCCACCACGTTGTTGGCGTGCACGGTGGTAAACACCAGATGCCCGGTGAGCGCGGCGTTAATGGCGATCTGCGCAGTTTCCGTATCGCGGATTTCGCCCACCATGATCTTGTCGGGATCGTGACGCAAGATGGAGCGCAGCCCGCGGGCGAAGGTAAGGCCCTTCTTCTCGTTCACCGGAATCTGGGTGATGCCGCGAATCTGGTATTCGACCGGGTCTTCGATGGTGATGAACTTGTCTTCGTCGGCCTTGATCTCGTTCAACGCCGCATAGAGAGTGGTCGTTTTGCCGGAACCGGTTGGTCCTGTAACCAAGACCATGCCGTAGGGCTCTTTGATGTAGCGGCGAAACTTGTGCAGGTCCTCTTCGCTGAAACCGACCACGTCGAGCGTCAGCTTGTGGAACTTCTCGCTCATTGACTCTTTGTCGAGTACGCGGAGAACGGCGTCCTCGCCGTGAATCGAAGGCATGATGGAGACGCGGAAGTCAATGGAGCGGCCAAGATAACGCACACGAAAACGCCCGTCCTGGGGCACGCGGCGCTCGGAGATGTCGAGTTCGCTCATCACCTTGATACGGGAGATGATGGTGGAGTGGTGCTCTTTGGCGATGGGCTGCATCGCCTGCTGCAGCACGCCGTCAATGCGGTACTTGATGACCACGGAGTCGTCGCGGGTTTCGATGTGAATGTCGCTGGCGCGCCGCTGCAACGCGGTAAAGATGGTTGTGTCCACCAGGCGGATGATGGGATTGATGTCGGTCTCCGCCGTCAGCTTCTCGATCGAGATGGTCTCGTCGGAGTCTTCATCTTCGGCGATGACGTCGAGAGCGAAGCCTTCGCTGGCTTCTTCCAGCACGCGCTGCGACTGCTCGGTCTTCTTCAGGATGTCGTTGATCTGCGACAGGCTGGCGACCTTGGTCGTGATGCGCCGGCCCAGCAGGAGACCGATCTCGTCGATCATCATCAACTGACTGGGATCGGCAATGGCTACAACCAGCCGCCCGTCCGGCCTGTCTTCCAGCGGCACGAAGTTGTAGCGGAACATCAGGTCCACGGGGATCTTGCGAAACAGTTCGTGCTGAATGTGAAAGTTCTTCAGGTCCACGAACTCGCAACGATAGCGATGCGCCAGATCTTTACCGTGTTCCACTTCGTCTTGCGTTGTCGCTGGGCTTCCGTTGCCACCATCGACAAAAATTGTTTTCTTGGGGTCTACCATAGGTACCGCTTTTCGCCTTTCGCTCTTTCGCTGTTAGCTTTCAGCCGTCAGCTTTCAGCCAAAACTCGCTCTTCGCCGTCGCTCGCAGCTCTTGCGCCATTAGCTCTTACGCTCATCTGCATGCTCCAGTTGCGAATGACTGTTGCAACTCGACTTGAAACTATCCACTAGCCACTGACCACTATCCACTGCTTCAGTGAATTCCTCCCGCGCCCAGGCTGAAAATCGGCAGATAGAGCGAGATCAGCACAAAGGCTACCACCACGCCCATGATGATCAGGATGATAGGCTCGATCAACGACATCGCGGTAGCCAGCGCATTCTGCACATCTTCTTCATAAAACTCGGCTACCGAATTCAGCATGGCCGGCAAGGCGCCGGTGGATTCGCCAACTTCCATCATCTCCACCGACATTTCCGGGAAAACCTTGGTTTGCTCCAGGCTGTGGGCCAGACTCTGCCCTTCCCGCACCCCTCGGGTAGCCTGCTCGATCCCGTGCGACATCAGGTGACTCTGCATAGACTCGCCCGAAGTTTCCAGCGAAGGCACCAGCGGCAAACCTCCCGACAGCAGCGTTGAGAGCATGCGCGAGAAGACCGCCACCTGGTACTTCAACCAGATGTCGCCCAGCAGGGGTATCTTCAGCTTGAAACGGTCCATCTGCGTGGCGCCTTTGTCGCTCTTCATCCAGCGCCAGAGGAGGAACCCGCCACCGACCAGCACCAGCATCGCGTAGGGAAAGTATTGCTTGGCGTTGACGCCGATGGCCAGCATCAGCGCGGTCATGGGAGGCAGCTCAGAGCCCAGTTGGTGATACAGGTTGGCGAACTGTGGCACCACAAAGGTGATCAGGAAGGTCAACATCACGAACAACATGAGAACCAGCAGCGTGGGATATACCAGCGAGGCCACCAGCTTCTTGCGAAAGCTTACCGCCAGGCGTTGAAACGAAATGAAGCGTGCCATCACCTCTTCGAGGTTGCCGCTCTTTTCGCCCGCCAGCAGTGTAGTCGTATAGACCTTGGGAAAGACTTTCTGGGCAGCAAATGCCTCCGACAGCAACTCGCCACCGCGCAACCGGTCGCGCACGTTCTGCAATACCGAACGGAAGAAGGGATTGCGCTGCCGCTTAATCAGCAGTTCCAGGGACTGGATGATCGGTAAGCCGGCATGAATCAAGGTCAAGAACTGCTGGTTGAAGATGACAAACTGGTCTTGCGGGACTTTGCGGCGTTGCGGCAGGCGGAGGTCGGCCGTGAGCAGACCCTTCGGCTTGACCGAATAGACCAGGAACCCCTGCTGGGCGAAGCGGTCGCGGATTTCTACCTCCGAGGTCCCATGCTCCATCTGCTCCAGCATGTGGCCTTGCTCGTCGGCCATCCTGATTACGTATTCGGCCATAAAGATAAGAAGGTTCCTTGGAGGGTCTGGAGGTAGTCTAGCATTTAGCCGTTAGCAATTAGCATTTAGTGACTGTCGTTACTAGGTGCGACCACGCCCTTTCTCCCGCCTGTCGCTTCCGCTACCTGCAATCGCCAAGTGCCAAATGCTAATTGCCAAATGCTCATTCCATGAATTCCGTTCCGGCCACGACCTCCACTCCAGCCGGGGGCGCGAAGTGGAACTGCTGGTCTGGTATTTCGACGTTCTCGCGCTGCTGAAGAAAGCGAAACTCGGTCACCGAGCCGTCGAGTTCTTCGACGACAATGCGCGAGATCAAGCCATCAGGAGTGATTTCGAGCAAAGTCTGCGCCACTCGCTCCCGCAGTCCCTTGGGAATTCCTCGCAGGACTACGTCGCCTGGGTTAAGGGGCTTGGCGTCAGGGGCCAACGAGAGGCCGTCCAATTCTTTTTCAAGCTTGGTTTTGCCCAGCAAATAACGCAGCGGCGAGCGCAGGTCTTCGAGCTGTTTCACAGGCGTACGGCGTGCCTGAAGCTCGCCGGGAACATAGAACCACGCCGTGCTTCCATCGGTGACAAACAACTTGGGATGTGGCTGATCGTAGTCCCACCGCATTCGCCCCGGCTTCTTCAGCCGCAGCGTGCCGCTTTCCGTGCGGGTCATGCCCGCGCCCTTATAGGTTTCGGTGAACTGCGCTTCCAGGGTGTGCATGTGGTCGTAGCGCTGGTCCACCTTGCCGGCCAGCGCGCGGACGTCAGTTTGCGACATGAGACGAACGGAGCAGAGTAGGAGCAGGAGGCCGGGAATCGTCCGCCGCAATCGAAACTGTGGAGTTGACATTGGAAAATCTAGTCGTTAGAGGAACATTTCTGGCAAGCGCTGGTTGACACTATCTTCGTCGCTCGCCACGATACCTTGCACCTACCCGGATGGACCCGCTCCCGGCCACAGTACGCTACTGAAGCACCGGGCTGGCTGCGTCGGCTACGCCGCCTCCGTTGTAATGGACCTCACCCGATTCGTCGGAGAAAAACCTGCGCTGCCCGGTGGTGCCCACCTGGTCGGGTACGGCGGTAAGGGTGTAGGAGCGAATGGCGCCGTTGACTTTTTCGCCCGGCGTGTAGGTGAAGGTGTAGCCGCTCTTGCGACCGCTGGCCGTGACGTTGTCGAGAGTCTGCTCACCGCCTCCTTGCGCTGTGCCGCCCAGAACCGCCAGGTCCGCGGTGAACCCCTGGTCTGGATGGGTGCTGGCGAAAATCATCTCCGCTTCGTTAATGGCCTTGATACTGGCGATGGCCGAGGCTTCGTGTGCTGGAATCTGCGACTTGGTGAGCTTGGGGATGGTGAAAGCCGCGATGATCAGAATGATGGTGACGACGATCAGCAGTTCGATCAGGGTGAAGCCGCGATCACGATTACGTCTGCGCATGGATGTAACCTTCCTGGGTCAGCTCGGAACGTTCGTCGCCGCGGAACACGGCAGCAGATTTTGCATGGGAGAGAAAGCCGCGTCCTGCGGGAACCTACAAGCGAGATTATTCGTCAGCCGCAAACCGATGTCAAAGGCCGCCCCTCGTTATTGGACGGTCGCGCTGGAAAAAAGCTGACCTTTTCAGCACGCCAGCGACCCACGCGTGATTTTCAGCCCATTCAGGTTGCCGAGCACGGTGACGGCAATCAAGTCAGGTTGGAACAGTTCATTTGCCGATTGCAGCAGGTCTTCGATGGTAACCGCCTGAATGCGCTGGATGATTTCGTCCATCCCGAAGAAGCGATCGTAATACATTTCCTGCCGGGCCAGGTTCGACATGCGCGCCGTGCTGGACTCCAGGCTCAGCATCAGGCTTCCCTTGAGCTGGTCCTTGGCGCGCTTCAACTCTTCCTCGGAGATGGCATTCTGCTTCAGTTGGCGGAACTCGTTCACCACCGCCTGCACTACTTTGGGCGCCGACTCGCGCGACGTGCCCGCATAGATCGACAGCAGCCCGGTATCGCGGAAGGGGTTCAGCTCGGAGAAGATGGAATAGACCAGTCCCTGCTTTTCCCGGACATTCTGGAACAGCCGCGAACTCATGCCGCCGCCCAATAGCGTATTCAGGATGTAGGAGACGTAGCGCTTCTCATGGCTGATGCGGTAGGACGGAACCCCCAGACAAATCTGCACCTGTTCCAGTGCTTTCTTGTTGCGCAGAATAATGCGCGAATTGATTTTGGGCGGCGTGTCGTGCCAGCCGTTGGAGCCAGCCACCAACTGCCCAAATTGCTTGCTCAGAAGCTCGACAAACTCGTGATGGCTGACACTTCCGGCCGCCGAAACAATCAGGTTGTTGGGAGCAAACTTGCTGCCGTAATACCCCAGCGTCGCCTCCTGATCGAAGCGACGGACCGTTTCCTTGGTTCCCAGGATCGGCTTGCCCAGCGGGTGGTCCTTGAAGAAATTTTGGGTGAATATCTCATGGACGAGGTAGTCCGGATTGTCCTCGTCCATCTTGATTTCTTCCAGGATGACGCCGCGCTCGCGCGTGATCTCCTTCGCGTCGAACACGGGGTGCAGGACCATATCGCTCAGAACGTCGACGGCAATCGGCAGATGCTCGTCCAGGACCTTGATGTTGAAGCAGATGGTTTCTTTGCCGGTGAAGGCGTCCATGTTGCCGCCGATGGAGTCCACCTGCCGGGCGATGTCCTCTGCGGAACGGTTGGTCGTACCCTTAAAGACCATGTGCTCCACAAAATGCGAGATGCCATTGACGTTCGGATCTTCGTGGCGCGAGCCGGACTTCACCCAGATCCCCATGGAGACGGAGCGGATGTGGTCCATCTGCTCGGTCAGGATGGTCAGCCCGTTGGGCAAAACCTCGCGTTGAATGTTGCGGAGTTCTTCAACCATGTACTTCTTGCTCCATGCTCGATGGAGGCGTACTCCTGTTAAACTTCGCGACCCGGTTTGCTATTCCTGCCTGTTGGTTGGGCCCGGTCGCGGGATAAAATAGTTTCTCGCTCGATAATTCGCCCGCAGCGTCGTCGGGCGCACAGGAATCTAACCGACCAGCATATTGGATGCATGAGCCTGCCGCAACATACCGAACTATTGAGTCTTTCTCTTCAACAACTTACGGAAGTCGTGGAGGGCTTTGGCCAGGCTCCGTACCGCCTTCGCCAACTCTTGGACGGTTTATACCGGCAAAGGTGGTCGGGGCTGGAGCAGTTCACCACCCTGCCTTCTGCCTTCCGCAAACAACTGACGGAGGCTGGGCTACTCGGTCGGTTTTCCCGCGGATCGAGAAAAAGTTCGTCTCTACCGACGGAACCGTCCGCTACCTGCTGGGATTCTCCGATGGTCAGAGCGTCGAGACGGTCTGGATGCCTGAAGGTGATGGAGGCGAAGCCGGCGATGGCTCTGAAGATGGCGATGCGGAGCTGCGAGATCTAGCATTCAGCCGTCAGCACTCAGCACTCAGCCAAGGCGGGCCGATTGTAGCTATCTCTTGTCATCCTGAGCGGAGTGAGTCCGCCGGCGGACGAACGGAGTCGAAAGCCTGCCCTGAGCCTGCCGAAGGGGACCCCTATATCTGGGCGATCCTCCGAAACTTCTCGAGGTCGCTGGGACCGCGCCACCATCTGCGTCTCCAGCCAGGTGGGCTGCGCGGTAGAATGCGCGTTCTGCATGACCGCATTGCTGGGGTTGAAACGCAATCTAAGT
This sequence comes from uncultured Acidobacteriaceae bacterium, assembly GCA_963735855.1. Lineage (GTDB taxonomy): Bacteria > Acidobacteriota > Terriglobia > Terriglobales > Acidobacteriaceae > Bog-257. Next base: position 90,712 of record CAVTMW010000018.1, read on the forward strand.
GCAGGCGAGATCGTCGGGCAGATACTAGCGGTCCTGAACGACCAGCAGGTCGAAATGGAGCGCGACCGGGTAAACCTGGTCTTCATGGGCCAGGGCGAGCCTTTCCTGAACTACGACAACTTTATGCAGGCGGTGCGGCTGCTGGTCGAAGCGGTCGGTATTCCGGAGTCGCGCATGACGGTTTCGACCTCGGGCATCGTGCCGCGCATCGCCGATTTCGGAGCTGAGCCGGTTCGGCCCGAAGCTGGCGGTGTCGCTGAACGCGCCCAACGAAGCCCTGCGCACGCGAGGTCATGCCGATCACAAAGAAGTGGACGATCGAGAAGCTGATGGCCGCCCTTCGCGAGTTTCCGCTGCGCAATCGCGAGCGGCTCACGTTCGAGTATGTCCTGCTGGGCGGCGTGAACGACGGCGTGCAGCACGCGCGCGAGATGGTCGAGCTCATCCGCGGTCTGCGCGCCAAGGTGAACCTGATCGCCTTGAATCCGGGTCCGGAGATTCCCTTCTCCACGCCTTCGGCAGATCGAGTCGCTTGCCTTTCAAAGCGTCCTGACGCGAGCGGGCATTCCGGCGTTCATCCGGCGCCCGCGCGGCCGCGACATCTACGCCGCCTGTGGCCAGCTCAAGCACACGACGGAACTGGTTCGGCTCGGAGCCTGAGGAAAGTCTGGGCAAATCCGCGCCGCTTGTACACGCCGCATCTTGGAGACGTCTGTCACTTGGGCGCAGGAACGTGATCGTAGCTGATAGCACGGGTGATCTTCCAGACCCCGCCTTGGTTTTGCCACAGCGTCACGAACTTTGCCTCGCCTACTGCCTTCGGTATCGTCATGCCCGGGATGGTGAAAGCGATGGGTCCCGAGCTCGACGGCACCATAGTCCTTGATGGGGTAAACCTCCAGAGTTCCAGGCACCAGGTCCCTTCGCACTTTGCCGCAGATGTTCTGTCTGGATAGCCGCGAGGAATTTCTGCTTGCCGACGGAGAGTCCGGTCTTGTCGTGATAGAACTCCAGATCGTCGGCAACCATCGAGCCTAGCTTATCCAGGTCGCATCGGTTATAGGCATCGAAGAGCGCGGTGTCGAGGGCGGCAACGGTCTGAAAGAGCGGATCAGGTGCAGGCGGATTCTTCGCGGTTTGCGCCTGTATCTGAACGGCAGTTACGCACAGCCAGGGCAGCATGCACAGGATAGATTGCAGAGCGAAGCGATTTCTCATGCAACCATATACGACCGGCGACGTGTGCATGTTCCGGGTAGGCTCCGCGGGCTCGCCTATCCTGTTGTGCTATCACTGCCAGCAATGATAGCATTGACTGCATGGCAACTTTGACCATTCGCCAGTTAGATGAGAGAACCAAGGCCCGATTGCGCGTCCGGGCTGCACGCCACGGCCGCTCTATGGAAGAAGAAGCGAGGGAAATCTTACGGTCTGCCCTAACCACGGTAAGGCCGGAAAAGGACAATCTGGCGGACTCCATTCGTAGGCGCGTAGCGCAATTCGGTGGTGTCGAACTGGAGATCCCGAAGCGCGATTCGATTCGCGAGCCTCCGGACTTTTCGAAATGATCGTGCTCGACACGAATGTCGTTTCCGAGTTAATGCGCCCCACGCCTTCCCCGGCGGTCCTCAAATGGGCGAGGAGCTATCCGAAAGCCGAGCTCTTCACGACTGCCATCACCGAAGCCGAAATTTTTCTTGGCATCGAGCTGCTGAGCGTAGGCAAGCGTCGGGCGGGATTGCAGGAGTTAGCCGAAACGATATTCGAGCACGATTTTGACGGCCGTGTCCTTGCGTTTGACAGCGGTGCCGCTCGGACCTTCGCCGGGATTGCCGCCCGACGTCGTGCTTTAGGCAAACCAATAGGTCAGGCCGATGCCCAGATTGCGGCCATTACGCTGGTTCTCGGCGCTACCCTCGCCACGCGCGACATTGCTGATTTCGAGGATTGCGACATCAAGCTATAATCCTGGGCCGACTGACTTCTAGCTCCTGGGCGAAATCCCCGCTTCCCCTCGATACGCCCTCAAAATCCTGCAACTGCCCGCCTTCCAACCACATCTAACCATTGACAATAACTCACTCAAGGTTCTATAGTCGTTCTGCTATAAGGCCTTGAGCTGCAGTCAAGTTTATTTATTATCAGTAACTTACGGACTGCTATACCTTTAGGAAGGTGCTGCAATGGGAAAGATTATCGGAATTGACTTGGGTACCACCAACTCGGTGGTCGCCGTCATGGAAGGCGGCGAGCCCAAAGTCATCCCCAACGAAGAAGGTGGACGAACGACGCCGTCGGTCGTCGCTTTCACTAAGAATGGCGAGCGGCTGGTAGGACAGGTCGCCAAACGGCAGGCCATCACCAATCCGGAAAACACCATTTACTCCATCAAGCGCTTCATGGGACGTCGCTACGACGAGGTCAATGAAGAGATGAAGATGGTGCCGTACAAGGTGGTGCAGTCGGGCGATCACGTGGCCGTGATGGCGCAGGGCAAGGAATACACCCCGCCGCAGATCTCGGCTTTCATTCTGCAGAAGCTGAAGAAGGCGGCTGAGGACTACCTGGGCGAGACGGTAAACGACGCCGTCATTACGGTCCCGGCGTATTTCAACGACGCACAGCGCCAGGCGACCAAGGACGCTGGCCAGATTGCCGGCCTCGAAGTGAAGCGCATCATCAACGAGCCGACGGCGGCCGCGCTGGCCTACGGACTCGACAAGAAGAAGGACGAGACCATCGCCGTGTACGACTTCGGCGGCGGAACCTTCGACATTTCGATCCTGGAAGTCGGCGAAGGCGTCATCGAGGTGAAGTCCACCAACGGCGACACCCACCTGGGCGGCGACAACATCGACCAGCGCATCGTGGACTGGTTGATTGACGAGTTCAAGAAGGACGAAGGCCTGAACCTGCGCGACAAGGGCAACGAAATGGCGTTGCAGCGTCTGCGCGACGCGGCCGAGCGCGCCAAGATCGAGCTCTCGACCACGATGCAGACCGAAATCAATCTGCCGTTCATCACGGCGGATGCCAGCGGTCCCAAGCACCTGGTCAAGACGCTGACTCGCGGCAAGCTGGAAGAGATGGTGAAGGACATCATCGACCGCTCGATCGGTCCTTGTAAGGCTGCGTTGAAGGACGCCGGCGTTACGCCCGACAAGATCGACGAAGTCGTGCTGGTCGGCGGCCAGACGCGCATGCCCCGCATTCAGCAACTGGTGAAGGAAGTCTTCGGCAAGGAGCCCCACAAGGGCGTCAATCCTGACGAAGTGGTTGCGATCGGTGCTGCCATTCAGGGCGGCGTGCTGGGCGGCGAGGTGAAAGACCTGCTGCTGCTCGACGTCACTCCGCTGACGCTCTCCATCGAAACGATGGGCGGCGTGGCGACGCCGATGATCCCGCGCAACACGACCATCCCGACCAAGAAGTCGGAGATGTTCTCCACCGCGGCTGACAGCCAGACGTCGGTTGAGGTGCACGTGATGCAGGGCGAACGTCCGATGGCGCGCGACAACCGCACTCTCGGCAAGTTCCACCTGACCGGACTGCCTCCGGCCCCGCGTGGCGTGCCGCAGATCGAAGTCACGTTTGACATCGACGCCAACGGCATCCTGAACGTGAACGCCAAGGACATGGCCACGGGCAAGGACCAGAAGATCACGATCACGTCGTCTTCCGGCCTGAGCAAGGACGAAGTCGAGCGCATGGCGAAGGACGCCGACGCTCACGCTGCCGAAGACAAGGCCAAGCGCGAGGAAGTGGAAGCGCGCAACCAGCTCGACGGCATGGTGTACAGCATCGAGAAGATGCTGCGCGAGCACGGAGACAAGATCTCCGGGCAGGAGCGGGCCGACGTTGAGAACGCGCTGGCCGATGCCAAGAAGGCGCTGGAAGGCACCGACTCGGCTGCCATGAACAAGGCGCGGGAGAACCTGACTTCGGCTTCGCACAAGCTGGCAGAGGCGATGTACAAGGCCACCTCGGCGCAGCAGCCGCCACCGGGCGGTCCGGCTCCGGGTGGAAACGGAGAGGCCCACGGCGAGCGAGAAGAAGAAAGACGAAGGCGTGATCGACGCCGAGTACGTGGACGTGGACGAGAAGAAGTAACTAGCAGCTAGCCGTTAGCAACTAGTTTTTTTCAAAAGGGGCGCCGGGTGCGCCCCTTGCCACAAACTCGGCGGCACGTTCGTTCAGTGCGTCGTTAGCCGGGCTCACTATTTGGCGAGGTGGGCTGAGGCGTAAAAACCAGCCGCGAAGCGGCGGCGGCGCAGTTAGCCCAGGGCGTAAGCCCTGGGTAGGCGAGAAAATCAAACCGAGCCGGCTTCAGCCGGCGACACAAAGTAGCGATGGCGTGAGCCCGAGCCAGAAACAAAAGGGTTTCGAGGTAGTAACTTGCGATTCGAAGTAAACCATCAGTCCTACATGTTAAGTTTTAACAGCGACGATCATCGCTGGTATTTGCTGACGCCCAGCTTGGGCGCGGTGAAGGCGATTCCGGTGATCAGCGACGACATTTGGGTTCGTCGCCAATGTGGTTGTCCCGGTCGGAGACGCGGGATCAGCAATCATCAACTGAAATGCTACGCTAAATGGCTAGAAGCTAACGGCCCAATCGCATGCCCACCGCCAACAAGGACAAGGACTATTACGGCATCCTCGGGGTCAAGAAGACGGCCTCGGCGGACGAGATCCGCAAGGCGTTCCGCAAGCTCGCGCGCAAGTATCACCCCGACGTGAATCCCGGCGACAAGGCTGCGGAAGAAAAGTTCAAGACGCTCTCCGAGGCCAACGACGTCCTCAGCGATCCCAAGAAGCGCAAGATCTACGACCAGCTCGGCTTCTACTCCGACAACATCGACCCGGCGGCGGCCGAGGCCTACGCGCGCGGCGGAGGGTTTGGTGCAGGCGGATTCGGCGGTCCGGGCACAGGCGCGGCGGAACGCGCACCACGACGCAGGAAGTGCCGTTCGACTTCAGCGGCTTCGACTTCAACGACTTCGCCGAGGGCGCAGGCGCAGCTGGACGCCGTGCCGGGGGCGGTGGCGGATTCCGCGACATCTTCTCCAACATCTTCAGAGGCGGTGCTCCGCAGGACATGGCGGAGCGCCCGAGCCGGGCGGTGATCTCGAATACCAGGTGAACGTTGGCTTCTGGCAGGCGATCAAGGGCACGGTGATGAAGCTGAACATCCCGCACCTGGAGGTCTGCAGCAACTGCCACGGGCAAGGCTACATCGAGAGTCCCGGCGTTTGTCCGCAATGCAAAGGCAAGGGACAGATCACGCAGAAGAGCGGCAGCATGAAGTTCAACGTGACCTGCCCGCGCTGCGGAGGCAGCGGCAAGAACCGCGCGGTGTGCAATGTCTGCCACGGCGAAGGCCGGGTCGAACACACCGAGTCGCTGGAGGTGCGCATCAAGCCGGGCACTCGCGATGGCCAGCGTATTCGCCTCCCGGGCCGTGGCAATGCCGGGACCATGGGCGCGCCCGCAGGCGATCTCTACATCATCGTGCGCGCCGGCGAGCATCCGGTCTTCCGGCGCGACGGCGACGACATCTATCTCACCGTTCCGGTGACCTTCACCGAAGCCGGACTGGGCGGAAAGATCGAAGTGCCCACCATTGACGGCCGCACGCTGCTGAAGGTCCCGCCGGGCACGCAGTGCGGCCAGAAGCTGCGGCTGCGCGAGAAAGGCGTACCGTCGGCGGTGAAAGAAGGCGCTCGCGGCGACGAGATCGTGGAAATCAAGATCGTTCCACCGAACGTGCGGGATGAAAAATCGAAGGAGATCCTGCGCGAGTTGGCGAAGCTCAATCCGGAAGACCCGCGCGAGGAATTGTGGAAGCAGGTGTGACCATGCCGGCGACCCCGCAACCACGATCGCGCCCGCACGTCGTGCTAGAAACTGAGCGGCTATTCTTACGATATCTGACGACCGACGACGTTGAAGTCATGTTTGCGGTCATCGGCGACGCCGAGGCAATGAAGTACTATCCACAGCCGCTGACGCGTGATGATGCTCAACGCTGGATCGATCGTAGCCTGGAACGTTACCGTACCGACGGCTACGGTTTATTTGCGGTGGTTCTGAAGGCGACTGGCGAGGTTATCGGCAATTGCGGATTGCTGCTGCAGGAAGTTGAAGGCGACCGGGTGCTGGAGGTGGGATATCACTTGCGTCGCGACCACTGGGGGCACGGCTACGCCACCGAGGCAGCGCGCGGCTGCATGACTTATGCCTTTCGGCAACTTGCGCGCGCAGAAAATCGTCTCGCTTATCCGGGCCGAGAACCTGCCTTCCCGGCAGGTGGCGGAGCGAAACGGAATGAAGGTCGAGCGCCAGGTGATGTTTCATGGATTGCCGCACCTGATGTATGCAATAACGCGAGAGGATTATGGCCAAGCGTAAGAAGCAAGGCGCGTACATGATCAGCGCAGTGGCAGAGATGTACGGCATTCATCCGCAGACCTTGCGCCTGTACGAACGCGAAGGACTGCTGAAGCCGTCGCGTACCGAAGGCAACACGCGCCTCTACACCGACCAGGACCTGGAGCGACTGGAGTTGATTCTTTCCCTGGCGCGCGACCTGGGCGTGAACATCTCCGGCATCGCCATCATCCTGCAAATGCGTGAACGGATGGACGAGATGCAGCGCCAGATGGCGGATTTCGTCTCCTATGTCCGCAACGAAGTCATGGCGCGCGCCCAGCAGGCCGCCGATCCCAGCCGCGGAGCGATCGTGCCGGTACGCCACTCGATCCTGATCAAGGGAGACAAGAGAAAATAGGGGCCTAATTCTGTTTCCTGGGTTTGCCCACGCGCTGCGCCGTAGCAAACATCAACGCCACGGTGTTCATATCCTTGGGCTGCACTTTACCCGCGGGGATGCGCAGGTGGGTAATGTCTTCGAGCTTGATAAGCAAGTCCACAAGCGCCATCGAATCGATCAGACCGGACGAAACCAGCGGCGTGTTTTCGTCGATCTGCAGATCTGGGTTTTCTGATGAGTTTCACTGACCTGGTCAATCATCTGCTGGGCTTCAGGTGTCACGCGTCGTTTCTCCCTATCGTAAGTTGCTTCTTGTTGTTATTCCCAACTCCGCGACTTTCAAAAAGGCACATGTCCGGCATGAACTTTGAGCGCAGCTGCACGCTAGCAGGCTAGGCAGCGGTGAACTTATGGTTCTCGAGGAAGATCTGGGCGTCACGGGGCGTGTAAAACACCAGACGCACGTCTTCGACGACACTATAGTCTGCCAGAGCGCTCTCGATGGCTTCCGATGCCACCACGGCGGCCTGGTCTTGAGGATAACCGTATATCCCGGTTGAAATGGCAGGAAAAGCGATCGACCGAAGGTTGTGCTGAGCTGCCAAAGCGATGGAGTTGCGATAGCAGTCCGCAAGCTTTTCGGCGTCGCGGTCGCCCCACATGCCTTTCATCGGCCCAACCGTGTGGATGACATGACGCGCCGGCAGTTGTCCGGCCGATGTTATGACAGCCTCGCCGACGGGAAGGCCCTGCGGGTGCAGTGTGCGACGAATCTCCCGGCATTCCTCAAGGATTTGCGGCCCGCCCTCGTCGTGGATATCGCCGTCAACGCCACCTCCGCCGAGCAGCGTTGAGTTAGCAGCGTTCACAATTGCGTCCACGTGCTGCTTCGTGATATCGCCCACCAGGACGGCGACGTGGCCGCTGAGAAAAGTTTTCAAAATCGGTGAATCGTTCATCTCGCGGACGCCCGTCAGCTATCAAAATTATTCCACTGCCAATTCCGGATGCTCTTTGAGCAGCTTTTCGCGCGTGGTGGAGCGCGCGGCCTTGCCGGCGGTGCTCTTGACGATCCACTTCGGAGGCTTGAGGATAATCGTCCTTACGGCCACTCCCATGTTGGCCACGACATTGCTGCGGATTTCGCGCTCGATGTCGTCGGCCTGCTGGAGGAGCTCTTCGGCTTCTACCTCGGCAACCACGACAATGTCTTCCGTTCCGAGATCGGGATTGAACACGCCCAGGGCAATGGCGCGGCCATCGTGAATTGCCGGATGACTGCACACTATTTCTTCGATGTCCTGCGGGTAAATGTTTTCGCCGCCGATGATCAGCAGGTCTTTCTTGCGACCGATGACGTAAAGCTCGCCGTCGAGATAGAAGCCCAAGTCGCCCGAATAATACCACCCGTCACGAATTGCTTTTCCGGTGAGGTCGGGGCGATTGTAGTATCCCTGGAAGAGTGAGTCGCTTTGGATGGCGATTTCGCCGACATAACCGTTCTGCAGCACCTTACCGGAGTCCGACACGATTTGCACTCGATTGCCGGGCAACAGCTGGCCCGATGAGGTGAACGATACCGCACCCGGTGCACCTTCTCCGACGGGCGCGATGAAGTGCTCGGCGCGAAAGCGCTGTCCATCGGCCCAAATCACCTGCGGTCCTGGCTTGCCATGAATGCCCGTCTGCGTAACTGCAAATACGTTCTCGGCCATCGCGTAGGACGCCTGCAGCGCCGACTGGTTCAGCCCGCGCGACGCAAACGCGCTGTAGAACTCGTTCATGCTCGAGGCCCGTACGGGCTCCGAGCAGTTGATGAGGGCGCGCGCTGACGACATGTCGTAATTCGACCAGCGCTCCCGGGGAGTACGGCGTGGCACGAACTGAAACGAGAAGTTCGGCAGCCATGCCAGCGTGCATTTGTAGTCGGTGAATATCTGCAGCATCGTGTCGGGATGCATGACCCAGTCGAGCGGGGACTGCATGACGACATGCAGATGACAAACCATAGGCAGGATGAAGCAGGCGATCAAGCCCATGTCGTGATACAGCGGCAGCCAGCTATAGACGATGTCGCGCGTTTCGTCGAGCTTCAGGGCCGCGGAGAGATGCTCGAGGTGCCGCAAAACCGCGCCATGGGTCAGCGCCACCCCCTTCTGCAAACCGGTAGTTCCAGCCGAATGCTGGATGAACGCGAGCGAGTCCGGCTGATTGCCGGGATCGGGCAACTCCGCGTCGTCATCCGCAACGCCGGGATCGGCGGCTCGCAGCAGCCGGGCCTCACCTAAAGTCACATGGCCGAGCAGATCATCGGGAAACTCGTTGTCGATGACCACCACCTTCGCATGCAGGTTCGCCGTTACACCCGCCAATCCGAAGCGATACTTTGCCGGCTCAACCTTGAAGTTCGGATAGGCCAGGATAGCGGGCACGGCGCCCAGCATCATGGCTCCGACGAAGGTCGCCATCAGCGGGATGCCTTGCGGCATGATGAGCACCACGCGGTCGCCGGCAGACACGCCACTGTCTTTCAGGAGCAGGGCCTGGACGCGCGCCCTGCGACGGAACTCGCCAAAGGTGGCCATTTCCTGTTCGTCCTCGTCGATCCATGAGGTTACGAAAGGCCGGTCCGCCGGCGCTGACAATAACGCATCCACCAGGGTGCGGTACTTTGTAGTGACAGGCAATCTGGTTGAGTTTCCTTGTGCGGACGTTGTCTGGGCGTTTCCCAACCCAAGACGCAATCCAGAATTGTAACCGCTCATTCGGGCCCGCGCTGTGACAACGTGGGAGCGAAGAATTGCGGCAGCGCATGAAGAGCCGCTCTCGCCATTCGACTTAGTTCTTGCCGGCGTGGTTGGATTACAATAGACGGTGGCGGCGCACGCTGCCTGAAGCACGTCCACCAGTCTCTCTCTCACTTCTCAACCAACAAAGTTTCACCGTATAGTGGAATATGGGACGGAGTAGCATCGGTTCCCAAGGTCGGTCCCTCCTCAATCCTCGCTTCGATCACGAGTCGTGCGGAGTCGGATTTGTTGCGACCCTGCGTGGCCGCGCTACTCACGACATCCTTCGTCTTGCACTGACAGCGTTAGGGCGCCTGGCGCACCGTGGCGCCGTGGCTGCCGATCGCAAGAGCAGTGATGGTGTGGGCATACTGTGCGCAGTCCCTCGCGCCTTTCTCCTGAAACAATCGGACATAACGCTGCCGACGGAGCGGCCGCTCGCGGTCGGAATGCTGTTTCTGCCGAAGAAAGAAGCCGCGGCGGACCAGGATGCCCGCTGCTTCCAGGAATGCATCTCCGCCCAGGGGCTGCAATGGCTCACGTGGCGCGATGTTCCCACCCGGCCAAAGGTGTTGGGCAAACTTGCGCTGGCTTCCGTTCCTGTCATTCGCCAGGCGCTGATCACAGTGCCGGACGGAACGGAGTGGAACGAAGCTGAAGTTGAGCATCGTCTCTATCTGGCGCGCAAGGCGTTCGAACGGCAGTCCGCGACAAGCTATGTCTGCTCGCTCTCGACGCGCACCGTAGTGTACAAGGCGCTGTGCGCCGGACGACTACTGCATGACTTCTATCCCGATCTGCAGTGCCATGAATTCGTAACGCCCTTCGCTATCTTCCATCAGCGATATGCGACCAACGTATTGCCGTCCTGGCATCGCGCGCAACCGCTGCGTATGCTGGCACACAATGGTGAGATCAACACCATCTGGGGCAATCGCGCACACATCGAAACCCGCCGCGCAACCTTGCCCCCGGAATGCGAGCCCATCCTCACCGACGATGCCTCCGACTCGATGAGCCTGGACGAGATCGCGGAGTTGCTGGCGAACCATGGCCGCAACGTCGCCGAGGCGGTCCGAATGATGTTGCCGCCTGCCGCCTACGGGAAAGAGACGGCTTTCCATCGCTATCACGCGGATTGCATGGAGCCGTGGGACGGGCCGTCGGCATTGGTATTCAGCGACGGCTGCCTGCTGGGCGCGGCGCTCGACCGCAATGGCTTGCGCCCCTGCCGATACGTCATCACGGACACTGGGTTGATGGTTGCCGGCTCCGAGGTTGGCCTGGCTGACGTCAGTCCCAACGCGATTGTGCATAGCGGAAGGCTCGGACCCGGGGAAATGATTCTGCTCAACCTCGAACAGAAGCAGGTGCTGGAGGGCGAGGGACTCGACCGCTACTTTGATGAACTGACGGCCTACACCACTTTGATTGATGACATTCCGCTGGAGCCCGCGCCGGAGTCTGTCTCCGTTCTATCCGAGAAGGAGATCACGCGCCTGCAGCACGGATTCGGATACACGCGCGAGGACCTGAAGATGGTGGTTGCGCCCATGGCGCTGGAGGGCAAGGAAGCCACCTGGTCGATGGGCGACGACACGCCGATTGCGCCGCTGGCGCGCACGCCGCGGCCGCTGTATGGTTTCTTCCGTCAACGGTTCGCGCAGGTTACGAATCCGGCCATCGACTCGCTCCGAGAATCCTGTGTGGTTTCGCTGCGTACGCGGCTTGGGCCGTGGCCGCACTTGCTCGACAAGCATGCGCCGCTGCCCGGCCTGGTGCTGCCTTCGCCATTTCTATCACTGGGACAGATGGCGGCGTTGCAGCAGGATGTCTATCCGATGCATGACGATCTGCCGTTGTCTGCTTTGGATTGCACCTTCACGCAAGACGATTCCCTACAGAATGCGATTGAACGCCTTCGTGACCGTGCCGTTGAACTGGTGCGCGAAGGGACCCGAATCCTGGTGCTGACCGACCGCTCGGCGTCACCGGCGGCGTTGCCCATTCCGATGGCGATGGCCACCGGTGCTGTCCATCACGCGCTGGTCGCAGCCGGGTTGCGCACCAAGGCAGGCTTGGCGCTGGAGGCTGGCGATTGCCGCGACGTCCATCACGCCGCCGTGCTCATCGGATATGGGGCAGGCGCAGTTTGTCCATGGCTGACGCTGCAGACGGCCCGCAACCTGGCCGGTACGGAGGGCGAAGCCCGGTTATTGAAGGCGTTGCAGGCGGGCTTGGCCAAGGTGATGTCGAAGATGGGCATTTCTGTTCTGGACAGCTACCGCGCAGCGCAATTGTTCGACATCCTCGGACTCGATGACAGTGTGGTCGACCGCTGCTTCCCCGGCAGCCCGTCGCCGCTGGGAGGATGGGGATTCCAGGAAATCGAGAATGCGATTCGCGCCTCCTGGTCGGCAGAGAATCCCTCCCCTGAATTGCCCGACTACGGATGGATCCGCTTCCGCCGCGACGAGGCCGCGGAAACCCACATGTGGGAGCCGCAGCGAACCCGCCATCTCCAGATCGCGGTAGGCGCGGCAAAGAGTGCGGTGCTGGCGGCACCCACCGCGCCTTCGCATGCCGAGGCCTGGTCTGCCTACCGAGGCACGGGCGAAGATGCTGACCCATCGGTGCTGCGTGACTTGCTGGAGCTGCGTCCTGCCGGTCCGCGCCTGTCTGTCTATCAGATCGAGCAACGCACCAGCCTGGTTCGGCGCTTCGTGTCGAGCGCCATGTCTCTTGGTTCTCTCAGTCCCGAGGCGCACCAAACCATAACTCTGGCGATGAACCAGTTGGGCGGCCGCTCCAATACCGGCGAAGGCGGAGAAGATCCGGTGGCCTACCGAGTCGAGCCCGACGCCCCGATTAACTTTCTGCCGCGCAACAACAAGATCAAGCAGGTTGCCTCCGGACGCTTCGGGGTGACCGCTGAATATCTGGCGCACGCGGAGGAGTTGGAGATCAAGATTGCGCAGGGCTCGAAACCCGGTGAGGGCGGTCAGCTTCCCGGCCACAAGGTCACCGAACTCATCGCAAAGCTGCGCCACGCCCAGCCCGGAATTTCGCTGATCAGTCCACCGCCGCATCACGATATCTACAGCATCGAGGACCTGGCGCAATTGATTTATGACCTGAAGCGCATCAATCCGCGCGCAGCGGTGGGCGTCAAGCTGGTCTCGCAACTCGGTGTGGGCACGGTAGCCGCGGGTGTAGCGAAAGCTTATGCCGACTACATTCATATCGCCGGGCACAGCGGCGGCACCGGCGCTTCGCCTCTGAGCAGCATCAAGTATGCAGGAAGTCCGTGGGAGCTTGGTTTGGCGGAAGTACAACAAGTGCTCTGCCACAACGGTCTGCGCGGCCGGGTGCGGCTGCGGGTGGACGGCGGGTTCTCCAATGCGCGCGACGTACTCATAGGAGCTTTGCTGGGCGCCGACGAATTCTCCTTCGGCACAGCCGTTCTGGTCGCGATCGGATGCGACATGGCGAGGCAATGCCATCTCAACACGTGTCCCACCGGGATTGCGACCCAGCGCCCCGAATTGCGGGCCAAGTTTCGCGGCAAACCGGAGAACGTGGTCCGTTTCTTCCTCAATCTTGCCGAAGACCTGCAACGGTTGCTGGCAGCTTTGGGACTTCCCTCGCTGGAATCGGCGATCGGACGCACAGACCTGCTGCAACAGGTTCGATGGGAGGGCAACCTCGACTTGCAGGCCGTACTGGCTGCCCCAGAACACGGCCCGCTCCACTGGCAAGGCCGGCCCAACTCGCGTCCCGAAGATCATGCTCCCCTGGATGACACGTGGGTAAAACCTGCTCTGACCGCGGCGGTCGCAGGCCGGGCATTCGAGTACAACGTGGCGGTGAAGAACGAAGACCGCTGCCTGGGTGCGCGTCTGGCGGGAGAGTTAACTCTGCTGCGTTGCCGTCAGGAGATAACAACGCCGGCGCTCAGCTTTCGGATGCACGGCATCGCAGGACAATCCTTCGGCGCCTTCGCCGGCGAAGGTATGACCCTGGTGCTGGAGGGTCAGGCGAACGACTATGTTGGCAAAGGCCTTTCTGGCGGCGAACTCATTCTGCGCCCCTCGGGGCAGTTAGGTCGTGCTGGCGACTCGCAGGTAATCCTGGGAAATGTCGCGTTGTATGGCGCGACTGCAGGCTTCTTGTTTGCGGCCGGAAGTGCAGGCGAGCGCTTTGCCATCCGTAATTCCGGGGCGACCGCGGTGGTGGAAGGCGTCGGCGAGCACGGCTGTGAGTACATGACCGGAGGCCTCGTCATCATCCTGGGCACGACGGGAAGAAACTTCGGTGCGGGCATGACGGGCGGCGTGGCATATGTCTGGAACCCGGACAACACTTTCGAAACTCATCAGAAATTACATCCCGAATTTGTTGAAGCCAGCTTGCTGGATGACTGCGATTGCCGGGAACAGGACATGGTTCGCGGACTCCTGCAACAGCATGTTCTTAAGACTGAAAGTATGCTGGGACAACAACTTCTTGCACGATGGCCAGACACATTGTCACAGATTCTGCGTGTTGCCCCCAAGTCTGAGGCGCGGACGTAGGCTCGGTTTTTCCTCTTGTAGATAGCGACTCCGAAGATTTACCGGAATTCTCGACGTTGAGCCAAAGATGGGCCAACCCTGCTTAAATAGCCGACTCCAACATAGTTACACCTCCCCTGCCGTATAGAAAGCGACGGAAGACAGGCGCCTCAATCTACCATCAACCGTGCCCCCCGGTCTATTTGCGCCCGTCAATTGAATATTGTTCCCTGCGGTAGCTTCCCAAACTAGTCCCGCCCTGACAATAAATCAGATTGTACAAGTAAGGCATAGCAGGAAGGTAACAATACGAGAGGTTACCTTAGTGTAAATTTTGTATACCACCCCCTAAGGAATTGAACCTCACACAACTATATTGTGGTTACAGGTACACCACAACTTAGGAGTAGGCATTCGCCTGAACTCTTCTCCGAGGAGGAGATCACGGCGAGTCCTGCAGAAGGTCAGCGCATAGCGACTATGGATTCCACTTCGGCGAACAGACGCACACTTCGTTTCCCCTGCCTACTAATTTTCTTCTCGCTTTTATTGTCTTTGAGTGCCGCCGCGGCGGGCGGCTGGCAGCAAGGGTTCGACTTCCGCAACTCAGCAGCGTTCGTGACGGATCCTCCGGGCGACACCTACGTCCTGCCCACTATGAAATATCCAACTACGGCGAACGGGGTGACCTTCGGCTGGGTGAATACCTCCCTGGTGCAAGGCCGGGACCGTAATGCCAAGCTGGATCCGCGGCTGGCGGGGGTCAACTTCGCAACCAACGGTTCGCCAGCGACGTTCTACGTGGATTTGCCTGCGCCCGGAACCTACAACCTGTCGTTGGCGCTCGGGGATGCCGGATACCAGGCGTGCTGGGTGCAATGCCAAATCCAGTTTAAGGATGGCAACACCGTACTGGCAACGGTGACCAAAGGGTCAACCAAACTGGGTTACTTTTACGATGCTGCGGGGAACAACTGGTCGGCCGCAGCTTGGCCGGGCAGCAACATCAGTCAACAGGTAACGGTGACGGGCTCGCGTCTGACGGTTGTAGTGGGAACGAAGAACGCCTCGGGCGACTCTACACCCATCGCCTTCCTCGGAGTGGCGCAAGCCTCCGGCGCGCCAAACTTCGCCATATCGGCCTCGCCTGCTTCACTCAGCGTCCAGCAAGGCAATCAGGGGACATCCACGATTACTACCACGATCAGTGGTGGGTTCAACGCCGCGATCGCATTATCGGCTTCAGGTGTGCCCTCCGGCACCACGGTAAGCTTTAATCCCCAGACGATTCCTGCGCCGGGCTCGGGCAGCTCCTCGATGACCATTACGGTTGGCGGCGGCACACCACTGGGAACCTATCCCATCACGGTTACAGGTAACGGCGGAGGTATACAGCAAAGCACCACCGTCACCCTGACGGTAACCGCGCAACAGCAGCCCAACTTCGCAATCTCAGCTTCACCGGCCTCGCTCAGCATCCAGCAAGGAAATCAGGGAAACTCGACCATCACTACCACCATCAGTGGCGGTTTCAACAGCGCGATCGCGTTGTCGGCTTCGGGCGTACCCTCCGGGACCACGGTGAGCTTTAATCCCAACCCAATACCGGCGCCGGGCGCCGGCAGTTCGACCATGACCATCACGGTAGGTGGAAGTACGCCCACCGGAACTTACCCCATCGTTGTCACGGGTAACGGCGGAGGGATCCAGCAAAACACTACGGTCACTCTGACTGTGACAGGGGCGGCGAACTTCACGATCTCCGCTTCGCCTGCTTCGCTCAGTATCCAGCAGGGCAATCAGGGTGGCTCGACCATCACCACCAGCATCAGCGGCGGCTTCAACGCCGCAATTAGTCTGTCGGCGTCCGGCATGCCGTCGGGCACAACGGTAAGTTTCAATCCACAGACGATCCCAGCACCCGGCTCCGGTAGTTCGGCCATGACCATCACAGTGGGCGGAAGCACGCCTACAGGAACCTATCCCATTACCGTCACCGGCAATGGCGGGGGCATCCAGCACAATGCTACCGTGACGCTGACAGTCACAGCGGCCAGCAACTGGCAGCAAGGCTTTGACTTCCGCAGCACCTCGAACTTCGTAACCGATCCTCCCGGCGACACCTACGTACTTGCCACCACGGCTTATCCAACCAAAGGAAACGGGGTGACGTACGGCTGGGTGAAGACCTCTCTCGTGCAAGGCCGGAACCGCAATTCGAACGTGGATCCGCGGCTGGCGGGCGTCAACCTCATCACCAACGGCTCGCCGGCGACATTCTATGTAGACGTGCCATCGCCTGGCACCTATAACCTTTCGCTGGCCATGGGCGATGACAGCGTATCTGGATTGTTGGAAGAAATGTCAAATTCAGTTCCTGGATGGCAACACCGTACTGGCCACCGTGACCGAAACTCTTATCAATCTGGGCAACTTTTATGACGCGACAGGGCAAGACTGGTCGGCAGCGGCATGGCCGGCAAATAACCTTAGTCAACAGGTGACTCTAACCGGCACGCGATTGACGATGGTCGTGGGAACCAACCAAGCCACGGGAGATTTCACTCCGATCGCATTCCTGGGAGTGTCGCAAGGCTCCAGTTCGCCGAACTTCACGCTATCGGCTTCGCCGGCGTCGCTCAGCATCGCACAGGGAAACAAGGGCACGTCCACTATCACGAGCACCATCAGTGGTGGTTTCAAGGGCGCTGTCAGTCTCTCGGCTTCGGGTTTGCCATCGGGAACGACGGCGAAATTCAGTCCGAATCCCATTCCTTCGCCCGGCTCGGGTAACTCGACCATGACCGTCACTGTCGCCGGCAACACACCCACCGGCACCTTTCCCGTCACCGTGACCGGCAATGGCGGAGGCATCCAGCAAAACACTAGCATTACGTTAACGGTAACCGGTCAGAGCTTGACCACCGCATATTTTGAGCAGGCGTATTCTTACACCCTGCAGTCTTCCTTCGGGACGCCGCCCTACACTTACCAGCTAACATCGGGAGCCCTTCCGACCGGCATGACCATGGACCAGAATGGCAACATCACCGGGACACCTACGGCGGTAGGCCAATTTAACTTTGGAGTGCTGGTGACCGATTCTTCTCAGCCTCCGCAGCAGCAAACATTTAGCTTCACTCTCAATGTGGTTCTCGATCTCGATCAGTATGGCGGCCTGAGCGCAGCGCCCATTCCCGGCTGCAATCCCACCGGATTCTTCCAGTTGCTGAAGGTAAGTGGAAGATGGCTGTTTGCCACTCCTTCTTGCAACAGCTTTTATCAACTGGCGGTCTATGATGCCGACCTTGGTTATGTCTCCAAGCAAGGCGCGGCGAAATACGGCGGCGACTGGTCACTATGGGCCACCCACTCCCTGAATCGGATGGAGAGCTACGGCTTCAACTCGCTCGATATCTACGCCTCGACCTATACTCTTCCGATTCCCACAACTTCGGGTCCAGGCGCTACGCCGCCGATGCCATTCTATGTATTCTGGCGCTCCGGGAACGACGTCGTAATTCACTGGAGCGATCTGGGCTTGTCGAATCCGGTCGGTAACATCTGTGCTGGCCAAGGGCAAAACGGCTTCCACGGCTATTGTGGCTACACTCTGGATGTTTTCGACCCCGGCTGGACGCAGGGAAACATAGCGGAACTTACCGTTCAGGTGACGGGCAAGAATAATCCGATTTTCCCCCAGGGCTTCGCCAACTCTCCTTGGGTAATCGGCATAACCTTGAGCGATACGGACATGGTATTTGCTCTGAAAGGTAACGGCAGCGGCGGCTATCCGCATCCGGCACAACTCGCCGCCACGGGTCCTGCCAGCCTCTACACCAAGCAGGCGTGGGTAAGTTACCTCAAAGGAAAGTACGGCACCATAGGCTCCTTAAACACCGCATGGGGCAGTAGCTACGGAAGCTGGAATGCCGTCCTCAACGAGGACGGGAGTGGATCGTGGTTTGGTCACGACTACTACAACCAGACTGGCATGACGCCCGGCTTGAAGACTGATCTCGACCTATTCCTGCGGCAATACACGGCGCAGGTCTTCAGTCCACAAGTCGCCGTAGTTCGCGGTTACGACCCGAACCATCTATTGGTCTGCGGTCCCTTCGGCGGCAATGGGGATGTCGGGGTGCGGACGCCAGTCTTGCAAGGTCTGGTGGATGCCGGCTGCAACGTGGTAATGCAGACGTGGGATTCCA
The DNA here is from genome assembly GCA_963735855.1 of uncultured Acidobacteriaceae bacterium. Classification (GTDB taxonomy): domain Bacteria; phylum Acidobacteriota; class Terriglobia; order Terriglobales; family Acidobacteriaceae; genus Bog-257. Next base: position 109,037 of record CAVTMW010000018.1, read on the forward strand.
CCTATCCGCAGACCGCTCTGGCCACTAACCGAGCGGTGTATGACTTGACTGGCTTGCCCATCGTGGTCTGGTACGGAATAACCTCCCAGGCCGATTCGGACATGAGCGCCTTCCCCAAGGACGGAGCTTACGACGCGGACTATCCCACGCAGCTTATTCGGGGCCAGCAGTATGCCCTGGACCTGCCCACGATTCTCAACGCGCAGGCGAGCGACGGAACGTACTATGGCCTCGGCATTTCGGACTGGGGTATGACCGACAACACCTCCAATGAAACGAACTGGGGGCTGTTCTCACTGAACGACAATGCCTACGATGGCAGGTGCGCCGTCATCGCCAACAGCGTCGATCAGTGGGGCTACGCCTGCGGTGGGGAAGCCGCCAACTATGGTGATTTCCTGGACTCGGTGACGCAAACCAATTCGACTGTCTACCAGCAGGTGATTCTGCAGCAACTGCATTAGAGCGAGGTTGGGCTGTAGAGCTGGCCTGGAGGAAAAGCGGCTTCAGACCAGCTACGGCCAGTCTTCCGGGGTTGTAGCCCCGGAAGTAACTCGCAATTACTTGCTGAGCTCGATGGTCCGACCGTTCAAGGACTGGTCCGGCCTGGCATTATCGGGATAATACTCGGCGAACTTCGCGATTTGCTCCTTGGACAGCTCCATAGGCGTGTCCAGAATGTAAAACGTTATGCCTTCAGTGCACGGCGGCGTGGTCAGCGATCCCTTATACATATAGTAACCGTGCTTGGCGGGGATTAACTGAATGGCGTTCACCTCGGTAGCATCGCTTTTGTGCGCCTTCTCTTTTTCGGGCGGCAGGTTTTCCCACAGCGTGGTAATAAGAGGATTCGACTTCCCTTCCTTAATCAACACTCCGATCACCGCATAATGAGCGTCCTTGCTGACGTGTACGAAGTGGGCCACCATGTCGTAATGTTTGCCGCCAATGGCTTCCTCGGAAGGATGATGGAAGTGGAACTGACGCATCTCATATTTCTTGCCATCTACGGTGATGGTGTTGTTGTTGCCCGGCGCAAAGTTCTGTTGAATGCTATGGCCGTTATTAATGAGGTCGAGCGGCACCGGGCGGTAGGCAAAATGGATGGCGGGCAGACTCTCCACCTGCGGATTGACGATGTTGAGCGGCGCTTGCTCCCGTCCGTTCTTGCAAGCCGCAAACTCCGCGCACAGATCTCCCCAATGCTCAGGGCCGTTTGCACCTGAATAACTCCAAGCCGGGCAGGAACCATGCTCATCGGCGGGCCCCAGCGCTGCGGCAAAAGCTTCGAGCGAAAACATCACAACACCAACGGACAGAACCGTAACTATCTTCGCTAGCACACGAGAGAGCGTCATTCCCCAGCCCTCCTTTGCAGCAATCGCCTGTGCAGTTTAACCCTTCGCGGGCGGCGAAACAATGTGCCATAATTGGCGCGCTATGCGACCTCAATACCGCTCATGCCTACGTGCAATCGTAGTCCTTGTGCTTTGCGCCAGTTCCCTGCCCGCCCAATCGCCCGCGCCACAGGCATCGCCGCCGCAGCCATCCAAAAAGGATGCCGACGCGCTCGAACTGGTCAAACAGGGCGAGAAGCTGAACAGCGAAGGTAAACAGGATCAGGCTCTGGCGCTCTACGACCGGGCACTGCAACTGTCTCCAGACCTCTACCAGGCCCAACTGGCCGCCGGAATGGCGCTCGACCTGGAAGGCAAGTACCGGGAGGCGCGGTTGCATCTCGCCAAGGCGATCGCGCTGGCATCGCCCGAACAGAAGGTCCGGGCCCTGAGGACGATGGGCGTCTCCTATGCTTTCACCCGCGATGCCGGCGAGGCGGCAAAGTACGACCAGCAGGCGTTTGATCTGCAATATGCGGAGAAAAAATTCGACGACGCTGCTGGAACCGCCAATGAGCTGGCGCGGATCTGTCTGGAATCGGGCGACGTGGACAACGCCTTCCAGTGGTACCAGACCGGACATCTGACGGCGCTGCTGACGCCTAACATGACGCCGGCCGAGAAGGACCTGTGGGAGTTCCGCTGGGAGAGCGCGATGGCGCGCATTCGCGCCCGCCAGGGACGCAAGGAAGAAGCCCAGAAGCATCTGGCTGCGGCCAAGGCTACTCCTCGATAAAGGCGGCAATCCCGACCAGGCTCGTTTCTATCCTTATATCGCCGGCTATGTGGCGTTCTATGGCGAGGATTACAAGACCGCCATTGTCGAGCTGCAGAAGGCCGATCAAAAGGACCCATTCATCCTGAGTCTGCTGGCCCAGGCCTACGAAAAGACTGGCGATAAGGCGAAGTCGGTGGAGCTTTACAAACAGGTCCTGACCATCAATTCCCACAGCCCGACGAACGCCTTCGCCCGGCCGCTCGCCGAGCAGAAGACCTAAAGGTCGAGCCGCCCTGTACAATGCGGTGCGGGAACAGTTTCCGGATCCTTTACGTATTTCCTTCCGGAGGCGCAAATGCGCCTGGAGGCTGCATGTTACGGAAAGTATCGTTGCTCACCACCCTCACTCTTCTTCTTACGCCGATCCTCTCGGCGCAAACCGTGGATGAAATCATTGCTAAGAATGTTCAGGCCCGCGGCGGCATGGACAAAATCAAGTCAGTGAAGACCATTCGCTCGTCCGGCACCATGACCATGGGACCTGGAATGGAAGCTCCGGGCTCCCTCGTTCAGAAACGCCCCGACATGGCGCGCCTCGAGTTCACTGTCCAGGGGCTGACTGCGGTCCAAGCCTACGACGGCAAAGACGCCTGGCAGATCATGCCTTTCATGGGTAAGAAGGATCCGGAAGCCATGTCAGCGGATGATAAGAAGGACATCGAAGAAAACGCCGACATCGACGGTCCGCTCGTGGACTACAAGAGCAAGGGGAATAAGGTCGAATTGCTGGGTAAGGAAAAGTTGGAAGGCACGGATGCCTACAAGTTGAAAGCTACACTCAAGAACGGCGACGTCATGACCATCTATCTCGACGCTGATTCCTTCCTGGAAATTAAGGAACAGGTCAAACGGAATGTCCGCGGCACCGACCAGGAGGTGGAAACGGCCCTGGGCGACTATAAGGAAGTCAACGGACTGATGTTCCCCTTCGCCCTGGAAACCAGCGTCAAGGGCAGTCCGCAGTCGCAGAAACTCACGCTCTCCAAGATCGAGGTCAACGTACCTGTCGATGATGCCATCTTCAAGATGCCGCCACCTGCGCCGCCCGCCGCCAAACCGGAAGAGCCAAAGAAGTAACTAGCGGACAGGGTTTAGGGACCCCGGAAGGAGCGGCTTCTGGGGCTTTGCGGGCCGCGTGGTCGTGGTGTGCGTGTCCGCTAAAGAGCTTTAAGGAATTTCAATATCAATCTGCGCGGCCTCTCTCCGGGCCGCAACTCTTGTCTTCGAGGCACGCCATGTCGAATCGTCTTCGTCTTTTCGCGTTCACTCTGCTCCTAGCGTCTCTTTCTATTTTCGTCGCGGCACAAGAGGTGACGGTTGATTCCGACACCTTCAGTGGTCTTTCGGCACGCCCTATCGGTCCAGCGGCGATGGGCGGGCGTATCGCCGACATTGTCGCCGTGCAGGAAGGACCGCGGCTGACCATCTACGTCGGCTCGGCCAGCGGCGGCGTTTGGAAGTCCTCCGATGGCGGCACAACCTTCAAACCCGTCTTCGACAAGCAGTCAGCCCTGTCCATCGGCTCCCTTGCCATCGACCCGTCTAATCCCCAAACCGTGTGGGTGGGCACAGGCGAAGCGTGGGTTCGCAACAGCGTTTCCGTGGGAACCGGCATTTACCGCTCGCGCGATGGCGGTGACACTTGGGAAAACCTGGGCCTAACGGATTCCGAGCACCTCAGCCGCATCGTCATTCACCCCAAAGACGGCAATACAGTCTATGCATGCGCCCTCGGACATCTCTGGAACTCCAACCAGGAGCGCGGCGTTTTCAAGACCACCGACGGTGGTAAGAGCTGGAAGAAGGTCCTTTATCGCGACGAAAATACGGGCTGCGCCGAGATGGTGATGGACCCGCAGGATCCCAATGTGCTTTATGCCGCAATGTGGGATGTGCGCCGGCAGCCGTTCGACTTTCGCTCCGGCGGTCCGGGAAGCGGACTGTTCAAGAGCACCGACGGGGGCGCGACCTGGCATGAGTTGCGCAAGGGCCTGCCCGAAGGCAATCTCGGCCGCATCGGCCTGGCGATTCCAGCTTCGAAGACCACTCGCGTCTACGCCGTCGTGGAAGCCAAGAACCATACCGCGCTGTATCGTTCCGATGATTCCGGCGAAACCTGGACCGAGGTCAACAACTCGTTCAACATCAGCGGACGCCCGTTTTACTTTGCACGCATCATCGCCGACCCCAACAATCCGGACCGGGTTTACAAACCAGGATTTGGTCTGACCGTCAGTGAGGATGGCGGAAAGAGTTTCAGCTCAGCCATGTCGATGGCTGAGAGTCCGGGCGACAGCGTTCATGGTGATTACCACGTCGTATGGATCAACCCCGCCAATTCCGATCAAGTGTTGACGGGCACCGATGGCGGCGTGTACCAGTCTCTGGATCGCGCTAACCATTGGCGGTTCCTCAACAGCTTGCCGGTCTCGCAGTTCTACCACGTCAGCTTTGACATGGCGGATCCTTACAACGTTTACGGCGGCCTGCAGGACAATGGCACGTGGATGGCTCCTTCGCGCGCCACCGACGGAATTGCCAATCGCCAATGGCGCAACATCGACTTCGGCGATGGCTTCTGGGCGTTCTCCGATCCCAGCGATCCCGATTACGCCTACGCCGAATACCAGGGCGGCCAGATTTCGCGCTTTCGTAAATCCACCGGCGAGCGGAAGGACATCAAGCCGCTGCCGCGCGCCAATGAGCCGCTGTTCCGCTTCAACTGGAATACTCCGATCCACCTCAGCCCGAACTCTCCGGGCACGATCTATCTCGGCGGGCAATTTCTGTTCCGCTCCCGCGACCACGGCGAATCCTGGGAGCGCATCTCGCCCGACCTCACCACCAACGATCCTGCGAAGCAGCAGCAGGAGACTTCCGGCGGGCTGACCATCGACAATTCCGACGCCGAAAAGTACGAGACCATCTTCACCATTTCAGAATCGCCCAAGAATGGAAGCTTGATCTGGGTTGGCACCGATGACGGCAATGTCCAGATCACGCGCGACGGCGGCAAGCACTGGACCAACGTAGTCAAGAACGTTCCCGGCTTGCCACCTAACACCTGGGTCTCCACGATCGAGGCCAGTCACCATGATCCGGCGGTTGCATATGCCACCTTCGACGGTCATGCCAGCGGCGACATGAAGACGTACGTTTACAAGACCGCCGACTACGGCAAGACCTGGACCTCGCTCTCCACGCCCGAACTGAAGGGCTATGCTCACGTGGTCCGCGAGGACCTGGTCAATCCCAACCTGCTGTTTGTGGGCACGGAGTTCGGGCTCTTTATTTCGATTGACGGCGGAGCGCACTGGGGTCAGTTCACCGGCAAGCTGCCGAATGTGGCTGTACGCGACGTCGTCATTCATCCGCGTGAATCGGACTTGGTCATCGCAACCCACGGTCGCGGCATCTTCATTGTGGACGACCTCACTCCCCTGCGCGCGCTTACACCGGAAATCCTGGCCAAGGATGCTGCCTTCCTGCCTTCGCGGCCGGCGACGCTCGCCGTACCCGCGAGTGAGCAGCGCTTTGACGGCAATGCCGAGTTCGTCGGACCTACTCTGCCCGAGGCGGCGCCGATTGTTTACTACCAGAAGAAGCGGCACATCTTCGGCGACTTGCGCATTGAGATTTACGACCCGCAGGGAAAGCTGGTCACCTCAATTCAGGGCGACAAGCGGCGCGGGCTCAACCGCGTTCAGTGGCCGGAGCGCGCCAAGCCACCCAAGGTTCCACCTGCGGCCGGACTGGTGGAGAACGAGTTCGCGCTCCTGGGTCCGCAAGTCCAGGAAGGCGACTACACCGTAAAGCTGATCAAAGGGAAGGAGACTTATACCACCACCATCAAGCTGGTGCCTGATCCGCGCACCAAGAGCACGGCGGCAGACCGCGCTTTGCAGCATAAAACGGTGTCCCAGCTCTACGACATGCTCGGACAATTGACCTACGTTGTGGACGCGACGGTCGATCTTCGCGATCAGGCCCGTCAGCGCGCCTCAGGCGCACCGGACAGCCAAAGCAAGGCGCAGTTGCAGAAGTTCGCCGACAACCTGGACGAGTTCCGCTCTTCACTGGTCGCAGTGAAAGAAGGCGGCATGATCACGGGTGAGAAGAAGCTGCGCGAGAACCTCGGTGAACTCTACGGCGGCGTGAACCAGTTCTCCGGAAGTCCGACGCAATCGCAGATCGAGCGGACCGCTGTGCTCAAGAAGCAGCTCGACGACGCCAATACGAAGTTCCAGTCGTTGACCTCGCAGGTGCCGCAGCTCAACGCACAGCTCCAGAACGCCAGGCTTGCGCCGCTCGCCGTGATGTCGCAGGAGGACTGGAGCAAGAAGTAACAAGTCGTCCCGGGCCCTTTGAAGTTGTCATTTCGAGGGATTTGTCCCCGAGAAATCTGCTTATTATCCTTGGGAACGAAACGGCAGATTCCTCGATGGCTGAAGCCACTTCAGAATGACAATTCTTAGGGCCAGTGATGTCAGCGGAGCCAGGTACACATCGATCCAGTCTGTAGCTTTCGCCCCTTCAATCAGCGATCATCACTGGGCTTTGGGCGGCTGAATCGACATCAGCTCCACCTCAAAGATGAGAGTGGAATCAGGACCAATATCGGGACCCGCGCCACGCGCGCCGTAAGCCAGATCGGCCGGAACAAAAAGCTGCCACTTCGACCCCACGGGCATGAGCTGCAGGGCCTCGGTCCAACCCTTGATGACACCGTTCACCGGAAATGTTGCCGGCTCGCCGCGCTTATACGAGCTGTCAAATTCCTTCCCGTCAATCAGCGTGCCGCGGTAGTTGCACACCACGGAGTCGGTCGGTGTGGGCTTCGGACCAGTCCCTTGTTTGATGACCTTATACTGCAAGCCGCTGGGCAGGGTTACAACCCCTTCTTTGGTTTTGTTGGCGGCCAAGAACGCGTCGCCCTCTTTTTTGTTCGCCTCTCCCGCCACCTTCATCTTCTCTTCCTGCTTCTTTCGCGCCTCGGCCTGCATTTCGGTCAGCACGGACTGCGCCTCTTGTTCGGTGAGCAGCGTCTTGCCGCCAGCCATGGTGTCTTTCAGACCCTGCGCGAGAATCGCCGGGTCCACGTCAATGGACTGACGCTGCAGGTTCTTTCCCACATTCATTCCGATGGCGTAGCTGAGTTTGTCCTTCGGCGTCTTAAGAGTCAGAGGCGTCGTGCTCTTCACCGCAGGTTTCTGTCCAGGCTTGGTCGTGGTCGTCTTCTGCGTCGTCGTCGGAGCCGATTGCTTGGTTGTCGCCGGCGTCTGCGCCAGGGCATTCCCAAGCAGCATCATCCCGGCCGTCAATATGGTTACCGCTATAGTGCATTTTTTAGGCATAGAAGCATTGTGACATGTAGCGGGTTCTGCGCAAACCGACGCGAGCTGATCGCTCCTCCGCAGCGCCCTATTTCTGCTGCTCGGGAACGAACACTTCCATCACCGCTTTGCGCATCATGTCCGGAGGCAGCAGGCCTTGCGCCAGGATGAAGTCGTGAAACTTCTTCTGGTTGAACTTGGCTCCCAACGCCTTTTCCGTGTCTTCTCGCAGGCTGATGAGTTTGGTGTATCCATAGAAGTAGCTGTTGGCCTGGCCGGGCGCGCGATAAGTGAAGCGCTCGACCTCCTCCTCGGCAAAGGCGTGCGACAGCACGACGTCGTCCTCCAACACATGAAAGGCGTCGGCGGGTGTGATCTTCCCTGCCTGCAGCTCGGGATCGAGAAACGCGCGCGCGGCCCGCTGCAGCCTCAGGTCGAGCGAGATCAACTTGCCCTCCTCCGGCATATACGGCTTGATGAGATATTCCGAATACAATCCCCAGCCCTCGACGTTGGTACTGTTGAAGGCGTAGCGAACCCGCGCCAATGAAACTCCATGCTCCAGCATGGAATCGAATTGCAGCTCATGCCCCGGTCGCGCCTCATGGGCGGTCAGCGTCCAGGCGGCTGCGTCGTAGGTGAAGTCGTCGTACTTCTCGGTCGAGGTTTGTCCCGGGCCCGCAGGAATGTTCAGCGGCAGAACGAACTCGCCTTTCTGGCCCGTGTTGTGGATGAATGGCGGAGGCACCATGTGCGGCGCGGGTTGCTGCGCCGTTTCCGCGGCCGTGGCGATGCGAATGCGCGCCGGTCGATCGGGCAGCGAGACAATCTGCTGTTCAACAATGATCTTCTCGATCTGCTTCAGGCGATCCTGGTAGAACGGCAAAATGGCGTCGCCGACCAACTGCTGTTTCTTCAAGTCGCGGATCACTACGCGATAGTCGAGAGAAGGCAGATTGTGCCGTTTGGCGATGTGCGCAGCAATCGGCTTCATCTCGCCCTGAATCTCGGTGAACGCCTGATGTGCCATGGCGGCAAGCTGCTCGGGCGGAATATCGATGCCGTAGAGCTCCATGTCGAGCGCGTAATGCTGCGGTGGCAGACGGAAGTCGTTGCGCGCCTTAGGCAGCACCGTCGCGCGCACCCAGGCGTCATAGTCCGCGAGCTGCGTCTTCAGTTTGGCAAACGGCTCTTCCCATCCCGTGAGCTTGTACTTTTGCATGAGCGCGGCGATGCCCTCGACATAGTGGGAATTGCGCGCCATTTCGGTTTCAATCTCCACCTTCGCGGGATAGATCACGCCGGGCTTCGCCATCTGCTCGCTGATGCGCTGCTTCAGGATCTCGGTGAGGGCGGTGTACCCCGGATCGAGTCCGGCGTACTCGCGGATGCGCACCACTGCCGCCGGACGACGCTCGGCAGGCGTCTGCTCATCGAGCAGAACCTGCAATCCGCCAAACACCGCCTGACTCGCGTTGAAGAACGGAACTTCATTGGCGCGCTGAAAATCCTGGCGCTTGAAGTTGAGGTTCACACGGCGAATCATGATCTGCAGGTCTTCGGCGACGTCCTGCTGCTGCTTCTCCGCGGCCGCGGCCTTCAACTTCGCCAGCACCGCTTCGTTTTCCTTGCGCTCCTGGTCCTCATCGGCCAGCGTGGGCTGCGAAACCTTGGTATCGTACTGGCTCAACCCTTGCTGCGTGCCGGCTTCGGGATGGTGCTTGAAAACAACATCGATCAGCATGTTGGCGTAACCATTGCTGACCGCGATCCAACCCTTGTCGGCAGCCTGGCTCTGCGCAAAGCACGGCACACTCACGCTGAAGAGCGCTGCAGCGAACATCGACATCAGTTTCCGAATCAAAATATCCTCCTGAGACAAACCGAATTAGTAAATCATGCTGGGACGAGTGGCACAACTCGGGAACTACCACTCAGCAAAGAGGCACCGAGGGAGAAAGGTAATGATTGGTGCTGGTCAACCTTAGTACCTCTAACGTCGCTGCACTTTATCCAGGAACCGGCGCAAGAGGCCGCCAAACTCTTCCGGCTTCTCCAACGCCGCGTAGTGTCCGGCGCCGGAGATCACTCGCAGCTCGCTCCCGGCAATGCGTTCCTGCATCAATTGGAATTCACTGAGCGGAACGCTGTCCTCCGCGCCCGCAATGATCAGCGTCGGCACGTTGATGGTCGCCAGCGTCTCGACCGAATCCGGGCGTTCCGCCATGCCCCGCTGCACTCCCGCAACATCGTGAGGCGACATCGCCTGCATCATCTTGCGGGCGGCATCCACGATGTCGGGCCGGTTGGTCCGCGTGCTCTGCGGCAAGAGCCGGGACAGCATCTCCTCGATGAATCCGGCCGTACCTTCGCGCAGCACTTTGTCCGCGGCCTGCAGACGCGCTTCTCTGCTCTCCGGTGTCTCCGCAGTCGCCCTGGTGTTGGCCAGCACAAGCCCCGCAACCTGATCTCTGTAGCGCCGCCAAAACTCAAATAGCAGATAGCCGCCAATCGAAACACCGACAAACGTTGTCTTCCCTGACTTTTCTTCGCGGCAGATTCGCGTCAGATCATCGGCGAGCGTCTGCATGGTCACCGGACCATCGCCTAACTCGGACGCCCCATGCGCCCGCAGGTCAGGAAGGATCAACCGGTAACGGCTGCTAAGCTGCGCGACAATCGCAGACCAGAAGTTGTGGTTCAAGGGAAAGGGATGCAGCAGCACGACGGTGGGACCGTCGCCCACTACCTCGTAGAACAGCTCTGCATCGCCGCTGCGCAAGTTAGCCATGGATTCAAGCGACAAATCCTACCGCACCTGTATCACGGCCAGGCCGTTTACCGGCAATTGCAAGGTGTAACTTCCCTCGCTCAACTCGTCGTACTGAGGATCAGGCAGCCGCGAGTCTTCCCGCAACTCCCGGACCTGGTCCTCCGTCGGGTAACGCGGGCTTCCGAGCTTTTCATAGAGCGCTGGCGTATTTCCATGTTGCTCGTCCACCCGGCTGACGCCGATTCTGGCGTTGGGCTTCACGCCCTTGAACTCGAGTTTCACGGTCTTGGGCGCACCGGTCGAACCAGGATTGGCAAGGTTCCACACCGCGACCGCAAGGTAACCCTCGCTGGTTCTCGTAACCAGCACGTCAGGGTCGCTGTTCGTCAGTCGCTGGTCCCCAAGTTTATGCAGCACCTGGAAAGCATAGAACGATGGCTTGGGAATGCCCCCCGAGGCGATCAATCCGAAGCCGCCATAGAACGGCTGCTTGACGATGCCCTGCTCTTCGAAGACGTCAGAGAAGGTCCAGTAGGACATCATCTGCGCCAGACCGTCACACTGGCTGATGGTATTCGCGATCCACGGGGCCATATAGATGGAATCGGTGACTTCGACTTGGTTGTCGTACGCCGCGTTGAACTCGCTCACGATCAGCGGCAGGTCGGGCTTGGGCGACGCTTTGATCTGCTCGTGCGCCATCTTCACCGCGCGGCAGACCATCTGGTCGCGAGGGATTGTTTCCTTGCTGTGAAACACGTCGCTCGCTTTGTCGTTGCCGTAGATGTGGGTGGAGACGAAGTCGAGCGGGATGTTTTTCTGCGCAGCGTGCTGGATCATGGCCGGGACCCACGCAGCCTGCGCCGTCGCTGGACCGCCGACGCGCAATCGCGAACTCACCGCCTTGATGTCGCGTGCAGTGTGGTCATACAGCTCAAAATATGATTCCTGCTTGGGAGTGCCTGTCCAGAAGGCGATGTTGGGTTCGTTCCAGACTTCGAAGTACCAGTTGGCGACCTCGTCGATGCCATAACGATCGACGAGGTGCTTGATGAATTGCGTAATGAGGTCGTCCCACTTGGTGTAGTCCTTGGGCGGCGCGACGTTTGGGTGATACCAGAAAGATTGCAGGTCCTTGCGAGCGGCAAGCTTGTTGGGCATGAAACTCAGCTCGACGAACGGCTTCGCGCTGTTGGCCAGCAGGCCGTCGTAAATCTGGTCCACGTACGAGAAGTTGTAAACCGGCTTCCCCTGTTTTTCCTCGTCGTAAACCCCAACTTCATCGTCGAGGACAGCGTGAAAGCGGACGTACTGGAAACCCGTGATCTGCCGAACCGTACGCAAGTCGCGGCGATAAGCGTCTCGCAGGCTGAGCACGGCGCGGCCCGAGCCGAACATCTGTTCCCAGTAGTGCGGGAACGGATGTGACGGCGCGCTGGCATCAATGGTTATGGTCTCCGTGGGAGCTTGCGCAAGTAGCGGCAGCGCAGAAATAAGGAAGGCGATCAACAAACGAAGACTGCGAGATCGAGTGGGCATCCATTCTCCGTAAATCGCGGGGCGGCTTGCCGCCCTGTCGTGATTATTCCCCAGCAACCACGCAAGGAGCAATGTCTCGATCGATGAGACCGAAAATTGACGGATCGGGCGCTAGATCAGCTGCTGCTCCAGCAGGAACTGCCTGGCCACCACTGCTGCGTCTTTCTTCTCCCCATCCACCGCGTAGTTCATCTTTCGCATGTCATCGGCAGTGATGCGCCCGGCCAAACGCTCGAACGCCGCTCGCGCCGGAGGACATTCTTCAAGAAGCTGCGGACGCACGATCGGCACCGCATCGTAAGGCGGGAAATAGTGTTGGTCATCCTCCAACACTACAAATCCGAGCGCGGCGATCAGTCCGTCCGTATTGTTCCCGGCGACCACATCCACCGACTTGTTTTGCAGTGCGCGATAGAGCAGGCCGAGGTCCATCACCCGCGGTGCTTCCGCGAACTTCAGCCCGTAGGTGCTGACCAGGCCCTTGTAGCCGTCCTGCCGCTCCAGGAATTCGTATCCCACCCCGAGGCGCATCTGCGGCGCAACTCTCGCCAGTTGCGACAGCGTGCTGACGCCCAGCCGGCGCGCGTCCTCACCGCGAATCACCATGGCAAAGCTGTTGTTGAATCCCAGCGGCGCCATGACATCGAGACCAAACTTGCGCCGATAGTCTGCTTTTACCTGCTCGTACACTGCCTGCGAGCCCCCCGAAGCGTTCTGCTTAAGGATTGCTGCTAATGCCGTTCCCGTGTACTCGACATACACGTCGATGCGGCCGGCCAGCAGCGCCTGCTGGCAAATGTAGGTTCCAGCAAGATAAAAGCGCCCATCGACGGGCATGTGGCAAACGCTCTGCAGGTATTGCGCCAGCAGTTCGCCTAGAACAAGCTGCTCGGTGAAGTTCTTCGAGCCGACGGTGATGACCACGCGCTCGCGTCGTGCATGCAGCGCAGAAGAGCAACAGCCCGGAGAGGAAGCCGCGACGATCCATGTCAGTGGATCCTGCGGACCAGTAGCTTCTCGACTCCGCTCAGGCTTAGGTCGGCCACCAGCGCCATCAACGCAGCCGGAATCGCGCCTGCTAGAATCACGCCGTTATCGACCATCGCAATGCCGCGGAAGATGAATTCCCCGAGGCCTCCGGCGCCGATCGCGGCGGCGATGGTCGCCACCCCGATGGTGATCACCGCAGCGACGCGAATTCCGGACAGCAGCACCGGCATCGCCAGCGGCAGCTCAACTTGCCAGAGTAGCTGAGAAGAAGTGAGACCCATCGCGATGGCAGCTTCCCGCACGGGAGCGCTGATGCCCGCAATCCCAACATAGGTGTTACGAACCACCGGCAGCAACGCGTAAAGCGCCAGGGCCACGATCGCCAGCCGGTCCGCGCGCGCGCCCAGCCACGGCAGCGGCAGCAGCAATCCAAAGAGCGCGAGGCTGGGAATCGTTTGCACGACATTCGTGCTGCCGAGCACCAGGGCCTTCCATCGCGGCCTGCGCGTCAGAAGTATCCCCAGCGGAACGCCGATCGCGATGGCAAGCAGCATGGAAATCCCGACCAGCCACAGGTGCTCAGCGGTCAGAGTGGCAACTTCGCGTTTATGGGTCAGCAGAAAGTTCAAGTGCTAAACTCTTCAATGTTGAAACATTTGTTGGCTCGCCCGGAAGACATCCACATACGCTTTCACCGAATCATCCGCCGCCTCCAGAAATTCGCGGCTGCCGTAGATCCCGCGCAGCCTGCCCTCCTCCATTAGACCAATGCGGCTGCCCAGCAGCAGGGCTTCGCTGACGTCGTGGGTCACGAAGACAACGGTCTTGCCCAGTTTCTCCTGGAGCTTCTTGAATTCCATTTGGAGCTCGGCACGGGTGATGGGATCGAGCGCGCCGAACGGCTCGTCCATGAGAAGGATGGGCGGCTCGGCAGCCAGGGCGCGCGCCAGCCCCACCCGTTGCCGCTGTCCACCGGAAAGTTGATGCGGATAGCGCGCGGCGAACTGCTCCGCCGGCAGTCCAACCAAGGCTAGGACCTCTTCCACGCGGGCGTCGATTCGACCTGGTTCCCACTGCTCGAGCCTGGGCACCAGCGCCACGTTTTCGCGGACGGAATAATGGGGAAACAACCCGACATCCTGAATCGCGTAGCCGATCCGCCGCCGCAACTTGATCACGTCCCACTGCGTCACCGGCGTTCCGTCCACGCGAACTTCGCCCGCGCTCGGCGAATACAGCCGGTTGATCATCTTGAGGCAGGTGGTTTTTCCGGAGCCGCTGCGGCCCAGCAACATCAGCGTCTCGCCTCGGAGCACGGAGAAGTTCACGCCGGACAGCAGCGTCTTGTCGTCCGACACGCGGAAGGTTACGTCAGCGAACTCAATTGCGCTGCTGGATGGCTCGCTCATGAGAGAGGCTCGCGCCGCTCCAGCGTACCAGAAGTCCTTGCTCGAGCACGGCATGTTTGCCCGCAAAAACGAATGCCGGAGCCCGTCATCAGACGATTAGCTCCGGCAAAATCTTTCAGGCTCGCACCTGCCAGCCTCTTAGCGGCAAAACACTAGTAGCGTCCCCAGCCGCCACCACCACCACCGCCGCCGCCCGAGCGGCCACGGCCTCCGCCGCCACCGCCGCCGCGTCCGTAGCCACCACGCCCGCCGCCACCGCCGCCTTCGCGGCGAGGCCGGTCGGCCTTCGGACGCGCTTCGTTGACCGTCAAGTTACGGCCTCCGAGGTTGGTGCCGTTCAGGGCTTCCATGGCTTTGAGCGCCGATTCATCATCGTTCATTTCAACGAAGGCGAATCCGCGCGGCTGTCCGCTGTCGCGATCAGTGATAATGCTGACTTTTTCGACCGGGCCATAGGCCTCAAACAACGAGCGCACCTGGTCTTCAGTCGCGTCGAACGTTAGGTTCCCAACATAGATGTTCTTCATAGCTCCTCGTTTTCAGATGGGGCCGGCTGGCAAGCCAAACATCCATGCGTACCCGGCCGGGGTTGGGTTATTTACGACCAAAGACTCTGCTGACCACTGGTGCGTAAAGCAAAGAGGGCAGCAATACGCCGCCCTCCCTTGCTGCTCAGACTTACAGGACCTGAACGTTTTCCGCCTGCCATCCCTTGGCGCCGCGCTTCACTTCGAAGCTGACCGCCTGGCCTTCTTGCAGCGAACGGAAACCGTTCGACTGGATGGCCGAGAAATGAACGAATACATCTTCGCCGTTCTGCCGTGAAATAAAGCCAAAACCCTTGGCGTCGTTAAACCACTTCACTGTTCCTTGTTCCATTTGTTTCTTTGAATATCCTTGTTGTTGATGTTGCGCTGAAAGATCGGAAGGTTACCGGCAGAAATCGCTCGACATATAGAGAGGGATGGCTGCTAGACGCGCCGTTCGTACAAACGCACAACTATTATACCTTACCAACAACAAGTTGCAGCATTTCTTTATAAGGTTTCTGCCCTCATGAACAACGTCAACATACTGTAAAGTTTCAGACATGGGCCGAATCGCCACCAACGTCGTGATGCGTAGTGGCCCTTACGAGCAAGAGCATCTCCCCTTTCGTGGAGAGACCTTCCCAGCGTGGATCAAGCCAGATCAAAGAGCAGGAATTCAGCCTGACCGTTGCCGCTCGCGCCAGTCAGTCGCAGTTTGGATTCTGCACTGATCGCCGCGCCGTCGCCCTTCATCAGCTTCGTTCCGTTAATGTCGAGTTCTCCTCGCACTACCTGCACCCATGCATGACGGCCGCGTTGCAGAGCAACTTCCAGCGACTTGCCGCTGTCGAGCAGCGAAGCGTACACCCTTGCGTCCTGATTGATCGTCGTTGAGTCCTCCCGCCCATCCTGGGAAGCGATCAGCCGCAACCGGTTCAGTTTCTCGTTCGTCGTAAACGTGCGGTCCTCGTAGCTGGGCTTCAGACCCTCGGCCTCGGGCAGAAGCCAGATCTGCAACAGATGCACTGGCGCCTTCGACTGGTTGACCTCGCTGTGCATCACCCCCGTGCCGGCCGACATGCGCTGCACATCGTTCTGCTTGATGGTGGCGCCGCGCCCCATGCTGTCGCGATGGCTCAACTCGCCTTCAATGATGTAGGTGAGGATCTCCATGTCGCGATGGGGATGCATTCCGAAGCCCTTGCCGGCGCTGACCCGGTCCTCGTTGATGACGCGCAGGTCACGAAAGCCCATGTGCTTCGGATCATAGTAGTCCGAAAATGAAAAAGTGTAGTAGGTGTCGAGCCAGCCGTGGTTGGCATGGCCGCGCTCCTCTGATGGCCTGATGGTGATCATGCCGCCCTCCTGGAATCCATTCCATAAGATGCTTTAATGTTAAAGAAAGATTCAGGGACCGCTTCCAAGCCATTTGCCATCCTAAGCAACTAAGCTATCCAATTTCCTGTGCGCCCAGTTTCCGGCAGAGCTCGCCCAGGCGCACTTGCTCCTCCGGGGCCAGCACGTTGAGAAACTCGACAATCGCGGCGGCGTGCCGCGGAAAGATCTGCCTTATCAACGCCTTGCCTTTGGCGGTCAGCACTACGATCAGTATCCTCCGGTCTGCCGGAGATTGCTGCCGTCGCGCCAGGCCCTGCTTCTCCAGGTTGCCGACCACCATCGTCAGGTTTCCGCCGGTGGTAAGAACTTTCTGTGCGATGTCCGACAGCGACATCGGTCCCAGGTGGTAAAGGGCTTCCAGGACTGCGAACTGGGTGAGCGTCAACTTCGTTCCGGCCAAACTTCTCGAGGCGAAGCTGCGGGCCGCGTTGGCGGCGCGCATCAGCTTGACATAAGTAACCAGCGAAAGGCGTTCCTGCGAGCGGTGCGGTTGAGAGGCCAACATAGATGAATACTACAACATTAAAGTGAGTGTGGAACTTTTTCGGACGGAACTGCTACTAGGCCCTTGTCAAGACAAATACCAGCCTGATATCATGATATCAGGCAGTTAGAAAGAGACCCTCATTCGTATGGCACAGTTTGTGGTTCGCAACATCGAGAACACGGTCAAACAGCGTCTGCAGCGCCGAGCCGCGCGCAGTGGCCGCAGCATGGAAGAAGAGGTGCGGGAGATTCTCCGTAATGCCGTCTGTCACGAAGAGGTGCCTGCCAGCGGGTTGGGGACGGAAATCGCCATGTTGTTTGCCAAAGCCGGGCTGGATGAGGACATTCCTGAACTTCGCGGACATAAAATCAAGCCCGCTACATTTCATCGATGATCATTCTGGACACGAATGTACTCTCGGCGCTCATGCGGCAAGTGCCCGACCAGCACGTCGTTGCCTGGCTCGACCGGCAGCCCCGGACATCCGTTTGGACAACTTCCGTCACCGTCCTCGAGGTCCGATTCGGACTGCAGCTTATGGAGGCCGGGAAGCGGCGCACACTGCTGGTCGAGGCGTTTGAAGCCTTGCTCGACAAGCTTGGCCATCGGGTCGTTCCTTTTGACACTGATGCTGCACAGCGGGCGGCGGACTTGATGGCGTCAAGGCACAAAATGGGCCGCCCTGGCGACCTGCGCGACTCTATGATCGCGGGCGCCGCGTTGTCCCGCCACGCCGCACTAGCCACCCGCAACACGGCCCACTTCGTCGACGCCAGCCTTGTCCTCATCAATCCGTGGACGGCGTAAATAGGTTCACTTCAGTCCGGCGTTTTCCGCCGCCAGTTTCGCCGTCGCGCTCCAATCCATGTCTTCCATCCCACGTGCGAGGGCGGTCAACAAATGGTCGCGGATCATGCTGGCCAGCGGCAGCGGCGCATCCGCAGCTTCCGCCGCCGCCAGCGCAAGCTTCACGTCCTTGAGTCCCAATCGCATCTTGAATCCCGCCGGCTGATATTTTTCATCCGCGATGAGATTGCCATAGGTTTTGTAAATGGGCGCGGCAAATAGGCTGTTGGTGAGGAACTCGACGTAGTGATGCGGATCAATTCCGTATTTCCGCGTCAGGGCCATCGCTTCGCCTAAAGACTCAATCACCGACGCGATCAGAAAATTGCCGCTCAGCTTTACCACGTTGGCCATCTCCGGCTTGTCGCCCATGAAAAAGACTCGCTGGCCAAGCGCTTCCAGCAGTGGCCGGTGACGCTCCACTGCGGCCTTGTCACCGGCGGCCACGATGAACAGCTTACCGGCTTCCGCCGCCTCCGGCCTGCCAAACACCGGAGCGGCAATGTAGTGGTGCCCGCGCCTGGCGTGCTCTTCCGCCAGCTTCCTGGAAAGCGCCACGCTGATGGTGCTCATGGAAATGTGCGCGGCGTTTGGCGGCAAGCTCTCCAGCAGCGCCGCCGGGATGAAGCACCGCCGACTCGACCGCAGGGTCGTCCGCCAGCATGGTGATGACGGCTTCCACCTGTTTCGCGGCTTCGGCAGGCGACTTCGCGACCTTTGCCCCATGCGGCCGCAGCTCCTCTGCTTTGGAAAGCGTGCGATTCCACAGCGTCACGTCGTGTCCCGCACGCAACACGTGCCGCGCCATATGGCTTCCCATGTTGCCCAGTCCGATAAATGCAACCTTCACAGTGCTCCTCCTTGCGAATGCGACACGTAATTGAGATCACGGCTGCGGGGCTTGCTGTTTCGCAGGCGGGTGCCGCTTGCCCCAATCAAAGCGCCGACCAATGATCACCTTGAACAGCATATGGTCGGTGACCCGGGTTACGCCAACCCCGAGACCGAAGTTGATCTCCCACTTGGGCGAGACGTCCAGATCGAATGCTGGAATGAACTGCTGTGCCTGATAAGGAAAGGGATCGACTCCTCCCACCGGCCCGAAGCCGGCGTAGTATTCCAACCCGAAAGCCACGACCTTGGTGAAGTTCCATGAGATCTTGGCGTCGGGCGAGAACTCCCATCCTCGCCGCGCCTCGGGGCCGGTGTAAGCCTTCTCCAGTGCGGGATTGATGGACCAGTACAGCCGCCCTTTCTGCTGGTCAACGATCGGCCTGATCTCAAGACTCCAAACTGAACTCGAATAGATGGGTCGCGCGTACCCGAACTCGGTGGACAAACTGACGCCGACCGGCCAGTGCCAGCTTGGCGGCACACGTACTCGCGGCCGGATGTGGTCCCCCACCCACTTCCAGCCCTGACCGTTGGGCACGGTTGTAAAGATATAGAAGCCGGTTTCGAACCAGGGCGTGAAGCCCTGCGTAATCTCGACCGTCTCGTGCAGGGCATGTTCGGTCGGTAGAACGCCGTCCTCGGTGGTCTTCGATCCCTGGAAGATGAAGTTGCTGTGCAACTCCAGCATGGTCGTTTTGGGCGGGACGGTCTCCGACCCGTACACCTGGATTTCGTAGTTGTCCTGCGCAAGCGCGGCAACATTGACGAGGAGCGCCACGAACATTGCCGCCAGCAAGAATGGGCGAGGCATCATCGCAACCGGGGGAGATTGCACTTACTGCTTGAACACCACCATCGCCAGCGGCGGAAGATCGAGCAGGAGCGAGTGCTCGTATCCATGGCAGGCGATCGGTTCACTCGGCTTGCCGCCCACGTTCCCCTGGTCGGTGCCGCCGTAAATCGCGGCATTGCTGTTCAGCACTTCGCGCCAGTGACCCTCGTGCGGAACACCGACGCGGTATCCCAGCCGCGGCACGGGAGTGAAGTTACAGGCGACGACCACCGGATCGGTCTGGTCTTTGCGGAGACGCATGTAGGTGAGCACGCTGTCGTCGGAGTCGTCGGCGTCGATCCATCGCCAGCCGTCGGGGATGAAGTCGGTTTCGTACAGCGCGGGCTCGCTGCGGTAGAAGGTGTTCAAGTCGCGCACCCAGCGCTGCGCTCCTTTGTGGAACGCGAATGCGAGCACGTGCCATTCCAGACTGCCGTCGTGGTTCCACTCGGCCCACTGCCCGAATTCGCCGCCCATGAACAGCAGCTTCTTGGCCGGCTGGGTGAACATGTAGCCGAACAGCAGGCGCAGGTTGGCGAACTTCTGCCATTCGTCGCCCGCCATCTTGGCGATCAGCGATCCCTTGCCGTGCACCACCTCATCGTGCGAAAGCGGAAGCACGAAATTCTCGGTGAAAGCGTACAGCCCGCGGAAGGTCAGCTTGTTGTGGTGGTACTTGCGGTGGATCGGATTCTTCGTGAAATAGGCCAGGGAGTCGTGCATCCACCCCATGTCCCACTTCATGCCGAAGCCCAGCCCGCCGATGTAGGTTGGCCGCGACACCATCGGCCATGCCGTGGATTCCTCCGCAATGGTCTGGATGTCGGGAAACTCCTGGTAGGCGTCCTGATTCAACTGCCGCAGGAAAGACACGGCGGCCAGGTTTTCGCGGCCTCCGTATTGGTTGGGAATCCACTCGCCCTGCTTGCGCGAGTAGTCAAGATACAGCATGGACGCGATGGCATCCATGCGCAGGCCGTCGGCGTGGTAGCGGTCGAGCCAGAAGATCGCGTTGCTCAGCAAGAAGCCGCGAACTTCGTTGCGATTGTAATTAAAAATCGCCGACTTCCAATCGGGATGAAAGCCCTGGCGCGGATCGGCGTGCTCGTAGAGATGCGTACCGTCAAAATACGCCAGCCCGTGCTCATCGTTGGGAAAGTGCGATGGCACCCAGTCAAGATACACGCCGATCCCGCGCTGGTGCAGGTAGTCCATCAGGTACATGAAATCCTGCGGCGTGCCGAAGCGGGCGCTGGGCGCGTAGTAGCCGGTAACCTGGTAGCCCCACGAGCCAAAAAACGGATGTTCCATCACCGGCATGAATTCGACGTGCGTGAAGCCCATATCGCTCACGTAATCGGCAAGCTTGGGCGCCAGTTCGCGATAGCTCAGCGAGCGGTTGCCTTCCTCGGGCACACGCATCCACGAGCCCAGATGCACTTCGTAAATCGAAATCGGCGCGTCGAACTTGTTGCGCTCGTGGCGGGTGCGCATCCACTCGGCATCGTGCCATTCGTATTCCAGGTCCCACACGATGGACGCCGTTCGCGGCGGAACTTCGTTGTAGAAGCCGTAGGGGTCGGCCTTGCTCACCTCGTACATGTGATAGCGCGAACGGATGTGGTACTTGTAGGTCTCGCCTTTGCCCACTCCCGGAATGAAAGCCTCCCACACGCCCGAACTGCCACGCGGATTCATGGGATGCGAGTCGGCATTCCACCCGTTGAAGTCCCCGACCACGGAGATGCGCTCGGCGTCCGGCGCCCAGACCGCGAAGTACGTCCCCTGCTTTCCATCAACCTCGGTCAGGTGCGCGCCGAACTTCTCGAACAGCCGGTTGTGGTTGCCTTCGTTGAACAGATGAAGATCGTAGCTGGTCAGCAGCGTGGATTCCTTCTCCTCAGACGCCGTGGGTGCCTTCATTCGTTCTCCTCTTGACTCGGATGGGCTTCGCGCAACGGGAACGGCGGGACCCTGAAACCCGATCACCGGCCCCGGGGCCTTGCGCGCCTAACACTATACCCGTTTTACACACCAACACGCGCAAAAGCGGTGCTTGCCGAGGGGCGCAGCGTCCCCCGCGCAAACGCACACGGCTTAGTGACGCACGTTACTGCCAGCGGGCTGCCGCGGGTGGTCTCATCAGGGTGGCGACGTGCGCTCCCGGATTCGCATTTCCGACAGACGATCTCTGCCGGCGCGTCGACCGCAAACTAAGGAGAACAACCACATGGCTGACAAGAAAGCGGACCTGGCTGGCCCCGGAATTGGCGACTACACACAGCTGGAGAAAGCCCTTCCGGCGGATTACAGCTCGCTGCTGTCACCCAAAGAAACGCAGAGGGCGATCTTCGAGGCAAAGAACTACATCGAAGAAAACCTCTGTCACGAATTGAACCTGCAGATGGTCACCGTCCCCCTTATCGTGGACGAGGAGAGCGGGGTAAACGACTATCTCGACCGCGACGGATCGCGCACTCCGATCCAGTTCCACATCTCCAACGATCGCGAGATACACCCCATCAATGCCCAGGTCGTGCAGGCCGCCACTAAATGGAAGCGGCTGGCCCTGAAGCAATTCGACTGCCAGCCCGGCGAAGGCATCTGCACCGACATGCGTGCCGTGCGCAAGGACTACTTCCTTGACCACGACCACAGCGCTTATGTGGACCAGTGGGACTGGGAGCGCGTCATCACCCCCGACCAGCGCAACCTGAGCTTCCTGAAAGGAGTGGTCAGCAAGATCTGGAAGGTCATCGTCGGCGCCGAGCGGCACGTGCAGGAAATTTTCCCCCAACTGCGTGATCCCCGTTATCCCAACTTGCCTGAGCAACTCACCTTCCTCCATGCCGAGGAAATCCTTGACATGTATCCCGAGCTGCCGCGCAAACAGCGTGAAACCGCAATCCTGCAAAAATATCCCGCCGTTTTCATCATTGGAATTGGTTGGACGTTAAAGGATGGCTACCCTCACGAAATGCGCGCTGCCGATTACGACGACTGGGTGACCGAGACCAAGGCCGATGATGGCCACGTGCGCCACGGACTCAATGGCGACATCCTGGTCTGGAACCCGGTGACCCACCGGCGGCACGAGCTGACCTCCATGGGCGTTCGCGTAAACGCCGAATCGCTCAAGAAGCAACTGGAGCTGACCGGACAGATGGACTTCCTGAAGTTCCCCTACCACCAGGCGATCGTGAATCACCAGATTCCGCTCAGCATCGGTGGCGGCATCGGCCAGTCCAGGACGTTGATGATGCTGCTGCGCAAAGCGCACCTCGGCGAAGTCAGCGTCACCGTATGGCCCAAGGTGTTGAAGGAGATGTGCGAGAAGAAGAACATTCACGTGCTTAACTAGTGGCCAGTTGTCAGTGGCCAGTTGTCAGTTGTCGGTCGCCAGATCGGCAATTGGCAACTGGCTACGCTTCTTGTCGATCGCAGACGAAAAACGAACCTGAACCAACGTGAGCTCCGCAACGGCGTCATTTGTTTTGGCCGTGGGCCTGGGCCCGCAGTTAGCATTGGGATTTGATCTAAAGCGAAGGATCACCCGAGCCAATCTGGCGAGCCCGAGAGGGCGACATTTGTTTTAGCCGTGGGCGTAAGCCCGCGGTCAGCGTTCGATATAAGATGAGCCGCGGAGCGGCGGCACAAACCTATGTCACGGTCATACGTTCTCAACTACATTCATTGCGTATTTGCAACCAAGGGTCGCGCGCAGCTCATTCGCGACCCGCAATCGCTGTGGGCCTACATGCGCGGAATAGCGCGCAATTGCAAGTTCGACCTCCTGACCATCGGCGGCACCGGCAATCACGTGCACATCCTGCTCTCGCTTCCGCCGGGACACAACCTGGTTGACATCATCCGCGACCTCAAGGCCAACTCTTCGCGCTTCATGAAGACCGCAGTCCCAGGCTTTGCCTGGCAGGACGGATACTCTGCCCTGAGCGTCAGCCCGTCACAAATCGACATCGTGAAGAGGTACATTGCGGGTCAGCCAGAACATCATCGCAAACGGACGTTCGATGACGAATACTTGGCTCTGCTGGACAAGGCGGGCGTGAAATACGAACGCGATTTTGTTCTTGGCTGATTAAGGGTGCCGCCGCTCCGCGGCTCAGGTCTTGATACGCACGCCTACCGCGGGCTTACGCCCACGGCTAACACAAATGTCGCCCTATCGGGCTCTTGAGATTGGCTCCGGTCGATCCGTCTCTGATCAAACGACGATGCTAACCGCGGGATGATACCCACGGCTGACACAAATGACGCCACTGCACGGCTGCTCGCCCGGAACTGACAACCGACAACTGACTACTGACTACTTTTTCTTCGGCTTCATCATCTCCCAAGCCGCGTCGGGCATACGGCGGCCCATGAGGCTGAAGACGCTGGCGCCCGCCAGCATCTCGCCGCCATCCATGTACACCATTTCGCCGTTGATGTAGCCTGCCTGATCGCTGACGAGAAACGCGCCCAGGTTGGCAATCTCTTCCAGGGTGCCAAGGCGATGCAGAGGATTGTGCTCCAGCAGCTTCTTCTCCAGCTCCGGCGTGGGCAGCAGCCGCGAGAATGCGCCCTCGGTGCGAATCGCCCCCGGAGCGATCGCGACAAAGCGAACGCCGCGTCCGCCCCACTCCACGGCCAGGCTGCGCATCAGCGCGACTACGCCCGCCTTGGCCACCGCGCTCGGCACAACATAGGCCGAACCGGTGTCGGCGTAAGTGGTCGCAATGCTGAGCACCACGCCTGGGTGTTTGCCGGCCAGCCAGCGGCGGCCGCAGGCCATGGTCATGTTGATGGTGCCTTTGAGCACAATGCCGATAACGGCGTCGAAGGCGTGTGACGATAGCTCTTCCGTGCGTGCCAGAAAATTCCCCGCAGCATTGTTCACCAGCACGTCTAGCGGGCCTTTCGCCCACAATTGCTCGATGAGCGCCTCCACATCCTCGGGATAGCGCACGTCGCAGGAAAAGCCCTCGATGGTTCCACCGGTGGAGGCCGAGAGTTCCGCGGCCGTCTTCTGCACCACCTCGGCGCGCCTTCCGCAGATGAAAACCGTGGCGCCGAGCTGCAGAAAGCGCTCGGCCATAGCGCGGCCAATGCCCGTGCCGCCGCCCGTAATGAGAATGCGTTTACCCTGCAACAGATCGTTGGTGAACATAGGATTTTGTGGAAAGAACAACCGTAACACGGCGGCGCTGCCGAGCCAAAGCCACCGTTGAGCGCAGTCCTTTGTAGATTTCTCTTTTCCACAGGGTCGCCGGGCGGCCGGCTTGTGGCATGATGTTCGCCATGTCACCCAAACTCAAGCGAGTGCTGGAAGCAATCTTCTGGTTTGTGCTCGGCCACCTTAGCTGCGCGGTCATGCACCACCTTCACCTTTAACTTGCGAGCCATGGCAGGCGGCGTAGCGGCGAAAGCCCATCAGTTACTGGACGCAACCACCCCGACCCGCTCTTTGAGCCGATTTTGTTGTGCCGGAGTGCACAGGCTTGCCACAACGGTGACCGCCACGTTCACACACAGCGCCACAAAACCGGCATTCACGCCCGAGGAAGGGGTCGTGTTTGCTGAGTACAAGGACCAATACCAAACTCACGCCCGCCACAATGCCGGCGAACACGCCCGCAGCGGTTGCGCGTTTCCAGTAGAGACCGAAAATCACGCCAGGAAAGAACTGCGCGATTCCGTCATAGGCGAGCAGCAGCAAGCCCACCAGCGTTGTGGAACTGTAGATCGCGAAATAGAGAGCAACGCCGGTGACCACCACTACCATCGCTTTCGCCAGCTTGGCTACGTCGTCGTCCTTCATCGAAGGGCGAAACAGGGGGCGAAAGAAGTTCTTGGCGAACAGAGTGGCAGCGCACAGTATCATGACGGCTGCCGGAACCATGGCGGTCAGCGCGCCCGCCCCGCCAACCAGGCCTAGAAACCATGGGGAGAAGGTTTGCCGCACCAGGGTCAAGAGAGCAAGGTCGCCATTCTTCAGCCCCGGGATCACCAGAATCGCCGTGAATCCCACAAAAAAGAGCAGCGGCAGGGTAATCCCGTAAAGCGGCATGATCACGGCATTGCGGCGCAGGGTGTCGCCGCTCTTCGCCGTGAACACAGAACCGAAGCTATGCGGCCACATGTAGAAACCACAAGCAGTAAGCAGCACAGTTGAGACAAACCAGGCATGTCCCATGTTGGCGGTGCTTCCGGGCATGGTGAGGTGCGCGGCCTTGGCCTGGGTCAGGGCCGCGAACATGGGACGGATTCCGCCGAAGTAGTGGTACGGAATTCCTATGCCAATGCTGAACGCAGCAATCAGCATGAGTGAATCCTTCAACACGCTGACCCATGCAACCGCCCGAATGCCGCTGGAAAAAACGAATCCGGCCACGATGACGAAAGCAATTGACATCGCCAGCGGGCGGCTGATCGCCTGGAAACTCGCCACCTCCACAATGATGCCCAGTCCGGTCAGTTGCAACTGCAGGTAGGGGACGATAAACAACACTCCGACAATCGCCACCAACGAGGCCAGGTATTTGCTGCCATAACATTGCAGGAAAAAGTCGGACTCGGTATGCAGCGAGAACTTGCGACCCACCTCCCAGATATCCGGCAGGATGAAAAACGAGATAACGTAAGCCAGAGTCAGATAGGCAAGGATGTAAAGTGTCGGTCCCCCCTTCGAATAAGCCCACCCGCTTGCCCCGAGAAAGGCGAACGTGGTGTAAATCTCGCCCGCCATCAAGAGCCAGACAAAAACCAAGCCAAAGCCGCGGCCTGCGACCGCCCACTGCTCCAGATTCATCTGCCGCCGCCGCCCCGCGTAGATACCCGTGACTGCGCCCACCAGAACGATTCCCAAGATGAATGCCATCGCGACCAAGCTGGGCTTCATCGTGCGCCTCCTCTTCCCTTGTTCCGGCTATGCAGAACGTACGCGCCCCACAAGCAGACGCTGGTCAGCGGTATCCAGCAGATCAGCCAGAAGAAATTGAAGGGAAGGCCAAGCATCAGCGGATAGACTCGGTCCCACAGCGGCACCGAGAAGCAGACCGCGACGAAGGGCACGAGCGCAAGCACTAACGACCCGATGGCGGGTGTTTTCATTCGTGTAGGTCCCCGACGGCGACGTCTCGATAAGCCATCAAGCCGATCACGAGCCCAATGGCCGAAAAACACCGCACCTCGCACCCGAACGCGAAACGTGGGCTCATAGGCATCCTTGAACTGATGGATTGAAGGTTCGCAAGCATACCGTGCAGGATTCGGTGCGGTCAAACCCTGCTGCTGGAAGTGTCGGGAATCGCGTGCTGGGTGCCGGCCTGGCGTGCCGCGCGGGTAGATCCGGCAATCACTCTGCGAGCGGAATCGTCACTTACAAATCGCCCTGTGCCACCACTACGCAGCATAGCGGCGGACAACGCACAGTGGGAGGGCAGGTTGAGGGAGGCGAGAACTGCGGAGAGGATAGTTTCCGAGTCGCTCGTGACTCGAGAGCAACGCGAGTAGTGTTGAGCTTGTACGAAGCTCAAATGAGTGCATTGGCGATTTTGCGTCAACCGAGGAAGCGTTCTGTTGTCCAGATTTCAGAGTCACGACCTGGGCACTTTGCATCGATCCGCCGTTTGCCAAATTGATTCGGGGTCGCTGGTTTGCTAAGGTCGTCGTCATGTCCGAGCGTTCCACCGAGCAGATACGCGAATTGCTCGACTCCCTTTATCGCGTGGATTCGGGACGAATCCTGGCAACTCTGATCCGCTTGCTCGGTGATTTTGATCTTGCCGAGGAGGCGATGCACGAAGCCTTCGCGGCTGCGCTGAGCCTGTGGCCGAGGAGCGGAGTACCCGGCAACCCGCGACCATGGTTGATTTCGACGGCCCGATTCAAAGCCATTGATACTCTGCGTCGACGGGCAAGATTTGATGCGTCTCAAGACGAACTCGTGCGATATCTCGAAGCGCAAGGCAGTTCGGCGGAAAGCTCCAAGGAAGAGGACAGCCTTGAAGATGATCGGCTGCGCCTGATTTTTACGTGCTGCCATCCATCTCTGGCGCCGGAAGCGCGCGTTGCCCTCACCTTGCGTGAGGTGTGCGGGCTGAGCAACCGAGGAGATAGCGAAGGCTTTCCTCACCACTCCGCGTACGCTGGCGCAGCGCATTGTGCGCGCCAAGGCAAAGATTCGAGAGACACCGATTCCCTACGAGGTGCCGACGCCGCAGGAATTGCCGGAGCGGCTGGGCGCGGTGCTTCAGGTCATCTATCTCGTCTTTAACGAGGGTTATTCGGCTGCGGCGGGAGCGGAGGTAACGCGGGCCGAGCTGACCGGCGAGGCCATTCGACTGGGTCGGTTGCTGACCGAACTCCGGCCAGAGCCGGAAGTCATGGGGCTGCTTGCCCTGATGTTGCTACAGGAATCCCGTCATGACGCGAGAACCTCTCCGACCGGCGAGCTGATTTTGCTGGAGAATCAAGACCGCGCGCTCTGGAACCGGGAGCAGATCGCGGAGGGAGTGGCATTGCTGGAGAAAGCCCTGAAGTCCCGCCGCTTCGGTGCTTACACACTGCAGGCTGCGATTGCGGCCGTTCATGCGGAGGCGGAATCGCCCGCTGCGACCGACTGGCGGCAGATTGTTGCGCTTTACAACCAATTGCTGCGAATTCACCCTTCGCCAGTTGTACAGCTAAATCGTGCCGTGGCAATCGCCATGCGCGACGGTCCAGAGGCCGGTCTGAAGCATATCGACGCGGTGTTGGAACATGGCGAATTGGCCAATTATTACCTGGCGCATTCCGCCCGTGCAGATTTGTACCGCAGGCTCGGCAGGACAGGCTGAGGCTCGGTCCTCTTATGAGAAAGCTCTGGCCCTGACCCAACAGGAACCGGAGCGGCAATTCCTGCAGGAGCGGATTCGGCAGCTGAAATAAAAAGACTCGTCAGAAGCCGATGCGGATCATTCGTTGCCGCGAAGAGAATGGATCACGAGTGACTGTGAACTCGGTGCGGCAGGTTTCTTACGCACGGAAAAGGTCGCACACGGATTCGGTGGCAATCATGCTAATAGTCCAGGTCAGACTCAAAGTGCAGCTTCAGTGTTGGTCCCCATTTTCGGCCGCACCGTCCACCCCTGCGCCGATAGCACATCCACCGCTATGCCAATCTGCCGCCGCGTGAACTGGCGCTTGCGTTCGTTCCACGCATAGGTGCGCTCGATGGCGTCGTCGAGTGTCGTCACCGATTCATGCTTCATGACCCAATGTACCGTAGACAGCAGTTCTAGCCCAAAAGGAGACTCGAATCCCTCCACCAGGGCGGCAACTTTATCGAAGCGCCCGCGGGAATCAGCATGTTTGGAAAGGAATGCTGCGGCGTCCTGAACGGCTCCCGGTACCAGGCTTAACTGCTTGTCCGGGGCGTCACCGCCATCGGCATAACCCGAAATTAGATGTCCTTCGATAGCATGCAGCACATGGCGAAGGTTCTCTGCGTAAGGACCGTACGGTGCTTGTGTAAATCGAAGCCGCAGTGGCTCACCGGCTTCCTGCATAAAATACATGAGCTTATGCACTTCCAGCAGTGTGACGTAAGGGTCGAGCAGGCCAGCCAAGTAGCGGTGAACCAACTCCACGAGTGCAGCTCGCCCAGTTGTCATAGCGGGCACTGAGCGGCTATGCGCCATGACATCGGAGGCCGGGGCCCCTTTCGGTTCGTAGACTACCATGCGAACATTGGCAAGGTCTCTCGCGGCATCCTCAATGTGCGGTCTGACGATAGCCCAATCGAGGCCACCCAATCCGCTGCCCAGCGGTGGAATGGCAACGGATCGAATGCCCCGAGCACGAATCTCTTCTACCAACGCCTTCAAACCACTCTGGATATCCTCGATCCGGCTCTTGCCGCGCCAATGACGCTTCGTCGGAAAGTTAATGATGTAGCGTGGCGGCGGGAGCCTTCCTGTTTCGAACACCAGCATTCGCCCCGGCTGGACTTCACTGCGCTGGCAAGCTGCCGCATAGAATTTGAAGTTGTCGGGATAGGCGTCCTTGAACTGTAAGGCAATGCCACGACCCATGATCCCGACGCAATTCACTGTGATGACGAGCGCCTCTGATTCGTCCTTTAGAATGTCGCCGCTATGGAATTCGATCATGAGGACCCCTCTCCATTATTTTAGTAGTACCAGTCCGTACAAATCTCAACATTTGGTTGATGGCCACCGACTGGTAACGTGTTGACTACCTGCTGATATTGAGTTCGCGAACGAACTCCAATGCGCTCGACGAGTTTAAAGGGGAAACTGTGTTGCACCAAGAACTCAGCCTGCTTGCGTTCCTTACAGTTCTGCCACTGCCGCGCCTGGACGGCATCCCAATCGATCTCGTCGAGTTTCGACAAATCGGAGCGATCTTCAAAATAATACGAAGCCGCGTTGGACAAGGTAAATGCCCAGCGCCTTCCTTCTTGGTTGGCCCAATCAACAACCGCATGTAGATCCACCTCAAGATGAATGATCGGGTCTTGCCCGCCCCGGTACACTAGGTCGGGATGGTTGCCCTGATACATCAGGTAAAGCATGACGGAGCGCGGACAAAAATAAAACGGGACACAATCGCCAACGCGTAAATCCGGATAACTGCTCAGAGTAAGCTCAGTGAGTCGCCGTTGCTTGATGTTGTTCATGCCAATTGTGGTCCCCGGCGGCGCCCTGCGTACCACCTCTGCGTCGCACCAAAGGTGGCCATCCGCCACGATGGATGGCAATCGGTCCACGTGGACGATATGGTAAATCTTTGGATGCCTAGGAGGGGGCATGCTCGCAAACTCCTGACATTTGCGATGCGATTCTGTTCAAGAGGAGGTCGAGATGAGCAACAGCGAGCCGAGCACAATTGTGCTCCACGGTTCCTTGCATCGGCGGATTATACATAAACCAGAAAAACCGGGGACAGATGGAACGTTCTCCAGCTTTTCGACGGGTGGAGATTGGTGAACGCCCCGTCTGTCGCCAGCTTTACCCATTCCTGCAAGAGCGTATTCGGCAGTTGAAATAAGAAAAGACTCGTCAGCAGCCGATGCCGATATTGAGATGACCAAGTTTTGAAGCGCGGAAGAAGAAAAATTTCTTGGACGATGTGTCGAATTTCGCCTGGCCGTTCGACTATATCGTGAAGGCAGGGCAACCGGCCCGCCCGAAGACTAAAGAATAAAGACCGTTACAGGAGAATGAAAAAGTCATGCCACAATATCTGGTTTGTAACTACCTGCCCGACAACTTTGACCCGTCCACCGTAACCGAAGCGATGATGGAAGAGATCCACGCGCTCAACCGCGAAATGATTGCTGCCGGCGTGAGGAAGTTCGCCTGCGGCATTTCCCCGGCCGCCAACGCCAAGACGGTGCGGAAGCAGTCCGACGGCAAGGTGCTCGTCACCGACGGGCCATACGCAGTGGCGGACGCGCCGCGCGAAGTATGGCTTACCGCCGCCCAGCACGAATGGACGCAAATAAAGACGATATTCGTCGATCAGACCAAGCTTAGTAAGACTTCCCGCAAGCTCCGCGCCCGCAACGTCGATGTCGCCATCGATCTCCGCCTTCAGCCGCACAGCGAATGCTCCCACATCATCCATCACAAGCGTGGCATTGGCGCCAACCGACTTCAGCGAGTGCGATGCAACCCATTTCGGCTTCGGGCGCCACGCCGCCGCAAAGTCGTGCTCGGCCTCGTCCCAGTCTGGCTGGTCCTCATCCCAATAACGCATCACCTCATACATGCGCCTTCCATACAACATTCCCGCAAGCCCACGCACGTGATCGTTGAAATGGCGATGCAGCGCCGGTCCCGGAGGCGGCAACACCGGTCCTCCCGGCACTCCCGAGCTCGTCGACGTTCCAAAAAGCTGAGCATTAGCGGCAATGTATCCATCGAGAGACTGCATCATCCCGAACACCAGCCTGCCCATTCCCCACCCCCTACCGGCTTCGTCCTGCACGCCAAGACGGCCGCCCGCGGAACGGATCGTAGCAGTCGTTCCGACACGGTTACAACGATCTGATCCAGCGGATTCCAGCCCCGAGTCGGGTGACTACTCTCGGATGCCGCCTTGCGTCTGCTTGAGCAGGACGCCCGGTTTCGCGCCGCCGTGCAAGCGGGCATCGCGCAGGCCGACCGGGGGGAGTTTATCGAAGAGGAAGAGATGGAAGCACGCATCGAGCGGATGCTTAACTCCTGATGCGTATTCGCTGGACGCCCACGGCCGCAGCGGACTTGCAAAACATCTACGATTACCTCAAAGAACACGAACCTCATCGAGCACGGCCCACGGTCATTGAGATCCGTAAATCTGCCCGCTCATTAAAAAAGTTTCCGCTGCGTGGACGCAAGGGACGTGAGGAAGGCACCCGCGAATTATTGCAGCGACGCTTGCCGCATATCATCGCCTACCGCGCGAAGGACGATGCCGTTGAAATTCTGCACATCTCGCACCCAGCACAGGAAAGGTAGCCCGGAAATTTCCTGCGTTGGCGGGTGGCCCGGCAAGAACTCTGCTAAGCAAATGAACATCGGGTGCCCCATCCAACCTTCTTTTGGTTGGGTGGGGATTTTGACTTTCACTTCGAGGTGGAGAGTGGTTGGCTTGCAAAACAGCTATCGCGCATCCCGCAAAACCCCCACCCAAGCAAACCCAGCTTGGATGGGGCACCCTCAGGAGGCACAAGATCTGAGTTCCTCACGTTTGTGTGACGGCGGCAGCCTGGCGACAGCGACCCTCGCCGCGACCAGTTTGATATTGCTGGAACGGGTTCGGCAGCGTTGCCAAGGGTGGTCTTCGGATATGGAGTGATGCCCGAACAATTATCTACTGGAACGCGAGCCGGACAGCGAACGATGTCGACGGCAATACTAGCGCTGAAACTCGGCTGCGCACGGCGCGTGCTGGGAGAAACGCCAGCGAGCGGAGCGCCAACGGACTTGTTCGAGCACTCTGAAGAGCGCGTTTGGCAACCGAGAGTATGACAGCAACGTCTGCACGGCGCACGAGCGGGCGGAGAAGCTTCGCAGGCACGGCAATCCGGTGAAGCGTGGTCTGAGGAAGCGCCGAACTGTGGCGCGGACAGTTCGCGCGAGACTATCAAGATAAAGGGGCCGCGCTAAGCTGAGCCCAACGAGCGACACGCCGTGCTCGACGAATGCTTTGAGCACAATGACCATCTGCGCGCCAACGGACATCTGGTTGCCGAAGTACCGCTTCAGCCTCCGGAGACCGCGTTGACCCTGTACTGGAGAAACGGCAAAGTCGCGACCACCGACGGCCCCTATGCGGAAACCAAGGAACAGCTTGGCGGCATTCAAATCCTTGAGGCGCGAGACCTCAATCACGCCATTCAGCTTGTCTCACAGCTTCCAGGCTTTAAGTATGGACTGGGACCGATTGAGATACGGCCGGTTGTGGATTTGACCGAGATGATGAGGGAGAGCGAGCAGCGGCGACGGCGAAAGCATGCCTCGCGATGAGGGCGGCCACGAGGGAAAGAATGATCAGGATCATGGCCGAGGGCTGGCCTGGTGGCAATCCTGTTTTTTCAGCTGGCTTGGTCAGGCTGGATGCCAAAACCCAATAACAAGCGGATGAGGACATAGAAAAACTGGGTCACCACGGCCAGCCAAAGTTGTGGGTAGTGGAACAATTCCGAGAAGTGGCCACGGTCGCCACTGTCCTCGTGGTCGCTGTGGATGGGCGGAAACTCGGTGCGCCCGATGGCCAGGGCCATCAGCAAAACCATGCAGCCGAGGACAACGTAGGTCGGCGCCACCCGCACAGTTGCGACGCCGACATCTGGATGTAAAGCAGTTACCTGCGGTTAAAGTGTTATCCTGTGTTCCGGGGACGATCCTGCGAGATTCGCCAACTGACACCAACCGCACAATCGAAGAATGACCATCAGGAAAGCCATGAGGATCGTTCTCTCGAACGTCATGCCTCGGCCCGTGTAGTTATCAAGCAATGCTAGGAGAGGCCAGATTCGATGCGCGTTCATCTCGTAAATCCCAGCGATCATTCTTTCGGCACGGCCGTCATCACGCCGAGATGGCTGTTTGTCCTGGCGGCAGCAACCCCTCACGCAACGGGAGATCCAATTCTTGTCGATGAGTCGCTGGAGCAGATTGTGCCCGAGAGCATTGTGCCGGGAGACATCATCGGCATCAGCGTCCATACGGGCAACGCTTTACGTGGATATGAGGTTGGCCGAATGGCGCGGAAGCGTGGCGCTTGGGTGATCTATGGCGGCATTCACGCGACCCTATTCCCGGAAGAGGCCCTGGAACGCGGTCAGGCTCACGCCGTGGTGAAGGGCGATGGCGAGATTGCCTGGGGCCAGGTCGTCGCCGACTGCCTCGCAGGCGAGCCACGCCGGATATATGAGGGCGGCCGGATTGCCGGCAGCCAGTTCATTGCCGCGCGCTGGGATCTTATGCCGCCTGACAAGTACATGTGGGCGTCGGTGCAGACCATTCGCGGATGTCCGAAGCATTGCTCTTTTTGCAGCGTGTGGCGCACCGATGGGCAGCAGCCCCGGCAACGGCAATATCAGAGTGTGGTCGACGAAATCGTTACCCTGCGGCGGAGGGGTTTCCGGTTTATTGCCCTGGCCGATGACAACTTTTACCCGGTTACGTTGACCGATCTTCGGCTGGCCCAACAGCAAAACAACGTGGCCAAACTTGCCGAGTTGACCATGATCCGCAGAGAGCGTTTCCAACTTATGGAAGCGTTGGCCAAGCTGCCCAAGGACATGGTGTTCTTCACCCAGATCACGATGGAGGCGGCCGAGGACGCCACGTTTCTGGACGCCATGCGGAGAGCCAACATCAAGGGCGCCCTGGTGGGAGTCGAGGCGGTAACCCCGGAAGGACTCAAGGCAGTTTTCAAAGACTTCAATGAGTCTGGCGAGGCTTTGACCCGACGGTTGCTGACGTTCGAGCACCATGGCGTACACGTGCTGGGATCTTTCATCTTCGGGCTTCCGACCGATAAGCCGGAGACGTTCGATGCAACCGTCGAAGTGGCGCTGAAGTCGGGCGTGCGCTTCGCTCAGTTCTTGATGATGACGCCGTTTCCCGGCACCGTGGATTTTGCCCGCTGGGAGCAGGAGCAGGAAACAAACCCCACTCTGGTCGGAGACGTGCCGATCACTCGTTACTGGCTGATTCCGAGCGAGGTCAGGCCGAAAATGTTTACCCCACACCCCTCCATGAGCTCAGCCGAAATTGCCGAACGCACACAGAGGGTTTGGGACAGGTTTTATAACTGGAGCGCTGTTTGGCGAAGGTCGGCCTGCACTCCAAACCTGCGGTCCAGGATAGCTTTCGTGTTTCTTTCGAAGCTCTACCGGCAGATGTATGCGGGAACTGGAATTTCGGCCGATAGCGCCCGCAGAAAGAAGTCTAAGAGATGGGCGCGGTGGACAGCCAGACAGTGCAAAAAGCTGTTCCAGGCAAAGCCAATGCCGCAACTGCAGTCGCCGCTTGGGGATTTGAAAAGCTACGCTTGCAATCCTGAGAGCGACCCCCGTTTCGTATTACTCATGTCATCGACTGTTCACACCAGTAATGAAGAATCGTGGAAATAGACGCGTCAGATGCGTGGTGCAAAAGTCAGTTGCGGATCGAAAGTGCCAGCCTGCTGGTGCTCACTGGACTATTGAGGCAAAGTTGGTATCCATTACTGCGTACTTTCAGCCTCTGCCCGAGTTCAATGTCGTCATGAGTGTGCCTAGGTAGCCGTCGATAATCGCCATCTCACTCGCAGTCCCAAGAGCAAGCTGATTGCTGGCGGATGGTCGCCCACAATACCGGATTGATCTTCCAACCTAACCGACCATCCGGCGCATACTAGTTTGGATTGTTGGCGGTCTGGGCCATGCCTTGTGAGGCTTTCTCTTCCTCTGGGTCTCTTACGATTCTGTACCAGGGCACAACCCTTCGGCTGCGCTCAGGACAGGCGTTTAGTCGGGCCGAACAGGGCGCAGAAAAGGTCGGGCCTCAACCCTTAGGGAGCATGTGGACGTGCAGGGGCTAAGGAGCCCGCGTCGAAACTGGTGTCACCGCTACGCGGCTCAGCGGTGACAAATCACGCTGGGGGGTCGGTTGAAGGGGCAGCTGCGGAGAAGATGGTCTCTCGATTACCCACGATTCAAGCATAGTCGCCGAACTGACAGCGCAACCGTACCCTCAGTCGAAGCGATGAGGAGTGGTAGGAACGGGCGAGCGATCTCACGGTCACCAGCCTGAGCCGAAGACCGCGGCCGTCCGTTCTTCAAGAATACCTTTTACTTCGCCCCGACAAGTTCGGAACGCTGAGCCGCCGTGCAGGTCTCGGCGCCGTGACACTTCTGCATGGCCACTAGCGCCGCATGCAGCCTGGACTTCTGCTCCCGAGTGAGCGCGCGGAAGCTATTGTGCAGTTCGTAGGGATCGGCAACGAGGTCGTGGTATTCGCGGTCGCCATCGGCATACTCAACGTACAGGGCCGTGGCCGAGCGCAGCGCCTCATACGTCGGCGGGTTTCCTGAGCGGAAAGTGGGAGCGTCCGGATCCCGCGGCTCGTGGCGCGGCCCGTGGTGCTCGACCAGAACTGCGCTGCGCCAATCCGCGAGCTTCCGGCCCCGCAGCAGCGGCACCAGGCTGCGGCCGTCAATCTTCGCCTGCGATTCAACACCTGCCAGCTCCAGGAAAGTCGGATATAGATCAGTGTTTTCGGCCATCTCGTCCAATTTGAGACCAGCGGGAACTCCGGGCCCGGTAATGATGAGCGGGACCTGGACGTCCGTGTCGAAGGCTGTCATCTTGCCGGGCATGAGGCGATACTCCCCCATGTGATATCCGTTGTCAGAGCTGAAGACGAAGTACGTGTTCTTCTCTTGGCCAACGGCGGCCACCGCCGCCTGCAACGCACCGATCATTGCATCCACCGAGAGTACGGACTGCGCGCGCTTGCGGAACGCATGATCAATGTGCTCCTTGTCGGCGGCACTAAGTGAAGGTTGTTTCCTCAGCCACTTGGGGCCGTCGGTGTCGGGGGCCGCGTCGTACGCGGGCGTGCGTGGGGCCTTCAGTTCAGGATAGGCGTTGGCGTCGCGCGGGGCAGGCGTGTACGGTGCGTGCGGCGAGAAGGTTGCCACTTCAATCATGAACGGCTGGCCGCGCGATTCCCTGATGAACTGTGTCGCTAACTCAGATAGTACGTCGGTCAAGTAGTCGGAGGTGTCCACGCCGTAGGCGACGACCTTTCCATTCTGGTTCAGGGTGTAGTGAAACTCGGGATAGCCATTTCCGGCTACGTCCCACGATGTCCAGCCAGCCGCGGGAGGGTGCTGCGCCGGCTCGTAGCCATTGAGATACTTGCCCAGCATCGCAGTGCGATATCCCGCTGGCCAAAGTGCGGCGGCGAAGGTGTTGCGCTCGTGGCCGCGATTTACAAAGGCACCGTAACCTCCGTCCTCTCCCTGATTTCTGAACACGCCTGTATTGTGCGGGAAGCATCCGGTGAAGATCGACGAGCGCGACGGGCAACACAACGAATCGGTCACGAAGTAATTGGCGAAGGTGACACCGTCCTTCTGCATCTGGAGAACGTGGGGCATAAACTGCAACAGGTTCATGGCAAGATCGTCGGTGAGGACAAAAACGAGATTTGGATATTGGGCTGAGCTGGCGAGTGCCTTGGGCGTCGGCAGAGAGGCGTTGGCCTGGGGCGCATTTTTCTGCGGTGGCGGCGCGACCGCGCCCTCCCCGTTCCGCTGCCCGAAGCTGGGGTCCTGCACCTTGCAAGCCTCCACGATCTGCGGATCGACTTGCGGCAAAGGATTGCTGGACTTGCGCGACCGAGAGCGGCCTTGCATGATGGGGTCAACGCAATCGCGCCACAGCCCATTACCCGAACCTGCACCGCCCGGAACAAAATTAGCGTTGATGCAGGCACTCTTGATTTGTTGGCAGGGCCCCTGGCCTTCGGCCTTTGTGGCGAGAAAGAGAACGGCGAATTCTAATGCGATCGCGCACAGACAGCTAATCCGACTCCAGGATTGATTCACCATTATTCGGCTCCCTAGCTCTTGCTGGCGACCTCAAAGACGACGTGCATTCTAGTGCAGGGCCCATTTCAGACAGGCAACAAAAGTAAACACTAGGTTACCGGATAGTTGCCGAGTTGTAAGCACGGCCCAGGAAGCAATACGGGATCGCTTATACTGACCGACTGCCCGATACACATTATCCCGGCTTGCTGGCCGTTTGCGGCACGCGGTCTGCCTCCTCGGTGGCGGCCTCCGACTCGGCAGGGTACTTTCGCATCAGCAACATGATCTCGAGGCCGTGGGGCTCCAGGTTTCGCAGGGCAATGCCTCCGCTGTGTGCCTCCATAGCGTTGTTGGCGAGCGCCAGACCCAGCCCCATGCCGCCGGTGCTGGTCCCGCGCGAATCGTCCACCCGATAAAACGGTTCCAGGATAAGCGCCAGTTTGTCCTCAGGCACGCCCGGGCCATTGTCCCGCACCGTCACGAAGACGGATTCGTCGGCTGCGGCGAGCTCGATCTCAATCTTGCCTCCCTCACCCGAATAGAAGATCGCGTTCCGCACCACGTTCTCAATCGCGCTGCGTAGCATGCCGGGATCGGCGTTGACTTGGATATCGCTGTGGGGCCGATACGTAATGGTGGCGTTGGTGGCTGCCGCCTCAAATCGGGCATCGTGGACCACATCTTCCACCATGTCGGTGAGCGAAAACGGCTCGCACCTGGGTTTCAGCTGGCCGCTCTCCAGCCGCGCCACCGTCAGAATTCTTTCCAGCATGGAGTCCAGTTGGACGGTGTCCTGCTCGATGCGGTCCAGCATCTCTTGGCGCTCCGTGTCGCCGGCATCGCGCGCCAGGGCCAGCGCCAGGCGAATGCGCGCGATGGGCGAGCGCAATTCGTGTGAGACCCCGCTGAGCATACTGCGTTCGCTCTGGATCTGCTTGCGCAGCCCGGCCGCCATGGTGTCAAAGTCGCGCATCAGGTCGGCGATCTCGTCCCTCCGTCGCCCCAGGTTCTTGCCCACATGAATGTCGAGATTTCCCTTTGCCATTTCATGGGTGGCATCTCGCAGACGCTCGATGGGCTTGGTCAGATAATGGGCGATCACCAGACAAACCAGCGCCGAGAAAATGGTGCCCAGCTTCAAAGTCCAGAGAATGTCGCCGGGAACTCGTTCCGACAACGGCGGTGGCAGCAGCTCCGCAATCAGAAGATAATGCGCGCGCCCCGTGGTCGCGGCCGCGGCCAGCACGTTGGCCTCGTAGGAATGATGCAGGCCTTCCGTCTTCGTTGCTTTGGCCGCGTCGTCGAGAATGCGCTGCGGGATCTCGCGGCCGGAGAGCTCGCTCCCGTCGGCGTCCACCAGCCAGAACCGGGCCCGGTTGGGCAGCGACATCTGATCAAGCAGGACCACCAGCCCGGCTTGTCCCTGCTGCTCGAAAGTTTGTGCGGCGAGGTTGGCCAGCACCGGCATCTCCCGGCGCTCCGGCTGGATCCACCACGGGTGCTCGGAGGAAATGCGGTAGTGAATGCGCAGGTACAACGCTCCCAGCAACAGCGCCTGCGCCACCCAGAAGGGCAGGAAGATTTTCCAGAACAGGCGCCGGTTCATACTCTGCTCTTCTCAGGGGTTTCGGCAGCTAGAAAGTAGCCGATGCCACGAATCGGACGGATCATATCGTCCCCGCCGTGGAGAGCACTGAGTTTCTTGCGCACCCGGCTGACGTGCACGTCCACGCTGCGATCGAAGACGTTCAACGAGCGTCCCAGGGCGGCTTCGGCGATTTGCTCGCGGGTCACCACGCTGCCGGCGCGCCGCAGCAGCAGCTCCAGAACGTTGAACTCCACCGAGGTGAGATCAACCGGCTTGTTGTTGCAGGTAACGGCGCGGCTGCCGATGGACATGCGAACGTCGCCCACGTTCAGCACTTCGTCCGGCTCGGGCTGGGCTGTGCCCGGCGCCGGCTCGCGGGTACGGCGGAAGATGGCGCGAATCCTGGCCACCAGTTCGCGCGGATCGAAGGGCTTGGCCAGGTAGTCGTCAGCTCCGATCTCCAGTCCAAGAATGCGATCAATGGCTTCGCCGCGTGCCGTGAGCAGCAGCACCGGCACCGCGGATTGCTGGCGCAGCGATTTGAGCAGCTCAAACCCCGAGCCGCCCGGCAGCATCACATCCAGGATGATGAGCTCGTGCCCGCCGGCCGTGGCCGCGGCCAATCCTGAAGCCAGATCGTAAGCAGCCTCCACCTGAAAGCCTTCGCCTTCGAGAAAGCGCTTCAGCAGATTGACCAGCGCGTGGTCGTCATCCACGATGAGCAGACGGTTCACAGGACTTATTTTGCGCGTTCCTGCGCGCGCCGGTGGTGAAGAATTGTTGCGCGATGTGCCTTGTCCCTTCACAAAACTTAACTTTCCTTCACCCCTCTTAACCGCTGTCCCTCGGCCTGTCAGGTCTAATACTATTGGATGTAATAGTACTGCAAGCGGCCCGCCCGATTGCAGTTAGGAACGCGGTCAGGAGCGGTGACATCTAGGGGACCGCCTCGTCGGTGGTTGGGTGTAGGCAGGAGGATTGAGTGAAGAGACAGGGGATCCTGGTATTGACACTGGGATGGACGCTCGCGATTTGCGCCGCGCTTGCGGGATGCAGTTCACAGCAGGCGAAGAGCGCAAAGGCCGGCGGTCCGCCACCCGCTGTTCCAGTCGGTGTCGCAACGGTGAAACAAGGCGATTTCAACGTGTATCTCAACGGCTTGGGTTCCGTCGAGGCCTTCTACACAGTTTCGCTGAAGACCCGCATTGACGGGCAGATCATGCAGGTAAACTTCAACGAAGGCCAGGACGTAAAGAAAGACCAACTGCTGATCGTCATTGATCCGCGGCCATATGACGTGGCCCTGCAGCAAGCTCAGGCAAATCTGCAGAAAGACGAGGCCCAGCTCACCAACGCCAAGGCGCAATACGAACGCAACAAAGTTCTCTACGAACAGGGCGTCGTCGCCAAGCAGGACTTGGACACGATGCAGGCTTCCTTTGGGACCTTTGAAGGTACGATCGCCTCGGACAAAGCCGCGATCGAGAATGCCAAGCTGAACCTCACCTACTGCTACCTCAAGTCTCCCATTGACGGACGTATTGGGCTGCGCCAGATCGATCCCGGCAACTACGTCACCGCCGCCGGCGGAACGGCCATGGTGGTCATCACGCAACTGCATCCCATCGCCGTAATCTTTACCTTGCCGGAAGACCAGCTGCAGACGGTCCGCGAGCATATGCGGCAAGGGGCGCTGGAAGTTGATGCCTATAGCCGCGACGACCAGACCAGGCTGGCCACCGGCAAGCTGCTGACCATCGACAACCAGATTGACCAGACCACGGGCACGGCCAAGCTGAAGGGCGTCTTCGACAATCCCGAGAACAATCTGTGGCCCAATCAGTTTGTCAACGTACACCTGCTGCTGCAAACTCGCAAAGACGCCATCACCGCCCCGGCCAGCGCCATTCTGCGCGGGCCCGATGGCCCGTTCAGCTACGTGGTTGACGCCAACAATACGGTGCAGATGCGTCCGGTGCAGGTCGCGCTGACCCAGGGCAGCACGGTGGTCGTCGCTTCAGGATTGCAGGGAGGCGACAAAGTCGTAACCGATGGACAGGAGAAGCTGCAGGCCGGAAGCCGCGTGGCTCCGCAAGCTCCGGCCCGGCAGAACCAGCAGACCAGCGGCAATATCGGATCGCAGACATGAGTATTTCGCGGCCATTTATTCTTCGGCCCATCGCCACCTCGCTGTTGATGACGGGGTTGTTGCTGGTGGGCATCGTGGCCTACCGTCAACTACCCATCTCCGCCCTGCCGCAGGTGGACTATCCCACAATCCAAGTAGTGACGTTCTATCCCGGGGCCAGCCCGGACGTGACCGCGTCTTCAATAACAGCGCCGCTGGAGCGTCAGTTCGGCGAACTTCCCGGCCTCAGCCAGATGACGTCCAGCAGTTCCTTCGGCGCATCGGTGATTACGCTGCAGTTCAACCTGGAAGAAAACATTGACGTAGCCGAGCAAGAGGTGCAGGCCGCGATCAATTCGGCGCAGACCTATCTTCCCGCAGACCTGCCGACGCCGCCCATCTACAGCAAGGTGAACCCTGCCGACGCCCCCATCCTGACGCTGGCAATGACGTCGGATAGCATGCCCCTTCCCCAAGTCGAAGACTTGGCAGACACTACCTTTGCGCAAAAAATTTCGCAGCTACCGGGCGTGGGATTAGTCAGCATCAGTGGAGGACAAAAGCCCGCGGTCCGCATCATGGCGAACCCCACGGCATTGGCTTCCTATGGCATGAGCCTGGAACAACTACGGACGGTCATTGCCCAAGTCAACGTTGATCAGGCGAAAGGGCAACTCCAGGACAATCGCCAGTCCTTCACCATTGGCGCTAACGATCAGTTGCTGAGTCCCCAGGGCTACGCCGACACCATCGTCGCCTATAAGAATGGCAATCCTGTTCGCTTGTCCGACGTTGCCCAGGTCGTCATGGGACCGGAGAACGTCAACCAGGCGGCATGGATGAATAACACGCCAGCAGTGATCCTGAACATTCAGCGTCAGCCTGGCGCTAACATCATCAAGGTCGTAGACAGCATCAAGCTAAGGCTGAAGCAGCTGCAATCAAACTTGCCGGCTTCGGTCAAAGTCACCATCCTTACCGATCGCACCAACACCATCCGCGCCAGTGTCAAGGATGTTCAGTACGAAATGATCACTACCATCGTGCTGGTGGTATTGGTCATCTTCGTTTTCCTGCGTACCTTGTCGGCAACCATCATCCCCAGCATTGCCGTGCCGTTGTCATTGGTGGGCACCTTCGGCGTGATGTACCTGCTGGGCTACTCGCTCGACAACCTGTCGCTGATGGCGCTCACCATCTCCACCGGCTTCGTCGTGGACGACGCCATCGTCATGATCGAGAACATCGAGCGCTACATCGAGGAAGGCCACTCGCCGCTGGAAGCAGCGCTTCAGGGCGCGGGACAGATTGGCTTCACCATTGTCTCGTTGACGGTGTCGCTGATAGCCGTGCTGATACCACTGCTGTTCATGGGCGACATCGTGGGCCGGCTCTTCCGCGAGTTTGCAGTAACGCTGAGCGTGACCATCCTGTTCTCAGCCATCATCTCGCTGACGCTGACGCCAATGATGTGCTCGTTACTGCTGCGTCAGAAGGACCAGGCAAGGCACGGGCGTTTCTATCAATGGTCGGAGCGTGCTTTCGCCAACACCATCGCGTTCTATGGCCGCACCGTCAAGTTTGTCCTTAAGCACCAGACCGCGACCCTGCTGGTCACCATTGGCACGCTGGTAGCGACGATATGGATGTACATCGAAGTACCCAAAGGCTTCTTCCCGGTACAAGACACCGGCGTCATCATGGGCATTACCGATGCGCCGGAGAGTATTTCCTTCGCCGCCATGTCCGAGCGGCAACGTGAACTGGCAGCGGCGATCCTCAAGGACAAAGACGTGGTAAGCCTGTCGTCGTTCATTGGAGTGGATGGCACCAACACCACGCCCAACAGCGGCCGTCTGCAGATCAACCTCAAGTCACGCGATGACCGCGACGATGACATCACCACCATCATGAAGCGGCTGCAGCAAGAGGTCGCCGGCGTCGAAGGCATCACCTTATACATGCAGGCAGTGCAGGACCTGACGGTGGAAGACCGCGTCAGCCGAACGCAATATCAGTTCAGCCTGGAAGATGCCGATCCCAAAGAGCTGGCAACGTGGACGGCGAAGATGGTGGCCAGGCTGAAGACGCTGCCGGAGCTGCGCGACGTGGCCACCGATCAGCAGAACCAGGCGGCGCAAGCCAATCTGGTGATCGATCGCGACACCGCATCGCGACTGGGCGTGACCGCCAGCGCGATTGACAACACCTTGTACGACGCCTTCGGCCAGCGCCTGGTGTCGATCATGTTCACGCAGCTGAACCAGTATCACGTGGTGCTGGAAGTCGATCCCACGTTTCGCGCCGATCCTGATTCGCTGAAGAATATCTATGTGCCGGCCAGCGGCGGACAAAGCCCGGCCGCGCAAGGCGGAAACGCCCCGGTTGCGAATGCTCCGAGCACAGGCGTCCTGGGCGCCACCGCAATGCAAGTGCCGCTGAGCGCGATCGCGCACTTCGAAACCACGACCGGACCGCTGACCATCAATCACCAGGGGCAATTCCCGGCAGTCACGATTTCGTTCAATCTCGGCAACGGCGCATCGTTGGGGGAAGCGGTGAAAGCCATTCAGCAAACCGCCAGCGATCTGGGATTACCGCCCAGCATCCAGCTGGCCTTCCAGGGCACGGCGCGCGCCTTTCAGGCTTCGCTGGCCAACGAAGGCTGGCTGATTCTGGCCGCCATCGTCACGGTGTACATCGTGCTGGGTGTGCTGTACGAAAGCTACATTCATCCCATCACGATTCTGTCCACGCTGCCCTCCGCCGGAGTCGGCGCCATTCTCGCCCTGACGCTCTTCCACATGGACCTGGGCGTGATGGCCTTGATCGGCATCATCCTGTTGATCGGTATTGTGAAGAAGAACGCCATCATGATGATCGACTTCGCGCTGGAAGCGGAGCGCAAGGAAGGCAAAGCGCCGGTGGACGCGATTTTCGAGGCCTGCCTGCTGCGCTTTCGACCAATCATGATGACTACGTTTGCCGCGCTGTTCGGCGCGGTGCCGCTGGCGCTCGGCTCCGGCACCGGCTCCGAGCTGCGACGTCCTCTGGGCGTGACCATCATTGGCGGACTTATATTCAGCCAGATGCTGACGCTCTATACGACCCCGGTTGTCTATTTGTGGTTCGACCGTCTCGGGGAAGCGCTGCGGCATCTGCGCGCACCCAAACCGGCGGAGGCGATTGGGGATTAGCAAATGAACATCTCCGCCCCAGCCATCGAACGGCCCGTCGCCACCTCGCTGCTGACGTTTGCCCTGCTGCTGGCAGGCGCATTGGCCTATACACAGCTACCCGTAGCCCCCCTTCCGCAGATCGATTTTCCCGTGATCTCGGTGGGAGCAGGGCTACCCGGCGCAAGTCCGGAGACGATGGCTTCCTCGGTGGCGACCCCGTTGGAGCGGCAGTTCGGCCGCATCGCCGGCATCAACCAGATGACCTCGTCGAGCTCACTCGGGTCCACCGGCGTGACCATGCAGTTCGATCTCGATCGCAACATCGACGCGGCCGCGCGTGACGTACAGGCAGCCATCAATGCCGCACGAGGCTATC
The DNA here is from genome assembly GCA_963735855.1 of uncultured Acidobacteriaceae bacterium. Taxonomy (GTDB): domain Bacteria; phylum Acidobacteriota; class Terriglobia; order Terriglobales; family Acidobacteriaceae; genus Bog-257. The sequence goes on from CAVTMW010000018.1 coordinate 153,599, forward strand.
TGCCCGCCGATCTGCCCAGCAACCCCTCCTACCGCAAGATCAATCCGGCCGACGCCCCGGTCATGATTCTGGCCATGACTTCCGACGCCCTGACCCAGGACCAGATGTACGACGCAGCCGATTCCGTCATGGGCCAGAAGCTGGCCCAGGTGGAAGGCGTGGGCCAGGTCTTTGTTTGGGGTTCGTCGCAGCCGGCGGTCCGCATCGAGGCAAATCCCAATCTGCTGAACAAGCTCAATGTGGGCCTGGAGGCGGTGCGCTCCGCGGTCGCTTCTCAGAACGCCAACATCGCCAAAGGCGCTGTGGACAACGGCAGCACGACCTGGATGGTGCGGGCCAACGATCAGCTCAAGAAAGCGGCGGACTACCGACCCATCATTGTGGCTTACCGAAACGGGTCGCCGGTTCGTTTGAGCGATGTTGCGGATGTTCAGGATTCCTATTCCAACATCAACAACGCGGGCAGCTTCAACGGCAAACCGAGCGTCCTGGTGGTGATCTTCCGCCAGCCCGGCGCGAACATGATTGCAACCGCGGATCGCGTGGCCGCGGCGCTGCCCTTCCTCAAAGCGTCGTTGCCGGCGGCGATCAACCTGGTAGTGGGGCTGGACCGCACGACGACCGTCCGCGCCTCGGTGGCGGATGTTCAGCGCACGCTGGTTATCTCCGTCATCCTGGTCACGCTGGTGGTGTTCGTCTTCTTGCGTGAGGTACGCGCCACCATGATTCCCAGCGTGGCCGTGCCGCTGGCCATTGTGGGTACTTTCGCAGTCATGTATCTGTGCGGCTTCTCGCTGAACAATCTCTCGCTGATGGCGCTGACCATCTCCACCGGGTTCGTGGTGGATGACGCCATTGTGGTGCTGGAAAACGTAATGCGCCACGTCGAGGGCGGTATGAAGCCCTATCAAGCCGCACTGTTGGGCGCACGCGAAATCGGCTTCACCGTGGTCTCCATGAGCACGTCGCTGATTGCGGTGTTCATTCCCATTTTGCTGATGGGCGGCCTGGTCGGGCGGCTGTTCCGCGAGTTTGCCGTGACTCTCAGCGCGGCCATTGCGGTTTCGCTGGTGGTCTCTCTAACCACAACTCCCATGCTGTGTGCCCGCTTCCTTAAGGCGCATGATCCCGGCAGCCACGGCGCGCTCTACCGCATGAGTGAAAACGGATGGCTGTGGATGAACCGCACCTACAAGAAGACGGTGGGCTGGGTGCTGCGCCACCAGCGGCTGACGTTGGCCGTTGCCATTCTCATGGTGGGAGTTAATGTATGGCTTTATATTATTGTGCCTAAAGGATTCTTTCCGCAGCAGGATACTGGGCGTATGGCTGGCATGATCATGGGCGACCAGGACGTCTCGTTCCTGGACATGCTGGGCAAGACCAAACGGTTCATCAACATCGTGAAGCAGGACCCGGCGATCGAGAACGTCATCGCGTCGGTAGGGGGCGGATCCGCGCAAAACCAGGCGCGCATGTTTGTCACCCTCAAACCCCTGGCCGAGCGCAAGATCAGCGTGGACCAGGTAATCGCCCGCTTGCGTCCCAAGCTATCTCACATTCCCGGCGCCACGCTGTACTTCCAGGGCGTGCAGGACTTACAGATCGGGGGGCGCCAGTCCAACGCTCAGTTCCAGTACACGCTGTCGGGCGAAAACCTGAACGAGCTCTACGAGTGGGCGCCCAAGCTTTTGCAAAGGCTGCGGAAAATTCCTGAACTGAAGGACGTGAACAGCGATCAGCAGATCAGCGGGCTGGAGGAAAATGTCATCATCGATCGTGACACCGCCGCGCGCCTGGGCATCACGCCAGCGCAAATTGACAACATCCTCTATGACGCCTTCGGACAGCGGCAGATCTCGACCATCTACCGCACCTTGAACCAGTACCACGTGGTGCTGGAGGTCGATCCCAAGTATCAGATGACCCCCGATGCCCTGCAAAGCGTGTACGTCATCACCAGCCAGGGTGCGCAAGTGCCGCTGTCGGCCTTCGCCCACTTTGGGCCGGCGAACACTTCCCTCACGGTGAACCACCAGGGGCAATTCCCGGCAGTGACCATCTCGTTCAACCTGGCGCCCGGCGGAGATCTGGGGACGGCCACGCGAGCCATCTCCCAGGCAGAACTGGAAATGCGAATTCCGGCGACCATTCACGGCAGTTTCCAGGGAACGGCTGCTGCCTTCCAGGATTCGCTGTCGTCGGAGCCCATCCTGATTCTGGCCGCCCTGGTCGCCGTGTATATCGTGCTGGGCATGCTGTACGAAAGCTACATCCATCCCATTACGATTCTTTCCACGCTGCCTTCGGCAGGCACGGGCGCACTGCTGGCGCTGCTGCTGTTTCGTATGCAACTCGACGTGATCGGGCTGATCGGTATCATTCTTCTGATCGGCATTGTGAAGAAGAACGCGATCATCATGATTGATTTTGCGCTGGAAGTGGAGCGCACCGGAAAGTCGGCGGAAGAGGCGATCCACGAAGCGGCGCTGATCCGCTTCCGGCCGATCATGATGACCACTGCCGCAGCCATGCTGGGCGCGCTTCCGTTGGCGCTGGGCCGCGGAGTTGGCTCCGAAGTGCGCCGCCCCCTGGGCATCGCGATTGTCGGTGGGCTCATTGTCAGCCAGGCGCTGACGCTTTACACCACGCCCGTGGTGTATCTCTACATGGACCACTTCAAGGACTGGGTGGTGGAGCACCTGCCATGGCGAACGCAAGAGGGTGGCGAAGGAAGAGGAAGCTCCGGTCTTCGCCGACTAGCTGGATCCTCGATACTGTCGGGAGCTGCACTGCGGCGCGATTTGGGTTAGCCGTGGGCGTAAGCCCGCGGTCCGGTGCAGCAGAAAAAAGAAGCCGCGCTAACGGCGACACAAGAACTCGCGGATTGCTGCCGCCGCTACGCGGCTCGGAGGTTGTGAGACGACGCTCACCGCGGGCTCACGCCCACGGCTAACGCAAATGCCGCCCTTCGGGCTTGTTGCTCTGTAAACTAGCCAATAACGATTGTTTCTATCGTCACGATGCCGGCTACTGAAACGGGGTCAGATGCGCTGTCATTCCCCTGGTAAAGGCCCCAGATTCACATCGCAAGCGGCCGCAATTTTCCTCGAGCGCGCTTTCTCGCATATTTCATCCGCATTTTCATCGTGTTGAAATCAAGTTCATGCATACTGCTGCTACCGATTGGCGGGACGGCGCGTCATGTAAGAAAGGAGACTTGCAACGTGGTCTGGTCTGGGATATCGAATCGAGTGCCGTTCAGGAAACACCGCATGCTTAGAATCGACATTCACGCTACGCCGCAAACCGCAGTGCTCCTCTGTACCGGGCGAATTGTGCTGGGCCTAGAGGTGGAAGCGTTGCGCTGCATGGCAGAATCGCGGAAGGAACCGTGCCTCGTGCTGGACCTGAGCGAAGTTCATGCCATGGACGCCGCCGGGTTGGGCCTGCTGGTGGAGTTGCACTGCCGGGCGCGGGGCCGCAACCAGGGTCTGCGAGTCGTAAATCCTTCGCGCTGCGTGCGTACGCTTGTCGCCTTGACCAACCTGCAATCGGTGCTTGAGGTTGGCTACTCGAAAGATCTGTCCCACGATTGCGGCAAGGCGCGGTCGCAGTTGACCCGCCGTGTCATGACGGCCTAGTGGAACCCAACAATTTCTTGTCCACTGCGCCTCAAGAAGAGGCGGGGAGTGGTGTCTTCCGGGAATTCACGTTTCCCGGAGATTCGGGTTCCATGGTAGCGTCGCGCCAGGCCGTCATGGACTTCCTCGCCCCTTACTGCAGCAGCGAACTCGAAGAGATCGACATCCTGGTCGCCTTACAGGAAGCCCTGGCCAACGCGGTTTTCCATGGCTGCAAAGATGACCCTTCGAAAACAATTCGCTGCTCGGTTGAGATCGATCCTTCGGCTATCACGATCATTGTCCGCGACCCCGGACCGGGCTTCGATGTGGACGCGGTTGCGCGATCGACCGATGGCGACGCGAATACGACCGAGCACGGCAGGGGAATCTGTCTCATGCGCAGCCTGATGGACGAGGTCACCTACCGGCGCGGGGGCGCGGAAGTGTGTTTGCGTAAATTGCGTGCCGTGCCGGCAAGCATCGCCTCCTAGCCGACGTGTGGTCAGGCCAACCTTCAGGCTGGCTTCGACGCTTCCCCCGTATCGAAACACAGAATCCTACGCGCCACCGTCTTTGCCGTTTCGCCGCATTCAATGATATTGTTTGCCCACCGACACGAAGATTTTTGGGAGGAAGGTCCTTGGCTACCGATCAAACCCGGCGCCTGTTCATGGGCCAAGCTGGAGCATCTCTGGGCCTGCTCTGCATGAGCTCGCTGACACCAGACTTGCTGACGAAAGCGCATGCCTACGCCCAAGCGCACGCAGGCGCGACAAAGGCGTATCGCTTCTTCACTCCGGAACAGGCGGCTGAATTCGACGCGTTTGCGGCACAGATCATCCCCACCGATGACACGCCGGGGGCGCGCGAGGCCAACGTCGTCCACTTCACGGATTTTCTGCTCAGCACCATCGACAGCGATCAGCAGGCGCCTTTCAAAGACGCTCTCAAGGTGCTACACGATCAGGCTGCCAAGACGGTCCCAGGGGCGAAGTCGTTTGCCGCCCTTACTTCCGAGCAGCAGATTGCGGTAATGAAGGCGATGGAGAACACGCCCGCATTCGGCATGTTGCGCGGCTTTGTCCTCACCGGATGTTTCTGCGATCCATCGTTCGGCGGGGGCAACAAAGACCAGGTTGGCTGGAAGCTGATCGGCTTCAAGGACGACTTCTACTTCAAGCCGCCCTTCGGCTACTATGACGCCCACTACGATGGAGGCAAGTCGTGAGCTCGCTTCCTCCGCAACGGCATTACAAACTGACCGATAAAGTGGACTTCCTCATCGTGGGCTGCGGCGCGGCGGGCGGCGTGCTGGCGCGTGAGCTCTCGCGCAACGGATTCAGCGTGGTGGTGCTGGAGCAGGGACCATGGCTCACGACCAAAGACTTCACCCACAACGAATACCTCAACTGGAACCACGCGGCGCTGACCAACGATTTCCGCAAGCAGCCGACGACCTTCCGCAAGACGCCGCAGGACAAAGCCGTGAAGCAGCCGGCGTTGACCTACGGCCGCATGGTGGGCGGCGGGCCGGTGCACTTCACCGCCAATTTCTGGCGCTTTCACGAGATTGACTTCATCGAGGCGAGCAAGAAAGGCACCATCGCCGGCACCGGCTTCGCCGATTGGCCGATCACGTACGCCGACCTCGAACCGTACTACACCAAGGCCGAATGGGACCTGGGCGTCTCCGGGCAGGCGGGAGCAAGCCCGTTCGATCCGCCGCGCTCAAAGCCATATCCGCTGCCGCCGATGCCGGTCAAGTCCAGCGGCGTGTTGTTCGAGGAGGGCGCGCGCAAGCTTGGCTATCATCCCTTCCCTGCCCCGATGGCGATCCTGTCGCAGGCGTACCAGGGGCGGATGCCGTGCGCGAACTGCGGCTTCTGCATGGGCTTCGGTTGCGAGATGGGCGCGAAGTCCAGCCCGCTGCCGACCATGGTTCCGCAGGCCATCGCGACCGGGCGCTGCGAGATCCGTCCCCACAGCTACGTCCGCAAGGTTGAACTTGACGCAAATGGCCGCGTCACCGGCGCCGTCTACTTCGACCAGAGCGGCCAGGAGAACCTGCAACGAGCGCGCGCGGTCATCGTCGCAGCCAACGGCTCGGAGACGCCGCGGCTGCTGCTGATGTCGAAGTCGAACCGCTTCCCCGACGGGCTGGCCAACTCCAGCGGTCTGGTGGGCAAGTACCTCATGTTCAATACCGATTGCCTGGTCGGCGGTCGGTTTGAGCACGAACTGAACGACTACAAAGGCATCGAGGTCACGCGCGTCATTCACGACTTCTACGAGATCGATGCCAAGCACGGCTTCTACGGGGGCGGCGGGATCGATGCGCGCTTCTTCTTCTATCCCATTTCGTTTGCCCAATGGGGACTGCCCCCGAAGGGCCCGCAGTGGGGTCCCGAGTACAAGAAGGCGCTGCAAAAGTATTTTCTCCGCAGCATGTATCTGGCGGGGCATACCACGTCGCTGCCGGTGGCCGACAACAGCATCTCGCTCGACGAGACGGTGAAAGACGCGTGGGGACTGCCCGCCATGCGCGTGACCTACAAGGACCACCCGGATGACCTCAAGACCAATCAGTTCATGATTGACCGCTCGATGGAGATCATGGAAGCCGCGGGCGCTGAGGACCGGTGGAACTATGGGGTGCAGGAGTCGAACTACGGATTCCATCTGCTGGGCACCTGCCGCATGGGCAACGATCCGAAGGCGTCGGTCATCGACGCCGACCATCGCACCCACGACGTGCCCAACCTTTTTCTGTGCGACGGGTCAAGCTTCGTTACCAGCGGCCGCGGCCAGCCGACGGAAACCATCTCGGCGCTGGCCTTCCGGGCGTCAGATCGCATCACGGGGCTGGCGAAGCAGAACCAGATCTGAGTCGGCAAGCGGCATGATCGCGCCACGCTCGCCCTGTAATTCACATTTTCGGAGGTCTTCGAAGCAAGTCGATGTCATCCTTCCGGCCATTTTCTTGGTGCGAAGGACGGCGAATGAGTGTACGATTGCGCGTATTTTGGTGCAATCAGGAAGGCTCCGATTGCGCCTGAGGAGGCTGGGATCAATGAACCTGCGGATCGCTGCGCTCACAATTCTCTGCTTGGCACTGGCTGCTATTCCGGCCTGGGCGGATTACAACAACGGTCCGATCAACGGCACAACCGATGCCTGGACCATCAACTTTGGTTACGTTGTCAGCGACAGCTTTGTTGCCGATGGAGGGTTCGTCGCGGGCTTCCTGTTCGGCGTCTGGGAATATCCGGGGGACACCTTGAGTTCGGTGGGGTGGTCCATTACCTCGGCCGAAAACGGTGGAACGGTGTATGGGTCGGGTATGGCCAGCGGCAACAACCTGAACGACAAGTTCGTTTCCACCAATCAGTACGGTTACAACATCGACCTGATCAGCGTGGGAGGTTTGAATGTACCGACCACCATCGGCACCACCTACTGGCTCAACCTGTCTAACGCGGCCGTCCCCAGTGGCGACCCGGTCTATTGGGACGAGAACAGCGGCGTCGGTTGCAAGTCGATCGGCTGCCCATCGCAGGCCTCGGAAAGCGCCATGGGCACGATTCCCTCGGAAGCTTTCACGGTCAACGACGGCGGCCTAACCTGCAACGGCATCAACTGCGGGACCCCAGAGCCCACCAGCATCTTGCTGTTGGGTTCCGGTCTTCTCGGCCTCGCCAGTGTTGTGCGTCGCAAGCTATTCTGAGCTCTTAACAATATCTTCCGCTGTTGGCCTCAGGATGCGAGAGCAAGTCCGTCCGGGCAAGGCCGGGTGAGGCGTCTCTGCAACCTCGCTACTGTCGAGCAATTCGGATCACTTCTTGGCGACCGCTGCAGATGCCGGGTTGTTCTTGTTCGGCTGTAACTCGCGGACTTTCTCGCGCATTTTCTGACGGGCTTTGCGAATGCGGTTCTCGCGCGACTTGTCTCCATTGCGAAACGACATGAAATCACCTCCCTGCGATGCTACAGCATTTGCAATAAGCGCGTATGGAAGCAGGTAAACGTTGAGCTGCGGTGAGTGCGGTTGTCAGGCTTTCCGGTTTCGCGATATTGTAAGGCCGAACTCGTGGGGTAATTCTGCTGAAATTTCAACTCTGGTTCACTTCTGAGCGCAAACCCGGCTTCGTTTGCGCGTGTTTCCTCCTGCTGATCATGCAGCCGTCCATTCTCTCCCCAGAAGGATCACGATGAAGGAACACGCGGAGGCAAAGGCCGGTAGGGGACTTGACCGGCGCCATTGGGTCAGCATCGTCCCGTATGGGCTGAACGAACAGCATCCCAACAGCTACAAGGAAATCCTCGATTCGCTGTGGGAGAACCGCGACAACTTGCCCTACGCCTACCGCATTCTTCGCGACGGCTGCTGTGATGGTTGCTCGCTGGGCACCAGCGGCATGCATGACTGGACCATGAAGGGCATCCACCTGTGCGCGGTCCGGCTCAAGCTGCTTCGACTGAACACCATGCCCGACATGGATTGGCGACTGTTGGAGGACGCCAGTTTCCTTCAACATCAAAGCGAATACGAACTACGAAACCTGGGCCGGCTGCCGGTGCCGATGGTCCGCCACCGGGGCGAAAAAGGCTTCCGCCGGATTTCATGGGACGAGGCCACCACCCTGGTTGCAGACCGTCTGCGCGAGATGGACCCGCATCGCGTTGCCTGGTACCTGACCTCCCGCGGGCTGACCAACGAGGCCTACTACGCGCACCAGAAGGTGGCGCGCTTCCTCGGGACCAACCACGTCGATACCAGCGCGAGGATCTGCCACGCACCCAGCACGGCCGCCTTAAACGAAACCATCGGATGTGCCGCCACCACCTGCTCGTACTCGGATTGGGTGGGCACCGATTTGCTCGTGCTGGTGGGGACGAACATCGCCAACAATCAGCCGGTCACCACCAAGTATCTCTACTACGCCAAGAAAGCGGGCACCAAGGTCTTCGTCGTCAATCCCTATGTGGAACCGGGGCTGGAACGCTTCTGGGTACCTTCGGTGACCGAGAGCGCTTTGTTTGGCACACGCCTGGCCGATGACTTTTTTCAGATTCACGCCGGCGGTGATATCCCGTTCTTTTACGGAGTGCTCAAGCATCTGATCGAGAACGACTGGACTGATCGGTCGTTCATTGCCACCAGAACCAAAGGCTGGGATGAAGTGGAAGCGAAGGCGCGCGGCTTTTCCTGGGAAGCGCTGGAACGGGGCTCGGGTGTGACGCGGGCGGAGATGTTCCGCTTCGCCGAAACGTTCGGCAAGGCGCGCTCGGCGATCATGGTGTGGAGCATGGGTATCACCCAGCACAGCTATGGCAGCGACAATGTGCGGGCCATCGTGAACCTGCAGTTGGCGCGGGGCAATGTGGGACGCGAGCACACCGGACTAATGCCTATCCGCGGCCATAGCGGTGTTCAGGGCGGCGCCGAAATGGGGGCCATGCCTGGCGCGTACGTAACGGGCTTCCCGGTGAACGAGACCAATGCCCAGAAGTTCGCCGGACCTGAGTATTGGGGCTTTGAACCTCCCTCCTGGCAGGGATGGAGCGCAGCGCACATGGTGTTTGCGGCCGGACGCGGCGAAATCGATGCGCTTTGGCAAAGCGGCGGCAACTTCAAACACACTCTGCCCGAGCCCGACCTGGTGCACGGAGCGCTGGCCAAAATCAAGCTGCGCATCCACCAGGACATTGTGGTGAATCCGACCATGTTGGTTGAACCGGCGGACACAGTTGTGCTGTTGCCCACGCGCACGCGTTATGAGCAGCGTGGAGGCGGCACCGAAACCAGCACGGAACGGCGGATTATCTACAGCCCGGAAATACCTGGTCCGCGGCCCGCCGAGGCCAAGGACGAATGGGAGGTTCCGGTACTGGTGGCGAGGAAGTTCGATCCGGAAGCTGCCAGGCGGGCGTTTCCCTGGCGCGACACGCAAGACATTCGCGACGAGATCGATCGCGTGTGCCCAACTTATAGCGGCATTGGCCGGCTGCAAAAGAAGGGTGACAACTTTCAGTACGGTGGCGCGCGATTGCTCGGCGATCGTTTCCTCACGCCAGACGGCCTCGGGCACTTCACGGTGGTGGGTTTGCCGGAAGAGCAGGTACCCGAGGGACAGTTCTTCCTCACCACCCGTAGAGGAAAGCAATTCAACAGCATTATTCATTCCGAGATGGATCCGATCACCGGCGCCCGCCGGGACGAGGTGCTGATGTCGGACGAAGACGCTGAACGGCTCGGCCTCGCTGACGGCGAGGCGATCGTACTTCGTAATCCGACCGGCGAATTTCATGGGCGGATCAAGATCGACCGCATCAAGCCGGGCTGCCTGCAGGCCCATTGGCCCGAGATCAACGTGCTGATTCCGGCGGGACGGCTCGATCCCAGCGGGGTGCCGGATTACAACGCAACCGTGGAAGTCGTGCCGGCAAAATGTCTGACGGGGGAGGTGGCAGCAAGTTATACGGGAGCGAGTCCCTGAAGACGGACTGGTGAGAGTCAACCGGACGGCGGGACGGCGCAGGCGACGCTCAGCCCTGGCGCTTGGTCGAACTACAACGCGGTCCAGCGTGGCGCGACCGCACGCTCCTCGGCCTGCTCTGGGCCGCGGTTTTCAGTTGCTCGATCTCGGCAAGCTGGCGGCCCGCCATCTCCATAACCAGATCGAGAATCGTTTTTTGTCTGACTTCGCCAATCTGTATGAGTTGCATGCCGGACAGAGTAGTTCCTGGAGGCGCACATAACAACCCCCTTTTGGTTGCAGACTTCCTACAACTTCGGCGGGAGGAAGTCATCGGTCTCAAGAATGACGGATGTTAGAATCCCCTGTCCGTAGCTATGAAGGTCTAATGTCCACGGATCCCCAAGCCAACCGACAGGTGTCGGGCGCGCGGGTCGTCGCCCTCACCGGCTTTATGGGCGCTGGTAAGACCAGCGTCGGCCGAGCGCTAGCGGCCCTGCTGGGGTGGCGCTTCATGGACCTCGACCAGGAGATCGAACTTCAGCAGAAGGCCACGGTTGGCGAGATTTTTCAGCGCCAGGGCGAGACTCGGTTTCGCGAAATCGAGATGGCGTCCTTGCGCGAGATGTTGGAACAAGTATCCGCACCGACGGTAATCGCCCTCGGGGGCGGAACATTTGTCCAGACAGGCAACGTCAGTCTCTTGCGAAACGCGGGCGCCCGTGTGGTCTTTCTGGAGACGCCACTGGAAGAGATGCTGGAGCGGTGCGGTACCGAAAGCCAGTCCCCAGAGGGGAACCTTCGACCCCTTGCTTCCGGTCCCGATGCGTTTCGCGCGCTTTACGCGCAGCGGCTTCCCCAGTACCGCACCGCCGACTTCACGCTGAGCACCGCAGGTAAGACGGCCGAAGAGAACGCGCAAGAGATTGCCTCCAGGCTCGGCCTGGCGCGACGCCCTAGGCAGATTAGCGTCGCGGCAGTCGAACAGCGGAACGTGGCGCTGAGCGAACCTGTACGCATTCGATCAACTGCCCGGAACGGCCAGGGTATGCGGCACCGACGCGGGACTCTACTCGTACGCGCTCGACCGGGGTTATTTCCCAAGCTGCCAAGGAGCGACCAGCAGGAACGCGGGGCTGAAGCGCCTTCTACATACTCGTCGACGGAGGCGATTCCGAAGCTGCCCTCGGGTAAGGATCACCGACGTCGAGACACAACCGCCGAGTTCACCGGCGAAGAAAAAAATTCAAACACTCTCGCCGGCTCGCCCGTCTTAGCTGATGAGAACGGCAGCCCGTTGGCGATCGATATGGAAGCTCAGGCAACCAGCCCGGCATTTCCCTGGCAGGAGACAGGCAGAGTGGTCGAAGCCACAGACGAGTTCGCAACCCTGGAAACGGTGGTTCGCGAACACGCTCGCTTCGTCTTCAAGGTGGCCTATGGCGTCCTGCGCAACTCCCATGACGCCGAGGATGTGGTGCAGGAGGTCTATCTGCGGGTGCACCGCTCCGGCATCAAGGACGTGGAGGACATCCGGGCGTGGCTGGCGCGGATCACATTCCGGCTCGCGATCGACCGCATGCGCCGGCCGCAATCGCTTGAATTACCCGAGACGGAGATGGCCAGCGACGAGCCTGATGCGGAGCATTTGGCCATCCATCGGCAGCGGGTAGAGCAGGTACACAAGCTGATCGCCGCGCTGCCCGAGGAGCTGCGTTACCCGCTGGTGCTGTCGGCGATTGAAGAGCTGAACTCGCGACAGATCGCCGAGATGCTGGGCATTCCGGAATCTTCCGTGCGTGGGCGGGTGTTTCGCGCCCGACAGATGTTAAAAGAAAAACTCTCCGCGGTAACGGAGAAGAAACGATGACATTCCACGATGAACTAGACCCGATGCTCGACGACGCCCTTGCAGAGTATCGCGAAGCCGAGCCGCTCGCAGGGCTGGAAGATCGTGTGCTGATGCGGGTGAAATCGCAGGCCGAACGCGCGCGGCGGCCGTGGTGGCGATGGAACGCTATCGCGGCGGCGGCAGCGGTACTCGCGGTTGCGGCTTGGATCGGATTCGGCGGTCGCGCCCGGCATGAAGCACCGGCGCCCGTCGCGCAAAAACAAGCCTTGCCAGCAGAGTCATATCCGCGAGCGAAGGACACACGCATCGCCAAGGAGCCATCGACGGACAAGTCTGTGGCCGCTGCCAAGACCGTTCCTTCCCGGATCGCTCGCGCGTCAGCGCCCGCGCAGGCAACCCCTCAAAGTGCAACCGTGCGGGACCAGTTCCCGTCGCCTGCGCCTCTAAAGCCGGAAGAGCGAATGCTGTTGGCGCTGGCGCAAACCCATCCTGAGTTCCTGAGGGAGCTGTCGCGGGATGACGACGAGCAAGAGATTTCCATAGCGCCGATCCATATCAAGCCACTCGCCGAAGCAAGTGACGACAACCAAGGAGAGAATTAATGCGCATTCGATTGGTCTATTTGGCACTCATAGTTGTCTTGCTCGCGGCTACTCCGCGACGTGCGGTCTCGCAGCAGGAACCAGGATCGAAGACGACCGCAACGGCACAGCAGCCGGCGCCAAAGCATTACTACAAGTTGAATTTCGTGCTGCGGGAGACGGATGAGGGCAAGTTGCTCAACCAGCGGACATTCACCCTGAACATCAGCGCGGAACCGCCCCATGTCGGCGGCGTCCCTCCCGAGTGGTGGAACGTGCGTTCCGGCACGCGGGTTCCGATCTCCGGTTCCATCAACTATCTTGACGTGGGTGTGAACCTGGACGTGCGGGCGGAGGAGGTTCCAGAGGGACTGCAAATGCAGATCACGTCCGAAGTCTCGTCGCTGGGTACGGAGAACGGCGCGGGCACTTCCGCCCCTGCCATTCGCCAGGTCAAGGTGCGCTCCGCCGTCCAGGCTCCGATCGGCAAACCTATCGTCGTCTTCACTGCCGACGATCCGGCCAGCAAACATCGCTTTGAGCTGGAAGTGACGCCGATGAGGGAAAGGTGAAAGCTGGCAAGTGAGAACTCACACCAGATCCAGCGCCTGTTTGGCCGCGGCGATGGTTTCGTCGATATCGCTTTGGGTGTGCGCCACGCTGAGGAACGCGGCTTCAAATTGCGAAGGCGGCAGCCACACCCCGGCGTCGAGCAGGGCGCTATGGAAGCGGCCAAACTTCGCGGTATCGCAGGTGGCCGCGCTCTCCCAATCGGTGACCTGCTTGCCGGTGAAGAAGAACGTGAACATCGATCCCACGCGGTTGGCGGTCATCGCCACGCCGGCTTCGTTCGCGGCCGCAGTCACGCCTGCCACCAGCTTGTCGGCGTTCTCGTCAAGCTGCTGGTAGAGCTTCTCGCGGTTCGCCTTCAACTGACAAAGCGTAGCGATGCCCGCCGCCATGGCCAGCGGATTGCCGCTCAGCGTGCCCGCCTGGTACACCGGGCCCACGGGCGCGACCAGGTCCATGATCTTCGCCGGGCCGCCGTAAGCGCCGACGGGCAGGCCTCCGCCGATAATCTTGCCCAGCGTGGTGAGGTCGGGCTTGATGTTGTACAGCTCCGATGCGCCGCCAAACGCCACGCGGAATCCGGTCATCACTTCGTCGAAGATGAGCAGCGTGCCTTCGCGCGCGGTGATCTCGCGCAGCGCTTCCAGGTAGCCGGGCTCGGGCGGAACGCATCCCATGTTGCCGACGACCGGTTCGACGATCACGCAGGCGATCTGGCCCTTGAACTTGGCGAAGGCCGCCTCGACGGCGCTCGCGATCGTTGTACGGCAGCGCCAGCGTGAACTCGACAAACTCCTCCGGAACGCCCGCCGATCCGGGAATGCCGAGGGTGGCGACGCCCGAGCCCGCCTTCACCAGCAGCGCGTCGCTGTGGCCGTGATAGCAGCCTTCGAACTTGACGATGATCTTGCGCTGGGTGGCGGCGCGCGCCAGGCGAATGGCCGACATGGTGGCTTCGGTCCCGGAGCTGACGAAGCGCACCTTCTCGACGGCGGGAAATGCCTCCGATCACCAGCGCGGCCAGATCGGCCTCCGTCGGAGTGGACGCGCCGAAGCTGGTACCGTTGCGCGCGGCCTGGATGATGGCCTCGAGGACCTCGGGGTTGGAATGGCCCAGAATCAGCGGCCCCCACGAGCCGACGTAGTCAATGTAGCGGTTGCCGTCGGCGTCCCAGACGTGCGCGCCTTCGCCGCGGACCAGGAACGGCGGGTCGCTGCCGACCGAACGAAAGGCGCGGACGGGCGAATTCACTCCGCCGGGGATAAGCTGCTCAGCTCGCTTTTGCAGGGCACGGGACTGTTGGAGGTTGCGGGCCATGGTTCCTCAAACACAGGAGTCTATCAGGCGAGCGCTACAGGCAATACTCGCGCTTATTCCAAGTCCAGAAATCCTTTGAGCGCCTGATTGATGGCGCGCAAGGTGCTCGTATCGACCGAACCAATACGCTGGCCAATCTTGGCCCGGGGCACGGTGGTGATCTTGTCCACCATAACCTGAGAGACCCTGTGAAGCCCCGTCTCTTTCCCGGGATGAATTGTGACGCGCAGCAATGGGAGCCTGGTAAATATCGGTGGTAAGCGGGGCCACCGTCACGGAACCAAGAGCGTCGAAGGCATCCGACTGAATGATCAGGGCCGGGCGAGGCTTGCCGTAATCTCCGGATACAGCAATGGTTACCAGATCACCGCGCTTCACGTTCAGCACTTATTACCCGCTCACGTCCCGAATCCAGTTCATGACTTCCGACTCGTCGGCAGAGTTGGCCACACGCTGTGACTGCCTGCGGGCGTCGGCGGCGAACTTCCTGCGTCTTGCGCGTCTCACGTAGCTGCGCATAAAGTCGCGTAGGACCTCGGCGACGGGCTTGTTCTCCGCCTCTGTGGCAGCCATAAACTCGGCCTTCAGGGCGGGATCAACCCGCAGGTTAAGGGTGTCCGCCTTGCGTCGCTGATCCGTTTGCATTGTAAAGCTCCGCAATACATTGCTATATCATACAAATGTAATTACAGAATGGCGTTACGTCATACGAGCCACTTGGACCCGCTATCCGGCATCGCGCCCTACCCTTCTCCTCGGTCGCTCGTCCAAGTACCAGCGGAAGTCGACTGCGGCGGCAACGAGTAGCGGATTTTCCTGCCACCTTCCAACTTACGCGGCATCGAACTGAGATAGAATGGGAGTGATCCTGCGGGACTTCCTCCCATCAGCGAATTACACATGTCAAAGAGCACAAAGCTTGTTGTTCTAGGTCTGTCCGTTCTGCTCGCCTCGTTCGTGGTGGCCGGTGGACTGGGCGTGAAAGCCAATACCAACGATGACGGTTCCTATCGCCAGCTCGGCGTGTATAGCGAGGTGCTGTCGCGCATTCGCACCGAGTACGTCGAGGAGCCGAACATTCCTGCGGTGACCAACGGGGCGCTGCACGGGCTGCTGGAATCGCTGGATGCCAACTCCAGCTATCTCGATCCCACCGAGTACAAAGAGTACAAGCAGCGCAAGGAAGGCAAGGCCGGCATCGGCGCGGCGGTCTCCAAGCGTTACGGTTACGCGGATGTGATCTCCGTGATCCCCGGCGGCCCGGCCGACAAGGCTGAGATTGCCAGCGGCGACATCATCGAGGCCATCGAAGGCAAGTCCACGCGTGAGATGTCACTGGCGGAAATTGACGGCCGGCTAGCCGGACCTCCAGGCTCGGTGGTCAATGTTTCGGTGGTTCGTCCACGGCGTGTGCAGCCGATGAAGGCCGCGCTTACACGCGCCATGGTCAGCGACCCGCCGATCAGCGACAAGCTGATGGAAGACGGCATTGGTTACATCAAAGTGGACGACTTCCCCAAGGGCCGCGCGCAGGAGATAGCCAGCAAGATCAAGGCACTGCAGAAGGACGGCGCGAAAAAGATCATCCTCGACCTGCGTAATTCCGGTGACGGCGAGGAAGACGAGGGCGTCGCGACCGCGAACCTCTTCCTGAATCACGGCACCATCACCTACCTACAGGGACAGAAGTATCCCAAGCAGACCTTCAACGCCGACCCGCAGAAGGCAATCACCACGCTGCCACTGGTGGTGCTGGTGAACCGCGGCACGGCTGGACCAGCCGAAGTCGTGGCTGCGTCCATCATGGAGAACGCGCGCGGGGACGTGATTGGAGACAAGACCTTCGGCTCGGGCTCGATCCAGAAAGTCATTGACATGCCCGACGGCGCGGCGCTGATCCTTTCGGTGGCGAAGTATTACTCGCCCTCTGGCAAGGCGATCCAGGACACCGCTATCACCCCGAACATTCTGGTGGCCGACGCCGGTGACGACTTCATCGCTCCCGACGAGGACGAGAACGCCCCGGATGAAGCCCAGCAAGAGAAGCAGAAGGCCAATCAGCCTGACGATCAGCTCAATCGCGCGATTCAGGTGCTGAAGGGCCAGGGAAATAAGGCGTAGGTTCCAACACAAGAGGTAACGAAGCACGGAGAATCTCTCCGTGCTTTCTTTTTTGCGACGCGCGAACCTTAGAGTTCGCAGTGGAGGTCCACACAAAGAAACGCTGGAACGCAGAAAAAGCCGTTACAGGATTTCAGGTAAAGATTTGTTAAGCGTTCCCGCACTGGAACTCGCTCCAAGACTTTGGGGCTTGGTTACCGGCGACTCGCGCTTGCCCAAGGCGGAATCGCCGGTGAGGACTTCTGACGAAGCCGAAAAGCCGGAGCGGACGGGCTAACAGATTTTGCAATTCCGCTCCGGTTAGAAAGGCGCTTCCTACGAGCGGCGCCAGCTAGTGAATTGGCACCAGCAGGTAAGCTGCTTCGGTACCGTCCGCAAGAAAGCCGCTATCGGCTGAAATCACGCCGAAGTTGTTGACATAGCCAACATCGATAAGGGTTGGGATTTCAGAGGGAATCAGCGTCTGAAGCTCAGTAACAGTGCCACCCTGCCAGATCGCCACCCGCTGCGAAATGAAATTGCCGTTGTCGTCAAAGAGCTGGCTGTAGCCGACAATCTGGCCGAGTTCATTGATCTGGCTGCCATAGCCGTCGGTGTCACCCGGCAATTGAGGCAAAGCGTGCAACCCGTGCACGTCCGATACGAAAGCGGGTCCGTGAATGTCGCCGGGATAAAGCGACCAGCCGGTGGCCTGGCCGAGATCATTGATGCCGACCGCCTCGCCGTAGTCACCGCCCAAACTGCCCAAACTAACCGCGCTGTATCCGCTGCCGTTCCAGGTAGCCACAGGGAAGGCACTTCGGTTGTCTCCGTGGGGTCCAGTTGGCGGCCGACGATCATGCCGAGGTCGTTAATTTGATTTGCAAAGCCATGGTTCATGCCCGGCAGGAATGGCAGTAGTGGAGCGCTCCTCCATACCAGGCAAAGGGCGTGTTAAAGCCGGTGGCTGGATTCAACGAACTGCCGACCGCCACCCCCCAGATGTTGACTCCAAGTGCGAGGGAATTGGAACCGGGGTAGAGCGAACCAAGGTTCACCGGGTTGCCGCGGTCCCACAAGACGGCGGTTTGGTCGGACAGTTCCGTCAGAGTCTACCTTGTTAGCAGTACCCACCACTTGGTCGTGGTCGTTGCATGCCAAAACCAAAGGCCCCCTGCCAACCGCTCAGCAAAGCCAGAGGCTTGAGCTTGCCGTCTTGCCAGATGAAAGCCTGGCTGGTCGAAAATAAGGTACCGATGTCGTCGGTGTGGACCCACGAGAATCCGGCCGCATGTCCCAGGTTGTTGACCCGATTTTGCGTCGGTCAGAAAGCTGTTTGTCTTACCCGGCAGCACCGGTATCGTCACGACCTTATAGCGGACGTCGTGGCTCTTGGTTGCGAGCATGCGATCCGGGAACGGCGATCCGGTCTGGATAGCCGGCGACATGCGGTTTGCGCCAGGTCCGCGAGCTCGACTACAGAGCGGTATGCTGCCTGTTGTGCAGAAGTTGAACGGTGATCCGCGCAGGACATACGAAGGGCAGGCGACCAGCGCACGCGAGTGAGCGCTTTTCGCGGTTGCATCGTAACTCTCTCCTTTGGGTGGGTTTCTGCCCGCCGTCGGGCGGTCGCGCGACTCTGTCGGACAGAACCCGCAACATGTCAATGCACTGGCGCTGACTTATGGGTGAACTAGCGCTGAACAGCAGAACCATTGAGAACAGCAGGCGCTTAGGGTCGGGCTGTCTGCGAATGTCAAACCAGTGTGGCGGCGAACCAGGGTCTGCTCTGCACCTGCGAAAAGTTGTGCGAGAAGCGACATGCAAAGTAGTAAACTTCCGCCAGCAACTTCATCTCCTCAGTGCAAAACACGGGGGCCTAGTCCGGGCGCAAATCGGGGCGTTCGAGTTGCCACCTGAGGGCCGGAGAGCTGCGCAAAGGGAGCGCGCAGAATTCGTCTCCAGGAACAGCCGTTCCAGACTCCTGGTGATGCTGATGGAGCGCTCCGGCGAGTATGGTCACACTCGGGAGGAGATCAAGAGAAGGCTATGGCCAAACGACACGGTGGTGGAGTTCGACCATAGCATTCACACCGCCGTCAAGAAGCTGCGGCAGGCGCTGGGCGATTCGGCGGAAAATCCGAAGTATGTCGAAACCGTAGGGCGACGTGGATACCGTCTGCTGGTTCCGGTGCAGTGCCTGGAGTCAAGCTCGGGCGATGGACGGGCTGCCCGACTCTGCGAACAGAGCTCAGGGCACTCCTTCTCGCCCGGTTTTGACGAGACGGTGGGAGTCAGTGCCTCGACGGCAGGAAGGTCTCGCACTATCGCGTGCTGGAGATCATCGGCGGCGGCGGCATGGGCGTGGTGTATCAAGGCCGAAGACCTAAAGCTGGGCCGTCGAGTGGCGTTGAAGTTTCTGCCCGAAGAGCTGGGCAGCGATCCGCAGGCGCTGGAACGCTTCGAGCGCGAGGCGCGCGCGGCATCGTCGCTTGAACCACCCCAACATCTGCCCCATCTACGAAGTTCGGGGAGCATGAAGGCCGGCCCTTCATCGTGATGGAGTTGATGGAAGGGCGAAACACTGCGCGACAGGTTGAGCAGCGGCGAATCGCCGAAGCCGCTATCCGCTCGAAGAACTGCTGGACATTGGGATCCAGGTGAGCGACGGGCTGCGAGGCCGCGCACGAGACAGGGCATCATCCATCGCGACATCAAGCCGGCGAACATCTTCCTGACCAGCAAGGGCGTGGTGAAGATTCTGGACTTTGGGCTGGCGAAGCGGCTGGTGGAAGAGCTGCCGGAAGACGGTTCGGGTAGAGCGGGGCTTAAGCCCCGCGTCCGCCGACCCCCTTTCCTTGTCATCCCGAGCGGAGCGGCGCGCAGCGGCGGCGAAGTCGAGGGACCTGCGGTTGTTCCGAGCTCGAAACCGCAGATCCCTCGACTGCGTGCCCGCCCGGCCGCGAAGACGCGGCCGGAGAAGAAGGCGGGCACTCCGCTCGGGATGACAATTCAAAGAGTGTTGATGGCGCCGCGCCCCTTCGGACCCCTGCTGACGCCACCTCACCCGCACCGGAGTCGCGATGGGCACGGCAGGCTACATGTCGCCCGAGCAGGTGCGCGGGGAGAAGCTTGATGCGCGCACCGACCTGTTTTCCTTCGGACTGGTGCTCTACGAGATGGCCACCGGCCAACGCGCATTCACCGGAGAGACGGCGGCGATTCTCAAGGATGCCATCCTGAACCACACGCCCGCGTCGTTGCGTGAACTGAACTCCACCCTTCCGCGGACACTGGAAGCGGTAGTCAACAAAGCATTGGAGAAGGACCGCGACCTGCGCTATCAGACTGCCGTAGAACTGCGAACCGACCTCATCACGGTCAAGCAAAGTGTGGACGACCTTAGGCCCGTGAAAGGCCGGCTGTTTCGCCACCGCTGGAAGCTGGTGTCGGCTCTCGCCGTGGCATTGTTCACAGGGGGAATCGCAATAATCGTATTGCGCTCGGCACGCGCTGCGGCGATGAGAAAGCTCAAACAGAATGACACCATCGTCCTCGCCGACTTCGCTAACCAAACAAGCGAGCATCTCTTTGATAACGTTCTCAATTTTCCTTTGCGCGTCGAGTTGGCGCAGACGCCATTCCTCAATGTCCTCGGACTTGACAAGGTACATGGAACCTTGAAGCTGTTGAACCAACCGGAAGACGCAAAATTGACACCCGAATTGGCTCGCCAGGTCTGCCTCCTAACCAACAGCAAGGTGGTGGTGGCTGGCTCGATTGCCGACGCGGGAGTTCGTTATCGGATTGCACTGCAAGCGTTGGAGTGCTCGGGCGGCAAGACCTTGACGGTTGTACAGACGGAAGCTGAGGAAAGAAGTCGGGTGGTCGAGATGTTGGGCGTCGCCGGCCATCAGTTGCGACAGAATCTCGGCGAGCCTCAGGATTCGCTGCGGAAGTTCAATGCGCCGCTGCAGGAGGCCATGACCCCGTCCCTAGAAGCTCTGCAAGCCTATTGGACAACCGGCTCAGGTTCTCCAACTGGTGCGGGTGGACAGAACCCCGCCGGCATCGCCGGCAGGGAACATGCAGTGGAACTGGATCCCAATTTTGCTCACGCGTACAGAGCCTTGGCGACGGATTATTTCAACCTTGGGGAAGGGGGCCGCGCCATGCAAAATATCCAGAAAGCGTATGCGTTGCGCGGCAGGTTGACGTACTACCAACGCCTTCAGGTGGAATCCGTCTATCGTATGATCCTCACTGGCGAACTGCAAAAAGCTATCGAATACCATAGGGTCTCTGCTCAAACGTATTCGGATATGAGAGGCCCAGCACGTAACGATATAGGACTGATCCTGAGATTGGCTGGGACAGTACGAGAAAGCTGCTGTCGAAGAACGGGAAGCGTTGCACTTGATGCCAAATGGTGCGGGCCCCGTTGTAAATCTGATGGTTTCCTCTATGGCCTTGAATCGGTTAGGGGAAGCTCAGGGCGTTTTCGATGAAGCTCGAGCGCGCAACGTGGATAACCCTCAGATGCGCTGGATGCGGTACCGGCTGGCTTTTGTTCAAAGTGATCAGGCTGCGATGGCAGAGCAGGTAACTTGGGCGGCGGCTAACCCGGCAACGGAAGACTGGCTCATTTCAGAGCGGGCGGCCACGGGAGCATACAGGGGCCACATACGTGCGGCACGAGAGGCTTCTTTGCGTGCGGTGCAGGTGGCCAGAAACGCCGGGCGCGAGGGGACAGCGGCAGTATGGTGGGCGCGGCAGGCGTTAACAGAAGCAGAGGTGGGCAACGACTTGCGCGCGCGTGAGCTGGCCAGGCAAGCGTTGGCATGGCGCACTGGCAAGGTGGTTCAGACCATGGCAGCATTGACATTCTTGCGCGTGGGGGATGCTGCGCAGGCAGAAATTCTCGCCGACACGCTCAATCAACAGTTTCCAGTGGATACAATGATGCAAAACTATTGGCTTCCAACCATTCGGGCGCAAATCGAGTTGTCGCACAGGAACCCGGGCAGGGCAATCGACATTCTGCAGGCTGCAATTCCCTACGAGTTGGGCATTCCCAGCGACTATGTTGGTCCCGGGAATCTATTGCCGGCATACGTTCGGGGAAGGGCGTATCTTCAAATGAACGATTCTCAGCGAGCCGCGGCCGAATTCCAGAAGATACTCGACCATCCTGGCATCGTGCTGAACTTCGTCACCGGCGCGCCTGGCGCGCCTGCAGCTCGGCCGGGCGCAGGCGATGATGGGCGACAAGGCGGCCGCGCGCAAGTCGTATCAGGATTTCCTCACCCTCTGGAAAGACGCCGATCCCGACATCCCCATCTACCGGCAAGCCAAAGCCGAGTACGCCAGGCTCAAGTGAGCGCGCAAACTGAGTGCTTCGCCAACGGTTCTTAGACCACTCCCAGGCCAGGGCCTGAAGCCGTTCACAGGGCAGTTTCTTCGTACATACTTTTATGCATTCTATGTATCATACTTCTATGTATTTTATGTATAAGCTAGGCCTTTTCGCCAATTTTTCAAGGGTTAAGTCTTTCTATATCAATACACTGCATTTAAACCGTTTAGATACTGCATCTTGCGACATGAATGCTGCCTAAGTTGTTGATTCTAGTCAGAGCCGAGGTAACGCGGGAGATAATCTCCTCGGAGGGCTCTGTGGTCAGTTCAGCGCGTCTCTCTCTAGTCTGGGCTCCGGCCCAAGTGTGCACGTCTTTGGCTGAGCACCTCGGTGTCGCGCCAGCTATTTTGAGGCAAAAAGAAGGCACGAATCTTCTTCGGACCCGTGCCGCTCTTCCTTATTGGGTTACGGTCTTTACCGCGTCTCCAACCTTGAAGCCCGAGCCAGAAACCGGGGTGCCGACGGCGGAGATGGCATCCACGTCGGTCAGCCGAATCACACCCACCGGAGAGGTCAGGCGTCGTATCACCTGGCCGGTCGAGGGATCCTTGATCTCTTTGGTGACGCGTTGCACGGTCAACTGATCGCCGACCTTCAGGCCCGCCTTACCACCGACATTGAGGACGACCTGGCCACCATCCACTGCGGCGACCACTCCTTCGACCTCGACGGTGCGGGCTTGCAGTTTGCCGGCATCAGCAACCAACTCTGTGCTCATCTGGGTGACCGCTGAGTTCACAGCCTCGCCGATGATCGTCTGCTGGAAGTCGCTGCTGCCGAAATCCACGGCGCCACCGCCCCATCCATGCCAGTTGCCTCCGCCGCCCAGTAGCGAAGTGCTCTCGCGCGATGACTCGCCCTTGCCGTCAGCCACGCCCATAATCTCGGCCGTGTCAATGTTTACGATGCGGGCATCCACCACGCAAATGGCCTTACTCTTCTTGTGGCTGAAGCCACCAATTCCATATCCGCCCCAGCCGCCGCCACCGCCGCCGACTTTGGTGTTCTGGTTCTCGCCGCCGAATTGCGTGACGCTACCCACAATGATGGCGTCCACCCCGAGAATTTTCCCCAGTTTCGCCGCGGAGGTGGGATTGGCGCGATCGCTGTTGGAGAAATTCTGCTCGGTCAGGATCTTGTCCATGGCCTTGCGCTCGATCACGGAATAAGTGCCGTCCTGGACCAGGTGCCGAACCAGCAGGTCCGCGATCCCTTTGCCGATGTCCACGTTGGTGCCGAAAACTGCGGCAGAGTTGCTCTGCACGGTTGCAAAGTCGAAATCGAATATCGCGACCCGCTTCTTGCGTGCCTGTGTCTGCGGGGCGGTCGATGGCGCCGCCGCGGTTGTCTGCGCTCCTGCTCCCGTAGTAAGGAACGAAGCTAGAATCAAAGTGGCCCAAATGATCTTGTTCATGTTCCTTTCTCTCCATCCTGATCTTGGAAGAGTTAGCCGGCCTGACCGGAGTGGACAGAGCTTCCTGATCTGTCCAAGGTTGTCGAGGGTCTTTATCGCCACACGGATTGTACTGTGAAACGTGCTTTTACGGCGCGTCTTTTTGACGGGCCGCAGACCGGTTCATAGTGAGGGTCGATCTGGATTAGTTGTAGCACTCCTGCTGAATTCACGCCGCGACACAGGTCACACTTGCCCGTGACTATCTCGAGGTCCAAGCCGCGGGGCTTCCTGCGTCGTCGCTCTCAATGGTTTGGTGGAGTCACCACTGGTTTGACACTGACTGCCGGAACATATCCGGTGTGCCGCGCCTCGGCGGCGAGCTCCCTGATTTCAGTTAAGTCGCGTTGCATTTCGCTCCAGCCATACCACAAGGCGTAGTCCGGACTGGCATGGAAGGTCCCCTGGAAGGTGCGCATCCGGTGCTCCAGGAACATTACGAACAGCTTCTGTTCGATGACCGTGGGCGCGTCATGAAAGGTCAAAAGATCGGGGAAGGGATAGGCATAGTTCTTCGGCTTGGGCAGCACGCCATCCTTGTAGAGGTCGGCGACGATGCGGATTGCCTGGGCCATGAGATGGTCGGCGTTCTTAATCATGTCGTCGCCGTATTGCAGCTGCTGGTTGGCGAAATTGACCGAATGGCACTGGTTGCAGGTCTTCAGCATCTTGTCGCGCTGGGCCTGCCAGGAGGCCTGATCGAGGCGCGCAACATCGGCCGCCTTGACGACATCGAGGCGCGCCGTGGGCTTGCCACTGGGATCGAGCACCCCAAGCGCTTGCAGGATGGTAACCTGGTCGGCCTTCCATTGCTGGATCGTTGGGCAGCGGCAACCGCACCGCCAGGAAACCCCACCCGGTGCGCACTTCATGGTTGCCCTGCTGCATGTGACAGGTCTGGCAGGTTGGCGCTGCGGAGCTGCCGCTCTGGATCATGAGCTGCTTGAGTTCGTTTCGCACGCCGTGCTTGGAGGAGGAATACATCTCCCACTGCGGATGGTCGAAGCCCATGTGGCAGGTCTCGCAGGCTTGCGGCGAGCGTGCTTCCTGCACGGAGAAGGTGTGCCGGGTGTGGCACGAGTCGCAAGAGGCAGTTCCGAAGCGCTCCTGTTTCTGCAACGCGGCGAGTTGCTCAGGTGACTTGATGCCGATCTTGTGGCAGGAACCGCAACCCTTCATGCCTTCGGTCATGGCCATGGGCTGCCAGTGTATGGTGGGCATCGCTTCCATGGCGGCCCAGGCCATCGAGTGCTTGCCCTTCTTGAATTGCGCAACCTGCGTCTCGTGACACTGACCGCAGGTGTCCGGCGTGGGGATCTTGGCCTTGGCCGCGTCCGCTGCGGTCATGTGGTCTGTACCGTGACAGGTGTCGCACTCGATGCCAGCCTCGTGGTGCTTGCTCAGCTTCCAGTCGGAGACCACGTTGGGGGTGACCGTAGTGTGGCAGGCCACACATTGTTGACCGGCGTTGGAGGTTTGATCCGAACGCGGACCGGCGACGGAAACGTTGGTTGAGAGGACGGCGAACAGAACGGCAGCGAGGGCAAGCGAAACGCGACCAGACATGACCACCTCGGAACGAGCGAAGTGTGGACCCATCGAACCTGTCAGCCTACCGCCAAGTTGGGGCGGCGTCTAGGACGAAGGTCACGCCCCGGCGTGCGCTCCGCACCAAGTCTTGTGCACCCGGTTGCAATATACTGGTCTTGAAGTGGCAGGCGTAATCGCCGCTGCATTCAAGCTAAAGGACAGAACGAAATGAGATGGATGTTACGGTCGAAGATCCATAAAGCGACCGTTACCGACGCGGATCTTCGCTACGAAGGAAGTATCACCATAGACCGGGAGTTGATCGAGCGAGTTGGACTGCTACCCGGGGAAAAAGTGCTGGTGGTCAGCAATACCTCCGGCGCTCGGCTGGAAACCTACGTCATCGCCGGCGAAAGCGGCTCCGGTGTGATCTGCATCAACGGCGCTGCCGCACACCTTATCAAGAAGGGCGAGGAGGTCATCATCATGGGCTTTGAGTTGACCGATTCTCCACTTCACGCCAGCGCGGTCCTGGTTGATCGCGAGAACAAATTCGTCAGGGTGATGTAGTCATTTGGTACGCGCCTGCGAAGGATCGGGTGAGTTTGCCGTGTCCACATCGAGGTGCAGACCTGAGGTTGGCGGCGTTCCCGGAGGATAGCAGTTGCCATCCCGCGCGTAGGTTTGGCGGCAGGCTGCCGTCATCTCCGGCCGCCGCGGAGACTGCGCAAACTGCCACGCTTCCGCGAATGTCACTCCACTTTCCGCCGGTTTGGGCGCGGGGTTGGGAAACACGCATCCCGGAGACGGCCCGCACTGATCGTTGCTGACGAAGAAATGGATCTCGCGACCGCCGGCGTGCTCCGAATATCGTTCGCGGTCACGATCGAGACGACGCTGGATTCGCGAAACGGAATGCCTGAACAGTAAATGCCCGCGCGATATCCGCCCCGTACCACGCCATCGACCCAGGCGTGAATGTAGGCGCGCTGCTCGGGCAGCATGCGGCCGCCCTGCTCCTGATCGAGAAAGATGATGGCATTCTTCGGGAAGCCCTCTCGCCGGGCTGCCTGCGACTGCCGTCGCCGCGTCCTTCGTTCCCACGCCGGCCGGCGTTGCCGGAAGCCTTGAGCTACTGATATTCGCGTCCGTTGAACAACAGCAGAAAACCGTAACCCATCGCTTGAAGGGCTTTGCGATTCCCCTTCCAGGTATTGCGATTGGCGCCCGGCGGGTTGTTCAGCCAGTATCCAGTGAAGGCGAAGGTCTTGCGCAGCGCCGCCATGCTTTGATCGCCGGGATAGTCGTTGCGATCCAGGCCGAGGTAGGTCTGCGCCCGGCCCGGCGCATCGACAAGACGCCGGTTGCGAGAACCAGGATCAATGTGCAAACGATGAGTCGCCGGTTGATCACGGTTACGAATTCCCAATCAGTATTCCGGTGGCGAACACCAGCGCGCCGCCCAACGCCACTTGCATGGCAGCCGACAGCGGCGGCGTGTCCATGAAGCGGTGACGCACCCACGTGATGGTCGCCAATTCGATCAGGACCACGAAGATCGCCACCGTCGTCGCAACGTTAAAGTTGTGGATGAGATACGGCAGCGTGTGGCCGATGCCGCCCAGTGCCGTCATGGATCCGGAGATGAGGCCGCGAATCCACGGAGTGCCGCGACCGGTGAGGCTGCCGTCGTCGGACAGCGCCTCGGCAAAGCCCATGCTGATGCCCGCGCCCAGCGACGCGGCCAGGCCGACCGCAAAGGCATCCCAGGTGTTCTTGGTGGCGAACGCCGCTGCGAAGACGGGCGCCAGCGTCGAAACCGAGCCGTCCATCAAGCCCGCCAGGCCCGGCTGCACGATCTGCAAAACGAAGAGCCGGCGCTTGGCCTTGTCCTCTTCCTCGCGAACCTCGGGTTTGAGCTCAGTTTTCTCCAGCTCCGCAGCGCGCTCGACGTGGGTCGCCTCTTCTGCCGCCAGGTCGTCCAGCAACTGCCGTACGCTCGCGTCCTGCGCGCGCGCCGCGGCTTGCTCATAGAAGCGCCGGGTCTCCACTTCCATCGCGCTGACCTGGGCGCGGATCTGCTCCAGGCGCAGCGGCGTGTTCAGCCAGATCGGCTTGCGCTGCACAAATCCGCGCACATCCTGACGCCGGATGAGCGGGATGTGCTCGCCGAACTTCTGCTTGTACAGTTCGATCAGCCGGCGGCGATGTCCGATCTCTTCCTGCCGCATCTCTTCAAACACCTGCGCGGTGCCGGGAAAGTTCTCCCGCAGGCTCTCGCCAAAGTCGGAGTAAATGCGTTCGTCCTCTTCCTCCAGCGAAATCGCGAGAGCAAGAATTTCCTTCTGCGACAAGCTATCGAAATCTCGCAAGGGCGTCTCCTATCGCACTTCGTCCCTTCTATTAGATCAATTCTTTGCCCATCGGCTTGTCATTGAGCCATTCGCGCTCTTCTTTGCTGCGTGGGGCCCTGGGTTTGCATTGGGTGAGGAGCTGGCGAACAGCATGACTGGGCCCACTGACCTGGCGCGGGCCAGCTCTTTGCATGGCAACCTTCATGAGTTTCATCTCCTCTCAGTACGGCCCAATGATGCCTCCCATGTTGCGCGAGGCCGGCAGCTTCAACTCGTTCGCGAAACGCCTCTATACCCCAATACTTGGCAAAGACGTCGAGGTACTTGTATCCCGAACCGGTGTTGAACAGCACGACCCGGTCGCTCTCCTTCAGGAAGCCCGTCTGGAGAAGCTGTTTGTAAGCGGCGAGTGCAGCGCCTCCTTCGGGACAGGCGAAGATACCCTCGACGGAAGCCAGTTCCTTCACTCCCTCCATGATGGCGTCGTCGCTGACGGCAATCGCGGTGCCGCCGCTCTTGCGGGTAATGTCCAGGATGATGAAGTCGCCGTAGGCTTTGGGCACTCGCAAACCCGCGGCCAAGGTGTGCGCATCGGGCCACATTTCTGACGCAGCCTTATCCTTCATGTAGCGCTTTAGGGATTGGCGCGCAACCATCTGATTGGACGCAGATCATCTTGGGCCTTTTGCCTTTGTCGACCCAGCCCAACTCCTCCATCTCTTCAAACGCCTTCCACATCCCGATTAAGCCGACACCTCCTCCGGTCGGATAAAGAATGGCATCGGGCAAGTTCCATCCCATCTGCTCGGCGACTTCGTAGCCCATGGTCTTCTTGCCTTCGACGCGGAACGGTTCCTTAAGGGTCGAGACGTCAAACCAGCCTTCTTTTTCTTTGCGCTCGGCCACCATGCGCCCGCAATCGCTGATCAGGCCATCGACCAGCGTGAGGTGCGCGCCGCTGGCTTCCACCTCCAGCCGGTTGGCAATCGGCACATCTTTCGGCATGAAGACATACGCCTCAAGCCCGGCTGCGGCGGCATAGGCGGCCAACGCGCCGCCAGCGTTTCCGGCTGATGGCGCTGCCAGCTTCTTCAACCCAAAGTGTCGCGCCATGGTGATGGCGGCGCTCATGCCGCGCGCCTTGAACGACCCGGTGGGATTCAGGCCTTCATCCTTGATCAGCAGCCTGGGATATTTACGGCTCGGAAGCATGGGCGTGAAGCCCTCACCGAGCGTCACCGGTTCGGCGTCGGGAAGCACCGCCGCATAGCGCCACATGCTCTTGGGGCCGACGCTTACCGACTCGCGCTTTGCGTTGCGCCGAATCTCAGCGAGGTCGTAGCGAACGTACAGTGGGCCGCCGTCCTTCGGACAAATGGTTGGTGCTGTTTGCGGAGGAAATTTCTCTCCACAGCGGCTGCATTCAAATGAAGTGATCTTTGCCATGACGAGACTGCCTCGAAAAACCTCGCAGTGTAACACCCGCGACCGCATGCACGCTGCGAGGACGGTTTATAATCCGCGCAGTTCCCGAGATGAGCGAGCCGTCCACGCCACTGATGCGGCAATACGCCGCGGTCAAAAAAGAACATCCCAACGCGCTCGTCTTCTTTCGCCTCGGCGATTTCTACGAATTGTTCTTCGAAGACGCTGTGGTCGCCTCGCGTGAGCTGCAAATCACGCTTACCTCGCGCAACAAGGAGAAGGGCATCGCCATACCCATGTGCGGTGTGCCTTACCACTCGGCTGAGAATTACATCGCCAAGCTCATTCGCAAGGGATTTAAGGTTGCCATCTGCGAGCAGATGGAGGACCCGCGAGTCGCCAAGAAGCTGGTAAAGCGCGAGGTCACGCGGGTGCTCACGCCGGGAACCGCTGCCGACGCGCATCTCGGCTCCGAGGAAAACAACTTCCTGGGCTGCGTAGCACGCGCGGGCAATGCCGTGGGATTCGCGGCGCTCGATCTCTCGACCGGCGAATTTCGCGCGACCGAGTTCCAAGGCGACGACGCCGAACGCCGCGTCCGCGAGGAACTGCTGGTGTTGCGTCCGCGCGAGGTGTTGTTCGCTTCGTCGCTGCCGCTGTTCGATCAGCCGCGCCCGAGTGCATCGGCGCCGGTAGCCGCCGCCGCGCCGCGCATGGCCACGCTGGAGAATGCGACTTGGGCCGAGACTCCGCTCGACGACTGGGTATTCTCCCCTGACTACGCGATCCCGCAGGTCGAGAACCACTTTGGAGTGCTCTCCCTGGAGGGCTTTGGGTTGGCAAACCGAGCGGCAGCCGCAACCGCGGCGGGCGCGATCCTGCATTACATCCGCACCACGCAGCGCGGCTCACTCGATCACGTGGACCGCATCGGCTTCTACGAGCGGCAAAACTGCCTCGTATTAGACGCGGTCACGGTGCGCAATCTTGAACTGATCGAGCCGCTGTTCTCCGGCGCAGGCGAAGGTGCGACGCTGTTTCGCTGCCTCGACTGCACGGTGACGCCGATGGGCAAGCGCCTGCTGCGCGCCTGGATGTTGCGGCCGTCGATCGATCTAGCTGAGATCAATCAGCGCCTCGATGCCGTCGAGGGCATGGTCCGCGACCTGGTCGCGACGAGAAGAGCTGCGGCGCTCAATGGAAGGCATACTCGACCTGGAGCGCCTCTTGAGCCGCGTCACCCTTGAAACCGCTAACCCGCGTGACATGCTGGCCCTTGCGAGTTCCCTGGGAAAGCTGCCGACGGTGCGGTCTGCGTTGTCGCACTTCCCTGCCGATCGTTTGCGGTTGCTGCATGCGCAGTGCGACGAACTCGGCGATCTGCGCGCCCGAATCGTGACATCGTTGGAGGACGAGCCGCCACTCACGCTGGCCGATGGCGGCGTGATTCGCGCGGGCGTCGATCCCAACCTCGACGAACTGCGCAACCTCAGCCGCAACAGCAAGCAATACATCGCGCAGATCGAGCAGCGCGAGCGCCAGCGCACCGGCATCGGATCGCTCAAAGTAAAGTTCAACAGCGTCTTCGGCTACTACCTGGAAATCTCCAAGGCGAACCTGCACCTTGCACCGGTTGACTACGAGCGTAAGCAGACGCTGGTGAATGCCGAGCGCTTCACCACGCCGGAGTTGAAGGAGTACGAGGCCAAAGTCCTTGATGCGCAGGAAAAGATGGTCGAGATCGAACGCAGGCTCTTTGCCGAGCTGCGCTCTGCCATTGCCGCCGAGGCGCGCCGCATCCGGCAGACCGCGCTGGCTCTGGCGGAAATCGACTTGCTCGCAGCGTTTGCTGCGCTCGCGGCCAACCGCAATTATTGCCGTCCCGCGCTCGACGGCAGCGGTGACATTGAGATTGTCGAAGGCCGACATCCCGTGATCGAGCAGATGGAGATTGCAGGCTCCGACCGCTTCGTGCCCAACGATCTCTTCCTCAACGGCACGACGCACTCGATCCTGATCATCACCGGGCCGAACATGGGCGGCAAGTCCACGTACCTGCGGCAGGCGGCGCTGATCGCTCTCATGGCGCAGATGGGCTCGTTCGTTCCGGCGCGCTCGGCGAGGCTGGGCCTGGTGGACCGTATCTTCACCCGCATTGGCGCGGCAGACAATCTGGCGCGCGGCCGATCCACATTCATGGTCGAGATGACGGAGACGGCGGCGATCCTCAACACCGCGACGCCGCGCTCGCTCATCCTGCTCGACGAGGTTGGGCGCGGTACCGCAACCTACGATGGCCTCGCCATCGCTTGGGCGGCGATCGAGTACATTCACGCCAACACGCGTGCCAAGACGCTCTTTGCCACGCACTATCACGAGTTGACTGAACTGGCCGACCGGCTGAGCGGGGTGAAGAATTTTCACGTCGGGGTGAAAGAGAGTGGCGGCGGAATTGTTTTTCTGCGCAAGGTGGAGGAAGGCGCTGCGGATAAGAGCTACGGCATCGAGGTCGCCAAGTTGGCCGGGCTTCCGTCCGACGTGGTCCATCGCGCGCGCGAGGTGCTGGCCGAACATGAAAGCGCCGAGCACAGCGCCGTCAGGCATCTGGCGCACGATAAAACGCGTGAGCCGGGGCCGATGCAGCTCACCATCTTTACGCCGCTCTCGCAAAAGATCGTGGACCGCATCAAGGAAACCGACCTGAACCGCCTCAGCCCGCTGGAGGCGCTGAATCTGCTCCACGAGTTGAAGAAGCAGATGGAGTAAGGCGTACCTACCTGCGCAACTGAATTCCCTCGTCGCTCGCGTTACACTCTTCTGTTCTCCATGCCCTCCAAATCAACGCTCGAACTTCGTCAGCAGGTCGGCCAGTTGCTGATCATGGGCTTTGATGGAACCACCGTATCGGCGCGACTGCGATTGATGCTGGCGACGCTGTGCCCTGCCGGTGTCATTCTCTTCAAGCGCAACGTCGGGGAGGCAGCGCAGATCCATGCTCTGCTGCGCCAGGCGCAAAAGGCGGTCCCCACGTCCATGTTCCTGTGCGTGGACATGGAAGGCGGCACAGTCGATCGCCTGCGCGACGCGATTGCGCCGGTACCGCCGGTTGCCGAGGTGGCTGCCACCGGTTCGAAGAAGCTCTTCCGCAAGCATGGACGCATCATCGGCGCCGATGTGCGAGCGCTAGGATTCAACACGGATTTTGCTCCCGCGCTCGACTTGCGATTGGAGGCATCGAAGAATGTGCTGACATCGCGGACGGTCTCCGCCGATCCGAAAGCGGTGACCCTGTACGCACGCGAGTTCTTGCGCGGACTGCGAGATGCAAATGTCATTGGCTGTGGAAAGCACTTCCCCGGACTGGGCGAAGCCAATCTCGACTCGCATCATAGCCTGCCGTCGATTGCAAAGTCCTGGCCACGGCTGTGGAAAGAGGACTTGCTTCCCTATCGCGAGCTGCACAGAGATCTACCATTCGTTATGGTCGCACATGCGGCCTATCCGGACGTGACGGCCGGCCCTACTCCGGCGTCGCTTTCGAAGAAATGGATGACGGAGATCCTGCGTAAGAAGATCGGCTATCGTGGCCTGATTATCGCCGACGATCTCGACATGGGAGGAGTGTTGGCAGCCGCGTCGATCGAAGATGCGGCGGTCGAAACGCTGCGTGCCGGGGCCGACATGTTCCTCGTCTGCCAGAAGGAAGAGAGCGTATGGCGCGCCTTCGAGGCGGTATACAAGCGAGCCGAGAGCGATAAGAAAGTTTGCCCGGTTGGTCTCGGAGAAATCCGAGCGGGTTCTGTCGGCGAAGAAGAGATCACAGGCCGCTCAAGGCCCGCATGGCTCCGACTCCAACGCAGAAAACTCGTGGACAAGTTGCGCCGCGAGATATGGGAATTCAGCGAAGAGGTGCGAGCCTACGCGTTGGCGCGAGCGAGGTTACGGAGTGATCGTCGCCGGCGTGATGAGCGGCACCTCAGCCGACGGAATCGACGTCGCTCTAGCCCGCATCCAGGGACGGGGATTCCGCTCGCGCCTGGAGTTGCTGGCACACTACCAGTTCCCTTACCCGGACAACGTAAGGCACGCCGTTCTGGCGGCGATGAACGCCAAATCTGCCAGTGTCGCCGACCTCGCGAGGCTGAATTTCCTGCTGGCTGAACTCTATTCAGACGCGGTCCGCGCGGCCCAACGTCGTGCTCGCCTGGAGTGTGAATTGGTCGGTTGCCACGGACAGACCCTGTATCACCAGGGAAATGCACAACCGTTTCTGGACCGTCGCGTTGCATGCACATGGCAGACCGGTGAAGCCGCCATCATCGCCGCGAAAGTCGGCGTCCCGGTGGTGTCGGACTTCCGGCCAGCAGACATGGCTGCGGGCGGCAAAGGCGCGCCGCTGGTTCCCTTCCTCGATTACGCGCTCTACCGCCATCGCCGCTACGGACGCATTGTGCAGAACCTGGGGGGCATTGGAAACCTCACGGCGATTCCGCCGCGCGCGCTTCCGGAGGATGTCGTTGCCTTCGACACCGGACCGGGGAACATGGTCATTGACGCCGTGACCCAGGAACTGTTCGCCCGCCCCTACGATCGCAACGGGCGACTCGCCGCGCGCGGCGAGCCTATCGAGCGCGTATTGCAACAAGTTCTTCGCCATTCGTTCTTCCGGCAGCGGCCTCCGAAGACCGCGGGCCGGGAGCAATTTGGCCGCGAGTTTGTGCGCGAATTCCTGCGCTTGTGCCGGCGCGCCGACGAGACTGACATCATGGCCACCGCGACTGCACTGACAGCACGGTCCATCGGGGTCGCGGTTCGCAAGTTTGTGCTGCCGCTCGTGGAACTGCCTTTGCGGTTTCGCGAGTTCGTGGTTTCCGGAGGCGGAACGAAGAACGCAACCCTGATGCGGATGATCCGCGAAGAACTCGCACCGCTGAAGATGCGTGTGCGCACTAGCGACGAGTTTGGGCTGCCCGCTGAGGCGAAAGAAGCCGCAGCTTTCGCGCTGCTGGCTTACCAGACGTGGCGCCGGTTGCCCTCGAATGTCCCATCTGCCACCGGGGCAAAGCGGACCGCAATCTTGGGCAAAGTGAGCTATGTGTAACAGGAACGACGAGCCTGAGGAGGACAGGGGTCCTTCGACTCCATTCGGTCGCTGGGGCGACCTCACTGCGCTCAGGATGACACCTCAAAATCTGAGGCCAAGATGGTTCCCGCAGACCTCTACCGATTGTCATCCTGAGCGAGCGAGCGCCACCTTTGCGCGCACGAGTCGACGGCCCCCCCTATTCACTGCTGTGCTCGCGTTCGTTAGCTTGCTTCTTCTGGCCGGTTGTACCCACAAGCCCGACCCCAACACGCTGGTGATGATTATCGAGAGCAGCCCGACTAATCTCGATCCACGCGTCGGCGTTGACGCGCAATCGGAGCGCATTGACGAACTACTGTTTGATTCCCTCGTCCGCCGCGATGAGCATTTCAATCTGAAGCCGTGGCTGGCCGAAAATTGGGAGATTCCCGATCCGCAGACCTACATTTTTCACTTGCGCCACGGCGTTCGCTTTCACAACGGACAGGCCGCTGACCGCACGCGACGTTAAGTGGACCTTCGACTCGCTCGTCAGTGGCAAGCTCCGTAGTGCGAAGACCAGTACCTATGCTCCCGTCGATCGCATCGACGCGCCGAACGATTACACTGTCGTCTTTCACCTGAAGGAACCATTCGCGCCGTTGCTGTGGAATCTGTCCGACGGCGCTATCGGAATCGTGCCTTACGGCAGCGGTGAGGATTTCAATCGCGATCCGATCGGCTCGGGACCATTTCGTTTCGTCGACGCACAGCAGGACAAAGAGGTCGTGATCGAACGTAATCCTGATTATTGGGCAACGCCCGCCAAGATCGGACGCGTGCAATTCAAAGTGATTCCCGATGCGACTACGCGCGCCCTGGAATTGCGCAAGCAGAGCGCGGACGTAGTGATCAACGGCCTCACAGCAGACACGGTCGTTACGCTGCGAGCGCGACCGCGACCTCAGCGTGATGGAGTCCCCAGGAACGATCTACGCCTATCTGGCGATGAACCTGCGCGATCCCATTCTGAAGGACGTAAGGGTACGACACGCCATCGCCTACGCAATCAACGTGCAGCCTATCATTCACTATTTGTTGCGCGATGAGGCGCGGCCTGCGTACAGCGTTCTGCCGCCGCAGCACTGGGCTTACGACGGCGAGGTCGAAAAGTATCCGCACGATCCAGTCCGCGCGCGCCAGATTCTCGACGACGCGGGCTATCGTCCGGTGAACGGCATTCGCTTCCACATCACGATGAAGACTTCGACGGAAGAGTCCACGCGCCTGCTGGCGGCGGTGCTGCAGCAACAACTGCGCGAGGTCGGCATTGCGCTCGACATCCGAAGTTTCGAGTTTGCGACGTTCTTCGCCGACATCACAAAAGGCGCGTACCAGTTCCATTCCTTGCGCTGGATTGGAGGCAACCTGGATCCCGACATCTTCGAGCACATCTTCGGCTCCAACAGCTTCGCTCCCAAGCGCGCCAACCGAACTTTTTATTCCAACTCGCACGTGGACCAGTTGATCGCGGAGGGCCGCAGCACTATCGATCAGCAGCAACGTAAGGTCATCTACGATGAAATCCAGCGGCTGCTGGCCCAGGATCTGCCTTATATCAATCTCTGGTACCTCGACAACGTGTTGGTGCACACCAACCGCGTGCACGGCATCGAGATCAGTCCGTCAGGCAACTATGATTTCCTGCGGACGGCGGAACTCACACCCTGAGCTATGCCCGTTGGGCCGCATGTTACCATCGAAAATCAGGGTTATTGAAGGACTACAAGCACCTTGCGCATACTATTCGTGGGAGACATTTTTGGCCGCCCGGGGCGCACCATCGTCCACGAACGGCTGCCTGAGTTGCAAAAGCAGCACGAGGTGGAGCTCACCATCGCCAACGGGGAGAATGCGGCCGGCGGCTTTGGCATCACGCCGCAGATCGCCGAGGAACTGTTCGAGCTCGGCGTTGATGTCATCACCACCGGCAACCACATCTGGGACAAACGCGAGATCATCGAGTACATGAACTCGGCCAATGGCAATGAGACCTCTCTGGCGCGGCGACTGTTGCGACCGGCTAACTATCCTGTGGGATCCCCGGGCTTCGGATGGTACCAGGGCCGCACGCGCAGCGGTGTGGATTACGGCGTTATCAACCTGCAGGGACGCGTTTTCATGGCCAGCAACGACGATCCCTTCCGCGTTGCCGATGAACTGCTGAAGCAGATTACCGCCAAAATCATCCTGGTTGACATGCACGCCGAGGCGACCTCGGAAAAGCTTTCGCTGGCCTGGTATCTGGAGGGACGCGTGACGGCGGTGCTAGGCACGCACACTCACGTTCCCACTGCCGACGAGAAGGTATTGGCCGGCGGGACCGCCGTGCAAACTGACGTCGGCATGACCGGGCCTTACGAAAGCGTCATCGGTGTGCAGAAGGACCAGATTGTGCAGCGATTCCTCACCAATATGCCTGCACGATTCGAGGCCGCCACCAACGACGTGCGCCTGTGCGCCACACTGATTGATTGTGATGCCGAGACCGGCCGCGCCACAGCGATAGAGAGAATTATGCTGAGGCAGGAATAAAACAGCTATCAGCCATCAGCTATCAGCCGCCAGTTAAGACGTGTTGGTGGAGCTGTGATGAATTGATAGATGGGGATGCTAGCG
Organism: uncultured Acidobacteriaceae bacterium; assembly: GCA_963735855.1. GTDB lineage: Bacteria > Acidobacteriota > Terriglobia > Terriglobales > Acidobacteriaceae > Bog-257. The sequence goes on from CAVTMW010000018.1 coordinate 190,047, forward strand.
CTATTAGCGGACACGATGACGTACCGCCTAGTCACGCATCACTTTGGCTGAAGGCTGATAGCTGACGGCTGATAGCTAATTGCTAGTTGGCTAGCTACTCTTTTCCATGTCCCATTCCGACGAAATCTGGATGGAAGAAGCTCTGCGTGAAGCGCAACGAGCGCTCGCGTTGGGAGAGGTGCCCGTCGGAGCGGTCGTCGTGTACGAGGGTCGGGTCGTCGGCCGGGGATGCAATCGACCTCTCATCAACAACGATCCGACGGCACACGCCGAAATCATCGCGCTGAGGGAGGCAGGGCAGGCCGTCAGCAACTATCGCCTGCTCGACTGCGATCTCTACGTGACAGTCGAACCCTGTGCGATGTGCGCTGGAGCCATCACGCACGCGCGCATCCGGCGGCTCATTTACGGCGCAGAGGATCCGAAAGCCGGTGCGGTTCATTCCATGCTGCAAGTGCTGAACCATCCAAAGCTCAACCACCAAGTGGAAGTCGCTTCGGGAGTGTTGGCCGCGCGCTGCATGGACCTGATGCAAACCTTCTTTCGCGAGAAGCGCAAGGCCGAGAGCACGACGTAGCGCAAGCCCAGCGCGTCGTTACCACCTTCGCGGGCCCCACGAGCAGTCTGCTATCATGAATCTGACCTCGTTTTCTCGCGCGGAGAGGTGCGTGAGCGGTTGAAACGAGCCGCCTCGAAAGCGGCCATACCTTGACGGGTATCGGGGGTTCGAATCCCTCCCTCTCCGCCAGTTTCCCTGCCTAGCCGGAGGCTAACCGTCAATTCCCCGCTCTACTCAAGCGTCGAATCGGCAAACGGGAAATGCGCTCCGATCAAGCCGTGACCATCGGATCTGCCTAGAACGGTTTCGTTTCCCGGATACCGCGCGAGGCTGGAATCTGGATGTGTAGTACTTGCTTGACCAAGTCCTGAGTCCGGCACACTGGCGAGATAAAGACTCCGTTACCCTCTTCTGTCGGTCTCTAGACCTGATCGCGAAGTATGTCTCACCCCCTGTTACAATCGGATTGCAGGCTGTCTGTCTGCGCCTTTCTCTCATCCATGAAGTGTCCGTTCTGCGGCTTTGAAAACGACAAGGTGGTCGATTCGCGCGAAAGCAAGGAAGGCGAGTCCATTCGCCGCCGCCGCGAATGCCTGAAGTGTGAGAGGCGCTTCACTACCTATGAGCGGATCGACGAAATTCCGTACATGGTGGTGAAGAAGGACGGCCGCCGGGAGAAATTCGAGCGGCAAAAGGTGTTGAACGGGCTGCTGCGGGCCTGCGAGAAGCGGCCTGTTTCCATGGGCAAGCTGGAGCAGATCGTCAATGATGCTGAAGGTTTCGTGGTCGATTCACCGGATCGCGAGCGCAAAACCAGCGAGATCGGCGAGTTGATCATGAACCGTCTTAAACGCATTGACAAGGTCGCTTACGTGCGGTTTGCCTCGGTTTACCTCGACTTCAAGGACGTTCGCGAGTTCATGTCGGAGCTGAAAGAACTGCTCGATACCAAGGAAGGCACAACAGCCAAAGCCAAGTCCGGAGACTGATTCCGGCAGTTAAACGAGATCGAATGGCATATACCGTAACTCTGATTCCGGGCGACGGGATCGGACCCGAGGTGGTAAACGCGACGATCCGCATCCTGGAAGCCACTGGCGTCAAGTTTCAATGGGAGAGCTACGCCGCCGGCGCCGAAGCCTATGAGAAGTATCGCGAATACATTCCCAAGGAGCTGACAGAGTCGATCGAGCGCACCCACATCGGCCTGAAAGGTCCGGTGACAACTCCGATCGGCGGAGGGTTTCCCAGCATCAACGTCGCGCTGCGCAAGCAGTTCGAACTGTTTGCCAACTTCCGCCCCATCCGCAATCTGCCGGCTGTGGCCACTCGCTATCCGGGCGTTGACCTCATCGTCATCCGCGAGAACACCGAAGGGCTGTACTCCGGCATCGAGCACGAGGTCGTTCCCGGGGTGGTGGAGAGCCTGAAGATCATTACCGAGAAGGCTTCCACCCGCATTGCCAAGTTCGCCTTCGAATACGCGCGGCGGGTGCACCGCAAGAAGATCCACGCCATCCACAAAGCCAACATCATGAAGCTGTCGGACGGGCTGTTTATCCGCTGCTCGCGCAACATCTCCAGGGATTATCCCGAGATCACCTACGGCGAGCACATCGTAGACAACACCTGCATGCAGCTGGTGATGAATCCGTACCAGTACGACGTCCTGCTGTTGGAGAACCTTTACGGCGACATCATCTCAGACCTGTGCGCGGCGTTCGTCGGAGGACTGGGGCTGGTACCCGGCGCGAACTTCGGACACGAGTGCGCCATCTTTGAAGCGGTGCACGGCTCGGCGCCAGATATTGCCGGCAAAGACATCGCCAACCCGACGGCCGTGCTGCGCTCCGGCATCCTGATGCTTCGTCACTTGGGCGAAGAGAATGCCGCCAACCACATTCGCGCCGCAATCGAGCACGTTTACACAGAGAAGAAGCACCTCACCCGCGATGTTGGCGGCAATGCGGGCACAAGCGAGTTTGCCGACGCAATGGTGGAGGCGCTGCACACCATTCCAGCGCCGCAGCCGGAGCTGAAGGAAGTGGAGCTGTAGAAAAAGTCGCTCGCAGTTGGTTTGGTACAATGTCGGCTTGAGCGCCGAGTGAGGATAAGGCGTTCGACACTGATTCGGACCGTAGGATCCACTAGAGTCGTTTCCCTAGTTTCGCCCCACAAGCGGCATCGCTCGCTTGTGGACGCAACGTTGACAGGAGCTTGTTCTGACGTCGCGAACCATTCCTTATAACCCGGCGTATCATCGCTTTGCCGTTTTTGTTGCCTGGGCCACATTCATTCTGATCGTTGCCGGCGCTCTGGTCAGCAGCAACGATGCCGGACTGTCCGTTCCTGACTGGCCGACTTCCTTCGGTTCCCTGTACAAACTGCCGCCGATGGTAGGAGGCGTCAAGTACGAGCACACGCATCGCATGATTGCAGAGTTCATTGGCCTGTTGATCATCGTTATGGCGGTATGGACACAGCGCGTCGAGCAGCGCAAGTGGATGCGAGTGCTGGGCTGGATTTCGCTGGCCGCAGTCGTCGGCCAGGGAATCCTGGGCGGCCTCACTGTGCTGAATTTCCTGCCGTGGTCCATTTCCACGGCCCATGCCACGCTTGGGCAGATGATCTTCTGCGTGGCAATTGCGATGGCGCTGTTCACCAGCCGCGGATGGCTGCAGGATTACGACCTCATTACCGAACATAATTTGGCGCCTGGCACGCCGACGCTCGCCGTCCTGGCGGCATCCTGCGTCTGGCTGCAGTTAATTCTCGGTGCCGCGTTCCGGCATTTCGGCATGAAGCTTCTGCCGCATCTCATCGGCGCCTGCGTCGTCACTGCCATGCTTTGTTGGACGATTGTGCGCGTGCTGACGCGTTACGGGTCGGTTGAACATCTCCGCAAGCCGGCGCAACTGCTGCTGGCGCTGCTGATGGTCCAGCTCGGCCTGGGATTTGCCGCCTACCTTTCGCGCCTGGCCTATGGGCACAACGCAGTGCAGCCGTGGCAGATCACCGTGGTCAGCACGGTGGCGCACGTGGCCTGTGGCGCGCTGGTGCTGGCGGTCAGCGTGGTGCTCGCCATCCAGAGCCATCGCATGATCAAGGCGGGAGTTCCCCAATCGGCAAGCCATGCTGCGACCCGGGAGGCCATCACCGCATGAGCAGCGCTACTCAGCCGCTTGCCGTTCCTCGCGTCGGCATCGCCTCTCTGGCCCGCGATTACTCCGTGCTCGTCAAAGCTCGCGTGACCACGCTGATCGTGATGACCGCGTGGGCCGGCGCCTATTTTGCCGCGGCCAAGTCTGGCGTGCCGCTGCTCTCGTGGATGCTGCTGCACGCGCTGGTTGGCATCGGCCTGGTCAGCGGAGGTACGGCGGCCATCAATGAGGTCCTGGAGCGCGATGTTGACGCGCTGATGCGCCGCACCGCACAGCGTCCCCTGGTAACCGGCAGCATGAGCTTGCTGCATGCCTCGATCATCGCTTTCGGGATGACCATCGGCGGTGTGTTGTACCTCGGAATCACGACCAACTGGCTGACTGCGACCTTGGCTGCGCTGACCTCATTCGGCTATCTCGTGGTGTACACGCCGATGAAGCGCGTGCACCCGATCTGCACCTTCCTGGGCGCGTTTCCCGGCGCGATGCCGCCGGTACTGGGTTGGACAGCGATTCGCGGTCATCTCGACCCTGAAGCGGTGGTGCTGTTCGCCATCCTCTTTTTCTGGCAGTTTCCGCACTTCCATTCCATCGCGTGGCTCTATCGCGAGGATTACCAGAACGCCCGCATTCGCATGTTGCCGGTCGTCGAAAGCGATGGCCGTTCCACCGCGTTCGCCATCGTGCTGTACGCGTCGGCCCTGGTGCCGGTCTCGCTCGCGCCCGCGCTGATCGGCATGGCAGGATGGACCTACTTCGCCGGCGCGCTGCTGCTCGGTCTCGGCATGTTCTGGTTCAGCCTCCGTATGTGGACGATGAAGCTCACGCCTAGCGCACCACAATCGAAGCTCCGCGCGCGTCACGTCCTGCAAGCCTCCGTGATTTACCTCCCGTTGCTGTTCGCGCTGATGATGCTCAATCGCGCGTAAGGGCCGCTGTGAGAATCTGTGTCACCCCCGGCGAGACTCTCGCGCAACAGAACAACCGCTCCTGAAAAATGCTATATGGCCTCGGTTCGACCCCGCGCTTCGCGGCGTATAGAATCAACTGTGGCCGCAAATGGCAATTTCTGAAACTATCAGCCCGTCGATCAAGACAACCCACCGGGATACCGCTACTGCGGTGATCCAGCTTCAGGAGCTGCGCCATAACTATGGAGATCGTGTCGCGCTGGCAGGAGTTTCGTTCGACGTGCGGCCCGCCGAGATCTTTGGCCTGCTGGGGCCAAACGGCAGCGGCAAGACCACGACCTTCCGAGTCCTCTCGACGTTGATGCTTCCCTCCGGCGGGCGCGCGCTGATCATGGGCCACGACGTCGCCCGCGAACCGGCGCTGGTGCGCCGCAATATCGGCGTCGTTTTCCAGGCGCAAAGCATCGACGTCAAGCTTTCGGCGGAAGAGAACCTGATGCTGGTCGGCCACATTTACGGCTTGCGCGGCGCCAGGCTGAAGAAGCGCGTTAGCGAGATGCTCAGCCGCGTGGGTCTGGCCGACCGCGCCAAGGAAAAAGCCGAAACATTTTCCGGCGGCATGCAGCGGCGGCTCGAACTGGCCAAGGGACTGCTGCATCATCCCTCGGTTTTGCTGCTTGACGAGCCGACCACTGGACTCGATCCCGGAGCGCGCCGCGATCTCTGGCAGTACCTGCAGATTCTGCGCGACGAAGAGCGCGTGACCGTGCTCATCACCACGCACCTGATGGAAGAGGCCGAGCGCTGCGATCGCCTGGCGTTCTACGCCAACGGCAGCGTTGTGGCGCTGGGCACGCCCGCCGAACTCAAGAGCGAGATCGGCGGCGACGTCATCCTGCTGGAAGCGGAGCAGCCTCAATCGCTTGGCGCAGCACATTGAACAGCGCTTTGGACTGCGGCCCACGGTGATGGACAATCAGGTGCGGCTGGAAATCGAGAACGGCCATCACTTCGTCACCGACGTGGTCGAAGCGTTTCCCGGCGAGATCCAGGGCGTCTCCGTGCACAAGCCCAGTTTGGAAGACGTCTTCATCCGCCGCACCGGCCACCGCTTTTGGACGGAAGAGAATGCCGAGGTTCCGCAGGAGTGATTCCGTCGCGGAGGCAGCTCTGCAGCGTACAGAACACCGGGCCTGGCAACAGATACAGGCAACTGAATTTATGGCTACTCAAACCACTACCTTATCGCCAACCATCGCGCCTGCCCGGTCCGGAGTGCTGTTGCCGGCATTCTCGCTATGGTGGCGCGAAGTTGTGCGTTTCTACCGGCAACGCGCGCGCGTGGTGGGCGTCATCGCCTCGCCGCTGCTCTTCTGGATCGTGATCGGCTCGGGCTTTGGCAGCTCGTTTCGATCCAACGGAGCCGCCGGCGGCCAGCATTATCTCGACTATTTCTTTCCCGGCGCGCTGACCATGATCGTGCTCTTCACCGCCATCTTCACCATGATGTCGGTGATCGAGGATCGCAAGGAGGGCTTTCTGCTCTCGGTGCTGGTTGCGCCGGTGAGCCGCTCGGTCATCGTGCTGGGCAAGGTGCTCGGCGGAGCGACGCTGGCCACGCTGCAAGGTCTGATTTTTCTGGTGTTCGCGCCCGCCCTTGGCGTTCATTTTACGTTTGCCAGCTTCGGGCTGACCGTGCTGGTGATCTTCCTGGTTGCTTTTTCGCTGACGGCGCTGGGTTTCATCATCGCCTGGCCCATGGATTCCACGCAGGCCTTTCACGCCATCATCAACCTGTTTCTCATACCGTTGTGGCTGCTGTCGGGATCGCTGTTTCCGCTTTCCGGCGCGTCCTTCTGGCTGCGAGTGGTAATGCGGATCAATCCGCTGACGTACGGAACCGAGGCTTTGCGCTCGCTGCTTTTTCCGGGATCGGCTTCCCTCGATCTGTCGCTCGGCGCCAACTTCGCTGTGCTGGCGTTCTTTACGCTGGTCATGTTCGCGTTGTCGTTTCTGGTGGCTAATCGGCGGACCACAAAGCCCGCAGCCTGATGCAAGTGAATCCGATTTTCTTCCCGGCCCTGAATGCCTTTCTCAATGGCACCAGCGCGGTCCTGATTGGCACGGGTTTGTACTTCATCCGCAGCGGCCGCGTCCAGGCGCACAAGCGAATGATGTTGTCGGCATTCGTCACGTCGTGCCTGTTCCTCGCTTCCTACCTTTACTACCACCTGGTGTTGCGCGCCGGGAGTGACGCACTTCCGCGGACAGGGAATCTCGCGACCAATCTACTTCACCATCCTGATCTCACACACAATTCTGGCGGTAGTGGTTGTGCCGTTTATCCTGGTGACGCTGGCACGTGCGCTGAGAGGGCGCTTCCAGCGGCACAAGGCCATCGCACCGTACACTTTCGCAATCTGGATGTACGTCTCGGTGACCGGCGTGGTGATTTACCTGATGCTGTACAGGATTTACGCTACGTAGCTTGGTTCGACCCCTGATGGATGGTGGCCGAGCGCTTCTGCTATAGTGGCCTTTCATCCCAGGTAAGCACGGCAGGCAGGAGAGGCACTTATGGCAAAGAGCGTCAACAAAGTCATTCTCATCGGCAATCTCGGCAAAGATCCGGAAGTGAAGTACACCCAGGGTGGCATGGCGGTAGCGCGCTTTTCGCTGGCCACGACCGATCGCGTCAAAGACAAGGACGGCAACTGGCAGGACCGCACGGAATGGCACAACCTAGTCGCCTTCCAGCGCACCGCCGAGATCGCCGGCGAATATCTGAAAAAGGGCGGCAAGGTCTATATCGAAGGCCGTCTGCACAGCGATTCATGGGACGACAAAGAAACCGGCCAGAAGAAGTACAAGACAGAGATCATCATCAACGATCTGGTGCTACTGGGCGGACGCGATGCAGGCGAAAGCGGTGGCAGCGGACGAGCAACCGGAGGCAAATCAAGCTTCGACCAACGCACACCCGAGCCTGAGCCATCGCAGGCCCCAGCTGGAGCGGAAATCACGGACGAAGATATTCCCTTTTGATCATCGGTTCGGTGCACAGTTCGTGAGTTCGCCCGTTGGGCTGCTATCCAACGAGGGTTCGCTTTGACGCGGCCCGCACTGGCCGCTACAATGTGACTACAACTTGATGCGCTGTCGTAGCGCACGAACACTCCTCAGTAGCTCAATGGCAGAGCATCCGGCTGTTAACCGGAGGGTTGTAGGTTCGAGTCCTACCTGAGGAGCCATTCTTTTCTTCGACTTGCCGCGAATCCGCGAAAACAACCTGGGTCAGATAAGGGTCACATAAGTTTACTAGGTGGGTACAGGCCTCTACTGAACGCGTGTGGCCTGCTGCTTGACGAAGTTCACCAGCTACTGCTGAATCCTTCGCTTGGCTTCCATTCCAAGATCGCCGTAGACCTCGGATGTGGTGGCGAGGTTCTCGTGCCGCAGAAGAGTTTTCACTTCCTCCAGTTCGAGCCCCGCCTCCTTGCCCCACGCGCTCACCGTGTGCCGGAAGCTGTGCCAGCCGATGTTGGGAAGGCCAAGCGCCAATGCGACCGGCTTGATGTGCTTCTTCATCATTTGCGCTGGCCAGAACGGCCGCTTGCCCCTCGTGTAGGGGGAGGCAAAGACCCAATCGCCGGGGCCTCCGTGGACCGTGACGAAGCGCCACTGGCGAAGCAACTCCAAAACGTCTTCCGGTACCGGCAGATTGGTACGTGACGCCTCGGTCTTCAGCGGCGTGATGCGCCCCTGGACACAGGCTTGACGAAAAGTCACTACGCCGACATCCAGGTTCAGGTCCTGCCACTTGAGTCCGAAGGCCTCGCTGATGCGTGGACCCAGCCAGCCCGCAAAGGCCGCTGCTACTTTCTCGCAGGGCCCCAAGCGGCTTAGGAGCAGGACGAACCCTGCTGCCGTTAATTGCACCGGCTGCCTCTGTCGTTTGGTTGAGCCACGGGGCAGTTCGACCCGCTTCTCGCCCATGGGGTTCTCGTTGAGATAGCCCCACTTGACAGCGAACTTGAAGGCGAGCTTCATCACGTTCCCGATGGAGCGAACCATTTTCGGAGCAAGTCCGTTGGCGTTCTTAGGCGAACGCCATAAGGAACTCCTCGATGCTTGCCCGCCCCGCAGGCTTGTTGAAGTCCTGCAGCGGGTAATTCTCCCACCGCGGCCCGACCCAGCGGTTCAGGACCGACTTGTAAGATTTCGCGCAGTGAAAGGACATAGGCGCCGCGCTGTCCTGCACGCCGCCAAGAGGAACATCGAGACGGGGACGGAGTATCCGCTCGATGTAGCGATCGATCAGGCCACCCATGGTTGGGCATTCCGCGTTGAAGGTTTCGGGATTGGCTGACAGCCGCAAACCAGGCGAACCCTCACTTGCCTTGGTCGTGAGGCACGGTCACGATTGTCGCTGCCGAACCTACGTTGCCCGCGAAATCATGGGCGCTGACAGTGATCGTGTAGTGCCGCCCGTCCTTGTCATTGCCGTTTCGTGAGGCTTGGAGTGAGACCGTAAACGCGTAGCTTCCCCCAGATCCCAAGCTGATCGGCCCGCTCGGCTGGACGCTTCCATACTCGTCCACGACCGCGAAGGCAGCCGTGCTGGGATCAACCCCTGACAAGCTATCAGTGATCGCGCCAGAGATAGCAACGGGAACCATCTTTCCGTTGGCCGGCCACAGCGATGAGGGGTTGGCAGAAACACTCACGGCCGGAGGGGTCAGATCGATGTTCACGGCCAAGCTCGCGAGCGAGCTGATGTTGCCGGCGTTATCGAGCGCACGCAGTCCGACGGAGTTCGTGCCCTGGCCGCTGACTTGCGTCGAGGCACTGCTTCCCGCAGCTACGGTCACCGGACCATTATTGATCCAGTAGCGCAGCTGTTCAACACCGCTGCCCGAATCGGTTGCACTCAGGTTCACGGTGACCGGACTGCTGTTGATCCAGCCATGCCCATTTGCCGCAGGAGTGGTTGTAATCGACGCGATGGGCGGCACCAAGTCCACGTTTACCGGCGACGGCAGCAGCACAACTCCCGAGTCCGCTGCGAGACTAATCGCAACGCTGCCACCGCTCACGGAATAGTTCGCCCCACTGATCGCATCCTGCAACTGCGTGCCATCCGTGAGGAGTCCGTTGACCGGAATCGACGCGCTGTTGCTGGACGAACCGTTGTTCATGGCCACAATCGCAGCGCTGGAGCCGCTCACGCGCGCATAGGCGTAGGTATTGGGCGCGGTGTTGGATTGTTGAGTATCGCCCGTGAGTAAAGTGACGAACGATCCGTTGCGCAGGACGGGGTACTGTTTGCGCAGGTGCGCCAAGGTCTTGTAGTAGCCCTCGACACTGGTGTCGGGCGGGCCGTAGATGGTTGGATCACCCGGCTGGTCTAGCCAAGGATATGGCGGCCGGGTGTAAGGATCGCCGATGGGGCCATTGCTACTGTTGGCCAACGACGGCGAGTTCACCGCAACCTCATCGCCGTAGTACACCATGGGCGCGCCGATGTACGTGAACTGGAACAATGCTGCCAACTCGAGCCGCTTCTTGGCTTGTACCAGCCCGTTGTCGCCCAGCTCGGTCATCACGTACAGCGCGCGGTTGACGTCATGCGAGTCTAGCAGGTTCAGCATCGCTGCCGTGGCCTGCGGTGGATAGTCATCCCGCACGGCGCGGATGGCGTTGTCGAACTGGCTTGGCGTGAGACCGGGAATATCATTCGAGCCATTGTTATTGTCGTCGTGCCATTCCGCATTGCGCACAAACCCGGTGATGTTCTTGCGGAAGCGATAGTTCATCACCGCATCCATCTGGTCTCCGGCCAGCCACTGGCTGGCGTTTGGCCAGATTTCGCCGATCAGCGGGCCGTTACTGTTATAGGTCTTGGCATGGCTGCGGTAGTCAACCCACCAGGCGTGCGGGAAGTTGCCGTCGTCCGCAACATCGAAGCGCCATCCCGAGGCTCCTTGACCATACCAGTATTGGGTCACGTTGCCAGGAGCACGATAGAAGAAGTCCTTCACCCCGTCGATCGTGTGGTTGAAGGTTGGCAGGCTGTCGAGCCCGAACCATCCGATATAGTCGGCCGTCTGACACGGCACGTTGTTGTCGGTAAAGTTGAACCACGAGCGCCACTGCGAACCCAGAGACAGGCAGGCGCCAATGTTGGGTGGCGTGCCGCCGTAGCGATCGTAGCGGTCAAAGTACATGCCGTCCGACGATGCGTGATTGAACACTCCATCCAGAATCACCTGCATCCCGCGCCGTTGCAATTCCGTGGACAGCGAGCTGAACGCCTGGTCACCTCCGAGCGCCGGATCAATGTGCAGGTAGTTGTCGGTGTCGTACCGATGATAGGAACGGGCCGAGAAAATCGGGTTCATGTAAATGGTGTCAACGCCGAGCGACTGGATGTAGTCCAGCTCGTTCTGCACGCCCAAGAGATCGCCACCGTAGAACTGGTTGCTGAATTGGTTGTAGCAACCCGAGCTCTGATTGCGCGGATCGCAGATCTGCGTGTTCCACTGGTTATAGGTGAAGGCCTGCTGGCTCCCGTAATACACCGGGCAGCCCGTCGTACCGCCCGCGCGGCAGTAATCGTTGGTCTGGTCGCCGTTCCGGAAGCGGTCGGGCATGATGTGATACACGTTCGCGTTCTGAAGCCATGCCGGCGTCTGGAAGTTGGGATCGTACACCGTAACCTGGAACGATGGGAACGGTTCACCATCACTGGCTGCGCCAGTGCCGTCTTTGTGGACGTTGTCGTTGTCATCCACATAGTCGTCGCTGTACCAGCCATTGGTCTGGTCGCGGTTGATCTTGAACTTGTAGTAATAGACCGTTGGCGTGGAAGGCATGGTGAGAGTAACTTTCCACGCATCGTACTCGGTCCCGTTGATCGTGATGTTCTGGTCAAACGGCATGGAGGTATCGATAGGACCCGCGGTTGTGCCCGACGCGGTGTCGAACAGGTACGCGCGGACCGTCAAGCCCCAAATGCCGCTCGAATGGAAGGTGAGGAAGCGCAGAGTGACTTGCGAGCTCTCGGGAACTGCGCCTTCCTGATCCCGGTAGAACGGGTCAAAGGTGTTGTGGTAGAAACCCGCTTTGTCAGCGCCACTGAAACCCGCTGGCTGCTCGTTGGAGAAGGGCGGCGTGCTGGTGCCATCGCCCGTGTTGTCGATGGCGAAGTATTGCGTGGCCGAGGTCTTGCCGAACGCGCCAATGTTGTTGTCGGTGGGAACCTGGCCGTAGATGTAGCCGCCACTGGAAGTGAGATAGCCGAAAAAAACGAAAGTCGAAGGAATTCCTCCGCCGGTGATGGCGCTCCAGGGAATTGCGATTTCGCGGGTGTTGCTGTTACCAGGGTTGCTAGCGTAGGCACCGTAATTCGAACTGGCACCAGTCCAGTTGCCGTGGCCATCAGAATTCCGGTATTCGCGGTAGCCGTCTTTGACGTAGGTGACAAACTTCGCCCGGAAGGGTAGCGACGAGATATCGGATCCATCGTAGTTGAATCCGGCGAGATTGCCGTCGGCATCGCTGCAACATGTGGGCGGGTTCTGCGGATTACCGCTGACGTAAATCACTGCGCCTTCGGAAAGGTTAGCGTTCACGATGCCGACGTAGAGATTGGTGGCATCCCAGGTCATGTACCACGTTTGGCCGGTATTGCCCGCGTTAGAGAGCGAATTGTTCGGCCCGTATTCGCCCGGCGCAATAAAGCCATCTACGGTTGGGGTGGTCCATTGCGCGCTAAGTGGTGCAATGGCGACAACAAGTACCATCAGCACGAAGGCAAGCTTATACAAATGAGCACGGCGCATGACAAATCCTCCAAATTCCCTGACCTTCTACGAGCCAGCGGCGAACAACATCGGCGTTCTTGACGGGACAAACATCAGGAAGTCGTGACCGAAATAACCCCGACCCAAAGACCAAAACTACGAAATTCGACGCACACTTTGTCGCATATTTGTTTCGTAATTGCAACTAGACAACTTAAAGACTGGAGCGGGAGCGGCGGACGAGCGTTAGCGGAGAGTATGGTGACCTGCGCGTTTCTTAACTGCAGTGGTGGTAGTAGCGCTCTTAGCGCGCCGCGCGTCTTCGTCGCTCCCGGTTCGATGCCCTCATGATCCAACTGAGCTACACCTGGAGCCACTGCATCGCCCCTGTGATCCGCCGGGTGTAAGAATCCAGTGGGAACCTATAATGCCTTCTGACCTGTCCGACAGGGAGGCATCCTTCGGCACCAACTGTGGGGACGAGTCGTCTAGATGAACGCTAGATTAAGAACCCTGGTTTGAAGCTGGCTCGTGCGTTGAAGTTCAATTTCTAACCGGAGCAATGTGGAATGCGGCATACAACACGTGTGGTTTTGGCGGTCCTTGTGCTGCTTGGACTCCTGCTCTGGTCATCGGACGCAAAGGAGACACCTCTTCGGAGGGCTGGAATCTGCAATCGGCGTGCGCAGTCCACGACCCGGGCTCAGTGCTCTCGTCGTCGGCGTACCGTCCAACCGGTTGGCTCGCCGCTTCGGTTCCAACTACGGTGCTTGCGGCCCAGGTCTCAGCTGGACTTTACAAAGATATTTACTTTGGCCTGAACCTCCGTTCCATACCTGGCACAACCTATCCGATTGGCGAGAACTTCATGCGAATACCGATGCCCGCCGACAGCCCCTACCGGTGCGGGTGGTGGTATCGCAGAGGATTTGATATCCCCGCAACCGACGCCGGGCAAACTGTCGGTCTGCAGTTCGATGGGATCAACTATTCCGCGGAGATCTGGGTCAATGGCAAACGAATAGCAGACCAGACCGAGGTGCGTGGCGCATACCGTACCTACGAATTCGATATCTCTCGACTGGTTCGTCCCGGATCAAAAAACTTCATCGCAGTCGAGGTATTCCCACCGACGGAGAACAGCCTCGCTATCAACTGGGTGGATTGGAACCCGATGCCTCCCGACAAGGACATGGGCCTCTGGAGAGAAGTGCGCCTTGTCAGCGGTGGACCGGTAACAGTGCGAAACGCGGCCGTGTTCACCCACTTCGAGGACGATACTCTGGCAACAGCTCTGCTTACATTAACCGCGGATCTGCAGAACAACTCGAGTCGCGCGATCCAGGGTCAGGTGGTCGCGGACGTTGCCGGGCGGCACCTCATACAGCAAGTCGAAATTCCTCCCGGCCGGACGCTCACCGTCAACTTTCGACCCGAACAGTTTGCACAGCTCAGGTTGATCCATCCGCGGGTGTGGTGGCCGGTCGATTACGGCAACCAGCCGCTCGAAGTCGCCACGGTCCGCTTTGTGGAGAACGGTCGAACTTCTGATCAACAGCAGATTCGCTTCGGCGTGCGCGAGGTCACGTCAGAATTTACTTCGCAAGGCTATCGGCTTTTTCGAATCAACGGGAAGCCCATCCTGATCCGCGGTGGCGGGTGGTCGCCCGACATGTTGTTACGCAGTTCGCATGAGAAACTTCTGGACGAATTCGATTTGGTCCGAGATCTTCATCTCAATACGATCCGGCTCGAAGGCAAGCTGGAAAGCGACGACTTTCTGCGATTGGCCGACGAGAGAGGCGTGCTGGTGATGGCCGGCTGGTGCTGTTGTGATTACTGGGAAAAGTGGAGTGAATGGTCGGCCGAGGACTTGCACATCGCCGCGGCATCACTCGAGTCACAATTGCTCAGGTTGCGAAGTCACCCCAGCGTCCTGACTTGGTTGTATGGGAGCGACAACCCTCCGCCAGCGGAGGTTGAGCGCAGATATTTCGAAGTGTTTCGCCAGACCCAGTGGTCAAACCCTGTCATCTCGTCGGCCTCGGCCACGCCGACCACGCTCTCCGGTGCAAGTGGCGTAAAAATGAGCGGCCCTTATGACTACGTCGAGCCGTCGTACTGGTACCAGGACAAATCAAAGTTTGGCGGCGCGTTCGGGTTCAATACCGAGACCAGCCTAGGAGCGGCTCCGGAACAAGTTCCCGAGCTCAAGAGGTTCTTGCCCACAGCGGCGCTCTGGCCTCCGGACAATCCGGATTGGAATTACCATGCGGGCAGCCAGGCGTTTAAAGACCTGCACATATTCAATCAGGCCATGATCGACACTTACGGCGCTGTTGCGGACATCGAGTCGTATGACCGAGTTGCGCAGGCCATGACCTACGACGGCGAACGGGCTATGTTCGAGGCTTACAGTGGGCATCGTTACACTTCGACCGGTGTGATCCAGTGGATGTTGAATAATGCCTGGCCTTCGCTGCGATGGCACCTCTACGACTACTACCTCGTTCCAGGGGGCGGCTATTATGGCGCTAAAAAGGCAAACGAGCCCGTGCACATTCAATATGACTATGACCAACATGCCGCCTATGTGGTGAACAGCACGTTGTCCGACACTTCCGACATGGTGGCGACAGCTGAGGTATTTGGGCCCGATCTCAAGCCTCTCTTCAAGCAGACGGCCACACTCGACGTGGTTCGGGGCAATAGCTCGCAGCTTGCGATCGACATTCCTGCAGCCGCCTGGAGCGGCGGCGCACAGTTCTACTTCGTCCGCCTGGCGCTTGAGAAGGATGCGGGAGTCGCAGTGTCGCGGAACTTCTATTGGGTACCCAGCCCGTTAACTGTGTTCGATTGGGCGAAGACCACGTATATTCACACTCCCGCAACCACGCCGGCAACAATGACTGAGTTGCGCAAGCTCACTCCGGCCAGCGTGGACGCGAAGGTGGACACCGAAGGTGACGCGGTTTTGGTGCACCTGGCCAACCATTCGAGGGGGCTCGCGTTTCAGTTACAAGCGGAGGCGCTCGACGACAGCGGCAACCTTGATTCCGATGGTCCTCTGGAACGAGAACTTCATTGAGCTTATGCCCGGCGACTCAACGGTACTGTCGGCCGGGATACCGCCATCCTACCGAGGACGAATCTTGAAGATAAGGCTGTCCGGCTGGAATGTGGAGCCAACTGACCAATCGGTAACCCTCGCACGTCCCCGGCGCGCGACAGAGTGAAATCAGCCCTGACCACTACTCTACAAAGCATTGCCCCGCAAATAGGTGGACACCCCCTCCGATGAACGAGACGGCCTCGATAACTACGGAACGAATGTCGCTACGCCGGAGTCTCGGGCTCTGGGACTTGATCCTGTACGGCATCATCGTCATCCAGCCAACTGCTCCGATGCCGGTGTTTGGGGTCATCTACACCGAAGCGCGCGGACATGTCGTAACCGCCATTCTTCTGGCCATGTTCGCCATGTTGCTGACCGCTATCAGCTATGGACACATGGCACGGCTTCACCCTCAGGCGGGCTCGGCTTTTACCTATGTCGGCAAGGAAATTCACCCCGGCGCCGGATACCTGGCGGGCTGGTGCATGGCGATGGATTACGTATTGAACCCGCTAATCTGCACCATCTGGTGCAGCAAAGCGGCCCAGAATTTCGTGCCCGATGTTCCGTACATTGTGTGGGCGGTTGTGTTCGCCACAATGTTTACGACGTTGAATCTTAATGGGGTGGAAACGTCAGCCCGCGTCAATGCAGCCATGGCAGCAGCGCTCGGAGTTGTCATTCTGATGTTTGTGGCTGCGGCGATCCGCTTCATCGCCAAGAGCGGCATGTACGGGAATTGGCACAACTTCGCGCTTCCCTTCTATAATCCGGCGACATTCTCGGCCCGCACGGTGCTGCATGGCACCTCTCTGGCAGTGCTGACCTACATTGGCTTCGATGGCATTACCACGCTGTCTGAGGAGGCACACAATCCTCAGCGCAACGTTCCACGGGCAGTCGTGCTGACTTGTTTGGTAACCGGAGTGCTCGCCGCCATCGAGGTCTACCTGGGCCAACTGGTATGGCACAACTCCGGCGCTTTTCCGGAGGTGGACACCGCCTTTGTCCATGTAGCCGGGCGCGCTGGCGGCGTTGTCCTGTTCATGGCAGTGAACGCGGCGCTGCTGGTGGCGACCATCGGTTCTGGAATGGCCGCGCAACTGGGGGCAGCAAGGCTCCTGTATGCCATGGGCCGAGACGGCGCGTTGCCAACTAAGTTCTTTGGAGCCATCGAGCCACGGAAGCGAATCCCAAGGAATAATATTCTCCTTATCGGCTTGATTTCGCTGTTGGGAGCTCTGGTGATGACCTACGAGACCGGCGCCGAGCTGCTGAACTTCGGTGCGTTGCTGGCGTTCATGGGAGTGAACCTGTCATCCGTGCGGCACGCCTTCCGCTTCAAGGAGCACGGGCGCACAGCGCTGATCCTGTTCGGTTCACTCGGCTTTCTTGTGTGCCTGGTCCTATGGCTGAACCTCAGCAATCTGGGGAAGATCGCCGGTACCTCATGGGCGTGTCTGGGGATCCTACTTTGGCTGGTGCGAAGACGCGCGATGGCAGCCTCGGAGGGTTAAGAAAATCGTACGGTCACCGGCTGCGCAAGTCGAAGACCTCTTCACAGCAATGTGCGAGCCACGCACAACGCGGCGGCGCCCACTATTCCCGAGTCGGCGCGGTATTTCGCTTCTGCAAAGGGAATCTCGCTGCAGCGCGCGTTGACCGACCAGAACGGCAACTGTGACGCGATGCGGTCGAACCATTGCGCAATCAAGTGGCTGATTCCGCCTCCGACCACGATGATATCCGGCTCCAGCAGATCAACGACATTGCCGAACCAGACCGCCAGAATATCTGCCGTCTCGCGGAGAATCTCGGTGGCGAGCAGATCGCCTTCTTCCCACGCTTTAGCAAGCGTTTCGCTACTGACCTTTTCGCGATTGCCTCCCGCGAGTTCAAGGATGCGCTTACCCCGCTCTCCCTCGCGCACCAGGCGGTCTTGAGCTCGTCCCGCGATCGCCCAGCCTGCAGCGAAGGTTTCGATGCACCCCGACTTGCCGCAGTGGCACTTAGTCCCGCGAAAGTCGATCGTGTTGTGGCCTCCTTCTCCTGCAGCGCCGGTCCGGCCAAGGTAAAGTTGCGAATTGTAGGTAATCGCGGTGCCGATTCCAGTACCGATGGTGGCGTAAAACATGCACTTGTAACCCACGCCGGCTCCCCAAAGAGCTTCGGCAAGTCCGGCAGCGTTGGCGTCATTGTGGACGTGGGTCGGCAAGCCGTATACATTCTGGATCTCTTCCGCCAGAGGAAAGTTGTGCCAGCATGGGAGATTGGCGGGGTTAAGGATGGTTCCGGTTTGCGGATCAACCGGTCCCGGCGAGATCAGGCCGATGCCGCGCACGGTGGCGCCAGGATTTTCCCGAAAGGCGGTATCAATCACGGTTCGAACTGAGGCCAGCCCGTCCGCAGAGGTGCCCCGAGCCTGCATCGGATTGCGGGTCTTGTAGAGAATTTTGCCCTTGGTGTCAACCAAGCCGGCAGCTACCTTCGTCCCTCCGACGTCGACTCCGATATAAACTTCAGGAGGATCGGGCATGAGAATTACATCTTACTTCAATGATCGAGCTTGATCGATTATGATCCCCCACCAAACAGTCTTCCCAGCAGCGGTCGTGCTACTTGGCCTGCTGACCGTGGCGGGTTCCGCGAAAAAAGGGCCGATCTCTCCGGAGAGCTATGTCGGAGACAGCAAATGCCTCTCCTGCCACGCGGATAAGCAAACCTACCTGCAGACTGCACACCATCTGACCTCGAGCTTGCCCACACAGCAGTCCATCGAGGGCAGCTTCAGCCCCGGTCAGAATGTGCTCAAGACTACCAATCCCGACCTGTCTTTCAGGATGGACGCCACTGCAAATGGATTTACGGAGACGGCTGTCATTGGGACACTTCCGAATGCGATTACCCATACCGAGCGAATTGACCTGGTGATTGGCTCTGGAAGAAAGGGACACACGTATCTCTACTGGAAAGGAGATCGGCTTTTCGAGCTGCCCGTCTCGTATTGGACCGAATTAGCCAGTTGGGTTGACAGTCCGGGGTACCGGGACGACTTCCCAAACTTTGAGAGACCCGTTCCTCCTCGCTGTCTGGAATGCCATGCGTCGTATTTTGTCTCATTGACACCTGAAAGCCCTTCGAACCTATACAAGAAAACGGGATTCATTCTGGGCATTTCCTGTGAAAGATGCCACGGCCCGGGCCGAGAGTACGTTGCGCGTCACGCTTCCGGTCAGGCCGCTTTGGCCGGAGAAGCCATCGTGAATCCCGCGAAGCTGTCCCGGGATCGACGGCTAGATATCTGCGCGATGTGTCATGCAGGCATCGGAACTACACCGCTAGCCCCCGCATTCTCGTACATTCCCGGGGAGCCCTTGCAAGACTACATCCAGCTTGGAGTTCCGAACCCCGATGCCAAAATCGATGTTCACGGTAATCAGGTGATGTTGTTGCAGCGGAGTCGCTGCTCTCAATCCTCGCCCGCCATGTCTTGCTCAACCTGTCACAACGTACACGTTACCCAACGGGACGCAGCCGCCTTCTCAAGCCACTGTCTTTCCTGCCACAAGGCTGAGAGTTGCGGAGAGTTTAAGAAGACGGACTCTGACATTGCCACAAATTGCGTCGATTGCCACATGCCGAAGCAGGAGTCGAACCTGATCGTATCTGGGTTCGAGGGCAGGCAGGTTAAACCAAAAGTACGTAGCCACTGGATCAAGGTGTATCCGGAGACGTCCGCCAGACAAGGGACTTCTACGAGCCACTAACGGCCCAGGACCCTGTAAGCACTAAATAGCCGTCACCCCTTCTTGATTCCTTCGCCTTCGACTATCGTGACGTATTTATCGATCGGCAGGTCGGTGAGCTTTTCTGTCAAACCGCTCGGCTCTGGCCACTTCACTTCAATCCAGTCAATCTTCGTTCTCTTTCCGATACCGAGCGCCAGGCGTGGATCGTGTGACGACAGATAACTGCCTCCCCCGACTTTCATCCGTCGTTGCTTCAGATCGCCGGCCTGGTAGGTCACGCGCGCCCCGACCGCATCGCGGTTCGACTTCTATCGCTCCGACCGTTTTCGGCTTCTGGTTCGAAGATATCGCTAGCAGCCCAGGTAACCACGGCGACTGCAATCGAAACGCGGAAAGGCCATGCGGTTCCCAGCGCGGCATCCGACGACGCATTGAATCGTCAACATTCCGCGACTAGTGCAAAGGTGTCGGCGAGGTTTCAATCCAACCGGGGACGCTGCCCGACTCCTGTGACTCGACTTTGAAATTCTGAACCACGCCTCGATAAAGCAGCACGGCACAGATCGCCGAGACAGCCAGCAAAAGAATTCCTGTCGCCGGCTGATGCAGCAATATTTTCCCCGTTCCAAACAAGCACATGTAAACCATGGCGCATCCCAGCGCCCATGCCGTTAGATTGCTGCCGATATCACGGTATTGCGTGACCTCAGGCGCTTGTGTCGCGATGCGCTTCCAGCCCCGGACATCAGGCCGAACATTGCGGTAGAACCGCAGGAGCACCTGGTCCGGCTCGGGCTTCGTCAGAAAGGTCACTGAGAGCCATACGATCGATGTCACAATAGTCGTGGCCAGTGCGCCCTTCGCGAACACCAGAGAACTATTGCCGGTAAACAGCTGCCAGCGATTCAGAATGAGAGTGACGAGCAGCGAGCAGGCCATGGCGGAAATCTCGCTCCAGGCGTTGATCCGCCACCAGTACCAGCGCAGGATGTACACCGCCCCTGTCCCCGCGCCAATCTGCAACACGACCTGCCATCCGGAGGCGATGGAGCCAAGCTGCACTGACACCCACGCGGAAACAATGACCAACAACACCGTACTCAGCCGAGAAATCAGCACGTAGTGTTTCTCCGAGGCCGTTGGGCGCACGAACCGGCGATAGAAATCCGATACCAGGTAGGAAGCACCCCAGTTCAGTTGGGTCGCAATCGTGGACATGAACGCAGCCAGAAAACCCGCAATCGCAATCCCGCGATACTGGTGCGGGAGATGCGAGTTCAACACCATCATGTAACCAGTCTCGGGATGCTGGAGGCCGGGATACAAAACCACAACAGCCAAGCCAGTGATGATCCAAGGCCATGGACGAATGGCATAGTGGGCGATGTTGAACCATAGAACTGAAAGCAATCCCTGCTTCTCGTCGCGCGCGCTGAAAATGCGCTGCGCGATGTAGCCGCCACCACCCGGCTCCGCGCCGGGATACCAGAAGGCCCACCACTGCAACCCGACGAAAACCAGGAAGCTTGCAACCGGCACCATCCACAACGGCTCGGCCGTGATGCCGCGCGAAAAATCCGGGAAAAAGCCGAGTGGATCGGCGGCATTCGCGCCCGCGGCGGCCTGCATTCTGCGAAGGCTGTCCAGCATGGCAGACATCCCGCCACAGGCAACCACGGCGAAATAGGCCACCGCGATAACGATCGTCATCTTCAGCACGAACTGGAAGAGATCAGTCCACAGCACTCCCCAGAGTCCACCCAGAGCGACGTACAGACCGGTAAACGGAATCAGGAAGAAGACGCAAATGGCGAGCGCGGCGCCGTCGTTGCCGCTCCACACCGAACCGAAATGTGCGCTCATGAAGCGGCTGATGTTGGTCAGCATCGGCGTATTCGCCAACGTCGTGCCGACGATGCTGGTCATGGCTTTCGTCACCCATCCCAGGATGACGCAGTTCATCAGCAAGCCCAGGTAGATCGCGCGGAACCCGCGCAGGAACGCGGCCGGCTTGCCGGAGTAGCGGATCTCGGCAAACTGCACATCGGTGAGCAAGCCGGAACGGCGCCATAAACGGGCAAATAGAAAAACCGTCATCATGCCCGAGAGCAGGAAGCCCCACCACAGCCAGTTGCCGGAAATCCCCTGCGCATAAACCAGACCTGTGACGACCAGCGGGGTATCGGCCGCAAACGTGGTTGCCACCATCGAGGTCCCGGCCAGCCACCAGTTCACATTGCGACCGGAAACGAAGTAGTCGTCAACGCTCCGCCCGGAACGGCGACGGAACCACAGCCCCATAATGAGCGTGATCGCGAGATAGCCGACGATCGCGGCCCAATCGAGAAGAGTGAAGCTCATGTTAGATTCCGTGCCTCACGAACTTTACCATGTGTACTTTGCCAGCGGTTCCTGCCGGGCTGCCTCCTCCAACACCTGCTGCTTCCACTGTTGCGGAGTGACGGTTTTGAGCCCCTCGACGTCCGCCGCAGCGAGAATCAAGGCCCGATACGACGGCAGCCACGACAGCTTTAGCAACGACTTGTCCGGCTTCTCGGTTTCGTCGATCAGCGCAAGGTTGGCTTCTTTCCACTCGGCTGGCGGAGTGGTGCGCGATTGCAGGTAGTTCAGCGCCTCGAGTCCTGCAGCACCCAGGTTCTCCAGGGCGCGAACACGTCCTTCGCAATCTGCAAGAATCGGGACATTTGTCTCCATCGCTCGAAACGCAGAACCCAGAGCGCGCCACTGACTGAAGTTCTGCGCGAGATCCTCTCGATTCGCAGCGAAGGTGGGCGCGTCGCTCAGTAGCCCTTGGACCCACGCCGCGAACTGCCTTCGGAATGGCGCGTCGGGAACTACTGCATCAGACATGTGTGCAAGAGGCGTCAGTTGCGTTTCGACCAGCAACTGTTCGCGATAGGAGACGCCGAACGGATCAGCCACCTTCGCCAACAGGTCGGCTGGTCCATGCTGTTCTGTGCCCGTAATTTGCCGCAGCATCTTCGCCGTACTGGATTCGTGGGTCAAGCCGTCTTGTTCCAGAGCCAACGCTGACACGGTCGAGCCTACGATACATGTCGGCTACGTCCTCCACGTCACGCGGGGACCACAGTCGTTCGGCTAGCGCTGCATTGCGCGGCCATATGCGGCTATCGATGTTTTCGGGCGAAAGAAACTCTCCCCATGCACACGACTCACCCCCGATCACGCGAGCCGCCTGCTCCGGCGTCAGATCGCTGTCGGCAGGTAGCGGATCGTTCACGTAAAAATACTCGGCTGGCGCCATGTGATCGAAATAATACGGCTGGGACAGGATGCCGCTATAGCCTCTTCTAGCGCCATCGGCCAGCGACTTGGTGCCTCGCCAGGACTGCACTACTACGTTCTTGGGAAGATCGGGGGTCAGCACCTCGTCCCAACCAATCATTTTCTTGCCATGCTTCTGCAGGATTTTGAGCACTCTTTGGTTGAAGTAGGCTTGCAGCGCGGCTGTGTCCTTCAATTCGTGTTTCAGCATGAATTGCTGGATTCGCGGATTGGCCTTCCACTGCTTGCCATTGTTCTCGTCGCCGCCTATGTGGATGTATTCGTCGGGAAACAGTTGGGCCATCTCACCGAGAAAGCTGTCGAGAAACTGGTAGGTCTCCTCCCGAGTGGGATCCATGGCGGGATCGAAGACCCCGAACTTGCGCTCAATTTGATACGGGCCTGGACCGCTGGCCAGCTCGGGATAGCCGACGAACCAGCTGGTTGTGTGTCCCGGCATGTCGAACTCAGGAATAACGCGTACTCCGCGGTCGGCCGCATAAGCGACAATGTCGCGAACTTGTTCCTGCGTGTAGTAGAGCCCGTCAGACCCCATCTCCTGCAGCCGGGGAAAGCGCTTGCTTTCGACTCGAAACCCCTGATCATCGGTGAGATGCCAGTGGAAGACGTTCATCTTCACCGCAGCCAAACCGTCGATATTGCGCTTGATGACCTCGACCCCTTGCCAATGGCGGGAGACGTCGATCATCAGACCTCGCCATGCAAAGCGGGGCGTGTCTCGGATACTGACAAGTGGCAGGAAATACCCATTCTGGTTGGCCGACACGAGTTGCAAAACCGTCTCCAGCCCACGCATCGCGCCAACCATCGTGTTCGCTTTCAAGATGGCTTGCTGCGCTCCGATTTCGAGGGTGTAGGACTCATCCTCGCCGAGCCTGGGATATTTGGGACTTGCGGCGGCGCATTCGATTCTCAATATGGCGGCTCTGCCATCGCTTGTCATGCCAAGAGGCAACTCGACGCCAGTTCGTCCCTCTACCCGACCCTGGAACCGCTGAACCGCTCGTTGCAGGCGCGGATCCGCGTAGCCAGTTATTCCCACGGTGAATGAGCTGTCTAGTTTCAGTATGCCGGGGTGTATCTGCATGATGGCGGGCATAGGCATCAAGTTGAGGGAGGGGCCCGCAGGCACGGTTGCTGGGTCCGAAGCAAACGCAAATGATGACACCAGGATCAAGACGAAAAGAATACGCATGGTTGAGATTCTTGGGACAAACATCCTGAAAGTCGAGCGCCGGACAAACGAAAGCAAACCCATTGTGCCTGTTGCCGCGCCGGAAAGCAATCACAAATGATCGATTATTATCATATTTATGATCGTTTCTGTTCTTTTATGGTAGATTATCAGAGTACACAAATCGCGAAGGTCGGCCCGACTCTTCCCTCGGGATTCCGATTTCGCGATGTCAGGAGCCCGCTCGTATGTCGCAACTGAATAGGGCCGATGGGCCGCCGAAACGCTTTCCGTTTCACATGCTGAAGGAGATCTATGAGCAGCCTGACGCCGTTCGCAAGACGATCGAGCAGCATCTCGACAGGCCAACGCACTCAATACGCCTGGACCGCTCTCCGTTCACATCGGCCGAGTCGGCTGCCTTGCGTTCTATCAGCATTGTTGCGAGCGGCTCCAGCCGCCATGCCGGCCTGTGCGGCAAACTCATGATCGAAGAGCTCGCGGGAATTCCCGTCGATGTTGAGCACGCCAGCGAATATGGTTACCGCAAACCGTTGAATGGCGGAGCCGGTCTGGTGATTGCGATAACACAATCCGGAGAAACCGCGGACACGACCGCGGCCCAGCGGCTTGCCAAAGAAAACGGAAAGAAAACGCTTTCGATTTCCAACGTGGTTGACTCAACAATTTCACGTGAGGCAGACGCCAACTTCTTCACCTGCGCCGGCCAAGAAGTCGCGATTCCGGCGACCAAGAGTTTCACTACCCAGCTAACCGCAATGTACATGCTGGCACTTTTCCTGGCTTCGCATAAAGGCACCCTCAGTTCCGACCAGGTCGCGTGTAGATTGCTGGCCCTCGCACAGCTGCCGTCAATCTTGTTGTGGCTGCTTGATCGCTTCGATTCGAATGCCGAGTCGATCGCAAAGGACTTCTACGGGGACGAAGTCTTCATTTACGTCGGCCGTGGCGTGCACTACCCGATTGCGCTGGAGGGTGCGCTGAAGCTGAAGGAGATCTCTTACGTTCACGCTGAAGGCTATCCAACCGGCGAACTTCGCCACGGACCGACCGCGCTGCTCGATGAAAGCCTTCCTGTCGTCGCTATCGTAACCCGCGATCCCAATGACCCCGAATCGATGCTCCGCTATGAGAGATCGCGGTCCCTTTTGAACGAAATCCGCGAACATTCGAAGCGGCAGATACTAGTCGCATCTGAGGGTGATGAGGAAGTTCAGAAGCTGCAAACGCCATGCTTCTTGCTGCCAAACCTCGACGAGTTGCTCTTACCCATCCTCGAGGTTGTGCCGCTTCAGTTGCTCGCCTATCACATCGCTGTCATGAACGATTTCAACCCCGACCGTCCGCGAAACCTGGTCAAGTCGGTGAGGGTGGACTGAACAGAGCGTTCTGAACCGCGGAGGCTCAGAGAGCAGGCTGCTTGCTCTGAACTAACCTCGGCAGGGTCTTCAAACTCCCTCCGCATTATTCGTTGTTCCCTGTTCGCTATTGATCGAATAGGATCGTATCTGACCCAACTTCCGGGTCAGTCGTGAGCGGTGAACAACTAAGATGCCGAGCGAACGAGTATCCGTTTTAAATGAAGAGCGCCGCAGGACCATCGTGGATTTGGTCAACCACAGCGGCCGGGCGCGGGTCGGTGAACTGGCGAAGACGTTTGGCACCTCCGAGATTACCATTCGGCGCGATCTCGACCTGCTGCACGAACGCGGTCTCATCTATCGCACGCATGGCGGGGCGTTGCCCATCCATGCGGGTCTTGAGTCAGACCGCGATCTCACTCAGCGTGAGCTGCAACACCCGCGCGAGAAGGCAAAGATTGCGGCTGCCGCGGCGCACATGGTGACCGAAGGCCAATCGATCATCCTCGACTCCGGCAGCACAACCACCGCCATCGCGCGCGCCTTGCGCGGCTTTCAGCATTTGACGGTAATCACCAACGCCATCAATATCGCTGCGGAGCTAACTGGCGGCACGGTTGACGTGATCCTCACCGGAGGCATGTTGCGCAAGAATTCCTATTCCCTGGTTGGCCCGATCGCCGAGGAGAGCCTTCGCCGCCTCAAAGCTGACGTTTTGTTTCTCGGCGTTGACGGCTTCGACACGCACTCCGGCGTTTCGACCCCGAATCTCCTGGAAGCGCAGTTGAACCGGCTGATGGTGAGCATCGCATCACGGGTGATCGCGGTTTGCGACTCCAGCAAGTTCGGGCGCTCGAGCCTTTCGTCGATCGTCCCGATTCCAAACATCCATGGCGTGATCACAGACAAGCAGATTCCCAAGGCCGACCTTCGGGCGTTGAAGAAAGCTGGGCTAGAGATCACGCTGGTTTGAACGAAGCCCAAGCCCGGACTAGGACTGCGGTAGCTTGTCTAAGGCGGCCTGCAGTTCCGCGGGCTTGAACCCAAATGGTCCAGGTTTGCTCTTGAACACTACCCGGCCGTCACGATCAATCAGATAGAGGCGGTCTGGCCAACCAGTGTACGCAACCTCGGTTCGATTGTCGAAGCCGTCGATCAGGGCGGGAAACTTGATGCCGAGTTTGCGCACACACGTGCCTGCTATCTGCGTGCGCTCTTCTTCGTCCTTCGGACTGGCAAAGACAACCGAGTCGCGAATATTGCTGCGCATCTGCCAAACGTCGCTGGGATGAGCTTCCTGGATATACACGGCGTAAAACGCCACCCGGCTTCCGTACTGCTCATACAGCTTGTTGAGGGCGGGAACCTCCCGCCGAAATGGCGGTCAAGTGTAGCTGCCGAAGACCAGCACTACCGGCTGCTTCTCGCGGAAAGAGGAAAGTTGCACTTCGCTCTGATGGTCCAACGTCGGCAACCGGAAATCGGGCGCCTCTTCACCCGTGCGAAGAGCACCAGCGCGAGCCCGCGTCCAGAAGGTTTCGAATGGGATAACGAAGTACGCCGGCATCGGCATTTTCGCCATGACACGGCCAAACGTCTTCGGGTGGCTGCCGCATCGCCCAATTGATGAACAGCAGGAAAATCGTATAGCTGCAGAGGAGAACAATGCCGACAACAGCCAGGGTTCGCTTGGAGGGAAGTCGCATGAGAAATTCGCAGTATCATATCATCACAGGTTGACTGCCTTGGAACGACGGATTGCCGTGTGGCCGCCAACTCGACGAGAGAACAGTCCCGATTTCTTCGGACACCGTGGATGACCAGCGATATGGATGAGAAGGTTCCTGCCAGCATCGGGAAGGCCGCAACTCCTGAGCCGCCGAAAGCACAGACCAAGATTCGCATTGTCGAAGATCACGAAGCCACCGGAGATACGGCGGCAGCCTATGATTTCTGGCGCGCTGGTTCCGGCAGGCAGCAGGTGCCCGGAATCATCAAGTGTTTCGGTTCCCGCCCTGATTTTCTGCGCCAGGTCGTCGAGTTTTCCAACACCATACATTTCTCAGAGGGTCATCTTCTGCGTCGCCACAAGGAGATGATCGCCAGTTACGTTTCCTACCTCAATCGCTGCCCGTATTGACTGGACAGTCACGCCTACTTCCTGCGTGTTCAGGGAGCCAACGAACAATGCGTCGCCGCCATCCTGGAAGGAAAGATCGACGAAGCCGGGCTGACCCCGGCGGAGTACGCGTTGATGCAGTACGTGGAATTGATCACGAATGCCGCGTACCGGTCGACCGCCGAAGATGTCACAAAACTTCGCGATCAAGGTTGGACGGAGGAGCAGATCTCTGAGGCGGTCTACATCATCGCGATGTTTGCCTTCTTCAATCGAGTGGCCGATGCGTTCGGCGTTCCACCACAAAACTATCTTTCGCTTGGGAGAATGACCCCTTAACTGAACGCTACCCACCCGGAGGCTCCTTATCCGTCACTCCGGGTAACCGGGAGCGAGGGTGCCCTTCACCTTCGAAAATGACCAGCACAATAGAACGCAGAGATATTGACTCCGGCAAGCGCTTTTACCGTCCGGAACTCGACGCCCTGCGGTTCTTCGCGTTTCTCTGCGTGTTTGCGTTTCATCGAATGGACTACGTGGCGGTCGATCCCTCTACCCAGCCATTGGCCTACGCCATCGGCACAGCCGGGGCCTTCGGTGTGCCAATCTTCTTTCTGTTGAGCTCGTTCCTGATCGTCGAGCTTCTGCTACGCGAGCGCGAACAGACCGGCAGTGTCCACATCGAGTCGTTTTATGTGCGCCGCATATTGCGCATCTGGCCGCTGTACTTCGCAGCTTTCTTCGGACTTGTAGCGCTGGGACATTACCTGCCCAATGTTGGGCCGAAAACCTATAGTTCGTGGCTCGCCTTTCTGCTGTTCGCCGGAAACTGGTACATCGTGGCGCCACGGCTGGATCGCCGGGCCAATCGATCCGCTGTGGAGCATTGCCGTCGAGGAACAGTTCTATATCGCGGTACCACTGCTCGCACGTCTCGGCGGACGCAGGATTCTCGCTGTCGTGAGCCTTGTCCTGCTGTTCGTTTCGTATCTCACCAGCGTCCACTATGCTCGACTCGTTTACTCCGGAGAAAGCGGGCAGTGGGTCAATAGCTGGTTTCAATTCCAGTTCTTTGCCGCAGGTGCGCTGCTGGCGATCACGCTGCGTGGCAGAGTGCCGCGCTGGCCGATGGTGCTGCGCGTAATCGTATTTGTGTTCGCTGCCGGCTGCTGGATCTATGCCGTGATGGGCCCGGGGGTCAAGAGCTACGACGCGCACACCACGGTCGCTGGCGCAATGGGTGGATGGCTGCTGGTGCTGCTGGGCTCGATCCTGTTTTTCCTCGCTGTACTGGGAACGCCCGAGCGCTGCATTCCCCGCTGGCTTACTTACCTGGGCCGCATTTCTTACGGACTCTACATTTTTCACTCAGTAGTGTTCTACCTGGTCTTCGAACCGGCAAATCATTGGCTGCCGCGCAGCTTGGTGGCCCTGCATCTGTCAGCGTCAATTGTGCCTGCACTGGGAACAACGCTGGTTCTTGTCCTCAGCATCGCCAGTGCGGGCCTTTCCTACCGGTACTTCGAGAAGCCGTTTCTGAAGCTCAAGGAGCGCTTTACGTTTGTCCGCTCCAGACCAGAGTAACGCGCGACTCCTCGGCGAAGGTACCTCTCATGCGTTTGGTCCAGCGACCCACCGAAGGCTTGTTTCTTGTTGCTCTGTCCCCGCTAGTATTTTTGGATTATTGCGCTCGGCTTATCAAGAAGATAGCGTTGTCGCCGCTGAACGCTTCCTGCGGGGGAAGGTGAGCGGTTCGGTGCAAACGTGACATGGGGTAGGAAAAACCGGTGGGGGTTCGATCATTTTGCTGCTATGGGTGTTAACGGGACGCCTGCGTGTTTGGCCTCACGCTGGGGTCGTGCGCGTCCGTAGCGAAGGGTCTGGTTATCGGACAACAGGCGATTGAGCGGATCATTTTCCTGCCGCGCAAGCCCACATGCTTTCGTTTGTACGGCTGCGCGAGGCGGGCGATCGAAGCAGCTATAATCGCGCATTTGCATCCCAGCCCCGGAGATTTTCTCAATGCTTGGAGTCCTGCGCCGCCTTTTGCCGATGCTGCTCGCTAGTTCGATTTCGATGAGCGCATGGCCAAGTGACAGGCCGCCGGATCCTGCCAATGCAGTCAAGCTTAACAACCTCGGCGTCGCTTACATGAACCAGCAGCGCATGGACAAAGCGGTGGAGGAATTCGACCTGGCGCTGAAGGCCGATCCTACCCTGACCGCGGCCGAACTAAACAAGGGAATCGCCCTTTTGAATCTGCAGAAGCTGCCCGAGGCGGAGCAAGCTCTCGACATGGCGGCGGCCAAGCAGCCCAACAACGCCCGTGTCTGGTATAACCTCGGTCTCCTGCGGCGCAGTCAGGGCAAGCCCGGCGAGGCTATCGAAGCATTTCAGCGCGTCATTAAGATCGACCCTAGCGATCCCGACGCTCACTACTTTCTGGGAACGATGTATTCGCAGCAGCAGCAGTACGAAAGAGCCATCGCCGAGTTCGAAGCTGCATTACGTCTGCAGCCGCTCCATGCCTCGGCGGAGTTTGGGTTGGCACGCGCCTTACAACGTGCGGGGAACGGGGATGCGGCTCGCCAGCATCTGCAGACCTTCGAACACCTCACCAAGACCAATGTTTCCGCGCCCATCACGCTCAGCTACGGTGAGCAGGGCCGCTATTCGACAGCACAGGTGGTGATGACTCCGGAACCGAAGGTAGGGCCGATGATTCCGGTGACCTTCGTAGCGAAGCCAGTTGGAGGTGCCATGGCTATCTCCCCGGGGACGGAGACTGGCAAGGCAGGTGGTGGTATCTGCATGCTTGATGTGACGGGCGATGGCCATTTCGATCTCGTGGTCATGGGTGACGGAGAACATGCCATCCGCGTGTACCACCATGCAGGAGAGGGCAACTGGAAGGAGCTTTCGTCACAGCAGACCGGACTCGACGCTAGTGGCGGCGGCATTTCGTGCGCGGTCGGCGATTTCGACAACGATGGCCGAAACGATCTCGCGGTGGCTATGAGCGATCGAGTTCTCCTATTTCGCAATCTCGGTGGCGGCAAGTTTGCGGATGTAACAAAGTCAACTGGCATTCAGCCGGTCAATCGGCCGGCCGATGTGACGTTTATTGACTTCGATCACGACGGCGACCTTGATCTGTTCGTTACCGGCCAGCCCGGTGGGGCGCAACCGGCAACCAGCAACGTGCTCTGGCGCAACAATGGCAATGGGACGTTCACCAACTGGACGGCCGAGACCGGCCTGGCCGGCGAAGGCGCAACCACCAGCGTCGTGCTCTCCGACGTTAATAATGACCGCGCGGTCGACATGGTCGTGACTGGCTCCGGTGCTACTCCAATCGTCTGGCTCAATCCACGCGAGGGTCACTTCAGGGCCTTGCCCCTGTATGACGCCGCCGGACTCCCGCCGTCCGTGGGTATCTACGTTCTCGACTTCAACAAAGACGGTTGGATGGACGTCGCACTCACCCATGCCGGCCCGCCCGGGGTTTCGCTATGGCGCAATGTTGAGGGCAAGCGCTTCGAGCGCGTGCCGCTGTCCGATTAGCGATGCGACCCGCGGCTGGGGCATTACCGCGATCGATTTCGACAATGATGGCTGGATCGATCTGGCGGTCGTTCTCGAAACGCGCTCACGGTCCTGAGCTGCGTGTGCTCCGCAACATCGGCGAGCAGGGCTTTGAGGATGTCAGCGCCAAGCTTGGGCTGGACAAGATCAAGCTGCTCGATCCGCGCTCGGTGATTGCCGCCGACGTTGATGACGACAACGATTCCGATCTCGTGGTCTCGCAACTGGGCGCCGCATCCCGTCATCCTCCGCAATGAGGGCGGAAATCGCAATCACGCGCTGCGGATCGACTTCAAAGGATCTGGCGGACAACAAGACCGGACTGGGAACCAAAGTCGAAGTCTTTGCAGGCGCACTCTGGCAGAAGTGGGAAATTCCGGGCGCGGCTGGATATATGAGCCAGGGCCCTCCGGAGATCCTTGCCGGTCTGGGCAGCGCTGATCACGCCGACGTCGTCCGAATGCTCTGGCCGACCGGAGTTCTGCAGGACGAAATCGAGGTTGCCGCCGAACAAGCCGGTCACCTTCACCGAAATCGATCGTCGCGGCAGTTCTTGTCCCACATTGTTCGTTTGGGACGGACACAGGTACGAGTTCATCTCAGACGTGATCGGGGCCGGAGTCATAGGCCATTGGATCTCTCCGACGGCGAAGAACACAGCCGATCCGGACGAGTGGATCAAGATTGAAGGCTCCCAGCTAAAAGCCCGCGATGGCTATTTCAGCGTGCGCTTCGGCGAGCCCATGGAAGAGGTCAATTTCATTGATCAACTTCGGCTGATGGCGGTCGATCATCCAGTGGGCACGGACGTCTATCCGGACGAGCGATTCCTTGACGATCCGCCCTTCGCCTCAGGCGCTCCCGTGCTCACGTCGGCGCCGCATCCACCCGTCGGTGCATGGGATGACCATGGCCGCGACGTGCTGGCGCTGCTGAGCGCTCGTGACCACCAGTATGTTCGCGACTTCACCAATCTTTCCTTCGCTGGCTTTGCCAACATGCACTCGCTGACGCTCGATCTGGGGAGCTGGACACCGCAGAATCCACTGCGGCTCTTTCTGCACGGGTTCATCGAGTATTTCAGTGCGACGTCGATGTACGCGGCCTGGCAGTCGGGTCTGAAGCCTGTTTCGCCATACGTCGAGGTACAACTGCTCGGACGGCACCTGGAAACGTGTGATCGACGACATGGGATTTCCCGCCGGCTTGCCCAGGACCATCACGGTCGACCTTACCGGCAAGCTACCCTCCGGGGCGCAGCGCATTCGCATCACGACCAATCTGCAGATCTACTGGGACCAGGTGCTGGTGGATAACGGGCCCGAGCAACCCAACAGCATTCGCACGACGGAACTGCCTCTGGCGTCGGCGAACTTGGCATTCCGTGGCTACCCGCGGCAAGTCGAGGGAGCAACGCCCGGCGACGTCACCTATTACTACGATCAGGCCAGCACGACCGGGCCGTTCTCGCAATTCCGCGGAAGTTACACCCGCTACGGGGATGTCACTTCCCTGCTCCGCAATGTTGACGATCGATTCGTGATCTTCGGTACCGGCGAGGACATCGACGCTGAATTCAGCGCCGCCCCGCTGCCGCCACTCCCCGCGGGATGGACGCGCGATTACTTCTTCTACGCAAACGGCTTCGTCAAGGACATGGACTTCTACGAAGCGGCCCCTTTTACGGTTGCCGAAATGCCGTTTCATGCCATGACCGCGTACCCGTACCCATCGACGCAGCATTATCCCGACGACGACGCTGCGGATGCCTATCGTCTCGATTGGAATGACCGGTCCACAACGAGGGTCGACCAACGCACGAGGCTATAGCTTCCACTACGGCGCGCGCACCCTCGATCCCGAACCGTTGACGCCGCACGTAGCGAACGACAACCAAGACCAGGCAGTGGGCAAGCAGCAATGAAGCGTCTTGCCCGGCTGTCGATCGGCGCACTGACTCTTTCCGCTGTTTATCTCTATGCCTGGCCGGCGCCCAATCTCTTCTACGCTGCGGCCGTGCTCTTTCATGTCGGTCTGGGGGTGGTGTTCTCCGTTGCGGGTTTGTTTCTCCTGCGCCACGCGCTGCGCGGCCCTGTCCTGGTTAAGCTGGGTACTGTGGTTCTTGCCGCTGGGTCGGCCCTCGGCCTTGCGCTTATCTACACTGGCACATCGCGCGTCCATTGGAACTTGATGTACGCGCACATTGCGGCCAGTGCGCTTGCCGTGGTCCTGCTCGGCACATGGTTATTCAGTCGCGGCAAGGTCCCGGCACGCAACGTTGTGGGGAGCGATGGCTGCCGTGGTGGCCATTGCCGCCATCCTTGCAGCCGGAGCGTCTTACGCGCGAAGCTCCTGGAGCAAGCGGTTCGTCATCAGAAACCCTGACACGGCGCCGCTTGCCATGGACGAAGAAGGCGACGGAGCGCAAGGCCCTTTCTTCCCCAGCTCCGCGCAAGTCTCAGGACATCGCAAGATCCCGTCTAAGTACTTCATGGAGTCCGACGCTTGCGAGCGCTGCCACCAGGACATTTACCACCAGTGGCAAGGCTCGATGCATCACTTTTCCTCGTTCAA
Organism: uncultured Acidobacteriaceae bacterium; assembly: GCA_963735855.1. Taxonomy (GTDB): domain Bacteria; phylum Acidobacteriota; class Terriglobia; order Terriglobales; family Acidobacteriaceae; genus Bog-257. The sequence continues at coordinate 223,508 of CAVTMW010000018.1, forward strand.
CAATCAGTGGTATCGCAAGAGCATTGAGTACATGCAGGAGGTCGAGGGGACCCGGCCTTCAAGGTGGTGCGCGGGTTGTCACGATCCGGCCCTGCTGTACAGCGGCATGATGGACACGCCCATCAAGCAGATCATGGATCGCCCTGAAACACAGGCCGGGCTCGGCTGCATGATGTGCCACTCGATCACCAAGGTCAAGAGCACGATGGGCCAGGGCGACTTTGTGCTCGATTATCCCGAGTTGCATGAGCTTGCCGCCAGCAAGAATCCCGTGGTTCGCTGGCTGCACGATTTCAGCGTCAAGCTTAATCCCGAACCTCATCGCCGTGTGTTCCTGAAGCCTTTCATGCAGGTGCAAACGCCGGAATTCTGCTCCTCGTGCCACAAGGTGCATCTTGACGTTCCGGTGAATAACTATCGCTGGTTCCGGGGATTCAACGAGTACGACAATTGGCAGGCGAGCGGGGTGTCGGGATTTGGCGCGCGCTCGTTTTACTATCCGCCAAAGCCGCAGGGCTGCCCCGATTGCCACATGCCTCTGACGCCTTCGAACGATCTCGGCAATGTCGGCGGCATGGTGCACTCCCATGCATTCCCCGGCGCAAACACGGCTCTCCCCGTTGCCAACCAGGACGAGCACCAGATGGAGCTGGAGCAGAAGTTCCTCAAGAGCGGCATCGTTTCGATTGACATTTTCGCGCTGTCGACGGCGGCCGCGAAGGAAGGAGCTGACCGCAGCACAACACCCCGAACTACAAACAACCTTCGCGGTCGGAGAAGAAGCTGAGATGCCAACCACGGGCGAGGCTGCTGGGTTCGGCCGCGCCGGTAACTGCGCCCCTGAACAAAGTTAACCCGGCCGTTCGCCGCGGAGACAGCGTTCGGGTTGATGTCGTGGTGCGGACCCGCAAGGTCGGTCACTTCTTCCCGGGCGGCACGGTCGATGCCTATGACACATGGATCGAATTGAAAGCGGTCGACGACAAGGGCCAGACGATTTTCTGGAGTGGCGGCGTGGCCGACAACGGCAAAGGCCCGGTTGACCCGGGGGCTCACTTCTACCGTTCGCTGCAAGTGGACGAGCACGGCAACCCGATCAACAAGCGCAATGCGTGGGCGACGCGTGCGGTGGTTTATGTTCACCTCATTCCACCTGGGGCGGCCGACACAATTCATTACCGGCTGAAGGTCCCACCGAACGCGGGCGACAAGATCAAGCTTACGGCGCGCTTGTGTTATCGCAAGTTCTCCTGGTGGAACACCCACTTCGCGTACAGCGGGCAATCGAAGCAGGACGCGAGCAGTCCGCAGACAACCCTCTCGTATGACGACCGCCAGTTTTCATTTGATGGCGACACTTCGGCTGTCTCCGGCAAAGTGAAACAAGTCCCCGATCTGCCGATTGTCCTTCTCGCTGAAGATTCGGTTGATCTGCGCGTGCTTCCCAAGGGCGCGCCGCCTGAGGCCCCGAAGGTCGTCACCGACAAGGACGACTGGCAGCGCTGGAACGATTACGGCATCGGATTGTTTCTGCAAGGCGACCTGAAAGGCGCAGCGGCGGCGTTCCAGCGGGTTACGGAGGCCGATCCTTCGAATCCTGATGGATGGGTGAACCTCGGCCGCGTGGCCGTGCAGGAGGGCGACATGGAGCGCGCCCGCGTGGTATTGCAGCGTGCCCTGTCGCTAAGTCCCGAACTGGCGCGGGCAAACTTCTTCTACGCGCGCGTCCTGCGCACCGATGGCGATTATGACGGCGCTCTGCAACATCTACAGAAAGCGGCGGCGCAATATCCCAAGGACCGCGTGGTGCGCAACGAAATGGGCCGCATTCTGTTCCTGCAACACAAATACAAGGACGCAATCGCGCAGCTTACGCGAGGCCCTGGCCGTCGATCCCGAGGACCTGCAGGCGAATTACAACATGATGCTTTGCTACAAAGGATTGGGCGATCTCCAGCAGGCGGATGAGTATCAGAAGCGCTATCTGCGCTTCAAGGCGGACGAGTCCTCGCAAACCATCACCGGCCCCTATCGCCGGTTGCATCCCGAGGACAACAACGAACGCCAATCCATCCACGAACATGTTTCGGCGCCGATCGGTCCAGCCCGACCCGTGGCGTCTGCTGCTGCACAACGACAACGTGGTTAATCAGGGCCGGTGAACAGATTTCATGACTTTCCATGGGACGAGTTTTCCTCTCTTTGCTGCTCTTTTCGTCGCTGTTCGCCGGCAACGTTCGCGCACAGGTGCGCTTTCGCGACATCACCAAGCAAGCCGGCATCAACTTCGTGCACAACAATGGCGCGGCGGGCAAGAAGTGGCTGCCCGAAACCATGGGCCCGGGATGCGCTTTCATCGACTATGACAATGACGGCTATCCCGACATTCTCCTGGTAAACGGTGAAAGCTGGACCTCATCCGGGCCGGCCATCGACGCTGAAGCTCTACCACAACAACCGCAACGGGACGTTTACTGACGTGACAGCGAAGGCGGGACTCGCGGTGAGCTTTTATGGCCTCGGCGTCGCGGTGGGAGATTACGACAATGACGGCTTCGACGACATTTTTATCTCCGCTCTTGGCCAGAGCCGCCTGTTTCACAACAACGGGAACGGCACCTTTACCGACGTGACGCGCACGGCGGGACTGTGGGGTCCCAACGAGTTCAGCACCAGTGCGGCCTGGGTGGATTACGACCGCGATGGCAAGCTCGACCTGGTCGTCGCCAACTACGTGCAATGGAGTCCACAGACCGACATCTATTGCACTCTCGATGGAGTCAAGAAGTCGTATTGTACGCCCGAGTCGTACAAGGGGGCGTCGTTACGTTTGTGGCACAACCTCGGGGGTGGCAAATTCGAGGACGTGACGGCCAAGGCCGGACTGCTCGATAACACCTCCAAGTCTCTCGGCCTGGCGGTGCTCGACGCAAACGGAGACGGATGGCCTGACCTGGTCGTGGCCAACGATACACAGCCCAACAAGCTCTACATCAACACCGGTAAGGGGACCTTCACGGAATCCGCAGTCTCGGCGGGAATCGCCTTCAGCGAGGACGGCGTGGCCCGCGCCGGCATGGGCATCGACGCGGCGGACTATGATCGCTCGGGAAGGCCCAGCATCATCATCGGAAACTTTTCCAACCAGATGATGGCCTTGTATCACAACGAAGGAAACGGTCTGTTCGTTGACGAGGCGCCGCGTTCCGAGGTTGGCCGCAAGAGCCTGCTCACGCTTGGCTTCGCTTGCTTCTTCTTTGACTACGATCTCGACGGATGGCTGGACATCTTCGTGGCCAACGGACATATCGAGCCCGAAGTCGAGCGCATCCAGAAGCGGGTGAAATATGCACAGTCGCCTCACCTGTTTCACAATCAAGGCGGGGGGAAGTTTGTGGATGCCACCGAGTCGGTCGGCCCGGATCTCGGCGTGCTCCGAGTGGGACGGTCCGCGGCCTACGCCGACATTGACAACGACGGCGACCTTGACGTGCTGATGACCACCAACGGCGGCCCGGCAGTTCTCTTCCGCAATGAAGGAGCGACCAACCATAGCCTGCGGATCAAGCTCGTGGGAACCCGCTCCAATCGTGATGGCATCGGCACGTCCGTGACCGTGAATGCTGGCGGCGAAAAGCAGTCGCTGATGCTGCGCAGCGGCTCCGGTTACCTTTCAGCCAGCGAACTTGTGCTGACCTTCGGTTTGGGGCAGCGCCGTGAGGCAGACGCCATCGAGTTGCGGTGGCCCAGCGGCCAGATCGATCACCTGTCGAAGGTCGCGGCTGGTCAGACGATCACGGTCCGGGAAGGCGAAGGCATCGTGCAGCAGCGGCCGTACGGACGGCGCAAGTTCGCACGGCTTCCACAGCGACCGACCACGAATCACAAGAGCATGCGATGAAGCCGGTCACGCAGCAGTCCGCTGTTGAACTGCTGGCCCTGCTTCGAGAATCCAGGATTTCACCTCTGGAACTTGCCAACGAATACATTGGCCAGATCGGGCGGCTCAATCCTCGCCTGAATGCACTCGTTGACTTCGATGCTGACCGTGTACGCCAACAAGCGCGTGCGGCGGAAGGTTCGAACGCGCCGCACGGCCCGCTGTTCGGCCTACCCGTTACGGTTAAGGCCTCAATTTCTGCCGCCGGTTACCGGTGCGAAATCGGCAGCCTAATCAATCAGGGCAATATACCGGCGGAGGATGCCACCGTGGTTGCCCGGCTGCGCCTTGCGGGCGCGACCATTCTTGGTACCACGAACACTCCGGAATTCCTGATGGCCTACGAGACGGACAATCTGCTCTACGGCCGCACCAACAACCCGTGGAATCTTGACTACACGCCGGGCGGATCGAGCGGTGGAGAGTCAGCCGCCATCGCGGCGGGATTGTCTGCCGGCGGCTTTGGCAGCGACAGCGGAGGTTCGGTTCGCGTGCCCGCTCACTTTCACCGGCATCTGCTCGCTGAAGCCAACGCCGGGACGTTTCCCGGGTAACGGCCATTTACCCGCTTGCGTCGGTCCGTTCTCAATCCTGGGCGCCATTGGACCAATGGCGCGCACCATTGACGATGTAGCGCTGCTCTTCCAGGTGCTCTCCGGACAGGACGCCACCGATCCCGTTAGCCCGCCGATTTCCCTATCGACGGACTATCCCTTGACGACGTGAAACGCCTGCCTGTTGGCTATTTCGAAGACGACGGCTTAACGCCAGTCACGCCCGAAACAAGGCAAGCCGTGCAAGATGCTGCTCGCTCCCTGCAGAAGCAGGGCTTTGACGTGCGACCCTTTCGACCTAACGGCCTCGAACAGGCCCGCAAGCTCTGGTGGATGTTCTTTGTCCGGTGCGGCGCAATGTTTGTTGACTCGCTGGTGCGCGGTCACGAATCGGAATTGAGCCCGGTCTTACGGGAGTTCCTGGAGATCGCTCATGCAGAGCCACCGCTGACCGCAGATGAACTGTTGAACGCCTGGGCTGAGTGCGACGTCATTCGCGGTAAATTGCTCCAGCAAATGCAGGAATTCCCCGTTCTGCTGTGTCCGGTGTGCTCGATCCCTGCGTTCCGGCACGGCGAGCGCCAGTGGAAGGTGGATGGGCAGGAGGTCAAGTATCTCGACGTGATGCGTTACACGCAGTGGTTCAATCTGCTGGCCGCCCCGGCAGCCGTGGTGCCGGTTGGGCGTTCTCCTGGGGGATTGCCGATCGGAGTTCAGATCGTCGCCCGACCGTTTGAGGACGAGGTCGCGCTGGCCGTTGCCTCTGCCGTCGATCGCGAATTCGGATATGTCCCTCCGCCGATTGCGGTCAGCAACGCAGCTCCTTAGACTGTGGATTTGTGTGCTGCCGGCACCGCTCGCATTGTATCCACGGCTTGACGATTGCCGGAGAACAGTGCCCCTAGCAGATGGCTCGCGGCTTTATTCCAAATAGAAAGGCTCTCTCAGGAATCCAGCGACCCGCCTTTTTTATCTAACAACGCAAGTCCCGCGAGTGAAGGGAGGAGTGTGTAGCCCTGATGGCAAAACCGACCCTACTGACCGTCGATGACGATCCCAACGTGCTGAAGGCGATCGAAAGAGACCTGCGAACTCGCTATGGAGAGAAGTATCGTGTGCTCCGCGCGAACTCCGGGGACGCGGGGCTGGGAATACTTCGCGAACTCAAAGGCCGCAACGATGCCGTCGCCCTACTGTTGGCCGACCAGCGCATGCCGCACATGGATGGCATCGGCTTTCTAACCGAAGCCAAGAAAGTCTATCCCGATGCCAAGCGTGCTTTGCTGACCGCTTACGCCGACACGAGTGCCGCCATCAACGCGATCAACGAAGTCAATGTGCACTACTTCTTCCTGAAGCCTTGGGACCCGCCGAGCGAGCATCTGTACCCGGTTCTGGACGATCTGTTGGAAGATTGGACAGCCTCCTACCGGCCGGCCTACGAGGGGATTCGCGTTCTCGGCACCCGTTGGTCTTCGAAGGCATACGAAGTGCGAGACTTCCTGGCGCGAAACCACGTTCCCTATCAGTGGATCGATGTTGAGCTGTCCGCCGACGATCCGGAGGTGAAACAGCTCATCGCCTCCCTCGGTAATGAGATCGCAAATCTGCCTCTGACATTGTTCCCCGACGGCACGCGCATGTTTCAGTCGAGCCCGGCGGAGCTCGCCGAGAAAGTCGGCCTGAAGACGCGGTCCGACACGCAGTTCTACGACTTCGCCATTGTCGGCGGAGGTCCGGGGGGCTTGGCAGCGGCGGTGTACGGCGCGTCCGAAGGACTGAAGACTGTGATGATCGACCGCGAAGCGCCCGGCGGACAGGCGGGCTTGAGTTCTCGTATCGAAAACTATCTCGGATTTCCCTCCGGCCTGAGCGGCACCGATCTGGCTCGCCGCGCCGTGATGCAGGCGCAGCGCTTCGGAGTGGAGATTATCGCACCGCAGGAAGTAGTGGGGCTGCGAGTGGAAGGTCCGTACCGCATCCTCAAGCTGGCCGATGGCAACGAGATTTCCTGCCACGCAGTGCTCATCGCGACCGGAGTCCAATGGCGCAGGCTGGAGGTTCCCGGAGTGGACCGGCTGCAGGGCGCCGGTGTTTATTATGGCGGCGGTAGCCAGGAAGCGGTCTCCTACAAAGGAGAAAGCGTTTACGTCGTGGGCGGCGCTAATTCTGCCGGGCAGGCGGCAATGAACTTCGCGCAATATGCGGAAAAGGTTGTGATGCTGCTCCGGGGCGACTCGCTCTCCGCGACCATGTCCCGCTACCTCATCGACCAGATCGAGAAAACTCCCAACATCCAGTTGTGGACGCACGCCGAGGTCATCGAAGTCCACGGCGAAACCCACCTGGAAGAAATCTCGGTGCAGTGCTCCGACACCAACACGGTCGAGCGTGTGCCGGCCAGCGCGATGTTCATCTACATCGGGGCCCTGCCGCGCACGGACTGGCTCGACACGATCGTGGCCCGGGATGAACGCGGATTTATTCTGGCTGGCCCCGATATGCTGAAGGACGGCAAACTCCCGGCGGGATGGAGCCTCGATCGTGATCCCTTTCTGCTGGAGAGTAGCGTTCCCGGAGTATTCGTTGTCGGCGACGTACGCCATGGTTCCATCAAGCGTGTGGCCTCGGCAGTCGGCGAGGGCGCAATTGCCGTGCAGTTCATTCACCGTTATATGGCGAAGGTATAGAAAATGCCTGACGTGTCAAGAGATGATCTGCGCCGGGTTGCCGTCTTCCATGATCTTCCTGACGAACAACTGGATTGGTTCCTCGAACATGCGACGGAGGTTCGCCTGCAGCCCGGCGAGGTTGGCACCCGCGCAGGAGATCCCGCGGACAGGATGGTGGTGATCCTTGAAGGCCAAATGCAGGGCCGGATCGAAGGGACGAACGAAAACGTGTTCACGGCCAACGCAGGCAGCGTCACTGGAATGCTGCCGTACTCGCGGATGACGATCTTCCCTGCGACCACCCGCGCTGTCCTGCCATCGCGAATCCTTGTGTTCCCTGCCTCGCTGTTTGATGACCTCTTGAGCCATATGCCCGAACTGGCCCGCCGGCTCGTTGCCACCATGGTTGACCGCACGCGTGAAACAACACGAGCCGAGCAGCAGCGCGATCGACTGGCTGCGCTGGGCAAGCTGTCGGCCGGCCTGGCTCACGAGCTGAACAATCCAGCGGCCGCGGCCCGCCGAACGGCCCAACAGTTACGCAGCGCCGTCGGCGAGTTTCGAACGTCGGTGAATGAGCTGGATGCAATTCACCTCACAGAAGACGAGAGGGCGGCAATCGAAGCCTTCGAAGCGACGTGCCGTGTGGAAGTTGAAGAGACAGAAGCTCTGAGGGCCAGCGAACGTGAGGACGAGATCGAGAGCATCCTGCGGCAGCACGGAATCGCGGATAGCTGGCAGTATGCACCGACTCTGGTGGAATCCGGTGTTCAATCCCAGCCGCTCAACGTTCTGCTTGCCGCAGTTCGAACCAATGTAGCTGAGGCGGCGCTGAAGCGGGTTTCTGCCCTCACAGAAATCAATGACCTCCTCAGCGAACTGGAGGACAGCACCTCGAAAATCTCCGACCTGGTGCGCGCCATCAAAGAGTATTCGTACATGGACCAGGCCCCGGTGCAGGATGTCGATCTAACTAGGAGCCTGGAAAATACGCTGACCATCATGGCCCACAAGTTGAAAAAGGGCGTGACCGTCAAACGCGATTACCATGCGACGCCGCTGCTGGTGAACTCTTACGGCAGTGAACTCAACCAGGTGTGGACCAACATCATTGACAACGCCATCGATGCCATGCACGGCCAGGGTGAGCTGAGGATCAAAACCTTCGCGGAGGGCGATTGCGCCGTGGTGGAGATCGGAGATTCCGGTCCGGGGATCCCTCCAGAGATTCAATCGCGCATCTTCGAACCGTTCTTCACCACCAAGGGAGTTGGAGAAGGCACGGGGCTGGGGCTGGATACGACTTTACGCATCGTCAGAAAACATCGGGGATTGATCAACGTGATCTCTTCGCCCGGCGATACCCGGTTTCAGGTGCGTCTCCAAGGCAAGGATCTCAGCCCTCCGCAAACTGCGTAAGTGTGTGCCTCTCACACTCTGGTAGAGACTGATAGCTGACGCTAGAACTCCTTTACGTATTCAATCAGCGCTCGCTTGTCGGCATCGGAGAGTTTGGTCCCAAAGTAGTGGCCGCGATCCTGCACGAAATCCGGACACTTGCTGATCTTCAGCAGGTCCGGAACCAAGTCCTTCAGCAATTCGCGCGACGCGTCGGCGTCCAGGTGTTTGGCTTGAATTTGGATGAGATCGCCTTGCACCCTCACGATCAGCTTGGCGCGATCGAGGGCCTTGTCGCGATTCGACAGATCGAGATCGGCGTTGGCCAGCAGATCGACAGGCGTGCCCGCCGGAATTGGGCCGATGCGCAGGATCCCGTCTTTGATGATGGGCAGCGACTGAAGTTCCTGTGGAAGATACGACGCGGGAATCTGGATGTAGCTTTCCGCCGTGGTGCGTGAGATGGAGCCAAACCCGGCCCGCTTCTCCGGCCAGAGCAATTTGGCGATGGCGTCGTCAAAGGCTTTCATCCGCCCTGCGACCGACGGATCGCCAGTGTAGATGCCGAGCGCGTTGTTGTGTAACAGCGGCGCCGTCGCCCAGATGCCGATCAGCGATGGAACCCGGTAATAGCCCGGACCGCCGCCGGGCGCATGGAACTTGCTCGTCGAGCCGTCGAGGGGATGTTGCACTTCGATGTCGCCGGCCGATGGCAAGGTCTTGTAGCTCTCGGATGAGAAGTTGTCCCACACATGCCCTCGAACGGCGTTGGTGGCGAGCGCGCGGGCGGCGTTGGTTTGCACAACGTCGACGGGAATGCGCTCTTCGGTGGACAGAAAATTGTTTTCCAGGAAGTCAGGCTTCTGAACTTCGGCACGCATCCAGTCAAGATATTGTTGCTGGGTCCTGACAGAATCGGCGGGCGGCTGCTTGCTGGAGTGGCATTTGGCGCAGTTTTCTGCGAAGACGATCTTGCCGCGGTGCAATATGTTCTTCATCCTGCGTGAGGAACGCTCTTCCTCCCGGCGCGTCCGCGAGGCGCGGGCCATTCATTCTGGCCAGGAATTTCGCCAGGTTCGGCACACGCTCAGCGGTCGCTTGAAAGTACACGGAGTTCTTCTGCGCATTGGCTACGCTGAACGGTTTTTGCGGTTTGCCGCCGACAATCACATTGTGGTCCTGCAACCACTGCTGGCTGAATTCGCCGATACTGATGTACACGCGACTCAACGCGCCGATGATGCCTACCGAATCGGCGCCGTCTTTCAGTACATGCGGAACCGCCATGCGGCTTTGCTCGCCGGGAAAGTTCAGCGCGCCGCCGCTGATGTCTTCCTCGTGCGCCACCGTCAGGCGAGCCGGAATCGCGAAGATGGGGTTCATCTTGCTCGGGTTGTTCAGGTTGTCGGTGGCGAGAAACGACGTGTCCACAGTTCCGCGAGGCCAGGAATGAAAGAGTTGGTAAGCATAGCTGTCAGCCGTTGCGCCGTTGCCGAAGATGCGGCTGGAGTTGAAGTATTGGTTGCCTATGGTCGAAGACAAGTTCTCCCACTTCGGCTTCTCGGGATCGTCAGGGGGCTTCAACGGATTGAAGGAGACGTGGCAGAATCCACATGACATTCCAACCACGTACGGCCGCACGAGTTTGGGATCGTTGTAGTAGTCGGGATCGCTGTAATAACGATCGGCGCTCCAGCGCTGTCGAGCCGCGCTGTCGAATCGTCGGATTCGGATAGACCCGCAAGCCGACGACTCCTGACGGTCGTCCATACACCGATGGATCGACGCCATCTTCCTGAGGCCCGGTGTCAAGCCACAAACCGTATTCGTCAGGCTGCGTGGCCTGCTCGAATCCGGGCTGATTTACCAAGCCCATGTCTCGAAACCTTGTCGTGCGCGGGCGGGAATCGATGGTCTTCAGCAGATCGCTGAGACCAAACGCCTGCTGCGCCATGCGGTCCCAGAAGGTCTGGTCGCCCGCCGTCCACAGCAGCCACGTGTTGCGGCCCATGGTTTCGTCGTCGGTGAGCGCGATTCCGCCGTCCATCTGGTCGAATGCGCGGGAGCCCGTTTGCGGAAAGTCGGCGACAGTCTTGCCCGCAGCTTTGGCGTCATCAACCGTCTCCGGAGCACGAGTGCGGACGAACCACAACACGACAGCAACTGCTGCGACGATCAGAACGCCGAACGACCACAAGATCTTTTTCATGGCTCGATACAGGGGCTGTTACGGCAAACAGCCTCGCACCAGTGTACCGCCGCCTGGAAGGTCTGGAGGTATGATGCAAGAGTCCAACTCCCGGTGCCCGCGGTGATCGCTGCCGGCCAGCGCCTTGCACGCGCAACTGGTTTGAGCCGCCTCTGGATCGGTTGCGGAATGTGACTTGTATGGAGAGATCTCACAATTGTGAACACCCCGTTTCCGTCGAGCACGAACCGCGGCATCATCTCGTCATCGCCAATGAATTCGTTCGCGGCTTTGCGGTCGAGATCGCGCCTCATGATCGCACCTTGTGCCATCATCACGCGCATGAGTACCTGATATACGTTGCGGGAGACGCGCAAATCATGAGCGCGCCGCGCGATGGCAACCCCGCGACACACAGCTATCAGGACGGCGATTGCGAAGTTTCGCCGCCGGGCCTGGTTCATGTCGTCGAGAACCTGCGAGATGTAAAGTTTCGCAATCTGTTGGTGGAGTTGCTGCCGGGTACGCGGGGTTTGCCGCGCGGACCTGATCCGAAGATCTCGTCTGCAGATGCCCCATCCTTCTCGCCCGCCGCCGGCGGAGAGGGTGGGTAACGCGTCCGTCACCGGGAACGTCAACATCACCAATCGGTTCGCCAACGAGCGCGTCGCGGTTTTCGTGCTGGAGATGGGGAGTGGTTCGCAAATCGAAGTCTTCGGCCCGGCCATCGTGGCATCGCCCTACGAGCACAAGGTGGAGTTGGCACCCTCGCGGGCAAGCGCCCACACCCTCGCACGCTTCACGGATTTGTCGTGGCTTGACCCTTCGTCGGCGGCGACACTGCGCAATCGCGCCCGCACTGCGGCCAAGATTGTCCTCATCGCTGTCGGACAGAAATGATCGCTACTCGCCCGTCAGAGCTTTGTACTGTGCCGCCGTCAAGGGCACGACGGAGAGCCTTCCTTGACGCACCAGAGGCGAGTCGGCGAACAGCTTGTTGGCTTTGATCTCCGCGAGGGATACCGGCCGCGCCAGCGCTTCTCCCGCCTTGATCTTCACCGCGGGATTTCGGGGATCAACAGCATCAACCGAAACTACCGACGCGGTGCCGACGGCGGTCTTGTGATCTCCCGTCTCGTAGATAACCAATCGCTCTCCCGGCTCCATCGCCCGCAGATGCTTCAATGCAACCGGATTCGACACTCCATCCCACACCGTGACCTTGTCTCGCTGCAGATCGGCGAACGAATATTCCGAGGGTTCCGTCTTGAGCAAATAATCCTGGGCCATTCCCTTCTGCCTCCCGTCCACATTCTACTTGTCTGGATGGCCGATTATTCGGGATGTGCCTTGCGTGAAGAGACCACTGACAAAAGTGCATTGCCGGCGCCGAGAACGAACCGCCCACAGCGCGCGACAACGCTCGGCCGTCTGATAAACGCCTACAGGCGGCAGGTCGCCGCTGGTGAACTTAGTTGGGTGAAGCCAGCACGTCGTCGTAATAATTGACCATCGCCCGCTTGGGTTGCTCCTTCAAGCCCGGGAGCGGCACCGCCTGTTCTACCGTGGAATTGCCTACAATCCTCGCCGAGCCGAGACGGGCAATCTTGCCATTAGCCAGCTCCAGATATATGGGGACCAGCATGACGAAGTCCTTGTCCACCCCAGACTGAGTCAGCTTGAAGCTGAGGGTCACATCGCCGCTGGCGGCTTTGCCGAACGAGGACTCCAATTTGTAGCTGGGCAGAGCAGTTCCATAGACGTACTCATTGAAGAACCAGTCCATCTTGTGATTGCCATCCACGTCCATCGCGGGGCTCATATGCTTCTCGACCATGGCTTTGAAGTCCTCGGTGGTCGCCGCGGTGCCATTGTAGGTGGTGACGAAATCGTGCATGGTTTCTTTGAAGCGCTGGTCGCTAGTCTGACGGTCCCACATCATCTGCCGGATCATGTGCAGGATATAGGCGCCCTTGGGGTAGATAAGCCGCCGGTAGCTACTGAAACCCTCACGGCTGTTGGCGACTCGGTAGCCCATGGTCACCGGACCGGTATCAATGGCGCGGAATCCATGCTCGTTGCGCTCGGTCAGCAACCTCCGTTCGTCATTCCAGAACTTGATGTATTTCTGTGGTTCCTTGGCATACACAAACTGCAGGTAAATGGACGCTGACATGTCAGCGAAGCCTTCACTCATCCACTGGTCACGATAGGAATTAAACCCCACCGTGTGTCCCCACCATTGGTGGGCCACTTCATGAGGGGCAACCACCGTGAAGTAGCCGTAGTTGCCTTCCATCCCCAGACCATGGCGTGTAGTGGTGTCCAATAAATAGCTCATCGGCAGATAGACCAGGCCCGGCCACGCCTGTCCAAAGTCGGTGGCTGTCTGCTGTGTAATAGCCAGGCGCTTGTACGGAACAGGGCCAAAGAATTCGGAATAGATCTGCATCGCCAGCTGTCCCTCGGCCAAGGCTTTCTTATTGAGTGGAGTGGTGTTCATCGAGCCAAGCATACCGTGGTTGGCTAAACCAGACACCGATATCGGGCGGATTTTCGTTAGCATAGGACTGCACTAAGACGTCTAGCTTGTCGAGTTTCGCCTCCTCCTTCTTGAACGTGCCGAAGTTAAACCCGGCAACGGTCAAAGGGACTTCGCTCTTCCACACCGTGACGTTGCGGTCGCCCTCCATGGTGTTGCTCACCAGGTTTCCCGTAGCGGCGATGGTCATACCTTTGGGAATGCGCAGCGTCATATCGTAGTTCGTGTATTCGCCCAAAGCACCGCTGGCGGAGTTCGGATACCAGTCATCGCGCGCGATGGGAAAGTAATTGCCGCCGCCTTCGCTGCTGATCGCGTCCTTACCGCCATAGGTCGTAGTGATGGTGAATCGTTCACCCTGCCCCAGCGGCTTCAATAAGACAACCCAAAACTCCGGGTCTTCCAGCTTATCTTCCTGGATGAAGTTCAGCCGTTGGCCGTCCTCACCGATCACGCTCTGTACCCGCAGGGTCGGGTACAGCTTCAAAGGGACGGCCCGAACGCCAGCCGTCTGCGCCACGAACGTCGTGACGGCCTTGCCGTTCAGCTGACCGCTCTTTTGTATCTCGGCATCCAACTGCTGGTGTTCGATGTGGATGACGCCGTTCTTCTGGGAGCTCCTGGCCGTGCCCTTCTCGTACTCGTCACGGTAGTGGAATCCTGCCCAGACGCCCTCCTTGTTCTCGTCGTAGGTCATCAACTCGATTTCTTCCGGTGCAACGTGGGGAGCGCCGTGCGGGTCGATCGCGAACATCATCTTGCCGTTGTACTTCTTGCCGTGGACAAAGGCCACGAACAAACCACCGGGCTGCGGACTCAGCACATCCTGCAGCACACGCGCCTCCAGGTTGTAGTGCAGGGTCTTGCGGGCTGCTTGTTGGCTTTCGTGCAGCCGGCCGGGCTCGCAGGAGGTGGAAGTGCTGCTTCCGGCCTTCTTGATCTCGTCGTAGGTACCATCGGTAAAGCGCAGTACCAGACGGTCGAAATTCTCGCTGAACTCCTTTTCCTTGGTTAGCAGTTCCAGATTGTGCTGCTCTGACGGAAGGGGTGGCGTCAGCAACAGCCGTCCTTCTCCCACGAAGACTGCCCCCGTAATCTTGCCCTGCACCGGCGCCAGAAAACATACGGTTCCTGAATTCAACTGGAAGGTGGCGGAGTCGCGCTTCAAGGTGAGGTTGCTGACGTTCACAGCCTCGCTGCCCAAGCCGATGTGCCGCAATTGCTGATACGTCCCGTCAGCGTTGGGAGCTTGCGCCGCAGGCCACACGGCCCGCGATCGCGAGCAGGACGAGGAGGGAATAGACGGTCGTGCGTCGCATAATAATGCGGATAGTAGCACTCTTTTCGCCAATTTGTGCGCTAGATTTCGTGCTTTTCACGCTACGCTCCCCTTCCTGAGTTCGCCGCGTGATTGTCCAAGAGTGCGCTTCCTCGCTATCGCGCAAGAACTGATGGCCATCTCGCGTGAAGTTAGTTAGCTCCCATGGCGGCGGCCATCACCGCGTAGCCGGCAATTAAGGCAGCGTCACCTATCACCTGACCCGCATAGAAGCCGACCCTCCCTACGACGTGCTTGAAGCCCCGGTTGTGGCTGTCGCGGGCCACCTCAGTCGCGGTTCCGTCCTGACCAGCGCCGGGGCGCTGGGCCGAGGCGGCTATGGGGTCCGCGCAAACCAGCTTCACTTTGTCCATGACGTCCGCGGCGATCATTCCCGGATAGTCAGTCCACAGGCTGAGGGCCGACACCTGGCGGCCGGTAATGCGGCTTGAGACCACGATACGGGTGTCGCGCTCGCCGCTAGGCGTCAGAGTGACCATGGTGTCGGCTGACTCTTGCTCCTCGCTGAGCACAAGCTTGGAAGCCCGGAAGTCCGCCCTTTGTTGTAGATAGGGCCCAATGAGCCGGACTGGCAGCGCAGGGATGCCGGAAGCCAAGGCTACCGTGGCGCAATGGCGCTGCACGGCCGCACTGTCGGCCAGCGGCACCGTCGTTTGCGCCCAGACCGATGCACTCGCGATTGCCATGAACAAGAACGTCGTAAGCTTAAAACTTGTCATCTCCCACCTCACAACTGCGAGGGTAACGGTCGGCGCTGGTCGCGGCTACCGTCGCAGTGACAGTTTCTCAACTGTCACAATGGCAACCTCCCGACCCGTTCCCTGATGCCGTCACTTGCATCAAGCGACAACCTCGGCTGGCGACGGCGAATGCGATACACCGCCGCCGGCGGCATGTTGGCCAGAGTGAAGCCCAGGCGCTTTGCTCTTAGCCTGAGGCGATCCAGGATCGAGCGGCGAACCGGGCACCGCGGCCCATAGGTGAACTGAAAGAAGGCCGCACCCGGGCGCATATGCCGAAACGACGCGTCCAGGATGGCCATCACCCTTCGCCCTGACATCGAGAGCAGGGGAAGGCCGCTGATCACGGCCCCGGCGCCTTCACTATCGAACAGGTCTGCCGACCCCAACCGCGTTGCATCCAGGTTCAGCACTCGCGAGGCGGGAAACTGCAGTTGCAGGATGCGCGCGAAGCCGGGATCGCATTCCACCAGCGTGAGTCGGTTCTCGGGAATGCCACGCGCCAGCAGCGCTCGCGTGAACACGCCGGTACCCGGCCCCAGCTCGAGCACCGGCATAGACGCGGGCGTGATCTCAGCTGTGATGAGGCCCGCCAACCCGCCGCTGGAGGGAGCGATGGCGCCGACGCGGAGCGGATCACGGCCCCAAGCCCGCAAGAAAACCCGCGCATTACGGAACCGCTGGTTGGCAGTGCGAATTGTCGTCCTGTTGGCCATCTCTCACCTTCTGCCCGCACGTTAGCGGATCGCAGAGGGCACGGCTACGACGGTAGTGACGGTTTCTCAACTGTCACAAAGGCGGTCCGCGCGTCTTGGTTGTAGAGACGCCATAGTGGGAGTACGCTTTGTCGCAACGGATGGGCTGAGGATGAAACTCCAAGTCAACCGGCAAAGTGAACAGCCAGTTCACCATCAGCTACGCGAGCAGATTATTTTCCGGATCAGCACCGGTGAGCTGCCGGTCGGCCATGTCATGCCGAGCGTCCGTGAACTGGCCCGCCAGCTCAAGATCCATCACAATACCGTGAACCTGGTTTACACCGAGCTGGCCAACGAACGATGGCTGGTCAAGCAGCCCGGCAGCCGCTACGTCGTCGTGCAGCAGAGAGGCCGACCGACAGACCCGGGAGGTGTTGAGAACCTGGACGATCTCATTAGTCGCATGCTCCAACTGGCCGATCAACAGGGATTTTCTCTACAGCAACTCGCGGGGCGTATCCGCGAACGACTGTTCGAGCAGCCGCCGGATCACTTACTAATCGTGGAGCCCGAACTAGGCATGGGCCAGCTCATGCGAGAAGAGATACGCGAGAGGATCGGCCACACTCCTGCCGGGTGTTCAGTCTCCATGCTGCTGCAGAATCCAAGTCTGGCGATCGGGGCTGTATTGCTGATCCCGGCCTACCTCAAGGATGCGCTGGAGTGTATTCCATCCAAAGGTCTGCACAGTGTCTTGCTGACCTATGCGCGGCCGGACCCACATGTGGATCGGGTTCGTGATCTCGCCGAGCCATCGGCCATAGGTATGGTTTCGGTCAGCGCTGCGGTCTTGAGGACCGTCAGCGGCTTACTGGATCCCGTTGCCGGTGAGCGCCATACCTTGCATGAGTTCCTCATGGAATGGCCTATGGGCAAAGGCGGTCCGCGCTTCGCGCACTACACGCCGAAAAAACGCGCGCACAGTCCCGGCGTAAGACAGTGGGAAATGGCCGCCCAGAGTTCCGGGCAGAAGACTTCCGCCTCGCCCGCTGACGGTCCCCAGAACGACGGGACCGGGGAAGCTCGGCCGCTGTCCCCGGCCGATCTGGGCTTCATCGACCTTCTGTTGTGCGACTCGATTGCCTATGGAGCAATCAAGCATTCGCGGAGCGTCGAATGTCAGCTCCTTTCGGACATATCGCTCGGGGAAATTGCCTCGGCTGCCAAATTCCGGGTTCGTGGCGCCAAAGCAAGCTCACATTCCCGGACCGAGACCGTCGGCAAAATTGGTGACCGCGATCACTGACAACGGCGGGCAAATCTCTACACTCTCCACATGAGGTTTAGTGTCTCTTCCCCCCATCGAAGGACGGAAACGGCCTGGGTTCTATAAAAGGGGATGTCAAGAGAAAACACTTTTCCCTTCGCTGGAGAAGGAATAGTTCTTTGACATCCAGCCCCTTTCGTCATGCTTGGCGGCAGAAGTCCGCAGTTCTTTGGTCGTTTTCATTTCCGTGCTACGACGTCGGTCGATAGCTGAGGCTGCCCAAGCCTGGCGGTGGCCATTGGCCAACCATGGTTCTATCTGAGACTCGCGCCGAGGCGCGGCACTATGGCTTTGTTGGGTTGTCCGAGGGAGCATACGGTGCCCCGTGAGACTTGGCGCCAGCGGCGCACGCAGCCTAACCCGGCCAGGATACTTACCCTCGAACCCGAGCGCTCAGCCGGAACGGAAAAAGCACGGAGTGAAACGCGGCCATTCCCGGCGGATCTGCGCGCTCAAGCGGCTTGTGGCTTCAGATAGTCGGCGTCGAAGGGTTCTCCTTTCTTCCAAACATGCAAAGTGATGGCGGCGATCTTGCGTGCCAGGGTCAGCCGGGCCAACTCGGGCTTCATTCCCTTTATCAGAAGGTTTTCGTAGAACGGGCGAAAGGGTCCGTGACTGCCACTGGCGGTGGTCGCCGCACTCTTAAACAGGTTCTTCAGGTCGTGGTTGTGATTCAGGTTGAGGCCGCGAATGAACACCGGCTTTTTTCTGCGCTCCAGTTGGCCGTTCACCATCTGATAGTCGGCGCTGCTGCGCGTCTCCAACGCCAGCCCGCAGTAGGCCCAGAACTGGCGCTTGCTGCGGAAGCGGTGTGGCGTCTGCACCCGCCCGATGAGTAAGGCGGCGCGTATGGGACCGAGCCACGGAATCGAGCGCAGCAACTTGGTCTCCTTATGCTTACGACACTCCAGAATCAGATCGTGGCGGGCTTCACGGCGCAACTGCTGGAGTAAATCCAGTTCCTGATAGAGTCGCCGGGCCCGGCGCTGCAGCCCGCTGTCGCTTAACTGCGCTAACCACTCTTCCCGATGGCGTGATCCATAGGGCTTCTTGCCGGCACAGGCAATGGCCTGGCTGCGGTAGAGTGCTTTCAGCCGGCCCATGATGCGGGTAGTGTCTTCGGTGAGCGCGGCATAACTGCGCCCCAGATGCTTCACCGCTGCCGTGCTGTTCTGGCCGTGGTAGACCGGCGACAACAGCCCCGCGCGCAGCAGCTCGGCCAGCTTGCGGGCATCGATGGTGTCGCTCTTGTTGCCGGCCTTCAACAGCGCGTTCTTGCGCGGATTGCAAACCACCAGCTTGGTTACGCGCCGCACCAGCAGGTCGTACAGCCACGCGGAATGCGTGCCTTCTTCGCAGGTCACATGCAACGTTCCGCGCAACCCATGCAGAAAATCGAGAATGGTGGCGGCATGGGTGGCGATCACCGACTGCATCACCAGCTTGCCGTCAGCGTCGAGCACCGCTATCGAGATGGTGCTCTGGTGGACATCGAGGCCGATATACTTGATGCTATCCATCGGGTGTTCCTTTCGCGAGGTTTGGTTTACTGCTCAGCACAGCAACCATAACCTACTTCGAAAGGGGCGCCCTTTTATAATGCGTGCCCCATCCTTTCGCCTCTTTCACGAAAGGATGGGAGACAAGCGGTTGCGGCGACGTCTAGCGAATCGCCTCCAGCATCTTGCGCTCCTCCCTCGTCACACGCATCTGTGACGTGGACGCTTGCCACCAAGCCTCTCCGCACGGTATCAACGTAGTGCGGGGAAGGGTTGTTGTGTCTTCGTAGGCCGCACCCAGTGTGCGGGCCGGGAAAGGTCTTTGAAAAGCAGTTGCTGGTGGCCAGTTGTCAGTTGTCCGACTGAAGGGCGCGTGTTAACCGTTCGGTTAACGCTGCCTCTGCAGAGTCTCCCGAGCGGGCAGGAATCCTGGCTGGCGAGCCAGGTTTGTGGCCCGTAACTCCCCGGGATGGAATATTTTACCTCTAAGCCCTTTGGATGGAGGAGCTTGCTTTGAGTTACTTTTTCTGTCTCTTTGCTTTCAATATTTTGCCGGAAAGCGGGGGGGAGGGGTGGAGGGGGCCAACTGACAATATCGTCCCGAGATGGGAAGAACGGCGATTAGCAGGTAGTAGTTGTCGAATAGTTAACAGGAATCGCAGATCGCCGGCGGTTCGCGAGGCCGTCCGTTAGCCAAGCGCAAGAGCTAGCGCAAACCGTAGATTTGCTCACTCTCGCACTTCGACGGGCAAGAGCGTCCCAAGTTAGAACTTCCGAAGGCGCACGAACGGAAGCCAGCGCTTACATGTGGTATCCGCCGTTGACGTTCAGTTCCTGTCCTGTGATGTAGTCGCCATCGGCGGCAAGGAAAGCAGCAGCCTTCGCAATTTCCTCGGGAGACGCGAAACGTCCCAAAGGAATTTTGGCTTTGATCTGCGCGGCAATTTCTTCCGGAATGGCATCCACCATTTCGGTCGAGGTGAAGCCTGGCGCGATTGCGTTAGCGGTGATGTTGAATCGGGCCATTTCCAGCGCCAGGGTTTTGGTGAAAGCGATGATGCCGCCCTTGCTGGCCGAATAGTTGGCCTGGCCGAATGCGCCCATCTGCCCGACGACGGAGCTGATATTGATGATGCGCCCGAACCGCTGGTTGATCATCGCCGGCACCGCCGCGCTGGTGCAGTAAAACGTGCCGTTCAGGTTGACGTTGATCACCGCTCCCCAGTCGTCATCGGTCATTTTTCGCATGCTTCGATCGCGCGTGATACCGGCGTTGTTCACCAGGATGTCGAGGCGCTGCCATTTGTCGAGCACTTCCTTGACAATGCGAGCGGCCTCGCCTTTTTTGGCCACGTCGCCCTGAACGAGCAGGCACTCGCTACCCACTTCGCGGATTTCTTCGGCGGCGCTTTCGGCCTGCTTGGCATCCGCCCGGAAGTTCAGTGCCACATTCGCTCCGCGGCGTGCGAGCTCCAGTGCGATCGCGCGTCCGATGCCGCGCGAGGCGCCGGTCACCAACGCAACCTTACCCGTGAGCGACGTCGGTTGGTAATGTCCATCGCCACTTGCCACGTTTGCCATTTCGAGACTCCTGTCTTCAGAATTTACGCTCACAATCGCGGGATCAACTCGCATAACTACATAACCACCAACCGCGCCGGCGCCGAATCCGGGCGCGAAAATCCGCATGGGACGATCAATCCTGCCTTCGCGCACCGCGTCATGCACCGCCATCAGAATGCTCGCGGACGAGGTGTTGCCAACCCGCTCGATGTTGAAGAAGATGTGGTCGCCCGGAATTCCTGCAGCCTCGGCCAGCGTGAGCACCATGTTCTTGTTGGCCTGATGCGGAACCACCAACTCGATGGCGTCGATGAGCGCGCCGTCGCCGCCGTTGGGATTCGGCAGCTGCGTCAATTCGCCCATCATCTCCTTCAGATAGCGCGTCACCAGCGCCTTCACTTCCGGGCCGTACACGGTGATGTTGTTGTCGAACTCGGGATTCGGCCAGATGATGGAGTTCACCTCCGACCACGGCCCGCTGGCATACGTCTGGAAGTACTCGATGTCCGAAGGCGTTCCTTCCGGCGCAGGCGCTACGATCACGGCCGCTGCGCCATCGCCGAAGATCATGCGCGAGGTGCGCACGGTTCCGATCTTGTCGGAGAACTTCTCGGCGCAGACCAGCAGCACCGGTCGATCGATTTCCTGCAGCAGGCGGACGGCTTCGGCAAGACCGTAAGGCATGCCCGCGCAGGCGGCGACGATGTCGCACGAAGCATGCGTCTGCATAAGGCCGAGCTCACCCGAAAGCCAGGTGGCGACGGACGGAATCAGCTTGGTGCTGGTGCAGGTGCAGAACAAAACGGCGCCAATCTCCGCCGGCCGTCGACCCGACTTTGCCAGTGCCTTCTTGGCGGCGAGCAGGGCCATGTCCTCCAAAGGCAACTGGGTGTAACGCCGTTGCTCGATGCCGGTCTTCTCGCTGATCTCTGCGGCGCTCATGCGCGACCAGCAGTAGGCGTGGTTGCGGATGAGGTCAGCATTGCTGCAAACGATCTCGCCTTCGTAAACCGCGATAGCCTCAAATCGCGGCAGGACCTTGAAGCGCTGGTTTACATCGACCGGAGGATATGGCTTGACAGGCTGACTCAGGGCCAGCGTGTCAGGCCGGATCATCCGGTTTGGCCGAACGCGGGGTCCCCAATTTTCGTCCTGCTTTACCCGCTGGATGAAGCGCTTCACGTATTCGTCGCGCGGATGGAAGGCCACCACGTAGTCGTCATCCTTGAGCTTACCTACTTCCGTTTGCGTGCTGGTCGCCGGGTCCCACGGATACTGGTTGTGCAGGATCATGCACTGCCGCATCAAGGCCTCCAGTTCAGGCACAGGATGCAGGCAGTCCACTACGTCGTTGAAGGTATAGCGCAGATAATCGGGGTCATACGTCAGCAGTTGGCGGGTGCGATTTGCGGGATCCTCCAGGGCCTCCGCCACCGTCGGGCGGATCGGACGAAGCTCGCCACCGGAGCTCAGTGCGTTCTTGTAGACATTCAGCAGAATGGCGAAACTGCGGTCTTCCAATTCTTCGTCCCACGACGGAGGCAATCCGCGATAGCCAGCCTCGATCGCGGTGGTGATCGCGGATGCATCCCGCGGTTTGTACACCGGGAGGAAAATATCGTCGCGCTGCCGTGGGAGATCGCCCCAGCGAGTGGGACGCTTCTCGTACATTGTCAGGGTGTAGCGATTCACCCAGAAACGGTTCAATACCAGATCGCGGCACAGCTCATACCGGCTCTTGTATTCCCCCGCCTGCACCCGCCCGACAATCTCCAGGTCGGTCGGGGCCTTCTCTCCAAAGTCCCGCCGGATAACCGCTGCAAATTGCTTAAGGGTCTTGAATACCCTGAAATCCAACTCTGGGAAAAAGTTGCCGGGAAAAACGATGCGCCCGTGCGAGTTGATAACAAAAGGCTTCAGCAACATTGGCAACGCTTCCCTTCGGTTCCGCTATTCAATGGATTGTTTACCCACATCCATGTCTGTCCGTTGACTTACGATCATTATAACCATCGTGGTGTGACACAAGCCGTAGCGGAGGGTGACGCAGCTCACAGACCTTGGCAGTTGCAGATGTAGGCTCGTCATGAGAAAAACGTTTCAGTATTCCGAGCTTGGAAGGAAACGTGTATTAGTAGCGATAAAATCCGCGCCCCGACTTGCGGCCCAGCCATCCCGCATCGACCATCTTGATCAGCAGCGGGCAGGGCCGGTATTTGGGATCGCCGAGGCCGGAGTGCATCACCCGCATGATGTCGAGGCACACGTCGAGCCCAATGAAGTCCGCCAGAGTAAGTGGGCCCATCGGGTGCGCCATGCCGAGTTTGAAAACCTCATCCACCGCTTCCGGCGGTCGCCACGCCCTCCATCACCGCGTACATGGCTTCGTTCAGCAGCGGCATCAGCACCCGGTTGGAAACGAATCCCGGCGCGTCGTTCACCTCGACGGGAGTTTTCTCCAGCTTCTCGGCGAGTAGCTTTGACAGTCGCAAAGGTTTCGTTCGAAGTCGCCAGTCCGCGGATCACTTCCACCAGTTTCATCACTGGCACCGGATTGAAGAAGTGCATCCCGATCACTTTGTCGGGCCGCTTGGTAACGGCGGCCAGCCTGGTGATGGAAATGGAGGAGGTGTTGGACGAGAGGATCACTTCGGACCGGCACATAGCATCCAGATCGCGGAAGAGATCGGCCTTGATGTCAAAGCGCTCACTGGCAGCCTCTACGACGAAGTCGCACTCTGCGAGTTGCTTGCGGTCGGTCACCGCGCTGATGCGCGCCAGCGACTGGTCCCGCTGCTCAGCGGTGAGCTTCGCCTTCGCCACTTCGCGCTCCATGTTCTTTCGAATGGTTTCGAGTCCGCGATCGAGGAAGCGCTGCTCGACGTCAACCAGAACGACGTTAAACTCACCCTTAGCAAAGACATGAGCAATGCCATTGCCCATCGTACCCGCACCGATTACTCCTACCGTCTTTATATCCATATTGTTGTTTTGCACTCGCAAACCGCGGGCCGGTTCAGACCAGATCATCGTTCCAGTCACTGGCCGCTTTCGTTGGAGAATAAGTTGCTTCCCAGTCTAGGTTCCGATTACGACACCGCCATCCACGGAAATCACGGCCCCGTGAATGAAGCTTGCCTGGTCGGAAGCCAGCCAGAAATACGTATTGGCCACGTCTTCCGGCGTTCCCGCCCGTCCCAGCGGAGTTCGCGCCACCATGGCTTCGAGAACTTTCGCGGGCATCGCCCTGACCATGTCGGTCGCGATGAATCCCGGAGCCACGGCGTTTACCCGGATTTTATGCCTGCCCAACTCTCTAGCCCAAGTGCGAGTCATTCCGATGACCCCCGCTTTGGAAGCCACGTAATTGGTCTGGCCGAAATTTCCCAGAAGTCCCACGACCGACGCCGCGCACAGAATTACTCCGCCGCCACTCTTGATCATGTGGGGCACGACCGCGCGGGTCACCAAAAACACTCCCTTCAAGTTGACCCCGATCACCGAATCCCAGGTTTCCTCGCTCATGATGGACGCCGGGCTGCCGCCGTTCCACTTCACGAGTTGCGCGTCGCGAACAATGCCGGCATTGTTGATGAGGACGTCAACCCGGCCCCACTTCTCGACAACGGCGGCGGCGGCGGATTCAACCGCGCTCGCATTGCTGACGTCGACGGATTGAAAATGGGATTCGCCACCCGCCCATTTGATTGCCGATTCCAGTTGAGGGGCAGTCTTGGCGGAAACGTCCCAGGCAGCAATTCGCGCACCTTCCTCGGCGAAGCGGAGAGCCGTGGCACGACCGATGCCGGCCACGGCCCCGGTAATGATCACAACTTTCCCGCGCAGCCCGCTCTCTCGAGCAGGGCGCCGTCTTTCGCGAGCGCTGGGTGTATCCATGGCCGTAAGTTCGCCTGGTTGCGGAAGGTCCTGAATGGCAGATTCTAGCTCAGGGGGAGGCATCGATGCTCCTGGTTACCGTATTCTGGGTGAGGAAAGCGCCTTGGTTGTGGAAGGATCAAGTCAGTGCCGATGGCTGGGCGCCTCGAAACAAAACAGCGTAGTCCTTTTGCCGCAGTGCGTCAAGTCTTGCGGCGAGATTTCGCTTTGCGGGACACTTTCTTTCCTCGCTCCAGGTTTGGCAAGCATTGATTCCAGTTCTTCGATGCGCCGCTTGAGTTCGTCTACATCGGAAGCTTGCGCCGCAGGTTTGCGCGCCGGCCCGTCCTGTTGATGCGAGCTTCCAGCGGCCCCGTTAACCGACCGGGCAGGACCGGTCTCAGCCGCGGGCTGGGCCCACCGCGCCTGCATAAACTCAAATGGGTTCATCGGCGGCGGCAAAGCGCGATAGGCATTCTGATACATGTCCATCATCGCTTTCATATAGCGCACCGTATTCTCCTGTGTGGCACGACCGGAGGCGACAATCATCTGGCGTAATACATCGAGGGGGAAGACAGAATCCGGCGTCTTGGCGTCCTCCAGCACGATTTGCGCGAGGATCAGCCGGGTGAGGTCTTCGCCGCTTGCGGCATCCACAACTCGGACGTCGTGGCCTTCCCGCACCAACTGGGCCACCTGCTCCTGGTTGATGTACTGGCTGGTTAACGTGTTGTAAAGACGACGGTTCTCATATTTCTTAATGATGAGTGTCTGGGGGATATTTTTTTTCATTTTGTTCTTGACACGCAACAGAACAGGAGTAAGATTGATTTATGTTGCATTGCAGCATAAAATGCAACATCACAATTTAAGTCGTTCTCAAAGGAGCAGACCATGCCTAATACCTCCAAGTCAAGCAAGAAGGCTGCGCCAGCCGCCGCAGCAGCAGCGGTGAAGCCTGAATTCGTGGATGCCTTTACTCCACTCGTTCTCAACAGCGTTGAGCGCGTTGCCGACCTGCAAAAGAAGACCCTCGACATCGCCGCCGAACAGACTGCCGAATTCCTCGGCGCCTGGAAGAAGGCGTTCAGCTACTTCCCGGTAACCCCGCCTGCTTTCATCTTTGATGTCGCCGGCCAGGCCGTGAAGACTGCCATTGAAACCCAGAAGAGTGCGATCGACCTGGTGGTCGAGCAGACCCAGTCTGCCGCCGATATCACCAAAGTACGGACCCAAGCTTACGCGAAGATCGTGGATGGCGTGACCAACACTGTCCAGAAATCGGTTGAGCGCTCAGTGGAAGCCCAGAAGAAGGTCCTCGAGTTTGCCAGCGAACAGAACAAGGCCGTCTTTGAAAGCACCAAGAAGCAGCTCGGCGCCGCGGCCGGACCGGCGACGGTAATCGTCGATACGTTCCAGCGCGGAGCGGACGCTGTGATCGAAGCGCAGAAGTCGATTCTGAACATCGCTTCCCAGCCGTTTACCACCGCCTCCAAGAACTAACCGCTGTCGAAGCGGCTCAGTCGCGAAGGATGCCGCCGGGGTGTAAAAAAGCACCCGGCGGAGTATCCTCGTGTCTGTCTGCCGGTGTATTGTGACTGAAAGGGGCGGCCAATGGGTGATGAGCCAACCAACGATGGGAAACGTTTCGATCCCATGGAACCCTGGCGCGGGATGCGCGACGTCTACATGGACGCCTGGGCCAAGGCCATGGTAGAGATGGTCAACACCGAGGCCTATGCGCAGGCCAGCGGCGCGATGCTCGACACTTATCTGACGGTCTCTGCTCCATTTCGTGAAGCGATTGAAAAGGCGATGCTTAAAACGCTTGAGCAACTCGCCATGCCCTCAAGGGCCGATGTCGTTTCACTTGCCGAGCGCATGACCAACATCGAGCTAAAACTGGACGACTTGGACGCCAAGCTGGATGGCATGTGCGCGCCTGCTGGCCAAGCCAGCCTCCGCGCCGCACGTACGGAGCCGAAGCGGGCGCCACGAGCAGCGAGGAAGGTGGGCAAGGCCAAACCAACAAAGAGAGGGAAGAAGTAGGATGGCGGAAGCGACGGTGATCACCGACCCCTATACCGATGCAGCCGACCGGCTGAAGACGCTCACCAAGGTGATGACCACCAAAGCCGCCATTGCGCAGACCCCGAAGGAAGTGGTCTGGACGCTCAACAAGGCCAAGCTCTACCGCTACATTCCCGTTGTTCCCAAAGAGAAGCGCCATCCGGTTCCGCTGTTGCTGGTTTTCGCTCTGATGAACCGGCCGTACATCCTCGACCTTCGTCCCGGGCACAGTTTTGTCGAGTACATGGTGAACCAGGGCTACGATCTCTACCTGCTCGACTGGGGAGCGCCCGGAC
Source organism: uncultured Acidobacteriaceae bacterium (assembly GCA_963735855.1). GTDB lineage: Bacteria > Acidobacteriota > Terriglobia > Terriglobales > Acidobacteriaceae > Bog-257. The sequence goes on from CAVTMW010000018.1 coordinate 250,213, forward strand.
CGGAAGACAAGAACCTGAAATTTGACGATTACACCCTGGAGTACATGCCCCGGGCCATTCGCAAGCTCAAAGCCATTTCTGGCTCGGAGGAATTCAGTCTCCTGGGCTGGTGCATCGGCGCCATACTCACGACCATCTATGCGGCCCTGCGTGGCGATGACGGTTTGCGTAACCTGATTCTGCTGACCGCTCCGCTGGACTTTTCCAACAAGCAGGGACTGACCTTCGCGCGTTGGGTGGATGAGAAGTACTTCGACATTGACAAGGTGCTGGCGGCTTTCGGCAACATGCCGGGCGAGATGATCGACTACGGCGCCAAGGCGCTCAAGCCGGTCGAGAACTACGTCGGCAACTATGTCAAGTTATGGGACAACCTGAACGATCCTCGCATGGTGGAATCCTGGCATGCGATGAATACCTGGGTGACTGACAACGTACCGCTGGCCGGCGGGGCTTTCCGCCAGCTCATCGTTGACCTTTATCGCAATGACAAGCTCATGCGCGGAGAGCTGATGATCCGCGGTGAACGCGTGGACCTGAACCGCATCCACGCCAATTTGTTGACCGTGATTGCCGGGGATGACCACATAACGCCGTCGTGCCAGTCAGAGCCGATTATGGGAAAAGTGAGCAGCACCGACAAGGAACTCTTCCATGTTAAGGGCGGTCACATCGGAATCATGGCGGGCAGCGGCGCCAGCAAGCACACCTGGCCTCACATTAATGGCTGGCTGGCTCCTCGCTCTAAGTAAGCCGGGACGGCCCAATTTTGCTATTCGGAGTTTTGTCTGCCCAGGACGCAGGCGCGTCCGTGCCAGCCGATTTGAACTACCCTGCCATCCTCGACCAGCACAGGCACCGAACTCTGACCTTGAGCGAGCGCCAGCAGACGCTCGCGAGCTGATGGGTCCTCTTCCACGTCGTACTCAGTGAAATCGGAACGCTTCCATTCGAGCCACTCGCGCATCTCCTGCGTGTACGGACAGCTGGCGGTTCCGTATAGTTCAAGCTTGGCCACGTTGGAGCACCTCGAGCGATTCGCGAATGATGTGATACATGGAGGCCTGGACTTCCTGGATGCGGGGAATGTAGTCGCAGTGGACTACGAGCGGAAAGTCCGCCAGCCGCTGCCGCTTGATTTCACCGCCATCGTAGCCGAGCAATGCCACGGTCAGGAGGCCCTGCTTGCGCGCCTCCTCCAGCGCCATGATGATGTTGCGCGAGCCTCCACTTGTAGAGATCCCGATGGCTACGTCGTCGGGCTGCGCCTGGGCAATGAGCTGACGAAGAAAGATAACGTCGGTCCCGACATCGTTGGCAACCGCTGTGATGTTGGCCGGCTCCAGGGATAGGGAAACTGCAGGCACGGGCTGGTATCCCAGCGGCGGCAATACACAATCAATAGCCCAATCGTTGGCGTCGGTGGCCGACCCTCCGTTGCCGAAGAGGATCAGCTTGCCACCGCGCTGCACGCGTTCGTGAATTGCCTGGGCCGCATTGCTGATTTGCTCTGCTTGTTCGAGAGCCAGTCGGGTGCGCAGGCCTGAGTCATCATGCACTTTCATCTGGATGGACGCAGCCACCTCAGCCAGCAAGCCTCCTGTCTCCTGCTTCTCCTGACCGAGGAAGGGATAAAGGAATGCAGTATCACCGAGATCGTGCCCGAGCTCACGATGCTCGAAGAAGACGTGCACCGTCTCCCACAATGTGTGATACAGCATTTCGATCATTTCCTGGTGAATGAAAGGATCCTGGGTCTCTGCTCCCACAGCGTAGGATCCCTCCACGCCCGGCAGCGCAAAGGTCATGGCCCCGCTCTGGTCGGCCTCCTGCAGTGTCGCCCAGACCTCGGGATCGCCCTCCGGTGGCCCAAATCCCATAACGATGTCTTCCGGCCGGAGAATGCTCTCCATCCAGGGGCGAAACAAGATGGAGAGATCAAGCGCCGGCAAGGCGCGCTTCCCCACGATGACGGGGTGAACAAACTCAACCGAAACGTGTTGAGCGTCGGTCGCGTACGGCCCACGCCCGAAGGCTAGCAGACGGCCTCCTCGCAGAAACCGCTCCGACATTTCCCGGCAAGCTACAGCCAGACGGCCCGCTTCGCGAGCGAAAAAACTCTCGCAGAGCTGATTGCGTTGGAGCAAGCGCTCTTCGACCAAACTGGCGAGTTGGCATCGGGTCGGCATGTCTTACGTCTCTAGCAGATTCGCGGCAGAGGATCGCCTACTAGCATGTCGATGATTCTGCTGCCTCCATACTCGGTCGTGATCAGCACGGAACCAGCAGGTTGCTGGTGCACCTCACCAATCATGACCGCTTCTGCCCCACCATCCGCCTGACACAACGCATTGAGCGCAAGGTCAGCGTACTCCGGAGCCACCACGGCCAGGAACTGACCTTCGTTGGCAATATGCAGTGGATCCAGGCCCAGCAACTCGCAGGCTCCTCGAACCGAGTCGCGAACCGGTATCTGGTCCTCGCTGAGATGAATACCAAGCCCGCAATCGCGGGCGAGTTCGTTGAGCGAGGTGGCAACCCCGCCACGAGTCGGATCGCGCATCCAGCGAATACCGGGTCCTGCCGCACGTGCCATGGCATCCACTAAGGGGAATACCGAGCGCGTGTCGGACCTGAGCTCCGCTTCCAGATCGAGCTCGCCTCGCGCGAGGAGAATCGTGATTCCGTGGTCTCCAATGGGCCCGGAGAGCAGCACCTTGTCGCCCGGGCGCACAGACCGCGGATCTGATGTGCACGCTGGAAAGGAAAGAGCCGACGCCGGTGGTAGTGATGTACATCCGGTCAGCTTGGCCATGCTCCACAACCTTCGTGTCACCGCCTGCAATGGTTACTCCCGCCTGTCGAGCGGCTTGCGCCATCGCGCGGACTTCAGCCTCAAGAACCTCTGTCGGCAATCCGGCCTCCAGGATGAAAGTGACGACAATGGACTCGGGTCTTGCGCCCGACACGGCCAGGTCATTGACGGTCCCGTTGATGGCAAGCTCGCCGATGGAGCCGCCGGGAAAACTCAACGGTTTCACAACGAAGCAATCCGTCGTAATGGCCAACTGGGTTCCTGCGATTTCGAGCGTGGCGGAATCACTCAAAGGCTCGGTGGAGGAGCCGAAAAGAAGAGGAGCAAACAAGCCTTCGATCAGCCGGCGGCTGGCAATTCCTCCGGCACCGTGCGCCATTTCGATTTGCGGTTCACGGAAGCGGACCTTAGCAGGGGCCGTGCCAACGGTGGGATCCTGCTTCAGGCTGGCCACGCCAGGCTGGTCGCCATTGCCTTGCGGTGTTCGTAGTTGTAGTAAGCTGCGCACGATCCCTCCGACGACACCATCAGCGCTCCCACCGGATGTTCAGGAGTACATTCCTTGCCAAACAACTTGCACTGCGCCGGCTTAAGGACGCCCTTCAGTACCTCGCCGCACTGCGCCGCCTTGGGATCGGTGACCCGTACTCCCGGAACGCTGAAGCGTTGTTCGCTGTCCCACTCGGCATAGCTGTCGCGGATGCGAAGCGCCGACTGGGAAATGAATCCCAGGCCGCGCCATTCAAAATAAGGACGCAGTTCGAAGACCTCTGCCATGGCCCGGAGAGCCGCGCGGTTTCCTTCCCATGGAACGACGCGCTTGTACTGGTTCTCGACTTTGGCTTCGCCCGACTTCAGTTGGCGAAGCAGCATGACAATCGACTGGAGCAGGTCGAGCGGCTCGAAGCCAGAGACCGCAATTGGTTTGTGCTCGTCCATGGCAATCCATTCATAGGGGCGGCACCCAATGACGGTGGAAACATGCCCGGGGCCGATAAACGCATCGAGACGCATGTCCGGCGAATCGAGGATGGCCCGAATCGCGGGAATGATGGTTACGTGGTTACAAAACAGGGAAAAATTGCGGATACCCTCCGCCTTGGCCCGCATAAGAGTGAGCGCGGAAGAGGGCGCAGTGGTTTCGAAGCCAATGGCGAAGAACATGACGTGCTTGTCAGGATTGGTTTTGGCAATCTTGAGGGCGTCGGAAGGCGAGTAAACGATGCGAACATCCATGCCGCGCGCCTTGTATTCCAGAGGACTCCCTTGTGTTCCTGGCACGCGCATCATGTCGCCAAAAGCGGTAAAGATGACATCGGGTTGTTGCGCGAGGGCCAGCCCGTCATCGATTCTGCCCATTGGGAGCACGCAGACCGGACATCCGGGACCGTGGATGAGTTCGATGTTGGAGGGAAGAATGTCCTTTAGGCCGAACCGGTAAATCGCATGGGTGTGTCCGCCACACACCTCCATTAAGCGATAGTGCCGGCTGGGATCGGCGAGGCGACGGATTTCCTCAGCGGTTCGAGTGATTACTTCCGGATCGCGAAATTCATCCACAAATCTCATGGTTCTTCCGGTCTGTGCCCCCAATGACCATCCGGTCTCTGGCCGAAGACCGAATGGAAATACACACTCCGCAAGTCGCGAGGCTACGACGGCTTTCTGTCGTCCAAGCCGTCAAGCCCATACCCTCGCACCTCCTGCATGGCCTGTTCGTCCTCGCCGAGGATCCTCAGGGTCTGCATCTGGTCGAGCGCGTCCTGCTCGCTGATCTTGCTCATCGCAAAGCCGACATGGATGAGGACCCAGTCGCCCGAAATCGGCAGGTTGTCCTGCAGGAGCCCAAGGTCAACTTTGCGCCGCACGCCGGCCACCTCTACGGTGGCCAAGTACGGTGTTCCGGGAAACAGTTCAACAATCTTCCCGGGAATGGCTAAACACATCTCGTCGCCTCCGTGCCGTTCATTCCTGCTTGCGGGCCACGATGTCGAAGGAGAATTTTACCTCGTCCTTCACTTTGAGCCCGCCTCCGATGGCAGAAACCAGCTTGATGTTGTAGTCCGACTGCCGCAGGGAGAACTCCCCAAAGGCACGCAGCATATCACCTGTGACGGCCACGCGCGCCGGAATCGTCAGACCGCGGGTCACACCATGCAAAGCTCAGATTTCCCTGCAACGTGATCGAGTACTGCCCATTTCCCGGGTTGTTCACCGAAACCCGGGAGCAATCGTAGACGATTTCCGGATACTTGGCACTCTCCAGCACGCTGTCCTGCATCTCACGCTCGATTTCGCGCCGGTCCTTATCGCTAATGTCATCGGTTACCGTGAGCGACGCGGCTTTTACGGTAACGTGCAACGAAGCACTTTCCAGCCTATCAGGATTGAACTGGGCTTCTCCCGCAAAGTCGCGGATGGCGATCGTCGGGCTGTGCCCAAACGCCGACAGCATTCCGCTGGCGAACGCCCGGACCGTGAACCGGCTGATTCTGCCGTCGATCGCATAGCGAACGGCCGATCAACTCGACAGCTGCGTGCGGGAGTCGCTGCCACTTCCTGGGTCTATGCTTTCAGACAAGCGAAAAATGCTCCTTCCTTAGAGGAGTGCTTGCAATCAAGGCGCAGTCACGCTCACATAGACCGCAGTCGCATGTAGCGTTCAAGGTCGGGTAGCACTCCCGCTCCCAGGTTTCCGACCCCCACCTTGCTCAAGAAGCGCTGGGCATTGGGATTGGAGAGAATCAATCCTGCCCCAAAGACCATGAGCGCGATGCCGCTCAGCATGAACAGAGTGTCTCTGTCGCTGGAATTTCCGTTGTTGGTATGCATCAATTCTGTTGCCACTGCCGTCTCCTTTCTACGATTGCGTTTCAGCTTGTTGTGGTTGGCCAATTTCCGGCCAGGATTTTGTTGATCACCGAATCGAGCAAATCCACTGCTTCATTTACTGCCTTCTCTACCGGTTCACTCAGTCCCATCTGGCCCTCGTCGGGACCCAGCGTTGCCGGCTCACATCCCACCAGAAAAATCCCTTTCAGAGGCGCACCCATGGAGGCCGCCATGCGCAGCACATTGAGCGGATTCATGCCATGTGTGTCGACGCCGGCCTGTGGCGCCTCCTCCGAACCGATATCGTTCAGGTCAGGATCGAGGACGGATATCGTACCCGGCTTCTGCCCATGGGGAAACGCATCCACCAGGATGGTGGTCTTGTATCCGTCCTGCAGGGCGTAGGCAAGATCGAAGCCTCGAATGCCGAAGTCTGCCACTCGCACCGCAGCCGGCAGCTTGCGCGCCGCCAGCCGCCGAACAACTTCCACACCGAAGCCGTCGTCTCCAAGAAAGATGTTGCCAATACCCGCGATCAGGATGCTGGGCTTTTGTGTTGCCCGGTCCTCCGCGGTGTTCTGGTCGGGCAAAGGTTCCACTTCGTCCGGATCAAAGAAGAAGCGATGACCAGGCTGCCGCAGGAGTCCCAAGTCCCTTCCAGGATCGTTGTCCAGCACCACGCAAACATGGAATTTGCCTTCGTAGTCCTGCTCGAGAGCTTCCACGCTAGCGGTCTGTCCAGCCAGCGCGATATCCAGCACGTCACCGCCTTTGCGCGGGCGCAATCGCACTCGGTCGCCCGCCTTCACTTGTACTCCTGCGATCTCCAGGTGCTCCACCGGCGTCTTGTCTTCGAGGAGTTGCCATTCCCATTCGTTCATTGGGTCTCCTCCTCAATCGGCCGCAGGCCGCGCAAGACGCCGTGCAGCTTCATGAGCTGTTCTACCGGCAGGGTTTCTGTGCGCTCCAGCATCTGGCGTGCCCGCTCGTCGGACTGCCGCATCTCCAGCTTCTCGTCCTCGGTCATGGTCATGATTCGCAGCGAGAGGATCTCGTCGATCTCCGTCCCGTCAAACAGATCGCCGGCGCTTTCGGGTGCGATCTGCGGGTAGTCGTACAGGATGATCGGGGACGAGAGCATCGTATCGCGCTTCCCTTCTTCGCCCACGAGAACAGGAAACGTCCCCACATTTCGGCACTGGCCGGCGACTTCACGCAAGGACTCGGGAGGATCCAGTAACGAGACGAACTCTCCCTCCCGCACGCCGAGAAGGAGGTGGGCCGAAACCAGCGACCGCATCAGTGCGTCCTCCCGCTTGGTGGATTCGACATCTGTAAGCGGCGTCACGTTCTTAATACGAACCACGATCCTGTAAACGCCTTCGACCACTGGATGGACAGCAAGGTAAATCGCACCATCAATGAGATCCTGTGTCCGCACGATTTGTCCTACCACTTTGCCGCTGTTTTCAGCCAGCGGCTCAGTCGTCCGGCTCGCCGGCAGGCTAAACGGCTGCTGCAAGGGCTGGCGGACGAGAGCGTCCACGGGGCTGGCGAGAATGCCGATCTCGCGCTCGACCGCCTCCTCCCAGGAATAGAACCTCCGCCCGTCAACTTCCAGTTCCTTGACCGGTACGTAACCTGCCCCATCCGGACGCCGCCCGTCGAGTTCCGCCGCGATTCGCTTCTCCACCGAACGGGCGGTCAACTGCAAGAACCGGAGGTAGACCTCGATGCTGGTCTGGGGGGATCCTTGCACCAGACATTCCGTCTGCATGACCCAGGGATCGCAACCTTTCTGGGTTTCGCTGTAGGCCTGCGGATACACAACGCCAAAGTTAAAGCGCTGCTGGTTCTTCACCGCCGATGGACGATAGGGATACAGCATGTACCCCTCATAGAGCACGGCCTTGGCAATTCTCTCCACCGCGGCTCTGTTCATGACCGTACCTTCTCCTCCACGTTGGAGAGCACGCTCTCAACGGTTTCTTCCCAGGTGGGAATCCCGTGTTCCACCTTGTAGCGGTGCAGCTGCTCGAAAACATCACGTCGCAGGCATAGCCATGCGCTATTCGGATAGTAGGTGTCCATCAACTCTTTCCAAACCTTCAGCGGCAGTTTGAAATGGACCTCCTTGTCCCACGGGATCAGCATGACCTGTAACGCTCCGTCACCTCGCGCATAAAAGACCGTCCCACTGAACTGCAGCAAAAGAGGAATGTCGCCTCCGGAGAGTCCCGCGAAGTATTTGGTCGTAGCCACATTGAAGTCGAAGGTGCAAGGCACGGGAAGATCAACCTCGGTAGTACCCACAAACGGAGGAACGACCGTGCTACTGTGGGTCCACAGCAAGGTGCGCAGCGTCTGGCCCCAACGCTCCGGTTCACCAAAAAGGTCTCTGAGTCCCTCCTGCTCCTCCGCAGCGTAGGGCCGGCGAGTAACCTCGATCTGAATCTGGCAGCGTAACGCGACAGTATGGATGGTTTCTTCGGGATCCGCATTGGTCAGCCGAAGCTTAATAGCAATTTGAGGTGCCACCGCGAACGGAACAACCTCAGCGCGCTCGACGTGGAAGCTCAAATCAGGCATGAGAGCCTCCGCTTGGCACTAGGACTTTGCCTTTCAGCTCCTCAAAGAAGCGTGCGATCTCCTGCCAGACCTCCGTCCCGCCTGAAAACCCTTTCCAGTGCAAACGAATCAAGCCAACCAGCTTGAAACATTCATCAATCGGCAGAATGTAGTGCTCAGGGGCGGAAAATCCGCGAGCGTGCCCTATACGGTTCACCAGCAACGCTTCGACGTCAGCTTCCATCGCATTGAGTTCGGGATTGTCGCCCGCGATCTCCGCCCAGGTTTCCAGAGACAGCAGTGACTCCGTCGCGCCCGCTGGACTGGGATACATCGCGACCATTCTTCCTTCGGGAGAGCTCCTGAAGAAGAAAGCCATGTTGATGGGAATCATCAAGCTGTCCCACTGCGCATCGGTCAGATGGAAGTTCGCCAGGAAACGCACATAGCGGGGAACGCGTTTGAACTTGGCGCCTGCCCTCCCGCTGAACAGCAGTGCACAGGCATCGCAAGAGCAAACCAGCTTGCGGCCGACAGGCTCAAGCAAATGCGGATGTTCGGAGGCGAGCACAGCACTGCACAATTCGCAGCGCTCGATATTTTGCGGCCTGCGGGCAAACTGACGCAGCACTCCGAACGCGTTCTCGTGGCCCCGGAATCCTTGCGCACCCATGATCAACTCACCACCGGCAGCGCAACGTTTTGCTCACGTGACGAATTCGTTTCAGACAACAACGAGCGGCTGGCCACTAATTTGTCCAGCGATACAAAACCCTCAGCCGGTTTTCCCTCCAGCCCTTCCACCAATATGGACACAATGTCCGGAGCCGCTTCGTAAATGGCTTCCTCAACCATTGCCTGAAGCGTGGCGCCGGTGGAAGCACAAGCATGACCTGTGAGACCCAGCCGCAATCTGACGACTCCGTCCTCGATTCCCAGCAGCTCCACTTCCCCGCCATTGCGCTGCACTTTGGGCCGGACCCGTTCGACCGCTCGGTTCACGCGAGTCTCCAGGTCGTCGGGATGCAATCCGTACAGAACGAGAAGACTGCTTACCAACGGGTCGCGGCCGAGTTCATCGATAAGACGCAGACCGGGGTCGCCGGTTTTCGCTGTAATCTCCAGCGCCCGGTCGAGGCCGGCGCCATGGAATTCCATGAGCAGTTGCACCAGCTGTTTGGTGGAAGCTCGCACACTGGGATCGGCAATCGACTCGATCTCCTGTACCAACCCGCCGATTCTCTGAATTCGATGTTGTAGGTCTTTGTTCTCGGACATTCCGCTCCATTTCCCCTAGAAACGAAGAGGAGTGCGCTCTGCAATTGCATGTGTCGAACCGATTGAATTCGGTACGTACAACTGCGCGGCCCACTCCTCTCATGCAACCTATGCGCCTAAGGTTGCAGACCAAACATGGGAGAATGGCGGGTTTGCAGCACCTTTCCATTCCCCAGATACATGTGCACGCCACAGGGCAGACAAGGATCAAAGCTGCGGACCGCTCGCATGATATCAATTCCCTTGAACTTGTCAGGCCCATTCTCTTCGAAGATGGGCGTGTTCTGCACCGCGTCCTCGTAGGGTCCCGGAGTGCCATACACATCGCGCGGATTGGCGTTCCAGGGAGTCGGAGGATACGGATGGTAGTTGGCAATCTTCCCGTCGCGAATCACCACATGATGCGACAGAACCCCGCGCACCGCCTCGTGGAAACCGCACCCAATGGCCTCTTCCGGCACCTTGAAGTCCGACCAGGTTTTTGTCCGGCCAGCGTGCAGCTCTCCCAGAGCCTTTTCCACAAAGTGCAGGGCTGCCGCAGCAGAATAGGCTTGGAAGTACGTGCGGGCGCGGTCCCGTTCGATGGCATTGCTCCACTTCGGGATCTTCCACTCGAACTCCACCTCAGGCAGCGACGCGGTCTTGGGCAGATAGATCTTGACGCTGTTGCCGGTCGCCTTGAGATAGCCGATGTCCACCAGTCCAGCCTTTGCGGTTGACCAGAAACGCGCGATCGGCCCGCCGCCGGTGTCGAGTGCCAGATACTCACCGGTCTTCTTGTGGTACCAGCGCGGCGACATGACCCATGTGTACTTGCCGGCGAAATCGCGCTTCTGCGGTTTCGGGTTCGTAGTCTGGTTCCAGGGATGTCGCTTGTCCACCGGATTCCCCAGCGGATCCTTACTCACAAACGTTTCGCCATCCTCCCAGTCATCGTAGTAAGAGCTGCCCAGTAGGATGCGGATGTTCAGGTTGATATCCACCAGATCGTGGGTGACCGCCTCTCCGTCAACGATTACCCCCGGGGTTACGAACATCTTGCGTCCCCAGTTGTCCATGTTCTTGTAGGTGTAGTCGCAGTAATCTGGATCGTTGAACGATCCCCAGCAACCCAACAAGATTCGGCGCTGACCAACTTGTTCGTACCCCGGGAGCGCCTGGTAGAAGAAATCAAACAGGTCGTCATGCAGCGGCACGACCTTCTTCATGAACTCCACGTACTTCATCAGCCGCACCAGGTAGTCGGTGAACAACTGGATGGTTGGCACGGTGCCGACGCCGCCGGGATAGAGGGTTGACGGATGCACATGGCGGCCTTCCATCAGGCAGAACATCTCGCGAGTCATGCGGCTCATTTGCAGGGCTTCGCGATAAAACGCGCCGGTGAAGGGATTCAGGGCGCGCATGATGTCGGCAATGGTGCGATAGCCATGAAGATTGGAATGCGGCGAGGCCGTCTTCTCGGCTTTGGCGAGCACGCCCGGATTGGTTTCCTTGACCATCTGCTCGCAAAAGTCCACGCCAACCAGATTGTCCTGGAAGATGTTGTGGTCGAACATGTACTCGGCAGCTTCGCCGAGGTTGACGATCCACTCGCCCAGCGCCGGCGGCTTCACGCCGAACGCCATGTTCTGCGCGTAATTGGCGCAGGTCGCATGATTATCGCCGCAGATGCCACAGATGCGGCTGGTGATGAAGTGAGCATCTCGCGGGTCTTTGCCCTTCATGAAGATGCTGTACCCGCGGAAGATCGACGAGGTGCTGTGGCACTCGACGACGTGGCGGTTGGCAAAATCGATCTTGGTAAAAATGCCGAGGCTCCCCACGATGCGGGTGATCGGATCCCAGTTCATCTCCACGATCTGTTTCGGCTTACTGGGAGCCTCTCTATCGGTAGCAGCTATTGTGCCCATTGCGGTCGCTCCTCCTTATGTATTCTTTCGATCAGGCTCTCGCGTGATAACCGGTGGTGAGCTCAGCACGAGCATGCCGCCACTTTGGTTCTTTGTTGAGGGTTGCTTGCGTCAGCGAGCGCAGCGCAGTGACCGCCCGGCCAAACGCACTCGCGCTTCCGGTGGACACTCTGGCTCCCGGCGGCTCATCCATGAAGGGCATGAACTTGTCCGGGAATCCTGGCATGGTGCATCCGATGCAGATGCCGCCCACGTTGGGACAGCCTCCAATGCCGGCCATCCAACCGCGCTTGGGAACGTTGCAGTTGACGACGGGTCCCCAGCAACCAAGCTTCACGATGCACTTCGGAGAACCGTACTCCTTCGCGAAGTCGCCTTGCTCGTAGTAGCCGGCGCGGTCGCAGCCTTCGTGCACGGTGGCTCCGAACAGCCACTTGGGACGCAGTTGGTCGTCGAGCGGAATCATCGGGGCAAGTCCGGCGACCTGATACAGCAGGTAAAGCACGGTCTCCATGAAGTTGTCGGGCTGCACCGGGCAACCCGGAACATTCACGATGGGAACACCTGCCTTCGAGCGCCAATCCCAGCCCAGGAAATCGGCAAGTCCCATGCAGCCGGTCGGATTACCTTGCATGGCGTGGATTCCGCCGTAGGTCGCGCAGGTGCCGATGCCAACCACCGCGAGCGCCTTCTGGCTCAAACGCTGGACCCAGTCGGTCGTCTTGATCGGCTGACCGGTTGTCGTGTCGGTGCCTAAAGCAGCCCAATAACCATCTTTATCGGCGTGGATCTTCTCGTTGGGAATCGATCCCTCAACCACCAGCACAAAGGGATCAAGCTTGCCTTCTTCGGCGAGGTAGAAGGGCTTGAGGAAGTCGTCGCCGTTTTCATAGGCGAGGACCGGATTATGCAGATGCACTTTAGGAAGGCCCGGTATTGCTCCTAGGATGACATCTTCAATGCTGGGTTGGGTCGCCGCGGTGATCGAGACCGAGTCTCCATCGCAGCCCAGACCAGCGGTTACCCAAACAATATGTATTTCCGCAACTGCCGGCTTTTTCTGCGTCGATCGGCCGTGCGGAACGGCTTCTGATGCCATGGTGGGATTCTCCTTTCCAGCTTCAGTTCCCGTGATTCATGGGCGGAATAATGCCAATCCCTGTTTTCTCCGAAGCCTGCGCGCAAGCTCGACCCGCGTTGTCAACTTACGTGCAGGAGCCAGCCCAAGCTGGCCAGGATTGGAAAAATCGTTTGGTGCCCCACGCACCTTATGAGAAGTAGCATCAGGGAAAGGAGGGACGTTCACAACCTGATTTCGCGTTGGGGAAAGTCACCGGAAGGTGGATAAGGGATTTCCCGATGAGACAGCAGGATTTTTCTATGCGACTCTTTCGTTCATCACCCACTGAATGGCGTGCTGCACCAGTTCACGGCCGTTTTTCAACGACAGCTTGTCCTTGATATGCGCCTGGTACGTCTCGACCGTCTTTACGCTGAGGTACAGTTCTTCGGCAATGGTGCGTGTGCTGTGGCCCTCGCCAATCAAACGGAACACCTCAAGCTCCCGGTCAGACAGGTCGGCCAGAGGGGATTGCTTTGCGGACGGAGAACCACTGATGTAGTGATGCAGGATTCGGTTGGCGATCCGTTCGCTGACGTAGATCTCGCGATTCAATATTTGACGCACGGCCAACAGCACCTTCTCGGCCGCCTCGTGTTTCATGATGTAGCCGTTGGCGCCCGCCCGCAGCGCTCGTTCAGCGTAGATCGATTCATCATGCATCGACAGGATGAGCACCGGCAGGCTCGGATAGCGCAAGCGAACGTTCTTGAGCAACTCGAGACCATCGGGTCCGTTCAAGGAAATATCGATAATGAGAATGTCGGGCTTATCTCCGGCAATCGCCTGCAGAGCGGACGCGGCTTCTTCAGCTTCGCCACAAACCGCCAGATCGGGCTCTCGATTGATCATTTGCGCCAGACCCTGGCGCACGATCGGGTGGTCATCCACCACGAACACCTTCGACTTGCTGCAGGATGGGCTTTCTTGGCGCTTGCTCATCGTCGTCATAGCTGGCGCTACTCCTCGTTTCCAATCGGGAAAACACAACTCACGACTGTTCCATGCGGCTTGCCCGGCTTTATTTCCAGGACGCCGCCAATCATCTTGGCCCGGTAATTCATGATGTGCAGACCCATGCCTTTGCCCGCGCCTGGCAATTTTTGGATACCCGATCCGTCGTCACTAACGGTCAACGCTCCTCGCCCACCGGCCGCTCCCAAAGCGATGACCAGGTGCCGTGCTTTCCCGTGCTTGATCGCGTTGTTCACCGCTTCCTGGGTGATGTGGTACAGGTGAGTGGCCACACTATCGTCATGAATCAGAACCGGCTCCATACAAAGAAATGTGCACGAGATTCCAAAGAGGTCCTGCACTTCACCGGCCCATTGTTGCAGGGCCGACATAAGCCCGCGAGACTCCGACAATACCGGCAAAAGGCCGCGGGAAAGTTCACGGGTTTTCTCGATGGCCTGGTTAACCAGCCGGACAATTTTGGCGGCATCTACTGCATCCGGCAAGCCCTTTTCGGCCAGCTTTTGCTCCTGCACCTTACTCATGAATGCGATGCCGGTCAAATGCTGGCCCAATCCGTCGTGCAAGTCCTGACCGATGCGCCGCTGTTCGCGGACACTTATTTCGAGGACCGCCTGTTCCAGTCGTTTGCGCTCGGTGATGTCCATTCCGGTGGCAATAATGTAGGCGGGCGTTCCGTGGTCGTCGGGCAGTGCAGTCCCCGACCATGAAATCACGCGGCGAGAACCATCGCGGGTGACCCAATGGCCTTCGTATTCATTCTGGACCTGGCCCGCACGCATCCGCTCAAAGATTGCCCGAACGCGATCAGCCTCGTCGGTCTGGGTGAACAATTCCCATAGATACTTGTACCGCACTTCCTCGAAGGTATATCCCGTGGTTTGTTCGCAAGCCCGATTGAAGCGCATGATGCGTCCGGCGGGATCGAGCACAACCACGAGCGCGCCCACCGTATCCAGGATCGCCGACGCCACGTTCCGCTCATGCTGCAACGCTTCTTCCGTCTTCTTCAGATGGGTAATGTCGAATCCCACCCCATGAATAAACCAGGGCCGGCCATCTTCCCGCCGAATCATCTTGGCCTCGCAATGGAACCAGATGACGCGTCCATCTCGCGCGAGCACGCGGTAGGAGGAGCGCAGGGGTTCGCCTGACAGGAACAGTTGCGCCGCCTCCACGCTCCATCGCTGCTTGTCGTCGGGATGGACCTGCTGATACCAGCGGACGGGATCTTGCAGCCACTCTTCCTGCGTGAAACCCAGCACCGCTTCAATCTGAGGGCTTACGTAAGTCTCACCCATCCGCTCGTCCAGGTAAGCCATAAAAACGACGGCGGGAATCTGCTCTACCAGGGCGCGATACTTTGCCTCCAGGTTGGGAAGCGGAGCTTCCGCAAACTCTCGCGTTTTGACATCGGGGCCATTTTCGCGGGCGGAGTAAGAGGCAGTACTTTCGAAGAAGACACTGGCCAGTTCTTGCAGGACCAATTCCGCGCTGAGATCTCCGGCGGCCTGCCCGCTGAGGTCGACAATACGCTCCAGGTCTTGCACCGCGAGTTGGGCCGCTTCGAGCAGCGGGTCCGCAGTTGTGTCATGTTGAGCGCACATAACTGATATCAATCCGCGCCTATGGCTCGCGCCCCGTTTCCAAAGGTCCCTGTGCCGCGTGCGTCCGACGCCGCCAACTGGGTTCCTTATTCAAAGATGCTTGCGTAAACCTGCGAAGCGCATGAATTGCCCTTCCGTAGGTCTGCACCGCATTGGATGACAACAACGAGCCCGGCGGCTGGTTCATGAACGGCATGAATTTGTCGGGGAAGCCCGGCATGGTGCAGCCGATGCAGATGCCGCCGACATTGGGGCAGCCGCCGATCCCGCCCATCCATCCGCGCTTGCCGACGTTGCATTGCACCACCGGTCCCCAGCATCCCAGTTTCACGATGCACAGTGGCGAACCGTACTCCTCGCCAAAGTCGGCCTGCTCGTAATAGCCGCCGCGATCGCATCCTTCATGCACCGTCTGTCCGAACAACCAGGTCGGGCGCAGTGCCTCGTCCAACGGAATCATGGGCGCGCGTCCAGACGCCATGTGAAACAGATACAGCAGCGTCTCCATCATGTTGTCGGGCTGCACCGGACAGCCCGGAACGCACACGATAGGAATGTCGGCCGCCGACTTCCACTGCCACCCCAGGTAATCGGCCAGGCCCATGCACCCGGTGGGGTTTCCTTCCATGGCGTGGATCCCGCCGTAGGTTGCGCACGTGCCAGCCGCCACCACCGCCCACGCCTTGGGAGCCAGCCGGTCGATCCAGTCGCAAGTCAGAATGGGCTCGCCGGTCTTCTGGTCCGTTCCCCACGATGCCCAGTACCCTTCTGCTTTGTTGTGTTCGTTGGGAATGGATCCTTCGACGACCAGGATGAAGGGCCGAAGCTTGCCTTCCGCAGCCAGGTGAAACGGTTTCAAAAATTCGTCGCCGTTCTCGATGGCAAGGAAGGGATTATGGAAGTTGATTTTGGGAATCCACGGCAACGCGCCCATCACAATGTCTTCAATGCTGGGCTGGGTGGCGGCGGTCATGGCAATGGTGTCGCCGTCGCATCCAAGGCCGGCCGTCACCCACAAGACATCGAGCTCTGTGATGGGAGTACGGGCTCCGGCTTCTACCGCTGGGTCCATCATCGTGAACTATCCTCTCGAATGCACCCGCGTGGTTTCCTGATTTGAGAGACAGCCCGGCAAACTTGCGTATTGTATACCGGATAGCGCTGCCAGGCGGCGGCTCGCGAACTCGTAGGTCCGGTTGCAACCAAGGTTTACTGTTCGATTAACTTGGAGCACTTCCGCTGGCTTTCCATTTCGAGAGCTGAATGTTAACAGCCTGGTTAATCCCCCTCCTCCACCGCTCTTCTTTAGAATCATGAGATTACGCACTTTTTCCTGGTAAGCTCTTGATCTCAGGAGGCTTAATAGTAAGTTCTTTGTTAGCAGCAAATTAGCAGGGCATTTTGGGCCGGTCTGGAAGCCAACGGGGATTGCTGCCCAGGAAGGGGGTTATTGAGTCCGTTAACACTCCGGTTCGTCGCATTTAGCGACAGCCAACTGGCTATCGTCCAACTGACTTATTAAAGATCAGGTGCGTCGCCGGACTCTGTTGACGCTCCGCCGGGCACAGAGACACTAGGCCTCAGGCGGCCAGTGTACCGCTTCGCCAGCGGAGGTCAAGTTACGAAGGTACAGGGTGGGTAACTGTACTTTAGTAATCATTCGACCGGAAGGTAACCGGTCGGACGAAACGCTTCCGGCCTGCGCTGATGAGCGACAAGGCGGGAAGATGGTCCATCCTCTGTGAGCAATGAGCGCACTAGCCAGATTTCTCTTGGGGCAAAGGTGTAAACTCGGCCCGTAATTTCTGTGAGGCACACTCGAAGGTGAGCATGAACACAAGTGCAATACTTGCGGCTGTTCTCAAGTCCGCGGAGCGCTATGCGGACCGCACCGCGCTGATCTGCGGTGAAGACAAGTTTTCCTATTCCGAACTCGTGCGGCGTGCGCAATCGGCGGCCGCCCACATCGCAAAACTCGCGCCGGGGGACAATGTCGGCATTTTTCTCCCCAACTCCATTCATTTTCCGCCACACGTACTTGGGGCGCTTTGGGCCGGCAAGATCGTTGCGGTATTGCCGACGCTGGCTCCGGCTCCGCTCTTGAAGCTGATGTTCGCGGAAGCCAAACTGACTACGGTGTTTACCTCTGCCGACTTGGCGCCCCGGCTTGCAGAAGCAGGTGTGCCGTACGTTCTGATTGATCCGGCTTATCCGCCGGCAGACGACTTTGCGCTGCAAGCTCGGCCCCATGAAGCTGCGGTGCTTCTCTACACCTCAGGGACTACAGGACGTCCAAAAGCGGTGGCGCTCAGCGAACAGAACATCATTTCCAACGCTGAGGGATGCCGGGAGGCCACCGGTTTCGACGATCGCCAGGTGATGCTGGCGATTTTGCCGCTGTTCCACGCCTATGGACTGACGGTCACCAATCTTCTGCCCCTGATGACCGGCTCGACGGTGGTTGTGCTGGAGCGCTTCGTGCCGCGAACGGTGTTGAACGCCATCGAACTCCATCGCGTCACTACGCTGGTTGCCGTGCCTAGCCAGTACCGCTTGCTGGCACTGGATCCGACGCCGTGCGATGCAACCTCGCTGTGGCTGTGCATCGCGGGGGCCGAGCGGCTGCCGGAGACGACCGAACGGGAATTTACCGAACGCTTTGGCCACGCCATCCTTCCTGGATATGGCGCGACCGAGGTGGCCCCTGTCATTTCGCTGAACATACCGGAGACGAACCGGCCAGCCAGTGTGGGGCGTCCGCTGCCAAACTTGAAAGTGACGATTCGCAGCGAGGATGACACGGTTTGCCCAGTGGGCGAAATTGGTGAGGTCTGCGTGGAAGGGCCGAACGTAATGCTTGGCTATCTAAACGACCCGGAAGCAACCGCGCGCAAGATTCGCAACGGCATCTTCCATACCGGTGACAAGGGCTTTACGGATGCCGACGGCTATCTTTACCTTGCCGGTCGGGCCGACGAGATGATCAAGATAGCCGGCGAGAAGGTTTATCCCGCCGAAGTTGAGAACGCGCTGGAAAGGATCGAGGGCGTGGAAGAGGCGGCAGTGATTGCGTTGCCGGACCAAAAGCAAGGCGTTCGGCTTCACGCTTTCTTGCAGAAGAAGGCAGGGGCCATGCTGGATGAGAGTAGGTTACGAGCTGCCTGCCGTGAATTGCTGGAACCCCACAAGGTCCCTCGCTCTTTCACTTTTGTGGACAGTCTGCCACGCACCATCACGGGCAAGACCGACAAACGCACGTTGACCGCCTCGGCCGGAGAGTAGAGAGTTAGGCATCAAGCATCCTGCACGTTGTCGCGTTAGACGCAGGTTCCAGCAGGTGCAAGACATTTGGAGCCAATCATGAAGCCTCGCTTAGGTATTCTGTTCCTCCTGGTTTCAACCGTTGCCTTCGCGCAGTCAAATGCACCATCGGCGACTGCGCCGAGCATTACCTACCTGCATTGCGGAGCGCTGTATGACGGCAAGAGCGACGTAGCACGGAAGAATGTTTGGATCCGCATCGTCGGTGGGAAGATCGACCAAATCGGTGACCTCGTCCCGGAGAAGGGTAGCTCTGAGATCATCGACCTCAGCCATGAGGTCTGCCTTCCTGGTCTGATTGACACGCACACGCACGTATTGCTGCAGGGTGACATCACGGCCGAAGACTATAACGTGCAAATCCTGCAGTACTCCATGCCTTACCGGACCATTCTCGGCACGGTCGCGGCGCAGCGCGCCCTGAATTACGGCTTCACTACGATTCGCGATCTTGAGACGGAGGGCGCCGGCTACGCCGATGTGGACATCAAGAAGGCCATTGACGCCGGCGTCATTCCCGGGCCGCGTATGCAGGTCTCCGGACGTGCGATGGATGTGACCGGGGCCTATCCGGTCCTCGGCTACTCGTGGGAACTCAAGTGGCCCAAGGGCGTGCAGGAGGTGGACGGCGCAGACGGCGGCCGCAAGGCAGTGCGTGAGCAGATCTCCAACGGGGTGGATTGGATCAAGGTGTATTCCGACCGCAGTTATCGCGTGCTGCCTGATGGCGTGCTGGATGACATCCCGACCTTTACCCTGGAGGAGTTGCGCGCCATCGTGGACGAGACGCACCGCGAGCGCCACAAGATCGCCTCGCACGCGAGCGCGTTGAATGGCGTGCACAACTCAGTCGAGGCTGGCGTGGATTCCGTGGAGCACGGTTTCTACATCGCCGACGCAGACCTGAAGACCATGGTCGCGAAAGGCATCTACTACGTGCCAACGCTGTTCGTCGGGGAGTATGTTGCCGAGGGTCGCGCCGCTGCGGGATCGCACGTGTGGGTTGACATGATCAACATTCATGCCGCTACCTTCAAGCGCGCGCTGAACGCCGGGGTGAAGATCGCCTTCGGCACCGACGCGGGCGGATTCCCGTGGACGATAAACCCCGCGAAGGAATTTGCGCTGGAAGTGAAGTATGGCATGACTCCAGCGCAGGCGCTCCGCTCGGCGACCATGACCGCCGCCGACCTGCTGGGCATGCAGGACAAGATTGGGTCGCTTGAACCGGGCAAGCTGGCTGACGTAGTCGCGGTGCCGGGTGACCCCATGGCCGATGTCACGCAGCTCGAGAAAGTGAACTTCGTCATGAAGGGCGGAAAAATCTACAAGCGGACGGAGTAACCCCCACGCTCGGCAATAGCGGAGCCTTGCGGGCTAGTGCTCATGTTCGTGCTTGGAGTGAGAATGCAAATGCGGGTGGGTGTGCGTCACAGTTCCGTGAGAGTGTCGGTGGGCGTGAACGAGGTTGGCGCGAAGCAGCAGCTCGTAGTTGGACAGAATCTCTGACGGCTTACCGCTCGCCGCGACCCGGCCCGCCTCGAGCACAATGATGCGCTCGGCAATGTCTTCCACGATTTCAAGCTGATGGGTCGCAGTAATCACCGTCTTGGAAGATCCCTTCCATTGCTGGATCAAGTCGATGATCTGGCTTTGACTGCGGGGATCGAGGGCAGAGGTGGGCTCATCCAAAAGCAGAACGTCCGGATCGAACACGATAACCGAAGCCAGCGCCACTCGTTTCTTCTCGCCGCCAGACAGGCGGTAAGGCGGGCGATCACGAAGGTGTTCGATCTTCATAAGCTCCAACGTCGCTGTCACCCTGGACAGCACCTGCTCTTTTGGCCACTGTAGTTGCAAAGGTGCGAAAGCAACTTCGTCGAAGACCGTGGGATTGAACAGCTGCACATCGGGGTTCTGAAAGACCAGCGCTACTCTCCTGCGAAAGGAAAGCGCAAAGTCGTCCTGGTTGAGCAATTGAGGCGTGAGGCGCTGGCCACAGAAGTCGACGGATCCCTGGGACGGATAGTGGAGCGCGTCGAGAATTCGCAGCAGAGTTGATTTTCCCGAGCCATTGGCGCCGAGCAGGGCGATGCTTTCCCCTTCAGCGACCTGCAACGACAGCTCGCGCAGCGCCGGAATACGATCGTATTCGAAACCGACATCCTGCAAATCGAAGAGCAGCGTCAAGTGTGGTTTACCTTCCTATCCAGACAGCGATCCCGCCGATGCAGAGAAACGCGAGCAGCCCTACATAATCCCATGAACGCATGCGGAAGTCCGAGAGGATGCGGACCTCCCCGCGGAACCCTCGCGATTGCATCGCTAGATAGACCTCCTGGCTGAGGTCGATGCTCTTACTGAGCAAGACTCCGGCGATCCTGGCGGTCATGCGGCGTTGTTCGCCGCCCGGCAACCGGCCCACCGTCCTGCTGCGGCGCGATTCAAACATCTGGCTCGCGGTTTCGACCAAAAGAAAGACATACCGATGTGTCATGGCCAGCATCGCGATCGCCTCCTGAGGAAGCCGAAAGGAGCGCAGCGCCTTCAGAACGTGCGTCCACGGAGTACACAGGACCAGCAAACTGGTGAGGGTCACTGCGGTCTCAACACGCGCGATCAATAACACCGCAGTTGTCAGGCCGGGTGCAGTGATGCGGATAGCCCCGCCCGCCCAGGTCGCGATGGGATTGCCCGGTGTGATGAAGATCGCAGGCAAAGCAATCACTCCGGTGAACGCCAGGACCACAAGCCACACGCGCCTGGCGAGCGTGCCCATACTGACCTTGGAGAGGACCGCAATGATCACGGCCACCAGGAACAGAACAAGCACGACAATGAGGCGGCGTGAAAGCGTTACGGCCAAAACAAGCGAAAACAGACCAATGACCCGGACGCGTGGGTCGAGCGCCTGAAGCAAACCGCGCTGGCGAGCGATCTCCTCCGACATGAGTGCGCGGCCCAATGCTCGCACGAAACCAAGGACGGTCGAGTCCATGAACCCGCCGCGCTTCATGAGGAGTATCTCGTCGCCCGCCGCCGCTCCAGGTAGCGCTGCATCAAGAGCGAGACCGCAAGCAGGAAGCCGACTCCGAACATGGCGGAAAGCAGGTAACCGAAGGCAGCACTCCTTACGAACGAGGGCGCGTAGGCCGGAAAAGGTGCAGTCCAGAGGTTCGCCAGCCGCTGCATTCCGGCGGGAATACGTCCTGCCGGGAGAGTGGTTGCGACCGCCGTTTGCGCGTGCGATCCGCTTCGAGTGAATTCTGATGGAGACCATTCGCTCCATGCTTTGCCCGCGGCCAGAATTCCCAGGGGCGTCAGCAGCATAAGCAGGGCGACCGCAAGCCATAGCCGCCGCTGGGAGTTGGCCGCCGGGCGGGCAACCCCAAGCCCACCGTCCCTGCTGGCGATAACCCCTGCACTGCCTTGCAGCAGACCGGGGTCAGCCACTTGCAAGTAGGCCACGAGGCCCGCTGAGATCACGGCCTCAGCTAGTCCGGCAAAGGTCAGGTGTCCGATCATCATCGCCGGCAACGCGACCCGAAATGGATAGGGCGCATACAGCGGCGTACCCGCAGCATCGTGAAACAGCAGCGGCTGCAATCCGAACTCAATCGCAGCGACAAGAGCTGCCGCGTTGATAGCGAGATAGCCGGCGATCGCAGCCGCCACGATCCGACGTTTCGAGGTAATGCTCGCGCCTGTAGCGATCAGGCGATAGCTGCCATAGGCGACCAGCGAGCCTATGATCGCCATGTTGAAGCAGTTTGCGCCCAGCGTGGTGATTCCGCCGTCGCCGAAGAACAGCGCCTGAATGGCAAGCGCGATGGAGATGGCCAGGATCGCTCCGGACGGCCCCAACACGATGGCGGCGATGGTGACCCCGATGGCGTGGCCCGTCGTGCCGCCGGGCAAGGGGAGATTGAACATCATCACCACGAAAGCGAAGGCCGCGAAAACCGAGATGAGCGGGACGACGCGGCTCAGCAGCAAGCGCTTGAGGCGCTTCAGCGCGGCGTACCATCCGGCAATTGCGCCACCGTAAAGCGCTGCGCACGTGGATGGGCTCAAGTATCCGTCAGGGATGTGCATGCAAAACTGGCCGGAGGCGAACGTCCTTAATCCTAACTTATATGCAGCGCCGATCGAGGATTCGGAGCTGGTTCTCGCCTCTCTGCCGGCAAAGCGCTTGCAATGGTGTCGCTGACCGCCTTCATCAGCGAATCGCGATCGGGATAGCTGCGCGGATCGAGGGGCGCATGAAACACAACCGTGGCCTTACCGGGACGCAGCGCGAAGCGCGTCTTCGGCCAGCTTTCGAAAGTGCCAAGCATCGTAACCGGCACAACGGGCACTCCCGACTCCATCGCCATGTGAAACGGCCCCTTCTTGAAGGGCAGCAAACGTCCATCGTTCGACCGGGTGCCCTCAGGAAAAACGATCATATGCAATCCTTGCTGCAGAACCCTGATGGCGGCGTTTACGCTTTCAATGGCGGCTTCGCGGTCACTACGGTCCACGGGAACAAGGTTGGCTGCCTTCATGCCAGTCCCAAGAATCGGAATGCGGAACAGCTCTTTTTTCACCAGCACCGAACATCGGCCGGGAACCGCTGGAATGAGCACAGGCGGATCAAGATTGGAGGCATGGTTGGACATGAAGATATAGTTCTGCCCGGGTTGAAGGCGCTCGATCCCACGGACCTCGATCTTCACCCCTGCAAGCCGCACTCCGAGCTGTGCCAGCCAGCATGCGACCCTGTAAAGCGGCACCACGTTGCCGGTGAGCAAGGCAAACAACAAACCAGGCGGTCCGACAATCAGGGTTGAGAGTCCCCAGAAAGCTAGCATCGCGATGGCGCGGATCACGGAGTGCCTCCGGGCTCGTCATCGCCGCGAATCCACGCCGCCCGATGCGCTCGCTGCTCCGGCGTTACTGTCGGCAAATCCTGAAGCTCGTAGAACTGCTCCTGGCGCGCGCCGAGCCGCAGGCTCACCTCGCGTTTGCCTTTCCGGTTCTCGACCTGAAGGCGAACGATTGTGCCGGGGCGCATGCGAGCGAGTTCGTCGTCGAGAAAGCTATCCGCCGGCACAGCGTTAACCGCTGTTATATGGTCTCCGGAAGCAATGCCTGCCCGTTGCGCTTCGCTGTCAGGTTCAACCCGCACCACCTCCGGCTGTCCCCCGAGGTTCGCGGTCGTGGCGAATCCAGACGTGGCAACCTCGACCGTCTTCGCCACCGCTCGCAGACCTGCAAATTGGAAGAAGTCGTCGTAGGGAATTTCCTTCACGCCCGCCACATAATCGCGAAAGAAGCCGGCAAAGCTCTGGCCAGTGATCGATTCCGCCGCCTGTTGGACGCCTTCGGAGTCCGGAAAGAAGAGGTGCCGCTTCGCGTAGTTTCGTTCATCCACCGGAACAGATCGCGCAGCGACTTCTTGCCGGCCGTCAGCTCGCGAATGCGAAGATCCAGCAGAACACCGAGGATGTCGCCCTTGTTGTAGTAGCTGATGCTCCGCTCCGGCGAACGGTAGAATGCGTTGCCTTCAAACCAGGCATCAAGACTGGACTCTTCCGCCGATTGCCAGGTGTGCGCCGGCCGGCGTTGCAATTCGGTGATCTCGCCTGAGACGCGCTGCAGATACGTACCTTCGTCGATCAGTCCGGCGCGCGCCAGCAGGATATCGCCAGCCGTGCTGGTCACTCCTTCGCTGAACCACAATGCACGAGTATCGTTTTCGTGCTGATAATCAACGGGCTCGAGCGATTGCGGACGGATACGCTTGACGTTCCACAGATGGAAGAATTCATGGGCGGTCACGTTCGCGACCGGGGACAAGCCGTTGCGCAAGCGTTCGGCATTGACTTCGATGGCTGTCCCGTAAGCGTGCTCCATCCCTCCGCCACCCTGGCCGTGCGGAAAGTGGTACAGGAAGGTGTACTCGTCGTAGGGACGGTCCTGCATCCAGTCAACACCGGCGTGCGTGATCTTGCGCAGCACGTCCTCCAGCTTCGCCATGTCGTAGTCAGCTGGATTAGCATCTACCACAACGTGGTAGGTAGCTCCGTCTTCTTGAAATGCCGTCTGTTGAAACCTGCCGGCTTCCGCCGGGCTGTCCACCAGTTCGTCGTAATTGTCAGCAACTCCGACCACCTGGCTGACCTTGCCGGGCTCAGCTCCGCCAAGCACATGCACATCGCGCAGCGCCCAGGTGGCTGGGAACATCCAGCAGCCGCAGACTCACCGGCTGTGCGCGCAACGACGGGAGAGTACATGAGCACCATGGCCCAGTTGAAGAAACCGTGGTCGGCATTCAGCGCGCTACCAAACGGACCTGGTACGTTGAGGTAAACGTCATAACTCACGACCACGCAACCCGAGGGCGCGGTGATCTCCCATTCGCTGGTCTTTATGTTGCGCACATCGGCCGGCGCGCCTGAGGCATCTTGTGCACGCACATCCTCCACGTTGGCAGCGAAGTTGCGCACCTGGTAGAGGGCATTCCAAACGGGCATATCGAGTGTGCGCTTTCTTTCACTGTTGCGAAGGCGAATGTTGACGTGTGCCCGATGAGTGGCGGGATCGGCGAGCGAAACGAAATATTCGGTTGGCGCGGTAGTGGTACCGCTGGGCGAAACACAGGTCACGGGTGTAACGGCCGACGCCGCTTTGAAGAACACCACTCCGAAGGCTACCAGGACAGAACAGCAAAGCCAACAGTGTGGCGGCGGCTCACGCGGTAGTCGAGACCTCGCGCCGGGATTTGAGTCTCGCGGGGAGCTTTTCGTAGATGCCGCCGAATCCGCCGTTGGACAGGATCACAACCACGTCCCCTTCACGCAGTTCCGGCGCGATTGACTCCACAATCGCATCCGCTGTGTCGAGCACTCGTGCCGGTTTACCAGACGCCCTCAAGGCAGCGACGACAGCCTGCAGGGTCTAACCGCTCATGCTCCGGAATCGCTTCTGACTTGAATATGCCCGCGAGGACGACCTCATCGGCCAAACTGAGACTCTCCGCCAGTTCCTTCTGAAATACTTTGCGGCGAAGGGTGTTCGAGCGCGGCTCCAGAATCGCCCATAGGCGTCGGCCCGGATAACGTGTGCTCACCGCCTTCAGCGTTCCCGCAATGGCGGTAGGATGGTGGGCGAAATCATCAATGATGGTGATGCCGTGAACCTCGGCTTTCACTTCCAGACGGCGCTTCACGCTGCGGAAACCGCGCAGCGCCTCCGCGATCGTGTCTTTGGGGATGCCGTAGTTGGCAGCCATGGCCGCGGCCGCGGTGGCGTTCAGCACGTTGTATTCGCCTGCGAGCGAGAAATTCAAACTCTCCCCATAGCTCCCCGTGTCGCAGCACGCTCCAGCGCGTCTCGGCCGTCTGTGTACTCGACATCGCCTGATCCGCCAAGTCGAGTCTTCGTTGAAGCCATAGCGTTCCACGCGGCAGAAAGCACGGCCGACGCATTCGTCAACGTTGGGATGGCCATCCCAGGCAAGCAAGAGTCCGCGACGCGGAACCAGGTTCACCAGGCGCTTGAAAGCGGTCTTCACTTCGTCGAGGTCTTTGTAAATGTCGGCGTGGTCGAACTCAACCGAAGTTAGAACGACGGCGTCGGGAAAGTAGTGAAGGAACTTCGGCCCTTTGTCGAAGAACGCCGTGTCGTATTCATCGCCTTCCAGGATAAACTCGTCCCCTGCGCCCAGCATGAAAGAGCTACCAAAGTTTTCGGGGATTCCGCCAATCAGGAAGCTGGGAGCGCGCCCGGCGTGATAGAACAACCACGCCAGCAGGGACGCCGTTGTCGTTTTGCCGTGTGTGCCCGCCACCACCAAGCGCTCACGCCCCACCAGAAATTCGTCATGCAGGACCTGCGGCATGGATTGCAAGCGAAAGATGATGGTCGAGAACGTACTCCAGTTCCGAATTGCCCCGCGAGATCGCATTGCCTACGACGACCAGATCCGGTCGCGGCTGCAAGTTCGATTCGCTGAAGGGTTGGGATACCGAAATACTCAGCGAAGCCAGGAAGTCTGACATTGGCGGATATGCCGCATTGTCGGAGCCCGTCACTTGAAAGCCTCGCTCCTTCAGCATTCCTGCCAGCGACGCCATCGCGGTGCCACAAATTCCGATCAGATGAACGTGCTTCCTTGTCATCCTTTGCGCACCTTCGCCTGCTTGCGGTTTCCCCACCGCTGGTTCGTATTCCAATGTCACGGCCTTCCCGACGCTAAGCTTCGCAGCAACGCCGAATGGCAGGGTAAAGTTCCCGCAAGAAACATGGCCGGACCTCAAGCCAAACGCTATCGGCACTCGCAAGTCGCCCAAAACACGCAGCACGACCTGCTGCAGCGTGTAATCTGCAGCTCCGCGCTGATTACAGCCGCGCATTTCGCCGAAGACAATTCCCTTCACGCCTTTTAGCTTGCCGGCAAGCTTCAGCTGCATCAGCATTCGGTCGATTCGGTACGGCGGCTCGTTAAGATCTTCCAGGAAGAGAATCGTGCCGCGCGTGCGGATTTCGTACGGAGTGCCGAGTGATGCGCACAGCAGCGAAAGACATCCTCCGTATAGGATGCCCTCGCCCGTGCCTTTCGCCAGCGGTTCCACCTCGTCCTCTGAGAACGTGCGCCGGTATTTCTTTCGCCGCCGCGACCGCCGCGAACCACGCATCCTCGTCGACGCCACCCTGCCGACCAAAATCTCCGGCCGCCATGGGGCCGTGGAAGGTAACCAGTCCCGCTGCGTCGCAAAGATAAGTGAGCAGGGTCGTAACATCGCTGCAGCCCACGAAGATCTTCGGATTCCGCCGGATCAATTTGAGATCAAGATGCGGCAAGAGATAATTGCAGCCATAACCACCACGCGCGCAGATAATGGCACGCACTTCCCTTCTTCTGAACATCTCGTGCAGTTCATCCAACCGTCGCTCCACCGACCCGGCAAAATACAAATCGCGATCCAGGATTGACGGAAGATAGAAGGGCTGATAGCCCATCCGCAGCAGGGTCGCACATCCGGCTTCCAACGCATCTGGCTCAACCGGGCCAGCGGGTGCAATGATCCCCACTGTGTCGCCGGGTCGCAAAGCAGCCGGACGCACTCGCTTAGGTTGGGCAGAAGAAGGCATAGAAGATGGTCTATCCTAAATGAAAAACTCGCCCCGGCAGAGCAAGGTCGCCGGTCCGGTGAGAAACACTTCCCCGCTCCATTCCACGGTCTGCACTCCGCCAGGAGCATGCACGCGCACCGGGGAACTGACTTTGCCGGTATGGATGGAAGCCACGGCCGCAGCACAGGAGCCCGTCCCTGACGACATCGTTTCTCCCACGCCCCGCTCGCAAAAGCGGACTTCGATTTCGTTCGCACCGCTCACTCTCACTAATTCGACATTCATGCCATGTTTGAAATCGTGATGGGTCGAGACTTGCTGCGCAATCGCCTGCCAGCCCAGCTCGAATTCCGTGACAAAAACCACGTAGTGCGGGTTGCCCATCGAGACCGGAATGCCGGAGATTTCTCCATAGTCGATCTTGATGGGAAACGGATCTCCCACTTCCGGCTCGCCCATGGAGCTGCGGAACTCGAAGGTGTTATCTGCACGCGCGGTCAAGCTGCAAGTCTTTAACCCCGCGCCGGTGCGGATCACGACTGAGTCGCGCGTATTTTCGGCGCAGTACCAGGCGGCGACGCAGCGCGTCCCGTTGCCCGAGATTTCCGCCTCAGAGCCGTCGGCATTCAGCAGGCGAACGCGCAGGTCTGCATCGTTGGCGGGCAAAACCCATTCCACGCCGTCCGCGCCGACGCCGTTGTGCCGATCACAAATGCGGCGGCTGAAGGAGTGGATGTCGCTGGGAGCATGCACGAAATCGATGATCAGGAAGTCGTTGCCGCAGGCAGTAGCTTTGACGAAGGGAACGTTGGCCATCTCAGTCGCGCTCGGCGATGGTAGTGTGCGCCATGGTCATGACCCGCGAGACGTCCTTGGTTCTCTTCGCCCGGGACGATCTGCCCTCAGTGCTTAATCAGCCACATCGCCCATGAAGCGACGATCACTCCGACGGCAAACAGCGCAAAGCAATACGCGCCGTAGCGGAACATGTCTTTCGGCGTGTTGCGCTGGGTGATGCCGAAGACGGTTGAGGCGCAGAGCGCGAACAACAAGGCAGCGTTGTAGTGAGAGAGTTCGAAGGTCATTTTTTCTTGCCGATCGCGATGTGGTAAGCGTCAACCATTGCTACGACGTTCAGCAAACCAGCCACGACGATGTACTTGGTGCCGTAGTCCGCGACGGCGCGATGAATGTTGCCGGCGCCCCAGTCCATCCATCGGGCGACGAAATACAGCAAGCCCGAACCGAAATCGCCCACAAATCCCAGGATGTCGAGCAGGTCGCCGGTATTGAACGCGTACACCTTGCCCTGCATGCCGAGCCCGGCAAAGAACATGGTGAACACGGCCAGCATCAGCAGGACGCCGCGAATGAAGCGGCCCTGAAGAATGTGACCCAGTCCGGGCACCAACCATCCTGCCAACGTCACCATGGTCGGCGAGGCGCCGGTTGGAGTCGCCGCAGCATCGGCGGGTCGCGAACTGATCTTGGCTGCACTCTGCGGGTTGGCCATCAGATACGCACCAACTCGTTCTGCACCCGGCCGGTGACTTCGCCCTTCCCGTTGCGGATCATCATGTTGATTTCGCTGCGCACGCCGAACTCCGGCAGGTAAATGCCCGGCTCGACCGAGAAGCAGGTGTTGGGCAGAATGTCGCGGTCGTCTTTGGTCTCAAGGTTGTCAAGGTTCGCGCCGTTGGCGTGAATGTCGCGGCCAATCGAGTGTCCGGTGCGATGGATGAAATACGGCCCGTATCCTTTTCCGTTGATGAACTCGCGCACTGCCTGGTCCACTTCCCAGCCGTGCAGGTTCTTCTTCGCGTCGAAGGCCTGTTGCACGGTGCGGATGCCGACATCGCGCGCGTCGCGAACAATCGCGAAGACCTCGTTCTGCTTGTCGCTGGGCGTTCCAACCACGCCCGTCCAGGTGATGTCGTAATACACGCCGTCCGGCTCGTCGCATTTCGCCCAGATATCGAGGAGCACGAAGTCGCCCTGGCGAATCGGCGCCGAAGTTGCAGAAGTCGGCTCGTAGTGGGGATCGCCGCTGTGTGCGTTGACGCTCACGTTGGGCGGATCTTCGGTCACCAGTTTCTCCCGCTGGAACGCCTCCAGGATCCACTGCTGCATCTCGAATTCATGAGTGCCGCCGTTGCGGGCGCGCCGTCCCAGTTCCTGGAAGAAAGCGGCCGTGATTTTGTCCACGGCGTCGCGCGCCTTGAAATGCGTCGCCATCTGCGCGTCGGTGAGCGTTGCTTCGAAGCGCGCCACCAGGTTGGCTGAGCTTACGATCTCTTTGCCGAAGCTGCGCACCAGCTCCAGCATGCCGGCATCCACCAGAGAGATGTAAGGAATCTGATTGTTGGGCGAATACTGCATCACCACCGTGTGGTAAGGCTTGAGCATCGCCTCCAGGTTCTCCCACAGCTCCTGCCAGGCCGAGTACTCCAGCCTCTTGCCCGGCAGCGAGTCGAGATGATGGCTCTCGATGCGGTGCACCAGTTTTACCGGTTCGCCGTCGGCAGGAACGACGTAAAACCAGCGGCGCGTGACCATCATTTTCTCGGGCAAGCCGAGAATGTGATAGGCGATGGGATCGCGGTGATGATGATCGTAGAAGAGCCAGCAGTCGTTGTGGCTGTCGCGCAGCGCAGCCTGAATTTCAGAGAGATTCATGCGTGTCTATTGTAAATGACAAGTCTAAGAAACGACTGAACCACGGATTTACACGGAGGAACGCGGATTCTAATTCCTTTCTTTCTTTTTTCTGATCCGTGATGATCCGTGCAAATCCGGTGGCTGCCTTTTTCAAGAGCACTCGCTTGCGGGTGTCGGCCGGCAACGTCTCACATGCCGTCCGCAGCACCAGGCGCGGCGTGCGATCGCGGATCGTCATCAGGTATTTCACGGTCTGCTCCGGATTCGCTTTGGCCGCCTCGCGCAACAGCCAGCCCAACCCTTTCTGCACCATGTCGTCATCGCTGGTCAGCAGCATTTCGGTGATGCGCTGGATGTCGCCGAAGTTTTTGTGCTGGCGCGTGCTGTGGATGAGGCTTACGGCGGCGGCGCGCTGATGCCACGGCTTGTCCGTCTTCTTTTTGGCCCAGCGAGGCGGTCGGGTCAGGAATGCAGCATCTGCGGCGACCATCGGACCGATGAGGTAATGCACGAGTGCGTCGTGGTCGGCCCAGCTGCTGACCCGGTCCAGCCAGCTTTCGAACAACTTAAACTGCGGCTTGCTGAACTCCGCGACTGAATCCTCGCAGCAGAAATACCGCGAAGTTCTTCTCTTCCAACACCTCGCCGCGAAAGAGCTGATCGGCGACCTGCAGCAGGTACTCCATGCCATGCTCGGCGAGAATCGTGCGGCGAAATCGCACCGCCAATTTCCGTAGCTCGTCGGTGTACCAGCCACGCGCCTTCACCTGATGCTTGAAGAAGCGCTGCACTTCGATGGTGTGCGGGGCCGAGCCCCCATTCTTGATGACCGTGCGGATGTGTTTAGCGATGTAGGCAGGAGATTTCATGGCTGTGTCTTTACCATCATCCTCGGCGGTTCCTGTGCTGGCCCCCTTCTGCCATTTGCAGTTTCAAGAACTTACCACGTATCTACCGGCAAATATTTCAGTTCAAGAGGTTTGTTTGTACTTAACCGCTCAGGATGACAGCTGCGCCTGTTTCGGCAGCAGAAGCCGGTCATACATCCAAAGCAACATTGCGGTCAGGACACCCACTGCCGTGATGACCCACCACATCATTCCGGGCTGGTGTTTCACCTCGCCGTAGTGATGGA
Organism: uncultured Acidobacteriaceae bacterium; assembly: GCA_963735855.1. Taxonomy (GTDB): domain Bacteria; phylum Acidobacteriota; class Terriglobia; order Terriglobales; family Acidobacteriaceae; genus Bog-257. Next base: position 281,555 of record CAVTMW010000018.1, read on the forward strand.
TGAGAAATCCGCCGAACTTTCCGCCTATCAGCGAGCCGATTCCCAGGGGCAGGAAAGCGAAGCCCATGTAGGTTCCCTGCTGACCGGAGGGAGCGAGCCGGGAAATGTATTCGTAATAGCGCGGCGATTGGGTGATTTCGCCGAGAGCCACCGCGATCAGGGTGAGGATCACGCCCACCACCGTCGGCTGCATGATGAGAATGAGCCACGCCAACGCGGTAATCAGCGTGCCGAGAATCACGGCGCTGAAGGCGGGAATCTTCTGGGTCAGAAGGTTCACCACCACCGTCAGCGCAATCACGATCAGCGGGCCGGTGACCAGCAAGCGTTCGGTGTCGGTATGTGGATTGATGTAATCGTGAACATAGAGCGGCAAGGTAATGAACTCCTGCCAATAGACAATCCAGTATCCGGTAAAGATCAACAGGAACAGCATGAACCGTGCATTGGTAATGACGGTCCAGAAATTCCTCGCGGCCTGCGACAGAGCTGGTGGTCTCCACCTCATCGTGCCGGCTCGGCTCGCGGAAGAACAGCAGCACCGCAACGAACATGAGGAAGACGCTAAGCGCGGCCACGCGGAAGACACTCTCCACCCGCATGTGTTGGTGAACATAGGAGGCGACGAGAGGTCCCGCAGCGCCACCGATATTCACCAGCGTGTAATAGATGGAGTAGCCGATGGAGCGCACATTCTCTTTCGAAGCGCGCGCCGTAGTGCCGACCACGCTGGGTTTCACCAACGCGATGCCCAGGGCCGGCAGGGCCAGCACGAAGGTCGCCAGGGCAACCAGCGGCACATTGTCGCGAATGGGGGCCAGCCAGGGCGCTCCCAGCGATCCCAACAGGAAGTAGGAGCAACTCAAGATCAGGTAGGCGAGGGAAAGGGCGCGACGGAAGCCCATCCGGTCAGCCACGGTTCCGCCGAATACCGCCAGAAACCACACCAACCCGCCGAAGATTCCGGTGAGCGTACTCGCCTGCTCGGTTGGGAAATGCAGCGCTTCATGGAGGTAGCGCGCCAGCGAGGCGAAGGCCGCGTAATAGGAAAGCCGCTCGAACAGCTCGCTGAGGTTGGCGACCCAGAAGGGGCGCTCAAAGCCGGTGCGAATGTCGTGCCAACGCTGCGCAAAGCTCAAATCGTCTCCTCGTGGAACCAGTCGTCAGTTGCCAGTAGCCGGTTGTCAGTAGCCAGTAGCCAGTTGTCAGTTGTCCGATGCTCAAAGCTTCGGGTGGAGAACACCTTCAGGTGTGCACAAGAGCAGGTCGAAGATGGCCCGGCTTTAGCCGCCGAAGTAGTCTTAAAAAGACCTTTACCTCAGCGGCTGAAGCCGCTCTCCTCAACGCTGACTTTCTATTGCACGCCTGAAGGCGTGCTCCACCCGGACCTAACCCAGCCATTCCCGCAGCCGATCTTCCACTTGAGCGGCTGACACACCGGCGATACGAATCACTTTGTTTCTGCTGGTTTCCCCGGCGGCTATCGTAACCGACGAACGCGGGCACATTCAAAACTTCCGCGAGAAATGCAATGCAGGCTTCATTGGCGCGGCCTTCGACGGGTGGCGCGGTGAGCGCCAGCTTCAATGCGTCGCCGACCACGCCGGTGATGGCGTTCTTTTTCGCGCGGGGATGGACCTTCACCTGGAAGGTAGCGCCGGATGGCGTGTCGCGGATGGGAATCATGGCGTGGTGCGCGTCGCCAAAGATTGCCGTGCCGAGCCGCACGCAGGTCGAGCCCTCTTCGATGGCCACTTCGAAGTCGTGCGACATGCCCATCGATAAGACGTCAAAGGCTGACGGCTGGGAAGTTTCGCGCCGCCAGACGGTCGCGCAATTCGCGGAGCTGGCGAAAGTATGGCCTTGCGCCTTCCGGATCTTCGGTAAACGGAGGGACGGTCATCAGACCCCGGATGCGCAGGTGCTTCCAATCGGGAGCGCCAAGGAGAATGCTTTCGAGTTCGGTCAGAATCCGGAGCGACTCCGCTCTTGGCTTCTTCCTCGCCCAAATTGATCTCGATCAGCACGTCGAGGGTCTTTCCCAGCTTCTCGGCGGCAGCGTCGAGTCGCTGGGCCAGCTTCGCGGAGTCGAGGGAATCGATCGCGTGAAATATCTCGGCCGCCTTCGCCGCCTTGTTGGATTGCAGATGCCCGATCATGTGGAACTCGGCATCGCGCAATTCCGCGAGTCCGCCAACCTTTTCCGCGAACTCCTGCACGCGGTTCTCGCCGAACAAGCGGTGTCCTGCTTCGTAGGCCTCAATGATGGCCGCAGCCGGAAACGTCTTGGTCACCGCCATGAGCGCAACGTCGTCAGGGTCGCGTCCGGCCCGCTTCGCGGCAAGTGCGATGCGGTCGTGGAGGGCAGCGAGATTGGAGGCGATGGTCATCGTGCGAGAGTGGAAGATTCTTGCAAGTTATAGGGGTCCTTCGACTCCGGCGGCGCAGCCCCGGCGCCGCCTCCGCTCAGGATGACAAGTTGGCTTGTGTCCACCCGAAGAACGCAGCGTCGTTGGAAGCGATGGACATCCGCGCACAAACAGCAGGTCCCTCGACTCGGACTGAAGTCCTCGCTCGGGATGACAAAGGAAATAAATGACGGCGCTCTACATCAATGGACGGCGCCCTACGAACGCGCTCTACATAATCGCCGTCGGCGGCGCCGGCTCATCGGGACGGCCAGCATTCGCCAGCGGCACCCGTACCATCACGACCGCCAGAATCGCCAGCACGATAAAGCCTGATATCCAATGGGGGTGCTGGAAGATCACCGGCAACGGCCATTGTTTGTACTTGAAGATCGCGATCACAATTCCCATCAGCGCTTCGCCGGCAATAAATCCTGAGGCGGTGAGCACTCCGGCATTTTCGACGCGGGCCTTTTGCGCATCGTTGAAGTTCCGGCTGTCGCGCATCTTGTCGGTGACCCAGCGGATCATCCCACCGATGAAGATGGCGAAGGTGGTTTCCAGCGGCAGATACATGCCGACGGCGAAGAGCATGGGGCTGCGCACTTCGATCATGATCAGCGCGAAGCCCATCAGAGACGCCGACCACGATGAGCGGCCACGCCATCTCACCGCCGACGATGCCCTTGGCCAGCATCGCCATCAGTCCGGCCTGAGGGGCGGGCAGTTGAGGATCGCCGAAGCCGGTGCCACCGCTGTTGATGTTGGCCTGGTTCAGCAGCATCAGAACGGGCAACAGGGTGAAGCTGGCTACGGTCACGCCCATGAAGTCGCCGATCTGCATCTTGCTGGGAGTGCCGCCGAGAATGTGGCCCACCTTCAAGTCCTGGAGCATTTCGCCCGCGACCGCCGACGACACGCAGACCACGGCTGCCACGCCGAGCACGGCAGCGACTCCACTCATTCCCGAGACGCCGATGATGCACCATCAGCAGCGCGGCGATTACCAGGGTCGCGAGCGTGAGGCCGGAAATTGGATTGTTGGACGAGCCGATCAGGCCCACGAGGTTGCCGGAGACCGCGGCGAAGAAGAAGCCGATGATCATCATGACGATGGCGGCGACGATACCGCCGCGCAGGACGCCAGCGTAGCTGGTGTAAAGCCAGATCATGCAGAGCAGCACGACTCCCAGTCCGCCGAAGACGACCTTGCCGTTCAGATCGCGTTCCGTGCGCGCTGTGCTCGCGTGCGCTGCTGCCGATTTCTTCAGGTCGGAGACCGCGCGCGCCATGCCGGAGCCCAGGCTCTTGCGCATTCGGAACAGCGTGTAACAGGCACCCACCAGCATGCCGCCGACCGCGATCGGCCGCACGATGAAGCTCCACACTGCAACGGCCTGGCCTGCCCAGAAGGCGTCGTCGGGGATGACCGTGCCGGCGGGAGCGAATTCCGCCACCAGGCGCGGGCCGCCCAGAAAGAGAGATCAGCGGCACCAGCAGGCCCCACGCGATGACGCCGCCGGCGAAGTTCAGCGACGCCAGCCGCGGGCCGATGATGTATCCCACGCCAAGATACGCGGGACTGATGGCAGGAGCGGAGACTGAGGTCACTGCGCCCGCGGTCAATTTCGGCGCAGTGGCCGCTGCGGCCCATGCGAACGAAGCTCTTGCCGAAGTTCGCCGACGCTGACGATGAAATTTCTGCTCGCACTGAACAGGTTGAACTGGCCCAGCAGGTAGACCAGGCCGCCGAAGCCCATATTGCGAGAACAGGATCTTTGCGGCCTTGCTGCCTTGCTGTCCGGCCTTGTGGATCTCCGATGCCGCTACCGACTCGGGAAAGGGAAGATCGGGATCCTCCACCATCACGCGGCGCAGCAGGGTGACGAAAAGAATGCCCAGCACTCCTCCCACCAGCATCAGCAATCGATGACTTCAGGTAGGCGTGCTCGAAATCAAACACCGGCCACGCCCCGGAGATCACGAACGCCGGAATGGTAAAGATGGCGCCCGCAGCGACCGACTCACCGATGGAGCCGACCGTTCGCGTGATGTTCTCTTCCAGCAGCGAGCCCCGCATAAGGCGCAACAGAGCCATGCCGATGACGGCCGCCGGATAAGTGGCGGCGATGGTCATGCCGGCGCGCAGGCCGAGATAGGCGTTGGCAGCGCCCAGAATGACGGTCAAAACCAGGCCCAATAGGACGGCGCGGAGTGTGAACTCCGGCATGTCCGTGTTGTCGGGAACGTAAGAGCGGAACTTTTTCGGCGGTGCTGTGACCGTGGTACTCATGTAGGAAGCCTCGGGCGGCGCATGAATAGGCGACGGCGCAAGTTAGCATGTCCGCGGCACTTGTTACAAGTGCCGATGCGCAGGCGATCCTTACCCGACGACCGATTCGTCGGTGCTGGTCTTATCTGCTTTTGGCAACTATCAAGGTTATGTCGTCGGACTGCTCATGAGGGCTGAACTTCCTAACGTCATCCACAATCGAAGCAACCAAGACGGGTGACGGCTGCTCGCTATGCCGTCGCAATGACTCGATAAGGCGGTGTTCTCCAAATTCCTCTCCCTTGTGGTTGAACGATTCGGTTATGCCGTCGGTGTAGAGTGCGAATGTGTCTCCTGAGGAGAGTGGGTGTTCCCCGATCGAACAGTCCCATTCCTTGAAAAGCCCGAGCACGGTACAGGTGGAGTCGAGCCGCTCCAAAGTATCATCGTGCCGCAGCAGAAGCGCGCAGAGATGCCCGCAATTTACGTAGCGCAAGCGCCGCAGCCGGTCGTCGTATTCAGCGAAGAACAGAGTGGCGTACGCACTGTCGGTCGAGTTCTCGTAGAACAGCCGGTTTACGGATTGCAGGAACCGCTGCGGTTGGTCCGCGATGGCGCACTGGCTGCGTAGGTTCGCCTGTAGATTGGCCATCAAGAGAGCGGCCGCGATTCCTTTCCCGGAAATGTCGCCGACCACCAGCCCGAGACGTTCCCGGCCTAGATCAAGGAAATCGTAGTAATCGCCGCCGACCTGGTGGGCCTGGATGCAAATTCCTGCGTAGTCGAGCGTCGCAAGGGGCGGAAGCGTCTGCGGAAAGAGCCTTGCCTGCACTTGCTTCGCGATTTCCAGTTCCTGGGCGGCGCGACGCTCGGATTCCAGCCTGGCAACAGCCGCGCCTCTTTGCGCTTGGATGGCCTGGTTCACTTCGTCGAAGCTCACCAATGAAAAAGAGTTGCCGTCAGGATCTTTGAATCCGGTGAACACTCCGCCCCAAACCGGCGTCTGGTGTCCGGGCAGTAGCGAGAGCTGAGTCGGACCCGGGGCCGGCGTCTCCCTCTCGTACTTGACGCGCCTGAGACGCGGCGTATATAGAAACCGAACTCCACGCCCCCGCCATTCGCGAAACTTAGTCACCACATCGTCGGTAACAAAGACAACCGGAGTGGGCCTGCCGATGAGTTCGTACTCCTTAGAGTCAGGCTTAGGTGCGACAAGTGAAAGCACGGCGGTGCCGTCCGGAGGGGCGACCGTTACCCAACGCTGACCGGATGCAACCTGGACATCGCTGACCAGGCTGAACCCGAGCTGGTCCAGGTAGAATCGCAGGCTTTCGTCCTGGTCGCGAACAAAGATCTTAATAGCCTGAATTCCGAGGTAAGGCTCCGGTCGATCCAGGTGAATAGTGAGATGGTCCGCCCGAAGACTTGAAGGAGAACTGCTCATCGGCGTGATTATAAGTCCTGGCAACATTCCCCTGAGTGCACCGCGAGAGAGTTACCGTCCGGGCCCGTTATCCCCGACAACTCTGGCCGTATAACTCGATGAAATCTCGATGAAATCCCGACAGGTACCTTTCCCAGCATTGCACGCCGGCGGTGAACTTCATATACTGATGGGTCACGGTGCTTCGGGACCGGGAAGAAGCCAACCAGCCCTTATCCGGTAACCCGTGGCGCCGGCGACTAGGGTTCCTTTGTGCGCGCTGGATTGGCGCGTACGGGCGGTTGGAGGGTCGTCTTCAGCAGTCGTGAGACGCTAGAACGAAAACGACGAGAGCAGCGCGCCGAGCAACGTGCCGTCCTCGTCGCGCCCCTGCAAGGCCTCGTAAGAAACGTTTTCTCGGTCCTCTTCCCTTCCGATTGCCGGCTCTGTAACACTCCTCTGACCAACATTTCCCGGATACCTGTATGCAGCGAGTGTATTGCGGCGATCCATCCCGTGCGCGCGCCTCAATGTGTGCTGTGCGGCGACCGCCTGACCAGCGCACAACTGCTGGTGGGTGAGGGCCGGTGCCGCGGGTGCCGCGATTTCGAGCCGGAGTTCGCGCGAGCCATGTCTTACGGCGAATACGCGGGTGGCCTGCGCGGGCTTGTTCATTTATTGAAGTACGACTCGGTCCTTCCGGTGGCGAATGTGCTGGGCGGCATGTTGGGCGCGACGCTTGAGGAACTGCTTCCCTCGTGCCGGAACGCGGTGCCGCTGATCGTCCCCGTTCCGCTGCATAAGAACAAGCATGGCGATCGTGGGTTCAATCAGGCAGAGCTGCTCGCCCGTGCCGCCGTCAAGCGGATGCCGCGGCGGCTGGAACTGGCAACCGGAATTCTGGTTCGCCAGCGCGCTACGATTTCGCAGGTCGGCCTGACCCGCGAACAGCGCGCGGAGAACGTGCGCGATGCGTTTCGAGTTCGTGATCGCCGGCAGGTGTGCGGATGCACCGTGATCGTCGTGGACGACGTCATGACGACCGGAACCACGCTCTCCGAATGTGCTCGCGTACTGAAGAAGGCTGGTGCAGAACGGGTTTTGGCGGCGACCGTGGCGCGGGCCTTCCAAGGCGCAGCCTTGCAGAGCCCTGACGATCAAGCGGAACGCGAACTCGCCATTCCAGTGGAAGAGGAGGCACGCGAAGCGGTATCCGTCGCCGCTTCGGTCTAAATGGACTATGTCAACTTCGGCCCACAGCGCGGCGTCCCGATACGGCAAGTCTCTTGCCGGCTGCATGCAACATGCCCGTGTGGCTGGCGACGAGCCACCGCAATGGACAGCGATGCACGCTCCGGTCCTGGTGTTGAACGCGTCGTACGAGCCCATCAACGTCTGTGCTGCACGCCGCGCCGTCATTCTGGTATTGAAGGGCGTGGCCATGATGGAAGAGGCCAACGGACACTACTTGCACGCCGCGCGTATAGCCATGCGCGTTCCCTCGGTGATTCGGCTGCTAGAGTACCGTCGCATCCCGCACCAGACGCGCGCCTTGTCGCGAAAGAACATCCTGCTTCGCGACCGTAACACCTGCCAGTATTGCGGCAAAATCCTGGCGGCCGGCGAGTTGACGCTGGATCACGTCATCCCGCGCTCGCGCGGCGGAGCTTCCACCTGGGAAAACCTGGTTGCCTGCTGTCACACTTGCAATCGCAAGAAGGGTAATCTCCTGCCGCACGAGTCCAGCATGAAGCTGTTGCGCGAGCCGCGCGCCTTCAACCTGCACACCAGCCGGCACATCATGCGCATGATGGGTCGATCCGATTCGAAGTGGCAAAAGTACCTGTTCTACTGAAGAGATTTCATCGCAGATTCTTGTAAACGGTCGATTCGTCGCCGTGGCTCCGAATGTGAGCACTTCTCTGCTCAAATGTGGCCTTGCGATACCTTCTCCGAGTCCCGGAACTTACTGTCTTCAGCGTGAGAGTGGTCTACAGCCCTTGCTGGAAGCGAAACTGCATCTAATCCATAGCAAGCTGATCACTGGCGAACCCGTCGCCCCTGGCGGGACTTTATTCAGCGACTTATTCAGAAGCGGGAGACCCATGGCAGAAAACTCAGTGGAGCAGATCGTAGAGAGGTTGGAAAAGGAGAGTACCGAATATTTCCCCGTGCATTCGGAGGGAAGAGCGGTGCGTGTGGTGGGTCGCACACCCAAACTCGATCACTACACTTACGAAATCGTTTTGGAGTTCACCGACGGCAGTGAGCGGATCAACGCGAAGGTATATCGCCGCGGTAAAGGCGTAGGCCGTACCCCGCAGGAGTTGGCAAAAACTGAGGCGCAAAATCTGGAGTTTGCATTCCACGCTGCCGAGAGGAGCGGACTCGAAGGCGTGCCCCGTCCTCTCGGCGACTTCACCGGTCTCGGCGCCATCGTCAGTACCAAGGTTGACGGCTTGCCGTTGCAAAGCGTCATCCTCAAGACGGCGTTGCTGCCTGACTTCGGCGACGGCGACACTAAAGGTTACTGGAACTGGCGGCCCGGCGAGCCGGCCAATGGCTGCAACAATTCCACCAGGCAACGGCTCAAGAGCCGGCTGCGCTCGACACCGTAGCCCTGCTGTCGGAGATGGAACAGCTGTGCCATCGGGCGGAGAAGAACGGGCTGCCTGCCGCGTCAACCGAAGCGATCCTGGAGAACGCCCGCAGTACGCTCGGGAGGCAGGATAGGCCTCTGCCGTCCTCGGCCGTGCTGAACGATTTTGTGCCGCTCAACGTTCTAGTGACGGAATCGGGAGTCGGCTTCTGCGAGTTCGCCAACCTGACTCAAAACGGCAATTCGCTTTATGACGCCGCCGTGTTTCTGGCAGCGGTTGAGGCGCTGGAAAAGTATCCCTTCTGCGATCGCCGCCTCACCACGCCTGGTGCAGGACGCGCTTCCTCGAAGCCTACGGCGTCCAGGCGCAAGAACAGCAGTTGCTGACGGTGCTGAAGCTGAAAGTGCTACTGCAAATGTTCACCGAGGGGCGCGCCGCTAAAAGGAGAGCGCGGAGCGGAAGAAGGTGATGTGGGCCAACGTGATGAAGCGCTTCATCCAGCAGGCGGCGGACCGCACGCTGGCGCCGCGCGGCATAGCGCACTATTGCTTACGGCGGGGTCTTCTGTGCTTCGGCGGCGCGTGGCTCGCTGCGTCCCCGTCTGCGGCTGGTCCTTCGAGATTTCCTGCCCTTCGTAGGTGATCTTCACGTTCGATCCGAAGCGCTTGTAGTTGGTGTACTTCACGACCTGGCGCACGTGAACGTCACCGGTGGAGAAATGCAGCTCGTCGTCGACTTTGGTGTACACCGGGAACCAGTACTTGCCGTCGATTTGCTGCCGCCAGGTGGTGAAATTCGGGAAACAGGTTTTCCTGCCCGCCGCGGTGTTTGCCGACTCCAAGATCGGGAACGTTCTTGCCGTAGGTCTTCACGATCTGGAAGTCATGGTCGTCCACCCAGATGCGACCCTGGAAGTACCGCTTGTTCTTCTCGATCTGCTTGGGCGCGATGTCGAAGACGTAGGTGCCCAGCTCATCTTCCTTCTGCTTGCCGACGTAGAGAATCTGGTACTCCGGGATCTCGTCGCTGGTGAGCACAAAGGGCATGCGATGGTTGATGTCGTCAAAGTCTTCCCGCGTCATCTGAATGCGCTGCAAGCTGGACTGCGGCGCAAACACAACTTCGTCGATACGCTTACCCTTGTCGTCAAACAGGATGTCGTCCACCTGTTTGTACTCGCCGTCCACGCGTGTCGCCATCGAGCGTCTGCACGGTCACCGACTGCCGATAGGTGTACTGCTCGCGCGCAATCTTGAACTGCTTTTCCTTGGCGGCGAACTTCTGGATGATCTCGTCGACCGTGATGCCTGTGGGCTGCGAGGAGTCGAGCGGGCCCTCGCCGCGGTCGGATGCGAGTGCCGGCAGGGCAAGGCACAAGGTAAGCAGGAACAACGAAAATGCCAGCAAACGCGGAGGGCCTTGGAAGTACTTCATTGGGATGGGTCCTTTAAAGCTATTGTATTCGATGCGGCAGCTCTACGTTACGTGGCGTGCGGTTGACGGTCCGGCCTTAGTTTCGCCAATCCACTCCGGTGATTTAGACTAGCCAGTTTCTTAGACGCACATCTTGTTGCTTCGTTTGTGCCCGCCTGGAGGCTTCATGCTACGTCGCCTTTTCCTCTTTCTTCTTTGCTGCTCACTTTCTGGCATCGCACAGAGCAAGCGTCCCTTCACCTTCGAAGACATGATGCAGCTCAAGCGCGTCGGCGAGCCGGTCGTCTCGCCCGATGGCAAGTGGGTCGGCTTCAGCGCGGTGGATGTCAACCTCGACGAGAACACACGCAAGCCGCACCTGTGGATCGTTCCCATCGCTGGCGGCGAGGCGCGGCGCCTCACGCCCGCCAGCGGCACTGGCGAAGATCGCATCCGTTTCTCGCCGGACGGCAAGCGCATTCTCTTCGAGTCCTCACGCGATGGCGGTTCGCAGATCTGGGTGCAGGACTTCGACTCCGCTAGCGGCACCCTGACCGGCGAGCCGCGCAAGGTGACGAGCATTTCGACCGAGGCCTCGGCGGCGCTATGGTCGCCGGACGGCAAGAGCATCCTGTTCGTCTCCGAGGTCTATCCCGACTGCAACGACGACGCCTGCAACAAGCAGCGCGATGGAGGAACAAGCCAAGTCGAAGGTGAAGGCGAAGATCTTTACGCAGCTGATGTTCCGCCACTGGAACCATTTCTCCGACGGCAAGCACAGTCATCTGTTCATGGTCTCGGCGGAGGGCGGCGCGGCGCGCGACCTCACGCCCGGGCGATCACGAGGTCCCTCCCTTCAGTCTCGGCGGTCAGGACCAGTACGCGTTCTCGCCCGACGGCAAAGGAGGTCGCCTACACCAGCAACCTCGACGAGGTGCAGGCGACCAGCACCAACAACGATGTCTTTCTCGTGCCCACGGCGGGCGGCGAGCCGAAGAAGATCACCACCAATCCCGGCAGCGACGGGACGCCGATCTATTCGCCCGACGGAAAGTACATCGCCTATCGCTCGCAGCTCCGCGGCGGCTACGAGAGCGACCGCTTTCGCCTGATGCTCTACGAGCGCGCCACCGGCAAGATTACCGACCTGACGCCGAACTTCGATCGCTGGGTTGATTCGATGGCGTGGTCGCCCGATTCGAAGACCATCTACTTCACCGCCGACAACGAGGGTGCAGCACCCGATCTACGCGATCAACGTGACGGCCGCCCAATCCGTGGCCGCAGGAACTGGTCGCCGGCTTCAACGACAGCCCGACGCCGACGCCGGATGGCAAGACCCTGGTCTTCGATCGCATGTCGGTCATGGCGCCGAACGAAATCTACACTGCGCCATTGGTATTCCCGCAATGCCGCATCGCTGTGCCGCCAAATGCCTACAGCGTCCCCGATTGCCTGCTCTCGAAGGCGCAGCCGCTGACTAAGCTGAACGAGGCAGTGCTGTCGCAGGTCGAGATGCAGCCGCTGGAGTCGTTCTGGTTCGACGGCGCAGCCAAAGAAAAAGTGCAGGGCTTCCTGGTCAAGCCGCCGAACTTCGACGCCAGCAAGACGTATCCGGTGAAGTTCCTCATCCACGGTGGCCCGGAGGGCGCGTGGGGCGACGACTGGTCGTATCGCTGGAACCCCGAGCTGTTCGCCGCCAACGGCTACGTCGTCGTCATGATCAACTTCCACGGCTCGACCGGCTACGGGCAGAAGTTCATCGACGCCATCAACGGCGACTGGGGCGGCGCTCCCTTCCACGACCTGATGCTCGGCCTCGACTACGCCGAGAAGACCTATCCGTTCATCGACAAGGACCGCGAGTGCGCGCTGGGCGCCAGCTACGGCGGATACGCCATCAACTGGATCGAAGGCCACACCACGCGCTTCAAGTGCCTGGTCTCGCACGATGGCATGTTCAACACCGAGTCGGCCTACGGCACCACCGAAGAGCTGTGGTTCAACGAGTGGGAGTTCAAAGGCACTCCGTGGACGAACCGCGAGATGTACCGCAAGTGGTCGCCGCATCTGTCCGCCACGAACTTCAAGACGCCGATGCTGGTGGTGCACGGCCAGCTCGATTACCGGCTCGATGTCTCGGAAGGCTTCCAGCTGTTCACCACCGCTGCAGCGGCTGAAGATTCCGTCGAAGATGCTGTACTTCCCCGACGAAGGCCACTGGGTGCTGAAGCCGCAGAACTAGCCGCCTGTGGTATCAGACGGTGAATGATTGGGTGGACCAGTGGACGAAGAAGTGACGCCTACCGTTCCAGCCCGGACCCGATTCGCGGAACGGTCCACGCTCTCCCGATAGCCCTGTTGACCACCGCGCGACCTTCGTCGTCTGCCTCAGACGGTCATGCTGAGCGAGTCACAAGGATAGGTGTGCGAAATCACAGACATGCCTGTGCGGTGTAGTAGCTAATGAGAGGAGAATACTTGTATCCTGGCGCCTCTTCTTGTCGCCTCTTCCTGATATCGATTGCCTCTCTCAGGGTTCTTCTCAGGCAACGATCCGGGAAGGGATAGCGCAACTGCCCAGTGGAGGAAGGCGATGACACATTCGCCCCGCGGTTCTCCCACCGTCGGTCCTAAAGAACAATCCTGTCTGAATAGCGCACTGCCGCGTCGGCCTGGTTGCCGGCCCGTCTGGATTGATTTCACGCCGTCCAGTTGATTGAGAAGAAGGAGAAGATCATGCGAGTGGCCTTGGTCGGAGCGGAACTCGAAGAAAATCTGGGGTTGCGGTACATGGCCGCCGCTCTTGAGCAACAGGGGCACGAGGTTGAAATCATCCCCTTCAATTGCGAAAACGAGGTTGCAGTAGCAGCCGAGGCAGTCGCGCGCTTCGATCCCCAGATCGCCGGCCTTTCCATGGTCTTTACCGGTCGTGCCCGGGAATTCTGCCGACTCGCCCAGGAACTGCGCGACGCTGATTATCGGGGGCACGTCATCGCCGGCGGTCACTTTGCGTCCTTCAATTGCGAGCGGCTGTTGAGCGACTTCCCGGCGTTCGACTCTGTGGGCTTGGGCGAGGGCGAAGAGCTGATGTGTGCCCTGGCGAACGGCCTGGACCACATCTCGACTATTCCCGGCATCTGCTATCGGCAATCCGATGGCTCTCTGGCAACTAATCGATCGCTGGGAAATCCGGCAGATCTGGATGCCCTGCCTTTCCCCAAGCGCATTACCTTCCACGACTATTACGGACAACGCATAGCCAGTATCCTCAGCAGCCGGGGTTGCTGGCGCAATTGCGCGTTCTGCAGCATCAACGCATGGTATGAGCGCGGGGGTGGCAAGAAGTTCCGGATTCGCAGCGTCGGCAACATCGTCGCGGAGATGAAGGAGCTCTATTTCCAACATGGCATCCGAATTTTTAACTTTCAGGACGACAACTTCTTTCTTCCGAATCCTGAAAAAGCCTTGCGCCGATTCGAAGAACTGCGCGACGGCCTGCAGCGGGAGGGCGTCACCGGCATCGCGATTGCCGTCAAGGCACGCCCCGACAGCATCACCTACGACTGTATCCGGGTGCTGGATGACTTGGGACTATTTCGCGTCTTTCTTGGGGTGGAAAACGCCTCAGAGAACGGCCTGCGCAACCTGAATCGCAAGTGCGAGTTCGAGCAGGTACTGAGTGCACTACGGATACTTAACGATTTCGATGTGCATATTGCCTTCAATCTGCTGATGTTCGAACCGGAGACCGTACTCAATGACATCCTCATCAACCTCCGGTTCATCGAGCGGCACCCTGATAATCCGTTCAATTTTTGTCGCGCTGAAGCCTACGCGGGTACCGGTCTGGAAGCCAAACTGGCCCCTGAAGGACGCCTGTTGGGCTCTTACTTCGGTTTCGATTATCGCTTGAAGGATGCGCACTGCGAAGCCTTTCACCAGATCGCCAACTACGCATTCTTCGACCGGAATTTCAGTGACTACGGCCTGCATTACTTCAACATGCAGGTCGATTTCTGCTTCCAACTTTTGCGGCGGTTCCAGCCCGAGCTGATAACCCAGGCGATGCGCGCTGCCGTTCGGAATTTCATCAAGCAAACCAATCTCGACACTTACGAGTGTCTCTGCGAGATCTACGATTTTGTAGCCACAACCGACCCCAAAGATGAGCTTGCCATCCGCGGGTTTGCGCGGCAAATGCGAGCGCGGGTCGATACCGCAAGCGCGACACTGCATGCGCAGGGACAACAGATTCTCGATTGGCTCGATGCCGTTCACGAAGGCCGGAAGACGCCACGGACTTTGTCCGCTGCTCAGGGTCTCGCCGCACAGCCAGGTCCTCTCGCGTATGGACCGTTGTCCTATTCAAGGCTGGACAGACCGGCCGGAACCGACCTGGCTGGCTCGTACCTGAAGGACCCCGAACAGGCGGGTTGGTTCGGCGTGGTTGCGAAGCCAATACCCTACGAGCAATTCATGAAGCAGATGGCAGAAGGCGCTAACACGGCCATCTGATCGCGCAATTTCTGCCCGTTCTGGGGCACAACTTAACAGCAACAACCAGCGTTTCACTCATGTGCAATGCAAGGAGGTACCAATGGCACGGCCGATTATCAATCATCCCAAGGAACCAGCCCATCCCATGGTCGTCGCGCTACACGACAACCTGGTTGAACTCTATAAATTTATCCGTGAAAAATACCAGCCGAAGATTGACGAAGCATTCGACAAGGTATCGCGACAAATCGGTTTTGTGGTTACCACCACGATTCCCGTCGAAGTTGAAGTTGCCGACAAAGGCAAACTCAAGCAGGTCACGGTCACGGCCGACAACCTGAAAGGTACGCTGTTCGAGACGATACCCTCGGCGCTCAGCTCGGCAGGAAGCCTCCCGGCTGGCATCGCGCCGGGGAAATACCAGCTGTACCTTCTGTGGTATCCGGCCCTGAAACTCAAGCTGCGCACCGATTTCATGGAGCCGGCGCACCTTGCGCAGGGTCCGGGCGCTGCTGAGATATTGTCCTCCATGCGAGCGGACCTGGCAGTTCGCTTTGCAGGGAAGATTCCGTTCTATGGTGAGCCTGTCCACTGGCTTGACCCGGGGTACGTGATCGCCGCCGAAGAGGCAGTCCTGATTCATGCCATCGACGAAGTCTATCCCGAGCTACGACTGGCGGACCGGATTTCGACAGCACGTCAAGACCTGCGCACGAAGGTACGGCCCGAGATTCCTGAACCGGCGCACCTCTTCCGGCCGGAAATCCGTGAACCAGCGCATCTGCGGCCAGAAATCCGCGAACCCGCGCACTTCTTCCGGCCAGGAATTCGCGAACCGGCGCACATTGCCCAGTTAGAAAAGGCCTTCACCTCCGACAAAGGACAGGAGATTGCTGCCGAAGTCGCGGCGGTGCTTCGCAAGTACGGCTTCTAGCCCTTACGATGCGTTGGACGCCTGAATACTGAGCGGCAGGCCCCATGGCGAAGGATGGGACCTGCGCCTTTTCTCGTAGGGATGTTTGCGAAAAAATTTGCCCGTGAGTTAGCGCCGCCACACGTCGAGTGGCCTATTGGGCCCGGCTCGCTTTGCCTTCCATGACTGTCGCCCATCCGCCACCGGGCATAGCCACTTCCTGCTTGAAGGTGTAGGAATCGGGAGTAACGGTGTTGATGGTGTAGCGCGCCTGCGTGACCACACCGTTCAGTTTCTGTTCAGACGTCCACGTCCAGGTGTTGCCCTGCAGCTTGCCGGTTGCCATCTGATGCTCGCCAAGGCTGTTGTAGACGTTGTAGGTGTAAAGCCCATCCTCGGGGTTGTAACCCATGACCCGAACGCTGTTGATAGCTCCCAGCGGAGACTTCATGGACGTCTTAGTTTCGACGAAAAAGCCATTGGTGACCCACTCGCCGGTTTCGGTCAAGCTGAAAGGCGCAGGATTGCCTTTCGGGCTGAGCTTCATCATCCCCTCGGCCTGCCAGTTCCCCACAAAGTAGCTCATCCTCTGGTGCTGCGGAGTGGGCGTGGGCTGTTGTTGCGGTTGTGCAACCGCCCATGCGCTGAGGAACACCAAAATAAGGTCGCAGTATGACGAATTTCATGAGAGATTCTCTTTGGGTATTGCCGGGGCTGAAGCCCTGAGTTCTTGAAACAGCTTAGACGAAGGCCTGCTCTACCTATTGGATCTCGATCACGCTGCCGCCCGCGGATTCCCGGACTTCTTTGGTCCGCTCGATGACTTGCTGGGTGAACGCAAAGAGCGATTTGGCGTGCGGCGACTGGTCGCCCTCCAGCACGATCGGCTGCCCAGTGTCGCCTCCTTTGCGGATGTCGGGATCAAGTTCGATGCTACCCAGAAACGGCACATCAAACTGCTGCGCCGTGCGCGCGCCGCCGCCCTTGGAGAAGATGTCAATCTCGTGATGGCAGTGCGGGCACACGAAGTAGCTCATGTTCTCGACGATGCCGAGGATGTCCACCTTAACTTGGCGGAACATCTCGATGGCTTTGCGCGCGTCCTGCAGGGAAACGTCGCTGGGCGTCGTTACCACGACAGCGCCGGTCAGGGGCACCGTCTGGACCAGCGATATCACTACATCGCCCGTGCCTGGCGGCAGGTCCACGACGAGGTAGTCGAGCTGCCCCCACTCGACCTGGCCGAGAAATTGCTTGACGATCGAATGCAGCATGGGACCGCGCCAAACCAGCGGTTTGTCACCGGGGCTGAGAAAACCGACCGACATCACCTTCAGCCCATAACGCTCCGGCGGCAGGATGCGGTCTTCGCCCACAACGCTGGGCGCCATCGTGGTTCCGAGCATCAAGGGAACATTGGGGCCGTAAACGTCGGCGTCGAGCAGACCAACCTTGTGGCCCAGTCGCGCCAGCGCGATGGCCAGGTTTACAGCCAGTGTCGTTTTACCAACGCCGCCTTTGCCCGAGCCCACGGCGATAATACTGTCCACGCCGGGAAGCGGCTGCGGGCCGGCCTGCGGCTGGCCCGGCATGTGTGCATGCGAATGACTCACGTGTGATCCTGCAACGATGGGAATGAGGTGCGCAAACGAAGATTATACGCTGCGCTTGGGAACCGTTCCGCGGGCGCTTCGCGATAAGTCGGTCACTTTGAGTCGGCGGGGCATACAAAGAAAATCTGGAAGCCGTCAGGATCCTTGGTTGAAACTTGCCTCATGCCGTAGCTCGTAACTGTCGGCTCAGTCACAGTGCACCCTTTCGAGCGGAGATCAGCGTAGATTTCGTCCGGGGTCGGCGAAGCGAAGTAGAGGGATGTGTCCGCGTGGCCGCGCACCCGCGCCGGATCGGGTTCAGGTGGCCGCTCGTGGTCCTCATAGGCGGTGTTCAGCATCAGCGTCGCCTCGCCCAACTTGAGCATGCACCACCAGGAATCGTCCCCGGCCACCAACTCGAAACCCAGAACATCGCGGTAAAACGCGATGGAAGTGGGCAAGTCAAACACTTCCAGAAGTGTCGTGAGTCCGCGAACTGTGATCGCCATTGATCTGATGCTCTCCGTATCCGAACGCTCAGAGTTTTGAGGACTAGGGTGTTGCTTACTTCCGCTCGTAGCGGATCTTGAACACCTGGGCCCAATCGCCGTCCTTCTGCAAGAAGACGCTGAACCAATAGGCATCGTTGCCGTCGCGCAGCAGCGTGGAGCGTATGTGTTGTGTCTTTCCGTCCGGCTGCATGATGTCGAAGTCCTGGTGCACCGTCTTGCCGTCGGCATCCGGGGACGCCGTGCCGATGGTCAACTGGCCCTCGGAATTCGTGTAATAGAAGCCGATGGTCTTGGCTACGGGATTGTAGGCGTAGAAGCCGTTGTAATGCGGTTTGCCGTTGAAGTCGGTGTTGAAATCGATGGCCTGACGGTTGGGCGCCCAGCGAATGTGGTTCTCGACGTGGGTGGTGGTTCCGTCGGAGGGGTCCTTGACGTCTGTGACCCAGGTTCCGCCGGTCAACCATGCGACCGGGGCGAGCGGGCTGTCAGCGCTATTAGTAGCAGGCTGGTTTTGATTGCGCTAATCCATTGATGGAGAAAACTGCAAGCAGCATGAACAGCAACACCCGAGTGGAGCGAGTCGTCATGTTTTGTCCTTGATTGAGGTTGATCGGCGATTGTGCCATGCCACCGCGCTCGCGGCAAGCGCTACTGGGACGAAACGCTCTCCTGGCCTGCTGACTTGCGTGCCGCGGACGGAAACCTATAGGCTCCTCTGGTTATCAGATATGCAGGAGAACTAATGAAGATCGCCAACGATGTGACGGAACTGATCGGGCAGACGCCTCTCGTTCGGCTCAATAAAGTGACCGCCGGCGTAAAGGCCACAGTCGTCGCCAAGCTGGAAAGCCAGAACCCGTGCAGCAGCGTGAAGGACCGCATCGGCGTCAGCATGATCAACGAAGCCGAACGCGCGGGGAAGATTCGTCCCGGACAGACCGTATTGATTGAACCGACCAGCGGCAACACCGGCATCGCGCTGGCGTTCGTGGCTGCGGTCAAAGGATACCGGCTCATCCTCACCATGCCCGACACCATGAGCCTGGAGCGGCGTGTGTTGCTGAAAGCATTTGGCGCTGACATCGTGCTGACGCCCGGCATCAAAGGAATGAAGGGCGCCATCGCCAAGGCTGACGAACTGCTGGCCAACACTCCCAACAGCTACATGCTGCAGCAGTTCGACAATCCGGCCAATCCAAAGATCCACCTCGAAACCACCGGCCCGGAAATCTGGAACGACACGGACGGCAAGGTGGACATCCTCGTGTCCGGTATTGGCACTGGCGGAACGCTGACCGGGGTTTGCGAGTACATTAAGCCTAGAAAGCCGTCGTTCAAGGCGGTTGCGGTCGAGCCGGTGGAGAGCCCTGTCCTCTCTGGCGGACAACCCGGTCCGCATAAGATACAAGGCATCGGCGCAGGTTTCGTTCCAAGCATTCTGCGCACCGACTACATCGACGAGGTAATCCAGGTATCGAGCGAAGACGCTATCGTGATGGCCCGCCGCCTGGCCAAGGAGGAGGGTCTGCTGGTCGGTATATCGTCGGGAGCCGCGGTGGTCGCTGCTCTGCGAGTTGCTGAGCGCGACGAGAATGCCGGCAAGCTGATCGTGGTAGTTATTCCTTCGTTTGGCGAGCGTTACCTGAGCAGCCTTCTGTTCGAGCAACTCCGCAATGAGTCACTCGCCATGGTGGCCGAGGGCGTTTGAGATATGTTTTCGTCGATGCGTGAAGACATCGCCGCCGTCAAAGACCGCGATCCGGCGGCGAGGTCAGCGCTCGAAGTCGTGCTGCTTTATTCCGGACTGCACGCGCTGTGGGGCTACCGCTTCCACCACTGGTTGTGGATCCACGGCTGGCGGTTCCCGGCACGAGCCCTGTCGCAACTGGCGCGGCTGATCACCGGCATCGAGATCCATCCCGGAGCGCAAATCGGCCGCCGCTTCTTCATCGATCACGGAATGGGCGTCGTTATTGGCGAGACCACCATCGTGGGCGATGACGTTACGCTCTACCAGGGCGTGACCCTCGGCGGCACCGGCAAGGAGACGGGCAAGCGTCATCCCACCATTGGTAACAGCGTCGTGGTTGGTGCCGGCGCGAAGGTGCTCGGTAACATTACTGTGGGAGAGAACTGCCGCATTGGCTCCGGATCGGTGGTGTTGCGCGACGTGCCCGACAATTCAACCGTCGTCGGAGTACCCGGACACATCATTTTCCGCCATGGCAAACGCGTGGTAATTACCGATCCTAAACAGATCAACGATCCGCTCTCGGAGGCGCTTGCCGCGGTGGCCATGGAAGTCAAGGCGTTAAAAGACGAGGTGCGCCAGTTGCAGGGCCGAGAGCCTTCTCCCACCAACGGAACGGACAAGCTGCAACAAGCGATCGAGATTGACTACCAGATATAACGTCCGCGGTTCGCTTCTCGCTCGTCGCGATTCGGTTCAATTGTCCTCTCGGCTGAGGACTTCGGCCCGAGCGAAGGGATCTACAGTCTGAATTGGTTTGCTGTCGTACGGAGCGAGTTTCATTTGGGCATTCAATCGCTGCATCGTACACTCAGCTTAGGATTCCAGGTTCAAAGGCATTATCAGGGGCGAGTTTGACTACCGTTCTTCTAGCCCGGCAATTGCTGACTCCGCTGCAGCGAATTGACGACGCCGCTCTTCTGATCGAGGACGGGATCATTTCGACTGTGGGTCCACGCGCCGCCGTGACTATACCTGGCAGTGCGCGAGTCAAAGACTTCGGCGATGCAGTGCTTGCACCGGGGTTGATTGACCTCCACATTCACGGCTGCGCGGGACATGACGTCATGGAAGGCTCGGCCGAGGGCCTGGCAGCCATCGAACGGATGATGGCCCTCCACGGCGTGACCGGCTATTGTCCGACAACGGTCACGGCACCCATGGATCAAACGCTGAAGGCTCTGGAACATTTGGGCAACGCGACGAAGCATGCCGAGAGTAATGGCCGCTCCGGTCCGCCACGCGCACGCCCTTTGGGCATCCATCTGGAAGGACCGTTCCTCAGTCACGCTCGGCGCGGGGTTCATCCGTCGCTCTATCTGCAACCACCATCTTTGGAGTTGTTCAACCAGATGTGGGATGCGGCCTCGGGTCACATTCGGGTGCTCACCATTGCGCCCGAACTGGGAGGCGCGCTGGAACTCATCGCCAACGTGGCGCGTCGAGGTGTGTGCGTGAGCTCCGGACACTCCAATGCCACTTTGCCTGAGGCAATCGCCGGCATCCAGGCTGGCGCGCGACATGCAACCCACACCTTTAACGCCATGCGCCGGCTCGATCATCGCGATCCCGGGCTGCTGGGCGCTGTTCTGACCGATCGCACAGTTACCGCCGACATCATCGCCGACGGCGTTCATGTCGATCCTGCGATGGTCGATCTTTTCATGCGTAGCAAAGGAGTTGATGGCGCCGTGCTCATCACCGACGCCATCAGTGCCACCGGCATGCCGGACGGGACGTACCATCTAGGCTCATTTGAAGTCGAGCTTCACGGCAGTCATTGTGAGTCGCACGGTAAGCTCGCCGGCAGCGTGATTACTCTCGACCACGCCGTCCGCAATGCAATGAAGTTCGCGCAGCTCAGCTTTCAGGACGCACTGCGCATGGCTAGTCTCAATCCCGCTCGCGTGCTGGGTATGTCCCACCGCAAAGGTGTGCTGCAGGCGGGCGCCGATGCTGATATTGCCGTCTTTTCTACCACCGGAGAAGTACTGCATACCATTGTGGGCGGCGCGATCCAATAGTCACCCCGGCCCCCCGAACATCCGTCACCACCCGAAGTGACTGCTGTCACTGCTCACTGGGTCATAGTGCGCGAAGCTCATAGAGGAGAGCTAGATGCTCCTCGGATCAATAGCTTCTGGGTGGTTTGCCATGGCGCGGCAATGCTCGTTAGGCGTCCGCAGCCGCGCTGCACTCATTCTGTTTACCATCGTGCACCTCAGGTCACCTGCAAGCGCTGTAACGGCAACGCCCGCTTCTGCGAATGGAGGCTTCTGGGCGGCCGTCGCAGTTGCTGTGGTGGTGGTCGCCATCGTGGTTACGTTGTCCCGCTCCCGGATCAAGGCGGCCCAGATCGAGTCCACGCACTCCAGGGAGCTTGCCGAACATCGCGAGTACGAACGCAATGTGGCGCAACAAGAGCTGCTGCGCCGTCTGGAAGAAGAGCGCGAGCTGGCCAAGGAGAAGATGCAGTTCGAGTCGCAACTCTCCGATTATGAGAAGTACGCGTCGCTGGCGCAGCTCGCTCTCGGCGCCGCCCACGAGATCAATAACCCGCTGCTGGGAATTCTGTCGCATCTCGAACTGGAGTGGAAGGACGCCGATGAAGAACGCCGGGTGGAAATTGAGCAGTGCATCGAAGGCGCGAAGCGCATTTCGTCGGCGGTGCGAGGCTTGCTGGACTATGCACGTCCCGGGCCGCTGAAGCTGAGCCAGGTCAACCTGCCACGGCTGACCACCGAGACCCTGAAATTCCTTGAGCACCAGCCCATGTTCCGGCAGATTGCCTTGCAGAACTGCGTGCCGCTTGACCTCCCCAGCATCACCGCCGACGCCAACCAAATCTCCCAGATTCTGATGAACCTGCTGCTCAACGCCGCGCAGGCTACGCCTTCAGGCGGCACCATCGCAGTGCTTGCCGAAAAGGTGCGGTTCGCCGAGGTGATCGAGCTGCGAGTGCGCGACACGGGATGCGGCATTCCTGCCGACATCCTGCCGCATGTCTTCGAGCCGTTCTTTACCACCAAGCGCGGCAAGGGTACCGGCCTGGGACTAAGCATTACGCAGAACTATGTCCGCAGTCACGGCGGAGAAATTCAGGTGGAAAGCGTTCCGGACTCGGGTACCACCGTTCGCGTCACGCTGCCCATTCAGCAGGCGGGAAAGCCTGTGCCGCTTCCCGAGGAGGTCATTGTCTAGGTATGGCGTACTCCATCCTTATTGTGGACGACGAAGCGCTGACCCTGCGCACCATCGGCCGCGCACTCGATGGTGAAGGCTTTGAGGTCTTTCTTGCCAGCAACGGAGAGGAAGCGCTGAAGACGATCTCCGAGGAACGGCCGGACCTGGCTCTGCTCGATGTCGTGTTGCCTGGTATCGACGGCATCGAAGTTCTGCGGCAGGCGAAGAAAACTTCTCCTTCGACGATCGTGGTCATGATGAGCGCATACCACTTGGTGGACCGCGCCGTGGAGGCGATGAAGCTGGGAGCCTACGACTACCTCATCAAGCCCTTCCACATCTCCGACATGGTGAACACCATCCGGCGTGCCACCGAGATGCTGGCCTTTCGCGTGCGCGTGCACGACACCGTTCAGAGCGCCAAAGGACGCTACGACTTTGGACGCGTGGTCACCCAAAGCCCCGTCATGCGCGAAGTCCTGGAGATGGCCCGTAGCGCGGCGGAGAGCGATCACACCACCATCCTGATCCAGGGCGAGAGCGGCACTGGCAAGGAGGTACTGGCGAAGGCCATCCACTACAACAGTCCGCGAGCCCAGGCGCCGCTGATCAGTCTGAACTGCGCGGCGCTGCCTGACACGCTGTTGGAAAGTGAACTGTTCGGCTATGAACCCGGCGCCTTTACCGATGCGCGGCGCCGCAAGGAAGGCCTCATCGAGAAGGCCTCCAGCGGCACTCTCTTCCTCGACGAGATCGGCAACACTTCCTTCAGCCTGCAGGCCAAGCTGTTACGGGTTCTGGAAGAGGGAAACTTCATGCGCCTTGGCGGGACTAAGGCGATCCATGCCGACGTCCGCATCATTACTGCCACCAATAAAGTATTGAAGGAAGCCGTCACCAAAGGCGAGTTTCGCGAGGACCTGTATTACCGGCTGAACGTGCTGCCGCTGTTTATCCCCCCGCTGCGTGAGCGAAAGGAAGATATTCTGCCGCTGGCACTCGACATCATGCAGCACTTCAACAAGGAGCTGAAGAAGAACTTTGCCGGCTTCACGCCTGCGGCTGCCGAGTTGCTGCAGAAGTATCCCTGGCCCGGCAACATCCGCGAACTGCGCAACGTGATCGAACGGACGATGATCTTGTCCAAGGAAAGCGAAGTCGGCGAAGAGGACCTGCCGGAAGAGCTGCGCGACTACCATGAGGAGCCGGCGCCTGTAGAAATGTCCTCATCATCCTACGATGTCTCTCCTACCGGCGATCAGTTCGTCAGTTTGAGAGAACTGGAGCAGCGTTACATCCAGGACGTGCTCTCCGCCACTGGCCAAAATAAGACTCACGCCGCCAAGATCCTCGGCATTCATCCCACTTCCTTATTACGGCGCTTGAAAAAGACACACGAATTCGTTTAGCAGACTTTGCAGTACTGCAAAGTGCGACGCTTCCACTGCAAAACGCAGTAGTGCAACTTTTCCCAATCTGCACTCGAACAGCTAATCCCTTTAGAACCAATGACCCTTTTCGGGAAGCGATTTGCACGCCACGTGCACTAAGTAACAGTGGAACACGACCGCGATTGTCTGCCACTCACATCGCGGGGAAAGCGGGGAGCGACGCAATGTCAATCCTATTTGTTCTGCTTACATTTCTTCTCATTCTCACGGTCATGTATTTTCGCCGCCCGCAGGAGGCGTCTGATGCGCTGGCGGTGGCGCCTTCCAAGGGACTCGGAATGCCAGTCATGGTGCAGCAGGCGGGCTTCGAAGTCCCGCAAGGCTACTGCTTCCATCCTGGTCATACCTGGGTGTTGGACGAAGGCCACCAGAACGCTCGCGTTGGAATCGACGCCTTCGCCGGAAACCTCTTCGGCAAGATTGATTCCATCGAGTTGGCCAGCCTCAATCGCTGGGTACGACAGGGGCAGAAGCTTTGTACGGTAAAGCGTGAAGGACACAGCATTGACTTGCTGTCGCCGGTGGAAGGCGTGCTGGTTTCGGTCAATCATCACGTACTGAAAGACCCCAACCTGGTCGTCGAAGACCCATACAAGGGCGGTTGGCTGTGTGTGATCAAGGCTCCCGAGCTGGCGATGAACACCAAGAATCTCCTGCAAGACAACGTTGTCGCCGCGTGGATGCAGAACAGCATCGCGAGGCTCGGCGCCAAGCTGCAGGAACTCACCCCCGCTCTGGCACAGGATGGCGGATTGCCCATCAAGGGCCTGTTCTTCCAGGTTGATGCCGGCGTGCAGCAACAGCTGGCCAAGGAATTTTTCCTGACGTAGCGCAGATCAGACCAGGAACCAAGCGAAGGATGCCATGACGACAAAGAAAGCAATGCTCATCGATATCAAGCGCTGCGTCGGATGCTTGAGCTGCGAGACGGCGTGCAAGCAGCTCCACGGATTCAGCACTGATCCCGAACCTGCGCTTTCCGACACCGCGTTCACGGTGGTCGAGACCCGCGGCGACAAGTTCGTCCGCAAAATCTGCATGCACTGCGAGGAACCAGCCTGCGCTTCGGCGTGCCCGGTGGGCGCGATCAGTAAGTCCGCTCTCGGACCGGTGCTGTACAACGCCGACAAGTGCATTGGCTGCCGCTACTGCATGCTGGCCTGTCCGTATTCAGTGCCGCGTTATCAATGGACCAAGCTCGCGCCGTTCGTCAAGAAGTGCGATTTGTGCTCCGAGCGGATCAAAGCCGGCGGACAGCCAGCCTGCACGGAGGCGTGTCCGGTGCAAGCAAGCATCTTCGGCAACCGTGATCAGTTGATCGCCGAAGCCTGGAACCGCATTCGCAGCGACTCTTCCTACGAGCCGCGGATTTACGGCTTGGAGGAAGCGGGCGGAGCCAGCGTGTTCTTCGTCTCCGATGTTCCGTTCGAGAAGCTGGGATTCAAGCCCGCTCCCAGCGGAAACCAGGCGATGCCAACGCTCACCGCCAGCGCGCTCGGTGATTCGCCCAAGGTGGTGATTATGGGCGGCACTATTCTTTCCGCACTGTACTGGGTAACGCAGCGCCGCCGGGAAGTGGCGCTGGCGGAAGCCGAGGAGAAAGCGGCCATCAACAAGATGAAAGACGAAAGGAGCGAGCTATGATCGCCCGCGTGAAGTCTGAGATCACCTTGTGGCGGGTCATTGTCGCCGTCATTTTTGTTACCGGCATTTATGCGACGTATCTACGTTTCCTGGTGGGGTTCAGGGCCAGTACGAACCTGAGCGACCAGATGCCTTGGGGCTTGTGGGTTGGACTGGGCACGCTCTGCGGAATCGGATTGTCAGCCGCGGGCTTCGGCATCAGCGCCGCGGTTTATCTGCTGGGCATGGAGCGTTACCGCCCAATTCTGCGCGCCTCGATCCTGATTTCCTTCCTCGGCTACATGACCGTGTGCGCCGGCTACCTCTATGAGATCGGGTTGCCGTGGCGCTTCTGGCATCCGATCGTGATGTGGAACCACAACTCGGTGCTGTTCGACGTGTGCGTCTGCATCATGACTTACACCACGGTGCTGACCTTCGAGTTCGCGCCGGCGGTGATTGAGAAGCTCCCGTGGAAGCGCGTCCGCGAAACCATCCTGCACTTCCATCACAAGATCCTCATCGCGGTTGTGCTGGCGGGCGTGCTGCTGTCCTCGATGCACCAGTCCTATCTCGGAGGCCTGTACCTGATCGCGCGCGGCAAGGTCCATCCTCTGTGGTATTCGCAATACATGCACGCGATGTTCTATCTATCCGCCATTCCCGCGGGACTCGCGTTGGTAGTGATGGCCATCTATCTCAGCATGCGCTCGCTGAATGTGCGCATTGACTTCAGCATCCTCAGCGATTGCGGCCGGATGATCCAGTTACTGCTGATCGTGTATGCCTTCTTCAAGATGCTCGATCTGGCGGCGAACCAGGCTTGGGGTTACGCCTTCCAGCGCACCAGCGAGGCCGGATACTTCTGGCTTGAGATGGTGCTGTTCCTGGCGATTCCCATCTTCCTGTTGAGCTACCAGAGCGTGCGCTCCAATCCCGAACGCCTCTACTGGAGCTGTGCGATTGTGGTAGCGGGATTCATGGTGAACCGCCTCAACGTTGCTATCAACTCGCTGCAATCGGCGATGGGAACCCATTACGTGCCGAAGTGGACGGAGCTGGCCTCAAGTGTGCTGGTGATTGCGGCCGGAGTGATCGCATTCCGTTATGCCGTCATCTACCTCGACATTCTGCCCAAGTTTTCCAAGGCGGCTCCGAAGTCGTTCACCCGCTGGATGTCGAATGCCGGGTTGCCGGCGCAAGCCTGAGGAGGAGGAAAATAGCCGGCAGTCCGAGAAAGGGCCTCACCATTGCGTGAGGCCCTTTCGCAATGGCTCCGGCGACTTCAGCGATAAAGCTTGTCCCACGTTTTCCTCGTTCTGATGTAGGAGTCGTCGTTATAAAAAGGAGCAAATATCTCAGAGAAAAACGGGATGTCCTCATTCCGAATTTTCATGGCCTCGTACTGCAACGACCCTAAGAGTTCCACCCAATAACGGACGACCTGGACTACGCATAACTGGCGGTACGGAGCAACAGCTTCATACATGCCTGTCATACGACTTGCTTCTTCGATATCCGTGATCTCTACCCCTGTTTCAGACGTGTGCCCCTCGCATGTTGGTTCAATATCGAGGCAACAGCTACGGCGTTTTCCTGGATTCTGCTCTTTCTCCTCTTGGCGACGCGAGTCTCATAAAGCGGTCGATCCACTTGATTGAACCAGAAGGCGATCGGATCGTTCTGTCGTCCGCTGCCTACCAAGAGATTGATGTTCGAGTAGCGATCGCCCCGCGCAAACTCAGACAGGACTGACAGAATCCCTTGGTGTATGGGATCATCGAGGTTCTGCAAAAACTTCATCGAAATCGAGCGTTCCACGATGATCGAGGTTGATTTCCCATAGATCACCGCTATGTTGTGGCGAATTTTCTCCATGTAAGAGAAGTCAGGAAAATCGCCGTTATGGCCGATACAAAAATCGAGCATCAAGCAAAGCTTGCCGATCCGCTCAAGACCGGTCGAAAGGCTCGTGAAGGCTTGGAAGTAGACGCCTTTTGATGCGTAGTTAGCATTCCTGATCTGCGTGGCTCCCGAGCCAAGCATTTCCATCGTAAACTGAGCCTCTTTGTGTAGTGCCTTGAATGTCTCACTAAGCAATTGCATATTCCCATCAAGCCTGGTATTTGCAGATGATGTTCCGGTGATCTTCGCCCGGCAGCTCTATCGGCTAATTGCGAATCCCTATCTGCCTCTCGCCACAATCAACGTCATGTCGTCGGCCTGCTCGTCGGGGCTGAACTGCTGCACGTCGCGCAAAATGTTGTCCAGAATTTCGCCTGCCGATTGTTGCTGGCACTTGCGAATCGCGGCAATCAAGCGTAGTTCGCCGAATTCTTCACCGTCGCCGTCGTCGCTTTCCCCCGCCTCAGAAATGCCGTCGGTATAAATCACCAGCACGTCGCCAGGCGCTAGTTTGCAGTCCACGACGTCGCAGTCCCATTGCTCAAACAATCCCAGCACGGTTGCGGTGGCCGTGAGCCGCTCGACGTCGCCGTTGGCCCGCAAGAGCATCGGCGGATTATGTCCGCAATTCACATAGCGCAAGAGCCGCGTCTCATCGTCGTACATGGCGAAGAAGGTGGTCGCATAGTGGCTGCTCTCGGTGTTCTTGAAGAACAGGCGGTTGACTGAGCGCAGCAGATTGGGGATATCTTCCAAGGCCAGCGCATATTGGCCGCGGAGGTTGGCCTGCAAATTCGCCATGAGAAGCGCAGCGGAAATTCCCTTTCCCGCGATGTCGGCCAGCACCAGACCGATGCGACCGGAGCCGAGATCGAGGAAGTCGTAATAATCGCCGCCCACCAGGCGCGTCTGAATGCATTTGCCGGCGCAATCCAGGGTCTTGAGCGAAGGCGCTTGCTGCGGCAGCAGCCTGGACTGCACCTGGCGCGCGATCTGCATTTCCTGCTCGGTGCGACGCTCCGCCTCCATGCGCTCGGCCATCTTCTCCGCCAGCGTGATGCTGCGCATGGCGATTCCCGCCTGGCTTGCCACGGACGCCAGCAAACGCCGGTCGCTGGTCGAATAAGGTTCTTCGGAGAGCCGCGCGCCGAGCACGATTCCGCCTTGCAACTGGCCTTCGCTGGAACCGCGGATCGGCACCAGACATTCCGGCTGCATCGCCTCCAACAGCGTGCCCTGCGCCTCGTCGGGCGCCAGTTCCAGCGGCTGGGTGCGCTCGGCCAGCATGGCAATGACCTCCGCCTTGGGCGAGAGCGTGACGGCCTCAGCCGGCGGGTTGCCGGCATAGGCATGAAATTGTCCCGCGCCGTTGTCAAGATACACAAACATGGTTTGGGGATGCAGGGCATCCCAGATGTTCTGCTGCAGCAACTGCGCCAGTTCTTCGCGGGTGGTAACGGTCAGCGCTCGGGCCGCGAGGTCTTCC
This sequence comes from uncultured Acidobacteriaceae bacterium, assembly GCA_963735855.1. Lineage (GTDB taxonomy): Bacteria > Acidobacteriota > Terriglobia > Terriglobales > Acidobacteriaceae > Bog-257. Next base: position 310,586 of record CAVTMW010000018.1, read on the forward strand.
AGTATCTGCTGCGCATTGTAGGAGCTGCGGAAGAAGGCGCGGTCGAGCCGCGTGCGCACGCGACGATGAATTTGCGTCGCACCCGTAATCATCAGCACACCGAAGGTCGCGCCCACAGGAATTGCGGCTTTCGAGCTGGCAGAGAAATGCCGCGAGAAGGCTTGCGCCAGCCACAGGGTTGCGCCCACCGACAGCGCGAGAATGAGAAACACAAATCCGCGCTCGACCACAAAATATCTTGCGCTGCGCTTCAGCAGGACGGGAACGTCCATCACACGATGCTTCACCACTGCGTAAGCGAAAGAGAGAGGAAACAAGAACAGCAGAATAACCTTGGCGAAATTAACCCAAAAGGAAAACCCGGTACGGAGAACTTCCTGTAAAAGCGCGATGACTGCAGCGGGCGTGACTCCGACGACGGTCCCCCAGAAGATCACTTTGAGCTTGCGCCGGTCGTCTGTGTTGGAGACGCTGAACATGTTGCACAACAGGGAAATGAGTCCAAGAAAAAGGGACCCGTAAACGACGACCCTTCGGGCGTTCTGGGCGATGCGGTCGGGCACCACCGCGAGGATAAAGGGTAAGGCTCTGGAGTCGCCGTGCCGGTAACCGCCAACGCTCAAACAGATGCCGAGTACCGGCAGTACCCACTTCAGCCAGGGAGCTTTGCGGTCAATCGGAGAGCGCGCAGGGAATACCGCGAAGAAAAAGTAGAACAGTCCTGCGAGAACGCTGCCGAAGACGGTCCGGTAGGCGAGCAGGAAGAACCGGAAATTTGGCGCTGCGGCGGAAAATTCGTCTGGCGTCTCCGCGGCCGTGATGAAGGTTGCGAATACCAGCGCCAGCAGCCAGGCGTTGCGGTCTTCTACCCGCAGAAACAGGACGGCCAATCCCACGACGAGGAATAACAGCGGGTAGGACTCCAGGATCTGACCCGCTATAGTGCGGGCGACGGTCTTGGTGTCGCCCGTTCCCTCCCTGGCGCGAAACCGAGGAGCGATAACTAATGGTTGCGGTTGTCCCGGTCGCTGCAGGGTGAGGGTCACCGTGTCGCCGGGTTGCGCGCTCCGCCAGATGCGCAGCAACAATTCGTTCCATGCCGATGCCGAGTCGGCGCGGCTTCCATTAATGGCTATGACGCGGTCGTTCGCTTTCAGCCCGGCCTTTTCCGCGGGGCTGTTCGGGTGCACGTTGTTAATCTCAACCCCGGCGGAAGAGTACGATTCGTCGAAGCCCACCTCGACCTGCGGAGACAGCGGTGGACGGCGAACGTAATACATCCACGCCGCGCTGTAGAGGATGGTCAATGCCGCGAACAGTACCGCTGCGGAGTACAGCAGTGGCGCGTAGTTGCGGCCGCGCGGTGCGGACATGACTTCGCGGCTTTGCGTTGCGGTGCTCATAGTCGTGGTGAGCTAAGCACAGTGTAGTTCAGTTTCGAGGGCATATTCGTACTTAGCAATTTAGCCATCAGCCTTTAGCCGAAAGGCCCGAATCACGACCTTCGCGAATCGGGCTTCGATCTGCCTTAGCTTCTCACCGCCCCTCTGGAACCCTACCTATTTTCAACAACTTAGCGCATGTTTCGATTGCAAAATATAGATTCTAAATATAGTTGCACGCAAAATATTGACACGCTTTAGTTTACATCGAGCAAGGCTGCCTGCTTCGACCCCATAGCTAAAACCAGGGAAGCTTGAAGATAGGTTTCAGCGTTTCCGCGAAACTTAGATTGCCTTGGCCTCCTAAGGAAGAAACGGCAAGAAAGTGGTACAAAGCGGAGGCAATTGGGTGTATATTGCCCTCGAATCCGGGTAGCAAATTAAGAAAGCTGGCCTTGAACAATTCCAGGGAATCTTCATGGCGAACCTAAGACACTCTAGGAGCTCGATGCCCTCGACAAAGCGTGGTCGCGACCGTTGCTGTGCTGGCAATTGTTTGCGCTGGCCGTTGTCACAGCCAAGGCCTGGGCGCAAAGCTACTCTAGTGACTTGTTCTCACTGGCCACCGGTTTCTCCAGTTTCGTCGTATGGCTGACGTTCTTTATCGACCAAATGTAACCACGCTTCGCACGCTGATCGGAGCCTCCTCAAGACTGAACAGGGAATACGCAGGCCTCACGCGACCTCTCGGCCCTCTGTCGACTCTCCCGATTAGCCTGCTTCACCAGTTAGACCATTCCATGGAAGGGAGCCACCTCATGAAACGTTCGCAGGATTGTTGGGACGAGGCCACGCCGCTCCAGGGCGAGGCAACTCATAACGATAGCGAAGACCCCCGGAAGGAGAGCTCATCCGGATCACCTGGCACCAGCCGTCGCTCCTTCATAGGCAAAGTCGGCGGCGCCACCGCTGTCGCTTTGGCTGTCGGAATACCGTTAGAGCCTTTCTTCGAGGGTAAGCACGGGCAGGCCGAGGCATCGGTTGTACCCTACCGTTCCTCGAGTCGCACGTACGCCAGCTGGAAGTACCGCGATAACACGGCCGATGCCGAAAAGATCGACGTTGGCACTCTGCCGGACAACGGCGACTCGCAGCGGTTCACTGACTTCAGCGGAAGCTGGAGCAAATGCCTGAAGCACGACTACCTCGGCATAGTTAACCGGGCTTCCTGGCTGAGCCTGGTCAACGCGCTCCAGAGCGGCCGGTTCTCCGATTTCCAAAATATCCTGGTCGGCAATCCGGGCGGTCCCGGTTTCACCGGAACCCTGAATGGTCCGATGGGCGCCTTGGCCTTCGATTTGGAGGGGTTAGATCCTTTCGCGACCGTGATCCCGCCCGCACCGTCCGTGTCCAGTGCGCAGACCGCGGCTGAGCAGGTCGAGCACTACTGGGCCGCTCTCATGCGTGACGTGCACTTTGAGGACTACCCGAGCAGTTCTCTGGCTGCCCAGGCCTGCGCCGATCTCAACAACCTATCCTATGTGCGCCAGCACAACAGCATCTATCCTTACCCGGTAACGCCGCAAAATCTGTTCCGCGGCCAGATCGTTCCCGGCGACGGAAGTGTGCGGGGGCCGTACCTATCGCAGTTCCTGATGCAACCGTCGATGATGGGCGTACAGCCGATGAGCCAGCAAATGCAGCGATTCTTGTCGGTCAGCGAGGGTGGCGCGGACTACCTCACCGATCCGGTCGAGTACCTGAATGTTGAGAGCGGCTTCCCGCCATCTTCCACCCTGCAGTATGATTCCGTCTACCGCCACATGCGTATGGGCCGGGATCTCAACGCTTACACCCACGTAGACGCGCTCCATCAGGCATACTTTGTCGCCTGCTTAGTGCTGGCCGAGATCGGATGTCCCGTCAACCCCGGTAACCCCTACAACGGCTCGCTCACCCAACACGGCTTCGGCACCTTTGGCACACAGGCGGGCGGTCCGATTGACGCTAAAGGAACGGTACCCGAGATGGCAACACGGGCGTTGAAAGCCGCCTGGTTCCACAAGTGGGTTGTCAACCTGCGACAGCGCCCCGAGGAGATTGGCGCTTTGTTGCAGGCGCGGATGACGAACCAGCATCCGATGCCTCAGGCCTCGTCGGCGCTGCATCACGACTTGTTAAACTCGGCCGTGCTGCCGATCATCCGCGGACAATACGGCAGCTATTTGTTGCCGCAAGCATTCCCCGAGGGAGCCCCGGCACATCCTTGTTACCCCACCGGACACGGGACCGTGGGCGGAGCCTGCATCACTGCGATCAAGTTCTTCTTCGATGGCAGTCAGCTCATTCGGCCGCTGTTGTTGGCCGCCGGTTCCGACGTCATGGTGCCCACCCCCGACGGTCTGGGCCTCACGCCGTACACCGGTGCCGACCGCGACAGCCTCACCATCAACGGCGAACTGTCCAAACTGGCATGGAACATCAGCGCCGGACACGGCATCCACGCTGGTATCCACTTCCGCAGCTCCACCTACTACTCGATCCTGCTGGGCGAGCAGGTGGGAGTGAGCGTGCTGAACGATCGCGCCAACTCCTACGCTGAGCCGTTCACCATCCACATCACGAAATTCGACGGTACGAGAGCAACCTTCAGCAACCAGCATTGACCATGATGGAGCTATCCCACCCTGTCGCCAAAGCAAGGCGAACAGGGTGGGACACTCTGGCGAGGCCGCAGTCCAGCTCGGCCTAATTTCGTCCCGCTGTGCGTGACTCGCATTCGTGTGCTCCAACGTTCATGCGGACGATATGCGGTCCGTCTTCGTCTAGATACCTCCAGAAAACAGTGGACTATTTCTTCCCTGCTGACGCCGCGATCCGAGCGGGGTGGGCAACAGCGGGTGTGCTCTTGGTGAAGGCCTTGATGAGTCCTTCCAGGAACGAGAAAAAGACTTCGACCGCGTAGCCCACCAGGAAGGCCACGGCCAGCGGCGACACCGAGGCTTGCTGGGTGAAATTGCCGAACAGTCCGATCACGGTCCCGCCAATCGCCGCGATCAGGAAGCGGGCGGAGTTGGCCGAGGTCGGAACAAAGGTGCGGTTGCTCATTTGGTCTTCAAAGGTCCGCAGCAGGTAGGCGCAGGTCCCCAACAAGGCATACAGAATCGGAAGAATGCAGGAGTTAATCGCCCCGTAGAACGTTGAGATGTCGGTCAGGATATTCTGGGCAAAATAGCGCACATCCTGATAGGTGCTGGTCATGTTGTCCCGGGCGGCGGCAAGATCCGTCAGGGGAACGGGCAGCTCAAACTTTTGCTTCTGGTACAGGGAGATCTGGTACCAGTCTGGCTTTTGGCCAGGCGCTTCCTGAGGACGCTCCAGGGGCAGAGGGATAGGCACATGAGGAAACACATACCCGTTCAACCTGCGGGAGTGGCCGTAAATCGAGCGCACGGTGGAGCCGTACTCCTGCAGGTCGGCAATTTTCTGGGTCAAGCTGAGATCGGTACGTTCCGGAGGACCCAGTTCCGTGCTGAGCTTGACCGCCAGCGCATTGGCGGTGACGATGTCGGCGCGAATCGACTGGGAAATGTTCGACGTGACGAAGGTAAGGATGGAGCTGGGAATGATAATGGCGGACAAAAGGATAGCCCATAACAGATAGACCCGCATGGTAGGGCGGGTGGCGGAATGGTAGGCCTTCAGGCTGTCGGCGGTTACGGGTTTGAGATGGGCGGCGAGCCGGGCGAGCGCGACCAGGAGCTGGTCAGCTACTTCTTCGGTCCATCCAGAAGGATAAACTTCCCGGGCGTGGAGGATGGCGGTGCGGGTCTCGGGTTCGATGTCCTCGACACCGATCTCCGCGGAGTACTTCAGCAGACGCTCCGCATCCTCCAGGGCCTCCTTGAAATAGGCCGGCGGCCTAGCGCCATCAGCCAATTGGCTGGGTTCGTCATGCGCCATCGTTGTCGTCCTCTCCAGGCATTGTCATGGTCTATCTAGCGCGAGGCGCCATGATACCGCGCAGCTCCTCCGATTGCACGAAAATGTGGGAACCTTAGCCTCGATTTCGAAACGGGAATCGCGCTCAGAGAGCACAGGAACTGGCTTATCCCAATCATGCAAAGGGATGCACCTGCTAGCCCCTCTGGCCTTCGTCGTGTTGTCAGATAAGGGCTTATATAGCACGAAAATGGAGCTGGAATTGCACACTTGCAGTTGGGTTTGTCCGTTGTCCGAGCTCCATTCCCCTTTCCCCAAAAGGAGCAACAGCATGAAGAGAACCCTGCTAGCGTTATTGGCGACGCTAATGCTGCTTACGGTTAGCGGTTTTGCCGACACCCAATACGACAGCTTTGCCGGATACCAGCCGTACTGGCATCCGCTGGGATATCCCAACACCGCCACCTATGGCGAAACCTTCAACGCGCCTTCCAACGGAGACGACTTCCTGCAGAGTTTCAGCTTGTATCTGGCGGGACCGTACTCCAGCGGAGACATCATCATGAGCGCCTACATTGCGTCGTGGACGGGCACGCATGCCGGTAATCTGCTCTACACCAGTGCGCCGGTGGATTACCCCAACACGGGCAATGCACAGCTTTCGTTTGGTCCGGGCCTAGGCATCCAGCTAACCCCGGGCGCCACCTATGTCGCGTTTCTTAGCATCTCCCAGTATTACGGACAGTCCCAAGGCGAGAGCTACATCTCGATTGGCAATGGAACCATTCCGGGTGGCAGCTTCGTGTACTACAACAACTCTGGAGATTTCAACGAGTTGTTCACCAACAACTGGGATGGGGTGGGTCTGCAACCCGACCTGGCCTTTACCGCCGACTTCACCAACAGTGGCTCCGGAAGCACGCCTGAACCGGGCACGTTGACCATGCTTGCGACCGGCCTGTTGGGCACGTTCGCCGTCCTTCGCCGCAAGCTCAACAAGTAAGATTGGGTTTCAATGACCAAAGCCGGAGCGCGATGCTCCGGCTTTTTTGTGCACGCTTTGCGACTGCCCGCACTCACTCACTGAAGTCCGGTGCGGCGTTCTGCGACCAGCGGCCGGGGCGCGGCATTGGATCAGGGATTGGGATCGGCGGCCGATGGATGGTGGATTCTATGCCAGATGATCGGTAGAAACTGTTGCACGGCGTTGGAGGCGGCACAGAGTCCTATGCCTTCGCCGCTGCGAATCAGAGCATGCTGCCAGTCAGATTCGCTTTGAACCCGCCAGGTGTTGGAGAGGAAGTTGTTGCCGAAGATGCCGATCAAGCGGGCGTAAGCCACATGGCGTTCGCCGTCGCGTCGATAGGCGCGAAAGGTGAGATCGAAGACGTTGCCGGCCTGCCGCCCAAAGGAGCCGTGCTCGACGCGAAAGTAACGGGGATCTTCGCCCCATGCCGATCCCAGCATGGCCTCGGTGGCGTTGCCCACGGAGAGGCCGGTGAGGCGCATCCCGTAGCGCTTGCCGAAGCCGTCCCAATGGGTGCCGTATTCGTGAGGACGATTGAAGGCAGTGCCCCAACCGGCGGAGATGCCTCCGCCAACCATGCTTTGTGGACCGACGAGGGAGCGCACAAACCAATCGGCCCGCTCGCCGGCGGTGATGGGCCGGTAATTTTGCGGCGCGGAGGGCACCGCCGGGGTCTTGCCCCAGAGGTCGAGACCTTCCTGTGCCACGACAGGTGCGACCAGCAGGAGCGTAACCCACGCACGCTGCAGAACTCTCCGGATAACTTTCCTTCTTTGCCGATTCGACACTTGGAACACCCCTGTTCCGCAGGCAACGCTAACGCCATGGTCAGTTAGATGCCGAAAGGGCATTGGACAAGGGGATGTGCGAACAAAATTGTTGTGCCGATTTTTTGTGGAGCAGACAACCTGCTCCAGTGATGCGCCAGAGGAAATTCCGGAGTTTGTCTTCGAGTCTTCGCTTCTGGCGTTCCGAGTGACCGCTGAACACTGGTGCGGTTTAGGTGTAAGATGCCGCGGTACTGCTGCTGCTCAATATCCCCACACAAAGGAACCGACGCCCACTGTGATCAATGGAAAATGGAGCTTCCCGCCTCTGGCGCAAGCGGCAATTTCGCTTTTCTTGTGCGCCCTGCCAATTTCGGCCCAGCAGAGTTCGTCGCCCGCACCCACGGTACGGAGCGCGATTGCCTACGACGTGTCGCCGCCGCTGCGTGCGCTGGCCCGGATGCCCTATTCCGAGCCTTGGGGCTTTCATCGGGCGGACCGGCTTCATTTTGCTGTCGTGACGAACGTGAATGCGGGACCGGTGGTGGATCCGGTCGAGCAGTCTTCAGCCTCGGGTTCGCCTAACTACTCGGTGGGCTTGAACCTGGTTGGGGTGAATGATCTCGGGGTGGGCATTCTGCCATCCGACGCGAACCTTGCGGTCGGCGACACCCAGGTGGTGCAGTGGGTGAACGTCTCGTACTCGGTGTACAACAAAACGACAGGCGCGCTGGAACTTGGCCCGATTGCGGGCAGCCAGCTCTGGGCGGGCTTCGGCGGCTACTGCGAGACCATTAACGACGGCGACATCATCGCGCAATGGGACAAGGCGGCGCATCGCTGGGTGCTATTCGAAAATGTTATCGACACCAACCCGGCGACCGCGTGCTTCGCGGTGTCTACCACTCCTGACGCGACCGGCGCCTATTACCGTTTTGCCTTCCCGCTCTACAACCAACACAACGACAACTTCCCCGACTATCCCAAGATCGGCACCTGGACCACCAGCTACGTGCAGACCCAGAACAATTTCGGCAACAGCGGAGACTACGGCTCCAACCCTTGTGTATACGACCGGATAAAAATGTTGCGCGGCGATGGCTCAGCGCAGCAGGTTTGCTTCCAGCTCACGCAACGCGACACCAGCCTGTTGCCTGCCGACATCGATTCCAACACGCCGCCGCCCGCCGGACAGGACGTGTTCCTGATCGGGTCGGTCGCTAAAGTTGACAAGTCCCACCTGTCGCTGTACTCGATCCACATTGACTGGTCGAACCCGCAGGGCGCGACCATCACTGGAAGCGGCGACTCGCAACTGATTGCAGTCCCGACTTACGCTCCGGCGTGTCCGGGCCAGCAGTTGGGAGCGTGCGCTCCAGAGCTTGACGGCGAGAACCTGGAGACCCTCAGCGACCGCCTGATGTACCGCTTTGTGTATTACATTGACCAGCCCGCTTCCCATGTTGGTCCCCAGGTGGGCCCGCTGCCCCAACAGCACTGGTACACCAGTCACGCTGTGACCGCCTCGGGTGGCCAAGTCGGGATGCGCTGGTACGAGTTTCGGGCTCCGCTGAAGAGAGTGGACGTAACTGGAATGTTCCTGTTCCAGTCCGGCACCTACGCTCCCGACATGAACTATCGTTTCATGGGATCGATGGCGCAGGACAAGGTGGGCGACATTCTGATGGGCTACACGGTATCGAGTGCAAGCATGTATCCGTCGCTCGCGGCCGCAGGACGAACGACCGCCGATCCGCTGGGCATGTTCGAACCGGAAGTGCCGATCATTGCTGGCACGGGCGCGCAGGTCGCCTCCGACAACCGCTGGGGCGATTACAGCAGCATGGCGCTCGATGCCTCCGATGGCTGCACCTTCTGGTACACCGGGCAGTACTACATCACGACCAGCAGCTTTAATTTTGCGACCAGGCTGGCGTCGCTCAAGTTCAGCGGCTGCAAGTGACGCTACTTGCGCTCCCGCAAAGTTGTAGCGAGGGCGGTCACAATTCGCGCCCCGCCCGCCGGAACCGAGTAAAATGGGAGCACTCGTGCAAGGATGGCGTCTACCGGATTCGTCCGGGATGGATTCATACGGGTAAATAATTTTCATGCCGCAAATTGGAAGCTTCACGCTGCTGCTGGCGCTGGCGCTGGCCGCCTATTCGTTCATCGCAGGCGCGCTGGCGCTGTGGCGCAAGGACGATCGCCTGGGCGAGACCGCGCGTCGCGCCGGAATCGCCTGCTGGGCCGCAGTCACTGTAGCCGCAATCGCGCTGGTGATGGCCGCGTTCGGCAACGACTTCTCCGTCTCCTACATCATGCACCACAGCAATCGCGACCTGCCCATCGCCTACAAGTTTGCGGCGCTGTGGTCGGGCCAGGAAGGCTCGCTGCTGTTCTGGGCATGGCTGCTGTCAACCTATGCGCTGGTGCTGCGGCTGCGCTACAAAGTCGATCCGCAATTGACGGCGTACGCTTCGGCGATCATCGCGGCGGTGCAGGTGTTCTTCCTGCTGCTGGTGAATTTCGCCGCGCACCCCTTCGGCCTGGTCAGCGGACAGATTCCCGCCGACGGCAACGGACTGAATCCGCTGCTGCAATATCCCGAGATGGTCATCCATCCGCCGATGCTGTACCTCGGCTACGTGGGCGTGACCGTGCCGTTCGCCTTCGCGCTGGGCGCGCTGATCATGAAGTACCCCGGCGAGAAGTGGATCCACATCACGCGCCGCTGGACCATGGTGGCGTGGCTGTTCCTCACCTGCGGCATCTTCCTGGGCGCGCACTGGGCGTACGAGGTGCTGGGCTGGGGCGGCTACTGGGGATGGGACCCGGTGGAGAACGCTTCCCTGCTGCCGTGGCTCACCATGACCGCGTTTCTGCATTCGGTGATGATGCAGGAGAAGCGCGGCATGATGAAGATGTGGAACATGTGGCTCATCTTCACCACGTTTCTGCTGGCGATCTTCGGGACGTTCCTCACGCGCAGCGGCGTGGTCAGCTCGGTACACGCGTTTGCGCAGTCGGGCATCGGCATCTGGTTCGTGTGGTTTCTGGCGCTGACCTTCGCCACCTGCGTGTACTTCTTCGTGCGCAATCGCGAGACACTGAAGAGCGAGCACCGGCTGGAGTCGCTGGTCTCGCGCGAGTCAAGTTTCCTGTTCAACAACCTGGTGCTGCTGGTGGCGTGCTTCGCGGTGCTGTGGGGCACGCTGTTTCCGGTGCTGTCGGAGTGGGTCACGGGATCGAAGGTCACGGTCGGGCCGCCGTTCTTTAATCGCGTCAACGTGCCGATTGGGCTGTTCCTGGTGTTCCTGACCGGCATCGGCCCGCTGCTGGCGTGGCGCAAGACCTCGTTCGACAGCCTGAAGCGCAACTTCCTGTGGCCGGTCGTGCTGGGCCTGCTGACTGCGATTGCGCTGATGGTCGGCGGCATGAAGCCGTG
>CAVTMW010000019.1:0-18327 GCA_963735855.1 uncultured Acidobacteriaceae bacterium
GGTAGACGCTTCTTATTTCTATTCGCTGATGGCAATTTCGCTGTCGGTGATGGTGACGACGACTGTGGCGGGCGAGTTCTGGCGCGGCGGGCGGGTGATCGCGCGACAGACCGGCGCGAACATCTTCCAAGGTATGGTGACGATGACGCGTCGCAACACGCGCCGCTACGGTGGGTACCTTGTCCACTTCGGCGTCGTGCTGGTCATCATCGGCTTTGCCGGCCTGCCCTTCAATCAGGACAAAGAGCAAGAGATGGGCTTCGGCGACAAAATGCAGATCGGCGGCTACACGCTGGTTTGCCAGTCGTACACCCAGGACGACAAGCCGAATTATTCGAGCGAGTGGGCCGTGCTGGATGTTTACAAGAACGGCAAGAAGATTGACACCATGTTTCCCGAGCGCCGATTCTATAAAGCCAGTGAGCAGACCGCGACCATGGTGGCCAATCGCTCGCGGCCGAATGAGGACTTGTATCTGGTGTACACCGGCCGCAATCAGGACACTGGCAAGCCGATCATCAAGGCACACGTGAATCCGCTGGTGATGTGGCTGTGGATCGGCGTGCACATGGTGCTGATTGGAACGCTGATCGCGCTGATTCCGAACATGAAGCCGGCAAAGGTTGCGGTGAGGGAGAAGGAGCGCGCGGCAGAGGAGGCGGTGCGGGGAGGAGCAGTGGGAGTGGGCAGTGACTGAAGAGCAGGGAACGGCCGTCACAACACCTCAACAACCAGAGCAGAAGGATATCCTCGTTCAATTTGAGTTAGAGAATATCCCGGCTGAGTACCGCGAATACTACGCTGCCAGGCGCCAGAACTTTTTCGCTAGCATCCAGAGCTTCTCCGAAATGTGGAAATACTATCACTTACTGGACGCCATTTGGCTTCGGGAGATTAATGACCTAGAGGTAGCTCGTGATGCCAGTCGCGTGTTTCCTGTGATTCTGTATACCAACGCCCATGCCAAGATGCGGATCGCGATAGAGCTCGCGTTCAGCGGCTGCTTGGCCGAAGGGCGATCCATTCTTCGGGATGCCATTGAATTTGTTGCGCACGCTCATCACATGCTGAAAGACCCGGCGCTGCAAGCGGTCTGGCTTGACAAACCCATTCAGGAGGAGGCTTTCAGGGATGCGTTTGAGCGTTCCAAGAAGCAGGGGCTTTTTGAAGGATTGAAAGAACTGCACGAGAAATGGTGCGAGCTATCTGAGCTTGGTTCCCACGCAACACCCTTGGCTCTGTGCGAACGCTTTGTGATTACCAAAACGGCAGAAGGTCAGCGCTGGCAGCTTAACTACACCGGTCTAGACCCACGGCAATGGGCTATCGGGCTGTTCACTTCGCTCCTGACCTGCTTTGTGATGGAAAACACATTCTTTGACGACTACAAGATCAGGCTACAACTCGACCACGAGCTTGTGAGAATGCGTCAGGCGTTTGAGACCTACAAAGAAAGGTTGCGGCGAATCTTGATTGCGAGATATCAGGTGCCTGCGCCACCACAGCCGTTGGTGCACGTACCATGAGCAAAGTCGGGCGCGGTGACGGTCCAGTCCCGCGAAGCGGGACGGCAAATCTTAGCCCAGCGCTTCAGCGCTGGGTAAGCGTGAATTATGAACTCGAGTCCCTTCAGGGACGGCACAAAACCGCAGGTCCCTCCGCTCGGGCTGACAAAACCAAGTTGGTTGACGGAATGATGTTCGCACCGCGGAATAATCCAGTCTCGCAACGCGGGACGATACAAAAACCGGCGTGGTTTCCCGGTTGTATGAAGCCAGTGACAACAGATCCGGGCGGATTCGTGCCGCGGTTCAATTGGTTACCCTCGGCCTGAACTGTTACGAAAGTACAGTTACCAAACCTGTACCTTCGTAATCTTGACAACGGCGCGCCGGGCGCTACACTTGCGGCAGGAGGCTTAGTGTCTTTGCGCAACGCAGGCGGCACGGTCTTTGCAAATGGCGCGGATTTTTGTTTACCACCTGAATAATAGGTGGCGGCTTGGAGTTCAGAAAATGGACAAATTTCGTCGCTTAAGTCATTGGGGGTCAATTGGATGGCTATAACTTCTTTCTTCGGCATATTTTGCCGTCAATTTCCGGCTAACCTATTGATTCCAAGTATTAGGGTGGGGGTGAGGGGGTATTGGCAAACTGGTAATAGTGTTCCGAAATGGGAATTTGCTGAATCAGCGGATTGGAATTATCGAGTAGTAAATAGCGCTGTTGTCGCCGGCGAATCGCGAGCCACTCCATCCTGCGAATTTGGGTACTCATAACTTGCAACTTGAGACTCGAAACCCGATACCTCGCATCGCCCAGCTCCTGCTCATCGCGCTGCTGGCCATGCTCTTCCTGGGCGCCGACACCGACGCGCGCTTCAACAAGCTCGGGCACCAGCTGATGTGCATGTGCGGCTGCAATCAGATTCTGCTGGAGTGCAACCATGTCGGCTGCACCTACTCCGAGCGCATGCGCAACGAGTTGATTGCCGGCCTGGAGCGCGGCGACAGCGATTCGCTGGTGCTGCAGAGCTTCGTGCAGAAGTACGGCAACACGGTGCTGGCGGCGCCTACAACCACCGGCTTCAATCGCGTGGCATGGATCATGCCGTTCGCGGTGTTTGCCGCCGCGCTCGCGCTGGCCATCTGGTTTGTGCGCCGGTGGAAGTCACGCGCTGTGGCGCAGCCGGTGCCGTCCCCGCAACTCGGCGCCGCCGAGCTCGATGAGCTGCGCAAGAAGGCCCGTCAGGAGACAGAATTTTGATCTACTCGCTTTTTGCATTTGCTCTGGCAGGACAGGAAATCGCGTTCGTGCTCTTCGGATGCGCGCTGTTTGCCGCCTGCCTGTTCGTTTACGTCTTCTATCAGCCGGGCGAAGTGGAAACCGGCGAGAAAAAGACGCGCCTCACGTATCTGCTTGGAGCGCAAAGAGGCGACCTACGAGAATTTGCGCGACCTCAATTTTGAGTACAAGGCCGGCAAGTTGAGCGAGCAGGATTACGCCGTTCAGCGGGCGTCGCTGGAGGACGAAGCGGCGGCGATCCTGGCCGAGATTGAGTCGATCGAGAAGGCGCGGGCGGTGGTGAGGCACGGGACAAGGCGGCCGGGAAGCCCGAACGAGGGCCGGGCATGAATAGGTTGGGTTGCGATGGGTGGAGCACCGCTTCAGCGGTGCCTAAGGAAGCTTGTAGATATCCGGCTTTAGCCGCTGAGGTAAAGGAGAAGATTGCCTCGGGGGCTAAAGCCCTCTCACACTCTTACGACCTGGAATGCACGCCTGAAGGCGTGCTCCACCCGATTGTCAGAAATTCTCTCTGCCGTGCCTACGGCACTCGGATTCTTCTCCTCGCCTACCCAGCGCTGAAGCGCTGGGCTAAGATTTACCGCCCCGTTCCGGGGCTGGCTCATTCGGCGTTAGCACGTTTCCGCACTGCTTCAGAGTTTCAAAGGCTCGCCAGGAGATTTGCGGTTTGCACACTCGCGCTCTCCTCCTTGGCCGCCGCCCAGAACATCACTGGCAAGGTCACCAACGCCACCACCGGCAAGCCCTCGGCCGGGGACGAGGTCACACTGCTCTCGCTGTCGCAAGGGATGCAAGAAGTTGCCAGTACTAAGAGCGACGCCGGCGGCCACTTTCTCGTTCGCGGCGCCCGCCGATGCCAATGCGCCGCACATGGTGCGGGCTACCCACGATGGGGTGAACTACTTCCCCCAGGGTGGTCCGCTGATGCCCGGATCGACCACGGCCGAGCTCACGGTCTACGACTCGGCTAAGAAGCTTGACGGCCTGAGCCAGACTGTCGAGGTGGACCGCTACCAGACCGACGGCAAGCAGCTGCAGGGGATCACGCTGTACGCAATTCGCAATCAGTCGCAGCCGCCGCGCACCCTGGCCGACGACAAGCGCACCTTCGAGATTGTGCTGCCCGACGGCGCGGAGGTGGAATCGGCGCAGGCCAAGGGCCCGGGCGGACAGCCGATCGCGGTTGAGCTTTCGCCCGCGTCGCAGAAGAATCATTACGCCTTCAACTACCCGCTGCGTCCCGGCGAGACGCAGTTCCAGGTGTCGTATCACCTGCCCTACAGCGGCGAGGCCAGCATCTCGCCCAAGCCGCTGGCGGATGTCCAGCACTTCGTGGTCATGACGCCGAAGGGCATGACATTCACGCCGAAAAATCCGCAGCAATTTCAGTCCATGCCCGACGAGACCGGCGCCGGAATCATGGTGGTGACGAACGTCAAGCCGGGACAGGACCTCAGCTTCCGCATCGCGGGCGCGGGCATCTTCCAGGCCGAAGGCCAGCAACGCGCTCAAGGCGGAGGTGAGGCAGCCGGCGGAGCCATGGGCGGATCGCAAGCGGCGGCCAACGACAACCGTCCCGGTGGCGGATTGGGCGCGCCCGTAGATGCGCCCGACCCGCTGCACGAGTATCGCGCCATCATTCTCGGAGCGTTCGCGCTGGTGCTGGTGATGGGCGGCGCGTACGTGGTTTCGAAGTCGAATCGTGGCGCCTGTTCCGGCCCTGTCGCCAGATGCGGGCGACAAGGGTGAGGCACCCCTGACTGCCGATTTAGCCGACTTCACGCAGTTGGCGCGCTCCCCGCGATCGCAATGCGCTGCTTCTGGAAGCCATGAAGGAAGAGTTGTTCCAACTGGAGATCGATCGCCAGCAGGGCAAGGTTACGCCCGACGAATACGCCAAGGCCAAGGGCGCGCTGGACGAGACCATTAAGCGAGCGCTGGCGCGCAGCAAGTCAAGTTAAGCCTCGGGCGCAATGAGCTACCCCACCCGCGGAGCATCGGCTTACAGAAAAGCCAGGCTAAGAAGGGCTAAGGAGAAAACCGTTCGTCCCAGGATACTGAGGCTCGCCGAAAGCGCTGCCAGCTGGATGCACAGCGCGCAAGAACGCGTGCATGCTATCGAGACCCGATGGGCCGCCCCGGAAATCGTCTGCTATAATCGAGGTCTGGCGTGCTTTGACGCTGCGTCCTGCAGCGATTGCGCGCGCCGACTGCGTCTAGCTTTCAAGGCGCAGCCGTCCAATGTCGGGGAGTGGCTCAGCCTGGTAGAGCACCTGGTTCGGGACCAGGGGGTCGGAGGTTCAAATCCTCTCTCCCCGACCAACTTTCTCCAACTATTACGACAGCGCGGAACCTCCAAAACCGACTCCATGGTTTTGCACCCGGTTTCACCGGTGGACGGCGTTCGAACCGCGTAAACACTGTCCTTCGGCTTCTCTGCCGCGCACAGAGACGTTATTGCATCTTGCGGGACGACGATAACGGGCCACCAAAGAGATCACACTACCCTTGCGCCACGGTGCCGTCTGCTCTGAGCACAACCAGCACCACTTTGGAACCGGACGATCTATCGGCACCGTTGTGGTGGTGGCTGAATTTGCAGCTAGTCTCGCTTTTTATTTGTTGATTTGGGACGGTTATGAGCGCATAGTGTCGATTTAAAAGCTCATCAGGTCGGTGCGGACCCTGCTGGAGAAAGCCTATGCAACCCATGCGCCGCTCGCTGTTGTTCATCCTGATTCTCATCCTCTTCGGAATATCTCTGCCAGCTCGTGCGCAAACCGCCCTGCGATTTGTGTCTGCGGCTCCCTGCCGGGTAGTTGATACCAGGCTGCCAAACGGACCCTTTGGCGGTCCACCAATTCAGGGGCAGTCTTCCCGTGACTTCGCCATCCCCAACGGCCCTTGTAAGAACATTCCAAACACGGCAGCAGCCTATTCGCTGAATGTAACCGTGGTGCCGCACGGGCCTCTGGGCTATCTGACCGTGTGGCCGACAGGACAGCAGCAGCCGCTCGTATCCACGTTGAATTCCCTGGATGGCCGGATCAAGGCGAATGCCGCCATCGTGCCCGCTGGTGTTGGACAAGCCGTCAGCGTCTACGTCTCGAACACGACGGACGTCGTGCTTGATATTGACGGCTACTTCGTGCCGGCAACCGACAACACGGCGTTAAGCTTTTATCCTCTGACGCCCTGCCGCGTGGCGGACACACGCAAGCCAAATGGAGATTTGGGAGGACCGTTCCTGAGCGGCGGCACGTCGCGTGATTTCCCGATTCTGGAGGCGGCTTCCTGCAACATTCCGAACACCGCACAGGCTTACTCGCTGAACTTCACCGCAGTTCCTAAGGGCCCCCTGGGATACCTGACGGTATGGCCTGCAGGCCAGTCGAAGCCCGTTGTTTCCACGCTTAATGCATTGACGGGCACGATTACAGCCAATGCGGCGATCGTGCCCGCGGGAAACAATGGGGACGTGGAGGTTTATCCCAGCAACGACACGGACTTGGTGATCGACATTAATGGATACTTCGCGCCCGCGACTTCAGGTCCGGGCGGATTGACGCTGTACGACCTGGAGCCATGCCGCGTATTGGACACGCGGCAGAGTATCGGCGCATTTACCGGCAAGCTCTACGTTGACGTCGTGGATGCTTTTTGTGGAGTGCCCAGCGTCGCACAGGCATTTGTGTTTAACGCCACGGTTGTTCCACAGGGCGCTCTCGGCTACTTGACATTGTGGGCCGATCAGCAGCAACAACCACTGGTTTCGACCCTCAATGCACTGGACGGTGCGATCACCTCGAACATGGCAATCGTACCCACGACGAACGGGTGGATAGACGCTTACGCATCCGGCACAACGCAACTGATCCTGGACATCTCCAGCTACTTTGCGCCGATCACACCCAGCATCACGACCACCTTTCTACCTTCCGGCATCTTGAATGCTCCTTATAACGCCCAGTTGCAAGCGGCGGATGGATTTCCTCCCTACACCTGGAGCATGACAGCGGGCAGCCTGCCCCCAGGTTTGTCACTCAGCAGTGGTGGCTTGATCTCCGGAACGCCTACGGCGTATGGAACCTCAAGCTTCACGGTGCAGGTTACAGATGCTCAGATGCAGACTGCTAGTGCGAATTTGAGTATCACCATTCAACAAGCCCCGCCGCTGTATATCACGACGAGCTATCTCTCCGACGGCACGCAGGGTGCTCCGTATAGCGCTACCTTGATGGCTACTGGCGGCGTGCTTCCTTATACCTGGAGTATCACCGCCGGCGCTTTGCCTGCAGGCCTGCTTCTTAACAGTGACGGCAGCATCACCGGGACACCCTCGGGCACGGGAACGGCTTCATTCACCGTCCAGGTCGCCGATTCCGAAAGCCCAACTCAAGTATCAGTCGCAAACCTCACCCTTACTATTGACCCCAACCTGCCGCCGGTGTTGAGCTCCATCACCCCGCAAGCGGCTGCGGCCGGCAGCGGTGGATTCACTTTGCAGCTTTACGGAAGCGGCTTCAATTCAGGCTCCGTGGTGCAATGGAATGGCCAGGCCCGGGCAACCACATACAACGGCTATCAGTTGACTGCGACAATTCTGGCTTCGGATGTGCAAGCCCTGGGCAATAATTCGGTTACGGTTTATAACGCCCCACCAGGAGGAGGACTCTCGGCGCCCCTGCCTTTCACGGTTTACCTCCCGCTGGCCACCAACGACCTGGTCTACAGCCCGGTGACCCAGCTTCTATGGGCGTCCGTCCCCAGCACCGCTGGTCCGGCGCTCGGCAACAGTGTGGTTTCCATCGATCCCGCAACCGGGGTGCTCGGCAATCCCATCTGGGTGGGAAGCGAGCCTACTAAGCTGGCGATCTCCAGCGACGGAACGACTCTGTGGGTGGGACTCAACGGAGCAGCAGCAGTTCGCCAGGTCAATCTCACGACCCAGCAAGCCGGCCTTCAGTTTAGCCTGGGAGGAGGGGGCGGTCTGTACAATCCGCCCAACGTGGCGCAGGCACTATCCGTTATGCCTGGAAGCCCGAACACGGTAGTGGTGTCCACCTTTCAGTTCCCCAACGGGACGACGGCGATTTACGACAACGGTGTGCAGCGCATGAACGCCAGCAACGTGTCCTTTAGCGCCCTGGCTTTTTCACCCTCGGGCACGGAGATCTACGGGGTGGCCGGCAACTACAACTCTGGCTACTATCTGATGACCGTGGACGCCACGGGCATAACCAGTACAACCCAGAAGAATGCCAGCGTCAATTCCAGTGATATTCGCTACGACAGCGGAAGAGTGTATCTCACAAACGGTGAGGTACTGGACTCCGAACAGGGAACCCTGCTGGGAACGTTCTATCTAAATCAGAACCAACCGGCGAGTGGACCCGTGGTGCCCGATTCCACCATCGGCCGGGCGTTCATCCTGGAGAGCGTTTATGGTCCTCCCTCCACCATCGGCGCGTACGACCTCTCAACTTTCGTCTTGGATGGCAATATCGGAGTGAGCACGCTGAATGACGGCTCCAACGCCACGTCGCCTGTACGGTGGGGTCAGAATGGATTGGCATTTCGCACCACCTCAGGGGTGTACATCCTGACTTCTCCGCTGGTTCGGGATCTCTCCAAAACGCCAGCAGATGTTGGCGTCGGGGCCAGTGGGGCCAGGCACAGGATCCACCGGAACCATGCTCAGCTATACCCTTACCATCACGAACTACGGTCCCAACCCTGCCAGTCCGGTCGTTCTCAATGACAGTATTCCTCAGGGAACAGTCTTCAGCTCAGCGACGGCCAGCCAGGGATACTGCAGCGGGGGCTACGTTGTCCTGTGCAACCTTGGAACCCTGGCCAACAATGGTGTGGCCACGGTCACGATTAATGTGACAGCGCTCAATGCGGGAGCTGTGCAGAACATGGCGCAAGTCAGCGCGGCACAGGGTGATCCCAACCTGTCAAACAACATGGCGATCACCAACACCGTCATCAGCGGACCGCCCTACAACCCGTTGCCTGTTCTGGCCGGCATTTCGCCGTCGTTTGTCCAGGCTGGGACCGGCTCCTTCACTCTGACGATTAGCGGCAATCAATTCACCTCGACTTCTCAGGTTTTGTGGAACGGGAGCGTTCTGCCGACCACCTACTCCAGTGCAACTCAGCTCACCGCGCAGGTTGACAGTTCGTTAATCACCGCTATGGGCTGGGCCTGGATCAGTGTGTCTAACCCAGCGCCGGGGGGCGGTCTTTCCGCCAGCCAACCCATCACTGTGTATAGCGTGATCAGTCTGGATACAAACCATCTGGTGTTCGATCCATTTACCCGCCAGCTCTATGCAAGTGTTCCCGGAACTGCTCCGCAGTTGCAGGGCAACAGCATCGTGGCCATCGATCCCAGCACCGGTACCCTGGGAACGCCGGTCAACATCGGCAGCGAGCCTGCGAAGATTGCCGAATCCGACGACGGCCTGTACATTTACGCGTCGCTGGCTGGGGCCCAGACTCTGGCACGGTACAACCTGACCACCGGTATGGCCGATCCCACCACCTATTCGCTCAATCCCCCCGGAGGCGCGGCTCGAGACTTGGCTGTACTTCCCGGGTCCGATAATACCCTCGCCATCGACATGGGCTCGTTCACGGGGAACGGCATCTATGACATTTCCAACGGGACGGGCAAGTTCCGAAGCAAGTTTACCGGAGGGTACACCGGATCAAGCCTCGCCTTCCCTGACGCCAGTCACCTTTACACCAAGGACAGTGATACCAGCGGTAACGAGTTCTACCGCTGGAATGTCACTGCCGACGGTCTTACTGCAATTGACGGAAGCACTCTCAACGGGATGAGCCAGTTCAGGTTGAGCAACGGGCTTGTCTATGCGGCTGCCGGAGGCTTCGCCGATCCCGTGCCTACGCCGCCGAAGCAGTTGGCCCAGTATCAGATCGGCCAGGCACTCGGCGGCTTTCAGCAGGTACAAGGAGTGGACGTCGCCCCCGATCCTGCTTTGGATCGAGTGTTCTTCCTGGGAAGCAACTTCTATGGCGGGGGACAACCCATACTGATGTCCTACGACCAGGCTCGCTATGAGTTGCTGGCCTACAACCTATTCCCTCAGAATCCGGCTGGCCCCGACTTGGTTCGTTGGGGCAAAGACGGACTGGCGTTTCAGGAGGGACTGGGCTTCATGCAACCTCCGGGCTCCGGTCGATTGATCTTGTTGCGCGGCGCATTTGTGCTGCCCGAATGGGGAACGGTAAATCCGACACCCGGGTTGACGTCAGTGTCGCCATCAAGCGCCCAGGCGGGCGGCGGAAACTTCTATCTCACTGCGACAGGTTCCAACTTTGTGCCTGGTGCGGTGCTGCTCTGGAATGGATCGGAGCGGACCACCACGTATCTCGATGCCATGCATCTGAAGGTGGCGATCCCCGCGGCTGACATTGCAAAGCCAGGCACGGCAACCCTGACAGTCGTAAATCCAGGAAGCGCGCCTTCCGGAGGAATATCGTTCCCGATTCAGTAGTCAACGACTCTTAAATCGTTACGTGTGGACTCTGGCCCATCACGTCGGCTTCCGACGAGTCGGAATCCACGTGTTGAGGGACAGACCGTATCGCGCAATGAAATGTTTTTTGACGCAACGCAAAACCTCGCGCCGCCACAAAAGCCCGCCATCCAGAGCGACATCAGCCGCCTCGCAAGAGAGTTCAACGTAGCCCTGCGTTCACCCGGTGCTGGCGCGTAACGTGTATCTGTCGTTTGGCGATCTGGGTGTTTTGCAGAGCTATTTCGACTTCTTCTTGCCTCGTGGCTTAGTTGCTACAGGTTTGTAATTGAGGCTCCAGACACGCAGCAGCTGACGACAGCCAGCTTCGAAGTCGACTGTGAAATCAAGGAGTTCAAACCCAGGTAGCGTCCAGGAAAGACGAGAATATTTGCAGGGCTTGCGCAATAGAGGCACAATTCTCTTCCTGTAGCGACCTTCGTTAAGCGCGAACACAAGTTCCCGCTTCACCCACTCGGAGCGAATCGCATCCGGCGTAAGCACAATGA
Organism: uncultured Acidobacteriaceae bacterium; assembly: GCA_963735855.1. Classification (GTDB taxonomy): domain Bacteria; phylum Acidobacteriota; class Terriglobia; order Terriglobales; family Acidobacteriaceae; genus Bog-257. The sequence continues at coordinate 10,861 of CAVTMW010000019.1, forward strand.
GGAACCAGTTGCAGTGCGCCAAAGCGTGGCCAATTTCATCATGCCACTGCTTCGCGCCGGCTATGTGAGTGGCGCTGTACCAATAGGAAATCTTGTGTTGCTCAAGGATTCGAGCGATCCGCGTCACAAATCTGCGGTCACGGGACGAATGCGAAATAAATACCCTTCGCTTGGCATGCGGGAAGAGGCTCATTCAAGCAAGGCTCATGCGACCTGTTTTATGGTGTCGGCTATAGACTCGCTGATTTTTGCGGCACCTTGCCGGGCACTAAGCATCTTCAGCTCGCGCAGAATCCAAGGAACGTCATCGGTCGGGCGTACCAGCACGGGGAACAGCCGCCCTTCATAGTGCAGATCGCCCAAAGCATATTCGATCTCGCGCCGCACCCAACCTGAACGCATCGATTCCGGAGAGACCAGAACGACCATGGCCTTGGAACGCTTTAGCGCCTCTCCAACTTGCAGAGCCCAGTTGTCTCCCGGCAAAACTTCTTCCTCACCGCTCCAGACCGACAGGCCACGTCGGGTTAGCTCCGAGGATAGCGCTTTCGCAAAGGCTCCATCGGCGCGATCGTAACTCAGAAAGACCTGCATTCAATTCACTTCCCGCCGACATTCTAGCATCAGCATCAGGATCGCGAGATCCAAGCTCTAGTACTTTCCTCGAAAGAGGTAGACCAGTTCGATCATCAGGATGATCACCACCATCAACTCGAGCACGAAGCCGCGGCTCTGGTGGAACTCGTCGATGAGGGCGCGATAAACGCCCTCGGCCGCGTGGAGCTTCTCCTTCACCAGGTTCTTGTATTCGGGGACGCCCACCTTGGCCGCTGCAAGCCTGTACAGCCGCGCAGAAAACATATCGCTGACAAACTTGATGGCGGTATCGGCGCGTTCGACCAACTCCGTCACCTCCACCGTGACACTGTTCAGCCGTGACGCTTCCCTGCGCATCCGCCAACGACGCCAGATGCCACCCTGCTGTTTGAGCGAGCGATAGACTGCGCCGAGCTCACGCGTCAGCAACTCATCGTAGTGCCGGAACTCCAGCAACTGCGAGTTGGCGTACTCCAGGATTTGCACCGACGTTTCGGCCCCAGATGGTGTGTCATAAACCAGCGCGGCATTCCATCCCACTACGACCAGATCGTTCGGGTAGTACGAAAGGCTTGCCTGTAGCACATCCTCGTTCTCGCTGCGCGCCAGAGCGGTCTGCTCGCCTCGCAAGATTTGCGCGATCTCCGGCCCGTGTTGCGAGAGCAAGTCCGTGCCGCGAGGACAGCCGGGAACGTCGCCGAGCAGAAAGATGTAATAGTCCTCGCTCAGCCAGTCGCTATACTGACGCACAATCGCGGGCGCGATCCGATCCAGCCGACCGCGGACAACTTGTTGCGCCTGCCGTTCCAGCTCAGCGTTCGGGACCCAGCGCGCCGCCAGCCGCACCAGGGCTTCCCAGTCACCCTCAAACCCCAGCTCAAACAGCACACTCACGACTCCGTAGTCGTAATACTTAAGTTGCGTGTTCAGGGTTTCGCCGCTGGTCAACATCACGGGATCGAGGCACTCAACCACCGGAGGCTTTTCGAAACGCACGTATTCAGGCGTAGCGTGTTTGAAGCTGGACTCAACCCGTTTCGCACCCAGAATCTGGCGCAGGTCTTCCAGCCTGATCTCCTCGCAGATATCGTAGAGAATGACCCCGAGGACCGAGCCCTTCATCGTCGCAGCTGTCATGCTCGCAGCCATGCGTCACACTCTTCCACGATCGCGATCGTACCGGAGGAGAACATAGGGGAAGCATGCGTCTGGCTGATCTGCATTGCTTATCCGCGCGGTGGAAACAGGAACTTCAGCATGGGCGCGACGCGCTGTGCCCAAGCCCATTCGGAATGTTCTCCGCCCTGCGCCTCGGTGTAAGCGAGGTCTTTGCCGCGCTTCCATCCCTTCTTGATCAAGTCTCTTTTCAGCGCGCGCACGTCGGGCAACGCTCGCCGCCCTTCGCTCGTGCCCACGTCGAGCCAGATCCGCAGTTCGGGTTTCCTCGTGATCTGCGCTACTGTCTTGAGGATGGCGCGACTGTGCCACCACACCGACGGAGACATCAGCGCCAGCTTGCTGAACACCCAGGTGTAGCGCAATCCGAGATAGAGCGAAACCAATCCGCCCAGTGACGATCCCCCCATACCGCAGTTCTCGGCGCCAGGAAGCGTGCGGTAAGCGTGGTCGATGAATGGCTTCAGCTCTTCCACCAGCATCTGGCCATAGGCATCGGCTCGCCCGCCGCCGAGGCGCTTGTCCTCCAGCGGCGTGTACTCGTTGATGCGATGCACGCCAGTGTTGTAGATGCCCACGATAATCAGCGGCTCAATCTGGCCGCTGAGGATCAGCTCGTCGGCGGTTTCTCCCATGTGCCAATAGTTTCCCTCGATGAAGCTGGTCTCGGGATCGAACAGGTTCTGGCCGTCCTGCATGAAGAGCGCAGGATAGCGCTGGTCGGGCTGCGCATCGTACATTGGCGGCACATAGACGATGACGTCATGCTTTTCGTCCATCAGCCGGGAGGCAAGCTGCTCATGCTTCCGCAGGCGCGACTGCAGGCTTTGCGCAGCCGCAAGCACACTCGGATTGTCGGTGATGATTGGATCGGTGCTCATTCTGTAGAATGATGGTTCTTTAGATTACCAAACCCTGCTGCAACGAAAGGCTCAATACCTTGAATCGCGAATATCACCGCTGGTGGTCGCACGATCTGCAACGCGACATGGAGATGCTGGTCTTTGGTCACGACGGTACGAAGGTCCTGGTCTTCCCTACTTCTATGGGACGCTACTTCGAGTACGAAGACAACAAGATGGTGGCCGCGGTCGCTGACCGCATTGATGCCGGTCAGCTCCAGATCTACTGCGTGGACGGCGTGGACAGCGAAAGCTGGTACAACAAGCGGGCGCACCCCTATTGGCGTTTGCAGCGCCATCTGCAGTACGAGCGCTACATCCTCAACGACGTGCTGCCGCTGATGTGGCACAAGAACTGGACTCCGCGCACCATCGTCACCGGCTGCAGCTTCGGCGCTTATCATGCCGCCAACTTCGCCTTTCGCCATCCTGACAAAGTCACGGGCTGCGTGACCATGGGAGGCTCGTTCGACATCAAGAGCTTCCTCGATGGCTGGTACAGCGAGGACGTGTATTTCAATAATCCGCCCGACTATCTGGCAAACTGCACCGATGGTTGGCGCTACAACCACATGCGGACCGTGCTCGCGACCGGCGAATGGGACATGTGCTGGGAGAAGAACGAGCAGTTTGCCGCGGTCCTGCGCGCGCGCGGCATTCGTCACGAGCTCTCTGTTTGGGGCGACCACAGCTATCACGATTGGCCGTGGTGGCGACCGATGGCGAGGGCCTATCTGGAGTAAGGGACAGCGGCCCGTTCTCCCTCTTCCCAAACACCTCTTGAGACCCTACCTTGGGGCTAAAACCCCCGGTTTCTCAGGAACGCCGTTGACGCTGGCCTGAAGGCCAGCTCTTCCACCTGATACCTGCCCTGCCTTCGCCGGAACGGGTGGATAATAGGAATTCGGGGACCAACTAATGCCGACCTGGCCGCGCTATCCCACATTGTATGAGATCAATACCTGGGTCTGGCTTTGGGACCTGCGGCAAAGATATGGCAACTCAGTTGACTTAGGCTCCGTGCCTGCGGCTGAGTGGGACGCCATCGCTGCCTATGGCTTCGACGCCGTCTGGCTGATGGGAGTCTGGGAGCGCAGCCCGGCAAGCGCTGCCATTGCCAATCGGAATCAAGCCCTGATGGAGGACTTTCGGCGCGCTCTGCCGGATTTTCAGCCAGAAGACAATGTTGGATCGGCCTACGCGGTGCGGCGCTACGTCGTTGACCAGCATCTGGGCGGCCCCAAAGGCCTTGCCGCCGCCCGAAAGGAATTGGCGCAGCGAGGCGTGCGGCTGCTCCTGGATTTCGTCCCCAACCATGTGGCGCCTGACCATCCCTGGGCCATCGATCATCCCGAGTACTTCATCCAGGGGAGTGCCGACGACGCCAGGAACGATCCGGCCTCCTACCTTGATGTACAGGGGAACGTGTGCGCCTGTGGCCGCGATCCCTATTTCCCCGCATGGCAGGACGTGCTCCAGCTGAACGCATTTGCTCCGGGCCTTCGCCAGGCCGCCATCGCTACGGTCTCCGATATCGCGGCCCAATGCGATGGCGTGCGTTGCGACATGGCGATGCTCCTGCTGAATTCGGTCTTCCAACGCACCTGGGGCACTCGGGCTGGGCCGATGCCCCAAACCGAGTACTGGGGTGACGTCATCCCTGCCACCAAGAAAGCCCATCCCGACTTTCTCTTTATTGCCGAGGCTTACTGGGACCTGGAGTGGGAGCTGCAACAAAAGGGCTTCGACTTCTGTTACGACAAACGGCTCTATGACCGCCTCGTGCACGACAATGCCGAGGACGTTAGGCTTCACCTCTGCGCCGACCTCGCCTATCAGGAAAAGCTGCTGCGCTTCATCGAGAACCACGACGAGCCGCGGGCGGCCGCGACGTTTTCGCCGGAAAAAGAACGCGCCGCCGCCGTCACGACCTCCACACTTACCGGTGCGCGGTTATTTTACGACGGCCAGTTTGATGGGACGAAAGGTAAGGCTGCCGGTTTTTCTGGGCAGACGTCCGGATGAACCTGCCGATCCGCAACTGCAGGCCTTCTACAAGAACCTTCTTGCAGCCATCGACGCTCCGGCCTTTCGCGACGGTCAATGGAGTCTGTGCGAGCGCACGGGCTGGCCCGACAATCCGAGCTATCTGAATCTGGTCGCGTGGAGTTGGATCAAAGGCGATGATCGCTACCTCATCGTCGTGAATCTCAGCGACAGCGATGTGCAAGCTCGGGTGCAGGCGCCGTGGAGCGATTTACGGGGAAAGACCTGGCGCTTGAAGGACGCTCTGTCCGACGCCAGCTACGACCGCAACGGAGACGAGATCGCAGGGCCGGGGCTGTATGTCGAGTTGGGGCCCTGGCACTACAACTTGTTCCGGTGTGTCGCTATCGGAGCGAAGACGCCCATGGCGGCCGCCGCGGGACCGTAGCCGGTACATTCGGACGGCCCCGGCAATTTGCCGAAGTTTAATTACCGCTCGCTGCAGCGATAAGTCCGGAATGCCGCGGCAGGTACGGGAGAATGTTAGAGTGCAACGTTTTAGGCAGTTCACGGCAGCGGCGGGCACTTCTCGGTCTGGAAATAGCGCTGGCACTCTTCCGGAGTGAGGTCGCGGGTGACCCGGCTGCGAGCCAGTTTGAGCAATAGTTGGATGTCGATGGCGTAAACCTGAACCGTTCCGTCAGAACTGGCGGTGGCGAGGCGCTTGCCATCGGGGCTGAAGGCCACACCGCGAACATTGCCCGAGTGGCCACGCAGGGTAAGCAACTCCTTGCCGGTTTCTGCGTCCCACACCTTCGCCGTGCCGTCCTCACTTCCGGTGGCGAGACGCTTGCCGTCGGGGCTATAGGCCACACCGTAAACATCGACCGATTGGCCACGCAGGGTAAGCAACTCCTTGCCTGTTTCTGCGTCCCACACCTTCGCCGTGTGGTCATAACTGGCGGTGGCGAGACGCTTACCATCGGGGCTATAGGCCACACCAAGGACATAGCCCGAGTGGCCGCGCAGGGTCAGCAACACCTTGCCAGTCTCTGCGTCCCACACCTTCGCCGTTTTGTCCGCACTGGCGGTGGCCAAGCGCTTGCCATCGGGGCTATAGGCCACACCAAGAACATAGCCCGAGTGGCCGCGCAGGGTTAGCAACTCCTTGCCGGTTTCTGCGTCCCACACCTTTGCCGTGCCGTCATCAGTAGCGGTGGCGAGGCACTTGCCATCGGGGCTATAGGCCACACCGTAGACATCGACGCTATAGGCCACACCGTAAACATCGACCGATTGGCCACGCAGGGTCAGCAACTCCTTGCCTGTCTCTGCGTCCCACACCTTCGCTGTGTTGTCCAAACCGGCGGTGGCCAGGCGCTTGCCATCGGGGCCAAAGGCCACACCGTAGACAGGGCCCGAGTGGCCGCGCAGGGTCAGCAATTCCTTGCCGCTCGCCGCATCCCAAACCTTGGCCGTTTTGTCGTCACTGGCGGTGGCGAGGCGCTTGCCATCGGGGCTATAGGCCACACCGTAAACACCGGCCGAGTGGCCGCGCAGGGTCAGCAACTCCTGCCCGCTGAGGGCGTCCCACACCTTCGCCGTTTTGTCCAAACTGGCGGTGGCGAGGCACTTGCCATCGGGGCTATAGGCCACACCGTAAACAAAGCTCGAGTGGCCACGCAGGGTCAGCAACTCTATGCCGGTCTCTGCGTCCCACACCTTCGCCGTATCGTCCCGACTGGCGGTGGCAAGGCGCTTGCCATCGGGGCTATAGGCCACACCGTAAACAAAGTCCGAGTGGCCGCGCACGGTCAGCAACTCGTTGCCGGTCTCCGCGTCCCACACCGTCGCCGTGTTGTCCAAACTGGTGGTGGCAAGGCGCTTGCCATCGGGGCTATAGGCCACACCTTCGACAGAGCTCGAGTGGCCGCGCAGGGTTAGCAACTCCTTGCCGCTTCCGGCGTCCCACACCTTCGCCGTATGGTCCGCACTGGCGGTGGCCAAGCGCTTGCTGTCTGGGCTGAAGGCGAGCGCCGTGACATCGCCGTCGTGGCCATCCAGTGTAAGCAGCTTCTGCCCGCTGGCGGCGTCCCAGATTTTCGCCGTTTGGTCACTGCTGCCACTACCGGTGGCCAGAAGCCTGCCGTCCGGACTGAAGGCGACACACGAAACAGACCCTGTGTGGCCGCGCAAAGTCAACAGATTCTTGCCGGTAGCTGCGTCCCACACCTTCGCTGTGTTGTCCAAACTGGCGGTGGCGAGGCGCTTGCCATCGGGGCTATAAGCCACACCGTGAACACCGGCCGAGTGGCCGCGCAGGGTCAGCAACTCCTTGCCTGTTTCTGCGTCCCACACCTTCGCTGTGTTGTCCAAACTGGCGGTGGCGAGGCGCTTGCCATCGGGGCTATAGGCCACACCGTAAACATCGCTCGAGTGGCCGTGCAGGGTCAGCACCTGGGACGACAAGATTGCTTGGTGAAGCGCCTGTTCCGCGGCGGGCACGGAAGGCTGTCCAAAGCTAAGCGTGGCGTTCACCGCCTGCATGCCCAGAAGGATGCTCTTTTCAGGATCCTCGCCGAGGCTTCCGTTCGCGTACGCGGCCAGTTCTCTAGCCTGTGATTCCGCGCATTGCGCTCAGCCGCGGCTGTTTCCTCGTTGGCAATCCCTTCTTGGCGCTTCGCCTCAATTGCATTCTTTTCGGCAGTGTCCCTTTGCCGGGTTGCCTCTGCTGCGTTATCTTCCGCAGTCTTCTTCTGCTTCCGGGCTTCCGTTGCGTTTGTTAAAGCAATTCTGGCTTCTTCCT
>CAVTMW010000020.1:0-20906 GCA_963735855.1 uncultured Acidobacteriaceae bacterium
ACCAACCCTCACCCTTAAGCTGGCCGCCGCAGCCAGTTCTCGCAAGCAAGGTCCGGAATCCGAGCGAACTCACGCTCATTATCGGTAACCATGGTATAGCCGAGGGCAAGAACCTGAGCAGCAATCAGCATGTCGTTGCCACCGATGGGCTTGCCTCGCCTTTCCAGCCGGGCACGAAGACTCCCATACTCCCGGTCGGCTGGCGCCTCGAACGGCAGCACCTCAATGGCCCCAAGCACCGCTTCCAGCTGCGTTGTCAAGCGCGGTGACTCCCTCTTCGCTGCTCCATAACGAAGCTCCGCTGCAACTACGATACTGGTGCAGACCTGGCCTTCCCCGACCCTCTCAATGTGCCGCATAATCTGCCCTTGGGGATGTCGAACCAAGTCTGAAAGGATATTCGTGTCGAGCAGGTAGCGCATCAGAGCTCGACGGCCTCGGGAGGCAGGTCCTCGATCACAGGAAATGTCTCGTCAAGTGGCTTTAGCGTGGCTAACAATTCCAGTAGAGATTTCGCCGGTATTGGCTCCAGGACCAGACGTTCACCCTCTTTGCGCATAATCGCGCTGTCGCTTGCCAGCTCGAATTCACGCGGAATCCTTACGGCTTGGTTACGGCCATTCTTGAACAACCTGACATGCCTTTCGGGACCGGATCTCGTTGCCATATGCCAAAGCATATGCCACCCTGCCCGCGCCCGTCAAGCCTACACAAACTTGCCCGGCACCGGCTTGTTCGGGTCGGCGTAATCGTAAAAGCCTTTGCCCGACTTGCGGCCGTACCAGCCCGCCAGCACCAACCGCCTCAGCAGCGGCGGCGAAGCGAATCGCGGTTCCTTGAACTCGTCGTACATGACATGCGTGATGTAGTACGTGGTGTCGAGCCCGACGAAGTCGAGCAGCGTGAACGGCCCCATCGGATAGCCGCAGCCCAGCTTCATGGCTTCGTCAATGTCGGTGATGGAGCCAACACCTTCCTCGTACGCTCGAATCGCGTCCAGCAGATACGGCACCAGCAGCCGGTTCACGATGAACCCGGTCTTGTCGCTGGTGCGCACCGGCACCTTGCCCAGTTTCGTGCCGAACTCTACCGCGGTCTCGAACACCTCGGGCGCGGTGGCGATGGTCTTCACCACTTCGACCATCTTCATCATCGGTACGGGATTGAAGAAGTGCAGGCCGATGAATCGCTCTGGCCGCTTGGTGGCGGTCATCAGCTCGGTGATCGAAATCGACGACGTGTTACTGGCGAAGATCGCGTCTTTCTTGACGATCGCATCGAGCTGCGCGTAGGTCTTGCGCTTCTCGGCGACGTTTTCGATGATGGCTTCGATGACGATGTCGCAGTCGGCGAGATCGGCCATGTTGGTGGTGCCCTTCAGTCGTGATTGCGCCTCGGTCTTCTGCTCCGGCGTCAAACCACCCTTCGCGGGACCGCGCTCCACCAGGCGGGTAAGCGACTTCTCAATTCCCGCGAAACCCTTGTCGAGAAATTTCTGCTCCTGCTCCAGCACCGTCACGTCGAAACCCGCGGTGGCCGCGACTTGCGCGATGCCCGAGCCCATCAATCCGCAACCTAGTACGCCAACTTTTTTGATGTCCATAATTTCGCTTTCCCTTATTAAGAATCTTGCGCTTGTCCTGCGTTATCCATCTTTTTTCGCAATGCAACGCTTGTCATCCTGCGCTCCTCACTTCGTTCGTCGTTCGGGATGAAAAGCATGGATGGTCAGTTCGCCCACTTTCGATTCGTTCCGCTTCCTTTGCTGGCGCGCCCACTTCCATAATCCTCGTATTCTGCAGGACCACGATTTCCCAGAGGCCGTCTTTTTTTTCCAGCACCAGCAAGGGCCGCGCCTGCAACTCGCGCGCCTCGCCATCTTCGTAAAATTGCAGGTACTGCCGGGTAGACACAACAGCGACATCAGGCCGGATGAAGCGAACTTTCTCGACACTGTACCGCACCGTGCTGCCCTTGTAGATGGTGCCGAAGATCATGCGGTGCCCGGCTTCGATGGCCGTTCGGCCGCTGTAATATCCGCCCAGGATGTGGATGAAATCGGCCTCTTCCGCGAACGCCTCAGCGAAGCTGGCGGCGTCCCCCGCGTTCCACGCCGCCTCGAGTTGATACACCAGTTGGTGCAGAGCGCGTTCGTCGCTTGTCATACTTAAGATCCCGTAATGACCCGGTGAAAGGGCACGGCTTCGGCCGTCCCGCAAAGACGATCCTGCCAGAGCGGGCTTTAGCCCTGGAGCACATCCAACGGCCGCCACGGCTAAAGCCGTTCGTGACCGAGCGCTATTTCGCCGGGCTGAAGCCCGGCGCTTCCACCCAGATGGAAGCCTTCTTTCACCCGCAATCCTATCGCTGCAGATTCTCGATGATGACTGCAATCCCCTGCCCGCCGCCGATGCATGCGGTGGACAGTCCGTACTTACCCTTGCGGCGCCGCAGTTCATTCATCAGCGTGATCAGCAGCCGCGTTCCGGTCGCGCCCAGCGGATGGCCGAGCGCGATCGCTCCGCCGTTTACGTTCACCTTGTTGCGATCCAGCCCAAGCTCCTTTTCCACCGCGAGGTATTGCGCCGCAAAGGCCTCGTTTACTTCGATCAGATCAATGTCTTCGAGCTTCAGTCCGGCTTTCTTCAGCGCTATGCGGGTTGCCGGGACCGGTCCTGAGCCCATAATCTTGGGATCGACGCCGGCAATACCCCAGCTCACAATGCGCGCCATCGGCTTCAGATTACGCTTCTCGGCTTCGGCGAGCGGCATCACGACCACGGCTGCGCCGCCATCCACAATGCCGCTGGCGTTGCCGGCAGTCACGCCTCCCGTGCCAAATGCCGGTTTCAGCTTGCGAAGGCTTTCCATCGTCGTCTCCGGCCGCCGGAGGTCGTCCTCGGTGAACATCTCGCCCGAAGGCTCGCCTTTGCGATTGCGCAGCGCAACCGGCGTCAACTCTTCCTGAAGCCTTCCTGCCTTGTAGGCGTCGTCAGCGGTCTTTTGGGAGCGCAGCGCAAACTCGTCCTGCATCTCGCGCGTAACGCCCTGCTGATTGGCATAAAGCTCGGCGGTGTTGGCCATGTACAGGCCGCAATACGTATCGAGCAGCGCCACCATCAGCGAGTCTTCCAGCTTGCCTTCGCCCAGGCCAACGCCCCAACGCATGCCGCGTACGACGTGCGGCGCTTGCGACATGGACTCCATGCCGCCAGCCAGCGCGATCTTCGACTCGCCGAGCTGGATCATCTGCGCGGCAGTCACAACCGATTGCATGCCCGAACCGCACAAGCGATTGACGGTGAGCGCCGGAACTTCCACCGGCACTCCGGCTTTGAGCGCTACATGCCGCGCGCCGTAGATGGAGTCTCCCGAAGTTTGCTGCGCATTGCCGATCACGACGTGATCGATCTCGGCGGGCTCGACGCCGGAGCGTTTCATGGCTTCCGTGGCCGCGATGGCGCCCAGATCCATGGCGGTGAAATCGCGTAACTTGCCGCAATAGCGGCCCATGGGCGTGCGGGCGCCGTTTACGATGGCAATATCTGTGGTATTCGACATGGGTGATATAGAAAATAACCAGAACAATTGAGGAAACCTTTGAGTTTATCAGCCGTCGAAGAAACGCGGCAACCGGACGAGACTGGAGGTACTGTCTCCGTTTAATTTTTGGAAACAAGCTGAGAAGGTAGAGCGGGCCTTCAGGCCCGCGTTCAGGTCGTCATAAATATCCCGAGTGCCGTAGGTACGGCACAACCTAAAGATATTCTTGTGTCGCCCCTACGGGGCTCTTGAACTAGGCGAACTCCATAACGCGGGCCTGAAGGCCCGCTCTACCCGCAATATCCGTTGACGGTGTTTCAAACCGAGACGCTATCTGGTTGGATTGACAGAGCACACGGCTCGATACAGGATGCGAAAACGCGCGCGTCTCAGCAAGTCAAATACGAATCGAATCCCTCACAGGGGTAATCGGATGAACATGGCGGCACCGGGAACTTGCTTGGCAAGAATCTGCTCGCGCTGTGTGCTCACAGCTGCGGCCCTGCTGTGCCTCGCCGGATGTGGCGGCGGATCTCAAAGCACGCCCTCTGAACCCTCCCCGCCGCCGCCTCCGCAACAGTTCGCCGTCACGCGTTTGAGCACCGACACTTTCACCAACTCCGACAGCCAGCACGCCACCGAGGTCGAACCCGGCATGTTCGCCGCGGGCTCGACGATTGTGACCGCATTCCAGGCTGGCCGCAGGTTCAACGGCGGTGGATCCGACCTCGGCTTTGCGACTTCGACCAACGGCGGCGCCAGTTGGACGAACGGCTTCCTGCCCAACCTTACCGTCGCGGTTGGCGGCACGTACCTGGCGGCCAGCGATCCTTCCGTTGTCTTCGACCAGGCGCACGGAGTCTGGATTGTGGCTTCGCTGTTGATCGCCTCCGGCACCGACCTCGTGGGAGTGAGCCGCTCGGCGGATGCGATGAATTGGGGATCTCCGATCATCGTCAGCGCCACCAACGATTCCGACAAGCAATGGATTACCTGCGACAACACCGCCAGCAGCCCATTCTTCGGCCATTGCTACCTGGAGTGGGACGATCCCAGCCAGCCCGCCAACGGTCTTATCTGGATGAGCACCTCGACCGATGGCGGTTTGACGTGGAGCGCGGCGGTGAACACTGCGAGCCTCTCCACCGGCCTCGGCGGCCAGCCTGTGGCCCAGCCCAACGGGACGGTCGTCGTGCCCATCGAGAACGCCGATGGTACGCAAATGCTCTCCTTCACCTCGACCGACGGCGGGAGAAACCTGGAATGCGCCGGTCACGATCTCGACCATCACAGACCATCTTGTGGCCGGGAACATGCGCACTTCCGCGCTGCCCTCGGCCACGGTGGACGCCACCGGCAGGGTTTATGTGGTCTGGCAGGATTGCCGCTTCCGCACGGGTTGCGCGTCGAACGACATCGTTCTCAGCACGTCGTCCGACGGCAGCAACTGGACGGCCCCGGTCGGCATTCCCATCGATGCCGTGACCAGCACCGTGGACCACTTCATTCCCACGATCGCCGTCGATCCCGCGACCAGCGGCGGTTCGGCCCGTGTGGCGCTGACTTACTATTTCTACCCGGTCGCGCAATGCACCGCGACAACGTGCCAGCTGAATGTTGGGTTTGTGTCCTCGCACGATGGCGGCAATACCTGGAGTTCCGCGACCACGCTCGCCGGGCCCATGTCGCTGAGCTGGCTGCCGAGTACTTCGTCGGGCGTGATGGTGGGCGATTACACTGCGATAGCTTTCTCGAACGGCCATGCTTATGCCGTCTTCGCGGTGGCCCGGGCAAATTCCGGAGCCACATTCGACGAGGCCATCTATGCCAACACCAACGCGCTGAGTATTGCCGCCAGCCAGTTGGCCCGCACCGCGATGCGGGCCACAACCGCGGTCACGCGAAATTCCGATCACGAGCCGAGGAAGTTCTACGACCTGGACCACGAGCATCCGATTCAGCCGCAGAGGAAGAAATAACCCAATGTGGCTGCGGGATCGCCCCTGTCTACTTCCAGTCGTTCGTCGACATCTCCTCTTTTGCACCGTTGGAGCGGGTCACCGACTTGTACAGGGTTGCTCGCATCTTCGCACCCGGCATCGGCGCGAACAATAGGGCTGCTCCAACTCCCACTCCCACGCCTGCCGCGAACTGCCAGGCTCGGGCGCCAGCCGACGATCTCCGGTTCAGTTTCTCGTTGACCGTATCCACCAGTTGTTCGGCAACATCCGCCGTGTTGTCGCGCAGGTTGCTGACCATTTTCCCGGCGCTCCTGCTGCGCCATCGCGGTGCGTTTCCGAATCCTACCCAGCACTTCACCGGCTAATTCAAGACCCTCTGCTGCCATGGCGATTGCCGTCATTACTTTTTCTTTTTTGCGCACTTTTTTTGCCCCCTTTTTCGATGTTGAATTTCGCAGGTTGCTTATTGTCTTGCCGGAGAATGCGATTAGGACGACCCTTTGACTCCGAGCCGTCCTAGCATCCTTTGTGGTTAGGGGCGCGGCGCGGTTCTTACTCCGCCCCGAATCACCTTCAGGCTACTTCTCTCGATGGAATTGGCCTGTCCGATTTCTCGAAGTCGGCCGCGGCCTCTCCCGTCGAAGCGACGTCCTGCGCTCCTGTGCGCTCGAGGATGTCTTTGGCACGCTTGGTCCAGTCTGAATTGTCACAGTGCACCGAGACCAGAATGCCGCCGTCCTTAATTCGGCCTTCGTAGCGCTTGGCTTCGTACTCCGGTATGCCCGCTCCAACCAGAGCTCCGGTCAATCCGCCCACTGCGCCAACGGCGCCCGCGCCGGCCAGCGCAGCAACGATCGGACCGGCCGCAATGAATGGGCCGATGCCCGGAATTGCGAGCGCCCCAATGCCAACCAACCAGCCCAAGGCGCCACCCAGCAACGCTCCCGTGGTTGCGCCGGTAGTCGCGCCCTCCGGGGCCTTGGTGTGCTTCTCATGAGCAAAATCCTTCGATCCCTGGTTTTCCGGGAACAGCACGGATATGTCTTCGTTGCGGAAGCTCGGCTGCCCTCAACTGATCGACGCCGCGTTCCAGTTCGGCTGAGATTACGATAAATACCAAATGCTGCTGTGTTCTTACCTGCCATAGTTTGGATTCCTTCTCTCTTAGTGTGTTGTGGAACTTTCTTCCGGACAAGACCAGTCAGATGCCGGGAGTCGCTGCGGGTTTGCATCGGGGTTCTTGCGTCCGTGCCCTAAGTCCTCGATTCAGCCGCGAAACAAATACCGCCTTGTCCGCTGGCGGACAGGAAATATTGAATTCGAACGCGCAACCCTCAGCCCGGCCGGAATCCCGGCAGCGCATCTATCCTGTTTTCAGATGTTTGCCTTCCGAAAGATCTGGCCTGCGACGTGTAGCTCAAGCATCGGCGAACTTTCTCCGGTCGCACGCGCCGGCGACGCAGCCGGACGGCGTGCGACACAGTTCGCAAGGTGAGGACCATGGCAAAGACTGAGCGCGTTCGCCAGGATGTATCCGCATCGTTTGGGCCGGACGACCTCCGGCGGCAATCCGAGCAGGGCTGGAAGCTGGTCGCGGTCGAGTGGGAGCGCGAATTGCCCGACGAGACCCCGGAGCCCAGCGTTCCCGGAGACGTCCCCTTCGGCCTGCAGGTCGCCCAGGACCCTCCGCCGCGTCTGGAAGAAAACGCCACCGAACGCGAGGTCCTGTTCCTCATCATGGAGCTGACCGTTCAGGACGGCCCCTATTCCGGGATCGCTGATGAACTGAATCGCCGCGGCTACCGCACCCGCCAGGGAACGAAGTGGACTCCGGTCTCCGTCTTTCAGATGTTGCCGCGACTGATCGAGGTGGGCCCCAAGATCTTCGCAACCCAGGAATGGCAACAACGCAGGGAGCGCCTGTCGAAGCGAATCGCAGGATGATTGCCTGGATGGGTGGAGTTGCCGCAGGTCAGCAGCAACGAGTTCTCAGAGGGCTGTCGGTTGAATATGCGACGCGACGCGCGCAAGCGCGCCGCTGCCTGAGGACAATTCTTAAGACTTGGGATTCAGACCCAGGTGGTCTCTTACCACTATCCACTAATCACTGGCCACTTCGTTCTACCGCATCTCGGCGCGATTGGGGCACGGAGACGACCGCTTCACCGAGTCCTGCATCTGCATGGAAACGGCCTGCAGTCTGGCAGCGGCGACCTGCATTCTCACATTTCGGGCGACGATCCGTTCCGCCACGGCAGCGGCTCTGGCCTGCACTCGGACGTCAAGATTGTCGAGTCCGTGCAGTTGAATCGCGACCGGAGCCACCACCATGTTCTTTTGGGCGCGCGCCATCTGCTCTTGCATTCTGGCGGCATCACGCCGTGCGCGCTCCGCTTCCCGCATGGCGACTTCAGCGGCAGCCTGACTCTGCCTCACCGCCTGCTTCGGCAACTCTCGCTTGCGCCGCCGCGATCGGCAGATTCATCTCGGCCATCAGCTCCGCCTCTTCGGGATAGCTGGGACGCAATTCGCTCTTAAACTTCGCAATCCAGTGGGAGACGATGGAAGGCACCCTGTCGCACTGCTGGCGGGTAACCGCCTGGCCGTGCTGAGCACGCCGCTGCGAAATCTGTTGCAGCGATTGGAACCCGCGCGAGAACACCGCGAAGGTCGCTATGATCGCCAGGGTTGCCACCAGGTATCTGCGTTCCATACTGCCTCCTCATGCACCTACAGACGGTCCAGCCAGCGGATGGTTAGGATTTTTGTGCTCAATAGTCATCGCTGGTTGAAACCCGCTTTGTGTAGCAAGATACATTTTGTGGGCCATGCGGAGAAGGCTTGCAAGTTACTTAAAATGTTGGAGTTATCGTGCAGTCTATGACTGCGGGGACAGGCCAAGCGTCCGCGTTTAGAATTTCTTGTCCGGAAGCGGACAACTTGCTTAACTTGCCGCGTGGCCGCGCACCAACTTTGGCACTACCCGACTGGCCAGTAGCGGGTTCAAAGTTGCTACAAATCGGCAGGGGAGAAGGGGAACCCCATGGGTCCCACCTTCTCCCCCGTGCAAACCGCAGTGTCCGCGAGTTCCGGATCGAGGAACCGTTCGCTGTTCACTCAACTGATCGGCCCGATGTCGCTCCGGCTTTAATCGCGCTGTCCGCGGAAAGATCGGTCATTTCTGAGCCTGGCATCGAGTCGGCTGCAGTCCTGGTCAACGCCTTGTCAACACTTCCCAGCAACTGATCAATGGTGAACGGCTTCTGCAAGTACGTTCTGCAAGGTTCCTGAACCGATTGCCGCAGCACGGTTGCTTCGGTATAACCGCTCATGAACACCGTGGTCAGATGGGGCTGCATCCCCTCGATCCGGTGTGCCAGCTCAAATCCGTTCATTCCCGGCATGACCACATCCGAGAGCAACAGGCGAATGCGCCCGCGGTGCTCGGCGGCCAGGCGCAGGGCCTCTCGCGCGCCATCGGATTCCAGCACTTCATAGCCGGCATGTTCCAGCACTTGACGTGTGACCTCACGGACCATGGATTCATACTACACCAGAAGAATGATCGCTCGCTGCGTCTGCGCTGCGTCGAACTGGTTATCGGTGTTCGAGATGTGGCATGTTTATACGCACTGGACTTCTGCTGTGCCTGTTACTAGTGAAAAATTTAGATTCAAGAGCATGCAGGATCGGGCTATGGCAAAGACTGAGCGCGTTCGCCAGGATGTATCCGCATCGTTTGGGCCGGACGACCTCCGGCGGCAATCCGAGCAGGGCTGGAAGCTGGTCGCAGTCGAATGGGAGCGCGAACTGCCCGACGAGACCCCCGAGCCCAGCGTTCCGGGAGAAGTCCCATTCGGCCTGCAGGTCGCCCAGGACCCTCCGCCGCGTCTGGAAGAAAACGCCACCGAGCGCGAGGTGCTGTTCCTCATCATGGAGCTGACCGTTCAGGACGGCCCCTATTCCGGGATTGCTGATGAACTGAATCGCCGCGGCTACCGCACCCGCCAGGGAACGAAGTGGACGCCAGTCTCAGTGTTTCAAATGTTGCCGCGGTTGATCGAGGTAGGCCCCAAAATCTTCGCCACCCAGGAATGGCAACAGCGCCGGGAGCGCCTGTCGAAGCGAATCGCAGGATGATTGCCTGGATGGGTGGAGTTGCCGCAGGTCAGCAGCAACGAGTTCTCAGAGGGCTGTCGGTTGAGATATACGACGCGACGCGCGCAAGCGCGCCGCTGCCTGAGGACAATTCTTAAGACTTGGGATTTCAAAGACCCAGGTGGTCTCTTACCACTATCCACTAATCACTGGCCACTTCGTCCTACCGCATCTCCGCCCGATTCGGGCACGGAGACGACCGCTTCACCGAGTCCTGCATCTGCATGGAAACCGCCTGCAGTCGGGCGGCGGCGACCTGCATTCTCACATTTCGGGCGACGATCCGTTCCGCCACGGCAGCGGCTCTGGCCTGCACTCGGACGTCAAGATTGTCGAGTCCGTGCAGTTGAATCGCGACCGGAGCAAGCACCATGTTCTTTTGGGCGCGCGCCATCTGCTCTTGCATTCTGGCGGCATCACGCCGGGCGCGCTCCGCTTCGCGCATGGCGACTTCAGCGGCAGCCTGACTCTGCTTCACCGCCTGCTCGGCAACTCTCGCTTGCGCCGCCGCGATCGGCAGATTCATCTCGGCCATCAGCTCCGCCTCTTCGGGATAGCTGGGATGCAATTCGCTCTTAAACTTCGCAATCCAGTGGGAGACGATGGAAGGTACCCTGTCACACTGCTGGCCGGTAACGGCCTGACCGTGCTGAGCACGCCGCAGAGAAAGCTGTTGCAGCGATTGGAACCCGCGCGAGAATACCGCGAAGGTCGCTATGATCGCCAGGGTTGCCACCAGGTATCTGCGTTCCATACTGCCTCCTCATGCACCTACAGACGGTCCAGCCAGCGGATGGTTAGGATTTTTGTGCTCAATGGTCATCGCTGGTTGAAACCCGCTTTGTGTAGCGAGATACATTTTGTGGGCCATGCGGAGAAGGCTTGCAAGTTACTTAAGATGTTGGAGTTATCGCGCAGTCCCGAACCGCGGCGGCGAGCCAAGCGTCCGCGTTTAGAATTTCTTGTCCGGAAGCGGACAACTTGATTAACTGGCCGCGTGGCCGCGCACCAACTTTGGCACTACCCGACTGGCCAGTAGCGGGTTCAAAGTTGCCCCAAATCGGCAGGGGAGAAGGGGAACCCCATGGGTCCCACCTTCTCCCCCGTGCAAACCGCAGTGTCCGCGAGTTCCGGATCGAGGAACCGTTCGCTGTTCACTCAACTTATCGGCCCGATGTCGCTCCAGCTTTAATCGCGCTGTCCGCGGAAAGATCGGTCATTTCTGAGCCTGGCATCGAGTCGGCTGCAGTCCTGGTCAACGCCTTGTCAACACTTCCCAGCAACTGATCAATGGTGAACGGCTTCTGCAAGTACGTTCTGCAAGGTTCCTGAACCGATTGCCGCAGCACGGTTGCTTCGGTATAACCGCTCATGAACACCGTGGTCAGATGGGGCTGCATCCCCTCGATCCGGTGTGCCAGCTCAAATCCGTTCATTCCCGGCATGACCACATCCGAGAGCAACAGGCGAATGCGCCCGCGGTGCTCGGCGGCCAGGCGCAGGGCCTCTCGCGCGCCATCGGATTCCAGCACTTCATAGCCGGCATGTTCCAGCACTTGACGTGTGACCTCACGGACCATCGATTCGTCCTCCACCAGAAGAATGATCGCTCTCTGCGTCTGCGCTGCGTCGAACCTGACAATCGGTGTTACCGAAGAAGTGCTCATGTTTCTCACCGCCCTGGCCTTCTGCTGTCGCCCGTTACTCAGGCGAACAACATCCTTAGAAATGCAAGCCCCATGCCAGTTTCGGAGGAACGGTCGTGCAGGACGCAAGTTCCAGCGCGGCAATTAGATACGAATAAAAGGCGAAAGTTGGCGAGCGATCAGAGCGAGACCGTTTAGGGAAGGTTCCCGTTTCGGAGTTCACATTCGGGAGAAGTAATCCGCGGTGCTTTTGACGACTTCGGTTTTTCGCGACGCTCGAGTGGGCTGGACAACTCTTAGGGCAAGGATTCGTGCTGGAAAGACCCCAAAGAAAATCCGCGTTCATCCGTGTGAATCCGCGGTTGCTTTTGATTTTGTTTTTTCGCGCCCTGCTCCAGTGGGCTGGACAACTCTTAGGGGAAGGATTCGTGCTGGAAAGCCCCCAAAGAAAATCCGCGTTCATCCGTGTGAATCCGCGGTTGCTTTTGATTTTGTTCTTTCGCGCCCTGCTCGAGTGGGCTGGACAACTCTTAGGGCAAGGATTCGTGTTGGAAAGACCCCAAAGAAAATCCGCGTTCATCCGTGTAAATCCGCGGCTGCTTTTGATTTTGTTCTTTCTGTAACGAAAGCTCAAACGCCCTGCAGGCTGGTCACGGCCTCGAGCGGCGTCCGAGGCGTATCGTGCAGGAGAAAATCGCATAGGATGCGATTGAATTCCTCCGGCACTTCTTCATAAGGAAGATGGCCGACTCCGTCCATCAGAATCAGGGCGCTGTTCTTGAGGTGGGATTGCAGTCGATGCACCGACGAGGGAAACACGGCCTTATCGCGGGAGCCCCACAGCAAGAGCGTGGGAAGCTCACTGATGGCCGGCAAGGACTGCTCGATCAGCGCGAGGTCCCCATGCCAGGACCTCACAATGCGCAGCAGATGTTCGAAAGTCCCCGGAACCTCGAGTCCCGCCCCATAGCCCTCGACGCTTCCCGGAGAGATGCGCTTCGGGTCGCCGTACAGGCGCTTGAAGTATCGCGTCAGCACGACGTCCAGTTTAGGGAGGACGCGCAATACAAATTGGCCGCCGAGCGAGGTGGCGAACGCGCGGGTCAATAGCTGCCCATTGCTCGACCAGGGATTGATCGGCGACACCAGCACCAGCCGCCGAATGCGATGCAGCATGTTCCGCTTCGCCAGCAAAGCGCCCAGAACGATAGCCAGTCCGCCTCCGCGCGACGAGCCCACGATGTCGGCCTGCTGAATCCCCAGATGGTCCAGAAAGCACAGAAGCCCTTCGGCGTCGCCGGCCAGTGTGCAGTTGGCTGCCTCCGTGCGCTGCGAGAAGCCGCAGCCCGGCAGGTCCATGGCATACACCGAGAAGTCGCGCGACAGCGGCTCCACGTTAAATCGCCAGGAAAACGAATAGCCCAGAAATCCGTGGACCAGCAGCAGCGGCGGGCCGGACCCCGCGTACCAGTAGCGCCAGGTCACACCGTCGATGGCGACGCTGCGCTCCTCGGCGCCGGGAATGCGCGCCACCTCGGGGACAGGTTCCATGGGCGGCGCTGTCGTCAATTCTGGCATCGGGTACAACCCATCACGCGACCCGCGAATCAGACTACTTGATATCGCCTCTGTCGCTTCTACGGGGGAGCTAAACGGCTCCCCCATTTTTTGTTCCTTCAATCCACGCCTAATTCTAGTCTTCCCCTTGTTTCTGGCGCACCATCTCACAAGACGGGTGAAATCTGTCATTCCTCAACTTCTGTCATCCTGAGCGAGCGCAGCGAGTCGAAGGACCCCTATGTTGCTCACTCACCCTTCCTGGCACATTCCTAGGAGGAGCGGAACTTGAGTCCGCGAGAGATGTGCTTACCTAACCGGGCAGACGGGGCCCATATCCGGCTTCGATCTCCGTCAGCATTTGATCAATTTCTCCGGCGGGAAATTCGTGTTGGGCCGCGATGCGGATAGCCGCGAGCTTCTCGCTGATGCTGCCCATCGGCTCCTGCCGGCGTGCGGACGCAAGCGCCTGCCGCACCCACTCGGCAATAGATATGTGGCGCGATCGAGCCGCCCGCTGGACCTCCCGATATTCCAGGTCCTTCAGAATTACCTGCAGTCGCTTAGCCATAACTTCAGTTTGATTGGGTCATGAGCGTGAGTCAACTCGGCAGGTGCGGCGCTCTCGATAAAGGGCAGGTTCGCAGGGAACCTCCGAGGTGCGCCGAACCAGTCCCGCTCCGCGGGACGAAACAAAGATAGCCCAGCATGGAACGCCTTACCGGGGTCCCCAACGCGCACCGATGGTGTGCTCGTTGGGGTGGCTGGGCGCGGAATGCTGGGTAGGCTGTTGTACAAATCCCGAGCCCCCTTCAGGGGTGGCACGAATTTCTTCCTCCCACCCTTACAATCAAGCGCAAGGGTGAAACGCCCGGCGTACCGCTCGTCGGGCACCGGCGGCTGTGGTGGGGCAGCAGTTCGTCTTAATAGGTGAGCTGCCAGACGCTACCGCCGAGCCGTCCACACCCGGCGCCGTAGAGAAAGTGGTTGCCCCCACTCTTATTTACTGCCAGAGCACCTTTGCTTCCCAAAATCTGCTGGTCGAAGTAGGCTACATATCGCCCGTAGTCGTTGTGCGGTACCTCAACAATAAAACTAAAATTGCTGTTCCTGTCCCAGGAGTCTCCAGTGGCGAGGATGTTGCCCTCTACATCCATAGTCATATTCCAGATTTCCCCGTAGTGTTGTCCGTAATCGGTGTGCCAGAGCACGTTGTAGTACCACTGGCCGTCGGAGGGTGACAGCTTGAAGATGCCGAAGCCGTAGTCGGCCAGGTCTCCGGCAAGACCGTAGAAGCTGCCGGAAGCGTCTTCAGCCAGACGGGTCGAGCCGCCAGTGCCGCCTGGGGAAGAGTTCTGGAACGCATAGACTACGTTTTCTATCCATCCGCCTTCCGCTGGAACCAGTTGGAAGAACACACCCAAGCCGTACGGGCCACCTTGCTGGGTAGTTCCGTACAGGTTACCGTCACTTCCCATCAGCAGACTGTTGGGCCACTTTCCATCTTCCAGGCCGGTGAAGTTGTAGATGACCTTCTCGCTCCAGCCGGACGGGGTGGGCGTAAGTTCAAAGACAGCACCTAATTGTTGCGCACCGGCACCCGAGTAGCCATAAAGATTGCCTGCCTTATCAAAGGCCGTTACGACGCCACCTGCGGCATCGGTATCTCCGGTGAATTGGTAGAGTACATCCTCCAGCCAGCTACACGAGCCATCAAGGCAGGCAGTTGGCTGCGGTCGCAACCTGTAGACCAGGCCGCAGTACTGGCCAGAGCCGCAGTTTTGCAGTCCAGCCTGGGAGAGAGCGCCGTAATAACCGGCATCGGGGCCCAATATCGCATCATCCGGAGAGGACCAGATAGGTTCGAGGAAACTGTAGATAGTAGTAAATGTCCAGTCGCCGTCTGTGGGGGCCAGCCTGTAAACGTAGTTACCCTCATCGTCTCGTCCATAGAGATTTCCCGCCCTGTCGATTGTCACGCCCCCGAACGGCGCACCGAGGTCGTGGATTACCTGAATGTTCCCTCCCGGCTTAAAGCAATCCAGCGTGGGGCTGCTGCTGGCATGCCCGGCGGAGGGGGCGCTCGGTGTAAACGCGAACTGCTGCACCGCCGCCTCGCGCGCGGTCCGCGGAACGGAATTCTGTGCGAATGCGGGAACCGCCGCCAACACCAAGACAATCATCATCAGCAGTGCCACGGTCGCTGCAGGTGTTAGTAAGCGGGGAAGCAAATTGCGGACTTCGTTCTTGCGGGGCATGGGGTTTGCCTCCTTTGGCGATGTTGCCGATGGTCGATCCAGGGACGGGCGCACCTTCACCGCGGGAGAAGGAGGTTCAGGGGTCTTGTTTCTCGCTCAGCCTGGCAGCAGTTGGGTGGGGAAAAAGGCCGAAGGACACTAATTATCCCGACTCCCGGCGAATCGTGACATGGATGCGATTTCTTTGTCTGTGATGAACGACGCTCTGCTATGTGATAAAGCATCGGCGCTGGATGGAAGAAATCTCAAACAGTTCTTGCTCTAGTGCGCTCCAAACCTCACCTTCACCGTCTTGATCTCATACGGATTGGTCGGCACGGCCAGCGTTTTGCCGGTCGCGTCCAGCGCGAGCGGATTCTGAACAACTTCCATCAGGTTCGTCTCCCAGGCTTTTACGCCCGGCTGCGGCAAGTTGAGATGAATGTCGCCCTTCTTGCCTGCCCACTCGTAGAAGCGGACGATCAGCCCGTCGCCGTCGGCAGCCTGCTTCACCGCCGTGATCACCACATTATCTTCGGTGGTGCCAAAGAACGATTTCTCTGCCGGCAGCGGACCGGGATGTTGCGTGGTCTCGTACGCGATGAGCCCATAATTCAGTTCGTAGCCTTGATGCACGGTCATCGCCTCGCGCCATGTGCCTCCGTGCGGATACAGGGAGTAGGTGAACTCGTGACGGCCTTGGTCGGCCACAGGATCGGGCCAGGTCGGCGAACGCAGCAACGACAGGCGCAATACGTTGTCCTTGGCGTCGTAACCGTACTTGCTATCGTTCAGCAGGCTGAAGCCATGTACGGGACCCACTCCACCCTCTCCCCTGGGTGCCCCACCCGACCGGGGCCCCCAACGAGGGCCGCCTTTGCCCTCGTTGGGGTGGTTGTCGCCCGATGTTGGCGAGAGGGTGGGGCCAGAGATGTCCGCCCACCGTAACGCTGGGACTTCGAACTGTGCCTGCTCGGCCGGAGTGTTGCGCGTTGTTGGCCGCTCGACGCTGCCGTAGGGAATCTCGAAGGTTGCCTTGTCGCTGCGCGCGCTTACCGGGAACGCCACCTTCAGTAGGATGTGCTGCTCGTGCCAGTCGGCCTGCATGCGGACGTCAACCCGCGGCACGCCGGGAACATGGTGATGTCCTGCACGAAGCTTGACTTCTGGAAGTGGTGCTTCACGCGAATGACCGCCCGCAGCGGTGTGTTTTCTGCCAGCTTCACTTCGTCGGCCTGCATCAGGTCCCAGTGCTGCTTGACGAAGTCGGCGTCAACGTTCCATGCGTCCCAATGCTTCGGCTTGTCAACGAAGGCCTGCAGCAGATCGCCGCACGGCAGCCCATCCGGCGACGCCGCCGGGGACCCTTCGCTCTGCACCGGCAGCGCGAGGGCTTCTGCATTGCTGCGCTTGTCGAACAGGCTGGTGATGCAGCCGGTCTTGGGATCGACCTTCAGGCGGACGAATTCGTTCTCCAGCGAGTCGGCGGTGGCAACCAAATTCGGTTTTGTTGTCGGCGATTTTCCTTGCGGCTCCAGCCGGATGAGCTTGTAGCCCGTCGCGGGAACGTTCTCCACCAGCAGGCGCAGCAACACCCAGTTATTTTGTGGATCACTCTGAATCACCTCAACCGGCAGCGCCTTTCCACTGGGATCGATGGCCGCCACTTGCTTGATTGCAGTCGGGAACTGGACCGTAAATTGCACTTCTCCCGTCTGGCTCCACGACAGCGGATTGAAGACCAGCACACCCACGCCATCCGACTTAACGCGCGACGCAATGTCGTGCAGCGCGATCCGATCCACTTCGAAGGTGATGCGTGAAGCCTCGTCGTAGCGCCGCGTCGCATCCACGTAGTTGATGTGAATGCCCGACCCCGGCAGGATGTCGTGGAACTGGTTGAACAGAACATTCTTCCACGCTTCATCGAGCTGCGATTCTGGATACTGACCTAAGAACAGCATCTCGATGGACGCCAGCTTCTCCGCGTTCAGAAGGTATCCCTCATTCCGGCGGTTTAACTTCTTCTCCTCCGACTGGGTCGTTTGCACACCGCGGTGGTACTGGAAGTAGAGTTCGCCATCCCAGGTTGGAATCTTCAGCTCGTTCTTGTTTTTTTCCAGATCGGCAAAGTATTGCCCGGCGGTTGAGAAGTTGATTCGCGGATAAACAACGTCGGGCTTCTGCCAGCGCAGCGCCGTGTCAAAGTCCAGCCGCGTGGGCCCGCCGCCGTGATCGCCCACGCCGTACAGGTACATCATGTCCAGCGCACCGGCGGGCGCTGAGTTGGTACCGCCGTCGTACTTCCACATCATCGGCCCGTAAGTTGCCGAGTCGCGCGCCATCTTTTGCGGATCAATTTGATTGGCGTAGTCGCTGGGGAAGTACGTCAGCAGGCGGCTGCCGTCGGGTGCCTGCCACCAGAACAGCCGATAAGGAAACTTGGTGAACTCCGACGCCCAAAGCAATTTCTGGGTCACAAAATAGTCAATGCCCGAGCGCTTGTAAATTTGCGGCAGTTGCCAGTTGTAGCCGAAGCTGTCCGGGTTCCACCCGATGTTGATGTCCTTGCCAAACTTCTCCCGGAAATAGCGCTTGCCATAGAGAATTTGCCGCACCAGCGATTCGCCGTCCGGCATGTTGAGGTCCGGCTCGACCCACATCCCGCCGATAACCTCCCAGCGGCCTTCCTTCACCCGCTGCTGGATCTCCTGGAACATGGCAGGATATTTTTCTTCGATCCACTCGTAAGCCTGCGCGGCGCTGGCGGTGAATTTGAAGTCGGGATATTCGCGCATCAGTTGCAGCGCGGTGCCGAAGGTGTTGCGCACGACTTCGACCGTCTCGGTCCACGGCCAGAGCCAAGCCATGTCAATGTGGCTGTTGCCGACCGCTGCAATGCTGAATTGCTTCATGTACGGCCGCAAAATTTCGAGTTTGCTTTGCGCGTCGCGCAGCGAGGCATCGAACGACTGCTGCTCGCCTTTGTCGAGCGCGTCAAGTTTGATGGCCTTCACTGCCGCGTCGAGCTGCTGCTGGCGTTCGGCCTTCCCGTCGGGATAAGCGGCAATGAGCGGCTCCGCGGAAAGAATTTCCAGGCGCATCAGCGCGGGATCCGGACGGCTGGCCGAAGGCTCGATCCGCAATTCGGCGCGCTCGATCCGGGTCGAGTTCCCGCCGCAGCACCCGCCACCACCGGAGTCCAGCACTCGCACCGCCAGCGCCAGCGCCTGACCCGGTTGCGCATTCTGGATGAGCGTGATCGGAACTTGCCCGTCCTCATCGCCGCGCGAAACCATCGAGCCGTTGGCGAAAATGCTGACCTGAACGGCGTCATCGCTGCTCACGTGCAAGTCCAGTGCGATGTTCGCGCCCTGCAAGCTGTACCCATTCAGTTGCGCCGGGACGTCGAATTTCGTGATCAGCCAGCGCGAACCTTTCCAGTCTTCTTTCAGCTTGACCTCGGCCCAGCCGGAGGTGCTGAGCGCCGCCGGATCTTCACCATGCGCAAGATCAGCCGCGTGGGCTTGCCAGCTCGAAAGCGGAACCACCGTGACGGATTGCAGGCGATCGAGCACCGGCTTGTAGGGATCGGGAGGAGGGGAGGGGTTTGCGCGAAAGCGCAAGCGGAGGTGAGCAGAACTGCGAGCAGCCGAAGAGTGCGATGCATTCGGAATAGACTCCAGCCCGTTTCGCAATGTGGGCGGTCGGGTTGTGCATCCGAAAGTCTAAACCAGGAAGCGAAAACACGCAGGGAAACGATTGCGACGGTAAGGTTGAGAGGGAGGAGGGCCAAAAACAAAGGCGCAAGAAAAGACATTCAATCCAACTTCCGAGGATGCTCTGGGAGCAACCGCTCCTCCGCATCCTTCACGCATAGTATGGCAAAGCGCAGGAGTGATGTCCATCCCTCCACGTCACACATGCCTGTGACGTAGATGTCAAGTTATGGCCGTAGGAAATCGAGCCTTAGGGCACTCATCTGATCTCAGGTCCCTAATATTCAATGCCCAGCCGGTGCTGCATTTCCTCCAGCGTGACTCCCTTGGTCTCCGGGAAGGTGAATAGCACGACGAAGAACATCAGCGCCATCATGACGGCAAAGAAGACGAAGGGATAGCCACCCCCAAAGTGCATCGCGAAGTAGGGGAAGACAAGGGAGATGGCAAAGTTCATGATCCAGTGTGTGGAACTGCCCAGGCTCTGGCCCTTCGAGCGCACGCGGTTGGGGAAGACTTCACTGATGTATACCCAGATGACTGCGCCTTCGGAGATGGCGAAGAATGCGATATAGGCAACGAGGAACCATACCAACAGTCCCTGATGCTGATGGCTGAAGAAGATTACGGCCACGCCGCTCAGGCAGAAGGTCATGCCGACAGCGCCAATCAGCAGCAGCGTCTTGCGGCCGAGCTTGTCAATCAGTGACATGCCTACCAGCGTCGCTATCAGGTTCATTGCGCCTACGGCTACGGCCTGGAGATCGCCTGAGACCTTGTTGAAGCCAGCCATGGCGAAGATGTAGTTGAGGTAGTACAGGATGGCGTTGATGCCGGCCAGTTGATTGAAGGCGGCAACAGTGAAGGCGAGGTAGATGGGCAGACGATACTTGCGCTGGAACAAAGGCTCGGAGTGGGCAACTCCATCAACATGGACGGACGCGATGATGTCATCGAGTTCGCTTTGTCCGTCCGGTGAGCCCAATAGGTCAATGACTTCTCGCGCCTCGGGGATACGGTTCTTAGTAACCAGCCAACGCGCGCTGCGGGGAATACCGAACAGCATGACAAAGAAGAGAATGGCCGGTAACGCAGCGACGCCCAGCATCCATCGCCATTCGTTAACGCCAAAGCTTGCCAGTCCGATGAGATAGTTGGAGAGATAGGCTACCAGTATGCCGACAACGACATTGACCTGGAAGCAGCCGACCAGCATGCCGCGCCATCGCGCCGGGGCGATCTCCGCAATATAGACAGGCCCCAATACTGATGACCCGCCGATGCCTAATCCACCAATAAAGCGGAAGACCAACAGCGATGTCCAGCTCCAGGAGAAGGCACAGCCGAGGGCGGAAACTACGTAGCAGGCCGCGAGAATGCGCAGGCTTTCGCGGCCGCCCAGGCGATCGCCAAGAATACCTGAGAACATGGCCCCGATAATCGTCCCCAGCAGGGCAATGGATACGGTGAAGCCCAGCTCATTCGGTGTCAGGCGGAAGACCTGGGTGAGCTGTTCGGTGGTGCCGGCAATAACAGCGGTGTCGAAGCCAAAGAGCAAGCCGCCGAGCGCGCCGACGATAATGCTTCGTATGAGCAGGAGGTTGAGTTTGGTTTTCACGCGGATCGAATCGCCTTTCGCTCGCTGTTCGCCTTTCGCTTTTCGCTTTTCGCTTTTCGCTTTTCGCCGGACCCGTTTACTGTTTCAAGACTATTTACTCGCAACGAGCGCGCCGCGAAAACAACCCTCACAGCGATGCTGAACACGGTCTACTCGCTCCAGACGGCCAGCTCGTTGCCGTTGGGGTCCGCGAAGTGGAAGCGCTTGCCTCCGGGGAAATCGAAGGTTTCGCGGACAATCTTCCCGCCCGCCTCTTTCACCTTGCGGTAGATCTCATCCAGCGAAGCGGCGTAGATCACGACCAGCACGCCGCGGGTCTTGGCGCCGCCGTCCGCGCCAACCGGTTGCGCGTCGCGATTGAAGCCGCCGCCCAGGCGGCCGTCGTTGAAGCCGGCGTACTCCGGACCCCAATCCTGGAACTGCCATCCAAACACCTGGTTGTAGAAACGCTTGGTCGCCTCGATGTC
>CAVTMW010000021.1:0-155957 GCA_963735855.1 uncultured Acidobacteriaceae bacterium
GCCGTGCCGCAACCTATTTTGTTGGTTCCTTTTGTTGTTGTCATCCCGAGCGACGAGGTCGCTGTGGCGACCGAGGAGTCGAGGGACCTGCTTTTCAGCAGGCGAACGCGCAACAGCAGATCCTTCGACTTCGCGCCCGCCCGACCCGCAAACGAAGCGGGTCGGAAACGCGGAGCGGGCGCTGCGCTCAGGATGACAGCACTTGGGAAACGAACGCGCACCATGACCGAACTTGACAGTTGTTGGTAGGTGCACAAAACCCGACCCTCGAGAAAAGAGGAAACATGCCGATCACCGACGATCACGAACCACCAGAAGTTGACGCCTTCGCAGCGCATCAGGAGACTACGGCCTCCGGCTGCGCAACCTGCAATCCGCAGGCAGAGCAACCGCACGTCCCTCCGCTCGACCTAGCGTCGCCAGCTACGCCGAACGACTCCGGCGAACCGCGAATGGCGAATAGCGAACAGTGTTCTACGTCGAACGACTCTGGCGAAGAGCGAAGGGCGAATAGCGAATAGCGAACAGCGTCCCACGTCGAGCGATTCTGGCGAAGGGCGAAAAGCGAATAGCGAAGAGCGTCCGCAAACGGCGCCGCTCCGCAAACGGCGACCGCCAATGGCGAATCGCGACAGCCTCCGCTGGTGTCAAGCTCTGCCGCCACACTCTGGAGGACGGCGTTTACTGCCAGATTCCGGCGCTCAGCGGGCGGCCGTATTGCTACCGCCATCTGCGCCTGCGCGGACAGCAGATGCGCATCGCGCGCGCCCTCGCCCAGCGCCAGTCGTTCCAACTGCTGCTGCCGCCGCTGGAGGACCTGAACGCGGTGCAGTCGGCGCTCATCCACGTGACCGCCGCGCTGGCCGCTCGCCTGCTGGATCGCCACCACGCCGGACAACTGCTCTACGCCCTGCAGCAGGCGGCCAGCAATCTGCGCTTCCTGGCCAAGATCCAGGCCAAGGCTGCGGCCGCCAACCTCGCGCCGCAAGCCGGCCATCCGGCAGCGCCCGGGACTCTGGGTGCCCCACCCGTCTCACCCGCCTCTGGCGAGAGGGTGGGCGACAATCCGCGCGTGGTCGAGGAGTATCCCGACTTCGAGGCCGAGTTCGGACTGCCTCCCGGACTGGACCTGACCCTGCCGCCGCAGGTGGTCTTTCCGCTCCCGGACGGAGCCTCGGCTGCGGCCCAGGCTACGACCCCGACTGGCGTCCATCCTCACGATCGCTGGACCAAGGAAGCCATTGCCTTGGAGGAACTGGACGACCGGCGCGACCGGATGGACGAGAAAAGCTACAGCAAGCAGGCCAACAAACTGAATGACAAACTCCGCCAACGGACCGATACCTATTTTCGCCAGGAACGCGAGGCGGAGTGGGAGGCGGAGGCGGCGCGCCGCAACGCCAAAGAAGAGGAGAAGGCGCAGCAGTGGCGCAGCATGGACGCGGCCCAGCAGCGGGCGTTCATGCTGGGCGTGATGGCCGGCCGGGAAGAAGAGGCGGCGGAGCAGCGCGAGAAGGCGCGGGAGAAGAAGCCAGTGGCAAGGCTGGAGCGCGAGGAAGCGATCGTCGGGATGGGCGAACTGCCGGAAACGGAAGACGCTAAGTGAGGCAAACAAAGCAGTTGCTCATAAGCCATTGGGGCTCAAGAGGTTGCTGGGAAAAAGTTGGTAATCTCATGATTCTAAAGAAAATGGGCAGAAGGGGGGGAGTAATCAGTTTGATAATAGGCTGATCGGAAAATCGGAATTACTAAAGGTTGAAGCCTTGCTGTCAGATATAGGGGTTCTAACTCGAGTTCGTAATTGCTCTAGCTGGGCACATTCGCAGCGACTCGGCGGCCGGCTTCGGATTCCTGAAGCTGCTCGTGCAAGCGCACTACTTGCTGATGCAAGGTGTGGCTCAGTTCCTTTCGATCGCCCGCTGCCGCGACCGGTTCGCCGAAGGCGACGTGTGCGCGAATGATTTTTTTGCCCATCAAATTCCAGAAGTGTGGCAGCAACGGCATCTCGCCCCACCAGCAAACTTCCGTTCCCACGTTGCCCTCGTCAAGTTCATAGGTGATCGCGCATGGTGTGATTAGCGCTCCCGCATCAATCGCGGGCTGCAACATGGTCGAGTGAAAGCGCAGGACGCGCTGTCCGTCGGTGGTCGTGCCTTCGGGAAAGAGCACGACGGGAACGCCGTTCTGCAGAGAATCGCCGACGCTGACGTTGGCGCGCGCGGCGTCGGCGCGGTCGTGACGAATGACGAAAACCGTCCCGGCCCATCGCGCATAGCGGCCGATGATCGCCCAGTCGTTGACCTCCGCTTTGGAGACGAACACGCAAGGCACTGCCGCACTGAAGGCGAGAATGTCGAGATAGCTTAAGTGATTGCTGACCATCAATCCGCTGGCAGGAAACTCGCCGCTGACCGACAGCTCGAACGTCAAGCGCCCTGAGCCCGCGCGCGCAGCTCTCGTGCAACCACTGCGCGGATTCGGCGCGCGTAGCGTCGCTCGGCAGCTTGCGATGCTGCCAGAGACCATAAAACGCCGCTGCCGCCAGAGCAAACAACCGCCGGAGCGTACGTGCTAGTCGTGCGAGTGGTTCAAGCATCGCCGGAAAGCGCACCTGAGCGCGTGTTGGAAGTTTAGCGGAAGGAAGTTAGACATGGGACGCAAGACTTGAGAAGCATCACAGCTGAGTGAGGCGCATAGAGTCCAAACGTGGAAGGAAACCAACCTGTAACCGCTGTGGAGCCAACAAGTTCATTGACACTGTAATCCCTTGGTGCTAAGGTCTCGGCTCAAAGGTTGCAATCTGAAGTTTTACCATCGAGGCGACGCGTTCGTCACGATGCTCGACAGTTGCTTGTCGCGGGAAACCGCTTCGTCAGTGGCGCCTCCGCAGGTGTCCATGGTTGATTGCAAGGCATTGGTAAACCTCGGGCCTCCATTTCGTCGCGACAACATAGGCGCTTTCTCGTTGGCCGCAACCTTGCTTGTTCTGCTTCTCCTTCCCTTGACCGCAGAGGCGCAAACTCCTACAACGACAACCCTGACGGTGAATCCGTCACCGGCAATGGCCGGCGAAGTGGTAACGCTCACGGCTACGGTGACCAGCAATGGCGAGCCGGTTGCTATTGGCACAGTGACCTTCTTGAGCGGAAAGCAAGTCCTGGCTACGGTCCCGGTCGTGCAAGACTCGGGAACCGCGACGCTGAAGACCAGGTTCGCACCCGGGATGTTCCAGTTGAACGCGCAGTACAACGCGAATAACCTCTTCCAGGCCAGTCAATCCGGGCCGCAACCGCTCACTGTCACTGGGACGGAGCCGACCCTCACAACGTTGACCGCGCAAGCTGATGGCAACAACTTCGACTTCACAACCACGGTGTTCGGATTTGGGTTCCCGGTACCAACTGGACTGGTAACGTTTAACGATCTCACCGACGGATTCAATCTGGGCAACGTCGTCCTCTCGGGCCAAGGCACGTCAAGCTTCCGGCCGCAGCAGACGTTCTTGGTGGGGAATGAGCCTCTGGGCGAGGCAGTCGGGGATTTCAACGGAGACGGCTTTGCTGACCTGGCCGTAGCTAATCAGCCCGACAATACGATCAGCGTGCTGCTGGGCCGGGGCGACGGCAGCTTCCAACAGCAGGAGATAATCGACGTCGGCGCCGAGCCGCCATTTATCGCGGTCGCCGATTTCAACGGCGATGGCATTGCCGATTTAGTCGTAACCAACTTCGCCGACGACACGATCGGCGTCTTGCTAGGTAAAGGCGACGGCACCTTTCAGCCACAGCAGACCTTTGCGGTTGGTGCGGGGCCGGTTGGAGTTGCAACCGGGGATTTTAACGGGGATGGTCTTGCTGACCTGGCTGTGGCCAATATCAACGACACTACCGTTAGCGTGCTGCTGGGCAACGGCGACGGCACCTTTCAACCGGCGCAACCCTTCATGGTCGGTCAGGCGCCTTATGGGCTGGCGATTGCCGATTTCAACCGGGACGGTTTTGCCGACATCGTGGTGGCCAACTACGCCGACGGCACGATCAGTGTGCTGCTGGGCAAAGGTGACGGTACCTTCCAGCCGCAGCAGACCTACGCTGTCGGCCAAAACCCCTACTGGGTGGCAACTGGCGACCTCAACCAGGACGGCATTCTCGATCTGGCGGTCGCCAACGGCGGCAGCGGCACGGTTAGCGTGTTGCTGGGCACAGGCGACGGTACGTTCCAGCCGCAGCAGACCTATCCTGTCGGGCCTACGCCCACCTCGGTTGTGATTGCGGATTTCAACGGGGATGGCATTCCTGACCTGGCTACCGCGAATAGCGGCGTCAACA
Organism: uncultured Acidobacteriaceae bacterium; assembly: GCA_963735855.1. Classification (GTDB taxonomy): domain Bacteria; phylum Acidobacteriota; class Terriglobia; order Terriglobales; family Acidobacteriaceae; genus Bog-257. Next base: position 4,329 of record CAVTMW010000021.1, read on the forward strand.
CAGTCAGCGTGCTGCTGGGCAAGGGCGACGGCAGCTTCCAGGGGCAGCAAGCCTACGTGACAGACGCTAACCCCTACGCGGTCGTAGCAGCAGACCTTAATGGTGACGGGGTTCCGGACCTGGCGGCTCCCAACAGCGGCACCAACACGGTAAGCATCCTTTTGGGCGGCGCCGTGACCAGCGCTCAACTGACTACGATTCCCATCATCGGGAACGGCATCCACAACATTCAGAGTAGCTACGCGCCCGATGCATCATCGATTTATGCTGCCAGCTCGTCGAACACTCTGATGCTTCCTGCCGGAGGGAAAGCGACGCCAATCATCACGCTGGCAGCAAGTCCGAGTCCCCAAAGCCCAGTCAATTATGGGAACAACGAGTACTTCACCGCGGTGGTGCAATCTCCCGGCGGCGGGACTCCGACCGGGACAGTGAACTTCATGGAGGGCTCTACTCTACTAGGTACGGCGAACCTTGTGGCCAACGCGAGCGGACAAGGTAGTGTGGCGAATTACACAAACAATACTCTTGTCATTGGCCAGCACTTGGTCACCGCTACCTACAATGGAGATAGCAACTTCAACAGCGTAACTTCTTCGCCTCCCGTTACCGTGACGGTGATTACGCCATTTATGCTGATTCCACAGAACGGTAACTCAGGCACGGTATCGCCCGGAGGTAAGATCACCTTCTCGGTCGCCGTGAATGCGGCGTGGCAGGACCAGCCACTGATTTATGCAGTGATGACCTGCAAGGCTCCGGCAGGCACAGGGATTACCTGTTCGGTTGCCTGTCCGCCAAGTCCTTCCAAGCCTCCGGGATTGACGGGCCTCTGTGTCCTGACTCAGATGACGGGCACCGTTGCCACGGTCACAGTCGATACGAGTGGAGCTGCACACCTCGTTCTGCCGGTGCATCGCGGAGGTGAGCGCCGTGTGGTCGCCGCTCTGATGGGGCTGAGTGGAATCGGGTTGGTGGGAATGGTCTTTCTTCCGGTGAGGCTGCGGAAGAGAGAAGCAGCCGGGATTCTATTTGTCCTGATAGTAATGCTTTGCTTCGGCACAAGTTGTGCAACGAGTTTTGCGCCCGGTATTACGTCGCCGCCGGTCAACAATACCTTTTATATAACGGTAAATGCGGAGTTACGCGAGCAAAACCCGCTAGCTTCAACAGGCTACAATGCGCTGGGTGTCCAGGCATTCTTGTACTCGTTGCTCATTAAGTGATAAAGCGGAAGTAAAGCTTGTTCGCTGTGCATTAGCTTAGGTTGTATCCGGGGCGAGTCCGGGAGACGGGGAATGTTTACTGCTCGGTGGTATCACCTGCTGCTGTTGTGTACGACGCTCGCCGGGGCGATGGTGTCTCTCGCCCAGGACAAGGCTTTCATCGAGGGCGACGCGGACAAAGTGGTGAACGGCCAGGGCATTCCCGTACCCGGGGTGGTCCTGAAGCTGCAGAACGACCAGTTGCAAAACGAATCGCAGGGACTTTTGCGGACTTATACCAGCGATTCTGCCGGCACCTATCGCTTTTTTGATCTGACTCCCTCCGACGATTACGTGATTAGTGCGACCGCTGACCCTCCTTGGGTATGTGGGTTTCCAAGCCTCGACGGGACACAAAAGTATGCCTCGCAAAAATTCTCGGTGAGTGTCGGCGAGAAAAAGTACATGCTGCCGCCGCTGATTTGCGAGCAAGGAGCAGCTCCTGCGTCCGCAGCTCCATCAAGTCCACCCTCAGGCGGGCCCGCAGACCCGACCGCTTCCGCGGATGCGAGCCCGCAACAAACTGCATCACCGTCGGCTGGTCCTCAAAGCCCCACGCCGGCAATGGTGAAGCAGCAGGTAGCCGAGTCACGCCCCATTGTTCTGGACATGCTCTCCACCTCGATGAGCACGGTCATCTCCAGCGAACAACTCCGCACCTTGCCACTGTACAACCGCAATTTTCTGGCCCTGGGATTTCTTACCATAAGCGCTCATGATGTGCAGGCAGGCTCGACCTTGGCGGGCGCTAGTTTCAGCATCTCCGGGCAGCAGCCTACGACCAACGACTTCCTGCTCGATGGAATGAATAACGTCGCGGCCGGTAACAACCAGGCGATTCCGTTTCAGGTGAACGATGCCATACAGGAATTCCGGGTCGCTTATGCGAATTCGGATGCGCAGTTTGGTCGCGAAAATGGCGGCGTGGTCAACATCGTTACCCAGCGTGGAACCAGCAACTTTCACGGCAGCATTTTTGGTTTCTTCAATTCCGACAGCCTGAACGCAAACTCGCCGCTCTCGGTGTATGCCAACTCCGGTTTCGCCCAGGCTGCGGCCTATGCCGGCCCGTTGAATTCCGCGCCGGCTTCGGCCTACATGCCATTTGGCCAGCCGGTTTATGAGCCCGCTACCTATAACCAATATGTAGCGACAGTAAAGAACCTCAATGCGGAGAATGGGACCCAATACTGCACTACTCCCGGAGCTGCTTTTGGCCGCGCACCGTGCTATCAACCCTTTGATCCCGCGGCTGTGCTCGCCGGAAACAACAGCTTTAGTCAACCATTTTCTTCGCAGCAATTCGGAGGGCGGGCCGGTGGATCGTTCCTGAAGAAATGGTTCTGGTTTGGGGACTATGAAGGAACGCGCATTAACAATCCCAACCCTATCTTCGAGCGCGTGCCCAGTTCCTACGACCGCAGTCATCTGAATGACTTCGTCGGAACATCGGGGTACCCGGACGCTCTTCTCGCCTCGAAGGTACTGGCGTTGTATCCACAGTCGAATGTAGTTGCGGTGCCTGATGTGCTGGAGTTCTACCGGGGACAGGCCCCCAACTACACCAACGTGGACAACTACATGGCGCGCCTCGACTTCAACCAGTCTGACAAATCAAATTGGACTCTCCGTTATAACCTGCAGGACCTGCATCAACTCCACGACGATACCCTGCCCAGTTCGACGGTCTATCCCGGCAATGGTTCGAACACCAGTGCGTTGAACCAGAACGTCACCCTGACCTTCACCCACGAGTTCTCGCCCAACATGACGAACGAAGCGCGCGTCGCTTTCACGCGCTTTCAAGTGCTGGAAGCGCCGCAGGACCAGAACTTCAACGCATCGAATGTGGGCTTGAACAGCGGCCAAATGCCGACGTTCCTGTTGTCAGGTCTGGATCCCCAGTATGCCGGGGCCAAACCCGGCGTGCCGGGCGCTTTCGGGGGATGGTACGACTCTTACTGGTCGTCTCTACCGATGCTGGCCAGTTCTTACACTCAGATCACACCCTCGTTGGACGGGCTTTTTCCCTTCGCGCGAATCGGAGCACCGTTGGGCAGCCCAAGTCAGCGGCGCGACAGCCAGGGCCAGTATGTTGACAACTTCTCACTCACCAAAGGACGGCATTATTTGCGCATGGGCGGCGAGTTCCGGAATTTGCAGGACATCTTCATCGCCGATGGTTTCACTCGCGGCATGGTAGTCTCCTCCGACATAGGCGAGTTCACCAGCGACAGCGCAACCTGCAATCCACCCATGGGGTCTGTCACCAGTAACTGTCCGGAGACGGCATTTTCGAACCCATCCTTTGACTATGCATCGCACCAGCCCGCGCCCTACCGTGGCTTGTTTAATTCTTTTGTCGTAGCGGGATACATACAGGACACCTGGCGGGCCAGGAGACATCTTGACGGTCAACCTGGGATTGCGTTACGAATACTTCTCGGTTCCAAGCGAAACCAACAATCAGATTTGGAACTACGATCCGGCCGCCAATGGCCTGGTGCAGCAGAATCATACGCAGGTATTCGATCCATTCTCCTTCAATTGCGCCGCCAATGCTTACAGCCAACTCGACTCGGTCTTTCCTGCCAACGCCGCGCTGCTTCCCTGGAGATGCCAACCCCAAGCGTCATACAATCTGAAGAGCAGCAAGGCCAACTTTGGCCCCCGGGTCGGGCTGGCGTGGTCCAATGCAGATGCCACAACCGTGGTCCGTGGAGGTTATGGCATCTTCTACGATCAGTTGCCGGTGAGCGGCATCGCACAGCTGATGTTCAATCGTCCCACTCCTTCAAGCTCTACGAACCCGGCGGCGATCTACGGGCAGAGCTTCCTTAGTCCCTACTGCGGGAGCCTGGGCCAGTGCGGAATGGGCAACATGAGTCTGGTCAGCATCGATCCCAGCGCCGCGGCCTCGCAGACGGCGACCGCGCCCTTCGGCATAAGTGCGATTAACGCGAACCAGTTCCAATCTCCCATGGCGCAGCAGGTCAACGTGTCGATCCAGCAGGAATTGACCCAGAAAGTCTCCATTGAGGCTGCGTACGTGGGAAACTTTACCAGCCGCATCCCGGCGATCACGAATGCAGGCTTCAACAATGAGTGGTTTTGCACAAACTCTGCCGGAGCGCCGATTCCAGGCGAGCCAAGTGGGACCACGAATTGCGACAGCTTTAGTTATCTCCCCATACAAACCCTGTCGGACTCGGCGCACGGAAACTATAACGCCCTGGTACTGCAAGCTCACACCAAGGGCTGGCGTGGACTTTCCGCTAACGCCGCTTACAGTTGGTCGAAAGCATTGGACAATGCTTCGCAAGTTAATTTTTCTTTAATCCCAAACTCTCTGTTTACTCAGATCTACGCCTTGCAGTTCTACGGATTGGCCAATCCCAGTGTCTTCGGGATCGGCAATAACGAAAGATTCAAAGTGCAGGGGATAACTCCCCCATCCCCCAGCTCATTTCCACCTAGCCTTAATACCTTACTCAACGCTGGGCTGACGACTACCGGGCAAGGACAGGTTTATGCGACGCCATACAACGTCCCACAGGATCCAACGAATTACCTGAACAACGACTACGCAACCTCTGACCTGAACTTGACCAACCGGCTGGTGGTTGACTTTGCCTGGAACCTACCGTGGCGTCAATCCTCCAAGCTTTTTGGCGGGTGGACAGCAAGTGGCATTTTCATCGCTGAAAGTGGGCAACCTTTTACGATTTTCACCGGCCCGCTGGGGGGAGAGTTGACGCAGCGCGTCAACCTGAGTGGCGCCCTGGGGAAGGCAGGTTCATTCAGTATGCCGTCGCTGGCCTGTGCCGCAGCGTCGCCCGCCATGTCTTATTATGTGCAGGGACAGACCCTCTTTAACGGTACGGCGGGATCGCCCTGTCTGGGAAATTCGGGCCGCAATGAGTTTGCTGGTCTGGCTTATGTGAACTTCGACACGGCGGTCCAGAAAAGCGTTGCGCTCAGTGAGAGGTTCAACCTGGTCTTGCGGGCTGAGTTCTACAATCTCTTCAATCGGGCCAATTATTACAATCCCATAACCGCCTATAGCCTGAACGGGGTTACGACTAACCCGCAGTTTGGCGAGTTCAAGTCGGCCTACGGGCCGCGTCGAATCCAGCTCGCGGTAAGGCTCAACTGGTAGCTGGTGGCGGGCAGGGAAGCTCTAATCCATGGAATTTCAGCGCAACTTGTTCATCAGCTACGCGCATATTGACAATGTTCCGCTGACCGAACAGCAGCAGGGGTGGATTACGCGATTCCACAGCACCCTGTCGGCCATGCTGAATATGCGGTTGGGCCGCAAGGCGGAAATCTGGAGAGATTCCAAAGCTAAACGGCAACGACATCTTCGCCGATGAAATCGTTCAGCAATTCCCTAAGACCGAGCTGCTCATCTCGGTCTTGACCCCTCGATACGCAGAATCCGAGTGGTGTACCCGTGAAGTGCAAGGAGTTCTGCAAGTCTGCGGAAGACGACGGGAGGACTGGTTGTCGACAATAAGGCTCGCGTCCTGAAAGTTATCAAGATGCCGGTGGACGACGAAGGCTCCCTGCCAGCGGTGATGAAGGAGGCGCTGGGATATCCATTCTATGAGTACGATGAACAGCAGGTTCCGCTGGAGCTCGACCCTGCTTATGGCGAGGAGTTTACCCGTAAGTACAATCTGAAGTTAGCCAAGCTGGCTTATGACATCGCGGGCTTAATCAAGAAGATCGAGTCTGCGCCAGCGGTCGCGAGCAAGCCTGCGGAAGCCCCTGCTGCGGTGACATCCAAGCCTGCAATCTATCTTGCGGAGTGCAGTTTCGATCGTCGCAGCGCGCGCGAGGCCCTGGAGTCGGAGTTAAAGCTGCATGGATATCCAGTATTTCCCGACATCCAGCTGCCTAAGTTGGAAGACGAATACATTGCGGCGGTGGACGGATTCCTGGCTCGATCTCAGTTGTCCATTCACCTGGTGGGCACAAAATACGGCGTCGTGCCTGACGGACCCAGCGAGAAGTCGGTGACCATCTTGCAGAACGAGCTGGCCATTGAAGCGCACAAGAATCGCGGGCTACGGCGAATCATCTCGCTTCCGGAAGGAACGAAGTCGGAATCGGCGACGCAACAGGACTTCATCGACAGGCTCCTTAAAGATGCGGAACTTCAGACGGGCGCTGATCTGGTGACTGGCGACATAGAGGACCTGAAGGGAGTGATGCATGCCGCGCTCAAGAAAATGGAGAAGCCGGAGCCGCCTCCGCCGGAGCGCCAGGGCAACAGGCTGATTTACCTGATTTGTGATGAACGCGACCGGTCCGCGACCATTCCCTTGCGCAAGTTCCTCAAAGGCCGGGGATGCGATGTACAGATCCCGCTCTTCGAGGGCGATGCCGCCACCGTTCGCCAGAACAACCAGGACCTGCTTGCGGGGTGTGACGCGGTGATTCTGTTTTACGGCAACGGCGATGAGGCGTGGAAGCGCTCCATCGAGAGCGAGCTGAAGAAAGCCGGCGCTTACCGCGCTGCGAAGCCGTTACTGGCCAGCTACATTTACCTGGCGGAGCCCATGACCGAGTCGAAAACAGAGCTGATCGAGCTGGAAGAGCCGAACCTGATCAACGGATTGCAAGGTTTCTCCGAAGCGGAGATGCTCAAGTTCGTCACTGCGGTGGATGGCAAGGAGCGACCGCATGAGCACCACCGCCGGCATCGGTCTCACCAATCCCTTCCCCGGCTTACGACCGTTCCGCGAGGAGGAAGAATATCTTTTCTTTGGCCGGGAACGCCAGGTCGATGTGATGGTCGACAAGCTGGCGGTCAGGCGTTTTCTGGCGGTAGTCGGCACCTCGGGCAGCGGCAAGTCGTCGCTGGTGAATTGCGGCTTGCGGCCGGCCCTGCGCCGCGGCGTGATGGCCAGCGCCGGTTCGGCTTGGCGGATGGCACAGTTCCGGCCGGGCGGCGATCCGATTAAGGCCCTGGCCCGAGCTTTGGCCCAGCCTGGGGTGCTGTTTAGCGGCCTCGACTTCGGCGGCGGAAGCCCTGGAGGACATGATCGAGGCCACGCTGGGGATGAGCAACCTGGGTGTGGTCGATCTGTTCGAGCAGGCCCAACTCGCTGGCCAGGCGAATCTGCTGTTGATCGTCGATCAGTTCGAAGAGCTATTCCGCTATCGTCAGGAACAAACCTCCGGCTCCTCGTCAGGACCGAGCCCGACTGACGAGCGCGCAGTTGCGTTCGTAAATCTGCTGCTGGAGGCCGCCAAGTCGGAACACCCGATCTACGTGGTGCTGACGATGCGTTCCGACTTCCTCGGCGATTGCGCCCGTTTTTCCGGCCTTCCCGAAGCGGTGAATGAAGGACAGTACCTGGTTCCTCGTCTCACTCGCGAAGAGAGAAGAGCTGCCATCACCGGGCCCATCGCTGTCGGCGGCGGAGAAATCAGCCCCGTCCTCCTCACCCGGCTGGTCAACGATGTCGGCGACAATCCGGACCAGCTCTCCATTCTTCAGCACGCCCTGAACCGCACCTGGGCGCAGTGGCAACGCGAACGGCAAGCGAACGAACCCATCTCGCTCTCGCACTACGAAGCCATCGGCACCATGGCGCACGCGCTGGACCAGCATGCCGAACGGGCCTTTGCGGAATTGACGACGGAGCGCCAGAAGAAGATCTGCGAAGTGGTCTTCCAGGCGCTGACCGATAAGGGCAGCGACGCTCGTGGCGTCCGTCGCCCAACTAGTTTTGCAGCCCTGTGCGCCATCGCGAACGCCAGCCCGGACGAAGTCGTCGCTGTTCTCGAGGCTTTTCGCAAGCCGAGCCGCTCGTTCCTGATGCCGCCTGCGCCGGAGCCGCTGGAGCCGGGAACCATCGTCGATATCTCGCACGAAAGCCTGATGCGCGTCTGGACCCGGCTGAAAGACTGGGTCGAACGCGAAGCCGAATCGGCGGGGCAGTACCGTCGCCTGGTCCAGAACGCCACGTTGCAGGCCAGGGGGTTGGCCGGGTTGATGACCGACCCCGAACTCTCGCTCATGCTGGAGTGGCAGCAGGCCTGGCAGCCCACCGCCGCGTGGGCCGAACGCTATCAGCCCGGCTTCGAGCAGGCCATTTTCTTCCTGGAGCAGAGTCGTATCGCTCGCGACGGGGCGCTTCTTCTGGAGAAGGAGGAAGGCCGCCGCGCCCTGCGCCGCGCTCGCGTGACTTCCGTGATTTTCGCATTGGCCTTCGTGATCGCGTTGGGCCTTGCGATCTTCGCGTTCTACCAGCGAAAGGCCGCAATTACGGCACAAAAGGCCCGCAGCGAAGCCGAAACGCTGAATAAAGCCCAGAAGCAAGTGAATGAAGCCCAGCAGCAAGTTATCGAAATCGAGAAAAAAGCGCAGGCCGAGAGCGATGCCCTTAACGCCAAACTCAACGTTTCTTTGAAGCAGACGGAAGAGGCCAAGGACAAGGCCACCAGGAATGCGCAACTGTTTGTCAGCGCCATGCAGGCGCAAGCCGCCGCTCAGCGCGCGGCCAGTGTGCAGCTGGAGAAGGCCGCGATATTGCAGCGCGACACGGATGCCAAGAAAGACCCGGCTACCTTGGACCGCGATAAGAAGGACCTGCAGGCGGCCACGGATTCATCGCAGAAGCTATCAGCCGACGCCGCCAGCAAGTCGGCTGAAGCCTTCGCCATCATGGGAGCGGTCCGCATCATCGGCACCAACCAGATCAGCCGCTCGGATCTGTTCGATGTGAGCGCCGGCGCGCAGGTTACCGGATCAAGCGCGGCCGGCAACCCGACCGACATGTTCAATGGCGGTCAAGGGTCGGCTCAGCGGGCCACGATGTTTGCCGACGGGCAACCCGTGGACAAAGTGCACTGGATCGAGTGGCGCACCAAAGGCGACGTAACGGTGAAGAGCGTGGGCCTGTTCGCAGCCCATGACCCGGTCCGTTTTCGCCGCGCCTTTAGCAATTTCAAACTGTATGCCAGGAAGCAGAACAAGTGGGTGGAGATTGCGCAATACAGTCCGGCGCTGCCTTACGGTGGTAGCTGTGCCAGCGATCCTTGTTTGCCGCCGGCAGTCAAGTTCCAGCCCGGCACGGTGCTGGCCGCGTGCGTCAACGTCAACACTCCAGTCGCCGCCAGTGAATTCCGGGCGGAATTCGTGCAGGCAGTCAGCATGCTGGAGTACTTTTCCGGTCCGCGTGTTCTTCAACTGGATGGTTATAGGAATGCGGACTGCTCCAAGTAAGCCTGCGGTCGGGCGAGTTCGTTTTCGATGATCGCAGGTTTGCGGGCAAGAACTCGGCGGTCGGATGTTCCGTTTTCTTCGAGTTCTCCCCAATCGGTTCCAGAACCGCACTCGGACACTTCCATGCCACGATGATGTGTCCGATTTGGCTTGACGCCACTGAGATGATCCACGCGCACAGTCCACGCTTTTCGCCTTGGCGCTCAAGCCGTGGAAAATTACCCAGCGACAAGGTGATTTACTCTTGACGCGCCTGCTTCACCATCTCCACAAACACTTCTCTGGTCTGCGTCGAATTCGTAACTTCTCGCAAGAACGCGATCCGAGTTCCCTTCACGCCATCCTGGGTTTTGAGGCGCAGGCGGAAGCCCAGGCGATCAACCGCAGTCATCTCCGCCTGCTGGGCATCAATGCCGCTAAAGCGTTTCGCGAGCAAGATAAGCGCGTCCCTATGGTCGGCGTTCATGTGCTGCATGATGTCGTTCTTTTGCTCAGCCAGCGGATCGGGCTGAGCCCGGGAGTAGTCTGAGGCAGTCACCCATCCCATCACTCCGAAGCCGCCCACGTAATAAACATCGACTACATCCATCCGGTAAAAGAAGAAATCCTCGAACTCGACCCAATATTTGCTGTCCGGGTATCCCGTGAGATAGATGGTTCGTGCGGCCGCCGACTCGGGCTCCGGGACTCTGGTGACACTTCCGATCACTGTGACTCTGGATGAGCCGAGTGGGTCGCCACTCGCGTCAGGCTCAGTCACAAACAGGCTGGCGCGCGGATCGGTTTGCAGATTCTGCGTGTGCATCGCCATCGTGCTGATCAGGAAGATCGGGCGACCCTGGCTATCCAGCCCGTAAGGCATCAGGGATCCGAAAGGGAAACCTGGCTGTTTCCGTGAAAGGGTCGAGAGACTGCCGATACGGCCCGAATGCATCAATGTGCGTGCTCTCTCGGCGAACGAAGGCTCGGCGACTGCAGGCTGGCCACTCGTTGCACCGCCAGCGTGTTTTCCGAAGGATGAGGAAGACATAGTTGATTATTCCTCGGCTACCAAGCAATCACAGGCCACTGCCCACTCGGGTGCCTGCCGGAGGCTGCAGGAATGTGAGAACTAAATTGACTGCTAAAGCGGTTACTGCCGCAAGTTCAAGAGTAGCCGAATAAGGCAGCCAGTTCCACGCCGCCGGCAGGATCTCCTGGTAAGCAAGGACTTCAGCACCGACGCGCACTGTGCATCCTAGGGTCAGAAATAGCAGACCGACAAACATAAATCTCGGGCTAAATAGTAATCTCATTCCCGAGAAGGCGGGCAGGACTCGCTGACCAATACAAAACACCATCATTGCGACAAAGCCCACGGTCAGCGCATGACGAGAAGCTCCCCAGATGCCGGGGGTGAGGCGACAGCCGCAACCAACAGCCAGCCATAGGCACTCCGCACGAACAGAGGGAAGCTGCCGTGGATGCCCTTCGTCTTGGCAGCTTTCTCTGGTCGAGCAAGAATGTGCAGTGCGAACATCGCAAGCAGTGACGAACCTGAAAGCAGCGCCGCGGTGACGCGGAAGAAACCAGCTAGCCCGAAACCGATTCCAACTACCAAAGTCGCAACCGCCGCTCCCAAAAGCCGATTGTTGGTCGAGCGCGTGCCGAGGAAGACCGGTAGCCACTTTGCGTTGAAGCCCCACACAAAAGGCACCATATATCCCCAAGCGGCGAGTATCAGGAAGCGCTGATCGAAAATAGCCGGAAATTCAGGTCCGCGAGCTCGAACGGCAAGCCAAACACAACCCGCCAGGTTGAGGAGCAGCGTTACAAACAGGCCTACTGTACCAACAATTACAACTAGAGCCCAGGTTTCTAGTTTCGCTTTGCCGCTGTCTTGCGGCTTATGTCGCGACACGGCGCGACAGAAAATAAGGAAAGCCACCAGTTCCATCGCCGCAGACACTGGCAGAAGTGCGCGCCAATGCCAGAGGTACACATTGGCGATCCAACGCATCAACACGCCTGCCATCCAGAGCGCACCCGAGAACCATGCCACGTGGAGGGGAAAGGGTTTCAATCCGCCGCGCAACTTCGGAATTGAATAGAACCCGATGCCGAGAATGAAGGTGCCTATCCAGCCCAGCATTTGGGCGTGTCCATGTGCCTGGATCCAAGCCGGCGAGATACCATCAGCGGCGCGGCGTCCGCTTATGGAGATCAGATTCCACACACCTAAGAATGTCCCTGGCAGAAGCATGAAGAGCAGTCCGCCGCATATGTAGAAGACAAGCAGACGTGAGAGCTGCAGCTCGCGAGTGCGAGTCCGTTCGAAAATCTGGAGGGGCGTTTCAGGTACGACGGAGAGCGTTTGCAGCGGCGGAGTTTTCATGTGATGGTACGACCTTGACGAATGCGACCGCTCTGGCACCGGAGTTGCTGCCTACTCTCTCTGCGCGTCGCGGTCGAAGCGAAATACGTAGCGCAAGAGGCCGGCGTTGATCAGCAGTAACACGCTCGAGCCGACCGCCGCGGGAATCAGCGTTTTATACCTGCCGCTGAGTAATGATTCCACAGATACTGTTAGCAGCCAGAGTTGCAGCACAACCGCGGCTCCCACAAACGCGAGCATGGCAGAGAAAAGGGTTGTTCCTTGCCGCCGCAAACTCATAAGACCTCCAGGCCTACGGCAAAGAGCTGGTCGCCTCTTTGCTGCAATTGCACCCGCGGCAAAGGCCGCGTAGGAGGACCGGCAATTGGCTGGCCGGCGAGATTGAACAGTCCATGGTGACAGGGGCAGAACAGGCCATTCTCCGCCTTGTCGTACACTACGGCGCACGACAGATGCGTGCATACCTGCGAGTAGGCAACCAGCTTTCCTTCCGGCGTGCGGACGGCGATACACGGGTCCGATTCCGTGGGGTATCGAAACAGCATGGAACCTGCCTGGTCCACCGTAGAGGCCGGGCCTATGTGGCGTTCGGCATGCGATCCCCGGTGCAGAAGCCGGCTGGCAACAACCGTTGCCCAGTTCGCGGACGCCAGCAAGAGCGAGCCCAGGGTAAGAAACTTCACCATCTCGCGTCGGGTTACGTAATGGTCGCCTTCCCACTCGATGGGAAAGTCCTGCCGCCACTTAGGGGTGGCTCTCGGTTTACAGCCTGCACAACCTTCTTCTTCGTCAGCCGTGTTCATCCCACGTTCTCCAGCATTAGCGCTACGTCATAGGGGTCCTCGGACAGGGCGGATGGGGTCGGGGAAACCTGCACCAACTCGACATTCACGCGCTCAACTTCACGAGGCACGATCACGAAAACTTTCGTCGTCACTTCTTCCTTGCCGAACTTCCAGCGATTGATGGCCACACCTCGCCGGGTCCGCTGAATCTCTTCTGCGGTAGCGAAGGTCAGTGCCTGAGAAGGGCAAACCGTGGCGCACATCGGCTTCTTGTCGACGCTGGTGCGGTCGTAGCACATGTCGCACTTCATCATCTGGTCTATCTCGACCTGGTATTTCGGCACTCCGAAGGGGCACGATAGAACACAGTTGGAACAGCCGATGCAGCGCGGCTTCAGCGAGCTTTGTACTACTCCGTCGGGCGTCTTCTTGATGGCGTCGGCGGGGCAGACTCGCGCACAGATCGGATCTTCGCAGTGCATGCAGACTTGCGGCGCAGTCTGCACGCTTTCGCGGCGCTGGATGGTTTCCAGATGAATCATCGATACCCCGCGGTGGGTATCGCATTCAGCACAGGCCTGCACGCAAGACTGGCATCCAATGCAGCGCGAATAGTCAATGTAGAAGGCGCGCTCGCTCAACGGATTCCTCCGGCCTCAGTCTCGAGTTGAGCGATAGCATCTGTCGGTTGCTCTGTCTTGGAAACGCGAACGGCGCAGATCTTAAACTCGGGAATGTTCGACACGGGATCGATAGCTCGAATGGTGAGGTTGTTCGCCGAGCGGTCAAGCGGCCAGTGATAAGGAATGAAGACTGTGTCAGGCCGGATCGTTTTCACAACCTGGGCCCGAACGACAATGCTCCCACGCCGGCTTTCCACCTTGACGAAGTCGCGGTCATTGACGCCCAACTTTCCCGCCAGTCTGGGGTGCATCTCGCACAGCGGTTGCGGATACTGGTCCAGCAATCCGCCGATGCGGCGTGTCTGCGTACCGGAGAGGAAGTGCGACACCACGCGCCCGGTCGTCAGGATGATGGGATATTCGTCATCCGGCATCTCGGCAGAGGGTCGCCACTCGATGGGTATGAAGTGCGCCTTGCCATCGGGGTGTCCGAACTTTCCACCCTCATACAGGCGCGGTGTGCCTGGGTGGCCGGTCTCCGGACAGGGCCAGAAAATTCCATTGCTCTCGTCAATGCGCTCCCATGTCATTCCGTAGTAGTCCGACACGCCGCCCCTGGAAGCGACACGAAGTTCCTCGAAGATATCGCGCGGTGTCGAGTAGTTGAACTTGTCGCCCTGACCGAGACGTTGCGCGATTTCGCAGATGATCTTCCAGTCTTCGCGGGCTTCTCCGGGAGGGCTGACCACCTTGCGATGACGTATGACCCGGCCCTCAACATTGGTGGTCGTGCCTTCGTCCTCTTCCATGAGAGACCCGGCGAGCACGATGTCCGCGTAGCGAGCGGTCTCGGAGAGGAAGAACTCGATATTTACGTAGAACTCCAATTTCTCCAAGGCAGCACGGACGTAATTCGCGTCCGGCAGCGATACCGTGGGGTTAAAGCAGATGGAGATGAGGCCCTTGATCTTACCTTCATGAATCGCCTCGACCAACGGAACTGCGGACAGCCCCTTTGCGGGAAGGGATTCTTCCGGTACTCCCCAAACGCCGGCAATGTATTTGCGGTGCTCCGGATTCGAAATGTCGCGGGTGCCAGGCAGTTGATCGCATTTCTGGCCCTGCTCGCGCGCGCCCTGGCCGTTGCCCTGGCCGGTAATCATCGCGTAGCCGCAGCCTTCACGGCCAATTCGCCCGCTGGCGATCACCAGATTGATGGCTGCTATGCAGTTGTCCACGCCCTTAGTGTGGTGCTCGATCCCGCGGGCATGGAGCAAGAAGCTGGTCGGCGCCGGTCCCCACATCTCGGCGGCCCGTACGATCATCTCCGGTGGGACGCCGGCAATTTTGGCCGAGTACTCGGGGGTGTACTTCCTCACCGCCTCAGCGACCAGTTCAAAATCGGCGGTGTGCCGGGCGATGAAGTCGCGGTCAATCCAACCGCGCTCGATCATGATGTGCAGCATCCCGTTGAATATGCCTATGTCGCCTCCGGAGCGCACCGGGATGAAGAGGTCGGCGTTGCGGGCGATCGGAGTCATGCGGGGATCGAGGATGATTAGTTTGCCGCCATTCTCACGTGCCTGCCACAGATAGTCAGTGGTGATGGGCGCGCATTCCGCGATATTCGCGCCGGCAACCAGAATCACCTTGGCTTTGGGAATGTCGGACCAGGGATTGGCGCTGCGATCAACCCCAAAGACCTTCTTCGAGGCCGCGCCCGCGGAGACCATGCACAGCCGCCCGTTATAGTCGATGTTGGCTGTGCGCAGCGCGACCCGGGCAAACTTGCCCATCAAATAGGCTTTCTCGTTCGTCAGCGACGCGCCCGTCAGCACCGCGAATGAATCGTTGCCGTACGTCTGCTGAATGCGCTGAATTTCGCTGACTACCCGGTTGAGCGCTGCGTCCCATCCGATAGCTTCGAATCCTTTTCCCGGGACGCGCTGCAGGGGATGCTTCAGCCGGTCGGGATGTTCGTCCTGCATGTAGCGCTTTACACCCTTGGGACAGAGCTTGCCCTGGTTGAAGGGGAAGTCTTCCCAGGGTTCCCACCCGACGATCTTGTTGTCACGCACACGCAACTGAATGCCGCACTGTTGCCCGCAAAAGCAGCAGTGGGTTTTCACCATCCTGTCTTCTTCTTCGGAGGCCACCCAGCCGCCGGCTGGAACACGATTGAGAGTCGGGCCAAATTGCTTTACTAATTCCGGTATTTCAACGGGAAGTTTTGCCATAGGTCAAAAGCTTTCCAGGCGCTCGCGTTCCGCGCCAGCTGTCCGCCACATCGCATCTTGCGTCAGGGCGAGGTTCTTTCGCCTGCATTGCGGACAAATATCCTGGTAATGGGTGCCGTCCTCCATTCGATACTGAATGCCGAGTGCGCTCTGCACCGCTTTCAAGTCGCCAATTTGCAGGCTGCTGGCGAAGCCCTGGCCACAACGGGCGCACGCCGCTTGTCCGCCTTCCTCCCCCGCCCGCTTGTAGAAATCGATGCCCATTTGCGCTGGCCGTTGAAAGATGTGGAAGAATTTGCCGAACGGCAAATACAGCAGCGTGAAAATGACAGTCACAGCGTGCAGTTGCGAGAGAAAGACGTAGTACAACCCGCGCATCAGATGGGTCGACGCAGTAAGGAACAAGCCCGTCACGGAAATCGCGAACAGCAGAATCAGCGGAAGCAGATCGTTGGAGAATTGTTGCACGCTCATCGCACCGCGATCGCGCCCTCGGCGCCACATTGCAGTAAAGACCCCGATCAGGACCATTACAGCGCAAATGTCGAGGATATTGAATGCGAGCGGAGCAATCAGACTGTTCAACGGGAAGCTACCGACATGGATGCCGAAGACGAAGGCGCGATAGATTGCCTGATTTTCGGGAGCGCTTTCGAAGCGTATCCAGCCGAACGACAACGGAAAGGTGACCGCTGCGGCTATCAGACAACCCCACGCGAGAAACCAATGTGCGGTCCACCGCGTCTTGGAGCGGTGCTCAATAAAGCGCTGCAGCATGACGTTGTTCCAGACAATTCGCGCTAGACGAGCCAGGTTTCCTGGCAGTCTCGCGGGCTGGAGGAAAATCTGCCATCCGCGAAACCAGTACAGACGAGTCGGAGGCCGGCGTAGCCACATCGAGTATCGATAACCCAAACCAAACGCTGAAAACACGGTGGCTCCAGCGTAGGAAACCAGCGCGGGATCGAAATCCTTAAAGCCGCGGCTGCCGAGCACGATGCCGAGCATCAGAACCGCAGCGGCGATCAGCCCCCATACCAGCGCATGCGCGCTGTCCGAACCGCGCGGCGAAAGATCAATAGGTCTGAGACTCTTCATTGCTCAATTCGTGGCCAAGGCAATTCTTGGCGAGCGCACGCTCAATAACAGGATCATCAGGCAAGCGAGAGCGAAGACGCCTAGCAACACAAAGCCCAGGGTGAAAGATCCGGTTTGCTGTTTGATGACCCCGAGGACCAGAGGCGGGAAGAATCCCCCGAGTCCCCCGGCTGCGCCAACCAGTCCGGTAACGCCCCCCACCGACTTGGGGAAGTATTCAGGTACAAGTTTGAAGACGGCTCCATTGCCCAGCCCGATTGAGGCTGCCATACCTAGAGCGCCGATGGTGAAAGTCGACATCAAGGGACACGCGAGGAAGACGGCGAACACCGCCGTGGCCGGAAAGACCCATTTGAGAATGGTGCTGCCACCTATCTTGTCGGCCAGCACTCCTCCCACGGGACGCAATGCCGTTGCCAGCACCACGAATCCGGCGGTGCGGAAGCCGGCATCTTGCGGTGTGAGCTTGAACACTTCGGTCAGCAGCGTTGGCAGGTACACTGCCATGGCGACAAATCCACCGAAGGTCAGAAAGTAATAGAGACTCAGAACCCAACTGCGTTTGTCGTTGAGGGGCCGCACAATTTGGGCGAACGACTTTGCCGGTCCCTTATTCGGAGCGTTGCGAGCCATGCTGGCAAAGATCACCAGCCAGATGGCGAGTAGAACGCCGAAGGTCCAGAAGCCCCATTTGAATCCAGCCGCAGCGGCGAGCACAGGCGACCCATAGGCAGCCAACGATTGCCCAATGTTTCCGGCGCCGTAGACGCCGAGCGCGAAGCCCTGCCGCTCCGGCGGATACCATCCATTCACGAACGCTACGCCAACAGAGAAGCTGGCCAGTGCGATGCCAATCAAGAACCCGTAGGCGAGCAACTGGCCGTAGCTACTGACGCCGCCCATCAGAAATGCGGGGATGATGGAGAGCACCATGACCACGCTGAAAACGATGCGGCCGCCAAAGCGATCGGTGAGAATCCCCAGCGGGATGCGACCCAGCGAACCTAGCAGCACGGGAATCGCGATGGCGACGCTCTTCTGTACCGGCGTCAGCGCCATGTGCCGGCTGATGATCGGCATCATCGCCGACATCGAACCGAAGACAGCAAAGCACAGTGCGAATGCGCCAGTGCCCAGCGCGAGCTGAAGTTTAGCGGAAGACGACTCAGACATAGAACTCATTGCCGTCATATTACTCTCAAAGGATGTTGCCAAGGGCCCCTTTAAGTTTCAAGGCTACGCACGCGAATGAGGCAAGTAGATGACTTTAGTCACACTGAAGTGGATTGGGCAGCAACAGTTTGCGGGTGAAAATGACCGGCGCGTTCCATTGAACGTACCCTCGGGAACCGCTACTAGAGGCAAACCGATGGTGACATCGACAGCGAAGACGCTGAATCAATACTTCGAGGACTGGTTGGGTACAGATCGTGGATCAGAACAGAATGCGACTTCCAACGAGGGTGATCCGTTTGGTTGAACAGATGCTCATTCAAATTGATCGAGGCATGTTCGCCGGATGTTCTTGTGTCGAATCAGCAATCATCGAATCCTTGAAGACAGGGGCGGACTAGCGCACTGCTGCCGCTGTACCTCGCCGTTTCGAATCAGGACTCAATCTGGAGGAAATCTGGGTCTTCGTTTATGTAATTCAGCCCCCACCGCTGCGATGACTCTGCCGCCACTACATAGCGCACTTTGGCTCCGCAACGCGAACAGGAGGGCAGCAACTGCCCTTCCAGAACGATGGCACGGTGTGGCTTCCGGTGCCCAGCATGATGGATCCAAACCACAGAATCGCGCTGCACTCTCTGTCGCGGAGCTAGTTCCAAATCCATGACGCCACTTTCCATGAAACTGATAGCCGAACCTAGCTGGAGCGCCGCGCATCACTGCTATCAATCTGCGAGGCGTGGCGCTCCCGTCCTTACGCGGTATGAGCCGCGGCCGCCGTCCCAGCAGCCGCAGTGCGAACCATGTAGTGCTGTTCTGGAACAGCAAAGCCAGCCTGACCAAACGCGTCTTTAATCAGGGCGTTAGTATCGAAGTAGACCTGCCAGTAGTCCTTGTTGTTGCAGAAGGGACGAACCGCCAAAACCGGACCCGCCAGAGTGAAGGTCAGGATTTCCACGCTGGGAGCCGGGTCCTTCATCACGTTGGGGATCTTCGCCAGGCCGGCCTTCAGGATCGCGATTGCCTGGTGGGGATCGACGCTATGGGACAACTGCGCCTGCAAATCCACTCTGCGGTAGGCGTTGTGCGAGAAGTTCTGGATGACATCGCCGAGGATCTTGCCATTGCCGATGATGTTCCGGATATTGTCGAGGGTGTTGATCGAGGTTACGAACAACCCAACCTCTTCTACTGTGCCCATTACTCCGGCAGCCAGGACGAAGTCTCCCACCTTGAAGGGCTGCAGAATAATGATGAACACGCCGGCGGCGAAATTACCCAGCAATCCGCTCCAAGCCATGCCGATGGCTACGCCGGCGGCGGCGATCAAGGCGGCGAAGCTGGTGGTTTCGACCCCAAAGAAGCCGAGGATCGCTATCACCAGAACGATATTAAGAATGGCGGCGACCGTGTTATTGATGTAACGGATCAGGGTCGGATCGATCTTCTGCCGCGTCATCGCCCGGCCAATCATGTTGACTGAAAATCCGATGAGCCAGCGGCCCACGATCCACAGCGCCAGCGCTTCCAGAACCTTGATACCGAGAGCGATCAGCAGTCCAGCCGCACTATATCCTTGAGCACGCCCACCCTCCAATTCATCGCAAGCACTCTATCATCGGCTGTCTGCACAACCGAATCCTCAAACCAGAATCCGGCCCGTCTGGCGTTGCCCCGTTGCATCACATCTTGGCGGGGGGCGGCCTTCCTGACTGGGAGGCGCTTCATGAAAGCCCCGACCGGCTAGTTCATCACAGGCTGAAATTCCTTACGATGCCGGCCTCAGCAGCGGCACCTTTCAGCGCTGGTTGGCATCCCAATGTAGTGGAATGTCGCCCCGTCTGGCGGTAATGGGCGGACGAAGCAATGGAGGAATTGTGGCCAGAATTGAAGGTGTTGATCCGAAGCAGACGTCGTTCCTGATGCGACAGGTGTTCAAGAAAGTCCGCAAGATGCTGGGTCGCGACCTGACACCGCAGAAGATCACAGCGCGTGTGCCGCGGGTTTTCTGGTCCTTCACACTCCCTGAATGGCTGCTCGGCCAGAAGGCCAAGGTCCCCCAACGCCTGCGGTCGCTCGTGATGCTACGTACGGCGGTGCGCGTCGGATGCCCGTTTTGAATCGACGCCAATTCTGCCGGCGGCAGAATGTTCGGATGCAGCGACAACGAGATCACCGCGATCCGTGAGGGCAGGTTCGACGAGTTTGCGCCGCCGGAGGTTGCGTTGCTGCGGATGGCGGACGCGATGGCCGACACGCCATCCAATGTAAGCGCCGCGCTGTACGCCGAGCTGCGCCGCCACTTTTCCGAAGAACAACTGATCGAACTTGCAGCCAGCGCGGCCCAGGAGAACTTTCGAGCACGTTACAACCGTGTGTTTGACGTCGGAAGCGACGGGCTGTATCGGAAAGGGCTGCACTTTAAAGAACGCCGAGTCGCCTAACGTGGGAGAGATTCACGCCCTGGATGATGCCCGTTTCAGAACGAGGACGTGACCTGTGCTCAGTTTAGAAGCGTGACGATAACATCGAACACCTTTCCCGCTTCACGGGCGTTGTGGGGGTTGTCGCAAATGCTAACGAGGGTTGGATGCAAGTGGTGGGTAAACCGAGTGTAGGCTCGACTGGATCGCAGCAGAAAACAAAGATTGGGAAGGCGAGCAAAACAATAGTCGCGCATCGGTCTGAAGAAGGTAAACCCGGGGAAGAGGTCGCCATCGGACACGACCACCGATCCCCTTTGACACCGCCCCGTGACCTGTCTAGACTGACGCCACTGGATTTCAAGCCGGAGGCGGTGTGGCGCCGCCGACATGGCCGCGCTACCGAAGAGCTGGTCGAAGACGCGCTTCGCCAGCCGAGTCGTTTAGCGGGGCACCTGCACAATTGGTGAGAGGTGAATTCCCACCGACCAGGGACTAGAGTGAGTCTCGCAGATTCGAAGCCAACACAATACGGAGGGAGACGCAACTGTGCCAACGAAGAAGTCAGCCAAGAAGTCGACCCCCCAGCCGTCGAAGCCCAGGTCAAGTCGCATCTAATGCCACCGGGGGCTCCGTGGACCCCGGCCAAGATCAAGCTTTTCAAAAAGTGGATCGCCGACGGATATAAGCCTTAACTGTTTCCGTCGGCCCTGGGAGCATCGCCGGGCATCTCCTTAAGCAGACACGTGCGCGTGATGATGCTTCGCGCCGCTCGACCGCTGGTTCGCTAAGAATGGCAGCGCGTTATCGACACCTTTTTCCTGCATTTCTGGCGGATGCTGTAGGTAAGCTCGACGGCGCATTCGGGTTGGGACAAGAGCAGCCGCCCCAGGCAACCGGCCACACCCTGCAGAGTCTGTTCGCGTATTTAAGCGGGACCGAACAGCAGAACGATATAGCGTTGCGTTACCCTGGCGTTACCAACCCTGAGTCTGGTGATTCAAGAGCTCCGTATATCACTGAATAGATTTGGCGTCCCCGACGGGATTTGAACCCGTGTTACCGCCGTGAAAGGGCGATGTCCTAGGCCGGGCTAGACGACGGGGACGCTTGTGTGGTGGGAATTCGCGTCGAACTTCTCATACTAGCAGCCGCTGGAAAACAGTGTCAAAAACCAAACTGAGACGCGCGGCGCAGAGGACGAAATTCTTGTTTCCGCGTGCGAGCCGTCGTCGGTCCACGAATTCCGCGCCACTTAAGTGTCGTGCGAATCAAAAAATTACAGATTCTTGTTGCAGGCCGCTCCGCCAGCGTGATGTACTGCATCACACTTCGCTACGTTGCGCTCGTCGTCAGAGGAGCCGTCATGATCCCACCGTGCGTACTGCGACCTCCCCAGACTTCTTTACTGCCCGCACTCGCCCTGTGCTTACTTTCCGTGCCCTGCATTTGTCAGGCGCAGTCGAACGCGCTGGATCAACCCCACGTTGTTCCACGTCATTCTTCGGATCAACTGGTTCGAGCCGGAGTCGAGCCTGCGCTGAACGCCGGAGTGAGGCCTTTTCGCTCCAATGTCGAACTGGTCATCGTGCCGGTTACGGTCACCGACGGACTGAACCGGCCGGTCCTCGATCTCCCCAAAGAAAACTTTACTCTGTACGAAGGGAACAGCGAGCAGCAGATTCGGTACTTCTCCTGCGAGGATGCGCCCATCTCGGTCGCGCTCATCCTGGATTACAGCGCCAGCATGAAGAACAAGATCGAGTACGAGCGTGAGGCCGTGAAGCAGTTCTTCACCTACGCCAATCCGCAAGACGAGTACTTCATCATTACCGTCTCCAGCAAGCCCAAGCTGATCGCCTCCTCCGCGCAATCGATTGGCACCATCGAGGAGCGTCTCGCGTCGACCAAAGCGGAAGGCGGGACCGCATTGTATGACGCAATTTATCTGGGGATAAGCCAACTGCGGACAGGCCGCTATCAACGCCGGGCCCTGGTCATCGTCTCTGACGGCGGCGACAACCGAAGCCGGTACTCGCTCAAGGACACCAGGCACGTGATCGAGGAAGCCAATGTGTTGACCTACGGCATTGGGCTTTTCGACGATCTGCCTCTGCCGCTGTTCAAGACCCTCGAAGAACGCTGGGGCAGGAAATCGATGGGCGAACTCACCGACGCCAGCGGCGGGCGGACCATCCCCGCCGACGATCGCCGCCAGATACCCGAAATCGCCGCGGATGATCAGCCGCGAGCTGCGCAATCAATACATGCTGGGTTATCGGCCAAGCGACCCAACGCACGACGGCAAGTGGCGCAAGATCAGAGTGCGTCTGAGCGCCTCGGCAATAGCCCGGCACGTTCATTACCGGGAAGGATATGTGGCGCCGGAGCAATGAGACTGGCCTGCCGCAGCCTCGGTAACCCTTTACGTTAACTGCACATTACATTGGGATTCGTCTATTTTTCTTCCCACTGTCGCCTCGTCCGCGATAAGCTAATTCAACGACCCAAATTCAAAGCGGATTTCCTGATCGTCAGAGCGTTGCGGTTCTTTCGTCAGAAGATCGGGACTTCTGCCGGTTGCTAACTTGTTGGGTCAGCGAGAGTCATTCAGGGTGCAGGTTCGAGATCGCCGGGGTGAAGCATGCAAAGCCATGCGAGGCGACCGCTTGCAAGGAGAGGGAATGAATTCGTACCAGAAAGCATGTTTTGCAGTCTTAGCAGGAATCACGCTAGCGCTTCTGCTGGGCACGTCCGCGATGGCGGAAGGTCCGGCAGATGCAACCGTCCAGGACCAGACGACGACCCCTTCCGCGCCGCCGCCGCCTCCGGCTTCCACGTCTGACGACGACAAGTGGCACTTCGTGGTCGCGCCCTATCTCTGGTTCCCAGGAATAAGCGGGACAGTTGGCGCGTTCGGTCACAACGCCAGCGTGCATGCTTCGCCCACCGATGTCTTGGGGTACTTCAACATCGGAATCATGGGCGCGGTCGAAGCTCGCAGGAACCGCTTGCTCGTGCCGGTCGATTTCATGTGGGTTAGGCTGGGCGACAATAAGTCGTTCCCGCAGACTGATCTTGGCCAGACCTCCGTTAACGTGAAGGTGACGGAAACGATCCTGACCCCCAAAATCGGTTACCGATTTGCCGATACCCAGAGGTGGAAGGCCGATGCTCTGTTCGGCATTCGCTATTGGCATTTGGGACAAACCATCACCTTAAATCCGTCCGGCCTTAACGTGTCGCCGTCGGTCAACTGGGTGGATTACAACCTTGGCATGCGCGTGGCGGCGGCTCTGACGCCCAAAACGGCGATCACGGTCTTTGCGGATGAGGGCGCGGGTGGCTCGCGGCTCGACTATCAGGCGGGCGGATTCTTGGGCTACAAGATTAAACCCTCCATCGCCTTGCTCGTAGGCTGGCGCTATCTGTATGTGGACTACAAGAACCGGGGTGACAAACGCTTCGTCTTCGACGTGCACGAGTCCGGCCCGGTTATCGGCCTTACGTGGGATGTCAAGTAAGGGGCGACCTCCGCGGCGTGAGCGTCACCTGACGCGCCCGCTTCAGTAGAAAACCTTATCGGGCTATGCGGTCTCGCATAGCCCCGTTTCTTGCGCTCCACTTCACGCCGTCGCGAAGTCCACGATGACTGATCGACGGCGCTGACGCCATCCAGCCAACCGTGCCCGAAATGTGCTGGGCTACGCCCGGTTCATTCCGCCGCATCGAGCTTCAGTTGCTCAACGCCGCGCCCGGCTTTGGGAGCCTGCTTGAACGTGGCATCGAGCAGCCGCGGATACGCGACCTGCGCCCCACTCAACAATTACTCGACGGTGAGAATCTGAATGCGCGGATAGGTACCGTGTCATACGGCGAATCGTCTTTGTAGAAGCCCGCTTCGGCAGCTTCCTTCACCATGGGCTTGGTCGGCTCTTCCATCGTGATCAGCACGCCGATGGCCGCCTCCGCGCTCAATGACGCCCGCGCAGATCGCGCACATGCGCCACATTGATGTTCTGACCGGCCTTGGCAGAGAAAACGAATGCTTTGCTGCGTCTTGCCCTCTCGTGCCTCGGTGTGGAAATAGAGCCGCCCATCGAATGCGCATCCGGTCCGCATGTGCGGCGACACCTGCCGGTCCTCGCGACACTGGCCAGCTGCCCAAAATCAAGTCTGGTCGAGACATCCACTCGTACGCTGTGCGTGGGATCGCTGCGTCACGAAGTCGGGAAGGCGTGGCAAGTTGCGTGGCGCAGTTCTTGCGACCCAGTATCGCGACACGCGGAGTTCAACGCCATTTCGGGAAAGGTCAACCGTCGAGAGAAATAATCGTTAACGTCTTCGTTCTCGTCGAGCACCGGTTCACTGCGCATCTTCCGGCGGACGCTTTAGATGGATACCGCGCCACGGCTGCGCCCCACTCGCTACCACGACGGTCCCAGGCGTCGTGGTTTCGTGCCGCCCGCCATTGCGGGTTGCGGACTGAGGATGCGAACTGTAACGGGTCACTTCTTCGACGCTGCGTTCCGGCGTCCGGCCGTCGCGTGGCCCATTCCGAGCGGACGACCCCTGTTCGCCAGCCCGCTGCTCGCCACGGCGAGTGGCTCTGCTGCCTGCGTTGCACAGCGGTGAAGCATCCCTTTCGCCAATTCCCACAGCCTGGAACTGTGAACGCGACCGAAGAACCGCGACGCCGCGGGAGCGCGATTGACAGGGTGACGCGACAAGTTGAAGGCGCCGAGCTTGCCAAGGGTTTGAAGGTCCGTTGCGGCACCTTCAGGCGGCGCGCTCTTGCAAAGAGGATGTCGAACAAAAACTAATGAACCTCGAAACTCGAATCTTAGGAGAACATCATGGCTATCAAACTCTGCCATCACATCAAGGAAGATGGCATCTGGTGCAAAAGCGCGGCCCTGCACGGGCGCGACTACTGCTTTTTCCACTTGACCTTTCGCGGACGCCGCATGCGCTCGGCCCAGCAGCGGGCCCAGACCGGCACCTGGCGTCTGGAGCTGCCTCCGCTGGAGGACCTGAACTGCGGTGCAGGTCGGCATCATGCAGGTGTTGGACGCGATCACCGGGGACCGCATCGAGCGGCACGCCGCCGGGCATCTCCTCTATGGTCTGCAAACCGCCGCCAGCAACTTGCGCGGTAAAGACCGCGTCTCGTTCGAAGTGGCCCCCAGCGCCGAGAACCGCTGTCTTTCGTACGACAGCTTCGAGGAAGACTTCGAGCTGACATCCGGCGATACCGTCGCGGCAGAGGCGGATTCGTCGGCGGAGCAGGCGGAGGTGAATTCCACTTCGTCGCCAACTGACGGCGGCCAGGGTGCGGCGCCGGCGGCAGACGAGAAAATCGCAGTCGAGCGCGCCGCGGCGCAGGTCCGCACTCCATCATCATCGAAAAGATCCACGCCGTTGCCGACGACGACCCACTGCAGGACAATCTCTTGAACGTGGAGGACAACTCCGCGGCGAGCGCGGCCGGCGTACGGGAAGCGCCCAGGAGGCCACCGCGCGGTTTGCGCCCGCCTGACGCCCGACGCCAATCGGCGGAAGAAGCGGCCGCCCTCGCTAAAGAGGTGGAGGCGACAGCGGAGGAGTGCGGCCGCCTCGAAGGGGAAGTAAGGAAGTGCCGGGATTGCGAAGTGAAAGTGTGGAAGCGGCTGGCTCAGTTTTGGGAAGGCCTCAGTCATCCACCCGACTGGTTGCCCACCAGCGGCATCCATGGACTGCGATGATTGCACCTACAGGCACCTCACTACGCTGGGCCGGCATCTCCATGAGCTGCTCATGCCGCCGCTTTTCGACATCTACTTTGAAAACGCCAGAGCGCGAGGTGATGGTGAAGGTCCCGGTGACTTCGACGACTATGGCGGTACGCCGTGTCAGACGCTCTGGAACGGATCCAGACAAGATACCGCACGATTGGGAAGGCCTCCTGGAGTCGTTTTCGGTCGGCCCAAGACGCCCCAGAAGGTTGCAGGTGAGGACGTGAAGGCGCCCGAAAACGAGGACGTAAGTGCTTGATGGTCAATATTTTGCGTGTAAGCCCTTGGGGCTCAATATTTTGCTGGGAATTTTTGTCCAAACCACTGATTCTAAACCACAGGGGAGGGGGGAGGGGTAGGTCAGTTATTCCTGTTCCATCCCGAAATGGGAAAAGCAGTGGATAGTGGCTAGCGATTACTGGATGGTAAACAGCGGCTGTCGGTTGGCAGAGCGCAGGGCGAAGTCGCTCGCGCTGCTCACTCCACGTGAGCAGCGCGGCAACAATTTCCTACTGCCCGGCGGTCACGATCAATGCTCCCTGCGCCGCCTTACCCATTCCGTAGATCGCCTTCGAGTTGCTTGCCGTGAAGCTGTACTTATAGCAACCCGGTGTCTTGGCGACCACAGGAACGGATTTTGTGGTACCGCCAGTGATGGTTCCTGGCGGGTCAAACGGGGAAGGAGTCCCGAAATCGATGAGGAAGCCGGTGTCTTTGGCGGTGGATTGCCAGGTCACAGTGGTTCCGGCCTTGACGCAGAAAATGCCATTGCCCTTCGCCCCAGCGACGTTGGGAGTGGCGGAGGACGAGTACGAGGTCCGCTTCACGTCTACCATACAATCGGACCCGCATGTGTTGCTGGCGTCGCACATGCTCGCCGGACTCGCTTGCGAGCAAACATCCTGGCTGTTGTCCTTCTTCTTGTCCTCGGCGGCCGCAAAGCTCGCCAGCAGCAGAACAGGCAACAGCAGCAGGGCACAATGAACCATAAAACAGCGCTGAATCTTCATAAGCACCTCATTGGAAATGAAATTCAATGACTGAAATCGCTTCTTCAGAAAGCTCCACCGCGCCACTTCGGCGCGCGCAGGGCCGTCCAAGCCGTCCGCTAATTTTCGCCGGGGGTGCCATTCCAGTCGATGATGTTGCCGAGTCTCCAGGCGTTCTTGTTGAGGTTGATGGTCAACTCTCCGTCCTCATTGATCGTGAATTGGGCGGCAGGATACAAGACGCCAGCGCTCTTGCTCTTGTCCTGAGTGTTGATGTCGATTTCCCCGCACGTCAAGTCGAAGGCCATCGTTGGCGAGTCGGAGTAAGCTTCTCCGAACCTGATTTGCCGGTTGGTGATGAAACGGATCTTCCTGCCGGTCGGGGTTTCGATCAACCGGATAAAGCTGACATCAGAGCCCAGCGTTCCCGTGACGTTCATGTGCCCGACAGCCTTCATCTTTTGCAGAGCGGAAACCAATCCCTTGTTGGAACCCTGCTTGAACGCGTCGACCAGGATCTGTCTGTCGTCCGCTGTCGACCACTCGTAAATAATCAGTGTGACGCCGACATTTCTCCCCAGTTGGGTGCTCGTGCCCCAGGCCGTGGCGTCGATGGTTTCGTTCTTGTCGCGGGAAAATCCCGGGACGCTTCCCAGCATCAGCAGGCTAGTCAAAAGCAGAACACTAAATGACTTTCGCATCTCTCTCTCTCTCCTCGTCGCTGCATCTTCGGCAGGACTGTTTTGTAGTTGACGAAAATTTCGTAAATTTAGCGGTACGGGAAAATATAAACCATAGGAATGGCCTTTGCCACGTCAAAAACCACGTTTGAAGCCGGGCCGTCGTTCGAGTTGCGCCGCCACTGTGAATCCCCCATGATCAACAGGAGCGCAGAGGACCATAAACATCAGTTGCGCCGAAGCTTCATTCGCGAGAGAATGCGTCAGCCTTTCGGCTCTGTGCTGAAGTTGCTGGGGCCGCGTCAACGAGGCAAATCACTGTGCCAGTAAGAGGAGCCATGGAGCCGCAAATGCAGCGGGCCGCAGAACCGCGCATGATCGATGATGGCAAGGATTGGAGACCGTCCACGCGCGTCGCCTTCCGATTCGTATTCTCTTACTTTCTCCTCTACATATTTCCCGGTGCGGTCGGTGCTCTGGGCGCCGATATGCCTCACAACGATGCCTATCGTCGAATGTGGCACGCGATTGTGCCTTGGGTCGGCGAAAAGCTTCTCCACTTGCATGGTGACATGACTGAGGTTGCCAATGGCAGCGGCGACCAATTGTACGATTACATTCTGCTACTGTGTCTCTTTGTCCTGGCGATTGTGGCCACAGCTATCTGGTCATGGATTGACAGAAAACGGACGAATTACGACCAGCTATATGAGTGGCTGCGGGTGTTTGTTCGCCTGACGCTGGCAGTGGCGATGATCAGCTATGGCGCCAACAAACTAATTCGCATGCAGTTTCCCGAGCCACCCTTGTACCGCTACGTGGACTATTACGGCAACTCCGCGCCACAGGGGATGCTGTGGACCTTCATGGGAATGTCCAGGGCCTACAGCCTGTTTGGCGGAATCGCGGAGATGGTGGGCGGACTGCTCCTGATCGTGCCTCGCTTCGCAACCCTGGGAGCGCTGGTGACGTTTGGGGTGATGAGCAACGTGCTCATGCTCAACCTCTGCTACGACGTGCCCCGCAAGATCTACGCGACACATCTGGTACTCATGAGCCTGTTTGTGGTGCTTCCCGATGTAGGCCGGCTCATTAACGTTTTCCTTCTCAACCGCAAGACCGAACCGCTGCCCACTGTGCCGCTGCTCAAAGACCCGCAGCTCAACCGCTGGGCCTTGTTCCTTCAATATGGCATCGGTGTGGCGGCACTGGTTGTTTGCTTGAATACCGCACATGCTTACGCTGTGAAATATTCTACCTACTTGCCGCCTGCGATCCGGGGGATTTGGGCGGTGGATGAATTCTTGGTTGACGGCGTTCCGCAGCCTCCATTGGTGACCAACCCGGACCGCTGGCAACGCGTGATCTTCGATACCCCAGACATTTTTTATGTCCAGGGTATGGATAGCCGGATCGGGGACTTTGGCCTTCAAATGGACCTGCAAAGGAGGACGTTCACTCTGTCAAGCCCGGCGGACCCGATCTGGAAAGCAACGTTCACCTATGAAGATCCTGCACCCAATCAACTGTTCCTGGACGGGACCTACAACGCGCACCATTTCAGCGTGCGTCTGAATCGCGTTGACCTGTCGCAATTCCTGTTGATCAACCGCGGCTTTCACCTGATCAACCAGAGTCAGGTGAAACGCTGAAGATAACGCGAGTATGTTCTCCGTGGCCGTTCCCGCATCGCGACAGCCCTTTTGCCCGGCGAGGAACAGTGCGCGGATTGCGCTCTTGATTAGAGCGCGCACGCATCATGCTTGCAGTCGCACTGGATCTCGATTTCCTTCTCTCCCTGAGCATCCTTGCAGTAGTCACTGCAGTAGTGCTCATGTTCCGCGACCATGCACAGGCATTGCGAGTAACCGCACTTCTTTTCGTTTGCCATCCAATTTCTCCTTTTGCTTCACAAAAGCGAATCTGAGGATTGTAACTCCAGATGAAGCGATTGGGAGCGCCCGATGGAAATTTCAACCAACTGCAAAGGCCGACACCTCTCGGGCCGTCGGCCTTTATTCCTGCGGTGTCGTGGTAGATGGCTGTGCCGTGCTGGCGCTGGCGGTTACCCGCAAGAGGGCGCCGCGCACCTGCTGGACTTCAGGACCATTGGGATCCTCCCGAAGATAGGTTTCGTATTCAGCGGTCGCCTTGGAATACTCCTGCTTCATTTCGTAGGCGCGTCCAGCCACGTAGTGAGCGACGGCATAGCCTTGATGCTGCAACTGGTGGACCCTTGACGTATTTTGGAGGGCTGCATCCAATTCACCAGTTCGCAGCTCCGCCATCGCCAGCAGGGTAAGAGAAGCCGGGTCCTGCGGCTCGATCGCCAGTGCCTTGTTGAGTAGCTCAATCGCGCGCGCGTAGTTCTGGTCGGTGAGTAAGACACGGGCATAATTGCGTTCGGCGTCCGCGTTTTTATCGTTCAGTTGGACTGCCCGCTCAAAGGCGGCGCGGGCCTTGTCGGTTTCGCCGAGCTGCATGTAGGTTGCGCCAAGGTTGTCGAAGGCGGCATCGTATTGCGGGTAAACGATTGTTGCCTTTTCGAACTGCTCGGCGGCGTTCCGGTAGTCGCGACGATACAACGCTTCCATACCCCTCAGGAAGAGCTTCTTGGCGTCGGCGGGAACCCGCAGCTCATTTGCCGTCGTGGTAGTTCGGCTGGAGCCCTTCTTGGCTGGTGACGGCGGAGGTGGCTCCGGCCTTTGGCTGCACGTGCAGCCATATCATGGACATTTGGTCGTGGGGCTGGATGTCCACCAGCTCCGAGACCGCTTGTTCAATGTCCGGGCCCGAAGCCTGGGCTCGATAAGTGCCGCCTCCGGTGATCTGAAATGTTGCTTGTCCCTCCCCGTCGGTAAAGGTTTGCTCCACCTGGACGCCTTGCGCGTTCAGGAGTTCGACCCGGATTCTCTGGCCCACCGGCCGCTCGTCGGCATAGGCAACTCGAACCTGGATCCTGCAGACAGGGGAAGAGTCTGATTGAGTATGTCCCTGAGCAAAGGTCAGAGAGCAAGCAAAGATCGAACCGAACACAACGAGCAACGCTGCCTTCAGCCGGCACATACTGCCTCCGGGGTGAAACCGACCACCATTGGAGGGGAATTGTACTCTAAGTCGAAACCGCGAGATGTCAAATCGAAGTCAAAACTGCGCAGCCGGACGCTCCACTCAAGGGCGAGGGAACTATCACAACAAATAGAAAGGCGGAGATGCTTTCGCGCCTCCGCCGTGATCGTTTCACTTACGGCTTCATGGGCATGTACATCATGTCGCCCTGCTTGCCGGTCTCGACGGTGTAATCAGACGGCACCTGGAACAGCGAGGCATCCGGTGCGGAACGGTTGATGTTGGTCAGGTTGGACGTCATCGTGCCCATCATGGGATCGGTGTGCGTAGTTGCAATTGGGAGTTGCAGATCGGTGGAATACCAGCGTTCGGTCACCACCTGAATCGGCTTTTCGTTGCCAATCTTGCCCGCCGGAATGGTTCGCGTTACGCGCGTGCCCTGGGCTTGCAGACCGCTGATAGGTTTGGTCCCCAACTGCTCGCGGTTCACGTTGTCCGTGGTTGAAGCTGGCCCAGCCTCTCCGTCCGGAGGCGGCCCTTGCCACTTCGTGGGAGGGTGCATCGGCATCACGTGTGCCGTCTTGTTCTGCGGATTCAGCATGTAACGCTTACCGGCAACCGGATCGGTAATGACAATCATGCTGCGCTTAGCGGCGCCGGTGGTTGGCGTGTTCAGCTCAAACCCAATCTCCCGGCGAACTCGGCCATCTGCATCACGGTAAATTTTGGTTTGATTTTCGGTGTGAATGCGATTGCCGTCAGCCAGCGTCGTGTCCCGGGTCACCACCAGGTCGGCACTCAGCGGGACGCCTGTGACGACCTTGCCCTCGCCGATTTCGTCATGCATCATGACCCCGGCCGCGCCCGGACCAGGACCATGCATGCTCATCATCATCGCGCCCGGCGGCGGTGGTGGCGGAGGCGCCGGAGCGTCACTCTGCGCCATTGCAAACGAAACCAGCCCCAGCATCAGCAACCCGAACAACAGCCCTGTCGAAACGACGCGAACACTTGCAACTTTTCCCAAATTCATAGCTTTGCCCTCAATTCGATTTCACTTCCTCGCTCGATACGCAATTCACGTTCAGTTGACGATACGCATCGCGCGTACCACTCCGTCGTAACCCACAACCACGTCGGCCACCAGAGGCTGAGCATCGTGGTCGGTTGTCGCTCCCGCCGCGGGCAGTTCCATCCGCACAACCTGGGCGTCGCTGCCACAGCTCAGCGGATCGCAGAACATCAGAGAGACATACTCCGGGTCTTCGTTGTTCTGGGTTACCACGGCAGAAGCTGACTGCTCGGCCTTGCCGGCTCGGGAGACTGGACGCACCGCTGGATTACGTCTTGCCGATGTCATAGGCCGTTCCTGCATCGCTGCCGGAGTTTCCTGACGGGCGGTGTTCTCCGCAGCCTTCGTCTGCTGCACCGGCGCCGCAGGTGCGGACTGGCTCTGCACGGGGCCGGTTGCGGAGCGTTGCTCCAGCAAGCGAACGCCCAGGAACAGGCCCACCAGGATCGCTGCTGCAACCGCAACGTACGCGCCGGCCTCGAAGAAGCGGCTCAAACGCCATGCGATTGGAGCGGAACGGGTCGCTGCCACTGGTTGCGTAGCCTCGAAAGGATCCTGCCTAAACATCCGGAGCAGCGCCCGTTCCACGTGAGGACCAGCTTCCTGTCCGGCCGTCCGCGCTTGCAACGTCTGCATAGTCGCGGCAAGCCATCCCTGCTTGTCCAGCCAAGCCCCGCATTTCGGGCACTCATCCGCATGCTCCAGGAGTTGGCCATCCTGGGGCCGCGACAGTTCCCTCAACGTGAGAGACGCGGCTGTACGTTTAAACTCACGGCACGTCATGATGCACACCTCGCCGTAACTCTGTTAATCCCCGGGGCAGCGGCCGCCGAATGCTGCAGTTTCTTCCCGAGCATGTCGTGTGCCCGGTGCAGGCGCGAGCGAATCGTACCAATGGCGCATCCCAGGGCCTCGGCCGCTTGCGCATAACTCAGCTCCTGCAAATCGCAGAGCACGACCACCTCGCGATAATGCTCTGGCAACGACAGCACCGCTTTCCATAGCGCGGTCGAAGTCTGATGCCTTGCGATGCCCTCCGACGGATCATCCTCGGTCATCAGCGGTTCGGCTTCATCGTCGGCCGGACTGTGCAGCATGGCTTCGGTATGATTGCGTTCCAGCGCACGCCGAACATAGTTGCGCGCCACCCCGAACAGGTATGCTCCCAGCGCGCCACGGCTGGGGTCGAAGTCGCGGCCCCGTTGCAGCAGGAACACGAACACATCCTGGGTTACTTCTTCCGCAATTTGCGAGGAGCCGCTCATGTGCAGAGCAAACCGAAAAACGGGGCCCTGCCGCCTGCGGTACAGGACGGTGAACGCGTCTTCATCTCCGGCCAGCGCTTGCGCAAGCAGCTGTTCGTCGTTCAAATTCAGCAACGCCACCTCGGTGGTGAACCCGATCTGGTTTCTACCCGTATTTCCCCCGGCAGAAACCAAAGGTTCCTGAAAGTTGGACTCCTTTATCGTATTCCCTCCGGCGATTTCTCTACCTACAAACCCATTGCAATGAAAAAAGGCGCTGTCAGCGACAGCGCCTGGGACCGATTTCAAATGCGAGACTTTCAGCCGATGAGCTCCGCTCGCGTCACATCGAGGGGGTGATCGATCAGGGGCCCCACGCGCTCGATGAATCGTACGGTGTGCGGCAGCGTGACGTGGACGTCGAATGCCTCCTCGTCCGTCCAGCGTGAGTGAATGTAGAACAGTTGCGTGTCACGGATCGAACGAAAAGCATGAATGCTCAGGCAGCCAGGCTCTGTGCGCGAGGGAGCCAGTACATCGCACAGCGCTTCTGCGACGCCACTCTCGTTGCCCGCACGAGCACGGAAGCGGGCGAAAATGTATAACGCCATCCGCTACCTCCCGCCGGCCATAGCTGGCGCCAAGTCCCCGGCGGCACGACTGATGTGCGATGCGGACGCTTTTTGCTCTCCGGCCTTCACTTCTTCAAAGCTGAATTGCTTGCCTACCGCCTCATAGGGTTTGCCGTCAATCTCAACGTAAGGATAGACGAAATAATTCAACGGCGGTCCATCCTGTTTGGGCGACAGGGTTAGGTCGCGGCCAGTGGAGAACTTGACGCGGTTGGCGTCCACACTGCCAAAGAAATAGTTTTCTTTTTCCTTGGCCTTCCACGCTTCGGAGATATCCACTGGAATCCAGCCGATCTTTGGCGCATAGAACTCCGCCCAGCAATGGTAGCCGGAGATGTCTCCCTTGTCCTTGCTTTCGGGAATGGGAAAGCCGATATCGAACTTGGCGGGGATATCGTCGGCACGCAACATGCCGATAAACGGCGAATGGAAATCGGTGCAATTGCCGTGCTTGGCGTCGCATGCCCATACCGCGTCGCCGCGGCCCCATCCCGTCCCTGTCTTGTCGTAGCGGAAAGTGGCGAACAGGTAATCGTAAGCAGCCTTGGCTTTAGCGACGCTCCCTGTCTGGCTGCCGGTAACCTGCTCGGCCAGAATTTTGATTTTGCCGTCGGTGGGGATGAGCTTGTCCGGCTCAACGAAGCGTGTCATCGACGCCGGCACCACCCCTGGCTTGCTGTCCTTGCGCTCCAGTTGCGCATAATCGCCGCGCGAATACTCGTGACGCGTGACCTCGTATTCGAGCGTAAACTCAGCAGCTCCCGGCGCCGGATTGCGAATCTCGGCATACATCATGTGGTTGCCATATTCCGGCTCCCGCGTCATCTGAGTTTGGACCGGTGCTTTCACGTTCACCAGACGTACCGCTTGGTTCTCATCGGTGTACGCCACCGGGGCCCACACTCGCACCACCTTGGTCCCCGCTGGGATGTCCTTCACGGTGAAGGAATAGGTGAACCGGAACTTGCGAGAGGGTGGACTGAACTTCTGCTTCTCGGGCGCGGACGCCTGCGCACCGCAGAGTGACACAGCAATACAGGCCAGCAGCAGCGACGACAACATGCGTAACTTCATGACGAATCTCCTATTCTTGGGCGGCTAATTTCGAATGAGGAATCGGCCCGCGATTAGAGGGAGGCAGTTCAAGTGAAGCCGATGAGGCGACCGTGCGAAGGATGGGCGGTTACACGCATGGGGAGATAGTCTAGCAGGGAAGAGTACATCGCCAAGCAAAGGCCGCAGTCGCCTCGCAGAGGTACTCTGTGCAGCGGTACTGTGTCCGCGAACGTGACGGTTCTAGGATGAGCCCGATTGATAGCCCGCGCTCGAAAGAATGCCGACGCATGGGCGAGAGCCTACATTGAAGGGCAGCTGATCCGGCGATTACCGGGAAAAGCAGGCGACGGTCGAGGATCCTCGTAGCGATAGCATCGAGGAACCTCAAGCGCTTGTTCCCGCCGAGGCACTCGCGGGGCTGGCGAACTGCAATCGAAACGGACCGTCACCTGCACCGCTCGCTGACGGCTACTCGACAACCAACGTCCTCGTCTACCGAACGCCAACGTTCGCTCCGGCAAGAGCGACGGGCACACGCCGGTCATTGTGGCAGAGCACCGGCGATGAGGCACTCGGCGGTGTCATCACGCTGGAAGAACTTGGCCAGAGTATTTCGACGCCGTTACGCGCGAATTGCAGCCGATGCGGATGATGCGCGCGTAGCGGGCCGCAGGACATTGTGCCGAACTATCCGTGAACCGAGTTCGATGTCGCATTCTCGAAGTGCAGATATCCTCAGCCGCCATCGACCTGACTGGCTCGACGAGTTCAACATTTCTGGGACGCTTGCTCTGCGGGCCGCAAAACAGACGGGGTGCAGCGCTGCAGCTCGTCGGAAGATACGCAGAGGCGGATTCGACGGGGCTCGCATCGTAAACCCGTTTCGGTATCGTTACGACGACCGTCTTCAGGTCCCTCATCTCTTCCCGCACACGCTGGAAGCGCCGCAGCAGGGAACCGAGATAGCCAAGCAGAATCACCCAGGTAACGATGTAGGCAGCTTTCAGTGCGACCGGACCGGTCATCGTGCACCTCCTTGCAAAGCCGCGGCTGCGTGCGTCGCTTCCACCTTTTCTTCCAGCAGCTGCAAGCGATAGCGCAGCACCATCAGAACGATTCCCACGCAGGTAAACGCCAGCAGGTTCCAGAAAAAGGCGTGCAGCATGGCGGGATCGAGACCCGAGTTCTCACCGCCTCCCATCACGGGCGAGGGATGTTGCGTCCGGAACCAGCGAATCGACATATAGACGATCGGTACGTCCACGAATCCGAAGATGGCCAGCGCGGCTGCCAGGACTTGGGTTTGCCCTCCCGCCGCAAAGCGCCGCAGCACCAGATAGCTTACGTAGATAAGCCACAGCACCAGCGTCGTGGTGAGCCGCGCATCCCAGGTCCACCAGATGCCCCAAACCGGCCGTGCCCAGATCGGTCCCGTGATCAGCACGATGGTGCAGAACGTCACCCCAACCTCAGCCGAAGCCGCAGCCAGAGCGTCGCTTGCGGCACTGCGCTTCCACAAGTACACCACTGACGCCAGAAAGTTGACAAAGAAGCATACGCCGGCTGTCCATGCCGAGGGCACATGATAGTAGAAGATGCGTTGCACCTCTCCCATGGTCTGTTCGGTAGGCGCAACGTACAGTCCCTGATAGGTGCTGTAGGCCAGCAGGGCGACAGTAAGTACGACGAACGCTATAAATATGTTTTTCATTAGATTCCAACAACATTTAAAAAGAAAATCTATCCACTATCTCGGAGTCGCTAACAGCTCGTTTCGATAAGAGGTTTGTATCAGGGCACGACTTTCAGTCGTGCCGTCTGGGGCAACTCAAGGTCACGGCTTTAGCCGCTGAAAATCAGGGGCTGAAGCCCAGCTCGGACGCAGGCCGCTTTCGGCACGGCTGAAGCCGTGCCCTGTTACAAAGCAAAATCATGAAACAAACTCCATCCACTAATCACTGAATATTCATTCCGCGTTCAACACCGTCTCGAATAGAAGAAGACACACGGCCGTGAAGACCACATCGTAAACCGCTAGCATCTTGATCCAGAAGTCGGGGGAGGATTCCCCCGTGAGAATTGCGGTGGTGGAATCCACCATGCCGAGCAGCGCCGGAATCGAAATAGGAAACAAGATCAGAGGCAGCATGATCTCGCGGCTCCGCGTGCGAATGGAGAGCGCCGCGAAGAAGGTACCGTTCACCACCAGGGCCCAGGTTCCCAACAGCGCAACCACAATTAGTTGCCAGAGCGGTCCCACCGAACGCAGCTCGTAAAACACCACGAATAGCGGCGCCATCAGCGCTTCCAGCACCACAACAAAGAGGAAATTGCCGACCGCCTTCGCCAGAAAAAGCGCGTTGGGCGGCGCGGGCGAAACGCGGTAAGCGTCCAGCACCTGATTACGCAGTTCGCGCGCCCAGGTCTGGTTGAGCGCCACCACCGCAGCAAACAAGAACGCCACCCAGATCAACCCGCCGGCAATGCGCCGCGACTCCTCTGCCGTAGGGTTGAAGGCAAAGCTAAAAATCACGACCACCAGAAGGGCAAAAAACAGCATGGAGTTGATGGCGTCTTTGGAGCGCCATTCCATGCGCAGATCTTTCAGCAGAGTGGCACGCGTCATGGTGAACGTGGTCATGACGTCGTCCTCCCATGCGAAACCTGCCGTGTCTCCAGCGCGCGCCATCTCTTCGCGGGCGTCGATCTGGCCGGCGGTCATGTGCACGAACTCATCGGCTATGCCTTCCATCAGCGCGGCCTGGTGGGTGACCACGAAGATGGTTTTTCCCCGGTCGCGCACGCGCCCCAGCACTGCCGCCATCTCGCGTGCCGAATGTACATCCACGTTGGAGAAGGGCTCGTCCAGCAGGATCAGCTCAGGATCGTGCAGGACCGCCCGCGCCAGGGACAAGCGTTGCCGCATGCCTTGCGAGTATTGACCGGCGCGCCGCGAGAGCTCGGGGTCGAGTCCGACCATCGACATCGCATTCTTGCATATCTGCTCATCGTGCAGTCCGTAGAGGCCGGCGAAGTAACGCAGGTTCTCCATCGCGCTCAGCTCGTCGTAGAGCAGGGGAGCGTGCCCCATGTATCCCACGCGTTGCGCGACCTCGCGAATCTTGCCGGCGCCGAGCAACGTAACCTTGCCTTGGCTCGGTTCCATCAGTCCGGCGACAATGCGCAGCAGCGTGCTCTTGCCCGCTCCGTTGTCGCCGAGCACCACGTAGAGCCGCCCCGCTGCGAAGCTCGCGGAAATGCCGCGGATCGCCGCAAAACGGCCGAAAAACTTCACCAGATTTTCCAGGACGATGACAGGCCGAGAGGAAACATCGTTTGTGCCCGTCATGTGGAGTGGTTCCGTACCGTTGACTTCCGGCGGATC
The DNA here is from genome assembly GCA_963735855.1 of uncultured Acidobacteriaceae bacterium. GTDB lineage: Bacteria > Acidobacteriota > Terriglobia > Terriglobales > Acidobacteriaceae > Bog-257. The sequence goes on from CAVTMW010000021.1 coordinate 42,450, forward strand.
ACTGTCCCGGCGCGCCAGGTTGAGCTCCGGTCAGCGCGGCCTTCTGCGCGTTCCCGTCCGCCGCTGGAGCCGCGCCCGGCTGGCCAGGCTGCTTGGGAGCGTACTTGGAAGCGCATTTCGCCTGAATGTTGGTAGCACGGAAAACGCCGTCGCGCCCGAACTTGCCCTCTGCCAGAGCCTGAGCATTGTCCTTGAAGGTGTCGGGAGGAGCTTCGGTTCCACTGTAAACCACCGGCAGGGTGCGGTCCTGCTCCACCAGCAGGAACTCCAGGTGAGTGCCTTGTCGCTTGATGGAACCGGGCACAACATTGCCGGCTACGCGCAGGCGCTTGCTGTACGCACCGTTGCCCATGCCGTTCAGTTCCTTGATGGTGACGTAGTAACTCTTGCTGTCCTGCACACCGGTGTAGGCAAGATAGCCCAGCGACAGCAAAATTATCGCGATCACCGCGCCAAAGCGAATGTATCTGCGCCCTTGATCAGACATCGATGAAACCTCTACAGCTGGAACACCGCCAGCCAATCGACCGCAGCCAGTCAGGGCTTTACGGATGTCCTAAAGGATACCGCCTTTACGCGCACAGCGCCATGTGACTTCGATCATATTTTGGAGGGGTTTTTACCTGGAATCGAGCGGACTATGCCATACGGCTACGCCGCTCCCCGGTGCCGCGTGTCCTCGAGGCTCGACCTTACGAGCTCGATCAATTCTACCGGGGGAAGCGGTTTCGCCCGGAAGACCACATCGAGGTCGCGATACTCGACCTCTGCTTCGGGGAACCCGCTCAGCACGATGATCGGAAGCCACTCGTTCTTCGCGCGGACCGCGCGCACCAGGTCTGACCCACTGTGTTCCGGCATGACGTGGTCTGTGACCATGACACCGATGCGGTCGGCGAAAGTGCGCAAGAGCGCCAGCGCGCTGTCGGCCGTGGTGGCGACAGCGACCCGGAACCCCGCACTCCGTAGCAAGGCTTCGCGGACCTTGAGTTGCAAAGGATTGTCGTCAACCAGCAATACGTCGCTCAATCGATTCACGATTTCACCTTCACCCGCCATGAAGCACAGCTTTGTACGCGGACACGCGGCACCGCAGCCTTCCGCATTTTCTGGGCAGACATACTAGACTATTTCCGCCACAAACGGCCGTGCATGTCGAGGCTTTATTTCGAGGAAAGTGATGCGATGTCGCAGTACTGCTACGCCGCGCAACAACACACCTCCCGCTAACTTAGATGCAGTCTTTGTCGCAGGTGTTTACTGGTCGAAATAATTCAGATCCGCCGAAACGAAATACTACATGTGTTCTAAGCTATACGCTGTTCTCCGCAAACCTCTTCCTTCGCCTGTAGCCAGTCTTGCTCCGGAGAACCGCCCGTTCCGCCGCGCTGCAGATAAAGCTCATAGGCACGCCTGCGGATTTTCTCCTCAACCACCGGCAAGGATTGAGACTCTTGAGCGAATTCGGGCGACGTCGTTATCGGCTCCACTTGAGTGCCAGTCCCATTTTCGGGTTTGGCCTTGCGGCTCCGTTTCTTCGGCGTGGCGCTGTCATTGGCCCGTGTTTCTTTCGGCATCGTACTTAGCTCCTAGACTTAACAGATTTGCAACCGGTCCGTGCTCTGAGAGGTCATGGCTGGTTGCGGTATCTCTAATATAACCAATTTCGGCCTGATTTGGGGCGCTAAGGTGCCGTTTTCCACAACTTTCCGACGACTCACCTTAGTAAAGTGCTGCTCATCACGTCCAACCCTGCGAGCGGCTCCCCAACGAAGCATTCTGGTGTCCAATGGGACAATGATACGAGGAACTTAGCGGGCGGCCACTGCGTATCAGACAAAGGGGCGATTCACCCTCCACTCCATGATCTTCTTCGAGATTCTCCGGCAGACGTTGCGGACCTTATGGGCGCACAAGCTGCGCTCCTTCCTGACGATGTTTGGCATCGCCTGGGGAGTTGGCTCTCTTCTGCTGCTGGTAGGCCTGGGAGAGGGCTTCCGCTCCGGTAACCGCCGCGAGTTGAATTCCCTCGGCGAAGACATCATGTTCATCTTCCCGGGGCGCGCGCCTGCCGTCGCCGGAAACATGAGTTCGGGCCGTCAGTATTTTCTGACCTACCGCGACTACCTGGACGTTCAGCAGGAGGCGCCGCATGTCCGTGCCGTTGCGCCGGTGCTGATGCGGCAGGATATTCGCGAGGTCAGCGAGTTCGGCAACACCAACGGGCAGGTGGTGGGCGTCCCGCCGCACTTCAACACCATTCGCTATCTGCCGCTCGACAGTGGCCGTTGGCTGAACGACGCCGACGATACCCAGAAGCGGTTTGTATGTGTGGTCGGCGACGAGATGGTGAAGAACCTGTTCCCAGGTGGCAGAACGGCCGTTGGCAGCTTCATCATGCTGAATGATGTGCGTTTTGAAGTCGTCGGAGTGGTGCAGCGTGTGGGCCATGGCGACGACAACTCGACCAACAACCGCGTCTTCCTTACCTACACCATGATGCACCAGTTCTTTCCCCTGGCCGGCGAACAGCAGCAGGATGCAGTCTCGTTCCTGAACTACCGGCCGCGCACCCGCGACGAGCACGCTCTGGCCCGCGAGGAAGTGCGAAAGATCGTGGCCCGCAATCATGGATTCGATTGGCGCAACGAAGATGCCTTCGAAGACTGGGATACGGTGAAGAACGCCGAGATGGTCGGTAAGATTTTCGACGTGATGGACATCTTCCTCGGTGGAGTTGGCCTGGTCACTCTGACCCTCGGCGCCATCGGCATTGTCAACATCATGCTGGTTGCCGTAACCGAGCGCACGCGCGAGATCGGCCTGCGCAAGGCGCTGGGCGCAACCAATCGCAGCATTCTGTTGCAGTTCTTCCTGGAGGGGGCCTTCCTTACGTTGTTAAGCGGAGCCATCGGCATGGGCGGGGCCGCGCTGCTGATGTTCCTGATGAGCGGATTGGGGCAGGTGCCGGGTTTCGATCCTCCCACAATGTCGTATATGTCGGCGACCCTGGCCATCGGCACACTGGCGCTGGCGGGAATCTTTGCCGGGCTGTATCCCGCCCGCAAAGCGTCCTTGTTACAGCCTGTCGATGCCCTGAGGCAGGAGTAGCTCCATGATGCAAGATCTACTTACCCAAGCCTACGGCGCCATGCGTCACAACCGGCGCCGCACCGCTCTCACTATGCTCGGAATGGCGTGGGGCATCGCGACGGTCGTTCTCCTGCTTGCCTATGGCGCAGGATTCGGCCGTGCTATTGAGACCATCTTCGCCAACTGGGGCACGCGCATCATCGGCGTTTTTCCTGGCCGCACTTCGCAGCAGGCGGGAGGGCAAAAGGCCGGCACCAAAATCAAGTTCACCTTCGATGACATTGACCGCATCGTCAACGCCGCACCGCTGGTCCATCGCATCACGCCCGTAGTCGAGAAGCAGAGCAACGTTCAGCAGGATGTTCGCACCTACACCCTTCCCATCAACGGCGTTTATCCAACCATGTTCCAGATCCAGGCCTTGAAGCTTGGCGAGGGCCGCCTGCTGAACGAGGAAGATGAGATGTCGCGGGCGCGGGTGGCGGTCATAGGCTCGGAGGCAAAGTCCAAGCTCTTCTCCGGCCAGTACGCGCTGGGGCAGTTCATCCGTGTCGACGGCATCAGCTTCCGGGTGGTGGGTATCCTGTCGGCCCACATGCAGGAAGGCGATGACAGTGTCAACAAGCTGATCTACATCCCGTTCACCACTATGGGTGATTTGAAGGACACGCATTATCTCGACGGCATCTGGCTCGATTACGAAGGCAATGAATTCGAGCTCGTTGAGCGCCAGGTGCGCGGCGTTCTGGCCCAGCAGTACAACTTCAAGCCTGACGACAAACGTGCCATCTTCGTCTTCAACATGATGAAGCAGTTGAAGCAGTTCCAGATCATCACCACGGGACTGCAGATTCTGCTGGCCTTCATCGGCACCCTGACGCTGGGCATTGGCGGCGTCGGCCTGATGAACATCATGCTCGTATCCGTTACCCAGCGCACGCGTGAGATCGGAGTGGAAAAAGCCCTGGGCGGTCGCAAACGCGACATCCTCTTCCAATTCCTCGCCGAGGCGATGGCCATTACCTTTGTCGGTGGAATTGCCGGAATCCTGCTGGCCTATGCGGTGTCGCTCGGTGTTGGACGTCTCACCTTCTACAGTGCCGTCGCTAAGAACGCCGAGGCAGCCGATATCCGGCTCATCATTGACCCGGCCATCGTGGTAGTAGCCACTGTCATCCTGACGTTTGTGGGCCTCGTCAGCGGGATGCTGCCCGCCATCAAGGCCTCGCGACTGGATCCCATCGAGGCGCTGCGGTACGAATAGCAAGGGCGCTGTTCGCTTTTCGCCACTCGCTTCTGGCAGTGTTGTTGGAGCCAGGTCCGGTTCCGGTTCCGGCTCGCGCAATCCTTTGCGCAGACTAGAATCAAACCATGACCTCCGATCGCCTGGCTCGCGTGCAGCAGCAGTTGCGGTTGTACGAGCATCCCCTGGTCGAGTTCGACGCGCGGGCCAAGGGCGATGCCGTCGAGGTGATCATCAGGCCGCGATTTACCGAACCACCCGTTCATACCTATTATTTCGAGATGCATCCCCGCGATCTCGATGACCTGCAATTCGAGTGGACCTTCCAGCGCCAGATCTTCGACTGCCTGCACGACTACCTCGTAGAGATGTTTATCCGCACGCCGCAGCATCGCAAAGAGCATCAGCAGATGGAGCGCGAGGGCAAGCTGTGAGCCTTCGCGAGTGCATCGCGGACGAGATTCGCCGCGAGGGGCCGATTCCGTTCTCGCGCTACATGGAACTCTGTTTGTACGAGCCGGAGCTTGGTTACTATTCCCGCGCCCGCGAGCAGTTCGGGAAAGCTGGAGACTTCTACACTTCGAGCGACATTCACGCGGTGTTTGGACGGCTGCTGGCGCGGCAGTTCGAAGAGATGTGGCGCGCACTGGATTCGCCGGGACGAGTTGATCTCATCGATCTCGGTCCAGGTCGCGGACTATTCGCGGGCGATGTGTTGGATTGGTCAGGGAAGCACTTTCCCGGCTTCTCGCGTGCTCTGCATTACGCGCTGGTGGAGCAGTCAGCACACCTGAGAGAACGATTGCAGGAGCGTTTGTCAGAGCACATTTCGGCGGGGCGGGCGCAAGTCTTCGAGTCAATCGAAGCGGCGGCCTCGCAGGCTGGGGAGAACGTCGTCGTATTCGGTAACGAGTTCTTCGACGCGCTGCCGGTGGAGATCGTGGACCATCGCGGCACTGTCCGCGTGGGAATCACAGATGACCGATTCACGGAAACATTCGTACGGCCTTCCGCAGCCGAGAGCGCATTCCTGGATCGTTATAGTGTTCATCCGGAACCAGGAGAGCGCGTCGAAGTGCCTCTCGCGTCGCTAGCGTGGATGGCGCGCATCGCCGAGGTCTTCCGCGACCGTCGCGGCTTCGCCGTGCTGATTGATTACGGCTATACGCGCGAGGAGCAGCTTGCCGGACGGTATCGCGACACCCTCATGACGTATCGCCAGCATACTGCCAGCACCTCGGCATACGAGGCTCCCGGCGAGCAGGACATCACGGCACACGTAAACTTCACCGCATTGCGAGCGCGAGGTGCGGAGGGTGGGCTCGATCCCTTGGCGCTGGTTACACAATCGCAGTTTCTGATGGGCATCGGCGAAGAGACCCAGTTCGCCGACGCGTTCCAGGAGTGCAATCTGCCGCAGGAGTGGGCGAAGGTGGCGCTGCAGCTCAAACACCTGATCTCTCCCGGCGGAATGGGAGAGACATTTCAGGTGCTGGTGATGTCGCACGGCGTCGAACGGGAGAAGGCAGCACGATTGAGTGGACTAAAATTCGCACGCTAGCTCTGTGGCCGATTCCGTAAGGCCGTGACTAAAGCCATTCCGCGGGAGTGGACTACGTCGCCGGGCTGAAGCCTGGCGTTTCCAGCACGGGTAAGCGCATTCCTCTTGGCTTGGGGCGCAAAACGGGAGCGGGTGGCGGGAAAACGTCGCGGAGGAGAACTGTGGCCGACTCGATCTGCTCCGGCGTGGGCGGTCCGACTTGCAGTACGACATTGCTGTTGGGCTCGGACACAAGCTGAAAGAGATTCTGGTTCAACATAATCGATTCCAACAAACGTCCTAGATCGCGAGAGTGAAACCCATTGCTGAAGGACGGGCCGTTCGACCAACCCGGATTCACGGAGTAGTTGCAGATCAAGCTGGAATAGCCGCGCGGTGTGGAGCACCACATCTTGAGGCAGTCCACGGACCGATCTCCTCCAACGTGGTATTCGATCTGCACGAGGCCGTTCGACTGTCCTTGGACCAAGTCTTTCCAATTCAGGGCCACGGCGCTTTCGAGCATGTGGTCGAGCTTTACATCGAGTTGTGCGGGCATTGACTGGGGCGCAGTAGTCATCGTTCCTCCATGGATGGTCGAGTCGTGGATCGGTGAGGCGGGTTGATGTGTCATCCAGCCTTTTCTATCGGTTCACTTGCGTCGGAGACTGTCAAAGACTCCTCGACTGGATCGGCCTGCAGGTGTGCTCCATTGCGCCGCTTCGCGCTGGCAATCCGGAAACCAGCTTCCACGAATCCGTTCCTCTGTGGCAACGCCTCACAACCTTGCTGCACCGCCTTTCGCATCGCTTCGCCCCATTCCATTCCGTGTTGCTCTGGAACATAGGAACCTGGAGCGGGGTCGAAAGAAACATAGTCAGGCTTGCCCACGAGGAAGGCAACCATCTGGCCGGGGCTGTCTTTCTTGATCTCGTCGCGAAGGGCCAGAGCGCCGCTGTAGTCCTTACGAATGTCAATCAGAACCATGTCATAGCGGTCCTGATGCCAGATCAATGCTGCCTCATCGAGATCGCAGGCGCCGATCATCTCGACGCCATGCAAGGCCATGATTTTCTTGCGCAGCGCACGCCTCTCAGGATTTGAATCCATAAGAAGTGCGCACTTCTTAAGCTGGACAGTATTCGCGCCAAGGTTCGATGCAGTGATCATCAGGCTCCTTCAACACGTTATGCGCGGACAGCTTTGGGCTTGGCTTCGCTCACGGTCACGGTAGCGCCACCAAGAGTCGAGCCATTCAAGCCCAGCAAGGCCTCGTGCGCTTCTTTGTCGCTTTCCATCTCCACGAACGCGAAGCCGCGCGGACGGCCGGTGTCGCGGTCCTTGATGATGTTGACGGCCTGAACTGCTCCGTACACTGTAAATGCGTTGCGCAGTTCATCCTCGGTGGTGCTGAGGTCCATTTTTCCGACGAATATGTTCTTCATTTTGTCACCTGTGAAGCGTGCGGAAGACTCTGGAGGACACGAGAAACAAGCTTCGCCCCCGGCAAAGACGGGCCGTCGCTGCTTTAAAAGAGCACTTGTTAGGAGGGCTGAGGGGTGAACCTTCTTAATTTCTAGAAGGCGCTACAGTTGTGGCTCACGAGAAGCCCACTTCATTCAGTATACGCTGTTGTCAGCAGGGACAGTAAGAAATTGCTATTCCACCGTTACTGACTTCGCCAGATTTCGCGGCTGGTCCACGTCGCATCCGCGGCGCACGGCGATGTGGTACGCCAACAACTGGCACGGCACCACTTCCAGAATGGGCGCGAGCAGTTCCGGCGCCTGAGGAACGTAGAGCACGTGGTCGGCAGCTTCGCGGATCTCCTCGTCGCCGTCGGTGGCAATGGCGATGACCGTGCCCGAGCGCGCTTTCACTTCCTTCAGGTTGGAGAGCGTCTTCTCGTAGCGCAGCACCGAGCCGGGATCGCTCTTATCGTGCGTCGCCAGAATCACGACCGGCAGGTCTTCGTCGATGAGCGCGTTGGGGCCGTGCTTCATCTCGCCGGCTGGATAACCTTCGGCGTGGATGTAGGAAATCTCCTTCAGCTTCAGCGCGCCTTCCAAGGCGATGGGATAGTGCACGCCGCGTCCCAGGAAAAGAAAATCGTGGGCGCGGTGATATTCCTTGGCCAGGTCTTCGGTTTCCTCGTCGCGCGTGAGCAGCGTCTCCAACTTGCCGGGCATGAGCGTCAGTTCGGTGAGGAGCCGCTTGGACTGCTCGCAGTCGAGCGTGCCGCGGACCTGTCCGAGATAAACCGCGAACAGAAACAGCGCGGTCAATTGCGCGGTGAATGCTTTGGTGGAGGCGACGCCGATCTCCGGTCCCGCGTGGGTGTAAACCGTGCCATTGGACTCGCGCGCGATCATCGATCCAACCACGTTGCAAATGCCCAGCGTCTTCGATCCCTTGGCGCGCGACTCCCGCATCGCAGCAATGGTGTCGGCGGTTTCGCCCGACTGCGTGATCAGGATGGTCAGATCGTCGGGGCCGTTCAGCGGATCGCGGTAACGGAATTCGCTGGCGTAATCCACTTCCACCGGCAGCTTGGCCAGGCGTTCGATCATGAATTTGCCTGCCAGCCCCGCGTGCCAACTGGTGCCGCAGGCCGCAATGTAAACCTGATCGAGTTTGCGGAAATCGTCCTCGGTGATGTCCATCTCGTCGAGGAACACCTTGCCGGTGTCGAGCGAGACGCGGCCCAGCGTGGTGTCACGCACCGCGCGCGGCTGCTCGTAGATTTCCTTCAGCATGAAATGCTTGAAGCCGCCCTTTTCGGCCATGATCGGGTCCCAGGTGATGTGCTGCACCTGGCGCTCGATGTGCCGGCCTTCGAAGTCGGTCAGCTGCACGCCGGAGGGCGTAATGGTGGCGAGGTCGCCGTCGGCGAGAAAGAACAGATCGCGGGTGTGATAGAGAATCGCCGGCACGTCGCTGGCGACAAAGTATTCGTCCTTGCCCAGTCCGATGACCGCCGGCGGCCCGTTGCGCGCGGCCACGATCTTGTTGGGCTCATCCGCCGAGATGACCGCAATGGCGAACACGCCGGTCAAAAGCAGCACGGTCTTGCGGACAGCTTCTTCCAGCGGGACTTTGTGTCCATTGGTGCTTTGCAGGTTCTTCTCGACCAGGTGGGCGATGACCTCGGTGTCGGTCTCGGTGGTGAAGCGGTGGCCTTCCTCGATCAGCTTCTTCTTCAGGCTGACATAGTTCTCCACAATGCCGTTGTGGACGACCACAATCTTTCCGGTGCAGTCACGATGCGGGTGCGCGTTCTCCTCGGTTGGACGTCCGTGCGTGGCCCAGCGGGTGTGGCCGATGCCGTACGTGCCATCGAGCGGCTTCAGCCGGATGACCTCTTCCAGATTGCGCAGCTTGCCCTCAGCGCGGCGCACCTGCAACCCGGCTCCGTTGCCGCCGACGGCGATACCGGCGGAATCATAGCCGCGGTATTCGAGGCGGCGCAGGCCGTCGATAATGACCGGTACCACTCGCTTGTTCCCGACGTATCCAACTATCCCGCACATAGACTTGTCAACCTTTACTAATTCGATGGTACAGTCACGGTCCGCGATGCGAAGCCGTGAGTTATTGCCTCGGACAACCCTGATCTTCGCTGGACCCGATGGTCTCCGAGCAGGTTATTCCTCGATCGTGAAGCGATATTCCTCGATTACCGGATTGGTGAGCACGTCGTGCGCAATGCGCTCAATTTCTGCCTGCGCTTCCTCGCGGCTCATGCTGCTGTCCAGACCGATCTCGAAGTACTTGCCCTGGCGCAGGTCGTCAATCCCGCGATAGCCCATCTTCTTCAGGGCGCCGTGAATGGTTTTACCCTGCGGATCGAGCACGCTTTTCTTGAGCGAAACGTACACGTAGGCTTTCATGGAGGAAGCTCCATTATACCGGGTGCTTGGGGCCAGTCTGAAACGGCCCATCGATTTCGATCTGATATCCGTTGGCCAGACGATTGTTGGCATTGGCCAACGCGACCACCGACATCATCTCGTGGAACATTTCCTCGGTCATTCCTTTCTTGCGGGCCGATGCCGTATGCGCTGCAATGCAGTACGGGCAGCCCGTGGTCACGCTCACCGCGAGGTAGATCAACTCTTTCATCACCGCATCCAAAGCACCCGGCGCCATCAGTTGTTTGGTGTCGTCCCAGGTGCGCTTCAGCAGCGCTGGATCGTGCGCCAGGGCCTTCCAGAAATTGTTGATCCAGTCGGTCTTGCGCGTCGCCATGATGTCGTCATAGACCGCCCGCACTTCGGGGCTGGCGTCGTTGTATTCAATGAAGCCGAAGGTAGCCATAAATCTCCTATAAGATTAACCACAGAGACACAGAGGCACAGAGAAAAAAATCTCGTCACCACGGAGGACACGGAGAACACAGAGAAGACACAAGAATCGAACTCCGTGATCTCCGTGCGCTCCGTGGTTGAACAAGAATCCTTTCTGTCTCTGTGTCTCTGTGGTAAATGTTTTCATTCCACCTGCACCTTCTGCCGATACGCCGCCACCTGCACGTTCCATCGCAATTCTTTGGTCATCGCGTCGCGCAACTGGGACGACGCTTGCGGCTCGCCATGCACCAGGAAGGTTTGCTTCGGAGGACGGCGAAAGGTGTGCAGCCACTCCAATAGCTCCGGCGTGTCAGCGTGATCGCTGAACTGCTCCAGTGCAGCGATCTGGGCCCGGATGGGAATCTCCTGGCCAAACATCTTGACCTCGGAGGCACCGTTCTTGATGGTGAATCCCCGCGTGCCCGGCGCCTGAAAGCCGATGAACAATATCAGGTTTCGCGGATCGGGCAGGCGCAGCATCAGGTGGTGCAGGATGCGTCCTCCTGTGACCATGCCGCTGGAGGAGACGATGATGCTGGGATACTTGGAATCGTTGATTTTCTTCGACTCGTCCTGCGTGACATCGAAGTGAAAATTCGGCCAACCCAACGGCGAGCCGTACTTCTGAATCAGCGCCTTGGTTTCCGGCGTGAACTCTTCGGAATGCTTCATGAAGATATCCACCGCCTTGATCGCCATGGGGCTGTCGGCGTGCACCGGGACGCTGGGGACCTGCTTTGTCTCCATCAGCTCCTTCAGCAGAAACAGGAATTTCTGCGTGCGCTCGACCGCGAAGGACGGAACCACCACGCTGCCGCCACGCTGGAGCGTAGTGCGGATGAGCGCCGCCATCTGCGGACGGGGGTCGGTATGAGGATGCTGACGATTTCCGTAGGTGCTCTCCATCACCAGCAGATCGCAGTCTTCACCTTCGGCCGGGCCGGAGTGCACCACTTTTCCCGGCGCAATCTGGTTGTTGCGCACCCGCCCGATGTCGCCGGAGAAGAGCAGCTTCGACGTTTTGCCGTCGGCGTTCAGGGTGATTTCCGCCATCGCCGAGCCGAGTATGTGCGCGGCGCGCACAAAGCGGAACGACAGTTGAGCAGTGAGCTGCTTCAGTTCGCCGAAGTTGACCGGCCGGAAAAGCGTCAGGCACTGCTGCGCTTCCTCCATGGTGTAGAGAGGCAGTGCAGGATGGTGCTTGCTGGCCCGCGTCTTGTTATAGAACGCCGCATCTTCTTCCTGCAGGTGTCCGGAATCGGGAAGCAAAATGCTGCAGAGATCAATGGTTGGAGGCGTGGCGTAAATCGGGCCGTGAAAGCCCTCCTTCACCAGCCGCGGGATCCAGCCGCAGTGATCGATGTGAGCGTGAGTCAGGATGACGGCATCGATCTCGCGAGCCGGAATCGGCAGGTCCTGCCAGTTACGCTCACGCCATTCTTTCTGCCCCTGGAACATGCCACAGTCAACCAGCACCTGGATGCCTTGCTTGCCACTCTCATCGCCGGTGTTGATCAGGTGCTTGGAGCCGGTAACGACGCCGGCCGCGCCGAGAAACTGGATGTAGCTCAATCGGTCCTCACTTGTGCGGGCTCTATATTCTCCTGAATTCTCAGCACTATGCTACGGTGCGGTCGCAAGCCCCATGAACCCTCCCCTGCGCATGTTTGTTTTCAGCGACTTACGACATATTTCACTCCGAAGTCTATGAATCGAAGGTAGTTACAGGCATCTGATAGACCTGCTTAGACTTGCCGGACGGTTTAGGTGCTACTGCAGAACCGTCCAGCTGTTCGAGGAAGCGGAGGTTGGCCGCAATCTGCCGCAAGGCATAGCGCAGGAGCTTGGCGCGATCCTCCTCAAGGCGGCCTTCTCGCAGCGCCATCTTGGAGCTTCGCCATGCCGTCCTGGACGCCCTGAAGACTTGTCAGTGACGGCAGCTTGACCACGCCGGATCGTCGGCCCGCCCGTGCCATCTTGCCGAGCCGGGTCCTGAGATGAACATGGGCGCGGCAGTAGGTGCGCCCGTCCATGGCCGCAGCCTGGCAGAAGCCACCGTTTTCCAGAATATGCTTGCAGGTGCGGATAGCTAGGCGTGGTGGCCCTTGCTCGGAAGTTGCATTGGCCGGGCGAGGCTGCAATCGCGAAAAAGGACTCATCAGCAACTTCCACGGCGGCGAGCCGCCCATCCAAAGAATTTGACACCCAAGAGCCAGCACCGCGCCCTACGTTAGCCTAGGCACAGCGGGCGCTAAAAGTCACGGAAAAAAGGGGGGTTCAACTTACGAAGGTAACCACTGTACGTCTCATAGACCATGCGGTCGCAGTGGGTTAGCGGCGAGAATTGTTTTCCAGGTCGCGGCAACGTTTCAGGGACCCGGTAGGGCGACCGCGCTCAGGGTCGAAGGCTGCTACACTGTGCAACATTCTCAGGGTCGCCTGAACGGCGGCCAATCTCACGATGATTGGAGGAATCCCTATGTCTGCACAATCCCTCGATCAGTTGAAGAGTTCGTTTCGCGGGGAGCTGATTCAGCCTACCGATGCCGGCTATGAATCCGCCCGCAAAGTCTATAACGGGATGATTGATAAGCACCCACGCCTCATTGCACGCTGCGTCGACGTTGCCGATGTCATAGCGGCGGTGAACTATGGCCGGGAGAATAGTCTTCTGACCGCGATCCGCGGTGGCGGTCATAACGGGGCCGGGCTGGGAACTTGCGACGATGGCCTGGTCATTGACCTTTCCAGAATGAAGGGCATTCGGGTGAACCCCGCGGACAAGACAGTCCGCGTTGAAGCAGGATGCGTTTGGGGCGACGTGGATCATGCCACCCATGCCTTCGGCATGGCCGCACCCTGCGGCTTCATCTCCACGACTGGCGTGGCCGGGCTCACCTTGGGAGGCGGAATTGGTTACCTCACTCGCAAGTACGGCCTGACGATCGACAATCTGCTTTCCGTTGACATGGTGTTGGCCGATGGCAGCTTCGTGACCGCCAACAGCAAGGAGAATTCCGACCTGTTTTGGGCGGTGCGCGGCGGCGGCGGAAACTTTGGAGTGGTCACTTCCTTCGAATTTCGGCTCCAACCGGTCAACATGGTCCAGTTCGGCCCGACATTCTGGCCGATTGACGAGGCCGCCAGTGTGCTTACAGCTTATCGGGACTTCATCAAGAAGGCTCCCGAAGACGTGAGTGGATTTTTCGCGTTCCTGGTGGTGCCTCCGGCCCCCATGTTTCCCGAGCATCTTCACCTGAAGAAAGTTTGCGGTGTTGTGTGGTGTTGCACCGGGTCTGCCGAACAGACAGAAGAAGCTTTGAAGCCCATGCGGTCACTGGGGAAACCGCTGTTCGATCACGTCGGACCCGCGCCATTTCCGGCAGTCCAGAGCCTGTTCGATGCACTGTTCGTGCCCGGCTTGCAATGGTACTGGCGGGCTGACAACTTCACCGACCTAAGTGACGAAGCCATTGCCCGTCATGCCGAACACGGGCCCAAGATACCGACCATGCTCTCCACCATGCACCTTTATCCCGTCAATGGAGCGGCACAACGCGTCGGCAAGAACGAGACGGCCTATAGTTTCCGCGAGGCACTGTTTGCCGAGGTGATCGTGGGCGTGGATCCCGATCCCGCCAACGCCGAAAAGATTACGGCTTGGTGCAAAGATTACTGGGACGCATTGCATCCCTATTCGGCAGGCGGCGCGTACTTGAATTTCATGATGGACGAGGGGCAGGACCGGATTCAGGCCGCCTATCGAGACAACTATCAGCGGCTGGCCGAGCATTAAGAAGAAGTACGACCCGAAAAACTTCTTCCGGGTAAATCAGAACATTCGACCGGCGGAGTGACCGCCGCAGGGAAGGGAAGCGACGTCGTTATTGCTGTGGGCGGGGAATGTCGTAAGCGTTGTTGCCCGTATTCGCCTCGGGGACGCTGCCGTCGTTCACTACGATCTTGTCGGGAGCGACCGGCACCTCGAGGCGGCCCACGCCCTTTTCGCCCGCCTTCACCAGCACGCGGACAATCTTCTCGCCGGACGGAGTCTGGATGATGACCGGAACCTCCGCTCCGGCGTGACCGCGGTTCTCGATGGTCGCCGTCACCAGGTAATTCTTCTGCTTCTCGCTCAGCAGAGGCCGTGGATATGCCGACTCCACGTGGAACTCCGGCAACCCGCGATCGCGGTACACCCAATCGTCGAAGAACCACTCCAGATCGCGCTTCGAGTTGGCTCTGGACCAGCCGCTGAAAATAGCTGGGGTCCTTGTCGGCCCCGCTGCGATAGGCGGCGAAGGAGCGCTGCATGGCCTCGTTGCCGACCATGTCGCGCAGCATCCAGAGAACGAAGCCGCCTTTGCCGCGCAAGTAAAGCTCGTCGTTGGTGTTCAGCAGCGTGTTGTCGGCCGCGCTGTTGTCGGCGGCCTTGGTGGTGGCCGCAGTCTTGGGATGCGCCAGCTCTTCCACCTGCACGAGCGGCTCGCGATACTGATCCAGATACTCCAGGGCGGCGCGCCGGCCGCTGCGGTTTTCCACCGACATCACTTGCAGAAACCGCTCCAGGCCGTGCTGCAGCCACAGGTGCGGAGAATGAAATCTTGCCGCCACCTGCGCCGGCAGCAACAGGAGCTGCAACGTCGCGGTTTGCGCCTCGCGCAACGGCGTGAACAGCACCGCTCCATTCTGCCAGGGATTGGCGTTCGGGTCGGTCAGTTCGATCACTCGCGCGGGCTGTTGGGCCGGCTCGGACAGCCATTCATGAAGCAAAGGATCGTTGGTTTCGGCGGCGAGGGCGTAGTCGTCGCGCCAGGGAAGTGTGATCGGGAACATGGAGCAGCGTAATGGTGGGACGCGCGAGCTCGACGTAATTGGCGATGGCGAACGTGGGAACGACATTGCCCAGTTGGGGCAGGTGCTGCACTCCCCACCAGCCGGTAGGAAGTTTTGTCTCCGTGGACCTCCGGCGCCAGCTTGCCTTCGTCCGAGTCAGGAATATTGGTCGCAATCTTCAGAGCCTGCTCGGTATCGCCGGCGTCGATGGCGAAGTTGACGTCAGAACTGCGCTGCGATCGTGCCGATGCTTCCAGCGCGCAATGGCATCGAACACGGCATTGCCATCGCTCAGGCTCACGGCCTCGATCGCCACCGGATACCAGACTACATACCCGAGTCCGCGCACCGCAGTGAACGAGTCGCTGATCTCGTCCCAGTCGTTTCGCACGGCACATCGGCGGGTACGCCGATGCGCGTCAGGCGGGTGGCGTCCTGCGTGATGGTGCCGCCGTATTGCACCCCGAGCGTGACGGTCGTGCGGGCGCCACCTCTTTCGGCAAGGTGACGATGGCTTCCGACAAGCTGCCGGTGTGGTCGATGTCGGAGGTGTAGTTGTCGCCGAGCCATTGCAACGGATGGCAAGTCTGCGCCGCATCCAGGGCTGCCGGCGATGCCGTTCCACGCCAGCGAGGACGACACCTGCAGCGTCACCAGCTTCTGCGGCTTGGTGGAGTCGTTGCGCAGCGTGAGCTTGCCGAGAACCGCCATCACGTGCGTGCGCGGTCCACCTGCACTTCGAGCTGGTAGCGGGTGATGGTGAAGGCTTCGCGATCAACGGCGAACGCCGATAACACTGAGCCGAGCGAATAGAAAGACCTGCCGCCAACCGCTTCATTCGACGTTTTGCCTTCCCTGCGGGCTTGGGAGCGGCGGCGCGGCGCTGGCGCGCCACCTCGTACATCACGACTCCGCCCGCGACCGAAACATTCAGCGAGGGCACGTGGCCGAGCATGGGGATGGAGACCAGAAAGTCGCAACGCCGGCGCACCAGGTCGTGCAGTCCCTTGCCTTCGGCCCCGAGCACAATGGCGCAGTGCATGTTGTAGTCGAGTTCGTCGTAGCTCTGCGTGCCGTGCTCGTCGAGGCCGACAGTCCACACATTGCGTTCCTTGAGCTCGTCCAGCGTGCGCGAGATGTTGGTGACGCGCGCGATCGGCAGATGCTCCGACGCCCCCGCCGAAGCCTTGACCGCGGTGCCTGTCAATCCGGCGGCACGGCGTTCGGGAATGATGACGCCGTCGGCGCCGGCGCCGTCGGCGGTGCGAATCAGCGCGCCCAGGTTGTGCGGGTCCTCTACGCTGTCGAGCACGACCAGGAAGCTGTGCTCGCCGTGGCGCTGCTCGAGCAGCGTGTCCACGTCGGCGTATTGCTTGCCGCTGGTAACGGCGATGACGCCCTGGTGGGTGTTGGTGTTGGCGGTGCGGTCAAGCTGCTCGCGCGGCAGGAAGCGGACCTGGACTCCGCTGGCGCGGCAGTCGTCAATCAGGCGCTGCACCCGCTGGTCATGGCGCTCGCGGGCGATGCCGACGTATTCGAAGCTGCGCCCGCCCGACTTCAGCGCCTCGCTGACCGCATGAATGCCGTAGATGACGACCATGTTTCATCAGTTTACGACATCGACAGGCTTACCACAGAGACGTGGAGGCACAGAGAACGTGCTTCCATTTAGGAATTGTCAGTACGAGCGCCACGGGTTTGGGCGCAGGAATCTGCTTCTCGGTGGAACATGCGAAAAGCAGATCCCTCGCCCGTGCGGCGGGCTCGTGATGACAAACGTCAACCCCCCAATTGGTTTCTCTGCACCTCTGTGTCTCTGTGGTGAATAACCAGGCACACTGCATTTATACTTCTCCGGGGAGTGAGCATGTCCTTGACGGCCATCATTGTGGATGACGAGCAGCTCGCGCGAGACGAGCTGGCCTATCTGTTGCGCGATCTCGACGTGAACGTCGTGGCGCAGGGCAAGAACGGCGTGGAGGCGGTGAACCTGGTCAAGGAGCTCTCGCCCGACCTGGTCTTTCTCGATGTGCAGATGCCCGGACTCGATGGCTTCGGCGCGATCAAGAAGCTGCTCGACAAGAAAGTGCCGCTGCCGCAGATCGTTTTCGCCACCGCTTACGACCAATACGCCGTCAAGGCCTTCGAAGTGAACGCGGTGGACTACCTGCTGAAGCCGTTCGACAAGAAGCGGGTCGCCCAGGCCGTGGAGAAAGCCCGGCAAAAGCTGGAGAGCGCCGGTTCCCCCAGCGAACAGATCGGCACCATCGTCAAAATGCTGGAGCAGCAGCAGCGCCCGCCGGCGGCGAAGGTGCTGCTCAAGTCGGCGGGGCGCCTCTTCCTGGTGGACCAGAAAGACATCTGCTACGCCTCAATCGAAGACGGCATCATCACCGTGGTCGCCACCGTGATGGAAGGCCAGTCCAACTGCCGCACGCTGGAAGAGTTGCTCGACTCGCTCGACCCCAACACCTTCTGGCGCGCGCACCGCTCGTACCTGGTCAACATCAACCGCATCAAGGAAGTCGTCCCCTGGTTCAAGAGCTCCTACCAGATCCGCATGGAAGACAAAAAGCAGACCGAGATCCCGGTAAGCCGCGCGCAGACCAAGCGGCTGAGAGAGTTGTTTGGGTTGATAGCCGCACACGAGCGACCACGACCCCCTAGATCTACGCTTGGCGGCTTCTTGCTGCTCCTGAAGTTTCCTGACCATCTTTGGTCACCATGCGGCGGGGCGAGAGGCGAAGCATCTCCATCACCATGCGGTTCTTCCAGCCGGGAATGACCACGCGCTTGCCCTGCTTCATGCCTTCATAGCCGATGCGGGCCACCTCGCGCACGTCCACCATCAGAGGGCTGTGCACCATGCGCGTTTCGCCAAGGTGGGCGCGCTTCTGGAAGTTGGTCCTCACCGGTCCGGGACACAGGCACGTGACGGTTACGCCGCTTCCTTCCAGCTCCTCGGCCAGCGCTTCGGTGAAGTGCAACAGGTAGGCCTTGCTGGCGTAGTACACGTTCATGAATGGTCCCGGCTGAAACGCCGCCGTGCTGGCTACATTGAGCACCTTGCCTTCGCGGGCGCGAATTTGCGGCAGGAACAGCTTGGTGAGGTGCGTGGGCGCGACCATGTTCACCTGCATCATCTCGGCTTCGCTGTTCCAGTCCGTATCGAGGAAGGCCCCGCCAACGCCGAATCCGGCGTTGTTGACCAGCACATCGAGAACGATGCCGGCCTCCTGCAACTCGGAGTGCAACTCGCTCGGCGAGGCCGGATGGGCGAGGTCCTTGGGAGAAATTCGCACCGGGATGTGATAGCGCGACTGCAAGATCGTCGCCGAGTTCCCGCAGCGCACCGCGGCTGCGCGCCACCAGCACCAGCCGATAACCGTCGTGCGCGAACAAGTGCGCCAGCTCCAGCCCGATGCCGCTGGAGGCGCCCGTGATCAGGGCCGTCCGGGGAACATAAAAAGGATTGCTTGCACTCACGTTGTAGTTATAGCGGATTTCGGCGGTGTACAGCAGGGTCTATTTCGGGTGCGCCTGCAGAAACGTCACGATTTGCCAGCGCTGCGTTTTCGGCAGGCCTGACCACGACGGCATACCGGAAGTCACGTTGCCCGTACTGATAAACCAGAACAACTTGCCTGGCTTCGTATTTCTGACGGACTCGCTATCGAGCGCCGGCGCGGGACCGATGCCCTGAAGGTTCTTACCATGGCATTGTGCGCAATTTTGCCCGTACAGCGTCTTGCCGGCGGCTGCGGCGGCGGGCTTGCCCTGGTAAGGATTAACCATCCCCGCATAGGACGCAGGCGCCATGTCAAAGTGGGCGTCATGAGCTGCAGTGTAGGGCGCCAGCCAGAGAGTTGCTGCCATCACGGCCACCGCCAACGATCCGGACACGGCTCCAGTCATCGATCTCAAAGTTCGCCTCCCCGCAAATATTCTACAGGGAGATTTCACGGTACGAGGTTCTCCTGCGTGGGAACTAAGGTCAGCTGACGTTTCTGCTGCCGCAAGCGGAAATTCAGTACTGCACGCTGCCAGAAGACCTCTACGCCTCTTGGTTTAGATCCGCATTTTCTTGGAGTGCCGTCAGCGACTGGCAAAAGGGCGCGAGAATGATGGAAATTTCAATTTCCAACTTTACTTCATGGTCGCCGGCAACGTCGGACGCGGCGGCATCTGCGGTAATAGCTGCCCTTCAACGGCAGTTCCCGCTTTCAATTTCGCCTGCGGTCCCGGCAGCACAAATGCGGTCGCCGCGCCGATAGCAATGTCAATCGGTATCGCCTTGCTCTGCCCTACGCCGTAAGGCTTGTCCAAGTAGGAGTCGTCAATGATCTTGGCCACGGAATAGGAGAAGCCGAGTCCCGCTGCCTGCTTGAGCCGTGTGCCAGTTCTTGCCGGGGCTTCTCCATTATTATTCACGGCTTTTCCGCTCACCGAAACAATCTGCATTGGCTCGTCGAATACCAATCGAATTGTGCCGCGGTTCCAAAGACCATGAAACCACTTGGCCGTTTTCGTGGCGATATACCCGGTATAGACCTTGCCCGCGCCATCTACGGCGGAGAACGGGCTGCCGTTGGGCAGCTTGGAACTAAGGTCTTGCTGGAGGGTCAAGCGCACAATTCTAGCGTCTGTAGGGGACGACTCCTCCTGTGCACTTGCTACCGCGGTGAAAGCGAGGGCCATTGCAAGTATTCCCGCAATCGCTACACCTATTGCAGCTGACATGCAAGACTGGCTTGGTTCGTTTCTAAACGGCATTTCCATCCTGTCCAGGAAGTTATCGATTATGCCCTCCACTCCCCCGGGAAAACAACCTTTTTTCTCAAGCGAGACCCTCGACGAGGTGTTGCGGCGCCGACACTAAGGAAGCTGTTCAGTATTGCCGGGAGTCTTCTGTCCACTGGCAAACGATGGCGCGTTCTTCCGCTGTGATTCGAGCGCTTCGATGGAAGATCGCATACTTGCGATCAGGCATGTCGCCATTAGTCAGCTGCTCGCAGATTTCCTCCAGCTTGTCTTCCTTTCTTTGCGCCGAGTAGCTGCCCCATTCCGACAGGTTCATGGTCTTTCGCGCCTGGTGAACATCGTGGGCGACGACCCACGACACCGGAGCGACGTAGCTATACCAAGGCCACGCGGTTTCGTCGGAATGGCAATTCTTGCAGGAGCGTTCGAAGACCGCCTTCACATCCTCAGGCACGGCTTGGCTGGCATAAATCGTCCGGGATAGGTCCACGGCAGGGTTACTCCGATTCACCGGAATAAGCTGGATGGCCAGCAGAAGAAACCCGGTTGCAAGTCCGGCTCTTTTGACCCAACGTCGCACTCGAGATTCTCTCCTGCAGCAAATTCGACGAGATATTCCGGTTTAGTGCAGCGACTTCACGTAGCAAATGACTTGCCAGATCTGAGGATCTCCCAGCTTTATCCAGGAGGGCATGCCCTGGCCTCGGTTGCCATTGACCAGCAGCCAGTGCAGGTCACCGTCGGTCGCCTCCTGCTGCACCCGCGGGCTTTTCAAGGAAGGCCGCTTCTTGGTGCCCTCCGCATCGGCGCCATGGCAGTGGGCACAGTGGTCGAGGAAAATGCGGTGGCCGGCAGCCACAGCGTCCGGCTGGTCGCGATAAGGATTAGCTCGTTCGCGGTCCTTTTGCGGGACATTCGCCAGCCATGCTCCGTTCGATGTGGCGAGCATAGTCAGCGACGACAAGACGATGAGAAGCGCCGCGACCAACAGCAATGCTGGTCTACCGGTCATTGTCCGCTCCGATGAAAGTAACTCAGGAATTGCTGGATTTCGTAAGACACCGAGAAACGATACAACACGGGAATGCTGTAGCCATTCAGCCCGAACTGGGGTGAAAACGCCACGGTCATTCCATTCGGCGCACGTCCAGTTAATGGTCGGGCCCAGATATTGCGACGTGAGGTGCAACCCGAACCCGTTTGCATCACCCAACGCCTCCGTACATCTCCAGTCCCGCTTGAAATTTTTCCGCGCAGAAGGCGCACTCGCGGGCACTGGCGGCCAGTTGCAGAGGCCGGCTGACACCGAGGGCGTAGCCGAATTCCCAGGGATCGCCGGCCAGATTTTTTTCGGCGATGAAGTTTTCGCTGATGTTCCAGCCGCGGACATTGCTGCCCAGAATCAGTTTGAGCTCAATCTCCCGCTCCTTGTCCATGTGCGCCAGCCAGTTCGGCACCAGGAAGTCAGGCCGGCCGTCATGGCCTACGACCTCGCGTATCGTCTTGTCGGCGCTGATGTCTTCGAATTCGGCGTAGAGCACAGGATTGATCCAGTGCTCACGGGCCAAAGGACGGAACCGGTTTTCCCAGCGGAATCCGGTAAAGATGGTGCTCTGGTTCTGGGTGGTCTGCCCGTCGAGATAAAACTCGGTGGTCCACCATCCCTTCAGGCCATATTCAAACTCGACGTCTGAGCCCAGGAAGCTGTCACCTCCCTGAGGATTTCCCACCACATTGAACATTTCGATGTCGAGGTTGCCCGGCTCCTCCATTTCCTGCGAATAGGTAACGAAATAGGGATATTCCTGGCAAAGACCCTTGACGTAGGAAGGCAGCAGCACTCCGGCCAGCAGCAGCATGGTGCGAACTGCCGGTAGAGACGATCTAAGAATTCTTGCAAGACTCATAAGCACTTCAGGTCGTTCCCGAGCCCCAGTGCCTTACTCGGGCTCTGATGTATAATCACTACCCAATTACAGTTGCAACTGATTTGCAACTAATTGTTGCCGGTAGAGAAAGAATTTACTTGCAACGCTGTTGCAAAAGCTGTACTTCTATTAGGCGATAACCCGGACGACGGGTCAAGTAGTTGGTAAAGATTTGATTGCAACTCAGTTGCAACCTACTGCAACAAAAATGGGGCAATACTATGCCGATGCCACAAACCGAAGCGCCCGGCGCATTGCAGACGGCCTTGCTGAGCCGCGGAATTCGCATGACGCGCCAGCGCCGCATCATTCTGGAAATCATCGAAACCGCCAAGCAGCATCTGGACGCCGCCCAAATCCTGCGCAAGGCGGCACGAGTTGACCCTGAGATCAATCGCGTGACGGTGTACCGGACCCTGGCGTTACTCAAACGCCAGGGGCTGGTGGATGAACTCGACCTGCTGCACGTGAAAGGGGAAGGCCACTTTTACGAGCGGCGTCCACAGCGCGACCACATGCACATGACCTGCCTGCGCTGCGGCAAAGTGCAGGAGTTCGAGAGCGACCTGTTCGACCGCGTGAAGGGACAAGTGGAGCGCGATTGCCGGTTTCACATCTTGGTCGCTCGCTTTGAGATCGGCGGTTATTGCGCGGGCTGCAGGAAATGATTAACGCGCGGCTACGGCCGCGCCGTTGGGGATTGGTCGCGCGCGTTGGTTCGCAGCCCGTGGCGCTCGGATCACCGTGAGCTTCGTTCGCATCCGCAGGCGATCCGTGTAGGTCAGGAGCTTTTCGAGACTGACCTTCGCGATTTTACCCCGCATCAGGTTGCTGACCGCTGGTTGATACTCGTCGAGGATCCCAACCAATTCGCTTTGTGTGTACCCCTTGTCTTCGATTTCGCCAAGGATAGCGTCAAGTAGTGTCGCCTTCAGCTTCAGAGCGGTGGCTTCGGAATGTGAGAATCCCAGATCGTCGAAGACATCTCCCCTGGTGACGTGCCTCGGCTTATTGGCGACGCTTTTCACGTTTTCCCTCCAGTATTCGCTGTCGAACCATTTCTGAACAGGTCTTGACTCACAGTTAAAGGCCCTGAAGCAAAGTATAAGAAAGGCGCGCAGATGTTCTCCGCGCGCCCTTGAGTTTCCACAAGCGTTGAAGCCTATCTTGTCCCCACCGGCTCCGGCACCTCGTAGATGCTGTACCACGGGGTCGCGGCCTTCAGCGCGTTGTTGACGTTGCCGATATTCTTCACGCCTTCGTCTTCCAGCCACGCGCGGAAAGCGGCTCCGCCCTTCTCGGCGAAGATCGGGATGCCATCTTTCCAGGTGGCGCGTCCGCAGAGCACGCCATTAAACTTGACGCCCGATTCGGCGGCAAACTCCAGGTCCTCGATGAACTCGGGATTGCTCACGCCGGCCGACAGATAGATGAACGGCTTGCTGGTGGCTCCGGCGGCGGCGCGGTAGTGGTCGAGCGCTTCCTTCTTGGTGTAGGCTGCGGTGCCTTTGAACGACTTCGCGCCTTCGACGAATTGCAGGTTCACCGGGATCTCGACCTTCAACACGTCCACGCCGTAGCGGTCCTTGGAAAACTCCTCCATCGACTTGGCCACAACTCCAGGCTTCAGCTTCGCGTACTCGGCGCCCTTTTCGTCCACGCCTTCTTTGTAGCCGATCAGTTCGAGGAAGAACGGGATGTCGTTGGCCTTGCACTCGTCGCCGATGCGCTCGGTCCACGCCCGCTTATGGTCGTTGATCTTCTGATCGTCGTAGGTGGAGTAGTACAGCAGGATTTTTACGCAATCGGCGCCCGGCTTCCTTCAGGCGCTTCACCGACCACAGATCGAGCAGGTCAGGCAGGCGGCCGGGCAGCGCTTTGTCGTAGCCGGTCTTCTCGTAGGCGAGCAGGAGTCCCGAACCCTTGGCGCGGCGCTTCGCGGCCGGCAGGCCCCACTCAGGATCGAGCAGAATGGCGCTGGCGTATTTGGTCAGCACCTCGGTCACGTTGATCTTGAACTCTTCCAGACCCGCGTCGGTGGCGTACTGGCCCAGCGCCTTCTTCAGCGAACCGCGCTGGTCCATGGCGGCCGCGGCGATGACGCCACGATCGTTCGAAACGGCCTTGATGCCCGCAAGTTTTCCGGGAGTAAGTTTCATGGCAGAACCTCCTCAGGCGCGGCGCGCCCGGTATGAATAGATTTGAATTCGGTCCTGCAGAATAGCGGCTGGGCCCGCAGTTGCAGAACACATCATTCTAAATGAATTCAAGTGACGCGCCGAGGACTTCTGAGCGGGGTGGAGGCTGTTTCCGAACGTTCGTCATGTACGGCTCAGAATAGCTCCTCTTCCTCCAGCCTAAAGTTTTCGACGTTTTCATCGGCAAACATAATTTCGCCCCGCGCCCATCGCTGCACGGCCTCAATCGGAAAAGTGAGAAATGGCTCCGCCATCGAGGCTCGTCGTCCCAGGTGGTCTGCGATCGACCCAGTGAATACCCGACCGCTGTGCATGCCGGCAACCCAACCGGAGAAGACATTACCGTCGTTCCCGTATCTCTCCAGAATGAACCGAGCGACGGGGTTCAGATCAGGCCCGTCGCTCCCTATGAACGGCCCCGGAACGTGGCGCGCGAGCAGCCGGGCACCTTCCAGGCCATGTTTTTCGAGCCAATGAATGACGACGTCTTTCGGCAGTGAAACGATAGGAAACTTGCGAAAGAAAAAGCTCAGGCTTGGTTCCTTCGACAGCATGACCTCGCCGATTCCATCCATCAACTGCTGAGGACGCACCGCCGCAACACTTGCGAAGAGACCCCCGGCGGCCTGCGATGTCTCATAGGATTCGCTTTGCATCATCTGGATCAGGATCGACGTGGCACGGTCTGGATTCGCTGGTAGTACGCGAGCAAAAATCTGCGAAAACCAATGAGACACGTTTCTTGTGCTGAGAGTGGCTTGCTCCAGCAATCCGAAGATCACATCGAGTGATTCGTCGTTGAACACGGTCTGCAGCCACACCAACTTGTCTTCTAAATCAGTTCGCATCAAGAGGAAGACCATGAACTCGATTCCCGTGTTCGCGGCGTCATCATCACCCTCACGAGCTGCATCGAGCAGAGTTTGCGCAGCCAGCCGTGCTTCCAGGGGAGACGTGTGTCGCGGCCCGTTCCAGGCAACAAACGTGCGCAGGAAACCCGCACGGATCTTCTTCTCACGGACGCCAGCGATTGCACGAGCAAACGACTGCACAAAATCTCCAGATGGTGTCATCACATTGAAGCCGAGAGCCGGATCTTCTTCCCAAAGCTCATCCAGGGACGCACTCAATTTCTTGCGGACGACCTCGACTGCATCGGAAGGAAGCTTTGGCAGTGCGGCCTCACTAACACCAGCAAAGTAGCCCCGTGCAAGATTCGGATTCCGGCTTGTACGACAAACCGTGACGATGCGATCCAGAAACTTGAGGCCTTCATCAAGCCGGCCAAGCTGAGCGCCGAGCTCGAACGAGGAACGTGCTTTGTCGCTGTTCAACCACGGGAGCTCCTGGTCAAAGTCGTCCTCATGCTGCAAGAGATGGGAAGCAAGCTCACGGATGTGATCCTCCCATTCCGTCTGTTCCAGATAATGATCCCAAGAAGCCGGCCCGACTTCTTCGACGAGACGATCATGAAGATCCGTGGACGCCAGCTCCTTGATCCACTCATCGACGAACTGGGCACGCCGCTTTTTCTCCTCTTCGGGGCGCGGGCTATGCTCGGAATTGTTTAGAAGGAGAAACTCTCGCAACTCCGCCCTGAGAACGGGGCGAACATGAAGGGGGAGCTTACCTGCGCCTTCCTTTGCCTGTTCCGTGAGCCCGCGAAAGACCAGACTCCGGATGGATCGAATCAGAGCCCCGGTAGCCTTGTCTCGTACCGCTTCGTCCGCATCACCGCTCAAACCATTCAACTCACCGAGGCACGCCTTCATGTACTCGTACAACTCTGGGTACGTCTTAGGACGCCAAGGCGTCGGGGCAATCCTATGGCCATAGGTTTGGCCACCCATCATGTGAATCGTTTGGTCACCGAGAGCGCTCTTCAGCGCTTCGACACACAGAATCTTCGTCGCCGCGTCACCCTTCCGACTCCGCTCTTGAATAATCTTCAACCGCTCATCAAAGGGGGTAGCGACGTGCGACATGATGGGGAACAATCCAGACCATACTGTCGTGGCGTTGTTTCCGAGGTCTGGCTCAGTCTCGTGACGCGCCAGCGTGAAGAGAATCTCCTCGGCGAAGAAAAACCACTGCGGAAAAGCGGCAATCTCGCTCGCTTCGACGACGAGGTTGCGCCGCCCCCCTACATATCGCATTCCAAGCTGCTCGGGCGTGGCGGTTAGCACGAGGCTGTGGAGCCGCGGCACCATCTGGTCTGGAGCCGACCGTACTAAAAGGAGAAGCTGTTCAGTTTCATTGGCATCTGCAAATATGTCTCCCCCGCGGGAAAGTTCCCAGTTTCGAAAGTAGGCATTGACGACCTTGCCGACCTCCTCGGGAGCGCGCGCCATGCGAGCGAGAAATGAAGGCACGAGGTCCGGGGGGAAACTCTCCAGAAAACGCCTTCGGGTCGAGTTCTGCCCATTTGGACCAGGCCGCCCGAAAGCACACCATAGCGATGGGCGTCGGCGTCACATAAAAATAGCGTCCGGCGCGGGCTACCAACCCATTAGTCTTCTGCATGCGATGGAGGCGCTCTCGCACGTCCTTGGGGTCGAGCTTCGCCAACGCGCACAATTGTTCGAGCTGCGGGAACAGGTTTCCGATGACGCCGCAACGTTCTACCAGAGAGATCACCATCAGGGCCTCGAAGTCGGCTTCTTTAAAAGGGCCGTCTCCGCCGAACAGGGTGCTCAGATAGCGCTTGGTATCACTTAAGAGTTCGCCAAGATGCCCCTGTTGCACGATGAGATCGTCGTGGTCGCACAAGAAAATCGCGAAACGCAGGTAGCCTTCGGCGAGTTGACAGTACCGGAATCGGCGAATCTGGTCGATATTAGGGAAGTTTGCTTCCACGATCTTTTCGACCGTCGAGGTCGACATGCGGTTGAGCCGCAACTCGGACTTGTCTGCACGTTCCAGGGCGTTGTCTATGGTGACCAGACGCACTCGGTGTTCCACGCCCTGGAGACTCTTCGCAAGCTGGAACGCTGTGGCATCGGGGCACTCATCGGCGACGATCACGGCGTACAGGTTTTGATGGTTTGCCATCGCTCGCGCAAGTTCGAGCGCCTTCTCTTCATCGTCCGTGTAGAGGACCAGTGGAGCGACCTCAGGAAGCGCTGCAATCGCTTCAAACACCGTGCGGCTCTTGCCAACGCCCGCATCGCCTGAGATCGTGAGCCGTGCCGTGGTCGGCTTGCTCTTCCAGTCGAGATGGCTCTGCACGCTTTCAAAAATGACCGGCGATTCCGGCGTCGCCACGAAGGTCTTCGTCACAGCGCGTTCCCGGTTCAGCCAGGTTGCGAAGTGAAAAAAGTCCTTCATGGAAGAGCCCAGCATCCCCGCAGCGATAGCAGGAAACGTGTTCACCCAAGCAACGACTTCGGAGGCGAAGAGAACTATGGACTTCGGCGCCGCAGGATTGACCTTCTCGATCTCCGCGTCGAGCACGGCCTTGATCCTTGTTTTCCTTTCAGGGGATTCGTCATCTGCGATGCAGATTCGGTAGGCGTAGCCTTCCTTCAGCAGGCTGCGAACGTAATCTTTACTTTTTCCGCTGATTTCCTCCTTCACCTTGCTGTCGGTAAAGTCCCTCAGCGCAACGGCTTTGTACTGCCATGTCGATGGGCCGTTGAAGTAGCCCCACGGATCAGGCTGCGCGCCAATGGTCACCTGCGTATCCACACCGCCGTCGGGATGATTCGTGCGGGGATTGTCGAGCACAGCCGAGGGTGGAATACCGAGCGTCCCCGCAGAGGTGCGGATCAGACGATCAAGTAGATCGGTGAATGGTTTCCCGGTCGAGTTCCGCAACACGTAGATGTGTTCAGCCGCGATTCGAATCATGGTCCACCCGCTTAATCCGTTCATGCCCATTGTAGTTCGTAGCCCGATGTGTCCTCTCTGTCGGCAGGTCAGTTGCGACCCGCAACCCCGCCTTCTGCCACGTGCCCCACACATTGGGAGTTTTTTTGCGAATGTGTGGGAGATAAATCTAGGGCGAACATACAAAACGGCGACAGATATTGCGAGGGAATCTATGTCCCTCAACCAGACCTACATGACAGCCGCCGGTGACCGGGCTCACTGATAACGGCGCACCGCGTCCCGTTCCACACCACCTTGGTCATGGTACATGTACTTTCGTAACTTGACTTTGGAGAGGAAGACGATATGCTGAGTTTGTGAGACCCAGTGTCTCTCCCGCTCCATGGAAGCGGGACGGTTCGTGCGACATCGCGCCAGGCGCAGTCAAGCGCGGCCGGTGATCTTTGAAAAGCAGTAGTCAGTTGCCAGTTTCGGAGACCCTTGCCCGAGAAAGGTAACCAGCGGCTTGGCGGGCAGTGATGGCAGCGATGTGAAGCTAAGTGTAATGTTTTTACGATCTTGGGTTTAAGTCTAATGTTTTGGCGATCTTAGCGGTAGACAGTCAAGATATTGATAACATTATACTTAGGATGCAAGCTAACTCCAATGTTTGGACGATTTCAGAAGTAAGATATTGAAAACAAGGATCTTGCAAATTTTAATTTTTTGCTTAGTAGATTGACAATATCGTGCTCGGACCGTGAACATTACACACCAAAGTGTGGTTACCATTTTGCAAGGAAGTTAGCCCCGAAATACATGTGGATAAGCTTGAGTGGCTAGCAGCTAATCTCGTCCGAGCGCCAGGTGGGAACTGCGACCCTCAAGCCGAATGTTCCCCGGCAATGCGTCGCGTCTCATCACTGCCTGCAGCGGCAAGCCAGCCAGCACCGCCTGCTGGCGCGCGACCAGCGACTCGATGCCTTTGCGCGCCACCGCCATCATCTTCGCCAGTTGCGCGTCGTCAAATGGACGGCGCTCGGCTGTGGCCTGCACCTCCACAATCTTCTTGCTGCCGGTGATGACCAGGTTCATGTCCACATCGGCGCGCGAGTCTTCCTCGTAGCTGAGGTCGAGCATGACCTCGCCATCCACGATGCCGACGCTGGTCGCGGCGATGTAATCGCGGATGGGCGCGACGGTCAGCGCGCCGGACTCGATCATGCGGCAGCATCGCCAGCCCCATCGCAATGAAGGCGCCGGTGATGGACGCGGTGCGCGTGCCGCCGTCAGCCTGGATGACGTCGCAGTCGAGGAAGAGAGTGCGCTCGCCCAGCTTCTCGAGATCGGTTACGGCGCGCAGCGAGCGGCCGATGAGCCGCTGGATCTCGTGGGTGCGGCCGCTGGCCCGGCCCCTGGTTGCTTCGCGCGGCGAGCGCGTCAGGGTGGAGCGCGGCAACATGCCGTATTCGCTGGTGACCCAGCCTTTGCCGCTGTTGCGCAGAAATTGCGGGACGGTGTCCTCGATGGTCGCGGTGCAGATGACGCGGGTGTTGCCCAGCTCGATGAGGCACGAGCCTTCGGCGGTGGAGACGAAGTCGGGCACGATGTTGACCGGCCGCATCTGCTCGAGAGAGCGATTATCGGAGCGATAGACCATAAGGGCGATTGTACTAGCGTCGGCTGTTCGCTTTTCGCCTCGCGCTCTTCGCCAGCAGCAAGTGGTGTCTTCGTCGGATGAAGCACCGTGGGAAACGAGATGCGCGTCTTCTAGCCACGCTGACTCGAAGGTAACGTGCGAAAGGCGAACAGCGAAAAGCGGGTTCTCAACCGCCCAGGTCGACGTGTTCGACGTGGTCAACCTGGCGGCCGAGAAAGCGCGCGGCCAGGCGCTTGAACTTGTCCACCGAATCGGTCACGTAGAAGCGGAAGGTGCGGTGCTCGGAAGGAGGGACTTTCGTATTCATAGGGGTCCCCTTCGGCAAGCTCAGGGCAGGCTTTCGACTGCGTTCGGTCGCCGCCAGCGGCGACTTCACTTCGCTCAGGATGACGGCAGAATTTTCGTTATGAATCAGTCTTTTCACCACGCGCGCAGTCGATTCCGCCGAATCCACGATATGCATGTGCTCGGGAAGGATGCGGCGGAGAGTCGGCGCGAGCAGCGGATAGTGCGTGCAAGCGAGCACCAGCACATCGGCCTGGTCCGAGGCCTGTGCCATCGCCTCGCCCAGATAAATGCGCGCGACCTGCTCGGTCACGGGATGCTCCGTCCATCCTTCTTCCACCAGCGGGACCAGCAGCGGGCAAGCCTTTTCGTAGGCCTCGAGCCCATGACGTTGCAGCGCGTCGCGATAAGCGTGGCTGCTGACAGTGGCCTCGGTCGCGATGACGATGACCGCGCGCTGCGTGCTCACCTCCGCGGCCATGGCGGCTCCAGGCTCGACGACGCCGACGACGGGAACGTGTGCGGCCTCTTTGATGAGCGGCAGTGCCAGCGCGGTTGCGGTGTTGCACGCGATTACCAGCAAGTCGATGTTCTGGGCTTCGAGGAAGCGCGTGGCTCCAATCGCGTAGCGCGCCACCGTTTCTGCCGACTTCGTGCCGTAGGGCAGACGAGCGGTGTCGCCGAAGTAGAAGTAGTGCGCAGGAATCTGCTCGGCCATGGCTTTCAGCACGGTGAGTCCGCCGACGCCGGAGTCGAAAACGCCTATGCGGGGTAGCGTCATTGCAAGTCCTTCGCGACCTGGCCGATGTTGCTGGCCAGGTAAAAGCGCTGCAAGTCGGCGTGACCGGCAAGCGTCTCGCGCTCCTGGCCGTTGACCAGAATTTTCACGCGCTGGATCTTGCTGTCGTTGGCGTTGAGGGTGGTGACGATCGACGCCACCGTCAGCTCTTCCGCCAGCACGCCCGAAGGATGCTTGTCGGCAAAGGCGGAGTTGGTGTCCACCACCGCGGTGTCATCGCCAAGAAGATACACATCGCGAACATCCGCGCCGGGACCGATGGGATGCGCCGATGGTGACTGTAGATAGGTTCCGAATAAGGCACGCAACACCGCCCGCGCGCGTTCGGACCTTTCTGCCGGCAGGACAAGATTCATCTGGCTTTTGCGCAGAGTCGCATCGCTGTCAGAAGCGACATAGAGCGCTACCGGCGCGGGTGGGCCGCTGGCAGGCGGCGCCATCGCCAACTGCTGTTCGGCGGCGAGTTGCTCATCGCGCGCCACTTTGCGTTTCAAATGCAGTGCGTAAAGACCAAGCCCGATCGCGACTGCAATCAGCGCAGCGAAAATCACGGCGATGCGTCGCGTCACGGGCGCACCTCGGGCAGCTTGCTGCGAACCGCGGCAATCCCGGCGGCAATCGATTGCGCCACCTGCTCCTGGTAGGCGGCGGTGGCGATGTCCTCGACCTTCCCGGTCGGAGGCGCGATCTCCACCGCGACTGCGGGCGCGGCGATGTTGTTCATCGGACGCAACGGCGCGAGCAGCGTGGCATTGGGCAGCTTACGGGCGTCGAGTTCCGCAGCGACCGAACCTGCGACAGACCCGCTGAGATCAAGAAACGCTGCCTGCGCTGTGTCCCAGGGAAGGAAGCTCTGCGGTGAGACGTTGGCCGCGGGCAGCAGCGCGGTGAATACATGCACGCCCCGGCCAGTGTTGGCTGCGTGGAGCGCGATGTACAGCGCGGGACGCGCTGCGTTGGCCGAGACGGCGCGCTGGTCGAGGGAGATGGCGATGTCGGAATTGCGCAACAGACCGGCCGCAATGCCACGGTTGCCGAGTTCACGTTGCACCCGCCGGGCCAGGGCCAGCACGACATCTTTCTCCGGCAGGTCAGGCGTGATGGCGGCGCCGATGTCGCTGCCTCCGTGGGCGGGATCGATCAGCACCAGAAAGCGCGGAGCCGCAGGCTGACGCGGCTGGGGCGCCGGAGGCGCATTGGGCGCAGCAGGTGGTGGCGGAGGCGCTTGTTCGGCTACTGGTGGAGGCGGCGGTGGAGCGCCGGTTACGATGATGGTCTTGCCGCCATCGGCAAAGTTGGCCATCAACGGAGCGGTACCCGTGATGTCAAGTTCGGCGACGCCGTCGTGCTCAGAAAAGCTGGCGCCTGTGATCAGCGGATCGTTGTAGGCCACGCTGTCCGGCCCCGAGGCAGCGATCGGCTCGCGCCGAAACGTGAGGCGTACGCGCCCGGGCTCGGTCGCAATCGTGGGATTCACAGTGGAAGTAAAGCCGACCAAGCAGGCGCGAAGGATTGCCCTGATGTAATTCCAGAGTGAAGTGCTCGGGCGTTGTGCCGATAAACAGGCGTCGCCCCGCCGGGTGGTATTGAGTCTGGGCCCCTAGAAATTTCGCCAGCAGATTGGTGACTGCGCCCAGCGGCACATAGCCGCGTCCGTTCTGCAGGAGGAAATTGGCGGAAAGCTTGTAGCTTTCGCCGCGGACTTTGGCCTTGTCTTTTCCGTCGGTGAACTGCATTTCCCCGGGACTGCCACCTGGAGGCGTGAAGCGCAGCTTGTACTTCTTGCCGTCGGGTCGCGCGTCAACCGCACCCAGCGGCTCCAGCAATTCGACCAGGCCGATATACGGCTGGCCCTTGAGGTCGAGCAGAGGAACAGAATAAGAAGTTTGCGGGGAATAAACAGAAACCTGATTTTGCTCCGGGGCCTGCGCGTGGACCGGAGCATGGCGCCAGAACACGGGAGCCAGCAGCAAGGTCGCGGCACCAAGGAGCGCAAGAGGAAGCCGCGACCTGCGGCCGGAACGCTGCAACCTATCGCCTCCCCACCGCCAGGCTTTGCGCGGCTTCCTCCAGCGAATAGGCGACCAGCCCGCTCAGCAGCTTGGGATAGAAGTCGGTGGACTTCTGCGGCATCACTCCGCCGCCAAAGGCGATATCGCGTAGCTGCTCCATGCGCACCGGATTCATCAGGAACGCGACATTGGCGCCTTCCGTCACCTGATTGACGGCTTCGCGTGCGTCACGCACGTACCGCAGGTGCTTCTGGTCGCGTATGTCTTCCTCTGACAGTCCCAGCGCGCCTTCCAGCGCCAGCTTGTGCAGCCGCACCACGTCAAGCGAGCGTTGGCGTTCCGACAAACCGGCCGCGGCCGTCCACTGAATCGTCGGGCGTGAGCGCAGCAGGAAACCGCCATGCGATGTGACCGCGAGCAGGGCCGTTCGATCAGCGCCAGCGTGGTGCAAGCGCTCCACAGCGGATTCGACCTCCGCCAGCGGTCCGATGTCCTCGACCTCGAAGTTGGCTTGCAGCTTTGCGATCGTCTCAAAGATGGAGAAATTTTCCAGGCCGAAGACCACCCGATGAGTAGGCAGGATGACCAATCCGGGTGCGTCCATGTTGACGAAGGTCATCATGACCCGCTCGTATGGTTCCGACGAACGGGCGTCCCGCCTGCTTGCGCATTTCGTTGCGGTAGTTCAAGGCTGTCTCGTAGCGGTGGTGCCCGTCGGCGATGATCAGTTTCTTGTCAGCCATCTTTGCCTGCACAGCCTGGACCACGGCCGGGTCGGAGATCTTCCACATCCGGTGCAGCACATCGTACTCGTCGCGGACTTCAGCCGTTGGCGGAGCGCTCTGCCGCAGAGCGGTATCGATTTCTGCCGAGGGATCGCTGTACAGCATAAAGAGCTGGCCAAAATGCGTCTGAGTAGAGCGCAGGAGGTTGAGCCGGTCAGCTTTCGGCTTGCTTAGCGTCTGCTCGTGCCGAAAGACCACCTTTTGGTCATAGTCCTCCAGTTGGCCGAGGGCGATGAATCCGCGTCGCTCCAGGACCGCCCCTGAGCTGTCACCCGGGACGCGAAAAGTCTGGGTGTACAGGTAAAGGCTGGGCTCGTCGTCGGCCGTCAGGACGCCATGCATGCGCCATTGCTGCACGCTCGCCGCCGCGCGCGTGTAGACGCTCACTTGCTCGTTGTCGCCGGCTTCGGGCTTGCCCAGAATGACTCGTACCAGGTTATAAGGGCTGGACTCGTAGTATCGATCTTGCATGGCCGGGGAGATTTTGTCGTAAGGTTGCGTTACTACCTCAGCAGAGGTTCACTTTTGAGGGGTTGTAGCGCAGGCCTCGAAACGGGAAGATTTTTGCCATTATGATTACGCCTCCAACGATGAGATTGGGCGCTGCGGTTGGTCTCGGAAGGACATTTTGATTGTAGCAGTTAAGATTATAAAACCAGAACGGTCGCTCAATCATCCATTCGATGTAGAAGTGCAGCGCAGGTGCTGGCCGGAAGTTGTCGGGCTATCCGTCCGCTGTGATAACATCAGGCCAATCTGGGGAACCCTATGGCCCGCGGTCGTGGTTGGGAGTTCGGGTCAACGTACTCGACGATTTGGCGTCCGTTTCCTGTTTGGCGGACGGGACATCTTGCTGGTCTGCCCGTCCAATTCCTTGTGCGTCTCCGTTATAGCTTCCTGCTCAGCTTGCTTTGCGTGTTGGGTCTCCTGGCAGCCTCCGCCTACGCGCAGGATGACATTCACGTCGTCCCTCGTGAGGCCAAGAAGACCACAGCCGCGGTTCCACCGCCCAATATCGATCCCAGCCTGAAGACCTACACCAAGCCCCTGCGCAAGGACGTGGACCTGGTGCTGGTTCCGGTGACCATCACCGACCCGATGAACCGACTGGTAACCGGGCTGGAAAAGGAAAACTTCGAACTGACCGACAACGGCAAGCCGCAGGAGATCCGCCACTTCTCCAGCGAGGACGCGCCGATTTCTTTGGGCGTCATCTTTGATATCAGCGGCTCCATGTCGGACAAGATCGACAAGTCGCGCCAGGCAGTGGTCGAATTCTTCCGCACCGCCAATCCGCAGGATGAATTCTTCCTCATCACCTTCTCCGATAGACCGGAGTTGCTGGTGGACTACACTTCCTCGGTCGAAGACATCCAGGACAAGCTGGTTTATGCGGCTCCGAAAGGCCGCACCGCCCTGCTGGACGCCATTTACCTGGGGATGAGCCGGATGCGCAAAGCACATTACGAGAGGAAGGCGCTGCTTATTATCTCCGATGGCGGCGACAACCACAGCCGCTATACGGAAAGCGAAATCAAGTCCATGGTGCGCGAGGCCGACGTGCAGATCTATGCAATCGGTTTGTTCGACAGCTACTTCAAGACCCCCGAAGAGCGCGAAGGTCCCGCTCTGCTCACCGATGTTACCGATGTCACGGGCGGCCGGACGTTTGTCATCAATTCGCCCAACGAGTTGGCCGACGTGGCGACCAAGATCGGCATCGAACTGCGCAATCAATACGTCCTCGGGTATCGTCCGACGGATCCTTCGAAAAATGGCAAGTGGCGCAAGATCAAGGTAAAACTGAATCCTCCCAAAGGTTTGCCGCCGCTGCGCGTCTACGCCAAAACGGGATACTATGCGCCCTCGGAATAGCGGAGATTGGTTCCTGTTGCTGATCGCGGTGGTTGTGCTGTTGGGGACCTGGTTGGCGGCACAGAACTCGGCAGCCCCAGCGCAACCGCCTGCGAGCGCTGCTGCGGCAGCGCAACAAAAACCGCAATCTCCGTCGCAACCGGAAGCCTCCCAGAGCACGACACCTCCGGCAGGACAGGCGCCCGAAACCAAAGAAGGCGACGTCTTTGTCTTCAAGAAGGAGGTTGACGAGGTCACGCTGCATGCCACCGTTGTTGACGACCACAACCGGCTGGTCACCAATCTCGCCCGCAACGACTTTACCGTTCATGAGGACGGCAAGCCGCAGAAGATCATTTCCTTTCGCCGCGAGGATATTCCCGTGGCCATGGGAATCGTTATCGACAACTCCGGCTCCATGCGCGAAAAGCGGCCGGCCGTAAATGCGGCCGCGATCAACCTGGTAAAGGCCAGCAATCCGCAGGACAAGGTGTTCATCGTCAACTTCAATGAAGAGTATTTTCTCGACCAGGACTACACCGCCAGCATTCCAAAGCTCAAAGATGCCTTGGAGCGCATTGAAGCGCGTGGCGGTACAGCGCTGTATGACGCGACCGTGGCCTCCGCCGATCACTTAAAGAAGAGTGGCGACCTGGAAAAGAAGGTCCTGCTGGTGGTTACCGACGGTGAAGACAACGCCAGCCGGGAGTCGCTGGAGCAGGCTATCCGGCGGCTGCAGGTCGAGAACGGTCCCACGGTTTACACCATCGGCTTGCTTCAGGAAGAGCATTCCAAGCGGGCGCGGCGGGCGCTTCGCGAGATGGCCGAGGAAACCGGTGGCGTGGCGTTTTTTCCCAAGGACCTGAGCGAGGTCAATGAGATTACCAACCAAATCGCCCACGACATACGCAACCAATACACCATCGGGTACAAACCTGACACGCCGCAGAGCGCTGGCGGCTATCGCACGGTCAAGGTCGATGCCCAGGCCAAGGGCTACAAGAAGCTACAGGTGCGTACGCGCAGCGGCTATTATGCGGGCCAGAAAAATGCTTCGACCGAAGGGCCAATTGCGAAGTAGCTGGCGCCGCAGTGTGCCGTGAAAAGCATCTCTCTTCGCCGCTAACCCAAATCACGCCACAAGTCGAGAAAGGACACTCACGATGCGTAAGACTTTTCTCAACTGCTTCTGCTCGCCGCTCTCCTGATCGCGGTTTCGACCCTTGGATTTGCGCAGGGTAATCCATGTTCCGGGCTCAACCTTGGCCGTGAGGGAAGCTTGAACGGGTTCCTTCCGTTCCGCTCCAACAGCCTGTGGAACACCAACATCTATGCCGCTCCACTCGATCCCAACTCAGATGCAATCATCAATTTCATCGGTTCCGGCGTGAACCTGCATCCGGATTTCGGCGCTGGGCTGTACAACGGCTCGACCATCGGCATTCCTTACCAGGTGGTGCCCGCAGCGCAGGCTTTCGTGAGCATCAACTTTACAGCCTACGGTGACGAGAGCGATCCGGGGCCCATGCCGATTCCGCCCAAAGCGCCGATCGAGGGTTATCCCAAGCCGGATGATGGGGACCGACACGTGCTGATCATTGACAAAGGCAACTGCTGGCTGTACGAGCTCTACCACGCGTACAAGCAGAGCGACGGTAGTTGGAACGCCGACTCCGCCGCCGTATGGGACCTGACGGCAAATGAGCAGAGGCCGTACACCTGGACTTCGGCTGACGCCGCTGGATTGCCCCTGATGCCGGGGCTAGTCCGCTACGACGAGGTTGCTGCGGGCGTCATCAAGCATGCCGTGCGCTTCACTCTGAACGACAGCAAGAAGGCTTTTACGCCGCCTGCGTCGCATTGGGCGGCGAACTCGAGCAACCCATTGGCAGCACCGATGGGCATGCGCATGCGACTGAAGGCGAGCTTCGACATATCCGGCTTCCCGCCCGACGATCAAGTGATCCTGACGGCTCTTAAGCAGTACGGCATGATCATGGCCGATAACGGCAGCTCGATGTATATCAGCGGTACGCCCGATGACCGCTGGAACAACGATGACCTGGACCTGCTGAAAAGCTTAACGGCTTCCGACTTTGAAGTGTTGCTCATCTCGCCGCTGTACGCACCCGGGAACGTGCCGACGGGGCCCAGTCCCACGATCAAGAGCTTTACCGCCACCCAGTCCGGCGGCGCGGGAGATCCCGTGACCTTGAGCTGGACCGAGACCAACGGCGAGTACAACATCGTTGCGCCTTCGGTGGGCGCGATCCGAAAGACGAGTGTCGTTGTATATCCGACCACGACCACGACCTACACTCTTTATGCCACCAATCGATACGGCCGCACGTTGGCACAGGTTACGGTCACGGTGCCGTGAATCGACTGGCAGCGAGCGACCAGCATTTAGGGGCAGGTAAAATAGAATGACTCTTGGACACTAGTTGCTAATTGCCAGCTGCTGGTTGCTTCTTTATGAAGTTCGTCAAGTACAAGAAATATGTTCCCGAGCCGGCCGCGGAGATGAGCATGGAAGACCTGCTCAATGCGCTCTCCGATTACCTGCTGCAGAGCGGCTTCCAGCAGCAGTACATGGACTTCTACGACCTCCACAATGCGGAGCAATCGCTGGAGGACCTGCGCCAGGCCATCGCCGAGGCGCTGCTCAACAGCGATATGCTCGACGACCAGATGCGCGAGCAGATCGAAAACATGAGCCCCGAGCAGATGGAACAACTGATCGAGCAGCTCATCGAGCGCATGGAGCAGGAAGACTACATCAGCGTTGATCAGCCGCACGATCCCGCGCGCAGCTCTGCCGCAGGGGGCCAGGTTGGCGAGGCGCAATCGCAGGCGCGCTTCGAGATCACCGACAAAGGGCTAGACTTCCTCGGCTTCCGCGCGCTGCGCGATCTGATGGGCTCGCTCGGCAGGTCCAGCTTCGGCCGCCACGACACCCGCGACCAGGCCACCGGCATCGAGGCCAGCGGCGCCTCCAAGACCTACGAGTTCGGCGACACGCTGAATCTTGACATCACCGCCACGCTTTCCAGCGCTATCCAGCGCGAGGGCCTGCACCTGCCGCTCAACATCGAATATGGCGACCTGCAGGTGCATCAGTGCGAGTATCAGTCGTCGTGCGCGACCGTGCTCATGCTCGACTGCTCGCACTCCATGATCCTCTACGGCGAGGACCGCTTCACGCCCGCGAAAAAAGTGGCGATGGCGCTCTCGCACCTCATCCGCACGCAGTACCCCGGCGACTCGCTCTCGTTGGTGCTCTTCCACGACTCGGCCGAGGAGCTGCCGCTGTCGCAACTGGCGCGCGTGAAGGTTGGGCCGTACTACACCAACACCCGCGAAGGGCTGCGCATGGCGCAGCGCATCCTGCAACGCCAGCGCAAGGACATGAAGCAGATCGTGATGATCACCGACGGCAAGCCCTCAGCGCTGACGCTGGAGGACGGGCGGATTTACAAGAACGCCTTCGGCCTCGATCCGCTGGTGGTGAGCGAAACGCTGAAGGAGGTCTCCAAGTGCAAGCGCGCGGGGATTTTGATCAACACCTTCATGTTGGCGTCCGACTACGGCCTGGTGCAGTTCGTGCAGAAAGTGACGGAGATGTGCCGCGGCAAAGCCTACTTCACCACACCGTACACCCTCGGCCAGTATCTGCTGATGGACTACATGTCGCGGAAGACCAAGACCGTGCACTGAGGCAGGGAATAGGGTTAGCGAATATCAAACAACACTCGGCCCGCGAGCCCCATTAATCTTGTATTGGTAATCCGAGGCGGATTTGAAGGACGAACACAATGGAAGAGCAGCGCCTTGCAGTTCAGGCGCTAATTGTTCGCCGCCGTTTTTGCTTCCAGTTGTCTTGCACTCGACTGGAAAACGCTACAGCTCTCTTTGCCCGACAGGCGTCCGACCTGCAAGGCAAACTTGCTTTCCATCGCGCATATGACCGAATCAATCTGGCCCTGCCGCGCGGGCTCGGGCGGGACGCCCCGACGCAGCTTGAAATACATGATGGCTAGCAGGTTATTGGCGTGGCTCAAGGCGTAGGAGACGGACTTGTCCGCGTCGGTTTGCGCGCGGAACTCCGCCTCGGAGATCTGCCGGTCTACTTCATCGAAGTCGGCTGCGGGAATAACCGCTTCTTGCTTCACCCGTGCCCGGAGACTCTCTACCTCGTCGGGAATACGAACGGCAGCCTTCCGGTAAGTGTCGGACAGTTTCCTGGCGTCGGCAACGTTCCCACACGCGGGCTCGGGCGCGGCGGGAGTGCTGAGCACCGTCAACGCCCCTTGCGATGACACCGAAGCGCCCAGCGCCTGCGCCAACGCGGGAATGCTCACGTACGTGACTCCTTTGCGGACCAGCACGTTGTCCCCCTTGATTTGTTTCCCTTCGATGGTGACCTGAGTTACAGGGCCCGGTTTTGTGCGGTCCGCGCCCGGCTGCGGCTGCTGGGCGGAGACGTTCATGGCAATTAGCGCGAACGCGATCAGTGGGAGGACATGCCGTCTCACCGGACACCTCGTTCCTCCGGAATTCGTGCGTTGGAATCCGGCCAGATGAGAATGGAACACTACTACCATAATGTCTGCTAACGCGCCTAGTCAGTGATGGAGGTCACTGGAACCGGCTAAATCCCCAGCTTCTTCACTTCTTCGTTATAGTACTTGCGGTAGAGGATGTCCCATTCCTGGGAGCCTTCGAGGATGGTGCGGCGCTGGCTCTCGATCTTCTGCCGGGCGGCAGCGTCGATGCGGGCTTCCTGGGCCATCAGCAGTTCCAGAACGCGACGGACTTCCAGGCGAATGCTGTTGCGGTCCTCGATGAAGTCCACGTTCTCCATTTCGGCCAGCTTGTCTGAGACGGCGTGCGCGAGTTTATTCACCTTTTCGCGGCTGAGCCTCATAGCACCGCCTTGTACTTGCGCACCAGCTCATTCTTGATCTTCTTGAACATCTCCTGATAGTTGGCGCCGCTGCGCTGCATCTCCTCGGCGTAGGTTTCCAGGATGATGCGAACTTCGTCGTTGATGCGGTCCTCCAGCGTCAGTTCCTCGAGCAGAGCGGCGTGGACCTGGCCGTTGACGGCGGCCTTGTCGGAGGTCTCGATGAACTCGCCCTCGATCAGTTTGTTGGTGACTTCGCGGGCCAGATAGCCCACGTATTCCTTGGAGAAGAGCATGTCTGGTTCGAATCGGCTCGGGAAACAATTAGTCTAACACAGGGATTTGAGGCGATTTGCCTCGGCGCTTTGTTGCCGGTACGTTGGGTAGTCCTTATTGGAGCCTACAGTTGCGCCGGGCTGCTCGCTTCGGAGTATGATGATTTTCGCTGCGGCGAATTTTCCCGCTGCAGCCGCGAGACCTCGTGATGACAGAGGACCTCTCCAGTCTCAAAGACGACATGACCGCCTTTATCCTCGGTCACGGACTGAGCCGGTTTCAAGGCTACGTTACCGAAGACGTGCATTCGGTGATGTGGAATCCGGGTGACAATCCCGAAAGCTGGAAGGATTTTGTCGAACTGGCCAAGCACTCGGGCGCGGCGTTTCTCTCGATGGACGAGGAAGTTTTGCAGCGCGACGAACTCGACTACCTCATGCAGCGCTTGCAGCACGCTACGTATCCCAGCGATGAGGACCTGGACGAAGCGCGCTCGTTGCGTCACTACGTCGGCAAGACGGGCTTCATCCAGCTTGGCTGGCCGCACCAGGGAATCATGTTCCTGTACGAGGTCTCCACCGAGTGGTACGAGCGCTACCAGCACTTGCTGGACTTGGTCGAAGACTTCGGCGGCGTGGTCATCGACGACATCGATCAGGATGACGAACGCTGACGTGCGCTGGGTGCTTCGCAACGCCGATTCACAACAGGTACAGAGGCTGGCCCTGGAGATGGGTCTGCCGATCTGGATGGCCCGGTTGCTGGTGACACGCGGCATAGAGAACGCTCAGCAAGCCACCAAGTTTCTCAACCCCTCACTCAACGACCTGCACTCGCCCTACTTAATGGCCGGCCTGCGGGCGGCCGTGGAGCGCCTGCGTGCTGCTATCGACTGTGGCGAAACCGTTTTCATCTATGGGGATTATGACGTGGACGGCACGACCGCCATCGTGATCCTCAAGACGGCGCTGGAGTTGTGCGGCGGCAAGGTTGACTACCACGTGCCGCACCGTATCCGGGAGGGCTACGGCATGCGTGACGAGGTCATCGAGCAGGCTGCTGAGGGCGGCATTCGGATTATCATCAGCGTGGATACCGGCATCCGCGCCTTTGCCGCCGCTGAAACCGCGCAGCGCTTGGGAATCGACCTCATCGTTACCGACCACCACTTGCCACATTCGGAAGGCGTTCCCAAGGCGCTGGCGGTGGTCAATCCGAACCAGCAAGGATGCGAGTATCCGTGCAAGTCGCTGTGCGGCGCGGGGGTGGCCTTCAAGATTGCCCAGGCGCTGCTGGAGGAGACAGGCCGAGCGCGTCTGTTGCCGTCGTTCTTAAAGATGGTTGCGATTGCGACCATCGCCGATGCTGTGCCCCTCGTTGGCGAGAACCGAGTCTTCGCCCGGCTCGGATTAGACGGTCTGCGCAAGCCGGTCAATGCCGGATTGCGCGCACTGCTGGCCAATTGCGACCTCGATGGGTCGCGCCCTCTCAGTGCCGGCGACATAGCTTTCCGCGTGGCCCCGCGCCTCAACGCCGCCGGTCGCATGGATGTCGCCGAGCGCGTTATCCGGCTGTTCACGGAGAAGGACGCCGCGAAGGCCACCGAGATGGCGCTGGAGCTGAACCAGCTCAATGGCGATCGCCAGCAGGCAGAGCAGCGCATCATCGAGGAAATCCACGCGCGCATCGAAGCCTCATCGGAGTTGAAAGAAGCGTACTGTCTGGTTGTGGAAGGCGAGGGCTGGCATCGCGGCGTTATCGGCATTTGTGCCTCGCGAGTGGTAGAGCGCTGGCGGCGTCCAACCCTGGTTTTCTCATGCGAAAACGGCGAAGCACACGGTTCGGG
Source organism: uncultured Acidobacteriaceae bacterium (assembly GCA_963735855.1). Classification (GTDB taxonomy): domain Bacteria; phylum Acidobacteriota; class Terriglobia; order Terriglobales; family Acidobacteriaceae; genus Bog-257. The sequence continues at coordinate 84,631 of CAVTMW010000021.1, forward strand.
CCGTTCGATTCCGACTTTTCATCTTTTGCGAGCGCTGGAGTCCAGCCCGGAGTTGTTCGACCGCTTTGGCGGACACTCGCACGCCGTCGGGTGTGCTCTTCCCGCCGAGCGCATTCCCGAGTTACGTTCGCGGCTGGATGCCTATGCCCGGCAGCGACTGACCCCCGAGGATTTCGTGCCCGTTCTGGAGTACGACGCCGAAATTGGGCTGGACGAGGTCACCAACGATTTCTGGCTGGCGCTGCAGAAGCTGGAGCCGTTCGGAGCGGGTAACCCGGTGCCCGTGTTCGTGGCCAGGAATTCCAAGCTCGTTCAGCCGGCTCGGACGCTGAAGGAAAAGCACATCAAGCTGCGAGTGGTGCCCGGTGAGGATGCCCCAAACGTCCGCTTTCAGCGCGCTCGGGAGGTGTTGGGCTGGCGAATGGCGGAACGGATTTCGCAGGAGCCACTGCTGGTCGGGGATACTCTCGATCTCGCTTTCACGCTGGATTACAACACGCATCCCGACTTTGGTGGCGTGCAGCTCAACCTGCAGGACTTCACGCGCACGGTGACTACCCCGAGGGCGGCAACAGCGACGGAGGTTTGAGCCCCGTCGCCGCCGGATCAAACCCCTGCCTCGTGACCGAGATCACAGACGGCGGTACTCGATTGCACGATACTTGGCACGAGCATCGGCCCTGTTTGCTTTCTCCTCCTGCCCGTTCTAATGCGCAACAAGCCCGGCTCGAAAGGAGGGCTCCCATGAAACTTTGTATCGTTTCGCTCGCAATCTTCTGCCTGGCGCTGGCGGTTGCTCCAGCCTGGGCAGGGGATAATCCCGGCTGCCAACTCACGGGTTGCTGCGGCGGGTGCCCATGGGCTTATGATAACGGCCCGATCAACGGCACCACCGATGCCTGGGAAATCAACTTTGGCTATGTCGTGAGTGATACGTTTGTCACCCACCAGACTAACCAATACCAATGGGTCGCTGGCTTTGAGCTTGGCGTCTGGGAATTCCCCGGCGACACGATGACCTCAGTACAGTGGTCCATCACCTCTGGTGAAAATGGCGGGACTGTATATGCCTCCGGCGTAGCCGCCGGCGCCAACCTCAGCGATCGATTCCTCTCCACCAATCAGTATGGCTACAATATGGACCTGATCGGGGTCTCGGGACTGAACATCACCTTGGGTTACGGCACTTACTGGCTGAACCTGCAGAATGCAGTGCTGCCGAGCGGCGACCCGGTCTATTGGGATGAGAACAGCGGCAAGAATTGCGGTGGCAGTGGCTGCCCATCGATGGCTTCTGAGAGTGTGCTAGGCACAATCTCTTCGGAAGCTTTCACCGTCAACGGCTATTACTATGACACTCCTGAACCCGGCAACATCATCCTGTTTGGTTCTGGCGTTCTCGGGCTGGCTGGTGCACTGCGACGGAGATGTCTGTAAGCGTCTGTGGAAATCAGACTGAGCCGCTATCGCCGCCGCCAACATCTTTACATAACCGTTACTCGGGCGTAGTATTCCCATCCGATGGAGACCGTGCTCGATCAGGTCTGTACCAGTTGTGGAAGTGCCCGCCTTCCGTACGGCCGATACTGCCTTTTCTGTGGCGACCTGCTCTCCGAGCCGAAAACTAAGGCCCTGGTGTCTTCCGATGCTGCTAACTCGCTCGATAAGGCCGAGACCGGCTCGCCGGCGGCCATCGAGTACGGAGGTTTCTGGCGGCGCGTCTGGGCTGGGACCATCGACGTGGCACTGGAAGCCGCCGGAGCCTTCTTGCTCACCTACTACGTGATCGATTTCGTGCTGGCCTGGGTAGGCGGCATGCTTGGATACGACCGTTGGATGTCGAAGGTCGCCGCGGGAATGGCGTACATCTTAGTACTGACTATCGGCGGCTGGTTGTATTCCGCGTTCGCAGAAAGCTCTCCTCGCCGCGCGACCATTGGGAAGCGCCTTATGGGGCTTCAAGTGGTGACCTCCGATGGTGGCAGGGTCTCCTTCGGACAGGCCACGGTGCGCCACTTCATGAAGTTCCTGTCTCTCTTTTCTGCGGGCGTGGGATTCATTATGGCGGTTTGGACCAAGCGCCGCCAGGCGCTTCACGATATGCCTTCTGACTGCGTCGTGATTCGGGTGCCGCGGGAAAAGGCCTTCTCGCTCCTATCTCACTGAATCTGCGAGCTGCATCGATCCGTTTTGGCTGACCTTTCAGGCTAGCGTAATATCGAAGGCAGATGTTTCAGTCCATAGCTCAGGTCCGCAAATGGCTGATAGGCGGCGTCGTTGTTCTCGTTGTCGGCGTCTCCGTTTCCTACTGGATCACCCGCTTCCGGGTGGTTCCCACCCTGCACAGCGTGCCCAAGACCTTGGGCATTGATATCCAACAGACAAGCGACGGCTTTTCGCTTTCGAAGTCGGAAGCTGGACGCACCTTGTACACGATTCGGGCTTCCAAGGCGGTTCAGTTCAAGTCTGGTGGCCACGCCGATCTGCACAACGTTCACATCGTGGTCTATGGCCACGGCCACGATCGTTACGACCAGATCTATGGGGATGAGTTTACCTACGACCCTCAGAGTGGCGACGTCAAAGCCATGGGAGAGGTGCATATTGATCTGCAAGGCAACGCGGAGGGCCCGCAGAGGCCTGACCAGGCGCCTCCGGAAGAGTTGAAAAACCCGCTGCATCTGCTGACGCGTTCGCTCACCTTCAATCAGAAAACCGGCATCGCGCAAACCGACGAGATGGTGGAGTTTCGCAGTGCGCAGGCTAGTGGAAGTGCGAAGGGCGCCTATTACGATTCCAACGACAACCAGCTCTTGCTGAAGTCGGACGTGCACATTGTTACCACTGGCGAGAATCCGGCCACGATTACCGGCACCAGCGGCACCATCCAGAAGTCCCGCGACAGGCCGTGCTGCTGAACGCCAGGATCGAACAGCCAGACAAGACCTTGACCGCAGATAAAGGCACGTTGCTGTTGGAAGCCGACAACACGGTGCAGCACGTTGTCGCCGAAGGCAATGTCCACATCGAGAGCCGCGGGCCGACTATCGTGGACATTACGGGGCCCCGCGGAGATCTCAACATGGGGCCGCAAAACTCGGTGCAGCAGGCCATCCTGTCAGGCGGCGCGAAGTTCGATACCCATGGCGCCAATGTGACGCACGGGACGGCAGACACGTTCGTGGTTGACTTCGACGATCAGAAACAGGCGTCGCGCTTTCATATGATCAAGAACGCGCACATGCTGCAGGAGCCCAAGCCCGGAAAGTCTGGGTCCAGCGGACAGCCAATGGAAATTGCTGCCGACCAGCTGGATTTTCAGCTAGAGAAGGGAAATCAGCTCAAGACGGGCGACACCGTAGGCAAGGCGACAATTACGATTCTACCTTCTTCCTCCAGCTCGAAGCCCGCAAAGAATGCTGGTAAGGAGCAGGATACGGGAAGCACCGCCACTACGGTAGCGACTGCCGGCAAGTTCCACGCGACCTTCGATGACAATAATCGCATGAAGACGCTGCACGGCTCGCCGGATTCGCGGATCGTGTCAACCTCGCCCGGGCAGCCTGAGAAAGTTAGCATCGCGCGCAATCTCGATGTCCTCTTCGGGCCTGATGGCGGTGCGGAAAAGCTGGTGCAGACCGGAGACTTCCAATATCACGAAGCTTCCGCCAAACCCGACACGGCAGGCCGCGCCGCCTTTGCCGATGTCGCCACCTACACCCCAGGTGATGCCATCCTGGTGTTGACGGGTTCGCCGCGCATCATCGATGGCGGCATGACCACGACGGCAGAAGTCATACGTATCAATCGCCAGACCGGCGACGGATTTGCCGACAATGACGTCAAGACGACTTACAGCGACCTGAAGCCGCAACCCAACGGCGCCCTGCTGGCGAACTCGGACCCGATTCACGTCACCGCCCAGCACATGACTGGCCAGAAGCAACCCGGCGTGGCGCACTACACCGGTAATGTCCGGCTGTGGCAGACGGACAACATGGTTCGCGCTCCCAGGATCGACTTCGACAATGAAAAGCGCAGTATCGTGGCGGAATCTGACCCTACACAGACGGTATCCAGTTTGTTCGTGCAGCGAGGCCAGGACGGCAAACTGACTCCGGTTGATGTAACCTCTGACAGGCTTACCTACGTCGATGAAGAACGCCGGGCCCGTTACACCGGTACTGTCTTTGCCAAGAGCGCGACCAACACCGTCACAGCGAAGCAGATTGATGTCTACCTGAAACCAGCCGAAGCGGACGCCAACGCCGAGTCGCCACAGGCTGCGGCTCCAAAGAAAACAGGTATGCCCGGATCCAATGGGCCCAGCCAGATTGATCACATGGTGGCGCTAGGCAACGTCGTGGTCACTGAGCCCAACCGCCGTGCGGTGGGCGACCGCCTGGTTTACACCGCCGATGACGGGAAGTACTATCTCACGGGCAAGTCCCCTAGCATTTTTGATGCCGAACACGGCACAGTGTGGGGTGATTCGTTGACTTTCTATAGTCACGATGATAGGGTGCTGGTTGAAAGTAAGCGTTCTTCCCCCACCATTACTCGCGCTCGTACCACGAAGTAAATGCACACTTTATCAGCGGAAGAGATCGGCAAAAGCTACCGTGGGAGAAGGGTAGTTAACAGCGTCAGTGTTCACGTCGAGCAGGGCGAAGTCGTCGGTCTACTCGGCCCCAACGGCGCTGGCAAGACTACCAGTTTCTACATCATCGTCGGCCTGATCAGGGCGGAAACCGGGCGTGTCCTGATCGACGACGAGGACATCACCGATGTTCCCATGTATCTCCGTGCGCGGAACCATGGCATCAGTTACCTGCCGCAGGAACCATCCATCTTTCGCAAGCTGACGGTCGAAGACAATATCCTGGCGGTGCTGGAGGCGCAGCCGATTTCGTGGCACGAGCGCCGCGAACGAATGGAGAGGCTGATCGAGCAGTTGGGTCTCGGGGTGATTCGTAAGAACCGCGGCTATGCGCTGTCCGGGGGTGAGCGGCGCCGAGTTGAGATTGCGCGCTGCCTTTGTATCTCTCCCAGCTTCATTTTGCTGGATGAGCCCTTTTCCGGAATCGATCCCATTGCAGTTCTCGACTTGCAAAAAAATATCTCCGACTTAAAGGCAAGTGGCATCGGAGTGCTCGTAACGGATCATAATGTACGGGAGACCCTTTCCGTGACTGATCGTGCCTACATCATTAACGATGGACGAATCTTCCGGGCAGGCACTCCGGAGCAGTTGGGCAACGATCCGGAAGTAAAACGAGTGTACTTAGGCGAGAGCTTCTCAATGGTTTAGTTTAGAATTTGAAAGAGGGGCGGATGCCCCTCAGGGTTCCTTCGCATGGCTTTGTTGCAGCCCAAGTTAAACCTCCGAGTTTCCCAGAAGCAGATACTAACTCCTGGGCTGGTGCAGATGGTCAGCGTGCTGGCCCTCAACAAGCTTGAGCTGGCCGACATGATCACCGCCGAACTGACCGAGAACCCGGTCCTTGAGGAACTCGACGATTCGGTCCCGCTACTCGATGAGGTTTCCGCCCGCGAAGAAAAAATGGATCGCGACAGCTCTCTTTCTCTGGCCACCCACGAGCAAGAGCCGCCGCAAGCCACCTCCCAGGAAAAAGACCCGTTTGACGAAATCGACTTTGGCTCATTCTTCTCGGAGTATCTCGATCCCGGACTTCGGACCCCGATCGAGATGGAGGATAGCGAGAAGCCGTCGTTCGAGAATTTCCTTTCCAAGCCCACGACCTTGACCGACCATCTGATGTGGCAATTAGGTTCTCTTCACGTAAACGAAGACGTGTATCGGGCGGCAGAATTGGTTATTGGTAACTTAAATGAGGAAGGGTACCTCACTGCCAGTGACGACGAATTGCTCGGCCTAGCCGATGAGGAACAGCCGCTGTCGCTGGAACCACAGTCGGCGGAACTCCCGGCTACCGAGGACGTTATACCGGAGGTAAGTGCGCCTGAACCCGCTATTGCGACCCCGTTGCTGGTTGAATACGAGACCCAGGCGGAAGTTCTGGATTCCAACGTCGCCGTCGCGGAAGCGGAAGGTGCGACCAGCGAAGAGCAGGTTCCATCCCTCGATCCTCGACTAGCCCGCCCCTCGCTGGTGCCACCGCGTACCCAGCCCGCACGCGTTCCTTTCAGTCGCGATGCCTTACGCGAGGCCATTGACCTGGTGAGGCAGATGGACCCGATTGGCGTCGGCGCGCGCGATCTCCGGGAATGCCTTACGGCGCAGTTGCAGGCACTGAAGCGGCTGGAGCGCAAGAACGGCAACGGTCATCAGGCGGCGGAATTGGAGGCGGTTGACGACGCCATCATCCTCGTGGACCAGCATCTCCATGCTCTGCAGAACAAAAATTACAAGGAAGTGGCGAAGATCATGGGGCGTCCGCTGGACGCGGTGATGCGGGCCATGGATTTCATTCGCACTCTGGATCCCCGTCCGGGGCTTCGTTACAACAAGGCGGAAACCCGCCTGATCGAACCGGACGTGGCCTTCGTCAAACAAGGAGACGAATATCTTGTCCTGATGAACGACGAAGAAATTCCGCAGTTGCGCCTGAACCCGACCTATCGCCGCCTTCTGAGTCGCGATGCGGCGGAGAAGGACGTTCGCAACTACGTAAAGGAACGCTATAAATCAGCGATCCAGCTTATTAAGAATATCGAGCAGCGCAAGCAAACCATCTTGCGTGTTTGCTATTCGATTTTGAATCGCCAGCGCGAGTTCCTCGATCATGGCATTGATTCGCTCAAGCCGATGATGATCAAGGAAGTGGCGGAGGAGATCGGCGTCCATCCTTCTACCGTCAGTCGCGCCGTGTCCAACAAATATGCCCACACCCCGCAGGGAGTTTTTGAGCTTCGATACTTCTTCAGCGAGAGCGTCAACGGGCCGGAGGGCAGCGGCACTTCGCTGCTGATCCTCAAGCGCCGGGTCAAGAAGCTCATCGACGAGGAAGATCCCACCAGGCCGTTGACCGACGAGCAGATCACCCGCATCCTCCAGTCGCAAGGCATCCAAGTCACTCGTCGGACGGTCGCAAAGTACAGGGAAGACATGCGCATCCCCAGCACCCACCAGCGCAGAGTGAAAAGTTAAAGCGGTTGTGGTGAAGTGCGCCGCGGCCCGAAACCAGAAAGCAATCCATCAGGCTGCGGCGAGGAGGGAGCTCGATGACAGTAGAGTATTTTGGAAGGCAATACGAAGTTACTCCCGCCGTACGTAAGGAAGTCGAATCAGGTCTCAACAAGCTCACCAAGATCCTGGGTGAAAACATTAAGAGCAAGGTCATCCTGACCGTCGAGAAGCACCGTAATATCGCGGAAATCACGGTGAAGCGCCGCCGCGGCCATCTTGTGGGACTGGCAGAGGCGACCGACATGGTGGTCGCCGTCAACCAGGCCTTGGAGCATATCGAGACGCAGGTGATCCGCTACAACGGCCGGCGCCGCAACACGCACCGGAAGCCTAAGGACAAAGCCTGGCAAGCGCCGGTGGAGGCAGAGGCCGAGCTGCAGATTGCTGTCGGTGCCAGCCCGGCGACCGCGGTCCCCGTGGTCGTGCACAAGTTCCCCTCGATCGCCCGCACCACGGAAGCACACTTGGTGCACTCCACCGATTCGATCGCTATGCGCCCGATGACGGTGGAAGAAGCAGTAAAGGAGTGCGAGTTCCGCGACCGTGACGTTTTTGTCTTCCGTGACGGGAAGGGGAAAGTCAAGGTGCTGCATCGCCGGAAGGACGGCAAGATCGAATTGATTGAAGTGCCGTAGAGCGAATCGATACTGAAATTGGATGCAACGAGGGGCGCCTGGAGTCGCCCCTTTTGTCTGATTCCTGCCCAAGCGATGCCCCGCTTCTCGCAATGAGGTGTGTCCAAGGATGTACACAATTCTTTTCAAAACATTGACGATTGCAAGAGAACGTCTTGAGGGTCCACTCATCCAATCCCCAGATGGAGAGCAGAGTCACTTCCTTGTAGCACCGATGGTACGGTGAAAGCTCTAGTCAAACAACTCCGTGAGCGCTGGGCTCCATCTCAATATGAGGCGCAGCTCCTAGCGTTGGAGGCGCCAGTAAGAAGGCAATCAAATGAAGACTGGATTGAATGCAACTCTGGATCCGACGCTGCGCAGCGGCGACGCCCGCGAATTTGAAGCTTCGCTACGGCGCAAGATCGTGGGGCAAGATGCGGCCGTTGAAAAAGTCGCCGAGATTTATCAAATGTTTCTGGCGGGCTTGAACCCACCCGGACGGCCGGTGGGAAATCTATTGTTCTTGGGCCCGACGGGCTCGGGCAAGACTCGCGTGGTGGAATCCATGGCGGAAGCACTGTACGGCGATCCGCACGCCTGTATCAAGATTGACTGTGCTGAGTTCCAGCACTCTCACGAAATCGCAAAACTGATCGGCTCACCTCCGGGCTATCTGGGGCACCGCGAGACCCATCCTCTGCTTACCCAGGAAGCGCTCAACCAGTGGCACACGGAGGACATCAAGCTCTCGATCCTGTTGTTTGACGAGATCGAAAAGGCGTCCGACGCGTTATGGCAATTGCTTCTTGGCATTCTCGACAAGGCAACGCTCACGCTCGGCGACAATCGGCGAGTGGACCTCTCACAGTGCGTGATTGTCATGACCTCGAACCTCGGCGCGAGTGAGGTCAATGAGCTGATCAATGGTTCGATGGGTTTCGCACAGCAGCTGGCACATTTGGACTCCAGGCTCGACGAAAAAATCAACCACACCGCCATTGAGGCCGCACGCCGCAAGTTCTCGCCTGAGTTCATGAACCGGATCGACAAAATCGTGGTGTTTCACATGTTGCGGGCGCCCGATCTGGAGAAGATTCTGGAAATCGAGCTCGGGATGGTGCAGCAGCGCATTTTGCAGGCGACGGAGAACCGCCAGTTCGTCTTCAGTTGTACAGTTCCGGTAAAGCAGTTCTTATTGCACGAGGGCACTGACCTGAAATACGGCGCCCGCCATCTCAAGCGTGCGATCGAGCGACACGTTGTGTTCCCCTTGTCGAACTTGGTGGCGACCAGTCAGGTGAGGCTGGGCGACTTCATCCGTATCGACCTCGACGCCAACGGCAAAATGACCTTTATCAAGGAAGCTGAGGGGGTGCTGGTCCCCGTACTGCTCGAGCGTTACGGCCCAACGGCGCACGCCCAAGCTGCGGCGGCCAGCAAGGGTGGCAAGATTTCGACCGGAGTGCGCGGGAAGGAGATCGGAACGGCGCCCACGGCTGAAAGGAAGTGAGAAGGGTCCGGGTCGAAGATGGAGAACCTCTACCGCGCGCCGATAACGGATGGCGGGCGCTTAGCTGTTAAGGGTTGGGTCCCTCACTGCGGTTGAGACTTCGGAGGCTCTTGCTGCTGTTCGGTTGCCGCTGGCTGGGCCTCTGCCCTTTGCGGCGGCAAGGGATAATAACCGTGCTTGGCGTAAACCTGCAGCCCCGGCCGTTTCACGCGCACTTCGATGTCACGGAACGTACTTGATGGTTTTTGCTGTGTGTTGTAGCCCAAGGTGTACTGATTACGGGCTTCCATGGTGATCCGCTGGTAAGCGCTCTCAATTGACTCCTTCGAAACCTCGTCCAGCACATCGCCACCCGTGGCATTGGTGTATCGCGGAAGAATGTTACTGTAACCGAAGCCAGGAATTCGTGCCTTTTCAATCTTGTTGTAGAGGGGCATGGCTGCTCCGCCCACGCCAATAGCGTAGACGGCGATTTCGTCCGTCAGCAGAACCTTCAACACCTGTGCGTAGCTGGCACGGCTGCCATACTCTTGTCCGTCACTGATAACGAAGATGATCTTGCGGTTTTCCCGCGGACGATGCGCCAGGTCCTGGGCCGCCATAAGGATGGCGTCATTGAGCACGTGCGATTCTTTCGCGGGAGTCAACACCGGATTGGTTCCGACCGGCGGCTTGCTGTTGGTTGATGGACCGGCTCCGAACGGGCCGCCCACCACCGGCGCGCCAGGGTTCTGGCCGCGATCATCTTTGATCCGGTTCGAGCGCGATGGACAAGCGGGTGGTATTCCCGAAGTCCGATCGCTGATTGACTGTGTTGCCGTAGGTGAATACAGCAACTTCGTCGAAAGGGGCCGAACGATCCGTCCAACGCTGAGAACGTCTGGTTTACCTTTTTCAAGGTGATGTCCGACATGCCCTGGTCGATGATCACTGCAGCTGACAAAGGAAATGCATCGCTGGTGAATAGCGCGATCCTCTGCTGCACGCCGTCTTCGAGGACGGTGAAATCTTTCTGCAGCAATCCATCCACCAGTTTGCCTTCATCGTCCTTTACAGTCACCGGAACGGTGACAAAGCTTACGGTCTTTTCCAAGATGAACAGTTGATCGCGACCGCTCTCCGGAGTATTAGGAATACTGCCTGCGGGAACGGTCTTGATTTCTTGGGATCCCGGCGGAGGCGCCTGTGGATTCGTCTGCTGGGGAGCATTGCGAGTATTTGCCGGCTGTTCAGGGTTTCCACTGGACGAGGAAGACCCCGAATCACCGGGCGCGGGCTGCGGTGGAATGTTCAAGTCGGGCGCGGGTGCGTTGTTCTGTGGCGCTGGAGCATCGGGTAATGGCTGCTGCGCCGTTGCATAGCCTGCAGTAAGAGTCAGCGCCACTGCCAGGATGGCACTCCTGGTCCAGAAGCTAGATCGCCGAATGAACATGGATTTTGGCTGTTCTCCCAATTCCCGAGGCTGTGCACAGTATAACCGAGCGCGAAATTCGTGACGTAGGGACGCACCGCTGTGGTTGACCTGCAGGTTCCGGCCGGGAAACCGGACGGGTTGTCGGCGAGAAGCGGAGGAAGCGCCCGGTGCACTACAATGGAACGATCCTTCCGGAAAGAGAAGCTATGCTGTTCAATCGAGTTTGCCGGCTCATCACTGCGCTGAGCCTCATCCTGTGCGCCAACGCTTGGGTCGCTGGGCAATCGCAGAATCCTCCCGCGCAGGCGCCACCCCAGGAGCAACAAACGCCGCCGGCCAATGAAGAGCCATTGCAGACCTTCAAGGCGGAAGTCAATGTCGTCAATCTGTTCTTCAACGTGAAGGACAAGCACGGCATGCTGATTCCCAATCTCACGAAGGACGACTTCACGGTATTCGAAGACGGCAAGCCGCAGACCATTAAGTATTTCTCCGCGGAATCGAACCAGCCACTGACGCTGGGTATCATGATTGACACGAGCGCCAGCCAGACCCGAGTTCTGACCATCGAACAGGAATCGTGCGCCGAATTTCTGCACAGTGTGTTGCGGCAGAAAGACCTCGCCTTTGTCATTAACTTCGACGTGGATGTGAATCTCGATCAGGACTTTACCAACAATGTGCGTGATTTGACGCGGGCGCTCAACAAGATGCAGATCAACGCGGGAATGAGCGGGCCGCCCGGACTCGGTGGAGGGCCAATTCCTACTACGCCAAGGGGCACGTTGCTCTACGACGCGATCTACCTTGGCGCCGATGAAAAACTGAAGAACGAGGTTGGACGCAAGGCGATGATCATCTTCACCGACGGCGAAGACCAGGGCAGCCGCCTGAAGATCCACGACGCCATTGAAGCCGCACAAAAAGCTGACACTATTTGCTACGTTATCCTTATCGCGGACCGCGGATTTTACGGTGGATTCGGCTACAGTGGCGACTACGACATGAAGAAGCTGGCCGAACAGACGGGCGGCCGCGTAATCGAAGTCGGCAACAAGCAGGACAAGTTGCGACAGGCCTTCGAGCAGATCCAGAACGAATTGCGCAGCCAATACAGCATCGGTTATACGCCGACTAATTCAAAGCTTGATGGCACCTATCGCAAAATCCAGATCCATCCTAAGAACGGTGACTACAAGGTGCAGGCCCGCCAGGGCTACTACGCGATGGCGAAGGACTAACTGCGAGAATCACGTTGATCGACGGCTTTGCGCTTCGTTGGTCCCTTCGGTCGTGGCAGGGCCCGACGGCGGCGGAGAGTGCCGTCGCGATTGAATTCGCCTATTGCTACCAAGTCATAACGCTGAGGTCTGTCCGTTCGCGATAGTGGCAGTCGCCGTCTTGCGTGGGACGAATAAGTGTTCCTCCCTTCTCTTCCCGGGCACGGCAACGGCGGGGCTGAACGAAAGAATCTCGCTGCGGGTTTGGAGCGGAACCCATAGGACACGAAATTGTACGGCCGACGAAGCTAAGCGAATTGTTCGTGCGAAAGGGGACTCAAGCCCAAGCGTTACCTGCCAGATCCCAAGTTCCGCTCGCGCGAATGGCTTAGCTACAGTGCCTCAATTGTGATAAGGCAGTATTTGTCCGGATTTTGAGCAGGTTGGATCCAAGCCCAGCCTTCTGACAGAGTTGGCTGGTTCGAGAGACGAAATCATCCAAAAGCAATCAGGTATCCCACGGCTACACGCACATCCAGCGTGCGTTCCCCAAACTGTACGTGCGTCCAGATCGGTACAGTGGGAGAACCTGTCCCAAATCCATTCCTCATGCGTGTAATTCTGCGGTGAAGCCAGGCCGATGTTGGATCTGGGAGGTAGTTCGCCTTGACTTGTGAACTACCCGGCCAAAGAAGGTCTGTATTTTTCGTCCAAGCCATAGGAGTCTTTATGAGTAAGCTATTGGTTCTTGTTCTGTCATTCACAGCTCTCGCCATAGCCCGGGCGCCTGCGCAAGACCTGCCACCGTATCATGAGGGAATCGCCAAGGTCGAGGCTAACGCGCCTCCTCAGCCGATCAAGGCGAACGACTACACTCTAACGGCAATCGAGCACGCAGGCAGTGCTGCCTCAGCGACTACCACCGTGACGCCTGAACCCGTAACTGCTTCTCAGCCGCCGTGCGGAGGCACCCTTGATGAGGAAGGCTTACAGCAGGCGCGCGCGCGCTGGAATAAGCAATATGAAGAGAGCAGCCATGCCAAATTTGTGCAGGACTACTGCTCTCCTTTGCCGCAGATCAGGGGAGACAGCGTGGACTGGACTTGCCAAGAGAAAGTAACTTATTTCCTACAAGGCCGAAAAGCAACATTAACTCCCAGTATTACCTACCACTTGAAGAAGAAGGAGGGAAGCTGGGACGTTGAAGGCGCGTCCTTTACGTTGAAGAAGTCTGGATAATGCCTTGAAAGGCACGTCGGAGTGGCACAATGCTAGGCGCAGTCGAGAATTGCGAATCTGGCGATATGCTGCAAGTTATTGGTGCGAAAGGGGGGACTCGAACCCCCACGGGTTTCCCCGCCAGATCCTAAGTCTGGTGCGTCTGCCAATTCCGCCACTTTCGCATTGCATCGTCATGCGCACGCAACGACCATCTCCGCGCGTGAAGTCCTGCCTCGCATGAAAGTTTAGCACCTCAGTTGAGGTGCATGCGTAGCTCAAGGTCCTGATACCGGGGGTCAGAGCGCACAGGATCGAAGGCCTGATTGACTTTGAGATAGACGAGAGCACTGGCACGTTCGTCGGCAGCCTTGTGCAGCCACTCAAATCCTTCGTCATTTCTGCCGAGCGCGAGATAAGTGAGGGCAATCTCCAGCGGCGGCACGTATTGCTTCGCGGACAATTGCACCAGTCCATCTAGAACTTGAGCGGCCTTTTCCCTTTGTCCGGCTGCGGCATACGAACGCGCCAGATAGGCCTCGGCAACCGGGTCTCCGTGCGAGATCTCGACTCCACGGGCAAACTCCGTGATTGCCTGCTCGTGCTCGCCTTTGTACTGATACGCCAAGCCGAGCACACGATGCGCCAGCAGAAAATCTGGTTCCATCTCGATGGCTTTGCGGGCGCTCTGGATCGCGTGATCGTAATCGCGGGCCATCAAGTAGGTCCAGCCCATGTGTTCGTTCATCACGGTGTCGGACGGCGATATCTCGAGCGCGCGCCGGGCCTCAGCCATGGCTTCATCCTTACGTCCCAAGGCCGCCAATTCGTGCGAGTACCAATGGTGAGCGGTATCGTAGAGCGGGTTGAGAGTGATGGAGCGCTTGAACTCCTGCTCGGCGCCCGGCCAATCCCAGTCATAGATGAACTTTATGTAGCCCAAAGACGCGTGCGCCTCGGCCAGACTGTCGTCGATCGCGAGTGCTTTTGCCGCCGCTGCTTCCGCTTTGGGCATCGCCTCCCGGGGAGGCAGGATGCTGTAGCCGTACGATCCCGCGAGGGTGTAGGAATCCGCCAGTCCGGCATACGCGACGGCGTAATTTGGGTCGGCCTGGATCGCCTGCTGAAAATAGTCGATGCTCTTCTTCACTCCGTCAACGGTGCGCTTATTCCAGAAAAACCGGCCCTTCATGTACAGCAGATAGGCTTCGCTGTTACCAGTGAAAGGACGCAGCAATTGCTTCTGCTCGTCGCCGCTCAGGTTGACGGTAAGCGCGGTCGCCACCTTCTGCGAGATCGAATCCTCGACCGTGAACATGTCGGTGAACTTCTCGTCGAACTCACCGCCCCATAACAATTCGCCGTCAGCCACACGCAAGCAGCCGCACCGTGACTCGTGTGCGATCGCCAGAACGCTGAACACTTCCTTCGAGCACCGACTGGACCGCGAGCTGCCGGCCGGCGGCGATTGGATCGTCAGCCTTTGCGTATTTTCGTACAGCGCTTACTGGTCTGACGATGATCTTGTGCAGGTTGCTCAACCGTGTAATCAGTGCGTCGGTCATGCCCAGGCCGAGATATTCATCTTCCGCAGTCGTTTCCAGGGGACGAAACGGCAAAATGGCAATCGATCTCTCTGCAGCGCTAACTGTGCTCGATTTCGCCCGCAAGTGCCACCATACATAGAACGATGCCAGCGCGACCGCAACGAATAACCAGGCTGAGCACCAGGACGCGGATCGTCGAGGTCTTCCATTCGGCCGTCGGCTGCGGCGGCGGAGAACTGAGCGGCGGTGATTCCTGGAGCCGAGTTTCGGCAATCGGAATCCGAACGGTGGCGGTGGCTTGCACGCCGGGCTCTGACTCGACGGGAACGCTGACGATCCGCTCAATCTTTGGCTCGTCAGCTTGCTCGCATTCGGTGACGCTGCCGTTGAAGCGATAGCCCTTTCGTGGAACCGTCTCGATGTATGGGTGACCGTCAGCCAACGTTGCCGACGGTCTTGCGGAGTAAGGAAATATTTACCGTGATGTTGGTCTCTTCCACAAAGCTGTCTGGCCAAACCGCTTCCATCAAGGTTTCCCGTTTGACCAGGTGACCACTGTTCTCTACTAGGAGCAATAGTATTTCGAAGGCTTTAGGAGCCAGGGGCAGAGGTGTTTCTTCTCGCAGAAGCAAGTGCTCCGAGGGATACAGGCGGAAATCACCAAAACGGAAGTACTTCTTTTTCAATGCATTGACCCATCAAAAAGCCGCCCCAAGAAATTTCCAACACCTTCTTTACGAGTTCTAAAGGACTCGGTAAAGCCGATTTTTGTATTGTTCACTCGCTGCAGACAGAAAGGCAGCGGAAGTACGAAGGACGCAGAGGCGACAGTCGGCCAGTGATCAAGCATTGTAGCTCATTCGACGGCTGGGCGAACCCGGACGATCCGGCCGTTACTAGACATTGCAGCACATTTTCCATGATCGAAAAACGCAGACGAAAAAGGAGTCAATCATGAAAAACAACGACATCGTAAAGTTCCAGGATGCCTTCAAACTGAGACGCGGCATACCGAAATCGGTGATCCTCGCCGTCACTATGGTGCTATTGCTCATACCTGAGCTCTTTGCCCAACAGCCTGCTCCAAATCCGGCCTTTCTGCCCAGTCCAGTGCAGATGGTATCTACGATTCCAGCAAACGGCGACGTCAATCCTTATGGCGTGGCCTTCGTACCGGCCGGCTTTCCTGGCGGCGCGTTGAATCCCGGTGACGTTCTGGTTTCCAACTTCAACAACAGCCAGAACCTGCAAGGCACGGGCACTACCATCGTTCGGGTACCGCAGGGCGGATCGCCTTCTCTTTTCTTTCAGTCCCAACGTCCTTACGTCGGACTCTCCACCGCACTGGTGGCCGTGAAGGAAGGCTACGTGATCGGTCGGCAGTTTTCCCACCGCCGACGGAACCTGCGCCACCGCGCAGAGTGGGTCGCTGCTGTTCCTCAACAGTGTCGGCCAGCAAGTGGGAGTCTATTCCGACCAGAAATTCATTGACGGTCCCTGGGACATGACCGTGCAGGACTTCGGTAACGGTCAGATCGACGCCTTCGTCGCTAATGCCCTCGATGGACAAATCGTTCGCCTCAACATGACGACCAGCGGAGGAAGCTTGACCATCCAGAGCGCCACTGTCATTGGTTCCGGTTACGTGCATCGTTGCGATCCGGCAGCCCTGGTGGTTGCGCCGACCGGCCTGGTTTATGACCCCAAGAAAGATGTCTTGTACGTCGCGTCCACGGGCGACAACGCCGTGTTCGCGATTCCCGACGCGGCTGCGCGTAACGATGACGCAGGCACGGGCCAGCTCATCTACCAGGACCAGACCCACTTGCATGGTGCGCTGGCCATGACCATGACGGCCATCGGCCACCTGCTGGTCAGCAATGCCGACGTTATCAACGGCGATCCCAACCAGCCCAGCGAAATCGTGGAATTCACCACTGGCGGCCAGTTCATCAAGCAGCTCTCTGTCGATGCCAACCAGGGTGGCTCGTTCGGATTGAATGTTTACATCAACGGACTGACTTCTGTATTCGCTTACGTGGATGACAACCAGTCCACGCTTAGCATCTGGACTTTGCCTAGCTTCTAGACTCCCGGCCAAACAAGCGGGACCTTCAGTTCGCTTTCGAATCGCCTGCTGTGTGAAACTGCACCGCGGGCGATTGTTCTTTTGATGTTTCAGTGCGCCAGTGGTCGTGAATTGTTTATGAATCAGGCGGTGCCGTCAGGCTCGCGCTTAATTAAGTATTAATTCGCGGTGCCCATTCGCTCAAGGCAGAAGCGATAACATTAGGAAGACGTGAATCGACGGGAGGTGGCTATGCCAGTGGTTCGCACCTGCAAGAATTGTGGACGGAACAACCGGATTCCGGCCAAGCACCTGGCTGATACCGGTAGATGCGGCGCCTGCAAGGCTCCTCTGCCGCCGGTAGACGAGCCGCTGGAAGTCGATCCCGAGTTGTTCGACGAAATCATTCGCGAGGCGCGAGTGCCGGTGCTGGCCGACTTCTGGGCGGCGTGGTGCGGGCCCTGCCGGATGGCTGCTCCGGAGGTGGCGCGCGCAGCCGCGGACATGGCTGGCCGCGCCATCGTGGTTAAGGTTGACACCGAACGTTATCCGCAACTGGCAGCCCGGTTCAAGGTGCAAGGCATTCCAAACTTCATTGTCTTTTCCGGTGGTGTCCCGGCGATCCAGCAAGCGGGCGCAGTCGGCCACGAACAGTTGGAGAGCTGGCTGCGATCTGCCGCACAGGCACAAGTCGCAACCTGACGTCTGCGCCTCGCGGCAATTCTTCCCGTCCGGGGGTTCTATTTCTGCTCCGTGTCGAAGAGCCATAATGCGTGGTCCAGCACTTGCCGTGGTTGATAGGACCAAAGCCAGCGGTAACTTTCGCTATTTTCCAGGACCTGCCCGGAAAGACAACTTGCGCCGGCAATCACGGTTCCGCTCACGTGCTCTTCTGGCGCGAGCGGGATGGCGCGGATCCCGTACAAACTGGGATCCACCGACCCAAAGTAGGCCAGATACAGCGCCTCATTAGGATGCTGCTGCTCGTAGCGGCGCAGCGTCAGCAGCCCTTGTCCCCAATCAAGGTTACTGTCGGTCAGGAGGCGCCAACTGGTGGCCGGATTCACGAAGATATTGAAGTACGCGAGGTAGTCAGGCGCATAGCGCAGGGCGTCGGCGGCGTTCAGGCAAAGAGCCAGAGCGACCATCGCAAGGGCAGCCCGGTGTTTTCGAGCGTGCTCCCAGATGCCGCCCGCGACGAGCAGAGCGAAAGGATAAAGCGGCAGAATATGGCGCTCACCTATGTCAAACCGGGACTGCAGCGCGAACAGCAGGAAGACCGCCCCGAACAGGCATAGGACCAGAAGATCGCGCGGCGCGCGGCAGGTCTTGTGAACGCCCAGGAGCAGGCTGCCAACAAACAACAACAAGAGAATCGTGGGCCACTTCAGCCCGATGGCGACGGGATAGTAAAGCCTGATTCCTCCCTTCGGATAAACCCGCCCAAGAAACCATGCCGGACGCCCGCGCCGATTGTTCAGGGCCACCTCGCGCAAACCCTCGAAGTATTCTCCTGCCGGCACCAGGAGATTGAGGTGCGCCTTCGATTTCGTCGCCCAGACCTTAACCGGCCGATTGGGAAAGCTCGCAACCACCTGGCCATCACCGATCTTCAGGTGCGAGACATGGAAGAAATATCCTGCCCACCAAGTCAGCAGTGCGATTGCCAGTGTGGCCAGCATCGGCTTCCAGTTCCACTCGCGAAGCTTGTTCAAGCGCCCATCACGTCGCAGCACCAGCATCAGGAACAGGGCCAGCAGCATTTCTGGAGGTGTGTACAGCTTGGCCAGCAGTAAGCCTCCCAGGACCAAGCCCATCAAGACGGTTTGCGTTCTTCCGGGATTGCTTCGCCAGCGCACAATCTGGAAGGCAGTTAGAAACACAAATAGCGCGCCGATGCCGTCAGTGGTGACCACCGAGAAGTGCGCGATGAGCGAAGGCGTGAACGCAAAGAGTGCGAGAGCGACATTCGCCGCGCCCGCGGAGAAGAGCCTGCGAGTGGCGAACCACAGCGCCGCGCCCAGCGCCACACCAAGCAACGTGTTCATCGGGCGCGTGTGCCAGGCGAGCCATTCCGGCCCCGGCTGCATCGCGGTCACACGATATCCGTTGCTGAGCTGTTCGGAAGTGACCTCGACGCGAGCTCGCGCGAGGGGCAGCGTTAGCAACATCCGGCCGAGCGGCGGATGATCGGTCCAAATCTGGAATCGCCCCTGCTGCCAGGCTTGCACCCCGGCAATAATGTGGCCCGGTTCATCATAGGTGAGCGATTGCGTTCCAATGAACCACACTGATTGCAGCCCAAAGAGCAGCAGCAAGATTGCTGGAATCCAGAACTCGCGAACGCTGCTGTGCGATGGAGTAGCTGACAATCGAAGGCTTTCTCCTGTCTCGTGATAAACAGCTTTACGTCACGTCTATGGCGCCCGGCTCTTGCAGCATGCGATCGATCGCAATCGCCAGTCCGAAGAAAAAAAACAGGCCCATGACCAGCGTCTCTTCGCCGAGGTTGTAATGCAATACGCCCGAGATCAAAAAGGCGACGAAGCTTGCGAGCACGCCGGCAACCACGCCGGACGCAAAGCGGCTGTGCTGTCGTGCCCTGCCAGCGAGACGGAACAGGAACAAGAAGTAGGCCACGACAAACCACAGCCAGGCTGCCAAAGCTGGTAGACCGCGCTCCACCGCGATCTGAATCGTGTCGGAGTGAAAGTGGCTCTGATCGTGATAGAGCGTGAAGGCGCGGATGTTCCACTCCATCCAATGGATGCGGATGGTTTCCATTCCCACGCCGAACCACGGATGCTGTCCGATAAGGCGAACCCCATCCTCCCACATCAGTATCCGGAAGTGAGTTCCCGGATCCTGAGCACCCGTCCATTCCTTTCCGCGCGTATGCCGGATCCACACTCCGGCCGCAATTACGAGCACAAGCAACGCGGCCATCGCCCAGAACCGCAAACGCCTTCCCACAAGCATCAGTATCGGCAACGAAGCAGCCGGCCGACAGCCCGCCCAGGGCGGCGCGGGTTTCTGTGGCGAACATGGCCGCACTCAGTGCAACGAAGATCAGGGCAAGCAGAATACGCAGTCCTGTTTGGCGCCGCGGCGTGACCAGCAGCATCGCCCAGGTCAGGCAACCGATCTGCATCAGGATCTCGGCGAACACGACATAGTGGCCAAGCGTGCCTTGTGCCCGAAGAGGATGCGCTCTCACAAGCCGCAGCTCAGGCGTGCCCAAGCCGCTGGCAATGAATTGTTCGCGGATGATCACGGTTTGATGCTTGTGGAACGGATAGCCGCGAACGTAATCGACGCGTAGGATGCCACCCACCCGACTATCGCGCACCGCGTGCTCCAATTGTGCTGAAGTATGTACTTCGTGTCCGTCGATGCGGGTGATGATGTAATCGCGATGGATGAGGGCATCATGCTCGAGTGGCGAAGCCGGAAGGATGGAAGCCACCCGCACGCCAACGCCATAGCTGTACTGCCACGCCGTGAACCCAGCAGCAACTGAGCCGGAGAGAATCAGCAGGAATACCAGGATCCGCACCTGACTTAGCCGCTGCAGGTTCTGCGCAAACACGATCCCGATCAGCACGAGGCAGACGATCTTCATGCGGTCCCAACTCAGGTAGGGCTCGGGACTGAGCGTGGTGGAGACGGCACTGAGAACGACGTAGGCCAGCAGCGGCGCTGTGAGAGGCTGCGGGAAGGGCCGCTTTCGTTCGACGGCCAGCTTTAGCAGCCAGAGAATAAACGCAATCTGCCACGCGTGCTGCGCACCCTTGATCGAGTGCGGCAGCAGAATAACAAACAGCACGAAGACGAAGAAAATGGCTCCTTGCAGCCAGGATACCGGTCCCGATGGCAGGCCCGCTTGCTCTGCCGCATCACCGGTGGCCGGTGGCACTGCTTCAGAAGGAGAATTATGCTGCCGTCCTGGAGCCATGGGAGAGATTTTGTACAGCTTCAGATTACTCGGAAACGGGGAACAGAGTTTGTGAGACCGCCGCTGGACGAGTGAATCCCGGGTTTCAATCGTTTACTTCTGAAGAAGTACGATTACCTCACCGCAGTATCGGCGAAGCGGTGAAAACCGCAGAATTTCTCTATCCAAGGACTTTACTCGCTTCCAGAAAGGACGAGGCTTCAGAGCCGTCCCCAGGCGGCACTCCGGGAGTGCCGCCAGTCTCTTCAACATATAAAGGAGGTGACGTTTATCGAGTTGTATGTGGCTGAAGTCCCTACAGAATTCCCGAATGCTTTGGTCCGTGAGCGCGGCGTCCCCCGCCGGTTTGTCCTCGGTCGTGAACCGCCGAGCCAGATTTATTAAGGGGTTGTCCCACAGGGTCTCGTGGAAAATGGCCCTAGCCCCGGGCCTAAGAACCCGCAAAAGCTCCGACCCAGCACGTGGATACTTAACCACATGGTGGAGAACTCCGAACCCCACGGCGAGGTCGAAGAAATCCTCACCGTACCCGAGTTCTTCGGCATCCATCTGTTCAAATCGAACGGAAAGTCCATATCGAGAGGCCGCTTCATTCGCCGTTTTCGTTGCTTCACAAGAAAGATCGAAACCCCGCACCTGGGCCCCGCATAGGGCCAGATACATCCCAAGCCTCCCATACCCGCACCCGTAATCAAGAACGCGAAGGCCACGAACGTCTCCGGCTGCGTCCAGAATTTCCTTTCGGAGATCGGCCCACCAACTCCAACCTCCGTCACAGAATGGGGTCAGTTCGAGCCGCTCGAACCCTTGCACAAACTCTTCCGCCTTCTCCGGGTAAGCCCCGAACGCGTGGGACTTGTAGAAAGCGTCGTGCCATTCGCGCTCGGTCTTCTTGAGGGAGCTCTCTTCGCCGCCTGGAAGCGCGCGTGCTGTCAAGCCATCGTGACCAGGGGGCGGCGATACTTCGAGCAAAGGAATATTTTTTCCAGGAGCCATCAGAGCAACGCTTGTAACTTCCATGCCGGTGGCGTGAGCGCATCAAAGACTGATACAGTGAAGTGTAACATTGCTGTTAACGTTGGCTTGGCAACCGAAAGCTCCGTCGCAGAATCTTTAGATCTACGGCCTCTGGCGCCTGTCTTGCGGATTTTGTGCGGTAACAAATTCACCCCGCGCAGGCGATAAGTAAGGCGCCATTCACCAAGGTCGACTGTCGTGTTCGATCGACGCTCAAAACTTCTCGGTACGGTCACGCTGTTACATGATCTTGGGATAACGTGTGTCGCTTTTGGGGTCGCCTATCTTCTGCGCAGTCCCCTGGGGCACCTCGGGCTTTTTAGCCGCTATCTGCAGCCGGCCATCTATCCCTTTAGCCATTATGTGCCGCTCCTAATCGCCTTTCTCATCGTATGGGCGGTGGTGGGCTACTTTTCGAGCTTCTATCGCGATCTGGAGCTTGGCAATCCGATCCAACTCATCTTTAACATCGTGAGCCAGCTCGGCATCGTGCTGGTGGTCATTTATGCCGGCCTCTATCTGTTTCGTCGCGTGGACATCAGCCGCAGTTACGTGCTGCTGATCGGCGCTGTTGATTTCGTGCTACTTCTAATGGGCCGTGCTGTCTCGTACACTGGCGTCTCCTGGATGCGTGACCGCCTCGGTCGCTATCATTACTTCCTGATTGTTGGATGCAGTCCGCGGGCCCGCGAAATGGCGGGGCTGATCCAGGACAGCCGCGGTATGGGGTTGAGGCTGATCGGTTTTGTCGCCCCGGATACCGGAAACGACCATCCTGCGAAGCTGGGTAGCTACGCCGTGTTTCCACTCGACTCGCTATCCAACATTCTTCACGAGCGGGTCGTGGATGAAGTTATTTTTGCGGTCAACATGCAGGAGCTGGCACGGCTTGAGCCGGTGATCCGGCACTGTGCTGACGTGGGCATGAAGACGCGTGTACAGCTCGAATTCCTGCCCCCCGCCTACTCACGAATCTATCTCGAAAAGTTCCGCGAAGTGCTGCTCCTCAGCCTATCGAGCGCGCCTGACAGCGAGCTGCGCCTTTTCTTCAAGCGGGTCTTCGATATCGCGCTTTCGGGGGCTTCCCTAATTGTGTTGTCTCCGCTGCTCGCGTGTATCGCTGCCATGATCAGGATTACTTCGCCAGGGCCGGTGCTGTTCGAACAGACGCGCTGCGGGCTTGGCGGGCGGCGCTTTACTCTTTATAAGTTCCGCTCCATGATCAACAACGCGGAGCAGATGCGCGCCGAGCTGCACCAGTTGAACGAACTCGATGGTCCAGTGTTCAAGATGAGCGACGATCCCCGCATCACGCGGGTGGGGCGCTGGCTACGCCGTTTCAGCCTCGACGAGTTGCCGCAGATGTGGAACATCCTGCGTGGCGACATGTCGTTCGTCGGTCCGCGTCCCGCCGTTCCCGAAGAAGTTGAGCTATATGAGGACTGGCAGCGGCGGCGTCTGCGCATGCGTCCTGGCTTGACCTGCACCTGGGTCTTGGAAGGGCGCAACCATGTTGATTTCAAGCGCTGGATGCAGCTTGACCTCACCTACATCGACAACTGGTCACTGTGGCTCGACGTCAAGATTTTCCTGCGCACCATTCCCATCGTT
Source organism: uncultured Acidobacteriaceae bacterium (assembly GCA_963735855.1). Lineage (GTDB taxonomy): Bacteria > Acidobacteriota > Terriglobia > Terriglobales > Acidobacteriaceae > Bog-257. The sequence goes on from CAVTMW010000021.1 coordinate 107,979, forward strand.
CTTTCCGGCCGCGGTGCATACTAGAAGCGGGATTTTGTAGCTGAATGTGCCCGTTGGCAGGCTTCGTTCATCCAATCTTGCGTGGACCTTCACCAGAAAATACGGACGCTTCCAGCCTCGCCCGGCGTTTACCTTTACAAGAACGCCGAGGGTGAGGTCATTTACGTGGGCAAGGCGAACAGCCTGCGCGCCCGCGTGCGCTCTTATTTTCTGGAGGGCGCGGCGGAGAACGCCAAGACCGGAACCCTGCTGCGCGAGGCGGTTGACCTCGACTACATCGTGGTGGACAACGAGAAGGAAGCGCTCGCGCTCGAGAACAACCTCATCAAGCAGAAGAAGCCGCGCTACAACATTCTTTTGCGCGACGACAAGACCTATCCTTACATCAAGCTCACCATCGGCGAGCGTTATCCGCGCGTTTATCCAACGCGGCGCCTGCGTAAGGACGGCTCGTTGTATTACGGGCCGTTCTTTCCCACCAGTCTCGCGTACCGAATTGTCGATCTTGTCCATCGCCACTTCCTGATTCCGTCCTGCAAGCTCGACCTCAACCGTTATTACCCGCGGCCGTGTTTGCAGTACTACATCGGACGCTGTCTCGGACCGTGCGTGGAAGGGCTCACCACGCCGGAGCGTTACGCCGAAGCGGTGCACGACGTGAAGATGTTTCTCGAAGGCCGCGGAGCCGATCTGTCTCGCTCCTTGCAGCATCGCATGACGGCGGCCGCTGAGCGCGAGCACTACGAGCTTGCCGCGAAGTATCGTGATCTGATCTCGACCATCGATCTGCTGGAGCAGAAGCAGCGCATCGCCGCCATCGACGGCGACGACGCCGACGTTTTCGGTTATCACTACGAGGGTGAGATGCTGGCGGTGAATCTATTCCACATGCGCGGCGGCAAGATCGTGGACAAGCGCGAGTTTTTCTGGGAAGACCTCAGCGAAACCGCGGGAGGCGCAGGATTCCAGCCGGGCGAGTTCTTTTCCGCGCTGCTGAAGCAGGTTTATCTCGATCAGCAATACGTTCCGCATACGATTTACGTTCCCGTCGACTTCGAAGATCGCGCGACGCTGGAGGAGGTGCTCTCCGAAGGCCAGAAGCGGCGCGTGCAAATTCACGTTCCCCAGCGCGGCGACAAACGCTCGCTGGTTGACCTGGTCGGACAAAACGCAAAGCAGGCTTATGACCAGCGCTTCCGCGTGATGAAGCCGGCCGCAAAAGCAGTCCAGGAAGCGTTGCAGGACGCGCTGATGCTGCCGGAATTGCCGAAGCGTATCGAATGCTTCGACATCTCGCACATTCAGGGCGCGGAAACCGTCGCCTCGATGGTGGTTTGGGAAGACGGCAAAATGAAAAAATCCGACTACCGCAAATTCATCATCCAGGGCATCACCGGCGTGGACGACTTTGCCTCCATGCGCGAAGTAGTCACTCGCCGCTACCAGCGCGTGCAAAGCGAGAAGCAGAAAATGCCGAGCCTGGTGCTCATCGACGGCGGCATCGGACAACTGCACTCCGCCGCTGAGGCACTGGAATCCCTGGGCATCACCAACCAGCCGCTGGCCGCCATCGCCAAGCGCGAAGAAATCATCTACGTGCACGGCCAGGAGGATGAGCCCATTGTGCTCGACCGCCATTCCCCAGTACTGCATCTAGTGCAGCAGGTTCGGGATGAAGCGCACCGCTTCGCCGTGACCTTTCATCGCAAGCGCCGCCAGATCCGCGATCGCAAGACCGAACTACTTGACATTCCCGGCGTCGGGGCGCGCACCACCAAGCGCCTGCTGCAGCATTTCGGCAGCTTGCAGGCGGTGAAGGAGGCTGATGCGGCAGCACTGGCATCGGTCGTAAGCCGTCCGCAGGCCAGCGCCATTTTGCGGCATTTTCACAAAGACGAAACCGTTGCCGAACCGTCTCATACCTCGGGCGTCGAATAATTTTCAAGGATTCACCGATGGATGTACGCGGAGATTCCCGGGTTCGCCTGATCGTGGTTTCTTTATGCTGTGGTTGCTGGTCTGGTCGTGGGATTCGGCTTCGATCGGCTGCTGAGAAAGGAAGGCGCCACTCGCACCTGATATTCTGATCGCCTCCAACGGCCTTACCGGCATGGTGGCCGGCTTTCTGTTCTACAGTCTCAGCAACCAGCAACGGGAACGCCGGCGTCTGGTGCAACAACGATTGCAAATCATCGCTGAGATGAACCATCACATCCGCAATTCGCTGCAGGTCATAAAGTTACGCCACGGCGGCACAGACCCATGCCGATTCAGTCGAGTTCATCCACCGCTCGGTGGAGCGCATCGAATGGGCTTTGCGTGAGGTGCTTCCCGAATACGCACCGCACCGCCCACCGCTAGGCGCTTGAAGAGCACCGCCAGACGACATACGCGGGTTGACGGGTTCACCTTGGAGGTACCGCCATCCTCTAGGGCTTGGCGGTTGTCATGCTGCCTGAAGGCCTTACGAGACGTGTTGCAACCATTGGAGTAAGCTGCTTTCTGCGCCTGACTGTTGAGAACTGAGTTCTTGTTTCCTCTTTTGGGAGTGTCCGTCATTCTGGAGAATATCCCCCATTTTGACGATCAATCTTCTTTAGAATCATTAGATTACGGACGTTTCTCCGGACAATGTCTTGATTGCCGATGGCGGATGCGCAACTCCTTTGCTTGCTTAGCTTACGTATTTCCGTATTTTGCATTCACGCCTCCCGCTTCAGCTTTGCCACCCGTTCCACCGCGCTTTCTCTCGCTGCTCCGCCGCTTCTTCTTCGCGGGCTAGGCATAGCACCTTTATGAGCGTCTCCGCGGCATCCCTGCCACTCCGCCTGCGCGCTTGTCATCCTTATTTCCCTGGCATAGCGACAACTGCGGCGTCCTCTCATGAGCGACTTCGGCGCCGCTTGGAGGCCAACTCTTTCTCCACTTCGGATACAACTTTTGTTCCACAAAAAAGTCCAGTCATTTCAAAGATTGCCTGTTGACCAACTCCTTTTATACACGTCACTTACCTAGTATCAAAGAAGATACGGCCAGACTGCGGTAGTCGTTTGGGATTTGCATCCAGGGTGGGCGTGTGAGAGGATATAACCATCCGGTTAATTGGATGCGGGTGATGGGGCCTTGTCGTTGACAGGGGCCGGGTAACCGACCCCCAGCCAGAGATCAGGTTCTGCCACCAGAAGTGGTAGAAAGTAGGAATTCAGTACGTTGGCCGGGGAGTTGGGCCGTGTTCTGCATTTTTACGTACGGCACTCGCAGTTTTAGCAGTTCCCGTCCGATTGCATGGCCGGAACGACAGCTTCGGGATCTTTGGATGAAGCGTCGTCCGGGGCGAGATGCGACGATGGCGGGAAACAAAATTTGAAAGAACTTACAGGAGATTTTACAGTGAAGAATAAGCTAGTTCTGTTGCTTGGGATCGTGTTGTTGCTGGGTATGACTGCATTCGCGCAGGAGTATCCCAAGTTTGAAGTTCCGGTCGGTTTTTCCTTCGTTAACGTTCACCCCAATCAGGCCGCCCTTACCAGTTTCAACGTCTTCGGTGGCGGCGGGGGATTCGTCTACAACTTCTCCTCTGTGGTTGGGATAAAGGCCGATTTCATGGGCTACACCCAGGGCAGCGGCCAGAAGTTGACTCAAGACGGGCAATTGCTCGGAAACGTGAGCGGCAACCTGTTTACCTATATGTTCGGACCGCAGTTCAAGAAGCACTCTGGGAAGTTCCAGCCCTTCGGTGAGGCCCTGTTTGGCGCCGCACATACCAATCTCGATGCAAACATCTGCAAATTAGAGGTTGGATGTGCCTCGGGCAGCGGCAACAACAACGGCTTCGCCATGGAGTTCGGTGGCGGCCTGGACATTCCTATCGCGAAGAACATCCAGCTCCGTCCCGTCGAAGTGGATTACATTGCGACCCACTTCGGTTCGAACCACGTTGCCGGCTACTCGGCGTGGCAGAACAACTTCAAGTACGTTGCCGGTGTGAACTTCACCTTCGGCGGAAAGTAAGCAACTCCGCGGAATACAACTCGCAAGCTAGACTGGCTGGCGTCGTCCCAAGTGGCGGCGCCAGTTGTGTTTAGGGCTGTGGGACGCCCTCTACCGCCCGACCGTCCTCCCGCATTTTCGGGCCCAGTTAAGGATTCCCCTCCGAGGCCCGTCGCTAGAGCCCCATCAAGACAAAGTCCGAGCCTTTGGCCCATGTCAGCGGGCGGCGGACGACCTCGTCGTGAGATAATTCTCCGTTCCTGCTGAGCAAATTCCAGCCGCATTGCCCCGGCCTGCAGGTGATGGAAAAGCCGCTGTTTGCGGACTTGCGACGGAGGCAGGTAATGCCTCGCGAACCAGCCAGCACGGCTCCGCGAAGAAGGTGGTTGATTCAATGGGGAAGGTCGAATTACGCAAGGCGCCAGCGATTTCCTTCAGTTTGTTTCTGCTACTGCTGCTGTCTGCGATGTCCAGCTGGGCGCAAGATCCAGGATGGCCGCGGACCCTGACGAAGCCGGGCGGAAAGCTCGTTCTTTACCAGCCGCAAGTGGATGACTGGAAGAATTACCAGCAGGTGGACGCGCGCATGGCGTTTACCGTGACGCCGACCGGCGGCAAGAGCCACGTCGGGGTGGTGGCGGTCGAGATGCAGTCGTCGGTCAACATGGACGACCACACCGTGTTCCTCAGCAACCCTCAAGTGATCAGCCTCGTCTTTCCCTCGCTCGATCCCGCGAGCACGGCGCAGATGACCCAGTTGATGAAAACATTTCTCAACCCGTCGGCCACCATGACCATCTCGCTGGACCGACTGGTGGCGAGCGTGAAGAAGAAGGCCCCACCAGTCGCGCCGGTGAAGAACGATCCGCCGGCCATCTTCGTCAGCATGCGTCCGGCAATTCTGCTTCAGGTTAATGGTGCACCCGTGACCGCGCCCATCGCGAACTCGAACCTGCAATTCATCGTCAATGCCAACTGGCCGTTATTCGTCGAGCAGGGCAGCTCCACCTATTACCTGTTCGACGGCAAAGGTTGGCTCACTAGCGCCAGCTTGCAAGGCAGTTGGACGCCCACCAACCAGTTGCCCAAGCAGATGTCGAAGGTCCTGCAAAACCCGAATTTCGCCAGCCTGAAAGGGTTTATCCCGCCGCCTCCGGGCAGCGCCGCCAGCTTTCCAGCGGTGTATTACAGCGACACTCCGGCCGAGATCATCGTCTTCGGCGGCGAGCCGCAGTGGATCCCGATACCGGGCACACAGTTGTCCTATGCCTCAAACACCGACAGCACAGTGTTCAAGGACGCCACGACCGGCGCTTATTACTACCTGACCTCGGGTCGCTGGTTCACCGCCCTCCGACCGATGCTCGGGTCCTGGACGTTCGCCACGTACACTTTGCCTCCGGATTTCGCGAAGATTCCTCCTGCCAGTCCAGCGGGGAAAGTGCTGTCTTCAGTGCCGGGAACGCCGGAAGCCGAAGATGCGGTGCTGATTGCACAGATTCCCACCACCGCGACGGTGAACTCCTCGGCCGCCAACGAGGTCAAGGTTTCCTATGTCGGCCAACCGCAGTTTCAGCCGATTGAAGGCACCTCGATGATGTACGCGGTCAATACGCCTAACAAGGTGATCCAAGTCGGGACCCAATATTACCTGTGCTACCAGGGCGTCTGGTTCGTCTCCTTCAGCCCGCAAGGGCCGTGGCAGCTGGCGCAGACCGTTCCGCAGGTGATCTACACCATTCCGCCCAGCTCGCCGGTGTACAACGTGACGTACGTGACCCAGGTGCCGGCTTCCGATGGCTATGTCACGGCCAGCTACACCGCGGGATACATGGGGATGTTTGTGGCCGGCGCCGCGGTGGGCGCAATTGTGGCCTGCGGCACAGGCTATTACTACCCGCCCTATGTGTATGGCGGATATTACTACCCGTACGCCGCGACCTACGGCTACCACACCTACAACCCCTATACCGGAGCGTACGGCTACGGAGGCGCGGCCTACGGGCCATATGGCAGCGCGCACTGGGGAACTTCCTACAATCCGAACACCGGGACCTATGCGCGCGGCGCAACGGCGTCAACCGCCTACGGCAGCCGCAGTGTTGGGGAAGCCTATAACCCGTACACGGGAGCCTACGGGGCCACGCGCCAGGGCTCGAATGCTTACGGATCGTGGGGACAGTCGGTGGTCAGCAAGAACGGCAATACGGCATACACCCAGCATGCGACGAATGCCTACGGCTCGGCAGGAACGGTCCAGACTTCGCAGGGCGGCAAGGGTGCGGCAACCAGCACCGCTTACGGAAACACTGCCGCCGGAAAGACCTCCAGCGGCGACATGTATGCCGCCCATGACGGCAACGTGTACAAGAATACGGGTTCGGGTTGGCAGAGCTATAACAACGGCAGCTGGAACAATGTGCAAAAGCCGACTACGACTTCGGCCCAGAGTTACGACCAGCAGCATCCAGCCAGCACAAATCCCAACTATTCGGCTGACCAGCAGAAGGCACAAAGCTACAACCAGCAGCGCACCTCGAGCGCAAGCAGCTACAAGCCCAGCAGCGGCTCGTATGGTGACTTGAACCAGGAGGCGCAGGATCGTCAGCGTGGCGCGGAGCAAAGCCAGCGCTTCTCGCAATATCAGCACTCCGGTGGCTGGGGCGGCGGCGGGGGTGATGACCGTTGGGGTGGCGGCGGAGATCGCTGGGGAGGCGCCAGCCGAGGAGGCGGAGGATGGGGCGGCAGGCGCTAGCAGGTTGCCTAAGCGAGAATACGATGCGGTTCTGTATCAGGGCACGGATTTGAGCCGTGCCGAAGATGTTCAAGCAGTGGCCGAAGAAGTAGGGGCTCAGGCCCGATTTAGTTGGTTGGAGTGTAGATGACCTTACAAAATTTGACCCCGCCTTTGCGGCGCGCAATGCACGCGCTCACCCTCGTAATGGTCCTGTCTCTGGGTGCACAGGCGCAGAAGATCAACGTGGCTGTCCCGGACAAGAAGGTTGACTTCTCAAAATTCAAGACCTACTCCTGGGAGCCGATTGGAGCGGTGGCGCATCCGGTGTTGGCGGCCGACATCGTCGGCTGCATCGAAGATCAGATGAAAGCCAAAGGCCTGCAACTCGTTCCCAGCAACCCCGACCTGATCATCCAGGTTTACGGCTCGGTGGACCAGGAGAACTCGTACTACACCAACGACCCGCTGTATATGGCGACCGGCGGCATTCCGCCCTTTGATCCCAGCCTCTCCGGGCCGGCGCTCATCGGAATGTATGGCAACAGCACCGTGACCATCCACAAGGGACAATTGGTGGTCGATCTGCTTGATCCAGCCGCGAAGAAGTTGGTGTGGCGCGGCATGGCGCAGGACAATCTTGCCAAGAACAATCCCAACAAGCTGTTGGACCAGGTCAACAACGCGATCACGAAAATGTTCAAGGACTTTCCGCCCAAGTCCTAGCTGTATCGGAAGTAGCATTGCGCGGCCGGGTTGAGCCGCGTATAAAACTCACATCACCCACATACAGGCGGGAGGGGAATGTCTCGCCCATCAGCACCTGTACGCGCTGGCGGTTCCGGAAAGGGCTTGTCACCATATGACGTGTCAACTAAGAAGTTTCCTTGCACTCGTTCTAATCTGTATCACCTCAACTTTTGGCGTGACCCAAAACACCCAGGAGGTCTGGGCACCACGACAAGATTGGACTGGTGTTGCAAGGCGGTGGAGCGCTCGGACTGGCCCACGTCGGTGTCATTACCTGGCTGGAGGAACATCACATCCCCATCGCCTACGTCGCCGGCACCAGCATGGGCGGCCTGGTGGGCGGGGTTTACGCCACCGGACACAATGCCACCGAGATGCGGCAGATCGTGAGCGGAATCCCCTGGGACGAGGTACTGTCACCGCTATACCCCCTTTGAGGACCTCTCGTTCCGTCGCAAGGAGGACGCTCGCGATTATCCCAACAGCCTCGAATTTGGAATACGCAAAGGCCTGCAGTTTCCCGCGGGCTTGAACTCCGGCCAGCAGGTTACGCTGATTCTCGATAAGATCGCGGCTCCCGTACTCGGAGATCAAGAGCTTCAACGATCTGCCTACTCCGTTCGCCTGCGTCGCCAGCGACCTGGTCAGCGGCAAGCAAAAGGTTTTCCGCAGCGGGTCCCTGGGCCTGGCCCTGCGGTCCACCATGTCTCTGCCCGGAATCTTCACGCCGGTGCGGACCAAGGATGCCATTTACGCCGACGGCGGACTGCTCAATAACATCCCGGTCGACGTGGCGAAAGAGATGGGGGCCGATCTGACGCTGGCGATTCACCTGGCGGAGGCGCCGACACACTCCGACTGCCAGTCTCTCCTCGTTCGCGGTCCTGGGCGATTCGCTCAGCGTCATGATCAACGCCAACGAACTGCACAATATCGAAACCGCCGACATTCTGGTCTCGGTACCGTTGCAGAAGTATGGCGCTCTGGATTTTGACAACGCTGACGCAGATCATCAAGATCGGGTACGACGCTGCTGCCGCGAAGGCCAAGGTGCTTTTGACCTATTCGGTGGATGACGCCACCTGGAAGCAATACCTGGCCGATCGCGCATCCCGCCGCCGCGACAATCCTGTCCCCACGTTTGTCGCGGTCACCGGGGTGAATGGATATCTTGCGGAGCGGGTCGAAAAGCAAATGGCCGACGTGGTGGGCAAACCGGTCGACTTCGACCAACTGGACCAGGACATTATGCACTTGAAGGGTCTGGGGCGATTTTCCTCGCTCAGCTATGAATTCGTCGAGCGCAATGGCCAGCAGGGCCTCCTGGTAAAGGCCGAGGAAAACGCTCTTGGCAGGACCGTCGTTCGGCCACTCATCCTGGTCGACGGATCGAGTTTGAAGAACGTTACCTTCAACCTGGGAGCGAGAGTCACGCTTGATGGACTTTGGAGGCTACCGCTCGGAATTGCGCAATGACTTCATCCTGTTCTCCCAGTACGGGCTGAGGTCGGAGTATTACCACCCCTTCACTCCCCTGACCCACTGGTTCGTCGCGCCCCGGGGACTGGCCGATAACGATCCGTTTTACCTCTTCGCGAACAACAAACTGGTTTCCATCTATCGCCAAACCAACGTGGGTGGGGGCATCGATGTCGGCTACCAGTTCGGAAGGATCAGGCGAACTGCGCGTCGGCTACGAAGGCGGGTGGAAGCGCTTCGATGCCGCAAATCGGAAACGCGAACGAGCTGCCAACCTTCTCCGGCACCTACGGCGACAGCAGAATTCAATACAAGCTGATCACCTGGACGATCCTGTGATTCCTCGCTCCGGGCAAAACCTGCAGGCCGATTTTTATGGACGAACACCAGTCCGTTAGCCACCCAACAGTATCCGGTGGCGGAAATCGCCTCGCAGAATTTTTTCCGGCTGAGCGAACCGTCCTCGGTCTTTCTCAACGGATTTGCCGGGAACAACCTTCAACCACTACGACACCGGCCTGCCCCAGTTTTCGCTGGGCGGCTCGCAGCGGTTGGTTTCCTATGGCATCAATGAACTGCTGATGGACAAGTACTTCCTGTTCCAGTTGGGATATCTACGGCAACTGGCAAAGCTGCCGCCGCTTCTGGGCAGCGGCGTCTATTTCCTGGGTGTCTATGAGGCGGCGCAGGTTTATGGCCCGCCTAACACGATGGTCAACAAGGCATCGGGCTTCCCAACCGATGGTGCGGCTGGCATTGTCGTCAACACGATTTTCGGACCGGTGGAAGCGGCCTACGCCTACGGCGATACCGGACATCATAAGTTCTTCTTCCAGATTGGGAGGCTATTCTGATCGAACGTACACGGGACTGACGTTATGATTCGCCTGATTCGCGAGCTAATTCGTCCCTACCGCGGCCAGCTCGTCATCATCCTGCTGGCCATGCTGGTGGAAACCGCGATGAGCCTGGCCGGGCCGTGGCCGCTCAAGATCATCATCGACAATGTCGTCGGCAACCACAAAATGAAGCCGTGGCTGGACCATCTGGTCCGGCCCATGCTGGACGGCGGCGGAAAGCTACAGGTCGCTGGACTGGCGGCGCTGGCGTTCGTGGTGATTGCCGTGCTCGGCGCCATCGCAACCTACATTGACAACTATTACACGGAGAGCGTTGGGCAGTGGGTTGCTAACGATCTGCGGATGCGCACCTATCATCATCTGCAGCGCCTCTCCCTCGGTTATTACGATACCCACCAGACCGGCAACCTGCTCAGTACCATGACCACCGACATCCAGACCATCCAGGGGTTTGCCTCCTCGTCCACCCTGAACATTCTGGTGGACCTGCTGACCATCGTCGCCATGCTCGGCCTGATGTTCTGGCTGAACTGGGACTTCACCCTGATCGCGGTCGCGGTGACCCCCTTCCTGCTGTTCTTCGTATCGCGATTCAAGAAGGCGGTGAAGAAAGCGACCCACCAGGTGCGCAAGGAACAGTCGGAAATTGTCGCGGTGGTGCAGCAGGGTCTGGAATCCATGCGGGTCGTCAAAGCCTTCGGCAGAGAAGCTACGGAGCAGGAGGAGCTCAAGGAAGTCAGTCAAGCTACCGTGAATGCTGCCCTCGCCGCCCGCCGGGTGAAATCGTTGCTCTCGCCTATAGTGGCCGTCACTGTTGCTCTGTGTACCGCCGTGGTGCTGTGGCGCGGGGCCGCGCTCATTCTCGCCGGTGCCATGACGGTCGGCGCCCTTACGGTTTATCTGTCGTACCTGAGCAAGTTCTTCAAGCCGGTTAAAGATCTGGCCACGACCACCAACGCGATTGCACAAGCTGCTGTCGGAGTGGATCGCATTCGCGCCATCCTCGACACCGACACCATCATTCCGGAGAAGGCCGACGCCATCGAGCCGCGCTTTATCAAGGGCGACATCGTTTTCGACCATGTGGCATTTGGTTATTCGGTGGACGCCAAAGTGCTGGGAGACGTTAGCTTCCACATCAAGCCGGGTCAACTGGTGGGCATTGTGGGACCAACCGGCAGCGGCAAGTCCACGGTGGTCAGCCTGATCCCGCGGTTTTACGATCCCGGTGCGGGCAAGGTAATGATCGACGGCCGCGATGTGCGGGACTACAAGCTGAGTGCGCTGCGCGAGCAAATCGGCTACGTGCTGCAGGACACGGTGCTCTTCCGCGGGACCATCCTCGAAAACATTGCCTTCGGCAGGCCGGATGCCACGCGCGACGAAATTGTGGACGCTGCGAGGACAGCGAACGCCGACGAGTTCATCTCGCGCATGCCAAAGGGTTACGACACCATGGTTGGTGAGCGCGGTCTCACCTTGTCCGGAGGTCAGCGTCAAAGGATTGGCATTGCCCGGGTGATGGTGCGCAACAGTCCGATCCTGCTGCTCGACGAGCCCACGGCGGCGCTCGACAGCGAATCGGAGAAGCTGGTCATCGATGCTCTGGAGAAGTTGATGAAGGGCCGGACCGTGATTACCATTGCTCATCGTCTCAGCACGATTCGCGATGCCGACCAGATCATCGTGATTGCCGGGGGCATTGTGGCGGAGTCAGGGACGCACGATGAGCTCATGGCGCTGGGCAAGATCTATGCCGATCTTCATCGCACGCAGTTTGAAGACGCATCGGCCAAGGCCGGTGCTCAGGCGGCAAATTAGGGCCGGTGGAAGAGCGCGGCTTCAGCCGTGCCGTAAAGGCGGAACGATTGGTGACGTAGGGCCGCTTTGTTGACAGCCTAAGAGTCGACCGTTTGCTTTTGTCATCTCGAGGAGTATATCCGGGGCAATGGAAAAGCAGATCCCTCGCGGGCTGTAAGCCCACTCGTGATGACAATTCTTGAGGTCGATGCCAATGGTGCCACGTAGCCTCCTAGTTGCTGTGCAACTGCTAGTTGCTAACTGCTAAGAAAGGAACCCATCATGTCTCGTTATCTCGTCGTCATGCCCGATGACACTTCCCAGCCTATCCTGGAGGCCGTGAATCATGCGGCGAAGTCGCTGCGGATCAAGATGTTTACCTTCTCCGATCCGCATCTGTTGCATGCGGTGATTGCGGCCCACCGCCGCGGCATTAACGTCCGCATCATGCTGAATCCCGCTCGCCGCAGCGGAGAGACTGAAAACGAAGCGTCCCGCAAGATGCTTACCGAGGCGGGAGTCGATGTGATCGATAGCAATCCCGCCTTCGATCTGACCCACGAAAAGTCAATGGTCGTGGATGATGAAGCGGCTTTCGTCATGTCGCTCAACTGGGAGACCAAGAACTTCACCGAAACGCGCGATTACGCGGTGGTCACCAAGCACGGCCACGAGGTCGCGGAGATCATCGAAGGCTTCGAAGCCGACTGGCACCGCAAGCCCTTCGATCCCGGCGAAAAATCACATCTGATCTGGTGCATCGGCAACGGACGCCAGCGCATTGGCCAGTTCATCGACGAGGCCAAGCACACGCTGTGGGTGCAGAACGAGCGCTATCAGGACCCGGTGATCATCGAGCGCCTGGTGCGCGCCAACCATCGCGGCGTGAAAATCCACGTGCTGGCTCGTCCTCCGCATAAGCTAAAGAAGGAGAAGCTGGTCGAGGGCGTAGGCGGCCTGCGCATCCTGGACGATGTCGGCATCAAGGTACATAGGCTCAAAGGGCTCAAGCTGCACGCCAAACTGCTTTTTGCCGACGGAGTCAGGGCCATCATCGGCTCCATCAATCTTGCGCCCGGTAGCTTCGACAGCCGCCGTGAGCTCGCTATCGAGGCGCATGACGGGGAGATCGTGGACCGGCTGCATACCATCGTGCATCAGGACTGGGAAAACTCACGCCCCATGGACCTCACTGACGAAGGACTGCTGGCCGAGTTGGAAGACAAGGACGAACACGTCGCCGAAGATCTGGCCATCCAGACGAAGAAAAACGGTGGGTAGTGGTTAGTGGATAGTGAACCGAGCCGCGACCACTCTGATACTGTCATTCCGACCGAGGACTGCAGTCCGAGCAGAGCAACCTGCTTCCTGTCTCTTCTTTGGGAGCGTCTCTGCTATTCACCTGAAGCCCAGCTGCTATAGTATTTTCATAGCGAAAATCACAACATTCCTACCTAAAGGGACGGGCCTTTTATGTCGCAAAGCCTTAGTGTCAGTCAGCATGAACCTCTGAAGATCAAAATCCAATCGCGTACCGCCAAGGTCGGCGTCATCGGGATGGGTTATGTCGGCCTGCCGCTGGCCCTGCTGTTCAGCGAGCAGTCGTTTCCGGTGACCGGCTTCGACATCGATAAGAAGAAGGTGGATGTTCTTGAGGGCGGAGGCTCCTACATCTATCGCATCGCTCCCACCGAGATTCAGGCAGCGCGGTCGCATGGCTTCACAGCCACATCGGATTACGCCAAAATTACCGGCATGGACGCCATCATTATCTGCGTCCCTACTCCGCTGAACGAACATCACGGACCCGATCTCACCTACATCACGGCGACGGCCGAATCGGTGGCGCCGTACCTGCGCGCCGGCCAGTTGGTCATCCTCGAGAGCACAACCTATCCTGGCACGACGGAAGAAGTACTGGTTCCCATCCTCGAGAGTAAGAACAAGAGCGGCCTGAAGGCGGCGCGGCCCGGCATGACGGGCGACGATCTGTTCTATGTGGTCTTCTCTCCCGAGCGCGAAGATCCCGGCAATGACACAGTTGCGCGCCGCGACATACCCAAGGTCATCGGCGGACTCGATCCCCGCGCCGGCGAACTGGGCGCACACCTGTACGGCTCCATCTTCAACCGCACGGTGCCGGTTTCAACGCCGGCCGCGGCCGAGATGACCAAGCTGCTGGAGAACATCTACCGCTGCGTGAATATCGCGCTGGTCAACGAACTGAAGCTGCTTTGCCTGCGCATGGGCATCGACATCTGGGAAGTCATCGAAGCCGCCAAAACCAAGCCCTTCGGCTTCCACGCCGTTCTATCCCGGTCCCGGCTTGGGCGGGCACTGCATCCCCATCGATCCCTTCTACCTCTCGTGGAAGGCCAAGGAGTTCGATTTTCAGACCCGCTTCATCGAGCTGGCCGGCGAAATCAACACTGGCATGCCGTACCATTCGGTCGAAGCCGTCGCCGACGCGCTGAACCAACAAAAAAAGGCGCTGAACGGCGCGAAGGTCCTGGTGCTTGGGACTTTCGTACAAGAAGGACATTGACGACCTGCGCGAGTCACCGTCCCTGACCATCATCGAGCTGCTACAAAATCGCGGTGCCATCGTCAGCTATAACGATCCCTACTTCCCGACTGTGGGACGCGGGCGCAAGTACGACTTGAACATGACGTGCGTTCCGCTGGACAAGCTGGAGGAGTACGACTGCGTGATGATCGTGACCGACCACAGCGACTACGATTATCCGCGCATCGTGCGCGAGGCGAAGCTGGTGGTGGACACGCGCAACGCGACCAAAGGCATCGAGTCGCCCAAGATCGTGCGCTGCTGAGATCCGATCCCGTGGTTCCGTTAGCGGCTCAGGCTGAGTCTTAATGACAAGTCAGACGGTAGAGCGGGCCTTCAGGCCCGCGTTCAAACCGCCCCCAGAGGGTCCGAGTGCCGTAGGTACGACACAACAGCGAGGTTCTCGTGTCGCCCCTACGGGGCTTTCGAACTAAGGAGAACTTCTTGACGCGGGTCTGAAGGCCCGCTCTACCTTAAGATTCGTCGACGACAATGCAAACTGAGACCACCACTGTTGTTCCGCCATCATGGACGCGGGCGGAAGTCCGGTAGTATAAAAGTTGAAAGCCTGCGGCAAGTTCTCTTTTGGTGCGCCGTTGCTACAAACTGGCGTCATCTTCTACCGCGGTTTTTAGGGAGTGCAAGGGGTACTCATGTCAACGACAGCGCAGGGCCCAAAGGGACTGGAAGGGATCACTGCCGCAAATTCCAGCATCTGCTACATCGATGGCGACCAGGGTGTGCTCGCCTATCGCGGCATCGACATCCACGAACTCGCCGATCATTCGACCTTTGAAGAGGTCTGCTACCTGCTCTGGTTTGGCCGCCTGCCCAACCGCGCCGAACTGCAGGAAACCAAGCTGAACCTGGCGCGCGAGCGCAAACTGGATGCCTCCATCATCAGCCTTTTGCGGCAGGCGCCCAAGCATGCGCTGCCCATGGATGTGCTGCGCACCATCGTGTCAGCGCTGTCGTATTACGATCCCGAAGAAAAGGTCAATGACCACGAGGCCAATGTGCGCAAGGCGGTCCGTCTTACCGCGCAGCTCGCCTACGTGGTGGCTGCCTACGATCGCATTCGCAAAGGCAAGCCGCTGGTTGAGCCTGACCGCTCGCTCTCGCATGCCGGCAACTTCCTGTACATGCTGAATGGCGAGATTCCGAGCGCCACGGCGGAGCGCGCGCTGGATGTTGCGCTCATCCTGCACGCCGATCACGAGTTGAACGCCTCAACCTTCGCGGCACGCGTGGTCGCCGCCACCTTGAGCGACATGCATTCGGCTGTAACCGCGGCCATTGGAGCTCTCAAAGGTCCCTTGCACGGCGGCGCCAACGAAGCGGTCTTTCATATCCTGCAGGCGATCGACGCTTCCGGCGCCGACCCCGTGGATTACATCAAAGGCATGCTGGCGCAGAAGAAGAAGGTGCCGGGATTCGGCCACCGCGTATATCACACCGAAGACCCGCGGGCCACGCATTTGCGCACCATGTCGCGCGACCTGGGGACGTCGAGCGGCAATCCCAAGTGGTTTGATATCTCGCACAAGATCGAAGAGTTCATCGTGACCGACCGCAAGCTGAACGCCAACGTAGATTTCTATTCGGCTTCGACGTACCACACGCTGGGCATCGACATTGATCTGTTCACCCCGGTGTTTGCCGTGTCGCGCGTAGCCGGGTGGACCGCGCACGTCATCGAGCAGCTCAACGACAATCGGCTTATCCGCCCGCGTGCGGAATACCAGGGCCCGCTCTACCCCAACCGCTACGTTCCGATGGAGAAGCGCTAGCCGCGCCATTCGCTGTTCGCCGACCTGCATAACGCGGGGGCGATTCGAGAACGCCGAAGCAGTCCGCGAATCGGGGTCTCCCCTTGCCGAATCCAATGAAAGGCTAGAATAGAGAGAAGTTGCTCGCTCTCCGCATCGGACAACAGTTGCGAAGAGCCAACGGCGAGTAGCGAACAACCATGCACCGCGTGTATCTTCGACAACAACGCCACCACGCCGCTTCTGCCCGAGGTGTTTGAGGCGATGCGCCCCTACTTCTTCGAGAAGTTCGGCAACGCGTCGTCCATTCATCAGCAGGGGCAGCAGGCGCGCGCAGCAGTCGAGCACGCGCGCGAGCAGGTTGCCGAGCTGCTGAACTGCCGACCGGCGGAGATCGTCTTCACCAGCGGCGGCACCGAGGGCGACAACCTGGCACTGTTTGGGTTGATGAAGCCGGGCGACCACATCATCACCTCGGCGGTCGAGCACCACGCTGTGCTGAACGCCTGCAAGCGACTCGAAGAGATGGGTTGTGCGGTAGCGTATCTGCCAGTGGATGGCCGGGCGCTGGTCGATCCCGACGATGTGCGGCGGGCGTTGCGTCCGGAGACGAAGCTGATCAGCATCATTCTGGCGAACAACGAAACCGGTGTGCTGCAGCCGGTGCGCGAGATCGCCAGGATCGCCAGCGAAGCCGATGTTTACTTCCACACCGACGCGGTGCAGGCTGCGGGCAAGGTGCCGCTCGATGTGAAGGAGATTGGCTGCGACCTGCTGACCCTCACCGGCCACAAGATGCATGGGCCGATCGGAGCGGGCGCGCTCTATGTGCGCAAGGGAACGCTGCTGCAACCGTTGTTCTATGGTGGACGACATGAGCGCTCGCGGCGCGCCGGGACCGAGAACCTGCCCGGCATCGTGGGACTCGGCAAGGCGGCGGAGATCGCGCGCGAAGGATTTGCCGATGGCAGCGTCGAGCGGATGGCCGCGTTGCGCGACCGTCTGGAGAAGGGAATCGTCGACAGCGTCGAGCAGGTCGGTGTGAACAGCGGCGATGCGCCGCGTGTGCCCAACACGACGAACATTTACTTTGACTGCATCGAAGGCGAGGCCATGGTGATCGCGCTCGACCTGAAGGGGCTGTCGGTCTCGACCGGAGCGGCGTGTTCGTCAGGAGCCATTGAGCCGTCGCATGTTCTGACGGCCATGGGACTGTCGGCCGACCGTGCGCGCGCCAGCATCCGCTTCAGTCTCGGCAAGCAGAACACGGCGGAAGATGTGGAGTTTGCGTTGTCGCTGGTGCCGGAAGTTGTGGCGAGGCTGCGGGAGCTGAGTCCGGTGTGGAAGAAAGCTGTCAGCCCTCAGCCGTCAGCTCTCAGCTAAAGTCGCTATTCGCTATTCGCCATTCGCTGCTTTCGTTTGCGAGAGAAAGACTGCAGGTGTGCAAAAGCTGGTGCAGTTGCGAATCGCTAGTCGCTAATCGCTA
Organism: uncultured Acidobacteriaceae bacterium; assembly: GCA_963735855.1. Lineage (GTDB taxonomy): Bacteria > Acidobacteriota > Terriglobia > Terriglobales > Acidobacteriaceae > Bog-257. The sequence continues at coordinate 125,413 of CAVTMW010000021.1, forward strand.
ACTGCTAAGTACTAACTGCCAAATGCCGAATTCAAAGACCATCGCCGTAGCCATGTCGGGCGGAGTGGACTCCTCCACCGTCGCGGCGATGTTGTGTGAGCAGGGCCACAACGTTGTCGGGCTGACGCATGCAGCTGTGGAACCAGCGCCGCCTGGCGGGCCATCACGGCATGCCCAGCGAGCCGGTGCAGGGCCGCTGCTGCTCGCTCGATGACGTGTACGACGCGCGCCGCGTCGCCGAGACGCTGGGCATCCCGTACTACGTGGTCAATCAGGAGGAGCGCTTCGAGCACGACGTAGTGCGGCCGTTCGTCCAGGAGTATCTCTCCGGGCGCACGCCCATTCCGTGCAGCCTGTGCAACAACCATCTTAAGTTCGATCAGTTGCTGATCACCGCGCGCCAGATCGGCGCCGAGTTGCTCGCCACTGGCCACTACGCGCGCAACGAGTTCGACGAGCGCAGCGGCCGCTGGGTGCTCAAGCGCCCCGCCGATCGCGCCAAGGACCAGACCTACTTCCTCTTCGGCCTGACGCAGGAGCAGCTCAGCCGCACCCTGTTTCCGCTGGGCGAGATGCGCAAGCCCGAGGTGCGCGAGGAGGCCAGGCGCGCCGGCCTGCAGCTGTTCGAGAAGCCGGACTCGCAGGAGATCTGCTTCGTTCCCGGCGGCGACTACAAGATGTTTCTCGACGCCTATCTGGAAGAGCAGGGCGAAGCGGTGCTTGACACCGCCGGCGAGCTGGTCACGACCAGCGGGGAAGTAGTGGGCACGCACAACGGCATCCACAACTTTACGGTGGGACAGCGCAAGGGGCTGGGCGTGGCTACGGGCTCGCCGCTCTATGTGCTGGAGATTCGCGGCGACAAGCGGCAGGTCGTGGTGGGCGGCGGCGACGAATTGTACTCACCCACGCTGCGCGCCAAGCGCCTGAACTGGATTGCCGTGGACGACGCTCCGCGATCCGATGCGAGTGCAGGCCAAGATTCGTCATCGCCACGAGGCGGCCGATGCCGTGGTCGAAAACAGCGGCGAGGACGAGGTGCTGGTGACCTTCGACGTGCCGCAGCGCGCCATTACGCCCGGGCAGGCGGTCGTCTTCTACGATGGCGACATCGTAGTGGGCGGCGGCTGGATCAGCTAGCCGACCGCGAGGAAGAATCGGGGTTTGGCAAGATGGCGCCCGTAGATGTCAAAGCTCGAGGCGCTATCAGCCTCATTCCCGAATGCAGAAGCGTGTCGTCGAGAAACTAACCAGTCTGTCGACGATCATTCGCTAGTGAGTTGGGCCTAATTGGACCCAGATTCGGCATGGCGATGATGCCCAGTGATTGCAAACGATGGTGGCCAGGGACGGAATCGAACCGCCGACGCCAGCCTTTTCAGAGTGTAGCTATCCTATACATTCAACAACTTGCAGGTCACGGACGGCTGCGTAAGTCCTTCTAAGTATGTACAAGTCAGACTCATTATGGGTTGCATTGTGGGTTGCAACAATGTCGATCAGAATTCCTTAGGTTGCGAGGGGTGGATTCGAACGACCCCGACCGACCTTTCGGTTAAGAGCGAATTGTTAATGTAGTTTCAACGAGTGCAAGGACAGGGAAGAGCTTCAGAGCACTGCAGAACACTGCATATCATCGCCAATCCTCCTCCCCTCATGTACCCTCGGCCTTCGGGCGACATTCCCAAAGGCCAAAACACACTGCGGCCTTTGGGTGCAAAACCAACGACGACGGGAGTTCAAGCGTTCAAGCTCCCTTGAATTGTCGTCTCTGCGTGTGGCTGCAGTCAGGGACCAGTCTTTTCGGCTGAGGCTGCACCGTGGAATGAGAGTTTTCGTTTGCGAGAACCTCGCATTCCATGGGGAATACACACCCGCGACAATGTGACAGAAATGGTGACGGTCCGAGCCGGTTGCGTTTCGACCCGGCCGCAGCACGAGGAGTTCAATTCCCGAACCATGTGGAGCCTGTCTAACGCATTCACATCGTCGTTCAAAGAACTCGATCCGATTCCACAATTTCGGGCTACGGCCAAGTTGGCGGGCTTTCTGCAATCGGTCCGGTCATCTTAGTCCCCACTGGAAATCTCGGCGTACGGTTCTCGAGTCGTGTCGCAAGTCTCAGCTTATTGGCAATGCTGCGACTCGGAGGAACCGTACGCCATGGGTGCTCGTGTAGTTAGAGTTCGCTTTTTGTCGGTGCAGCTTCGCACGCAGACAGCGACAGCATATCGAAAGCACTTGTTTTGACCAGGCAAAATCGGTGCTGGCGGAATAACCTCAGGTGCAGCTTGAGGCCATTCTCGCGGCAAAGCCGCAGTCGATGCCGACCTTATTAGGGCAGTTGCAGGCGATCGCCTTCCTTGACGACCTTCGTGCTGGTGCGGCCCTGATACGTGTACTCGACCTTCACGCTCTTGTCAGCGCCTACATTCGGATCGCCGCCCATGTTCTTGTTGTTGACCTTAACGTCGAGGGTGTTGTTCTGAATGAGGGAGCGGAGGTGGTTGGTCACGTTCATTCCCTGTCCGTTGTGGCCGTAGATGGCCTTGTTGATGTGGAGTTGGCGGCCCTGGGCCTGCGCGGGAATCTGAATGACGGATACCGTCAGCACCAACAGCGCGAGTACGGTGAAAATCAGGCGAGCGGTTTTCATTTGTGTGTTCCTTTCGGGTTAGGCCAATGCCTTTGGTTACCATTGAAGATAGGTTCGGACGTTGGCGCGGTATTCGCAAAACTACTCGCCGAGAGCACCGAAGAACTACGGTGCCCTCTTTCGGCGGTTCGCGATCTGGCTCCGTTACGCTCAGCCATCGGGTTCTTACTTCTTGAGATACGTGATCTTCGTCGTGCCGATCGTTCCGTTGAACGGGAACGGCGCCTGGTCGTAATAGTCGAGCGACACCGGCGAATCCAAATCCTCGCCGATATCGAAGGTCGCATTGGAGGTGAAGTGCAGCGACATGGCTCGCGGTACCTGGCCTTGGCCACAGTACTGCACCGTTCACCTTCAGAGTGACGTTCATCGGTCCGCCGATCGGGCCAGCCAGCTTCGATTCGACCTCGATCTTCGCCTTGCCCGCCGGGATCTTCTCCTTGGACTTGATCTTGGTGCGCTCGATCTCGAACAGATTGAACTCGTAGCTCAGGATGCCGTCCTTCATGTAGCACGTCACGCCTCCTGAGAAATCCAGCCAGCGCATACAGCACGCCGTTTGCATTCGCCGGAACATCGACATCCATGGCCACAAGGCTGCTGTTCTTTCCGAGTTTGGGAGCAGCGGATTCGGGCATGCGAGTCATGGGGCCATCGAAGGTCCACTCGGTGAGCGACGACGCGGGAGCGTCCTCCGGATGGAACATCGCGGTGGACCACATGCCGCCACCGATGGGAAGGTTCTTGTTCTTCGTCGACTCGATCAGGAAGAGGTCTTTCATCTCCTCGAGCTTCTGCGGATTCGCAGCGGCCAGGTCGTTCGCCTCGCTCCAATCGACATCGATGTTGTAGAGCTCCCACTTGTCGGTGAGCGGCGACCATTCCTTGATGCCTTTCGGCATGCCGCCTACCCACGGATCGCGCGGGCCCGGGGCGGCTGCGAACCAGCCGTCGTGGTAGATTCGCACGGCTGGCCATGATGTCGAAGAACTGGGTGTGCCGCGTGCCCGGCGCCTTCGGCATCGGCAAAGGCATAGACCATGCTGACGCCGGCGATCGGATCCTGCTCGAATCCGTTCACGACGGTCGGCGGGGTGATCTTGGTTACTTCGTAAATCGTCGGCACGATGTCGATCACGTGGTGGAACTGCGGCCGCGGCGTCGGATCGGGCTTGATGCGAGCGGGCCACGCGACGGCCATTGGCTGGCGCGTGCCACCGAAGTAGGCGGCCATGAGTTTGGTGCCCTTGTACGGAGTGCTGCCCGCCCAGGCCCATCCGGCGTGGTACATGTTGTCGGTCTTGGGACCGCCCAGTACGTCGAGTCCGCCGAGTTCGTTCAGCGCCTCGATGTGTTGCGCGATCGTGGTCGGAATTCCGTTCTGCGCCAACTGCTCGCTGATGGTGCCGTTCAGATCCTTCCGATGACGAGCCGTTGTCACCCCAGATGTAGAAGATCAGGGTATTGTTCAGCTTTCCTTCTCGTTCGATCTCGTCGATGACCTTGCCGGCGTTGTAATCGGCGTGCTCGGCAAATCCGGCGAAGATTTCCATGAGCCGGCGCTGGAAAGGTCTCTCGGACTCGGGGATGGAGTCCCACGAAGCCATGGTAGCGGGGCGAGGAGTAAGTTGCGCGTCCTGCGGAATCCAGCCCAGGGCTTTGGCGCGGGCGAAGGTGCGCTCGCGGTACTTGTCCCAGCCATCGTCGAACTTGCCCTTGTACTTGTCGGCCCACTCCTTGAAGATCTGGTGCGGACCGTGCGCGGCACCTGGAGCCCAGTACATGAAGAACGGCTTGTCCGGCGCGTAGGCCTTCTGTTCGCGAAGCCACTTGATGGCGTCCTGCGCGATGTCTTCGGTGAGGTGGTAGCCCTTTGGCTTCTCCTCGGTGACCTCGGTGGTGTTGCGCGTCAGGGTCGGTTCATACTGCGAGGCCTCGCCCGGCGAGGAATCCGTAGAAATACTCGAAGCCATAGCCGGTCGGCCAATAGTCGAACGGACCCTTGGAGGTGATCTGATCTTCAGGCGTGTTGTGCCACTTGCCAAACGCCGCGGTGTTGTAGCCGTAGTCCTTCAGTACTTCGGCGACCGTCGCCGACGACTTCGGGACGATTCCGCTGAATCCGTCGAAGTCGTTGGCGATCGCCGAGATCTGACCGTTGCCGACAAAGGTGTGATTGCGCCCGGTCAGCAGCGAAGCCCGCGTGGGCGAGCACATGGCGGTGGAGTGGAAACGGTTGAAGGAGATGCCCATCTGCGCGACGCGAGTGAGGGTAGGAGTGTTGATCTCGCCGCCGTAGGTCGAGGGCGTGCCCGGCCCCACGTCGTCCATCAGGATGATCAGGATGTTCGGCGCGCCTTCGGAGAGGTGCTTCGTCTCGACGCGCTTCTTGTAGGTGGAATCCTTCATGGTCAGCCCGGCAGTGGAGGCGGACGGCGTGGGCGGGAAGGGCAGGATTTCCTGCGCCCCCGCGACGTGGGCGAACATCCCTCCCAGCACGAGGTTGGCGACGGTCAAGATGGTGTTGCGTTTCACATTCATTTCTGAGACTCCTCATGCTGTTGCTTGAGCAGCACTACGCTAGAACTTGAACAAAACCTTTATGAACACTGTGTTCCCCTGCAGCCGGTTCTTGACGTAGAACTCGTTGAGCCACTTGAGGTCAGCGATGAAGTCCAGGTGGCCGGTCTTAGGGTCCTTTAGGCTTCAGGTAGGACAGCACCGGACCGATACCGACGGTGGTGCCCTTCAAATTTGCCGAGCGTTGCGCCGGCAGCCGCTGTCGCCGGTGAGTTGCGTGTAATAGAAGGGGTTTACGCCGATTCCGGCCAGTCCTTTGAACAGGGGCAGGTGCTGCGCCAGGGTTCCATCCAGGTGAAACTGGGTGCCGGACTGATACTGGGTGGCGGAGTTGATGGTGTTGAAGTCGAAGCCGGTGTACAACACGGCTTCATGTCCGTTCTTCTGGCCGAAGTACTGCAAGCCAAGCTCCGGTTCCAGTGTGGTGTAGTTCTTCCCCGTGTTGGCGAGACGCCCGACGCCGTAGTCGCCGGTCGGCACGAAAACCGCCGCCCGGCCATTCACACTGAAGTTGGGGTTGACAGCGTAGTTAATCATCAGCGGCATGAGGACGACGTCACCGAGGGCGTTGCGAGTGCCGGTGCGTGCGACCGTGGTCAGCGTGTTGGTTCCGTTACCGGTTGGAATCGGCACCACGGCGCTGGCTGAAACACTCATCTGCATGAACGGGATGGTCGCCGACATGGCGTAGCTCCAGTGCTTTCCCATGTCAATGGAAGGCCGCCAGACCAGCGTCAGACCTTCTCCCCAAGAAGTCGCCACCAGGCCGAGCGCGGTCGTGCCGCCGATCGGAATGGGTTTGTTGGCTCCTGCCGCACCGCTGTAATAGATCTGGTTGTAGCGAACGATGAACGTCGGTGATGCGGGCACCGCATCGGCGAAATCGGAGATCGAGCCGGGGAAATAATGGCCTGAGCCGCCTTCCTCGGCCACTGCGGGACTTGAGCCGGATATCAGGAAAATGCCGAGTAAGGCGGTGGCTGCCAATAACAACTTCTTCACTGAATAATTCTTCAACTGAGTTCCTCGTAATCTGGTACGCCAAAATCCGTGCACCGGCGTATACCTCCGTTCCCTCGCTACCGCAGTTCGACCGTCACGTTGTCGATTTTTCCGTTGAACGCAAACGGCGCCCGGTCAAAGTAGTCGAGCGAGACGGGCGAGCCGAGATCGACTCCCACATCGAAGCGTCTCACTGGCAGTAAAGGCGGCAGGCACGGTGCGCTTGACCGTCGGTGCGAGCGACCTCTGTACCATCGACAGTGAGCACCACGTCCGCCGGGCGCCGGGCTTTGCGATCTGCGTGGCGACTTCGATCCGGTGTTTACCGGCGGGATCTTGTCCGGCGGAACGCGCGATGTAGCGCTCGATGATCATCATGTTGTACTCGTACACGAGCTGGCCCTTGTCCATGTAAAGAGCCAGCCGCCGCCGCGCCCCGAGCGCATAGAGGACGCCAGAGGCGTTCTCGCCGAGCTCGGCGTCGATCGTCACGTGATTGCTTTCGCGACCGAGGCCGGGCGCAGCGAACTCCGGCATGCGTCTCGTCGTCGCAGTCGAAATGCCCAGCTCGTATAGGGCGTCTTTACGCGGTCTTCCGGATGAATGCGCAGCCAGATTCCGGCGCCGATGGGGAAGACTTTGTTGGCTTCCGCTTCTTTCAGGAACAGCGACTGCATGATCGGCCAGACGTTTGGGATCCTTCGACGCAAGGTCGTTCGCCTGCGAGAAATCAGTCTGAAGGTCGTAGAGCTCCCAGACATCCTTGCGCGAATCCCATGTTGCGAGTCCCGGACTCTACCGTGAGCCACGGGGTGAGCGGACCGAAGGTGCAGGCAAACCAGCCGTCGTGATAGATGCCACGGCTGCCGTTGTTGTCGAAATACTGTGTGTGCTTTTGGCCGGGTGCGGTGGCGCTGGCAAAGGTGTAGACCATGCTCACGCCGTCGATGGGGTCCTGCGGGAAACCGTCCACGACCTGCGGCGGCTTGATGCCGAGAATCTCGTAGATGGTCGGCGCGATGTCGTTGACGTGGTGGAACTGCGGCCGGGGTGTCTTGTCCGGCTTGATGCCCGCCGGCCAGGAGATAGCCATACGGGTTGCGCGTTCCGCCGAAATGCGACGCGATCAGCTTGGTGTACCGGAATGGTGTGTCGCCAGCCCACGCCCATCCGGCGTGATACATGCTGTCTGTCTTCGGACCGCCGAGTGCATCCAGGCCGCCGATCTTGTTCAAGCGCCTCGATCTGCTGCTCGACGGTATTGGGAATCTGGTTCTGCGCCAGCAGTTCGCTGATGGTGCCGTGCTGGCCTTCGGCGCTGGAGCCGTTGTCTCCCCAGATGTAGAATGACGATGGTGTTGTCGCGAATGCCGAGTTCATCGAGTTCGTCGATCAGCCTTCCTGCCTGGACGTCGGCGTGCTCAACGAAGCCCGCGAAGACCTCCATTAGCCGTCGCTGGAACGGCCGCTGCGCCTCGGGAATGCTGTCCCAGGAAGCCATGGAGTCGGCGCGAGGCGTGAGTTCGGCGTCAGGAGGAATCCAGCCAAGTTCTTTCTGACGGTTGTACGTCTTCACGCGAAGCGCGTCCCATCCGTCGTCGAATTGGCCTTTGTACTTGTCAGCCCACTCTGGAAAGATTTGATGCGGTCCGTGTCCGGCGCCGGGCGCCCAATAAATGAAGAACGGCTTGTCGGGCGCATACGAACGATGCTTTTCATCCAGACAATGCCTGGTCGGCCAGGTCGGTCGTGAGGTGGTACTTCGGATCGTGAGGCGGTTCGATGGCATTGAAGTTCTCGAACAGCCTGGGCTCCCACTGGGAGGTTTCACCGGCGAGAAATCCGTAGAAATAGTCGAAGCCGATGCCCTCTCCTGTTGGCCAGAGCGTGAACGGTCCCATGGCCGTCGTCTCAGTCGCCGGAGTGTTGTGCCACTTGCCGAAGGCTGCGGTGTCGTATCCGTAGTAGCCAAGCGTCTTGGCGAGGGTCGCAGAAGTCCGAGGAATTACTCCGGTGTAGCCGTCGAAATCGACGGCGCGTTCCGCGATGGTGCCGGAACCGACTCGCTGATGGTTGCGGCCGGTCAGCAGTGCAGCGCGGGTTGGCGAGCAGATCGACGTGGTATGAAACGAGTTGTAGCTGATGCCCGAGTTCGCGATGCGCGACAGCGTCGGCGCATGAATCGGGCCGCCATAAGTGTCAGCGAGGCCGAACCCGACGTCGTCCAGCAGGATGATCAGAACGTTGGGCGCATTCTTCGGTAAGTGCGTCTCTTCGACCCGGCGCTGGTGCTTCGATTCCTGCAAGGAGGGCGCGGCGAGGCTTGCGGTTGGCGTCGGCTGAAATGGTAGAGCAGGGCCGTCGCTTGGGCGTCTGTGCTCCGGCTGCATGAGGCAACAGAGTGCATATGGCTGCGGTGAACGCGAGCTTGAAGTTCATATATTCCCCTTCAACACGGATTTCTCGAATCGTGCCGAGACACCGCGGACGCCCCCCGACGTCCGCGATGTCTCGGAGAACGCGAGGAGTACCAATTTACGGTGGTTGAACTGGTACGAAAGAGCCGATTCAGAGCTCGAGTGCGATCCCCGCGTTCCTTAACTCTCGCGGACAGCGATGATTCCAACAATCCGTAAACCTACAGAAGCGATGGGTGGGAAAAATACGGTACGCCTGTAGAGTCGGACGAGACCAGAGACGGCTCGGCGGCAGGAGGAGCCGCGTACTACTGCGATAGCCGGATCATTGAGCGCATTTTTGCCTGAAATGCACGCTGGATACCGTAAAATTACGGTAGTACACTATCCGGTAAGTCGGATATGGTTGGCACCATAGGGGCGCAGTTTCCCCTCGCGGACGACTGGATTCCGCACGTGCTACCTGTCAGATTTTGCGACACGGCTCCCCGCTCGTCGCTGGTACATCACCCAATGCGACCTACATTATTGATCGCCGACGATCACCAACTCTTCGCCGAGAGCCTCCGCTCCTTGTTGAGCCCGACCTACGACGTAGTCGGCATTGCTGCGAATGGGAAGGAACTCACCGAAATGGCGATGAAGTTGAAGCCAAACCTGGTAATGACCGACCTGTCCATGCCCCTGCTGAACGGGCTGGACGCGGTACAGACTCTTACCGGCGCGGGGCTGCGCAGCAAGTTCATCGTGCTGACCATGCACACCGATATCAGCTTGGCCGTGCTGGTTTTCCGCGCGGGAGCGTCTGCCTTTGTCTTGAAGACCGCCAGTGGCGACGAGCTTAAAAGAAGCTCTCGCGGTTGTACATCGTGGCGGATGTTACTTGAGTCCCGCAGTTTCCCAGCGATCTTGTCTCAGTTCTCGCCGAGGCGGCCCGCCGTCCCCTGGTCGACAAGGCACCTCAACTCACCCCTCGTCAGCGCGAAGTGCTGCAACTCGTCGCCGAGGGGAAAACCATGAAGGAAGTTGCAACCCAACTGAATATCTCGACGCGCACCGCGGAATCCTACAAATACCATTTGATGAATGTGCTGGGGATCCGCACTACCGCAGAGCTGGTTCAACACGCGATCAAGATCGGATTGATCACCGTTAACCCGCTCGACACTGCCGTCTAGTTCTGGCCTCGATCGTTGATCTAGGGAAGCGCGGCTTCAACTAACCAAAACGAGGATTTGCTGAAGCCGGCCTGATCCGGTCAATCGGTGACTTAAAGAATGGAAGACTCGAACTCCAGCGTCGTATCCTCCAGCGTGGATTACCGCCTGCTGCAATCCTTTGTCGAGGCTCTGACTGACCCCTGCGTTGTTCTGGATCAGCGCCGGACGTGTGCTCGCCGCAAATACTGCGTGGAAGGAACTCCCTCGAAAGGATGAAGCCGCTGAAGCCGCGCGCAATCCCATGGGGATTGACTACCTGGCATTATTCCGCTCCTCGACCACGGACGAGACAGTGGACCGGGCATTGTCGGGTATCGAAACCGTCTTGAGCGGAGAACGGGATTATTACGAGCAGGAATACCTCCGTCCCACACCGTACGTCTTTCGCTGGTTCCGGATGACTGTGCGCTCGTGGCGGCAGCAAGATACCAACGCCATCATCTTCCACCGTGACATCACCGCCGAGAAGTTGGGTCGCGCAAGTTCGCCAACCGTGGAGCAGGAATTTCGCGCTCTGGCTGATTCGGCACCCGCCATGATCTGGATGTCTGGTCCCGACAAGGCAGTGTATTTTCGTGAGCCGGCAATGGCTGGAGTTCACCGGTGGGCAGCTGGAGGAGCCACTGGGGGAGGGCTGGGCCCGGTTCGGTGCATCCCGAGGATCGCGATGCACTTTTTGAGGCGTTCCACTCCGCCTTTGAGCAGAGAATGCGAGAGTTCTGCGCATGAATATCGCCTACGACACAACGATGGCGGCTACCGGTGGGTCCGGGATAGCGGATCGCCGCGCTTCGATGCGCATGCACCGGTTTTCTGGGTTCACGGGCTCGGTGTGGGACCTGAGCGAACAAAGGCGCGCTAGCTGAAGAGGCCAGCCGAGGCGACCCAATATGCACACCTGGTGCAAGACATTGCCGAGATTGCGAACTCGGCAACCACCATGCGCGAGGCCTTGCAGCGTTCCGTTGATGCGATCTGCGAGACCATGAAGTTTCCCGGTGGCCACGCTCTTCTCATCCACGATGACGAGCCGGGATTGGCAAAACCGTCGCACATCGTACACATTCAAAGATCCGGAGCGCCTGGCGAAGTCTTGCGGACATCAGCGCTCGCATGACTTGGCCCAACGACTTGGGTGCGCCAGGAGAAGTGCTGCGCTCGGGCAAGCCCTTCTTTGGAGATGTGCTGAACGAAATGAAGTATCCGGACCGCTATCCGAGATCGCGGGCGTGCTTTGAAGCCGGTTTGCTGGGAAGTGTTCTTCTTCCGATATTGGTAGACGACAAAGTCGAGGCGATTCATCGAGTTTGCGGTGCGAAGAGGCAATAACCGCTGACCAGGACGCCACGGGTGCCTTGATCGCGGCCAGCGAACGCCTCTCGCGGTTCTTCGAGCGCCGCCGTGCACAGATCAGGTTCCTGCAACAAAAGGAAGAGTTGCATGCCTCGGCCGAGCGGCTTTTCGCCATGGCCGGCCGTCTGGTCGATTCGCAGGAGGAGGAGCGGCGCAGAATCGCGCGCGAAATTCACGATGACTTCACTCAGCGCCTGGCCCTGGTTTCCATGAAGATTGGCAATCTCGCTGGACGCGATCGAACCACTACATCGCGTGAGCTTGACGCGGGTCTTGAAGATGTCCGAAAAACTACTGCCGCGGTAGCCAACGATCTTCGCGATCTGTCGCACCAACTGCATCCCGCCATGTTGGAAATCCTGGGACTGGTCGGCGCTCTGCGAGCGCAGTGCGAAGACATCCAGCGCGCTCGCGGGATCGAGATGCAGTTCGATTCGTCGGTGTCAGATAGCGATGCCTCGCCTCAAGGCGCCATGTGCTTGTATCGCGTACTGCAGGAAAGCCTCATCAACATTGCCAAGCATTCTGGCAGCACCACCGCCCGCGTCTGCCTCGCTCGCAAAGCTGAGATACTTGAAATGCGGGTGCGGGACAACGGCCGCGGCATCGAGCCTGACGCGGATGGCCGCAAAGGGCTGGGCCTGACCGGCATGGAAGAACGTGTCCGGCTCCTGAACGGGAAACTGATCGTAAACAGCCAGCCCGGTGCCGGTACCGAGATCGTGGTGATGATTCCTGCGGCTCCGCTTTCTCATCAACAATCTGCCTGAAACAATCGTTTTGCAATCGCATCAATACCTTTTTGGCTAGGCATAAATTTTCTGGGGAGACTATTTTTTGAGACTGCCGTTGGAATTGACAATTTCAGGCCTCACGGCAGCCACCATGCTGGCGGTTGGACTCGAACTTGAGCTCCGCGAAATTCCCCATATCGTGCGACGTACACTCCCTTTGCCCGGCCTCCTGTTCGGCCAGATGCTGCTGCTTCCCGCGCTCGCCATTCTCCTCGTCCGCCTCGTGCCTATGCCGGACAGCACGAAATTTGTCGTCCTGATGCTAGCCGCCTGTCCCACGGGCAATATCGCCAACTTCTTCACTCTGCTCGCGCGCGGCGATCTGGCGCTCACCGTATCCGCCAGTGCCATTTCCTGTTTGCTGGCGCCCATCGTGATGCCTGTTACGTTTACCGTCTACCGCGGACTACTGGGTGCGGGGTTCCCGTTCATGGTTCCATCAAGAGCATTGTTAATTAGGATCTTCGCACTCACTTGGGCGCCAATCTTCGTGGGCGTGGCCTTGCGAAGCATTCGTTCCCGAGGGATGGCGAGATTTTCGGTGGGACTCAGACACGCCTGCGCCCTGGGTACTGTAGCGCTTTGCGTATTTATTTGCGTGACTCGCTCGGGTCAACTCACCGTGGATTGGAAGACCAACGTGACGGTCAGCGCAGTCCTGATCGTCGCTTCATTAGTCGGGGCCGCGGGCATCGCTCGCGCCTTGCGACTGCCGACCAACGATACCATCAGTTACATGACATCGTTCCCCGCCCGCCATATCGGCGTGCTAGCCGCCGTCGCCGTCACGACTTTGCACCGCCTCGACGACCTCGTTTTCATCTTGGTCTATTTCGTTCTGGAAGCTTCCGTAATCCTAGGCGTAGTCGGCCTCCATCGCTGGCGTGGCTCATTGCGAGCGCTGCCAGCTTAGGACGTTGTTGCTACCCCATCATCCGCCACAAACCGGCCGCGCCCAGCACCGCAACACACAGCGCGATCGTGATGCTCAGCGGCCAGCGGTACACATTCGGCAACTCGCCCCGCTCCATTTGGCGAAGCGCATACCAGTGCGAGGCGCCTGCAAGCACCGTCGCCACCACTCCCATCAGCACCAGCAATTCGCCAAACCGCACTGCACCGTGATGGAGTTGGGCAGCTTCCGGGGTCTGGTTACGATCGCTCAGGCTGCGGAAGAATCCGATCATCCCCAGCCCAAATGTTCCCATGGTCAGCGTGGTCCTGATCCAAGCGAGAGTGGTGCGATCGAGTGCGAGTGACGTTCGATACTTCGCCAGTGTGGTGCGATTGCGGGCTAAATCAACCCGTGGATCCGAAATCGGCGTTTCACTCATGCGGTTCCAGAGATTATTTCATGGCTTCCAGCAGGCTCTTGAAAATGACTTTCAAGGGAACCTGCGCCATTACTGCCGGCAGCAGAGGAAGGATTGTTGCAATCAACGGCGCCATCAACGAACCCTTATCCAACGGGACAGCCTTCATGTTCTCGATGTTCTCGAAGCTGGTAGCCAAATCGGTAAGCGTACTTACCTCTGGCGCGGCCAGGAATTCCAGCTCGCGGCCCTCGCGATGCAGTATCCACTTGTCGTGAAACTCTTCGCTCTGCAGATGCGCAAGACTACCGTATTGCAGGACTCCCTTACGGCGCAACGGAGCCAGCTTCGGAACAAAAAGCAGCAACGGCCCAACCGCCAAGAGCACGACGATTACCAGCAACGCGATGGCAGGCATCTTGAAACTCATCAGGCTCGCGTCGGTATTCAGAATCTGGTATCGCCACGTCGCGCCTACCGCCGCCGCAATCGCGAAAGCGATTGGAGCGAACGCCAGCGTGGACATTCCCATGAAACCCATGCCCCCGTGCCTGTCGGGATGCGAAGCCAGTAACTGTAACTTCATGCGCGACAACTTAAATACGAAGAGCGTCCATAACAGCCACTTCCACAGACACAGGCCGACAAGAAATTGGTAGATGAACTGGCTGACAGCAACGTAGTACCAGCCCGCAGGACTCAGGTGGCCGCCAAATGCCTCCTGAGCGCCCAACACCGCCCAGTCCCCAGCCATGCCAATCTTCCCGCTGAACGACATGACGATATGCAGGATCACCAGCGCCGCAATCACCAACTCGGGCAGCACCGAATCGCGCAGTCCGGCAACCTCCGCAAGGATTCGATCGAATTGCGGCATCTCCGTCGGAGCCACTAGGTCCTCGCGCGCCGTACTCACGATTGTGCGGAACTTCGACTCCATCAGGATCTGCCCGAACAGCAGGATCGGGACCGCGATCAGCACTCGGGATGCAACCTTGTAATCCGTCAACAACTGGACCCCGGCGCTCGGTGCGAAAATTGCTGTCAGCAATACCAGCGGAAGCCATCCGATCGCAATCGCGAAAATAATGCGCCTTCCCAGGTTCCATTGGTGCGGGCGAATGAGCCGCGTGATGAGCTGCACCTGGTAAAACGGTCCCCCGCGAATGAGCGAAACTTCCTGGTCAAGTGCGGCTACTTTGTCTTCCGCCGTGCTCGTCATACTCACCTTTTTAAAATGCTCTACGTGGCCGAGCGCTCGGGACGATCGTTGATTCCCAAGCGCTAGCGAGCTGCGTTCGGGGAATCGTGGTGTTCTCCAAGTTCGGGCACGCCTTCCAACGTCCGCAACTCAGCATTGACCTGGGCGAACATTTCCTCGAGTTGCGATTGCGATTCTACCGGGGTTCCGGAACCGGCGAGCCAGCGCGCAATCACCTCGCGCTGCCACCGCAACTCTACCAGTCTCTGCAGCCTTGACTCGAGAATCTTCGACTGCTCAGTGGTCATTCAGATACCTGTGGCTGCGGTCCATATTCAGTATTCATTGCGAAACACGCGCGGCTTCTTTCGTGCGGCTTCGGTGCCGCTTTACCCTTTCCTGAAGCATATTTCCCTTCGCTCCCTCGGCGCCATTCGCAAAACTACTTGCCAACAGCACCGTAGTTCTTCGGTGTTCGTCACGAGTAGTTTTCCGAATATCTTTAGTTCCCGCTCAAAAGCTATCTTTCTCGCAACGGAGGAAGGCCGGCAGACTCGAGGGCGGCCTCGGGATACGCCCTACTTGCAAGCGATTCGTCAGGAAAAATCAGGGTCACAGCATCCCTGTTCCTCCCCAGGAGTTCCCAATGAACCCAGTTTTACGCGCGAGCCGTGGCCTCGTCGTCGAACTCCTCTCCTTTGACGTGGGCCGAGCAGTCGGCTCCGCCAAGGTCTACAACTAAGGATCACTCGCTTTAACGACCCAAGCGCCGCCCGCAGCCAGTCAGAATGGAGAACAAATTCATGAAACGAATCATTGGATACGCAATCGCGTTGCTCACGCTCGCAACTGGTCTTTCGGTCCCGTTGCTGGCGCAGCAGCCCAGTCCCGCGAAATCGGACCTCATCGAACCCTCGGCGATCGATGCCCTGAACCAGATGGGCACTTACCTTCGCTCTCTCCCGGATTTCCAGGTCACAGCCGCCGTCACTTCCGAAGATGTGTTGGCAGACGGCGAGAAACTAACCTTCGCTCACACCACGACCGTCCTGGCTGTGAAACCCGACAAACTTCGCGTCGAGACTCAGGGTGACCAGAAGTCGCGTCTCTTCCTCTATGACGGAAAGACCTTCACTCTCTTCGCGCGTCGCGCGGGATACTACGCCACGGTGGATGCGCCTCCGACCATCGGCCAGTTGATCGACGTTGCGAGCGACAAGTACGGCATCGAGCTACCCCTGATGGATCTCTTCCTGTGGGGCGGACCGCGTGCCTCCACCAACGAGATCACCGAAGCCTCCGACTTTGGCCCCGGCGATGTTGGCGGGATTACCTGCGAGCACTACGCCTTCCGCCAGCCCGGTCTCGACTGGCAGGTGTGGATCCAGTTGGGCGATCATCCCCTGCCCAAGAAACTGGTTTTGACCACCCTCACCGATGACGCTCGTCCCCAGCACATCTCCGTGCTGACCTGGAACCTCGCGCCGTCCTACAACGATGCGGCCTTCGTCTTCGATCCTCCGACGGATGCCCACAAGATCGTCTTCGCCGAAGAGAAAGCCGCCGCAGCAGTCGGCAGCAACTAGGAGCTAAATCATGAAAATCAACATTCAACCGTTTCTCTCGTTCTCTCTCGCGCTCCTGTTGGCCGCTCCTTCTGTTGCCGCAACCCGCCCTGGCGGTGGAGGCGGCAACAGTAACAACGGATCGGTGCGTTCCAGTTCGCGCAGCAACGTAAACCAGCCGACTCATAACGCTGCCTCGAACCGCAACGAAAATAAGAACACCAATAACAACCGGAACGTAAACAACAATACCAACGTCAATCGCAACACCAACGTCAACAAGAACACCAACGTCAACGTCAACCGCGACGTCAACGTGAACACTCACTCCAGCTACAACAGCAACTACTATGGCGGCGGAGGCTGCTGCTACCACAGTGGGGTGGGTGTGGCCGCGGCCGTGGCAACAACCGCAGTCGTGACTGCGGCTGTCGTTGGATCGAGAGTGAATACGCTTCCGCCCAATTGCACTACGGTCATCGCCAATGGCGTCACCTACCAGCAGTGCGGCAGTAGCTATTACCAGCCGCAGTTTTCCGGCGGGAGCACCACCTACGTCGTGGTGAACCAACCGTAGTCTGCCGGCGACGAACACGCAGGGCCATTAAGCGCCGCCAACGGGACCAATACTCCCGTTGGCGGCGAGCGACAGTACCGGCATTTGCAGCCAGGCTGCATGCCATAGCGGTGCAGACTTCAACGGCCCCTGGAGCGCTCCTGTCATGATGCAGTCCACCGGCGGCAGCTTTGGCTTGCAAGCGGGCGGACAGGTCACCGATTTTGTCATCCTGGTTCTCAACGACAAGGGTGCCCGCGCGTTGCTGAAAGGCAAGCTCAAGCTGGGTGCGGATGCCAGTGTCGCCGCCGATCCGGTGGGCCGCGACGCAGAGGCTTCCACCACCGCCAGTATGAGTGCAGAAATGCTGTCTTACTCGCGGGCTCAGGGTGTGTTTGCCGGTGTCTCCCTTGCCTGGGCGACCCTCCGTCCCGATAGCGGTGCCAACGAGAATGTTTACGGCAAGAAAATCAGCGCCGCCGACATCGTCGATGGCAAGATTTCCGCGCCCGCGACCGCCAAGGAACTGTTGGCGATTTTGACCGCGAAGTCACCCAAGAACGTCTCCGCAGGAAAGTAGCGCAGCACCTTCGAACTTAACGGACGGGCCTGAGATGGCCATTCGCGAGGCATTCCCTCACGCCATCTCAGCCTCTCGCCGGTTCTCGGCTATCCGACCCATGACATGTGTCAGACCCCGACCCTGACGGAAGACACTTACTTATAAGCTCGATTTCAAACGCAACGGAATGTTGGGATTCGGAAACATCGCCTCAGGTGTGTAGACTCCGGTGCTTGCCAGGTGCTGGACCCATCTCTCGCAGCACGACTTCCCTGGCAGGCACTGGAGTATACACACCCGCGACAATGTGACATAAACGGTGTCATTCGGCTATATCATTGTTGACGATGTTGAAATGGTCTTCGACGCCCTAATTCGTAGGGAGATCCCCCAGCTCTGCCGGGGAGGCAGCGGGAGTTTGACAATTTCGGAAGTATGTTTCTGTTCGTACACCCTGCTCTCGTCCTGCTGCGAGGTTTGGAGTTGTGGATTTTGACTCTAGCGGTTGCGATCATCCCCTTTGAGGGGCCACCAACCGCAAAGCCTCCGGCTCTGCCGGAGGATAATTACTCGATCCCCCGCGTCCCACGGCTCAGACGCCGTTTCTGGGTCTTGCGGTGAAGGGCTATATGCCATTGTCGCCAGGCAAGGATATTTGCCTCTACATGCAACACGCTCCCATCGCGTCGATCGCTGTACTCAGTGTGTTGCTACTAACTTCCGTGTGGTCTCTTTGGCCAAGTGGAAACAGGGCAGGTTTCGGGCATAGTGACGGACAGGAGCAATGCCGTCGTGCCGGGCGCAAAGGTGGCCGTGGTGTCATCCAACACGGGTTTGACCCGCAGCACAACTACAGGTTCAGCAGGCGAATACACCATCACCAGCCTGAAACCGGACTACTACACCCTGACCATGGAGCATCCTGGGTTTCAGAAATATACCCGTCCGATCCAGGTTCTCGTAGGGTCAAGGTTTAACGTCTCGGCGCAACTGACTGTGATGGGGGTCTCAACCACGCTGGAAGTCACGACGTCGGGCGAAACAGGCGCCGTCAACACCGAAACCCAGAGCCTGTCCCAGATTGTGACGGCGCAGCAGATTACCGATCTTCCCACTCTGACTCGCAATCCCTACGACCTGGTTGCCACCGCAGGCAACGTGGCTGAGGACACACAGAGCGGTCGCGGAGCAGGCTATGCCATCAACGGGCAGCGTTCGGCGGACACGGATATCCTGCTGGATGGCGGCGAAAACGTCGATCTGTTTTTCGCTACCGTCGGTCAGAGCGTGCCGCTCGACTCGGTGCAAGAGTTCCGGGTTGTGACCTCGAATTTCACCGCGGAATACGGACGAGCAGGCGGCGGCGTGATCAACGTGACCACCAAGTCTGGCACCAACCAGTTCCACGGATCGCTGTACGAGTTCAATCGCGTGTCCGCGCTGGCGGCCAACACCTATCAGAACAACGCCAACGAAATTGCCAAGCCGAGCTTCACGCGCAACCAATTCGGCTACTCGATCGGCGGGCCGATCGTGAAGAACAAGCTATTCTTCTTTAGCAGCACGGAATGGACGCGTGTGCGCAGCAGTGCCACAAACCTGCAGAGCATTCTCGATCCGGCGTTTCTGGCGCTTCCCCAAATTTCGACGAACACCACGAACTTCTTTAGTGCCTACGGCAGCCATTTGCGCCCCGGGCTGCAGTTGCTGAGCACGACCAACTGGCAGCAGGCCAATCGTGGCGATTGTCCGGCGCCATTGAACTGCACCGACCCTTTCGGTGAGACGATCGCTTACTCGGTGCCCTCGGATTCCGGCGCCGGGTTGCCGCAAAACTCCTACTCGACGGTCGCCCGCGTGGACTGGAACATCTCCGACAAGACCACGATGTACAGCCGTTATGCGCTCTACAGCGAGGACGACCTTGCCGGCGTCATCAGCAGCAGCCCGTACGTTGGCTACGACACCGGACTAACCCAGTTCAATCAGAGCGTGATTCTCAACCTGACGCACGTGTTCAGTCCCAGCGCGGTGAATTCCGTCAAGTTCCTGTACAACCGTTTGAACCTTCTGCTGCCGCTGGGTGCGAACCCGGTGTCTCCGGCGCTGAACGCCTCGACCGGGGCGCCGCCCACACTGCCCGGCACCAACGGCGGGCTGGTATTTCCGGGCTACAGCGCCAGCCGTTTTGGCGGTCCGCAGAACGTCTACCAAGTGTTCGACGACCTGTCATGGGTCGAAGGCAAACACCGGCTCAGCTTTGGCGGCGGCTACATGCAGACGCGCGACAACCGCGTGTTCGGTGCATACGAAAATGCGTTGGAAGCGCTGGCTTCCGGGGGCAGCCTTTCCGCCGTAGCGGGAAACCTGGTAGCTGGCCAGTTGTATCTGTTCCGGGGCGCAGTCTATCCGCAGGGGCAGTATCCCTGCAATCGTGATTCGTCCGGCCAGTACATTGTGAACTCGGCCTGCCTGCTGCAGTTGCCCGTGGGGCAGCCCAGCTTCAGCCGCAACAATCGCTACAACGACGGCTACTTCTACGTGCAGGATGCGTGGAAGGTGACTCCGCGGCTTACGGTGAACCTGGGGGTGCGCTGGGAGTATTACGGTGTCCAGCACAACGCGGATCCGTCGCTGGATTCCAACTTCTATCTCGGCACGGGTGCCAACTTGTTCCAGCAGATTCGCAATGGCACGGTACTGATTGCCAATCAGAGCTCGGTGGGCGGGCTGTGGGCACAGGACAAAAACAATTGGGCGCCGCGTGTGGGTTTTGCCTATGACGTTTTCGGAAACGGCACCATGAGTCTCCGCGGCGGCTACGGCATAGGCTACGAGCGCAACTTCGGCAATGTGACCTTTAACCTCATCCAGGACCCGCCAAACTACGCGGTCATCAGCGTGGTCAGCGGGGTGGATGTGGCGGCGGGAAACCTGCCCATCTACACCAGCAATCTCGGTCCGCTGGCGGGAGCCGGCAACACCTGCGGCGGCAACCCCAACGTGGCGCCCGGCACCTCCTGCTTCCCCACCTCCAGCTTGCGCGCCGTGCAGCAGAACATTCCCACGGCCTATGTGCAGTTCTGGTCGGGCGCGGTGGATTACCAGGTGCTGAAGAACTCGGTACTCTCCGTGGAATACGCCGGTTCGAAGGGCACGCACGAGTATGACATTTCCAACCTGAATGCCCCCGGATACGGAGCGGCATTCCTGGGCGACGCCCGATTCAACAATCGCCTGAACTACCAATACAGCGCCATCACCTACCGCGGAGCGAACGGCTTCAACGGCTACAACGGCGTTAACGTCAAATTCCAGAGCAACAACCTCTTTAACAAGGGGCTGTACCTGAACGCGAACTACACGTGGTCGCATGCCATCGACAACCTGTCGTCAACCTTCAGTGACGGCTACAGCGGCTCCTATGGGGGGGCGTACTTGGATCCTTACAACGCCAACCTGGACAAGGGCAACGCCGACTACGACATCCGCAACCGCTTCGTTCTCAGCGGAACCTGGAACATTCCGTGGGGAAGCAACATGAGCAGCGCCATCGCCCGCCAGATTCTGGGCGGCTGGAGCTTCTCGACCATCCTCAACATTCGCTCAGGCCTGCCGTACTCCTTGTACGACTGCACCAATTTGGGTGCGGTTGGCAGCAGCTGCCCGCGCTGGATTCCGTCGCAGCCGGTCTTGCAGAACGGTGGCGCGAGCAATTCCACGGCGGTGGCGCCGAACCTGTTTAACTACCTCGAGCTGCCGCTCGATCCCGCCACTGGCATTCCGGTCAATGTGGGTGACGCATTGGCGGTGCCGAGCTGCCAGTATCTCGATCATGTGAACTGCGTGTACAGCATCAGCGGACTGCCGCAAGGACAACGCAATGCCTATCGCGGACCCGGCTACTGGAACTTCAACTTTGTGGCTGCCAAGACGTTTAACCTGACGGAGCGCTACAACCTGCAGTTCCGCGCCGAGTTCTACGACGCCTTCAACCACAGCAACTATTACATCAACGCGGGGAACCTCGACGTTGAGGACGGCACCGGCGTGACCGCTGTGCAGGCCGTGAAGGGCCTGCCCGGTGGCGGACTCCTGGCGATCCCGCCCGAGCGCCGCAACATTCAGTTTGGATTGAAGCTCAACTTTTAAGTTCGCTTGGCTGACCTAAGCCGTTCCTCGAATGGTTGGTAGAAACTCCCCACCCAAGCGAAAGAACTTGGGTGGGGCATCCCGCTATCGACACGCCGGCATGGCGCTGAGGCGAACATTCACTACTGCGTTCTCCAGGGTGTAGGTTTTCCCATCTTTCGTGGTGGCTTCCCAGGCATGGGATGGTCAGGCCTGAAATCCGGTCCGTCAAAGGAGCGGTAGGCGGGTTGTGTCAATGTCGGCGAACTACCGCCGGGCGTTACCTTGTATACCACCCCGGCACCCGCAGCCCCGCCGTAGGCTGTAGTCCCGTAAAGGTTGCCGGCTGCATCTCGGATCAGGCCTGTTCCGGGCAGGGCTCCATCCACCCCCCGAAAAGCTGTAGAGCACCGTCTGGTGGCCCGTAGGGTCCAACTCGAACACGACGCCGCAGCCGAAATATGGGCAAGGGCCTTGTCCGCCATATTCGGTAGTCCCGTAGAGGTTACCCGCTGAGTCGAAAACTACATTCGACCGCGAGCCGCCGCCGTCAGCAAAGCCCGTGAAGGTGTACACCACGGTGAAGTTGCCGGCCGGATCCAACTTGTACACCACGCCAGGATCATCCCCGCTGGGCGGGCCGCCGGACCAGGTCGTCCCGTAGAGGTTGCCAGCCGAGTCGAAAGTCACGTCCCCCCAAGGGAAACCCCCATCGGCCCCGTAAGTGAAGCTGTGCAGGACTGTCTCGTGGCCGGTCGGATCCAGCTTGTAGACCACGCCCCCATAATGTGGCACGCCGCCGCCGGACACCGTAGTTCCGTACAGGTTGCCGGCCGAGTCGCGGACCACACCGGATAAGACCTGCCCGCCATCGGCCCCGCCCGTGAAGCTGTACAGCACGGTCTCATGGCCCGTCGTATCCAATTTGAACACCACGCCCGCACCGGCCACGCCGCCGCCGTTAGTCGTCCCATAGAGGTTGCCGGCAGAGTCGAAGATCAGACCTGCTTCGGAGTCTCCCCCATCCGCCCCGCCCGTGAAGTTGTACAGCACCGTTTCCTGGCCAGTCCTATCGAGCTTGTATACCACGCCCGCACCGGCCGCGCCGCCCCCGCTGGTCGTGCCGTAGAGGTTGTCGGCCGAGTCCATGATCACTGCATGGGGGTTAGCCCCATCGGCCCCGCCGGTGAAGCTGTACAGCAGGGTTTCGTGGCCAGTCGCATCGAGCTTGTATACCACGCCCGCGTTTGCGGGGCCGCCGCCGTTAGTCGTGCCGTAGAGGTTGCCGACCGAGTCCTGGATCACACCTGAGCCGGGGCCGCTCCCATCACTCCCGGGAAAGCTGTACAGCACGGTCTCGTCACCGGCCGGATCCAGCTTGAACAGCACGCCCGCACCGGGCCCGCCGCCGAACGCCGTAGTCCCGTACAGGTTGCCTGCCCAGTCCTGGATCAAACTTGCATAGGAGGGTCCCCCATCGGCCCCGCCGGTGAAGCTGTACAGCACGCTCTCATTGCCCTTCCTATCCAATTTGAACACCACCCCCGCACCGGCCGCGCCCCCGTACGCCGTAGTCCCGTATAGGTCGCCTGCCCAGTCCTGGATCAAACCCGCCAAGAAGTATCCTCCATCGGTCCCTCCGGTGAAGCTATACAGCACGCTCTCATTGCCCTTCCTATCCAATTTGAACACCACCCCCGCACCGGCCGCGCCGCCGCCGTTGGTCGTGCCGTAGAGGTTGCCGGCCCAGTCCTGGATCACACCTGCGGTGGGGTAGCCGCCATCGGCCCCGCCGGTGAAGCTGTACAGCACAGTCTCATCGCCCTTCCTATCCAATTTGAACACCACGCCCGCACCGGCCACGCCGCCGTAGGTGGTCGTGCCGTAGAGGTTGCCGGCCGAGTCCATGATCACACCTTGTTCATATCCAAAGGGGTATCCCCCATCGGCCCCACCTGTGAAGCTGTACAGCACGGTCTCATGGCCTTTCTTATCCAACTTGAACACCACCCCCGCACCGGCCGCGCCGCCACAGCAGGTCATTCCGTACAGGTTACCGGCCGAGTCTCTGATAACGCCTGCACTGGGGTATCCCCCATCGGCCCCGCCGGTGAAGCTGTACAGCACGCTCTCGTGGCCGACGCCGTTCACTCTGAACACTACTCCCGCACCGGCTGAGCCGCCCCCGCTGGTAGTCCCATAGATGTTGCCGGCCGAGTCGCAGATCACAGCTGCATAGGGGTTACCGCCATCGGCCCCGCCGGTGAAGCTGTACAGCACGGTCTCATGGCCCTTCTTATCCAAATTGAACACCACGCCCGCGCCGGCCGAGCCGCCGTTTGAAGTCGTGCCGTAAAACTTCCCATCCTCCCCGCGGCACAAACTGGCCTGAGGATAGGCCCCCCGCGGGTAAGGATTGAAACTGTGCAGCACAGTCTCACCTGCCGTCGCCGGTGCTACCCCCAAGGCGGCTACCAGCGCGCACACTATCGTGAGCACGGTGATGTACGTCAATGTCTTGGATTTCGCGCTGCCTGCTTTCGCGGCAGTGGCAGTGTCTGAATCTCTAGCCGTCTGCACAACGGGATTGCCGTGCGGAATTTCATTCGATTCTCCTTTGTCTCTGCGGTGAGGTGCGGCGAAAGTTCGCAGATTCGACTTCGCCGCAAGTGAGCTTCAGAAGATCCGAAATCGCGATGCCTCGATGGCATCTGTCATAGGGCCAGATCGGATCCGTAAATTCCGCAACGATAAGCCCGCCGGGTGGACCACCCAACCTCGTTATCCCACCCAACCAAAAGAAGGTTGGGTGGGGCGCCCGGCACCCGGCATCCTCCCAGGCTACTGGCCCGGGGGTATGACCCTGTCGGCAGTGAACGTAATGTCGACTTCCGGAGTTCTCACGCAGTCTTGCCCATTACCTGTCAAGGAACACACGTAGCCTTCACCAGATCCCTCCATTTGGTTCTGGTTCTTGAGCGTGAAAGTTTGATCGACTCGGAGCATTACAAGCGGATTACCGCTGGGATCAAAGGCGAAGAAATATGCTCTCGAGCTGTAGCGATTCTGTTTAAGGCGCTGCCAACTGCCGTACAGCGGGGAAACTCCCCCATTGATACGATCACCCGAACCCGTTGCCAGCCAGACGCCTCCTGCCGTCAGGGAAACTACAGCGGTGAAGTCGTGCCCGGTTTGGTTGATGCGTTTTACTGCCGTGAGCCAGGAACCCTGGGCGGGTGAACCGTCATCAGCTCTGGCACTTGAGCTCATGCCGCCCACGGCCATAGCAAGAGTGGCGAAGCCGAGCAACAGGGCCATCGCCTTGCGGCTTCCGTTTGTCTTGACCGAGACGAGAATCTTCGAAATCGAATTGTTTTTCATTGAGACCTCCTTAAGGCCCGATTCAGGTTGTGTGTCTTCTGGAATGTGGTGGATAGGGTTCCGAGCCGCTGGCAACTTCATCACCATCAGGTGAATTGGTCGTCACCGCTCTCGGGGCTTATTTCTCCCCTTCATCCGTATAAGGCGCAAAGCACGGGCGAAAACCGCAGTGCCGGCGAAGAAATATTTGCCGGGGGTCCACTCACTCGTGGTTTCGAATGAGCGGGGAAGCGCTTTCATCGAAAGTCCCAGGGAGGCCATTTCTTCGGGCCCCTCAGCGGCCCAAGAGGTCGATCAGCCTTCCAGGTAGCGACTCTCCCTTCCGAGTCAAGACTTGATTTCTAATCGAGAAGCCGCCCGTGAGTTGGAGCTTTGAAGCAGCGATGGCTCGAACGCTGAGCGTGCCGGCGGCTGCCGCTGGGGCGATCCGAAGAGTCACCGTGACCCGATCCCCACTCACGGCCAAGAGCTCGACCGACAAGTCGTACTGTCCATCCACGTACCATTTGCCCGAAGATACTGCGGGTAGTTGATGCGTCGCATCACCATCCGCCCCTGCTTGGAGAGGACGAATAAGCCCAGCGTAATACGAAAGCCCGTCAACTCTTAGCTGGTGGAGCACGATCGGGTCGTAGAAGATCCCCCGATCCCATCCGCCGCGACGGTATTCAATACAGTAGCGAACACTCTGAGGCGTATTGAAGTCCACCACTGCCACCTGCGGATGCGGAGCCTTCGCGTCTCCTAAAGCAGACAAGTCAAGAATGGTCGTGGATGGATATCTTCCATTCGACCTGACCGTCACCGATCGGGGTTCTGGCAGCCATCCGGAGACGAGCACATAGGGGGAAGACAAACCCGGTCCGGACGGCCCCCATCTGCCAGGGAATGTCGGATTGACGCGACGGAATACCTCGTTATCGGCCCCAAACGTCATCCCACTCATAATGCAGAACGGATTTTCATAGTCGATGGGGTTTACAACTGACCGTGAGTGTTTCAGACCGTAGGCGTGACCGTATTCCTGCAGTATCTGGGCAGGACTGCTCAAGAGATCGCATACGACATGCGGATCGTCAGAGGTACCGAACAAGTCCGTCGGAACGGCAAAGAAGGCCACGACACCAAAAAAACGGCTAAAGTCAACGCCCGCATCTCTACCGGCCGCTTTGGCCCACTGGAACAAGTTTGCGCGTGTGCTTAGACCTGTATGGTCGGAGCGCTTTTGTGGCAATCGCAACCACGGTGAGATCTCAGTCCCTGTCATTAGGTCCAATTCACCATATGACATGTCTCGCCAGTACGACGGGATGCTATCAGGATCGTCACCAGCGAAGAAAGCTGCGTAGTCGGCGACGGATCGTAGAGTCGAAGTACCAGGATCATCGCTGAACTTACAGAGCAGTATTATCCATGGTGTGCTTCGTGGCATGAGATCACCTCTGAGCGATGTAGATCGAAATTCTGGTGTGATTCATATAGATGGGTCCTAGGATCGGGATCAGACCTCACCCGTCTTTGAGTGGGCGCGTGGTGCTTTGCCAATAACTGCTCCAAGGGTCAGCGGCTCAGGTGCCTTCGTCGCATGGTCGGCCATCGGCGAGACTTTGCGACCACAATCAGAATCAGAATTAGTCCTTCTTCGACACATACGAACATAAGGGCCTTGCCGATCACTTACCGCAAAGCGATCAGAATAGGAATAAGCCCCTGACCTGCTTTCAGGGGACGCAACGCTTTGCCGATGACCGCGCCGAAGGCTTTCAGCGGATCGGACGCCTTCATCGCATGCCCTGGAGTTGGCGCAGTGGTCAGCAGGTCGCCGACTTCAATCGGTTCATGGCTCGCGTCCACTTTGCAATAAACCTTACCGAGCAACGCAATCGGCTGTCTGTTGCTTCTCCCTGGTTGTTTGTCCAACAGAATGGCGGGCTTGTAAGCGCCAGCGCCGGAAACCACCCCCGCTACACGCTTGTCGTAGGCGCATTGACTAGGGGAAAGCGCATCCTCTTCGCCGAGCACCATGACGGTCCCCGGCTCAATGGATAGTCCGCCGGCAACACCAAATTCCTCGGCGCAATCCGCGTTGGGGAAACGCATGTCCCCATGGCAGTCGAAATCACCGTGGTGAAGAATGTGTCCCGTGATCTCGAGGTTGCCCTCGAAAAGACCAGCGAGTTTGCCACCCTTCGCATGCACACCAACGCCGCTCGCACTAATGCCAACGACGCCGCTCCCATCGCCCTTGTGTTCTCCCCAAACACCTGCTCCACCCTTTGTGCTGTGGGTTTCGCCGTAGACCCCGTGCCACGCCTTGCTGGCTCCTACGACGCCTGGGCCTGTGCCGATGGCTTCTCCAAAAACGCCAAATCCGCCATGAGTCGTGTCTTCGCTAGATCCCACAACACCGTGCCAGTTCTTGCTTTTCCCAACCACCCCGGCGCCGGGTGCCTCTCCATAAACGCCGAATCCGCCTTTGCTAAGTCCAACGACGCCATGCCAAGTTTCGCTCTCACCAAGTACGCCAGCGGCCCTACTCTTGCCGTGGACGCCGACGCCAGCAGTGTTTGTTGTGTTGGTGTTTTCCCCAAAGACACCCGGGACGCTGGGATCCGGTGTACTGCCTATGACCTTTGCCATTTGAGTTACTCCTTAGTATTATTTTTTTTGTGCCGGGGTGCGACATGACAAACAAATACCGCATGCCCGGTGTGAATTGGGTTCCGAGTTCGACAAAACGAAACTTGCCGCTTGAAAACTTGACTCACTTACGACAAGTTCTTTACATCAAGACTCTAGCGTACCCCTTGATAAGAGTAATTAGCCTCGCCCCCTGTGGCCCTCCGTGTCGCTGTAAGTCCCGGTCATTCGACAGCCGTCAGATGAGACCACTAGCTTGTTGGTGCTTTCATAGTTGCCGGAATCAACGTGGAATCTAATAACAACTTCCTGCCCGGCTGACGGCGAGGGAAGGGACTCAAAACTTCCGTTTATCCAAGTTCCGCCGTTGGGTCGCGTAAAGGTGATGAATTGCGCGTATTCGACGGAAGCGTTGTTTATCGCCCACCGACCCTTCGGGTACCCGGCGCGAGCCGAGCACGACTGCGCCTGCTGCGCCGCGGCGGAGGCCCCTAGCGCCAGTGCGATGCAAACGATCAGCATGGGGGTCGCGGCCGTCAAGATCCTCGAAATCGACATGTTTTTCATAGAGACCTCCTTAAGGTCTGAGTCGAGTTATGTGGTTGTTGGAATCGGGTGGATGGCTCCCGAGCCGCTGGCAACTTCATCACCCCTCAGGTGAATTCGTCGTCACCGCTCTCGGGGCTCACTTATCGCTTCATCTGTATAAGGCGCAAAGCACGCGCGAAAACCGTAGTGCCGGCGAAGAAATATTTGCCGACCGGTTCCGGGTCGGTGTATAAGTGGCGCAACCGACTTAAATTCCAGGGTCCAGCAGGAGGGTCACGTGACCGAGGTTCCTGCGCACGAAGTAACCCGACTGCTCCAGGCTTGGAGCGAGGGGGACGAAGGGGCGCTCCAAAAGCTCATGCCGTTGGTCTATACGGAGTTGCACCGGCTCGCCCGGCGGTACATGGCGGGTGAACGCCCCGGTCACACCCTGCAAACGTCGGCCTTGGTGCATGAGGCCTACCTGCGACTGGTGGACGTTCAGAAGGTGAACTGGCAAAATCGTGCCCATTTCTTCGGCGTCTCGGCCCAACTGATGCGGCGCATCCTGGTGGACTTCGCGCGCTCCCGCCGCTCCCTCAAGCGAGGTGGAGATGCCCCAACGGTATCGTTGGAGGAGGGGTTAATTGTCTCTTCGGGGCGAGGGGCGGACGTGGTGGCACTCGACGACGCGCTCAAGACCCTGGCCGCGATGGACCCGAGAAGAAGCCGGGTGGTGGAACTGCGCTTCTTTGGCGGGCTGAGCGCAGAGGAGTCAGCCGAGGTGCTGAAGGTCTCACGCAGAAACTGTGATGCACGATTGGAAGCTGGCCAAGGTGTGGCTTCTGCGCGAGTTGAGTGTGGACAAGGGACATGAAGCCTGAAACTTGGGAGCGGGTAGCACAAATGCATCGCTCTGCCCTGGAGGTTGAAAAAGGGCGACGGGCTGCGTTCCTCGACGAGGCGTGCACCGGGGATGAGGAGCTGCGGCGAGAGGTTGAATCGCTGCTGGCTTACGAAGGGAAAGCCGAGAACTTCATGGAGGCTCCCGCCCTGGAAGTGACGGTCAAACAATTGGCTGAGGAGGAGGCCCCCTTTGCGGTCCTGCGTCCAGGCGCGAGACTGGGATCGTTTGAAATCCTGGGACCGCTCGGGGCGGGCGGTATGGGCGTGGTGTACCGCGCCGTGGACCTCAAGTTGGGCCGCGCCGTGGCCCTGAAGTTCCTGCCGTTTGAGGTGGGCGACGATCCGCGCGCCCTGGTCCGATTTCGGCGCGAGGCGCGCACCGCTTCATCTCTGAATCATCCCAACATCTGCACGATTTACGAGATTGGAGAATACGAAGGTCAACCCTTCATCGTGATGGAGTTGCTGGAGGGCGAGACGCTGCGCGAGCGCCTTGCCGGTTCAGAGGCGATCCCTCCCGCCCAGCTGCTGGACATAGCGATTCAGATCGCTGAGGGGCTGGAAGCCGCTCATGAGAAGGGCATCATTCATCGCGACATCAAGCCGGCCAACATCTTCATCACCGGCAAGGGTGTGGCGAAGATCCTCGATTTCGGTGTGGCCAAGCTGCTGGGTGGAAGCGCAGCGGGCATCAGCCCGGCTGAAGGAAGAGGAAGAGATCGCCGGGTTCTTCCCCCAGCCCGCGACACCACCTGACGCGCACCTCACGCGCACCGGATTGAAGTTAGGCACCGCGGGCTACATGTCTCCGGAACAAGTGCGCGGCGAGAAGCTGGACGCGCGCACCGACATGTTCTCCTTTGGCCTGGTGCTGTACGAGATGGCGACCGGCCAACGCGCCTTCAGTGGCGAAAATGCGACGGTTGTCCAGGACGCCATTCTGAACAACTCACCAGTTTCAGTGCGCGAGCTGAACTCTACGCTGCCCGCAAAGCTGGTCACGACGATTGACAAGGCGTTGGAGAAGGACCGCGAGCAGCGGTATCAAAGCGCGGCCGAGATGCGCGCCGAGCTCGAAAAGCTGAAGCGTGGCCGGCAGGTCAACATCCCCGAACTGCCGGTATCAGGCCGCTGGAAGTGGTTTGCAGCCGCCGCTCTGCTCATCGCTGTAGCCAGTGCCGGTGCACTGTACTGGCGCTCGCGCCACACAGTCAAGCTCACGGCCCAGGACACCATCGTTCTCGCCGACTTTACCAATCTCACTGGCAATCCGGTATCTGACGGTTCGATGAGTTTGGCATTAAGAGGTGAATTGGTGCAGACACCATTTCTGAACGCGAGCCTGCTTTCCAGGGAGAAGTTGTTCAGCGCACTCAGAACATTGAACCGTCCGGCTGACACGCGTGTGACCCCGGAGGTGGCGCGGGAGCTCTGCTTGCGAACCAACAGCAAGGCATTGATTACTGGCTCCATAGCGGACGCGGGGAACCATTACGCGATTGAACTCAAAGCGCTGAATTGCCAGTCAGGGGTGACATTCGCGGTCATACAAACCGAGGCGGAGGATAGAAACCAGGTGGTCAAGATGCTGGGTGTCGCGGGAAGGCAGTTGCGCGAGAAGCTGGGCGAGCCGCGGGCCTCATTGCGGGAATTCAACCAACCCCTGGAAGAGGCCGCCTCCTCGTCGGTGGAAGCCTGGCAAGCGTTTAGCCAAATCAAAACTACGGACCAGCAGGAATG
>CAVTMW010000022.1:0-172750 GCA_963735855.1 uncultured Acidobacteriaceae bacterium
CTTCGGGGGATTGAATCCTGCGGACACCTCCGATACGCTCTGGGAGTTGCCTTCTTGGATAGAGTTCCTATATCATGGCTTGAAGACAATGAGGAAGCGGCTTTCGTGGCATGTTTGCCCGTTAGGCGCGTGTGGGTCCCGCCCTACGAGCGGCCTTTAATTACCGCGCGACGGTGAGGAGGGCTGATGCCTTCGGTAGATATCCCAATTTCTGGTGAGGAGAGCCCGATCCTTGAGGAGTTGACTTCTCTAGGTGAGGGCGCCGGATGGAGGCGGAACAGCCCGATCCACAGGAGGGACTAATCCGTGCGCCTTTTGATCCATCAGAGATTGAGTCAATCACGCAAGCGCGCACTGTTGACCTTCTTCTCACACGTCTTAAGGAAGGAGAAATGGACCTTTCTCCCGACTTTCAAAGGCGCGCCAACATTTGGGACGAGAATAGAAAAACGTCACTAATCGAGTCAATGCTGTTACGGATCCCTATTCCCTCTCTCTATGTTTCGGAGAATAAGGCTGGGGATTACACCGTTGTTGATGGTCTACAGCGCCTTTGTGCAATCGCTCCATTTCGTCAAGGTTGACGCGTTAAATAAATCGCTGGATACAAAGCTGAACCCGTTGCGTTTGGATCTCGCTGGGCTTCAGTCCCTCCAGGAGTACAAAGACTAATCGTTCGCCGATCTTCCCAGGCCGCTTCAGCGGCGAATCAACGAAACCGAATTGACGTTGCACGTCATTCGTCCGAGCACGCCAAGCGACGTGAAATTCAATATCTTCTCTCGGATTAATCAGGGCGGGCTGCCACTGACGGCGCAAGAGATCAGAAATGCTGTGTACCCCGGGACATGGCGGCAAAGGGTTCGAAAGCTTGCGGAGAGCAAGGAGTTCCGTGATGCGACGCACCACAAGATCAAGGGAGAGCGAATGGAGGATATCGAGCTCGTTCTTCGCTTCGTTGCGCGTTACACTTTCGATGAAGAGCCGGCCAGACGACCAGAATCTCGACGACTTTCTTGAACAACACAGTCGAGAAACGGAGCACTTCGTGGAGCGATGAAAAATGGGGCGAGATTGAAACGTCCTTTTACCGTGCTCTAAAGGCTGGATCCAAGAGTGTTCGGGCGATTCGCCTTTAGGAAATACTACGCACCGAACGAGAGTAGACGTCCAATCAATCGTGGTCTCTTTGAGACCGAGACCGTTCTCTGGCGCGCGCAGTCCTAACGAACTTTCCGTTCTCGCTGATCGCTCGGATCGGTAGTCTTGACGGACTCGCCCAGTTGTTTGAGAAGCGAGGACTTCGCGAATGCGCTTCTGTATGCGACAGGCAGAGGTTCGTCGTCGAACAAGAGGCTAGAGCTTCTAGGTGTACTGTGTTCGACGAGGTCCTTAATGCTTGAGCGATCCATCCTCGAAAACTTCAAGGCGAGCAGGGATGTAGATGTTCGCCTGGCTCCTCTGACGGTGCTCGCCGGGCTAAATAGCTCTGGAAAGAGCACGCTCCTTCAAGCCATCTGCGCGCTGCGGCAGAGCTATGACTTCAACGGAAGAACGGAAGGCCCCTCGCTGTCCGGCGATCTCGTTCAACTGGGAAAGTACAGCCGATCTTCTTTCCGAAGGCGGAGTCTGAACGATACGGTCACGGTTACGATCGCCGAAGAGCGGGATAACTTACAGATGGGCCATTGAAGGACCCCCAAAGTCGCCTCGACTGAGATTCGCCGAAGCGCCAGAGTCGCTTCCGAACTTCGTGACAGGTTCGGACTTTCAGTTCTTGCAGGCAGACCGCATTGTTCCGCAAACTCTCTATCCGCAAGCTTCCCAGCGGGCCAGGGACACCGGCTTCCTTGGTCCGCGCGGGGAGTTCACTGCCGACTTTCTGTCGATCGCACATGCGACAGGCAAGGGTGCCGAGGCACGCACATTTCCGAGAACAGGCCTGGGGCTCAGTGAGACCTTGCTCCTCGACAGTTGCGCCAACCGTTGGGCTATTCGATCAGGTTTCGGGTGGCTCCAACAGTTGAGTCCGGGGGCGAGTCTGAGGGCCGATGCCATAGCCGGAACGGATGAGGTTCTGTTGCAGTTCAGGTACGACGGGCGAAAACAGGAAACACCAGCAACCCCTACCGGCCCTACGAATGTCGGGTTTGGTCTTACATATAGCCTGCCGATCATCGTCGCGTGTTAGCGGCGCCGCGAGGATCGCTGTTGCTTCTCGAGAATCCGGAGGCACATCTGCACCCGCAGGGTCAGGCCGCTCTGGGAGACCTCGTGGCCATGTGCGCGAACGATGGGGTGCAGATCGTCGTAGAGACACACAGCGACCATCTGCTTAACGGCGTACGCCTTGCGGTCAAGGCAGATCTCATCACCCCGAGAAGGTCGTGTTCCATTTCTTCACCCGCGAGGTCGAGACAGGCGATGCCTTCGTCCAATCTCCGGCCATATTCAAGAATGGACGCCTTTCGAATTGGCCAGAAGGCTTCTTCGACCAGTGGGACAGGGATGTCGATGCACTTCTAGAGTAGGCGATGAAAACACCGATTATCTTTCCTCAATGAGCTTTCGCTCATCGCCGACCGGGAACTAGATCCGCAAGAACTGCTCCCCCATGTGCTCGCAACTCTCAAGACCGCGAGGGGGACGAAGAAGCTAAGGCGCGAGCTGATTGTAGTCGGAGGTCTCGCCCGGGTGTTGCTTTGGTGTTGGCCCTCACACGCTGCCATCTCGTTCTCCGCGGTGCAGATTACCGCGAAGAATGGCGATCTCTAAAGGGACTCGACCAACTAGCCCATACGGGCCCGACGATTGGACGCCTGCCGAGCGAGCTGCGAAGAGGTGCAATTCCAAGGGACACTTGGCGTAGGGCTGTCTGCGGGCCCTCGAGAACAAGTCCGCGAACTCTGAGCTTTGCGTTTAGGAAGGTGTGGGACAGCCCCAATCTTACTGGCCGCGCATTTGGACCGTGGATGAATCTGACGATGTGTTCCTCGAGGGATATCGATGTCCCAATTTGGCGAACGCCCGAACATCTCACACGCGCACGACGGAATTAATTCGAAGACCTCGGGATCGATCAGTCATCGTCATCGATCATTTATGAAGGTGAAGATTTCGTGCTGAGGATGTACTTTAACGATCACAATCCCCCCACTTTCACGTTATGACGCAGACACGACTCCTCAGAGACGCTCGCCCGGTTCACGATCAACACTCTCGACCAGATGACCAGTCGGGCGAGCTTCGGCCCGCACTCCGAAGGAAAGTCTTCGACCTGGGCAGAAGGTGGAATCGACGCCTTGATGGAGTGCTGGCATGAGTGTAGAAAGCTTCGCCACCCGACGCGGCTCGAGTAGAAGGCCTCGCAGTAGCCATGATTGCGTTGAAATCCCGCAAAGCAAGTCGTAATCTCGGGACCGGGGGACGACAAAACTTCAATCATACCTTAGATTCTGGCTCCAAACCGCAAGGCACCATTCGGCAAACACGCTCGCTTGACAGAGTTTGAAATCCGCTGGGCGATGTCTATCCTACAGTGAGTGGCGGCGACCGGCGCAATCAAGAATAGATCCTGATAAATGCGCTTCTCATCAGTCATTGCTGGCTTGTCGGCTACCCGGAAGTTATCGGGAAGTGAGGTCGGTGCAGATAACTATTGAGACATCGCCATCTCCGTCGCAATCGCCAGTTCCGAGCCGACTGGCGACAGGTCAACAAACCGGAAGTTGAGTTCTGTCCCGATGCTGGGGCGGCTGTCAATGTCCGCGCGATTCCCATTTCGGAACGCATTTACACTTCTTAACCGAACCACGCTGAATTCTTCTTGCGAACAAACAGTTCTGCTTCTACCGTGGAGGGTTGCCGTGCACCGACTGCGCGCGGCGCTGGCGTCTCTCTGTGTCTGTCCGCGGCTCCGTCACGCTCGGGCGGCGAGATGACAGCTGCGGCGGTTCCGTGCCTCTAAGGAGGACGCGGGTTACGAGCTCTCTAACAACTGACAATGGCCGGGGCTGGTTATCTGCGCGACCGGAAAGCTCCCGACCCGGCGAATCACTGGCCGATAACCCTCTTGTTTTCAATATTATACGTGTAAACTACCGGGAATCAATATTTTGCGGCGAAATTCTGCCTAACATGCTGATTTCAAAGAAGGGGAGGGGGGAGGGGGTACCCGGCATTGATGAGCCAATCTGTCCCAATTTGGGAGTGACGGGAGCAGGGACCGGTCGAAAACGGCGCTCGACGCTGAAGAGCGAAAGTCGGCTCGCCGATCGCGATGCCGGATCGAATCGTTCGATGGTAGGAGTGGTCCTCTGTGGACTGTGGCCGCAGCCTTGCCGCCAGAGGCTACAATGTCACCATGTGAAGGGGTGGAGACGAAATCATGAATGCAAATCCTATGGAGCAGCCGCTGGCGGACGTTGATCCGGAAATCGCGCAGGCCATCGAAAACGAAGAGCGGCGCCAGCACGAAGGTCTGGAGCTGATCGCCTCGGAGAATTTCGTGAGCGAAGCCGTGCTCGAAGCGATGGGCTCGGTCTTCACCAACAAATATGCCGAGGGCTATCCCGGCAAGCGCTATTACGGCGGATGCGAGTTTACCGACGTGGTCGAGAACCTGGCGCGCGACCGCGCCAAGCAGCTCTTCGGCGCCGAGCACGCCAACGTGCAGCCGCACTCGGGATCGACGGCGAATATGGCGGCCTACGCGGCGGTCATTCAGCCCGGCGACACGGTGCTTGGCCTGAACCTGGCGCACGGCGGACACCTTACGCATGGCCATCCGCTGAACTTTTCCGGCAAGACCTACAAGATCGTTCCCTACGGCGTGACCAAGGAAACCGAGACCATTGATTACGACGAACTGGAGCGCATGGCCGAGCGCGAGCGGCCCAAGCTCATCATCGGCGGCGGCAGCGCTTATCCGCGCTTCATCGACTTCGCGCGCATGCGGCAGATTGCCGACAAGGTTGGCGCAATTTATCTGGTGGACATGGCGCACTTCGCCGGACTGGTGGCGGGCGGAGCGCATCCTTCGCCGGTGCCGCACGCGCAGATTGTCACCACCACCACGCACAAGACGCTGCGTGGCCCGCGCGCCGGGCTCATCCTCTCCAAGGCCGAGTACGCGGCGCCGATCGACAAAGTTGTGTTCCCGGGAATGCAGGGCGGCCCGCTGGTGCACATCATTTCCGCCAAGGCGGTGTGCTTCCGCGAGGCCATGCAGCCCAGCTTCAAGGACTACGCACGGCAGATCGTGGCCAACGCCAAGGTGCTGGCGCAGACGCTGGCCGACGAGGGCTTCCACGTGGTTTCCGGCGGCACCGACACTCACCTGATGCTGGTGAACGTCTTCGCCAAGGGCATGCTGGGCAGCGAGGCCGAAAACGCGCTGCACGAGGCCGGCATCACGGTCAACAAGAATGCGATCCCGTTCGACACCAACCCGCCGATGAAGCCCAGCGGCATCCGCATCGGAACGTCCGGCGCTTACCACGCGCGGCATGAAGGAACCGGAGATGCGCCAGGTCGGCAAGTGGATCTCGGAGGCGCTGCACAATCGCACCGACAAGAACGTGCTGTCGCGCATCCGCCGGGAAGTGCTGGAGCTGGCCGAGGCGTTTCCGCTATACGCTTCGCGCCGGGCAAAACACGCAGAGGCGGTAAGAGCGTAAGAGCTTGCACTATCCGATCAGATAGGCCACAGTTCGCGCTGTGGCCTTGATTTTTGATCTCGTAAGTTATTGACAATACACGACTTGGAATTCGTCGCGTTCGCCTGATTCGCCTTAACAAATTTCCCACCTTTTCTTAACTCCCTCTAAAGGACTTCGTTCTCGCCGTGACCGTAATCTCGGCTTGCTCGCGCGGCTTTTGGTCATCAACTCAGCCGCAAAAGCAGCCAGCTCAGATTTCAGTGTCAAGGAGAGACGACGATGAACTGCCCAGTCGCAACCATCAAGAAAGCTATCCGCAAAGTGCAGCTTCCCTCGCAACTGCCACCCAAGCCGAAAGGTCATCGGTTTCTCGGCATCCTGCCTGGAAGACGAGATTGGATTCGCACCTTCGGAGATGTGCTGAAGGACGCTGGCGATGTCGCGTACTGCAAGTACGTTGGAATGCCAGCTTGCGTCGTCGGTCATCCGGACCAGATCGCGGACGTCCTTGTGGTGAACGCGCAGAGTTACACCAAGTCCAACATGCTGCGGATGTTGCTTGGCGATGGTCTGGCCACGAGCGAAGGCGAACTCTGGCGACGGCAGCGCAATCTGCTGTTGCCGGTCTTCAGCCGCGAGCGGCTGCCGGAATACGGTCCGATCATCACCCGCCACATTGATCGCATGATGAGCAGTTGGAAAGATGAAGGAGTTCACGACATCTACCGCGACATGATGCGGCTCACCTTGGACGTCGCGGCCGAGGCTTTCCTCGGGACGCAACTCAACGGCCGTCAGGATGCGTTGCTGAAGAACCTGGGAATTGTGCTGGATGAGTTCATCGTGCAGGCCGATCAGTGCTTCCTGGTGCCGAGTTGGGTGCCGACGCGCAGCAACCGCGCCATCCGTCGAGCCGTGAAGACCATCCTCGCCATTGTTGACGACATCATTCGTGAGCGCCGGGCCGAGATTGCGAGCGGCGCCGCGGGCAGCAAAGACCTGCTCAGCGTGCTGCTGGAAGCGCAGCACTCTGGAGTTCCGATCAGCGACGAACTGATTCGCGACGAAGCCACGACGTTCCTTCTGGGAGGCCATGAAACCACCGCCATCGCGCTCGCGTGGGTCTGGCATTTGCTGGTCCAGCATCCCGAGGTCGAACAGCGCCTGGCTGAGCATCTGGAGACTGAGCTTCAGGGCCGTCCGGTCAGCTTTGCGGACTTGCCGCGCCTGACTTATCTCGATCAGGTGGTCAAGGAATCGATGCGCCTCTATCCGCCAGCTTGGTACGCGACGCGCAGGACCGACCGCGATGTGGAACTTGGCGGTTATCGCGTGCCCGAAGGTGTGACGGTGGTGATGAACATTTGGGCCGTGCATCACGATCCGCGCTTCTATCCCGATCCCGAAGTCTTCCGGCCAGAGCGCTGGACGGAGGAGTTCACCAAGTCCCTGCACAAGTTTGCTTACCTGCCGTTCGGCGTCGGCGCCCGCAGGTGTATTGGGTCATTGTTTGCGGAGACGGAAGCCATGCTGGCGGTTGCTTCGATCGTCCAGCGCTTCCATGTGAGCGCCGTGCCGAACGCGGTGGTCACTCCGCTTGCAGCCACAACGCTGCGGCCCGGTGAAGGCGGAGTGCCTGTGAGCGTGCGTCCGCGCTGCCCGCGGCAACTCGCGGTTGAGGCGATGCGTTCGCGCTCAGACCAATACCGTGCGTTCGTTGCCGTGTGAACGACTTGGCATGTGGCGAGGTTGAAGCCGGATGACATCGCGCTCTGAGTTCGACATGCGGTTTACACTTGAGTTGTGCGGATCGCCATCGATATCC
Source organism: uncultured Acidobacteriaceae bacterium (assembly GCA_963735855.1). Classification (GTDB taxonomy): domain Bacteria; phylum Acidobacteriota; class Terriglobia; order Terriglobales; family Acidobacteriaceae; genus Bog-257. The sequence goes on from CAVTMW010000022.1 coordinate 7,486, forward strand.
GGCGCATCGGCGAATTCGGCGTGGGAACCTACACCCGCAACGCCATCCGCACTCTTGCGCGGCTGGACCGCGAGAACGAGTACTTTCTGATCGGAATTCCGGGGAAGGTCGCCGGGACCGAGGGATTGCCGGCGAACTTCAAGATGTTGCCGGCGCAGCCCAACGAATTCTCCATCGGAAGCTACTTCGAGCTGCACCAGCTCTTGAAGCGCTTCCGCTGCGACCTGCTGCATGTGCCCCATCTGTTCTGGAAGCCGCAGGGCATCCCGTGTCCTTACGTGGTCACGGTACATGACCTGCTCGATCACATGTACCGCGTCAACAGCCATTCCAATGTAAAACGCAACCTGCATTTCCAGTTCACTAAGCGGGTGCTGCATCACGCGGCGCGCATCTTCGCCGTGTCGAATTTTTCCAAGAAGGACACCGAGCGGCTGTTTCAGGTCTCCCCGGACAAGATCGAAGTCATCTACAACGCCCTCGACGAGCGCTTTCGCCTGGGACATGCCAGCGAAGCCGACAGCCGGTTCATCGCCGAACGCTACCAGGTGAATTATCCCTTCCTGCTGTACGCCGGCCGTATCAGCCCGCACAAGAACATTGTGCGCATCATAGAGGCGTTCGCCGCGCTGAAGGCTGAACTGGCCAAGGAAGGTCAGTTCGAGGACCTAAAGCTGATCATCATCGGCGACGAGGTGTCCAAGCATCCTGATCTGAGGCGTGCGGTGGTCAAAGGCCGGGTGCAGAACGATGTGCGGTTTCTTGGCTTTGTGCCCATCGAGGTGCTACGCATCTTTTACGACAAGGCCAAGATATTCGTCTTTCCCTCACTGTATGAAGGCTTCGGCCTGCCTCCTTTGGAAGCCATGGCTCACGGCACGCCGGTAGTCACCAGCAACACGTCATCCATTCCCGAGGTCGTCGGAAATGCGGCGGTGATGGTCAATCCGGAAAACGTGTTCGAAATCATGAAGGCACTGCATCGTGTACTGCTCGACCAAGGCGTTCGTGAGAAGTTGAAGGCCCGTGGAGTGGAACAGGCGGGCAAGTTCTCCTGGGACGAGGGCGTTCGTCGCATGCTTGAGGTCTATCGGGAAGTAGCGAAGCGGAAATAGTTCAGGCCGTAACGACGAGACGACCTTCGCTGCTCGGCCGTCTCGCCGCCCGCAAGTGTCTAACTCCGCGCCGCTTGGCTTCTCCCCGCGCTTGCGCTAGACTTACTGGCCTCTAGGACGTCTGTCCCGCTGCGAGGGGTAACCAGTCACAACAGAAGTGCTCAACCAGACCGCAAGGAGGTCACTATGCTGCATTTACTGTGGATGGCTATTTTCGGTTTGATTATTGGAGCGCTGGCAAAACTAGTCATGCCCGGGAAAGATCCTGGCGGCATCTGGATCACGATGGCGCTCGGCATCGCAGGATCACTGCTGGCTACCTTCGTCCTGCGGGCGGTAGGTCACTACGATGAAACCCAAAGCGCTGGATGGATCGCTTCCTTCGTGGGAGCTTTCGTCCTGCTGGGGATTTACCACTTGTTCAAACGCATGAAGTCGGCGTAAACGCTGAACGTTTACAGAGTAACTTTGTAGCTGCCGGGCCTGTAAGCCGAATTCTGTGTGCCGCTCTTTCTCCCGGAGATCCGCTGGTTGCGAACCCGCCAGGACAAAGAGCGGCACGACGGTCATTCCTCTGGGCCGCACATTACTGTGCGGCTCTAGCGACCTACCCGGAAGTTGTGACGCACCGAGCCAGCACGTACATCCGCCAAAGCGGACGTTCCTCCCCTATTTGGTCTTGCTCCGTGTGGGGTTTTCCCTGCCACCGCCATTACTGGCGGCGCGGTGCGCTCTTACCGCACCTTTTCACCCTTACCGCGCTTGCGCGCGGCGGTATGTTTTCTGTGGCACTTTCCGTCAACGCCGCTTGAACGACGCCGCCCGGACGTTATCCGGCACACTGCTCTGTGGAGTTCGGACTTTCCTCTGCCTGCCCGCGCAACCTGATCGTCCACCGAAGCGGAAAGGCCAGTGTCCACGGGCCGGCAGCGACCGCCCGGCCCAGCAGCTAACTCTTCAATTATAGAGGGTTGTTGTCGGAGCAGCGACGTAAATACCATTCGTCCCACACAACTGGCGCTTTAGCCGAGAACGGACTAGGATTTTAGATCATACTGTCCCGAATGGCTCGACCGGAGCTAATGCTGTGGAAGGTCATCGTTCTACTTCCCGTGTGCCGCCCGGGAACGCTCGCAACACTTTGCTTTGCGCGACCGACTTTAGGAGTCGCCCTCGCGGCAGAGTGCCCTGCGGACAATCATTCGCGAGGCCGAACAAGAGCGGACGCTGCCTTAACCCCTGCTTGAGGTTCCTTGCCACTACGATCCTTGGCCTAGCGCTATGTAGCACTGTGGCAAGTGCGCAACAGGCCACAACTTCGGCCCAGACATCAACCTCGGGTGGAAGCACTAACGTTTCCTCCACGCCTCCCCAGGCATCGCAGCCGGCCGCAACCTCCGCTTCGCAGGCTGACAAGAACGCTCCTGAGGTATCGACTGAAGACACCTCAACCACCTTCAAGGTGAAGGTGAACCTGGTTGAAGTGCGCGTGGTAGTGCGTGACGCTCAAGGCCACGCGGTGGGCAACTTGAAGCAGGAGGACTTCCAGCTCTTCGACAATGGCAAACCCCAGATCATCAGCCGGTTTACGATGGAGCAGGCTGGGGCAAAGCCGCCGCCGGTCATTCACGAAGAACCTTCGGCGGAGGCCCCGGAGAAGAGCGGAGCATCCCTGGTCTTGCCAAAGCGCTACATTGCTTACCTCTTTGACGACATCCATTTGGAATTCAGTGATCTGGCGCAGGCAAGAAACGCGGCTGAACGCCATTTTCAGAGCTTGCTGCCGACCGACCGAGCCGCTATCTATACCACCTCCGGCCAGACCCAACTTGACTTCACAGATGACCTTGCGAAGTTACGCGAGACCCTGAACCGGATCGTCCCGAGACCCATCGCCAAAACAGGTATGACCGAATGTCCGAACATGACCTACTACATGGCGGACCAGATCGAGAACCACCACGATGCATCGGTCTTGAGGACCGCTACCCAGGACGCGGTAAGTTGCCTGCAACTCGACACTTCCTCAACGGCAGCCGCGCAGGCAGCCGAAGTCACAGGGCAGAATGCGGCTACATCAGCCGCAATGCGCGTGCTGGAGCAGGGCGACCAGGAGACCCGGATTACCCTCGCCACGCTGAAAGACGTCGTCCGCCGGATCGCCGGGATGCCGGGTCAGCGGAACGTCGTGATCGTCTCGCCGGGTTTCTACAATCCGGATGAACTTCAGCAACAGACCGAGGTCGTGGAACGCGCCCTCCATTCCTATGTCACCATCAACGCGATGGACGTTAGGGGCCTATACACGCCCTCCTCGCTCGATGTCAGTAACACCCGGTCGCCTGCACCCATCATTGCGGCCCAGATGTCGCAGTATCAACAGGCGGAGGCGCTAGCTAACGCCGATGTCTTGTCTGAACTGGCGTATGCCACCGGCGGCACGTTCTTCCACAACAGCAACGATTTGGACAAAGGCTTCCAGCAGTTGGCCAGCCCGCCGGAGGTCTCTTACCTGCTGGCCTTTTCGCCGCAGAACCTGAAGTTCGACGGCCGCTACCACAGCTTGAAAGTCAAGGTTACGGCCCCGCAAAAGGCGAGCGTACAGGCCCGCAAAGGCTATTACGCTCCCAAGCAGGCTGTGGGCGCAGCCGAAGAAGCCAAGCAGCAGATCCAGGACGAAGTCTTTTCGCAGGAAGAGTTGCACGATCTTCCCGTCGAAATGCATACCCAATTCTTCAAGACCAGCGACGAGGAAGCCAAGCTCTCTATTCTGGTCCGGCTCGATGTGCGGCATCTGCACTATCGCAAGGTGGAGGGCCGGAACAACAACAATCTGACCGTTGTCTCCGCCGTATTCGACCGCAACGGCAACTTTGTGAACGGCACGGAGAAGATCGTCCAGATGCGATTGAAGGATGAGACACTGGGGAGCAAGCTGGCCTCTGGCATCACCTTGAAGAGCATCTTCGACGTGAAACCCGGCAGCTACCTGGTGCGGCTGGTGGTACGCGATGACGAGGGACAATTAGCGGCGCAGAACGGCGCCATTGAGATTCCGTAAGGATTCGGTGTTACCCGAGGTGGTTATGAAGTTAGGTCGCCTTTTATCTAGTACTGTTGATTGTCGCCAGCGCCGGAATGAGTTGGAAGTTCGTGGCTGTAACGACCGTGGCACACGCCCAGCAGGCGCAGGCCGAGCAGCAACAACAGGCGCCAAACCAGGCTCCGCCTCCAGCCAGCGACAGTTCCACACCGGTCTTTAAGGCGGAGACACGATTGGTCCTGGTGGACACGATCGTCACCGACAAGCAAGGGAAACTACCTCACCGACCTGACCGCCAAGGACTTTAAGGTTTGGGAGGACAACAAGGAGCAGCCAATCAAGAGCTTTTCTTTCGAGTCAGGCTCCGCCGCTCCCAATGAGGATCACCGGCACTATCTGGTGCTATTGTTCGACAACTCCACCATAAGCGCTACCGACCAGGTCCGGGCGCGCGATGCAGCCGCGAAGTTTATCGAGGCCAACGCAGGTCCCGACCGGTACATGGCGATCATTAATTTTGGTGGCACCGTGAGTGTGGCGCAAAACTTCACGGCTGACGCCGAGCGATTGAAGCAGGTTGTACGTAACGTCAAGTTCTCCAGTGTGTCGCCGAACCAGCCGGTGGAGGTTGCGTCGCTCGGTATGCCGCAATTCGGAAGTGCAGAGGCCAACTTCGGCGCGCGTACCCTGCTGCTGGCGTTGCGCAGTGTCGCCAAGAACCTGGCTTCCGTGCCCGGCCGCAAGAGCCTGGTTCTGTTGACTGCGGGGTTTTCCATTGACCCCCACGATCCCGACAGTCTTGAGCGGCAGTCTGAACTGCTGGCGGTGATCAGCGCGTGCAATCGCGCGAATGTGGCGATTTACCCGATTGACGTTCGCGGGTTGGACTCGGGCATCACCGCCGCCAGCCCCGGTTCGGCACGGCTGGAGACCAGCCCCGACTTCGGCGCCGGAAGGCTTGTGACTGCAACCCTCCACTACGACTCCGAGAGTGATCCGCCCGCCAAGTTGGTATACGTCCAGCGTGGTGGAACAGGCGGTGGAAGTGTGGGAGCCGGCGGAGGTGGCACTCGCGGCGGGGCACGGGAGCCGCGGGTGGCGGTGGTACGGGAACGACGGGTACGGGTGGCACTCGCGGCGGCACTACCGGCACAGGAACCACGGGAAGTGGCAATCGAGGCGGTACCACGACGGGAACGAGCAGCGGTGGCACTCGCGTCGGCGGCCCCACGACCTATCCGACGATGTACCCCGGCATCAATCCTTACGACCAGAGCCGCATGCTCATTCCGACGATTCCAAAGGTGGTGGACAACCAGCAGATTCTCTACCAGTTGGCGCAGGGCACTGGTGGCTTCGTAATCGTGAATTCCAATGATCTACTAGGCGGTTTGCAGAAGATCGCCAAGGAACAGACGCAGTATTACGTCCTGGGATATGCGCCCCCCGCCTCGGAAGAAGGAAGCTGCCATGTGCTCAAAGTCAAGGTAGAACGCGGCGGGACCATCGCTCGCTGGCGCACCGGATACTGCAACGTGAAACCCACAGACATGCTGGCGGGGAAGCCCGAAGAAAAGCAGATGGAGGCCCGCATCACAGGTTCGCAGGCCGGTACCATCGCGGCTTCCATGCTGGCTCCGTACTTTTACACCTCAGTGAACACCGCAAGGGTGAACCTGGCAGTCGAGATTCCTCCTAACACCGTGAAGTTCGACAAGCAAAAGGGCAAGCTGCATGCGACCGTCAATGTAATGGGAATCGCCTACACCTTGGACGGAGGGGTCGCCGCTCGATTCAGCGACAGCGTCGGCTCTCACCTTCGAAGACAAGAAAGAAGTGGAGCAATTCAACTCCAAGCCATTTCACTACGAAACTCAGTTCGATATTGCCGCCGGTCATTACAACCTGAAGGTGGCCTTCAATCCCCAGGGCGCCGACAACTTCGGAAAGCTCGAGGTTCCGCTGGTGATTGACCCGTATGACGGCAAGCAATTCAGCATGAGCGCGGTCGCCCTGAGCAAGGATGTCCATCCGGTTTCCCAAATGGGTGAGTCCTTGGACGCAACCCTTCTGGAAGACCGTACGCCGTTGGTGACCCAGGGACTGCAACTCATCCCGTCGGGCAGCAACCACTTCAAAACGACCGATGGCGCCGCTTTTTACGTGGAGATTTATGACGCCGCGCTCGTCGGCCCCAATCCTCCCAAAGTTGGAGTGGACGTCGCGGTGGTGGACCGCAAGACAGGGGAGAAGAAAATCGAGACCCGCAGCGCGGCGGCTGACGCGAAGGCTGGCAGTCCCTTGGTTCCAGTGGGCCTGAAGCTGCCGGTGGGTAACCTTCCGCCCGGTTCCTACCGTCTCGAACTGAAGGCGTTGGACACGGCCGGAAACGTCACGCCATCGCGTACCGCGGACTTTGAAGTGCAATGAAGAAAAGCGTGCCCACGAACGCGGCACGCTTGCTCATCAGTTCCGTCGGAGTGTCAGTATCGTCTGAGGTCGATGGGATGGAAGTCTGGCCGTTCGGATCCCGCTGTAGGACATCTTCGCGATGTGGACGGTGTATTCAGGCTTCGATACCAGGGAAGTCAACGTGAATACCCGATAGCCATCGCCGCTGATTTCCGTGCGCCGAAAGAGCCCAGGTTCCGTCTCCGTCACTTCCCGGTTCCCTTGCACCTGGTCGAGGAACAACTGCGCCGACTTCTGATCGGCTTGTCCGCCTGCACTTCACGGTGGTCAGCGAATCGGCAGCATACGACCGGATCAGCTTCTGCCAATACTTTTCCAGCAGATCGGTGCTGGCAAAAACGTCGGCCCAGGTGATCCTGCCATTGATGGCCACCACGACACCCTTGGCTCCGGCCTTCCGCAGCTCGCGAAGCATGCCATCGTAGTCGGCGGTGACCAAGCTGACTCTCTTCTGCACCTCGGGATTCTCCATCGCCTTGGCATACGAGGTCGAAGCATGCATGGCTGGCGCGGCTGCTGGAGCGGCCTGCTCCATGCCTCCAATCGCCGAAGCGACTTCGGCCCATACCCTCTGCTGATTGCGCTCTGCCATTGCCGGCATGCGCACGCTTGGCTGCGCCATCTGGGATTTCATGTCACCGAAGTGTTCCGACGAAGCCACCCAGCGTCCCGGTTCGACGCAGAAAACCGACAGGTCAATCGGCCCGGACTTCGGCGGCACGATGCGGTCGACGCCAATGACGCGATCTTGTTTGCCGCCGGTTACCACTTCTCCGGCCAGGAGGAGCAGTGGATGGTCGGAGTTGTTGATCAGCACCAGGCGATTGACTTCCGCTCCCGATTGCCGTGGAATCCGCGTGCCTGGCCGCACCAGGCCCTGTAGCGATCCGGCTTCGGTGACCACCACCGTGCCAGAACGCAGTCCTTCATCGAGCGTTAACAGTTGCGCGGTAGCGTACTCCGGGCCGCCGACGACCGGAAAGATGCTGAGATTTCCTCTCGTCACCGGTGGCAGGACGCGGTATTCGTTCGCGGTTCCGGCGATGGCTAGTGCCGTGCTCATCAGCAGGAAAGCAAGTTGTGCCAGGATAGGGTTCATGGTTGACCTCCGGAGACGCTCGGTCGTCTCTAGCTGAAGAACGCTGGCCAGTGTTTTTCTTGCACACGAATTCCACCCCAAGCGCAAAATCGGCGCTCGTTGGGGGCCCCGGCTTTGATACGATTCGCTCAGATGTCTTCCGTACCCGCTCCCGGCCCGTTGGGCGCGCAGATTTCTGCGATGGTGCGGGAGTTCGCCCTGCAACAGTACGAGGCGAGCCGAGCGGAGCAGTTCGGGATCGATCAAGCAGGATTGGCAGAAATCCTCGCTAGTGTATTAAGTCACTCGGACTGCGCCGTTACGGGGCATGACCTCGAAGCCTTCCTCGCTTCGCTCCGATTGGACGAGTTGGTGCTGGCGCGCGCTTGCGCTGCAGGGAATGACCGCGCCTGGGAGATTTTCCTGAATCGCTATCGGGCGACGCTGTATGAGTCGGCGTACAAGATTGCCCGCGAAGAAAGCGCGGCACGCGGACTTGCGGACTCGCTGTACGCCGAACTTTACGGCGTCAACGAAAAGGGTCAGCAGCGGCCATCCAAGCTGCTCTCTTATCACGGACGCGGCTCGCTGCAAGGCTGGCTGCGGACGGTGCTTGCGCAGGAGTACGTGAATCGTTATCGCAGCAGGAAACGGGAGACCAGTCTGGACGCTGCGCTGGACGAAGGCAAGCAGTTCGAAGCGAAAGAGCCTGACCTCAGCGTCGCTGATCCTCGCGTCGAGGCCGCCGCTGCAGAAGAGCTGCGGGCGCTGGAACCGGAGGAGCGTTTTCTGTCGTCGGCCTACTATCTCGACCGCAGAACCCTGGCGGAGATCGCAAAGCTGCAGCGCGTCCATGAGTCCACCATCAGCCGAAAGCTGGATCGCGTGACCACTGGTTTGCGAAAACGCATTCGCAAGCGGATGATTCAATCGGGCATGTCTCCGCGCCAGGCCGACGAAGCCTTGCAGGACGTGGATGTTCGCGATTTACGCGTAAGAGTGGAGGAAACTTTAAGGCAAGGAACGCCCAACGGAGCGTTCTATAAAGAGAAGAGCGGGAACGAAGGATGAGCCAGGAACTGCCAAAGGTGCTGCGGGAAGCGCTCGCCAGACAAGCGGCTGGTGACGTTCATCCTTCGTCGGATGTGCTCACCGCGTTTATGGAGCACAGCCTTCCGGCCCGTGAGAGCCAGCAGATAACCGATCATCTGGCAAAGTGCATGGATTGCCGCGAAGTCGTTTTTCTGGCCAGTGCCGCAGTCGAGGAATCGGCCGACGAGGAGCAAGAGTTGATGCCGGAGGTTGCGGTGCCTCGAATCTCTCCAGCTCTGCAGGCGAAGACTTTCGACCCGCGGATCATGGCCGGCGCAGGTCAGGCTAGAACGGCGATCCCTGAATCACCGCGCCGCGAATGGAGGTGGCGCTGGGCGTGGGTACCGGTGGCGGCGGCCGTGTTACTTGTCTCTGCGCTTCTGGTTCAACGCTCGCAATTCACTAAGAATGCGCCTCAATCTTCAGCGATGATCGCCAGTAAAGAGCCGCCGTCTTCCGCGACGAGCGCACCGCCGACGGCCGCTGTCCCGCCAGCGCCGGAATCTTCAGCGAACCTCCGATGCAGAAGCCTCTCCCGAAGTCTGCGCCCTGCGCACAGCAATCCAGCGCAGCGCTCCCGGGACTTCAAGTGTGGTCGCATCCAGGGCCGCCGGGCAACTTCCATCTGTGCTCGGAGAAACGGCCTCTCTAGAACCACCTAGTTCGCCGCCTCCCAACGCCGCCATTTTGGAGTACAAACTGCGCCTGCCGCGATTCCACGACAGAATTCCTTCGTGGCGAGTGAGACCCAGAAGCGCCCGACCTGGCTGTGAGATCGCAGCCTGCTCTCGGAAAAACCGCAGATGGGACTCCTGCCGGCTGTCGTGACGTCACGACAGTGGCGCGTCACTTCCGGACGGGCATCTCGAGCACTCGACGTCTCCCGGAACGTGGACGCCCGTCCTCGCCGATCAGCCCGGCAAGTTTCACGCTGTGTCGGTCGTCGGCAATAACGTGTGGGCTGGGGGTAGCGCTGGAGTGCTCTTTCACTCCGCTGACGGCGGCCAGACCTGGAACAAGGAAGCAGCTGTCCTCACCTCCCAACGTCGAGACGGGCACGATTGTTTCCATTCGGTTCAGCGACGCGCTGAACGGCGTCGTCACCACCGACGCGGGCTCGCGCTGGAACACTTCCGACGGCGGCGTTACCTGGACGAAGGAATAACCGCGCAAGACAGCTGGGCCGACCGCGTCGGTATAATCCGACCGCGATGGACTGGTCGCCTGGCTCCATCATCCGCTGGCTCTTTGACTCGGAATATGGCCTTCGCGAGCGCCTGATTCCGCGCTGGATTTTCCTGCGCGCGCTTGGCCTGATTTATTTCTCAGCCTTCTATTCGCTGGTGTTTCAGATTCGCGGCCTCATCGGCACCGATGGAATTCTTCCGGCCAACGAATTTCTCGCGGCCGTGGCGCACCAGTTCGGCGCAGGCCGCTTCTGGTTTGCGCCTACGCTGCTGTGGATCTCGACCGGCCCACACATGCTCACCGCGATCTGCTGGGTGGGCATGATTGCATCGCTGCTGCTCGCCATCAACTTCTGGCCGCGCGCCATGCTGCTGATCTGTTTCGTGTGCTTTCTCTCGTTTGTGAGCGCGGCGCAGGACTTCTCCGGCTACCAATCCGATGGCATGTTGCTGGAGGCGGGATTCCTCTCCCTCTTCCTCGCGCCGGCGGGATTCCGGCCGGGCCTGGGTCGCTCGCATCCGCCTTCGCGCGCCAGCTACTTCCTGCTGCAATGGGAGTGGTTTCGCATCTACTTCGAGTCCGGCATGGTAAAGCTGGCCAGCGGCGATCCCCAGTGGCGGAACTTCACCGCCATGGACGAGTACTACCAGAACGGTCCCCTACCCACTTGGATTGGCTGGTACGCCCAGCATCTGCCACATTCGGTTCACGCTTTCGCTACCGGTGCCACGCTGGTGCTCGAACTGGGACTGGTGTGCATGCTTTTTCTGCCACGGCGCTGGCGCATCGTCTGCTTTTTCATTGTGACGGCTTGGCAAATCCCGGTGATCCTGACCGCGAATTACACCTTCCTGAATTACCTCGTCCTGCTGCTTGGATTTCTGCTGCTGGACGACCGTTTTCTGCTGCGGATCATGCCGCAACGGTGGAAGCACGTGATCTCGCCACAGCCGAGTACCCCTCCGCCACAAGTTGCGCAAGATTCGGATGCCTTGGCGCCTGCAGAATCAAGTCTCGAATCGCAGCGTGAGGGCGTGAGTCCGCGCCGGGCGCCGCATCCGCTTCACGCGCTTCAAGCTGGCTCTCACCAGCGTCATGCTCATCTGGATCTTCTACGCGACGACGGTTCAGATGATCTGGATTCTGGTTCCGCGGCTGCCTCTGCCCACCTCGCCGGTCGCTGCCCTCGATCCGTTTCGCATAGCGAATCGCTATGGACTGTTTGCGGTGATGACTCGCGGCCGTTACGAGATCGAATTCCAAGGCTCGAACGACGGACAGACGTGGGTCGCGTACCCGTTCCGCTACAAGCCGCAGGACCCGGGCAAGCGGCCGGGCATCTACGCGCCCTACCAGCCGCGCTTCGAGTGGAACCTGTGGTTCGCGTCGCTGGGCTCGTGGCGCGACAACCTCATTGTGCCGAGCGCCGAGGAGCGTCTGCTCGTCGGCGCACCCGATGTGCTTGCGCTGTTCGCCGGAAATCCATTTCCAGATGCACCCCCGAAACAAGTGCGCGCCGTGTTGTGGCGATACTGGTTCACAACTCTGGCAGAGAAGCGCGCGACCGGCATGTGGTGGAACCGGCAGCTGATTGGACTCTACGCTCCGGTGCTGGAACTGCCTGCCCGACGGAAAGGCCGGCGTCGTGCAATGGCCGGAGCCGCTGCCGCCGCACGATTAAGACCCTTCTAATGTACCGGCACGGGTAGAGCGGCGCTTCAGCGCCGTGTCCCGACCGACCCTAAGGAAGAAAGCCGGGCTTTAGCCCGGCGGCGCCATCGGCCTGACGATATTTGGATGTTGAAGTCCCAGATCGTACGAAGACTTGCTAACCCAGACGCGAAGGGTCACCGGATACACCCACCTCACGAATTGCTCTAAACTGATCGGTATGCCTGCAACGCCAAAGCGAGCCGTTGTCATTGGTGCAGGTCCCAATGGTCTGGCGGCGGCCATCGTTCTGGCCCAAGCCGGTTTGCAGGTTGAGGTCTTCGAAGCCGAGCCACAGCCGGGCGGTGCAGCGCGGACTCTTCCGCTGACTCTGCCGGGTTTTCTGCATGACTTCGGATCGGCGGTGCACCCCATGGCCGCCGGCTCGCCGTTCTTCTCTTCGCTGCCCTTGCACGACTACGGACTGGAGTGGATCCACTCGCCGGCGCCCCTGGCGCATCCGCTCGACGATGGAACGGCCGTGATGCTTGGAACGCGACCTCGGCGAGGCCGAAGCCGTGCTCGGCGAAGACGGTAAGCAATGGCGCAGGCTCCTGGGTACCTTCGCGAAACATTGGAAGGTACTGGCGCCTGAAATCCTGCGTCCGGTTCAATTGTTCCCTCGGCATCCCTTGCTGCTGGCGCGCCTCGGGTTGGTTGGTTTCCCTTCCGCAACGGCGCTCTCCGAACATTGGTTTCGCAATCCGCGAACCAAGGCGCTCTTCGCCGGGCTTGCGGCACATTCCGTTCTTGCCCTCGACGAGCCGCTAAGCGCCTCGTTCGGCGTGGTGCTTGGCGCGGCCGCTCACGCGGTCGGGTGGCCGATACCGCGCGGTGGCGCACAATCCATTACCAACGCGCTCTGCGCACATCTCGCCACTCTCGGCGGCACGGTGAAGACCGCAAACCGAATCGAGAGTCTCTCCGCCCTGGGAGATTGTGATGTGATTCTGTGCGATGTCACGCCGCGCCAGTTGCTGCAGATCGCTGGCGACGGTTTGTCGTCAGGGTACAAACGTCAGTTGGAGCGCTATCGCTATGGGCCTGGCGTTTTCAAGGTGGATTACGCTCTGTCGTCCCCGATCCCGTGGAAGGCCGTCGATTGCCTGCGCGCGGCAACAGTCCATATTGGAGGCACGATCGAAGAGATCGCTGCCTCGGAAGACGCCATGCGGCATGGTCATCATGCGGAGCGGCCCTTCGTTCTGCTGGCCCAGCCAACGCTGTTTGATCCGACGCGTGCTCCCGAAGGGCGTCATGTGGCCTGGGCTTACTGCCACCTGCCGAACGGCTCAACCTTCGACATGCTGCCGCGGCTGGAGGCGCAGATCGAACGCTTCGCGCCCGGCTTTCGCGACTGCGTTCTGGAACGGCGGGTCCTTGCTCCGGCCTCGCTGGAAGCGATGGACGCTAACTTGATCGGCGGCGACATCGGCGGCGGTGCAGTGGATTTACGGCAGTTCTTGTTCCGTCCGACGCGCCGGCACTACGCGACCTCAGCGCGCGACCTCTATCTCTGCTCGTCGTCAACTCCACCCGGTGGCGGCGTGCACGGCATGTGCGGCTACAACGCCGCCAAGCTGGCGCTATCACGTTTGTGACCGGCGAGCATCGATCCCAACGTCCCAGTAACCCTCGGAAGCCCTAATGGGCGGCTCTTTCACCACGTTGTCCGCTCCCAATGCCAATACCTGAGTCATACGTTCCGTAAGCTTGGGATCGTTGTACAACGCGTCGGCGGATTCCACCACCTGCACCAGCGGCGGCTTCGGAGCGGCGGCGGCTTCCGCCTCGGCCTTGGCCACGCGCTCAATCCCCGACAGCAGATGTTTGCGAACCTCGGGCGTATACGAGCGGACGGTGAGCCCGAGTTGGACTTGATCAGGAATGATGTTCTGCTTGGTGCCGCCCTGAATGTAGCCGACAGAGATGACGGCCGGCTGTCCGGGCTTGATTTCGCGAGATACGATGGTCTGCAAACTCAGGATCGCGCGGGCCGCAATCACGATCGGATCAACTGTGGTGTCGGGACTGGCTCCGTGGCCACCTTTGCCGTAAATCGTGATGTTGACAGTGTCGGCGTTCGAGGCGGCGTATTCCGGAGTGAATGCGACTTTGCCGCGGGTAGAGTGTTGACAGTGTGTAGGACGATGCCAACATCAGGCTTGGGAAAGCGTGTGAAGAGGCCGTCAGTACCATATTCTTGGCGCCCATTCCGCGCTCTTCGGCCGGCTGCGCCACCAGAGTCAGCGTGCCATGCCAGTCCTTCTTGGTTTGCGCCACGATGGTCGCGGTTCCGACCATGCAGCCATATGGACGTCGTGCCCGCAGGCGTGCATCACCGAAACGTCGTGACCGGCATCGTCTTTAGTGTGGACTGTGCTTGCGTAAGGAGCCGGTCTTCTCTCGACCGGAAGTGCGTCCAGCTCGGTGCGCAGCATGACCGTCGGTCCGGCCCCGTTGCGAAGAACGCCGACCACCCCGTTCCGCCGACCTTCTCCGTCACGTCATAGCCGAGTTCGCGCAATCGGGCTGCGAGTTTGGCCGCGGTATTGACCTCATGCAGCGACAGCTCAGGATGCTGGTGCAGGTCCATATACAGCGTTTGCACCTGCGGATAGACGGAATTCGACTTCGCGGGAGGAGAGCTGCGGGTCGAAGCGGTCTGCGTCCAAGCGGTAGAAGCAATAACGATCCATAAGACAAAAATCGACTTCACGGGAAATCCTCTTTGATTCATTTTGGAGCGGCTCGCTATCTTACGATAAACAGGAGCGATAGCACACATCGAAAGAATCTATGCCAAATTCATCATCTTTCAAACCCATAAACAATCTAATTGAGTGATCATAAATACCATCATAGAGAGGGCTGTGCGTACTCATGCATCAGCATAACGATCAACCCGAGAACGAAATCATGATCGATAGAGGCCATCCTAAGAAGCGATACATATTTGCAAGCGATTTTGACCAGACACTGAGTTTCAATGATTCGGGCTATGTTCTGGCTGAGCTGCTGGGGATTCCGGAGGCGGAGTTCGAGCGCAAGGCCACGGGCATGGCCAAACTGAATCTCGTGCAGCAGGGAGGCGAACTCGCATATCTGCTATTGCACGATCCTGAGTTCCGCTCGAAAGTTCGTCCGGAGCACCTTTACGAAGCGGGCAAGCGTGTCCGGCTGAAGCCGAATATTGACCTGCTCTACCGTTTTCTGTCGGAGGAAGTAGAGGACTTTCACTTCGACTTCTATGTGATCTCGGCCGGACCGGTGGAAGTAATCCGTTCGGCGCTGGAAGGGCATCATCCCTGCCGATCACATTTACGGCACGGAATTCGAATACAACGCGAAGGGAGAAATCGAAAGAATTCTCCAGGTGACAGCCGGTTACGGAAAGGTGGCCGTCATCGACAAGTTGCTGGATGAACTGAGGACCGGTCCTGATCGCATCGTGTACGTGGGCGACGGCAGCTCTGACATTCACGTCATGCTGCACATCAACCGCCGTGATGGGTTCACCATCGCTGTATCCGAAAACAAATACCTGGCGCCGATCGCCAAGCGGTCGGTCATCAGCGACAGCGCGCTGGCGATTCTCATTCCCATCCTGGAAGAAGTTGTCGGTTGGGAGCCGCGCCTGATTCGTGAGCTGTTCGAAGCCAAGGGCCTGCTCATTCAGCAGTGGGACAAGGTCCAAACCGACATGCTTACCATCGTGCCCATCAGCGCCCCTGAGGAGGAGCGCTCGGTGGTCACTTTGGAATAACCATCCCGTTTCAGACACGGCACATAGTTTGGACGTTTCGTCCTGGGCCCAATGCCCACTCCGGGCACACCGCACGCGTTACGGACTCAGTGGGGCCATGGGCGATAGAGTGCGCGACAGCTTCGCGCTAGAGTCTTCGCGCGGGATGACAATTCAGGGAAAGTCAGCGTGCTCGCGCAGTTCGGCCTGCTAAGTGCGGAGCACAAAACGCTAGGTGCTAAATGCTCGCCGCTAAGTGCCGGTTGATCGCTGTCCACCGCGCTTCGTCCCCAGCCGAATGTTGTAATCTGAAGTGACCTGCATGAGCTACCAGAGCACCGTAGAGCAGCTTTACGCGCTCGGGCACGAGCTGGCGAGCACGCCTTCGCACAAGTTCGACTTGGCCTACGTGCGCACGATGCTAGAGGCCCTCGGGCATCCCGAGCGGCGCTTTGCCAGCGTGCTCATTGCGGGGACGAACGGCAAAGGCTCGACCGCGGCGACGCTATCGGCCATCCTGCGTGTCGCCGGATACAAGACCGCGCTCTACAGCTCGCCGCACCTGGTGCGCATCAACGAACGGGTTCGGGTGAATGGGGAGGCCATCAGCGACGCGGAGTTCGGTGCCATGCACGAGCGCGTCGAGCGCACTGCGCAGGAGCTGATGCGCGCGGGCAAGTTGCCGTGGCATCCCAGCTTCTTCGAGATGCTGACCGTGATGGCCTTCGAGTATTTCGCCAGCGTCGGCGTGGAGATCGCGGTGCTGGAAGTCGGCATGGGCGGGCGTCTGGACGCGACCAACGTGGTTGAGCCGCTGATCTCGGTCATTGCCGATATCGCGCTCGATCATCAGAAGTATTTGGGCGATACCATCGCCGAGATCGCTCGGGAGAAGACGGGCATCATCCGGGCGAACGGAGTTGTGGTGACGCTGCCCCAGCATCCGCAGGCCAACGACGTCATCGGGCATGCCATTTTGGAGAAGAATGCGCGCGGCGTTAGCGCTGTGCAATATGTTCCGCCGGTATCGCCCGGGGCGGCGACCTACCTGGCGGGACGCGCAGCGCCTGTCGCGGGACGCAACCGTTATCCGCTGACGGTGATGGGCGAAGAGATTGACGTGGATTCGCCGCTCGCGGGCCGGCACCAGTTGCGCAACGTTGCGCTGGCAATTGCCACAGCGGAAGAGCTGGGGCAGTTCGGCTTCAAGGTGACGCCGAAGCAGATCGAGCAGGGCATCCGCGAGACCCACTGGCCGGGTCGGTTTCAGGTGCTGCCACCGTCGGCAGCGACGCATCAGCGGGAGATGGTGCTGGACGTGGCGCACAATCCTGCGGGCGCATGGGCGTTGCGGTCGGCGTTGTCGGAGAATTTTCCCGACCGCGAATTGACCTTCGTCTTCGCCGCGATGCGCGACAAGCCGCTGCAGGAGATTGCCGAAATCCTGTTTCCGCTGGCTGAGCAGGTTGTGGTGACGCAGGTGGCCAATCCGCGCTCCGCGACCACCAGCGAATTGTTGCAGGCAGCCTCGCGCACCGGAGTTACGTTGTTCGCGGAGGAGACGGTCGCGGCAGCGCTGGCCCGGGCGCAGGAGCTGAGCGAGCCCGACGGCGTGATCGTCGTAACCGGCTCGATCTTTCTGGTGGGCGAAGCCATGTCCCTGCTGGACGTGCAGGCGTGAGGCGATGAACACACAGGCACAAGAAGTGGCGCGAGGCGAGCAGCGACGGGGGTCGGTTTTGACCCGCCTGCGCTCGTATTTCGTGTACGTGCCGCTGGTGTATCTCTACACGTTTGTGCTGGGAATCCTGTCGCTGCTGTCGTCGCTGTTCGATCGCGGCGGGCGGGTGCAGCACTGGTTTGCCCGCACTTGGTCGCGCATGATCCTGAAGACCGGGTCGGTTGCAGTCACCGTCGAAGGGTTGGAGAACATCGATCCCTCACGGCCCATGGTTTATGCCGCGAACCATCTTTCGGCGCTCGACATTCCGGTGCTGTATGCCGGAATTCCGGGACAGTTCCGCATCATGGCAAAGAAGGAGCTGTTTCGTTATCCCGTGCTGGGGTGGCATCTGAAGCGGTCAGGGCAAATTCCCATCGTGTACGGTGACGCGCATGCGTCGCTGCGTAGCCTGAACAAGGCCAGCGAATCGCTTCGACATGGTTTGCCGGTGATGGTGTTTCCCGAAGGTGGGCGCAGCCAAACCGGCCACTTGCAGCCGTTTCTGGGAGGCGCGTTTCTGGTGGCCATCCGCACCAAGACACCGGTCGTTCCAATTGCCATTGTCGGGACGTATGAGACTCTGCCCATCAACAGCTTCCATGTGCTGCCCGGGCCGGTACAGTTGATCATCGGGAAGCCTATACCGACGGCCGGCATGCGCGCACACGATATGGACAAGCTCGCAGCGAGAGTGCGCGACGTGATTCAGGAGATGTATAACTCGCGCTCGAAGGGTACCCCGATGCCATTGTCATCCTGAGCGTGACATGGGCTTTCAGCCTTGTTTGGTTGGGGTCGCGGCCAGGGCTAAAGCCCGGTGCTTCCACCGTTCGTTTAACCACATTTCCGAATGGAGTCCAAGCCGGGCCTGCAACAGTAGGAGAGCTAAGTCAGCCGATAATAGAATTGCCATGAAACCTCGCATTGCCATTCCGGTGCCGAACTCGACACGGCCGGACTACGTGTCACGTGCGCTGCCGCAATACGAGGATGCGGTGCGCGCGGCCGGGGGCGAGCCGGTCATCATCGAAGTGAAGGCCACGAATTCGGAAATTGCGCAGGCAGTCAAGCTTTGCGATGGTGTGTTGCTGCCCGGCAGTCCCGCCGATGTCGATCCGGAAAAGTACGGCGCGGAGCGGCATCCCAAGACAGCGCCTGCCGACGCGTTTCGTGACAACGCCGACGAACTGCTTCTACAGGACGCGTTCAACATGCGCAAGCCGGTCTTTGGCATTTGCTACGGGTTGCAATCGCTGAATGTGTGGCGCACCGGCACGCTCGACCAGGAGCTTCCCGCGGGAGTGAAGCACGATGCGGGGCGCAAGGTTGCTCAGGCGCATCAGGTGCGAGTGGAACCGCAGTCCAAGCTAGCCGCGATTCTGCGGGACGCTGGGGCTCTGCCTGAAGGCAACGAGATTGCCATGCCGGTGAACTCCAGCCATCATCAGGCTCCCGGTGTGCTGGGCGATGGTTTGCGGCTGGTGGCGTGGTGCCCCGAGGATGGGGTGAAAGAAGCGGTGGAAGGGACTGCGCCCGATCACTTTGTGCTGGGAGTGCAATGGCATCCCGAGCGCACTTATGAGGACGATGCAGCCTCGCGGGCGCTGTTTCGCGCGTTTGTGGAGGCGGCCGCCGAGTGGCATGCGCAGTTGGCCAGCAAGCAGCGGGATTTCGAGTCGGTGGAGAGAGGCGGGAGCTAGCAACCAGCAATTAGCAACTAGCCGCTAGAACCCATCTCACAAATCATTTTGTGTTGTATCAGGGCACGTCTTCCAGTCGTGCCGAAGACCTGCGACAAGAGCCGGGCTTCAGCCCCTGCAAAACAAGGCCAGGGGCTGAAGCCCAAGTCATTTCTCACGCGCTGCGGCACGTCTGAAGACGTGCCCTGATACAAAACAGGTTATTCAGATCGCTTCCAGCCTCAATCGTGGTTAGACGCCCTGAGACAGAACTCCACTGCTCAGCGTGCGGCACCAAAATCCGCTACACCAACCTTAACCAATGTCTGAGGACGACGCTCGGTCGCGAGGCGCATCCTTTTCCTTGGGTGCGGCGGGCGGCGCGATCTCGGCCCACACGCCGTACACCTTATTGTTCAGGGCGGCGACACCGATGTAGTCGCCCAGGAAATCATCACGGCGCGGGATGAACGCGTCGCGCGTCCAGGCGTAGTTGGCAAAAGTTCGCCCGCCGTCGGTGGAGCGCGCGAGCGTGACGGTAGTCTTCTGGTTCTTGGGATCGAGCCGCCGGTCATAGAAGATGATGTTGGCGGCGCCAGTTGCCGGATCCACCGCCAGCCACTGGAAGAACTGGTCGGTACCGTCGTGGGCGGGATTTGAGTTCACCCGCACGGCCTTGCTCCACGATTTACCCCCGTCGTCCGAGGTCGCACAATATACGCCAATATCACCATCGCGATAATCGCTCCAGGTAACGTACAGCCGGCCCTTGCGGCCGTGACGCGGATCGATGGCCACTTCCGGAAATCCGTTGGCGCGGTCCAGTCCGGCAACGTCGAAGTACAAGGGGGCGGTTTGAATCACGCTGCGGCTCTTGGCAAACGTCTTGCCGCCGTCACGAGACGAGGTGAACGCGATGGAGTTGCCGTCGGCCCAAACCGCGTAGAGCGTGCCATCGGCGGCGACCGCTCCGGTGAAGCCTTCCACCGCACCGTTGTCATCTCGCGGCAACCCGTGATGCTTGCTAATGTCGATCGGAGGCGACCAGTTCTGGCCGCCGTCGGTGGAGCGCGAAAATAATATGACGGACTCGTCGATACGGAACTCAGTCCACCCGACGTAGAGATTTCCCGCGTACTTGCTGTTGGTGTTGTCGGCGGCGATGTAGGGCTTGTCCTCGAAGGGAATGCCGGGCTTGGTTGGCTGGGCGATGACGGCGTGCGCTTCGGCCTCCCAGGTGGCCCCGCCATCGGGCGAGCGGCGGACAAAAATGCCGTTGCGCGTGGCGCCGTGCGCCCAGTAGTTGATGGTGCCCAGCTTATCGAAGGCGATGTAGCACAGGATCGCGGTCCCACGTTTGTCGTAGATCACCGAAACGTCGCCGGAAATGCGGTAGTCCTTGGGAGCGGTGCCGGTGGCGATTTTCCAGGAGCTGCCCGCATCCTGCGAGTAACCGACGCTGGCGTTCGTCTGATAGGCCGCCACAAGTTGTGACGGATCTTTCGTGTTCACCGCGATCGACGGCTCATTGCGGTAGCCCGCTTCCGGCGTGATGGTGATGACTTTGCCCGGCACAGGGGGAAGTTGGTCGCCGGGACTGGCGGGAGCTGGCTGATCTTGTGCCGGAAGAGTAGTAGCGAGCAACAGGAGCGTTAGTAAGGAGAGATTGCTTAGATGGGATTGCATTGTTTTGTTCCGGGATAGTGTAGACGGTCGGTCCAAGGAATCGGTAGCTAGTGCTACTCCTTGCTACGCGATTGACGGAGTCAACATAGGGGTCCTTCGATTCCGGCGGCCAGGGGCAGCCCGGTTCGATCAGAATGAGAACACGCACGCTGTCTGCTCAAGACGCGGCAGGTCGATTGTTTTTTGGGGAACCTATCCTTTCGGTTATTCTCGCTATCTCTTCAGATAGCGTTTGGCACCGCCTCGTAGCACTCCGCTGAATCGTTTCTGCTTACTCCCATACATCCTGAGTCCGCTTACGTGGTTTTGCGTCAACCACTTGCCGAGGTCTGCAGAATCTCGCGCCATCGCCATCGCAGGAAAAAGGACTCTGGAAGTGAACCTGCTTATACCCGTATCAAAGTGAACCTCACGGTTACACCATACCCAAAGATAGATCTCAGCGGAGGATAACTATCATGAAGTCTCTCAGAATGCTCGTTCTCATGTTCGCAGTCGGTGCGTTCTCCCCATTCCTGATGCAGGCCCATGCTCAGCAGGAGGTCGACCCCGACCACTTCGAGCAGCCTGCCGCGGCCCAGGCCAAGGTGTCCCCGTCGAAGGCACAAGCCAGCCACCACGCATCCGCCAACCATCAAGCGGCCAAGGGCGTGAATACGGCCAGCAAGCACAACAAGAAGTCGAAGCACCATCAGTCTCAAGCGTAACGAATCCCGTTTGCACGCTGGTCTCGGCTCTCGCGTTCACATCGGCCGGAATGCGAGGGCTGATTGCCAGGCTGCGTCTGAGAATTTAGCGTACGCGCTGCGGCTGCTATAGTAGGTGCCGCTGAGGCCGCGGTTCCATGATGCAGACGAAGAAGCCTGAGTGGGGTAAGCGCATTGAGCGCGCGATCGATCTCGCGGGGCAGCATCCCAGCGCAGCCGAGATTCTCGCGTTCTACTCGCGAATTCTGGAATTTCAGAAGGCGCTCTATGACGGCATTTCTTCGCGGCCTGCCGCCTGGCCGCGATGGCGCGTTTCGCGAGCAACTCGACGTGGACACGGCGATGCAACAGCTACCCGCCTTGCTTTCGCTCGTCCACAAGAGCGGCCCATCGAAACTGGCGCAGGAGGCGGTGGAGATCAGCGGGGCGTCTGCGGAGCAACAGCGACAGATGCTGCGCGATTTCCTGGAAGAGACGGAAGGCGCTGGCAAGGAAACAGCGTCGTTTTTCGCCCGCGTTCTGTTGCAACCGCAGGCCGAATATCTTGCCGCAATCCCGGCCGCGGAGTTGGCCGGATTCGCCGGCTCGGTGTGTCCGGTATGTCGCGCCAAGCCGCAGGTTGCGGTGCTGCGTCCCGAAGGCGACGGCGGAAAGCGCTTTCTCGTCTGTTCTTTCTGCCTGACGGAATGGGAGTTCCGGCGGATTCTGTGCCCGATCTGCGGCGAGGTAGATCATCAGAAGCTGCCACGCTATTCGGCCGCGGGCATCGCCGCGGTGCGCGTCGAGGCCTGCGACAGCTGTCACTCCTACCTGAAATCGGTGGACATGACGGTGGACGGCCACGCCGTCCCGGTGGTGGACGAGGTCGCCACAGCGCCGCTCGACGTGTGGGCGATCGAACACGGGTTTAACAAGATCAGCCTGAATCTGATGGGGTTTTAGCCCGCCCGTTCAATCCCCGGCCATCCCTTTTTCAGCGTCGCAAATCCATTTGACCAGCACGGGTTTCCCGTTATACGCTGTTGCGCGTTGTTGGGGTCCAGATGTGGGTTCCTCGTCGTATCGTGAACGGCCTGGTAAAGATGTGGACCACACTGCGCACACTTTCTTCGTTCTTCCAACTTCGCGCTTCTCGAGCGCTTCCGTTCCATCCCTACACCAATTCACGGTTTCGAGTCTTTCGTTACGGAGGGCTGCGTAATGGATGTATCTAGACGAGCATTCTTCAAGACCGGCATAGCAGGCGCCGTCGGGATTACGGTCTTCGGCTTCGATGCGCAGCCGCTGCTGGCGCAGGCCGGCAGCCTGAAGATTTCGCGCACCACGGAGACGCGCAGCACCTGCCCGTATTGCGCGGTGAGCTGCGGCGTCATCATCCACACCATCGGCGACAAGGCGAAGAACGTCACGCCGCAGGTGATCCACGTGGAAGGCGATCCCGATCACCCGATCAATCGCGGCACGCTGTGTCCCAAGGGCGCGTCGCTGCAGCAGGACATTCAGAACGACCGCCGCCTGCTGAAGCCGCAGGTCGGCGTCCCGGCTCCGACCACTGGGAGGACATCTCGTGGGACCAGGCGATTGACGAAATCGCGCACTGGACCAAGAAGACGCGCGACGAAACGTTCATCGAGACGGATGCCAAGGGCCAGACCGTGAACCGTCTGGAGACGGTGGCGTTCACCGGCGGCTGCACCGATACCAATGAGTTCAATTACCTCGTCGTGAAAACGATGCGGAGCTTGGGGGTGGTGTGCCTGGAAAACCAGGCCCGGGTTTGACACGGCCCCACGGTCTCAAGTTTGGGACCAACTTTCGGACGCGGGGCGATGACCAACGGCTGGATCGACATCAAGAACACCGACATGATGTTGATCATGGGCGGCAATCCGGCCGAGAACCATCCCTGCGGATTCAAGTGGGCGGTGGAAGCCAAGCGCAACCGCAACGCCAAGCTGATCTGTGTCGATCCGCGCTTCACCCGCACGGCGTCGCAGGCCGATCTGTTCCTGCAGATCCGCGCCGGCACCGACATCGCCTTCCTGGGCGGCCTCATCAGCTACGCCCTCGCGCACGACCGCGTGGCCAAGGAATATCTGGTCAACTACACCAACGCGGCCTTCCTCATCAAGGAAGGTTTCAAGCTGCCGGAAGACGGGCTGTTCTCGGGCTTCGATGACGCGAGCAAGACCTACGACAAGGCCACGTGGAATTACCAGGAGGGCGGCAACGAGACGGGCAAAGCGGTTCCGGCGGTGATAGGAGCGACAACCAACAAGACACGAGCGGACATCGTCGGGATAGCGCAGCGGCCGCAAGCAGGAGCAGGAGCAGCCGCCGCCAAGGCGCCCGGCGGCGCGCCTGTTCCGCCCTCGCTGCCTCCCAACATCGCCTACGATCTGTCGCTGCAGCATCCGCGCTGCGTCTATCAACTGCTGAAGCAGCAGTACTCGCGCTACACGCCGGACATGGTGGAGCGGATCACCGGCATCCCGCAAGATCAGCTTCTGAAGGCCTACGATCTGTACACTCCGATCCGCAAGGACGGCGATACGAAGAAGGTCGCCACCATCATCTACGCGGTGGGTTGGACGCAGCACAGCTTCGGAACGCAGATCATCCGCACGGCGGCGATGTTGCAGTTGCTGATGGGCAACGTCGGCCGCGCCGGCGGCGGAGTGAACGCGCTGCGCGGGCACTCGAATATCCAGGGCGCGACCGACATGGCGGGCATCTTCGACATCCTCCCCGGCTATCTCAAAATGCCGGCTGCCAGCCGACAAGGACTTGAAGACCTATCTGGAGCGGATTACGCCCAAGCCCGCGAAGCCAAAGGAGTGGGATTCGTTCAACTACTGGTCGAACACGCCCAAGTTCACGGTGTCGTTCCTGAAGGCCATGTATGGGAACAACGCCACCAAGGAAAACGACTTCGGCTTTCAATGATCTGCCGAAGCTCGACCGCAACTACTCCTGGGTGAATATCTGGAACGACATGTACAACGGCAAGGTCAAGGGCTTCTTTGCCTTTGGCATGAACGGCGTGATGATCGGCCCGGATACGCAGAAGAACATTGACGCGCCTGAAGAAGGCCGATTTCCTGGTGGTCTGCGAGATTTATCCCGACGAGACCAGCAGCTTCTGGATGGCGCCGGGCACCACCGCGGAAGAGATGAAGAAGATCAACACTACGGTCTATCGGCTGCCGGGCGCCGGGTTCGCCGAGAAGGACGGGACCTTCGTCAATTCCGCGCGCTGGCTGCAATGGAAGAACGTGGCGCTTCCGCCGCCGGGAGACTGCCGCCTCGACCAGGACATTCTGGCGCAGATCTTCCTGAAGATCCGCGAGCTGTACCAGAAGGAGGGAGGCAAGTTCCCCGATCCGATTCTGAACGCGTCGTGGACCTACACGCTCCCGGCACATCCCTCGCTGTCGGAGGTGGCGAAGGAGATCAACGGCAAGGCGCTGGCTGACTTTACCGACGAGAAAACCGGCGTCGTCGCTCAAGGCCGGACAGCAGCTTCCAGGGTTTGCCCTGCTGCACGATGACGGCACAACCATGTGCGGCAATTGGCTGTATTGCGGCTCATGGACCGAAGCCGGTCCGATGATGCCAGAGGCGCGGCACTGACGATCCCATCGGGGCTGGGTGTCTACCGAACTGGGCGTGGTCGTGGCCGGCCAACCGGCGCGTGCTGTACAACCGCGCGTCGTGCGATCTGACGGGCAAGCCCTGGGACCCGTCGCGCAGGCAGGTCTGGTGGAACGAAACCGCCCAGAAGTGGGTGGGCAATGACGTTCCCGACTTCAAGCCCGATTCGAAGCCGGAAGAACACATGGGCCCGTTCATCATGAATCCGGAAGGTATCGGCCGCATCTTTGTGCCGCTGGGCGCGATGGCCGACGGGCCCTTCCCGGAATACTACGAGCCGATCGAGAGCCCGATTGCGAATCCGCTACATCCCAACCAGTCCAACAATCCGGTGGTGAAGAAGTTCAAGACGCCGATGGACAAGTACGGGACGGTCAAGGAAGGCTACAACCTGGTCTGCACTACCTACCGGCTTACCGAGCACTATCACTACTGGACCAAGAACAATCCCATGAATGTGCAACTGGTGCCGGTGCCGTTCGTGGAGATTCCTGCCGAACTGGCAGATGATATGGGCATCCGCGGCGGCGACAAGGTGAAGGTGACCAGCGCGCGCGGCGATTACATTGCCAAGGCGATGGTGACCAAGCGCATCAAGGCCATGATGGTGGACGGCAAGAAGACCTACCAGATCGGGATGCCGATCCATTGGGGCTTCCTGGGAATCGCCGAGGACGAGGACAGGACCGCCAAGAAGATGGTGAACACGATAACGCCGACCGTCATTGACCCCAACGCTTACACACCGGAATTCAAAGGCTTCCTGGTGAAGTTGGAGAAAGTGTAAAGGAGGGACGAGATGGGTGATCGCAACACACTACGGATCCAGCAAATCTCGGCCCATCCTGGGCCAGTGCCCGGCGAGGGCACACAACGGCAGGACAAGGTGTGCAAGCTCATCGACACCACGACCTGCATCGGTTGCAAGGCGTGCGAGGTGGCCTGCGTCGAGTGGAACGACATGCCGTTCCAAACCACGCAGTTCGACAACACCTACCAGACGATGCCGGACACCGACTGGAATTACTGGAACCTCATCAAGTTCAATGAGGACCAGCACAACGATGGCAGCTTCGCCTGGCTGATGCGCAAGCACCAGTGCATGCACTGCGCCGATCCCGGCTGTCTGCGCGCCTGTCCCGCCGACGGCGCTATTGTGCAGTACTCCAACGGCATCGTCGATTTCCAGCAGGAAAACTGCATCGGTTGCCAGTTCTGCGTTTCGGGGTGTCCGTTCAATATTCCGAAGTTCAATTCCAGCACCAAGAAGGTTTACAAGTGTACTCTGTGCTCGGACCGGGTGGGAGCCGGGTTGGAGCCGGCTTGCATTAAGTCGTGTCCGACCGGCTGCCTGCACTTCGGCACCAAAGAAGACATGAAGTTCCTGGCTGAGGGCCGCGCCAAGCAGTTGCGCGACGTCTCAGGTTTCAAAGATGCCGGCGTGTACGACCCGGAGAGCATCGGCGGCACCAGTGTTATCTACGTGCTGCATGACATCACGAAGCCGGAGAAGTACGGCAACCTGCCAGCAAGCCCCAGAATTCCTCTCGCCTTCACGGTGTGGAAGAGCATCTTCAAGCCCATTGGACTGTTCGGCGCCATGCTGGGCTTCGTGGGTGTGGTCATGCACTATGTGTTCGAAGGTCCGCGGCGGACGCAGCCCACACCGCCGGTAAGGCTCATCGACCCGCCACCGCAGCCCGCGGGGAAGGAGAACTAGATGGCGACCACGGCCAATCGCTTCGAGCATCGCACCAATGCCATCGACCGCCTTGGGCGCACGGTTGTCTATGCGGGCGAATTGCTGCGGCATCCCGTGTACACGCGCTTTCTCCACTGGATGGTCGGGATCTTCTTCTTCTTCGCATTGCTGTCCGGGTTTGGCATCTATCTGCCGTGGATCTTCCGCTTCTTTACGCCGCTGTTCGGCGGCGGGGCCATGACCCGCCTTCTACATCCCTGGTTCGGTCTGGGATTTGTGTTCTTCTTTGCTCTGCAGGCGCTGAATTGGTGGCAGGTCATGACCTGGACTCCCGCCGACTCGCGCTGGATGAAGCACATTAAGCAGTACGTCACACGGAGCGACTCCGCCGAATCCCCCGAGACCGGCTTCTTCAACGCCGGGCAGAAGATGCAGTTTTGGGAGATTGTCTGCGGCTGCGTCGCCTACCTCATCACCGGCATCATCATGTGGTTCCCCACGGTTTTCGGGCGCATCCTGGTGTCCATCTCATATGTCGTCCATGATATTTCCGCGCTGATCATGTTGTTTGGGATTTTCTTCCACGTCTATCTCAGCACGTTCGGCGAGCCTGGCACGATTCAGGCGATGACCCGTGGCACCGTTAGCGAAGGGTGGGCGTGGACCCATCATCCAGCTTGGTACAAGGCCGTGACTGGCCGCGATCCGCAGCAGTCCCTGAAACAGGCGGAAGCCGAAATGGCGGCTCGCGAGCGGGGCAACGGCTGATCCATCACACGCCATTGTGTTGGATACAATAACCCAACCAGCGTCTTCACTCACACAGCGGGAAGTGTGAGTGCCTGGAACTGCCGGCGACTGAAGTTTTGCCTGCCTGCGCAGCCGTGAGCCTAACAAGGGGTATGTCCCAATGAAAATGCTGGGAGTTCTGCTCTGCTATAACGATGGTGATTTTCTTGAAGACGCCATCCGTTATCTGCTGGAGCAAAACCACGACTTGATAGTGTGGGACCACGGTTCGACTGACGAAACTCCTTCCATCATCCGGCAATATAAGGGTGAGTTGCTGGAAACTCGATACGTACCCAGGAGCTTCGACTTCTACGAGCTCTATCCCGCAATGTCTCGCAATTTGATCGAGAACTATGCATCCACTTATGACTGGATTTCATGGCCCGACCAAGACGAGATACTGGAAGGCCCGTCTCGGTCCAGGCCTTATCGGGAATGGGTGAAGGAGGTCCTTGCTTCATCTTGTAGCTGGATCCAGTTCAACAACTACAACTATTGGTTCACTTCTTCCGATGACGCGGCGATCAAATCGCCATCGGCCCGGATCCGGCATTACTCTATTTTCCCCGATTGTGCACCCAGGATTCGTGCTTGGAGAGGTTCTGCCACAAATGTCCGCATTTTTAATCACAACCCACCGCTGGGGGACCCGTGGCCGGAGCGCTTTAACCTACGTCATTACTCGATGCGTTCGCACCAGCAAATGCTGGCACGCCTACTCAAGGATAGGGCTGAGCTAAGGCGTGGCGGCGACAACTATCACTATGACAACATGAAGCTCAATATGGATCGTCTCACCATTAGCCCTGATTGCCTGCATTACGACGATGGGCATGCCGAGCTTGATCCTACGCCCGCTTTTAACTGGCGCTCAATTTACGGTTTTGGGCCGCCGCCAGACCCGGCGTCCTGAAGCAAACCGTTTATCCAAGAGCTTACAGCCGTGAAGGTGTTAGGGATGGTCTCCGGCATTTCCTCCGGATGCTGTCTATAGTAGTCAAAGCCTAAGGGAACATACTCCGCCACGTATTCTGCATAGCGTCTCTGCAAGAGGTCGGAGTCAGAATCCATGTGGCCCACCAGACATAATCCAGTTGGAGCCGTCCTTATGGTAACCAGACGCAGGTCGGGACGGTGGACTTTGAGACACATGGCCAGTTTCCAAACATCGCCGCTGTAGAAGTGAGTAGTACGGGTTCTTTCGGAAGTCATTCGGTCAAGAGGTAGACAATCATGCAGCATCACGATCGACTGGCGACTGGAGAACCTCTCCAGGTGTACGAAGTCCAATAAAGCCTGCTCAAACAAGTGAAGGCCATCAATGAAGGCGAGCGAGAAGTGGTGAGCATCTAGCAATTGGGGAAGGTCATAACGCTGAAAGAAGGTGTCGCTGGAAATCGGCAGGACTTGAGTGGACGGGGGCAGAGGTGCCGCCAGATCGGGAACTGGATCGATGGCCACACATCTGGTATCGGGCAGCGCCGCACGCAGGGAGTCTCCTCGACGAAACCCAATCTCTAGATAGTTTGCCGGCCTGAGGATTTCGTGGATCCAGCGCAAGACAGCGTAATAGTCGGGGCCAGGCAACGCATCGGCTGCCTGCTGCAGATGGACCTTCAGGAGTTCGTCGTCGTATTCAGCCGGGGACTCGATCACCCCGATACTATAGACGTGCGTGATTGCGGTCGGCAACCCGCCTCTTACCGCGCCTATTGTCGCTGCTGTTATGGAGGCGAAACCTATAACTGGTTGATCACACCTGAGGCTCCTTCCATTCGAGTGCGAGTCAGGACCAACTCTGTCGCGTTTTCTATCATGTTGTACTCGTTTCCTACTGCCCATCCGCCCTACTGCTGTTCGGCCTTTCAATAGATCCGGGAGGCAACCGCGCGACATTTCCGTTGGGGTAAGGGCGAGTTGGGTGCGGAGACGCCGGCGAATGCTCGTGTGGCATCTAGTGGACTCGATAGTGCGTGGTCAAGACACAACCCGGCGCCCCGATGTAAAATCGATACTGTCAGTACCGCCGTGGAGAGTCCTCAGGTCAACAGCATTACAGGGGTCAATCGGATACGTGCTGACACTTTACGTGTTGCTGCAACGGGTGATCAATGGGAAATCCTTTTACAGGTCACAACATTCGCTTAGACGACGGCTCAGAGACTAATTCTGCCATCGGGCTAACCATAGATACTCACCCTCATTTCCAGGCTGCCCACCGTCTCCTCAGTATTATTTATCCCGATGGACTAACGGGGAAGAGCATTCTAGATATCGGCTGCCTTGAGGGTGGCTACACGCTAGAGTTTGCAAGACTTGGTATGCTTGCTACTGGGATCGAAGTCCGGGAGAGCAATTATCAGAACTGCCTCTACGTTAAGCAGCGGGTTAATCAGCCCGGCCTCAGATTCGTCAAAGATGATGCGATGAATATTGAGAGCTACGGACCCGTTGATGCCGTATTTGCGAACGGCATTCTATATCATCTAGACCGGCCTAAACAGTTCCTTCAGGCTGCGGCGGCGATTTGTCGAAAAGCTATCTTCCTCCAGACACACTTTGCGACGACCGAACCATCCCCCGGAAATACAGCCTTCGGCCTTTCTGACATTGCTTCAAATGAAGGATTGTTAGGGAGATGGTACCATGAACACGACAAGACGCTGGGAGAGGATTTAGACAATCTAAAGTGGGCGTCATGGTCTAATAGGCGTTCGTTCTGGATCTGCAAAGAGCAGCTGATCTTTGCTATTAAGGCCGTTGGATTCGATGTCGTTCTGGAACAATACGATGCTCTCGGTGATATTCGTCAGGATATGACCGGCGGCTACTATGTCCAACAAAACCGCTCAATGTTTGTGGGAATTAAGTCCGGGACCTGACGCGCCCCGGAGAGGATGTTGACTTGACGAGCCCTGACCGGTAGCGAGGCGAGAGCTTGTGACCGGCGGTTCATGGTGGTGACTATTCTAGGCTATATCAAGAGACTGGCAATGTTGACAAGTGCGGGTCGCAGGTTGCGTCCTAGTGATTTCCCGCCAGAGTTTGATCCGGTTTGCTACAAGGCAACCTACGAGGACCTGAGGCACTTCGATTCTGATGGCTTGCTGCAGCACTGGCAGCTTCATGGGATTAGAGAGGGGAGGCGCGCCAATCAGCTCAGTAATCGTAACGACTTTGTAGGCCTCATACCTCAAAAGAGCAGAGTGCTTGAAATTGGCCCCTTCAACGCTCCGCTGAAGAAGGGCGCGAATGTAAAATATTTCGATGTGCTCGACAAGCAAGGATTGATAGCGAGAGCGCAGAGCATCGGCTTTGAGACCTCCAATATCCCACATGTTGATTTTGTGTCAGCAGAGGGAAACTTGGCAACTGTCCACGAGAAATTCGATTTTGTGCTTAGCAGTCATGTGTTTGAGCATCAGCCTAATCTTATAAAGCATCTGACTGATATCCACAATCTGCTTGAGGACGAGGGCTACTATTGTCTGCTCGTGCCGGACAAGCGGTACTGCTTTGATCACTTCATTCCTGAAACCAACCTGGCCCAGATTGTGGAAGCTAACATTAACAATAATGTCCGCCATTCGTTGAGAAGCGTGATCGAATGCAGGGCGCTGACAACCCATAACGAGTGCTTGAGGCATTGGCAGGGCGATCATGGAGATCCCAATGCTTCGCTCCGCGAGCGATGCGAGGCGGCGGTATCGGAATACAAGAACTCGCAGGGCAGATATATCGATGTGCACGCATGGTATTTTACGCCGGAATCATTTCGGAACATCGTTGCCTCGCTGAATCAAATCGGCGCGGTGTCTTTTGAGACCGTGAGGATCTATACAACACAGTATGGATTTAACGAGTTCTGGGCAATCCTGCAGAAAAAAGGAGCAGCGGTATAGCTAGTCTCAGCGGTTTGTGTGACTCATCGGGTTGAGTTAGGGACCTGGATCGTCTGAAGATGGCAGAGTTCTGTTCCCTTTGATATGTTCATCACACCGTAAACGTCCAGTTGCCGAGTGGCGTCGGGGAGCTTGGCGTATGCGATCCAACCGCTGCGCAGCGCCCGTTTTGAACGGATTGCGTTCACAACGTCGGGCCGCTGTTCTCCGGAGATGCCAAGCCCGACAATCTTGTCTTCCGCAACAAGTAGCAATGTACTCACTGGCCATCGCGTTCGCCGATCGATGATCCAACCTTGAAGTTTAACGTCTTGCGGGCTGGGGTCGGGGTTGGAGACCACGTCGACATACCCTGCGCATGTGTTTGAAGGCATGATCGTATACTTTTGGCCAAAGGCTTGACCAAGCTGCTCCGCCGTCGAGGTAGAGAACAGCGATAGATGGTGTGCTTGTAGGTAATCAAGATGAGTTACAGGGAAGGGCAGGATCGCAGTCCGTAGAAGTTCCTCGTCGTGAACGCCGGTGACCATTGCTATTCCGCCCACCTCTCTTTGCAGAATTCGGTCTCTAACGATGTCGAGGATCGGTCGATAGTGGAAGGCAGATGCGCAAAGAATCGTCGCAATCACCACGTACAACGCAACCGTCGACTTCACGGCCCCCCGCCGTGAGAGGGCAACGAGGATCCACGTGGTGAGGGCCCACCAGAATAAAAGTGAAAACGTTTGATAGCGAGGGGTATAAGCTTGGCCGATCCCAAAATTCAACCGTCCCAGTGCCGTAATGAAAGCGGTCGCGACACAATACAGGACGATTCCCGCAAGAGCGTAGTCGAGAGCATTGGCGCGCCCTCGGTGCCTAAGGAGTTGAAAGGCCAGAATGACTACGAGGATGAGTGCGAGTCGACCGGCGTAAACGGCCCATCCGATATGTGCGTTGTCCACCGGCGCACTACCTAGATAGTTCTCCACAAACGCGAGAATAGACCAGGGGTGTCGAATTGAAGCCAGCACATCGGCATGTTGAGGCGGAGAATGGTAACCCACCAGATAAATCGGTACGATACAGCACAGTCCAGCCACGTACGTAATGATGACTCGCCATGGCAACCGTGCCACGAGCGCAATTACGATCAAGACTGGCCAAACGGTCACGCCGTTTCCGTTGGTGAACGTAGCCGCAGCAGCCGCCAGCAACGAAACGAGCAGGAGCGTTCCGCCGGCCGGTTGTCCTGCTTGAGTCCTCTGTTTCTGCAGGGAGACACACAGGATTGCGATTGCAACCCAGACATTTACCATCATGAACGAAAGCTGGAATGCCCAAAATAGATTTTCCCACTGTGATGGACAAAAAAGGCAATAGAGCGCAATACCTACGCAAGCCTCCCAGAGTGGAGGCGTGAGGTGACCTACTTTCCACAATATGTACCCGAAGATGACGACCAGGCTTAGTTGAAAGCAGAACACGCCGACATACATCGGCCAGTTGCGCCCCGCAAAGAACTGCATGTCGACGATCAATAGAAGCTTGTAGAACACAATCCGGTGTTCATTGTGCTGCGCCCAAATCCACCCGAAGGGGGACCTCTGGATCGAGTCGATGTACCTATCCACTTCATCCATTTCGTCCCAGAAAGGAATAGTCGAATATCCCAGCCTCATTAAATTGACCGTAGCGACCATGGTTGACAGTCCGAAAAGGAGAAAGAAATGGCCAAATAGATCGACTGTCCGCGTCAAGTAAGGCAAGGCTGTCTCAGAAGCTTTTGTGTCCATGCCGGACCCAGGGGCGTCGGAATCTTGAGCGAGCCCTCGGTCAGCCAGGTTAAAGATCATGCTGATAAGAATACTCACAAAGTGCGGAGCTGAGCTAGAGGCAGCTGGTGTCTCAATTGAGCCGCCATCAAGAGGTGATCGCGGCTCGGACTGTTCGCACCGCGGTCGCCGTCATGGTGCGATTTCCGCCCGACCAATGCGACGCCGGTCTCTTAGTAAGAGTGAGCGAGGCGCCAGCAGCCATCGCCGGCGCTCGCCGATTTGCCCGACGATTGTTAGAATAATTGTTCGACTCGAGACGTTGTTCGTTGACTGTATCCTCGCGAGTAATCGCGAGACCGGACAGGCGACTGTTGTCGAATATGTTGAACTTCGCCTTCTTTTTACCTGTGTTCCGTGGTGATCCTGAATGAAGTATGTCTGGGACGAGCAGCTCCGACTGTTTCGGCGCGAAAATGTCGACGACTTCGCCTATTCGGATGGGAAAGAAGTCGAGGCGAGATTGCTGGATGCCGTTTTGCAGGCCCGGGATCGCAGCACCTTCTCTCCAGATCTTGGCAAAGTAATCCACGACTGGCCTAGTGAGTACTACTTCAGCCCGCTTCGCCACTGTCTGGTGCGGCCGCTGGGCATCAAAGCCGGCGACAGGGTGCTGGAAGTCGGCTGCGGTTGCGGCGCAATCACACGGTTCCTGGGCGAGCTCGGAGCACAAGTGGTTGCCGTCGATGGCAGCCTGGCTCGCGCTCGGATCGCTGCCGAGCGATGCCGCGACCTGAACAACGTTCGCGTTTTTGTAGATGACTTCCTCGCCTTCGAGGCCGATTGCCAATTTGACTGGATACTCCTGATCGGCACGCTGGAATATGCGGCCCGGTTTTCGGACCACCCCAATCCCTACCGGCACTACTTATCTTCAGCAACCCGTCTGCTCGCGGCTGGTGGGAGAGTCGCTGTCGCCATTGAAAACAAACTGGGTCTTAAATACTTCAATGGCTGCGGGGAAGATCATGTAGGCATTCCTTTTTTTGGTGTTCAAGACCTCTACGATCAGAGAGGAGTGCGCACTTTCGGGCGGCAGGAACTAGTTGAGCAGCTCTCCGCCGCAGGCCTTATTCACACCCATTTCTACTATCCTTTCCCTGACTACAAACTGCCGGCTGTCATCCTCGCTGAGGGCGGTTTGTCGGAGCCTGCTTTCGATCCCATCGATTTGCTGGTTCGTTGCCATGGGCGGGATTACACGGGCTTACCTTACCGCGCCTTTGACGATGCGCTGGCATTTTCGAGCCTGCACAGCAATGGTCTACTGGCAGACTTGAGCAACTCGTTCCTGGTGGTTGCAAGCACTGAAGCTGCTCCACCGAATTGCCCCGAGGAGCTTGCGGTTGCCTTCTCTGTCCATCGCACGGCTGACTTGGCTACGCAAACCAAAATTGTCCGTCAGGAGGGACAGATACGGGTCCGGAAGGAGCTGCTCCTTCCGGGGTCAAATACCCACCGCATCGTTGTCGACAAGCTCGCCATAACCGAAGTATTGGGCGAGTGCGAGTACGTACCCGGCCGGCAGCTGCTATGGCGCGTCCTTAAGGCAAGGTCCGCCTCTGGCGAAGTAAGCGCTGTCGTAGAAGCGCTTCGCCCGTGGATGGAGTTCCTGCTACGGCACGCCATCAACCCGATCGCTGGCGAGGCGTCGAGTCAGAGTTTGGCGCTTGAGTCGTATTTGCTTCCAGCCGACTTCCTGGACTGTACTCCCTTCAATTTGCTCGAGAGCGGCGGCGAATCGGTAGCTATTGATCTGGAGTGGCTCTGCGACGCGCCGGTCCCGCTGGGATGGGTAGTTACACGAGGTGTTCTGTGGTGCCTTGCCGTTGGCGTTCCGATAGCCAATCCGGTGCAATCCATTACGGAAGTGATCGAGTCGCTTTGTGACAAGTTTGGAATCCTGGTGGCGCCAACCGATATAGAACGGTGGGTCGCGTTGGAAGCGGAGTTCCAGGAAGCTGTTACCGGACGCGCGTTTGAGGGGCTCAGCACGGCTAGGACGTCAAGCGGGTTGCGGCAATACTTTTCCGAAATTCGCAGCCTGCAAGAGGCGGTCAAGAAGCGAGATGAGTACATCGACGGTGTCGCTCGAGAGACCATCACGAAGGATGCGCATATCGCCGACCTGGCACAACAGCTACGGCAGCTCTCGCAGGTTACGGCAGCGCAGGAAGCGCATATCGGCGACTTGACAGAACAGTTTCGGGAGCTGCGAGCGGGTGGTGGCGGAGCGGGACGCCCACATCCTCAACCTGGAGGAGCTAATCGCCAACCAGGACGCGGAAATCGCCAACCGGAATGCGCAAATCGCCAACCGGGACGCGCAAATCGCCGACCGGGACGCGAGACTCGAACGGTCGGAGGCACAAATTGCCACCTTAGACCAATTACTGGCCCACAGTCGTCAAGAGTTGGAAGCCACGAATTATCAGCTGCAGCAAGAAACGTCGCGGAAGGAACAATTGCGGTGGCAGCTTGGGATGATTGAGGCCAGCACGAGTTGGCGCCTGGTCTCCATCATGCGAGCTGCGTTGGCGCCCTACCCACGGCTGCGCCATTGGGCCCGCCGTGTACTTCGCCTGGGCTGGTGGACGCTCACTCTGCAGTTGCCGAAGCGACTCCTGGCGCGGGCCCGGCTTTTTCGGGCACAGCACATCGTTGCACGATCAGAGTTGTTTGACGCGGCTTGGTATTTGAAGACCTATCCCGATGTGGCCGAGGCGAAGGTCAATCCCGCGTTGCATTACACAGTGATGGGGGCCCAAGAGCGTCGAAATCCTGGACCGAACTTCGACACGGGTTGGTACCTCGATCATAATCCCGATGTAGCCAAGGCTGGTGTCAACCCGCTGGTTCATTACGTGGTGCACGGCGCCTCGGAAGGGCGTCAGTGGTGCGCGGTCTCCGATGCTGACAAAATCGCCGGGGCATCATTGGCGGCGACCGATCCCGAGGAGATGGCGGCCGCCGCCTCCGACTACCAGCTTTGGGTCTCCCGATACGACACCATCAACGAGAATGATGCTTCCGCGATTCGGCGCCACCTGCGTACCTTGCGCTCGACGCCGCTCATTTCTGTTGTTATGCCGGTTTACAATACGCGACCGCCATTCTTGCGGAGCGCCATCGAATCGGTCCTCGCCCAGCTCTATCCAAATTGGGAGCTTTGTATTGCGGATGATGCCTCTTCGGATGCCGAGATCCGAGCCATTTTGCAGGAATACGAGCGCCGCGACCACCGCATCAAAGTGGCTTATCGGACTGAGCGTGGTCATATCGCCGCCGCCAGCAATTCGGCAATCGCCCTCGCTGGAGGAGAGTTCATCGCGCTAATGGACCACGACGACGAGCTTCCTGTCCACGCCCTCTTTATGGTCGCCGTGGAGTTGAATGAGCATCCGGAGGCAGATCTCATTTACTCCGATGAGGACAAGATAGACGCCGATGGACGCCGGCACGGTCCTTACTTTAAGACAGAGTGGAATCCGGAACTCTTCTACTCGCAAAACATGATCAACCACCTCGGCGTCTATCGCGCCTCTCTGGTGCAGCAGATAGGAGGCTTCCGTGAAGGGTTTGATGGAAGCCAGGACTACGATTTGGCATTGCGGGTTCTTCGACTGACCACCCCCGATCGTGTCCGGCACATTCCCCACGTCCTTTATCACTGGCGGCTTTCGCAGGACGTGCAGACCTTTTCAACCGGTAACCTGGCGATTGCGGTGCAAGCTGCCCATCGCGCGATTGCGGAATACTTTGCCTCATGCGGCAAGACGGTACGGGTCACGAAGAGCAGCGTGCCCTACTGGAACCGACTCATACGCACCTTACCCGATCCGCCGCCCCTCGTTACCTTGATTGTGCCCACTCGCGATCGACTGGCTCTGCTACAAACCTGTATCGACGGGTTGTTACACAAGACGAAGTATCCCAATCTCGAGATTATCCTTGTCGACAACGAGAGCCGCGAGCCCGCTACCCTGAAATATCTCGACCGAATGCGGGCAGATAGCCGAGTTCGTGTTCTCCAGATCAAAGGCCCCTTCAACTTTTCAGCCCTGAACAATCAGGCTGTGTCAGAAGCCCGGGGTGAGGTGCTCGGATTTGTCAACAACGACATTGAAGTGATTGATCCCGCGTGGCTGGGTGAAATGGTCACTCAGGTGATGCAGGACGGCGTGGGTGCTGTAGGCGCCAAGCTCTGCTATGGCGATAACACCATTCAGCATGCAGGGGTGGTCTTGGGCATGACCGGTGTTGCGGGACATGCTCACAAGAGCTTCCCGCGCAACCAACCTGGTTACTATGGCTGGTTGCAACTTGTCCGTAATGTTTCGTGCGTGACCGCCGCTTGCATGATCATCCGGAAAGATGTCTTTGCTGAAGCGGGAGGGTTTGACGAAGAAAACCTTACAGTCGCGTATAACGATGTTGACCTCTGTCTTAAGATCAAGCTGGCCGGACACAGCATCGTCTGGACTCCGTACGCCGAGTTATATCACCGGGAGTCTGTCTCTCGCGGTTCCGACCTGGCCCCGGAAAATGTGGCCCGCGCCAAACGCGAATTTGCCTACATGAAACAGCGCTGGGGTGCAGCGCTGGAAGACGATCCGTTCTATAGTCCTAACCTCTCCCTCGGAGGGGAGGCGTTTAGCCTCGCCTTTCCCCCACGGGTAGATAAGCCATGGAAAACCGGGGTAGAACCAAATAAGCTTAGCCGGCAGTTCGGCACTTCCGAAGAAGCGCAACAGGCCTGGAATAATTACGGCCACAGTCAACTGCAAAACCTCCTTTCGAGCCGCAAACGTATTTCCTGCAACAGCGCGCAGGACCCTGTACTGTCGGTCATACTAGTCACTCATAACAAGGCACATCTCTCTCTTCTTGCAATTGACTCAATACGCGAAAATGCCGACGTGCCCTATGAGCTTATCGTCGTTGACAACGGGTCATCCGACGAGACCCCGCTTCTCCTGGATCGGATCGATGGCGCATGCATAGTCCGCAACGCGACGAATGCTGGATTTGGTCCGGCGTGTATGCAGGGGGTGGAG
Source organism: uncultured Acidobacteriaceae bacterium (assembly GCA_963735855.1). Classification (GTDB taxonomy): domain Bacteria; phylum Acidobacteriota; class Terriglobia; order Terriglobales; family Acidobacteriaceae; genus Bog-257. Next base: position 45,645 of record CAVTMW010000022.1, read on the forward strand.
AAGGCACACGGCGATTATCTATGTTTTTTCAATAACGATGCCCTGCTGCAGCGGCATGGCTTCAGCAAGGCTCTGGCAAACTTTGCAATCGACCCACTTATTGGAGCTGTAGGCGGGAAGATTCTGTTGGCCCATGGCGCCTTGCAGGAAGCTGGAAGCCTCATTTGGTCTGACGGTACGGCTTTGGGGTACGGCCGCGGTGATGATGCGGACTTAACCCAATACAACTTCCGTCGGCCGGTTGATTTCTGCTCCGGAGCATTCTTGTTCACCCCTCGGACCCTGTTCGTTTCTTTAGGCGGCTTCGGCGCTGATTATGCTCCGGCATACTACGAGGACGCCGATTATTGCATGAAAGTTTGGCGTGAGGGCAAGCAGGTAATCTATGAGCCTGAGGCTGTGATCCGCCACTATGAGTCGGCGTCATCCGGCAATAACGATGCTGCACGACACTTGATGGCAGCCAATCAGCACAAGTTTGTGGCTACCTGGAAGGACGAGCTACGAAATCATCTGCCTCGCTCGCAGAGCAACATTGTCCGCGGAAGGATTGCTGCTGCCGACCGTCGGCAGGCACGTTCTTTATATCGAAGACAGCATTCCTCACTCTCGTTTGGGGGCCGGCAATCCGCGCAGCAACGCCATACTCCACCAAATCGTGAAACAAGGATATCGAGTAACTTGCGTTGCCACGTCATTCCCCGTAGGCGGCAATGAATATACCGACATCCCTGGGGAGGTGGAGTTGTTGGACGCCACTCGCGATATTACCCACCTTGTCAACGACTACTTCGCGAATTGCGACATTCTATGGATATGCCGGCCGAACAACATGGAACGTTTCCAGGAGCAGGTAGCCGCACGCCGGGCGAGACAGAGCTGCAAAGTCATTTATGATGCCGAAGCCATTTTCGCCGAACGGGACTACTGGAAATCCCTGCTTTCCGGCGAGGCCATAACTCCCAAGACCTTCGCCGGCCGGGTTGCTCGTGAAATAGCGCCAGCAGCCAAAGTCGCCGATGCCATCGTATGCGTTTCTGAGCGCGATTCGGAACGCCTGGCAGGCGCTGGGATTACAAATCAATTCGTCGCCAAGCATCATCTCGAACCCAAACCCACCTCTACGCCGTTTCAACAACGGCGCCAGTTCCTTTTTGTGGGGCGGATGCATGGCGGCGGTGATCCTAATTCGGACGCGATGCGCTACTTCTGTGATTCGATCTGGCCCCATGTCAGGCAAACCACCGGGTGCAGAGTTGATCATCGCCGGCTTAGGAACCGAAACCTTTACGCCAGGAGAACGGGGTTGCGGTGTCCGCGTCCTTGGCACCGTCAATGATCTCGTGGAGCTATATGAGCAGGCCCGGGTCTTTGTGGTTCCTACCCGCTTCGCGGCTGGTATTCCGCTGAAGCTCTACGAAGCGGCCTCCTATGGTGTTCCGGCCGTCGTTTCGCCTCTGGTGGGCGAACAGGCCGGATGGGAACACAATGAGGAATGTCTGATCGCAAGCGACCCGGTTGAGTTCGCTGACTGTTGCTCGCGACTTTACCAGGACGAGGAACTCTGGAACCAGCTTCGTAACAGATGTCTCAAGAGAGTTGCGGACGAACTCAGCTTGGCCAAACTCAACGAGGCCGTCGAGCGGGTGTTCAAATTTGTCGGTGCATCTTAACTTACTAAGTCATTTGTGTTGTGCTGCAGGCTGCAAACGACCACAGAGCCGGGTTCTCCTCGCCTGTTTTGGTGAAGGCAGGCAAACGTCACTTGCTGGCCGGCGGTTGTCATAAAATAATAGGCAGCACCACTTGCTGGCTGCGGAGGGATGTGTGAGCGGTTGAAACAGGCGGTCTTGAAAACCGCTATACCCGAAAGGGTATCGGGGGTTCGAATCCCTCTCCCTCCGCCATAATGATTCCGACCGCAGTGAAACTTCGCATAACTCGTTCTTCAAATCAACCGGGAACCCAAACAGGCGTGATGCGGGCCATCGAAGGTTTCGTCGATTCGCCAGGCGATCTGGCGCGGGTGCCGGCAATGTGATCACACCTTCTCAGTAGCTCAAGCTAGCCCCACGTCCGCTTGTACTGCGCCTTCGATGTTATCTTGGTGGCGGACGGCGAGGATCAGGCTGGGTGCCGTCTTGCTGAGACCATTCTCATGGAAATTCTAAAAGAGCTGTTTGAGCGGCATTTTCGCTCACCCGTCGAACGAGTACAGCCTCTGCAGGGCCAACTCGGCGGTTCCGGGCGGAGTATCATTCGGCTCTCCAGCGAGAAATTCAGCGCGATTGGCGTTCGGTATGCGGTCCGCGAAGAGAACCTGGCCTTCCTCGAATTCTCCAGACATTTTCGACGCCACGGGTTAGCGGTTCCCCAGATTTATGCCGAAGACTTGTCCCGCGACGCGTATCTCGAGGAGGACCTGGGGAACACGACTCTGTTTGAATTCCTCTCTGACCATCGTGACGGCGAGGACGTCGCTCCCCAGGTGGTGGAAGCGTATCGCAAAGTGGTTACGGCTCTGCCGCGCTTTCAAATCGAGGCGGGCCGAGATCTGAACTACAAAATCTGTTACCCGCGCGCCAGCTTCGATCGCCAGTCCATCGCCTGGGACTTGAATTATTTCAAGTATTACTTTCTTCGGCTTGCCGGTATCCCATTCAACGAACAAGCGCTGGAAAATGACTTCGGACGTTTGACAAAACTCTTGTTGACCGCCGACCGCGATTACTTTCTCTATCGCGACTTCCAGTCGCGCAACGTAATGCTGCGTGACGGCGCGCCATTTTTCTTGGATTACCAGGGCGGCCGCAAAGGCGCGTTGCAGTATGACATCGCGTCGCTTTTGTACGATGCCAAGGCCGATCTGCCGCCGGAACTGCGCCGGCAATTGCTCGATCACTACCTCGACGAGCTGGCAGGCTTCATCGACCTTGATCGCGAAGCGTTCATGCGGCACTTTTACGCTTACGTGTACGTCCGCATCATGCAATCTCTGGGGGCGTACGGCTTTCGCGGTTTTTATGAGCGCAAGGCGCACTTTCTGCAGAGCGTGCCCTTCGCGTTGAAGAACGTGCGCTGGCTGCTGCATAACGTCGAACTGCCGTCGCGCTGCCGACGCTGATGGAGGCGTTTCGAAGCATCCTGGCATCGGACAAATTGCAGGCGCTGGCTGGCGGAACCGGAAACGTTACAGTCAGGATTTGCAGCTTTTCATTCCACCGGGGCCCGCTGAAAGACGAGACCGGGCACGGCGGCGGGTTCGTTTTCGATGCCCGGAGTCTTCCCAATCCGGGGCGCGAAGAGCGCTTCCGAACTCTTACGGGCAGAGACGAGGCGGTGGCCGACTATCTCAATCAGCAGGAGAGCGTGCATCAATTCTTGAGCAACGTTACGGCGCTGGTGGATTCCAGTGTGGACGATTATCAGCGTCGTGGCTTTAAGAGCTTGACGGTATCGTTTGGCTGTACCGGCGGCCAGCATCGGTCGGTGTATTTGGCGGAACAGTTGGCGCAGCGTTTGCGCAACCGGAAGGGCGTGGAAGTGGTGGTGCGGCACCGTGAACTGGAGAACTTGGCCCAATGAAGGCAATGGTCTTCGCCGCCGGCCTCGGCTCACGCTTGCGGCCACTTACCGACGATCGCCCCAAGGCGCTGGTGGAAATTGCCGGCCGCACTATGTTGGAGATCACGCTCTCCCGTCTGCGCAGCTTTGGGATTCGCGAAGTGATTGTCAACGTGCATCACTTCGCTGATATGGTTGTCGCTTACCTGAAAACCAACAACAACTTCGGCATGCGTATTGAGGTTTCTCGCGAGGAAGTCCTGCTGGACACCGGCGGTGGCTTGAAAAAGGCCGCTTCTTTTCTTCTCGAAGATTCCAACGATTCTGACGTGCCGATTGTCCTGCACAACGTTGACGTTCTGAGCACGATCGATCTCCAGCGTATGGTGCAATTTCATGCCGAGAATCATGCCCTTGCCACGCTGGCCGTGCAAAGCCGGGAGGCTTCTCGATACCTTCTCTTCGACGAGCAGCTCCGGCTCTGCGGCCGAAGGTTTGTCCGCGATGACAAGACTGAAGTTGTTCGATCTTCACCGCAGATGCAGGCCCTGGCCTTTTGCGGCATCCACGTTGTCTCTCCCAATCTGCTTTCGATGATGACGGAAGATGGGGCCTTCTCCATCATCACGTCCTATTTGACCCTGGCCGCCCGCGACGAAAGGATCCTCGCCTTTCGGGCCGATGAATATGATTGGCGCGATCTCGGCACGCCGGACAGGGTGACGCAAGCCGCTCAGGACTTTCAAGCTAGGTGCGGCAGTGCCTATGACGAAATATGTGAATCAAGATCGCGCCACGTCGAAGACAGGCGCTGCAGAATCTGAACAACGCAGACTCAGCGGTATCCGCGTCCCTAGCTCTTGACGAAGAGCAGCGCCGCTGAATTCATGCAGTAGCGCAGGCCCGTCGGCTTGGGACCGTCGTCGAAAACATGTCCCAGGTGCGCGTCGCACTCCGTGCATTCCACCTCGTTGCGGGTCATGCCAAGACTGCGGTCGGTGTTTTCCTTCACGTTCTGCTTCGCGATCGGCTCCCAGAAGCTCGGCCAGCCGGTGCCGGAGTCGAACTTGGTCGCCGACGTGAACAGGGCATTCTTGCAGCATACGCAGCGGAAGATTCCCTTGGCATGCAGGTCCCAGTATTGCCCGGTGAAGGCCCGCTCCGTGCCCTCCTTGCGGGTCACGTCGTACTGCTCGGGGGTCAACTGGGCGCGCCATTCGGCGTCGGTCTTGACCACCTTCTCCACGCGCTTCATTCCAATTTTCTTGCCCGAGTCGTCGAACTCCACGACCTCAACATATTGCGTGGCCGGCTCGGCGGTCGCTTCAGAACGATTCAATAAGCTCATAATCGCCACTCCTGATAGGGATAGAAAAGTTGTTTTGAGAAAATCTCTTCGGTCACTCATATGGGCGCTCTTCGCTAAGTTCTATTCGCTTTTCGCCAGATCACTCTTCAATTTTCGCCGCTAGCAGGTCGCTGTGTAACCCTATTCCGCATTCCGCGCGAAAGGCGAACCGCGAACCGCGATTTTAGTGACCGGCAATGTTCGCCTGGTAAAGATTCGGAAACTGTTCCTTGAGGTGCGCCACCTTGGGCAGATCGTTGTACCGGATGTAAGGGTTGTCAGGGTGCAACGTCGCATAGTTCTGGTGATACGCCTCCGCCGGATAGAACGCCTTCAGCGCCACCACCTGGGTCACGATGGGGCGCGGAAAGGCCTTGACCTGATCCAATTGCGCAATGTACGCCTCCGCGATGCGCTTCTGTTCGTCGTTGCCATAGAAGATAGCGGAGCGGTACTGCGTGCCTTCGTCCGGGCCCTGGCGGTTCAACTGCGTGGGATCGAGTGCGACAGAAAAGAACACCTTCAGCAGCTCACCGTAGGTGATCTTCGAGGGGTCGTAAACGACCTTCACCGACTCAGCGTGGCCAGTCGTACCCGTGCTCACCACCTCATATTCAGCCGTGTTGGACCCGCCTCCGGAGTAGCCGGACGTGGCGCTAACCACGCCCTTCACGTGCTGAAATACAGCTTGCACGCCCCAGAAGCAACCGCCCGCCAGCACCAGGGTCTCCTGCCCGTTCTTCGTCGCCGGTGACTCGTCCACCGCCGGATTCGGCAGCCCAACCGCGTTCTTCTCGGTCGCGCGGACGGAAAACATCCAGCCCGCAAAGACCACGAAAACCAAGGAAATTACAAACAAACGAAACTTCGTCATAGCCATCCTCCTCGGAAGCGTGTCTCCGAGGCCGCTCACATTCTTAGAGTTCAGTGCGTAACGTTGAAGAGGACGGGCTGTAACCAGCCCACGGCCCACATACGGTTCGAACGATGCTCACAATTCTCCGTAATTCTTTCAATCAGGCTTTTAGATGGTCAGCTCGCCTGCTGGACTCACATTTCTTGCCCGATCCACAGTGGCCCGCTCACTCGTCTGTTGCTCTCCTGAGTCCTTCAGTCCGGTTTACAATCTAATAACGAACCGGGGCGTTACTGCGCCTTCATCCTTCCAAGAAATTGGGATTTGCATGAGCTATTTCAGTCCGCGCGTTCGATTTGGTCACTGCCGCGCCAACGCGTACATATCAGGCATTCTTCTCGCATGCGTAATTACGTCCGCTCTTCTGTTGGCGGCCTGTAGCCGAGGCCGGGCTGCGGTAGGGCCTCAGGGTATCCCCACCATGCCGGTCAAGGTGCAGAAACTTGAAGACCACGAGGTCGGGGACTCGTCGGAATACGTTGCCACCATTAAGTCGCGGCACTCGGCCACCATCATGTCTGACGTCGAGGGCTGGATCTTCGACATCAAGGTGCATTCGGGCGAATTCGCCAGGAAGGGCCAAACCCTGATGGAGATCGACCCGCGCCGGCAGCAGGCTGCCGTCTCCAGTTTCGACTCGCAACGCAATTCGAAAGAGGCGACTCTGCAATGGACGAAGGTGCAATTGACCCGGGCCAAGACGCTTTATGAGTCCGGGGTCATGAGCAAACAGGACTTCGATCAGGCGCAGACCTCCTACGAAGCCGCCTATGCCGACGTGAAGTCGCTGGATGCGCAGGTCAATCAGCAACAGGTGCAATTGAAGTACTACAGCGTCTTCTCGCCTACCGACGGAATTGTTGGCGACGTTCCGGTCCACGTGGGCGATCGCGTCACCAACACTACGCCCCTGACCACGATTGACGAGCGCCGGGCGCTCGAGGTGTACATCCAAATTCCATCCGAGCACGCGGGGGAGATCAAGATGGATGCTCCCGTCGAGGTGCTGGACAACGCCGGCAAAATATTGCTACGCACCAAGGTGTACTTCATCTCGCCGCAAATTGACCCAGCCACGCAATCGGTGCTAGCCAAGGCCCCGGCGGACCAGGCAGAGAATTCGCTGCGCTCCATGCAATTGGTGCGGGCCCGCATCATCTGGAACACCCATCCTGGCATCACCGTGCCGGTGGTCGCGGTGTCGCGTGTCAGCGGTCAATTCTTTGCCTTTGTCGCCGAGCAGCAGGATGGCAAGATCGTGGCTCACCAGCGGCCTCTGCAGCTAGGCGAAATCACGGGCAATGACTACGTGGTCCGGAGCGGCCTGAAGGCTGGAGATCAGGTTATCGTCTCCGGCGGGCAGAGCCTCGCCGACGGCGCTCCCATCAAGATTGAGCAGTAGCGCAAGTTGTACGGGTAGTGCGGGCCTTTAGGCCCGCGTTCGTGTAGTTGGAGGATTACAGGGGCTTTAGCCCCGGCTCTACCTGATAAGGGGCACACTGCTTGTTTGCTGATTTCTTCATTAAGCGTCCAGTCTTCTCGACCGTAACTTCGCTGTTCATCGTCATCGCCGGAGCGGTCTGCATCCCGTTTCTGCCGATTGCCCAGTTTCCTGAACTGGCGCCGCCGCAGATTTCCGTGAACTGCTTCTACACCGGCGCCAATGCCCAGGCTGTCGAGTCGTCGGTCACCATCATCCTGGAAGAAGCCATCAACGGCGTGGAGGGCATGCGCTACATGACTTCCAGCAGTGGCAACGATGGCAGCAGCACCATCACCATCGTCTTTGAGCTGACCCGTCCCCTCGACATCGCGGCGGTCGATGTACAGAACCGCGTCTCCGGCGTCCTGGGACGCTTGCCCAACGAGGTTAAGACCACCGGAGTGACCGTCAACAAGGTCTCGACTTCGTTCATCATGGCAGCCGGCTTCTACAGCCTCGATAACCGCTACGACAACGAGTTCGTCAGCAACTACATCGACATCTACGTTAAGGATGCGCTGAAACGCGTCCACGGTGTTGCCGATGTGCAGATCTTTGGCGAGCGCAAGTACTCCATGCGCTTGTGGCTCGACCCCGCGCGGTTGGCGGCCCGGGGCCTGACAGCGTCGGACGTGGTCTCGGCGTTGTCGCAGCAGAATGTCCAGATCGCTTCCGGGCAGGTCGGCGCCCAGCCCGCCGACGTCAATCAGATGTATCAGATCAGCGTGCGCGCTGTCGGACGGCTGACCGATCCGCAACAGTTCGATCACATCATCCTCAAGCCTGGCAGCAACGGCGCGCTGGTTCGCCTCATCGATGTTGGCTATGCGCAGCTGGGAGCCGAAGATTACAGCGCCCGGCTTCGCTTCAACGGGTACGACGGCGTTGGCATCGGCATTACCCAGTTGCCCACCGCCAATGCGCTCGACGTGGACAAAGCCGTCCGTGCCGAGTTGGACCGGCTTTCCAAGCGGTTTCCTTCCGCCCTGCAGTACGCCATTGCTTTTGACACCACGACATTCGTTGGCGATTCCATCAGAGAGGTGTTGAAGACGCTTGCCGAAGCTATCTTCTTCGTCATGGTGGTGATGCTGGTCTTCCTCCAGGACTGGCGCAGCACCCTGATTCCGGCGATTGCGATTCCCGTCTCCCTGGTCGGCACTTTCGCTTTCATCAAGCTGCTCGGATTTTCCATCAACACTCTGACGCTCTTCGGAATCGTCCTGGCGACCGGCCTGGTGGTGGATGACGCCATCGTCGTCATCGAAAACATCCAGCGCCACATGAGCCAGGAGCACAGCGATTCGCACGCCGCAGCGTCGGTGGCCATGAGCGAAGTGACGGGCGCTGTGGTGGCGACCTCGCTGGTACTGGTTGCGGTGTTCGTTCCCGTGGCCTTCTTCCCGGGAACGACGGGGCTGTTGTACAAGCAGTTTTCGCTGACCATCGCGTTTTCTATCGCCATCTCGGCCTTCAATTCGCTGACCTTCACGCCCTCACTCTCCGCCCTGCTGCTGCGGCCGGAAAGCGGACGCAAGAATGTTTTCTTCCGCGGCGTCGAGCACCTCATCCATCGCACCACGGCGTATTACGTGGTGGGCGCGAAGAAGGCCATCCGCTTGAGGTACTTGATGTTGGTGATCTTCTTCGCCGGACTGACCGCAACCTACGTGGTGTACAAGATCGTGCCCACCGGCTTCGTCCCCGACGAGGACCAGGGATGGTTCATGATCACGGTGCAGGCGCCACAGGGCGCCTCTGTCGAGTACACCGCCAACGCGCTGCGTAAGGTCGAAGCCATTGTGAGCAGCGACAAGGACATCATCGGCGCGTTCAGCGTAATCGGCTTCAGTTTCACCGGCAACGGGCCCAACAAAGGCATGGTGTTTCTTAACCTGAAGAGCATCAACCAGCGCGTAGGGGAGCAGCACTCTGCCGGCGCCATCGTCAACCGGCTGCGCGGGCCTCTAATGGGGCTTACCGATATTCAGGCCTTTCCCTTCCTGCCGCCAGCCATCGCCGGCGTCAGCAGCCTTGGCGGCTTCACCTTCGAGGTGCAGGACGAAGGCGGCAACACCGTACAGGAGCTCTATAACGTCACCCAGAAACTCGCTCGCGATGGCAACTCGCGCCCTGAGCTGAGCGGCCTCTTCAGTCCGTTTACCGCCAATGATCCGCAGTTTGTAGTCAACATCGACCGCGAAAAGGCGCGCAGTCTACAGGTGCCGATCCAGCAAGTCACCGACGCGTTGCAGGTTTACATGGGGTCGGCCTACGTCAACGACTTCGATTTCAACAATCGCGCCTATCGCGTCTACGTCCAGGCCGACCAGCCCTTCCGTCGCCAGCCGCGCGATATTCGTAACCTGTACGTACGCTCCGACACGGGCGCCATGATCCCCCTCGACAACGTTGTAAACATCAGCGAGTCAACCTCGCCGCAGGTCATCACCCACTACAACATCTTCCGCTCGGCCGAGATCGACGGCGCCAATGCTCCCGGCTACAGCTCCGGCCAGGCGATTCAAGCCATGGATGCGATGGCAAGAAAAGACCTGCCGCTCGGGTTCAACTATTCGTGGTCCGGGCTTTCGCTGGAAGAAATCCGCTCGGGAGGCCAGTCGGCCATGCTGTTTGCCCTGGGCCTGTTACTGGTTTACCTGACGCTGTCGGCACAGTATGAGAGCTTCATTCTGCCGTTCATCATCATGCTGAGCGTGCCCATGGCAATGCTGGGCGCACTGATCGCGCAGTACCTCCGCGGCCAGTTGGACGACGTGTACTGTCAGATCGGCCTGGTCATGCTCATCGGACTGGCCAGCAAAAACGGCATTTTGATCGTCGAATTTGCCGAGCAGCTGCGGCACAAGGGGTTCTCCATCCGAGAGGCCGCAGTCGAAGCGGCACGTATCCGTTTGCGCCCCATCCTGATGACCTCGTTCGCCTTCATTCTCGGAGTACTGCCCCTGGTGTTCGCCAGCGGCGCCGGCTCGCAGAGCCGTCACTCGGTCGGCACCACCGTGTTCGGCGGCATGATCTTTTCCACCGTGCTGAACCTGTTCTTTATTCCGGTGTTGTATGTGATCGTGAAGTCGCTGACCGACCGCGAGAAGGCGCCAGCGACGAACGGGTAAGGAAGAACGGCAACCGCCAGCGGCTTACTCGAACCGTATCTTGTCGCCGCTCACCACCGAGTGCTTGTGGAACTTGGCTTCGTTCTTGAGTGGGTAATCGAGGCGGTAATGCGCGCCCCGACTCTCTTCCCGGGCCAGCGCCGAGCGCGCAATCAGCAATCCGGCTTGCAGGATGTTGGCAGCTTCATGGGAACGGCGATCACCGCCTGCCGGTGGCCGGCAAGCGCACTGAGTGCCGCGACGACCTGCCGCAACCCTTTCCCGTCGCGCACCACCCCGACGTATTGCCACATCAACGATTGCACTTTCTGAATGAACTTCTCAATCTCTGCGGGCTGGCCGTTGCTGGCCTCGGACGATCCCTTCGGCGCTGGCGACTGGAGCTTTGTGGCTGGACTGGATCTGCTCGCGCATGTTCTGCGCAGCACGCGCTCCGTAGACAAGTCCTTCGAGCAGGGAATTGCTGGCCAGGCGATTAGCGCCATGCACGCCCGTGCAAGCCACTTCACCCGCCGCAAACAGTCCGGGAAGCGAGGTCTGCCCGCGCAGGTCGGTGCGCACGCCGCCCATCGCGTAATGCGCCGCCGGACGCACCGGCACCAGCTCGCTGGCTATATCAATGTTGTAACGCATGCAGGTGGCGTAGATGGTGGGGAAGCGTTTGCGCACGCGCTCGCCGGGAAGATGCGTCAGGTCGAGATAAACCGCAGCGTCGGGACGGTTCACGCGCTCCAGTTCATGCGCGATGGCCCGTGCTACCACGTCGCGTGGAGCCAGTTCCGCCGCCTCGTGGTAATGAGGCATAAATCGCGTCAGCTCGAAGTTGCGTAGATAGGCCCCTTCGCCGCGCAACGCTTCCGACAACAGGAACCGCGGCGCATTCTTCAGAAACAGCGCCGTGGGATGGAACTGCACAAACTCCATGTCGCTGATCTCGGCGCCGGCGCGATGCGCCATCGCCACTCCGTCGCCAGTGGCCACAGCGGGATTGGTGGTGTCGCTGTACACCTGGCCCAGTCCGCCGGTCGCCAGCAGCACAGCGCTGGCCTGGATTTCGTGTGATTGTCCCGATTCATCGAGCACCCGAACCCCTACCACTCGCCCGTCACGCACCAGCAATTCGGTCGTGAACTCAAATTCGTGGAAGGAGATGGGCTTCAGGTTCGAGGCTTTCAGGTACAGCGAGCGGCCGATCTCGCGGCCGGTCGAATCGCCGTGCGCGTGCAGCACCCGGCTGCGGCTATGCGCTCCTTCGCGGGTGAACGCGATCTTCGTGCCGGTGCGATCGAACTCCGTGCCCCACTCGATGAGCTCTTCGATGCGCGGCGGCCCCTCCTCCACCAGCACCCGCGCCGCCTCTTCATTGCACAGCCCGTCACCGGCCTTCAACGTGTCTTCCAGGTGCAGTCGAACTTCGTCCTCATCGCTGAGCGCCGCCGCAATCCCGCCCTGAGCGTACTGGGTGTTGGATTCCGTCACCTCGCGCTTGGCCAGGCAGACCACGCGCCCGGCGGACGCAAGTTCCACCGCAGCGCGCAGGCCGGCAATGCCAGCGCCAACCACGATGAAGTCGGTTTCGGCAGGAAGAGCTTTCATACCACCGAGCCATCGGCGCCACTCGCGCCGCAGTTGCGCTCTCAAGGCTCATGGTAGCACGCAGTTTGCGTGCGGAAACCCATATCCGGAAGCCGTTTTGCCAAAAGGGGAATGCCCAATTCGGGGCTGGCTTTTCCACCGAAAGTTTGCCAACATTAAAGTATTCCTGCCCAGGTTTGCTCCCAAGGCCCTCGTATGAACGCGCACGAAAAAGCTTATCGCCGATTAACGGATCGTGGTTTCTGTCATTTCTCCACCAACCAATTGGATGAGTATGTTTACAAGGCACGCTGGCGCATGGGCCTCGCAGCGGTGTTCGCGGCGGTTGCGGTCCTCGCCTACGTCTTTGCGGTCCGGCCGTTCTGATCGACTGACGGGACGAGTGCCGCGGTAACTCTCATCCGTTACACTAGACGCTTGACTCGCATCCCTGTCCAAACTCCTTCGCGATCCTACGAAGTGCTGGTCGAGCGCGGCTTGCTGCGCTCGGCCGCAACCGTGCTGCGCGATCTTGTCCCATCGGAATCGAGGGTTTTCGTCGTCACCTCTCCGCGTATCCGTAAGCACTGGGGCAGCACTCTTACCAGGAGCTTCAGCCGCGTCGGCCGCAAAATCGAATTTCTCGAGATGCCCGACGGCGAGCGTAGCAAGAAGCTCTCGCAGCTGGAGAAGCTCGCGTCGAGGTTGATCAAGCGCGGCGCAGACCGGCGCTCCGTCATCCTGGCGCTCGGCGGCGGAGTGGTGGGCGATGTCGGCGGTTTTCTCGCGTCCGTCTTCATGCGCGGAGTGCCGGTGGTGCAGATACCAACAACTCTGCTGGCGCAGGTGGACTCGGCGATCGGCGGCAAGACCGGCGTCAATCTCGCGTCGGGCAAGAACCTGATTGGCACCTTCCATCAGCCACTGGCGGTGCTGGTCGATCCCGATGTGCTGGCGACCCTGCCCGAGCGTGAATACCGCTCCGGCCTGTTCGAAGCCATGAAGTACGGCGTCATCCGCAATCCAGCGATCTTCGAGCTGATGGAGTCCAACCACGAGGCTCTGCTGCGCCGCGATGGCGCGCTGCTGGAAAAACTGATCACGGAATGCATTCGCGTCAAGGCCGAGGTGGTCAGCGCCGACGAGCGCGAGAGTGGCGAGCGCCGCATCCTGAACTTCGGTCACACCATCGGCCATGCCCTGGAAGCCGAGACGGGCTACAGAAAACTGTTGCACGGCGAGGCAGTGGGCTGGGGCATGATCGCCGCCGCCCTGATCGGCTATGCCCTGGACAGGACCGATTCGCTCACCGCCCAGCGCATCATTGCCAACGTGTTTGCCTACGGACCGCTACCGAAGTTGAAGGTGCAGGGCCGGCGGATACTGCGGCGGCTGCTCGCCGACAAGAAAACCGTTGGTGGCGTGCCGCATTTTGTCCTGGCAACCGGCATTGGGACGGTCGAGGTAGTCAACGACGTTCCTCGACGTGTGATCCTGCACGCAATCGAGGAAATGAGGAACCTGTCTGCGGCCAAAGTAGTCTCGTGATTAAGAAGGCGAGGAACTTTGGTTTTGGGGAACCACGGATTCCCACGGATAGACACGGATCGGCTTCTTCTAAAAAATATCCGTGACGATCCGTGTAAATCCGTGGCTAACGAACTTGGTTTTTCACATGCACAATCATTTTTCCTTGTCATTCCGACCGAGCGGCTTCAGCCGCGTGCGGAGGAACCTGCTGTTCTCTCGGACTAACGTCCTCGGTCGGGGATGACAGTCTGAACTAAGCAGCGAATCAGACCACGAGATCGATGAGCACTCCCAACAAATCGGCGCCACCCTCCGACGAGCGCATCGTCGGCGCGGCCCCTCCTGGAGCGCGCGACGAAGCCGCGGCCGCCGACGCCGTGCGCGAGATGTTCACCTCCATCGCGCCGCGCTACGACCTGCTCAACCACGTGCTCTCGATGAACGTGGACCGCCTGTGGTGGAACCGCACCGCGCGCATCTTCTCCGAGGTGCTGCGCCGGCCCGGCGCCGAAGTGCTCGACCTGTGCTGCGGCACCGGAGATATGGCGTTCGCGCTGTACCGACGTCTCAACGGCGCACCTACGCAAATCATCGGGGCCGACTTCTCGCACGCCATGCTGGTGCGTGCCGAGCAGAAATCCGGAGACAGGAACATTCGCTGGGTTGAGGCCGACGCGCTGAATCTGCCCTTCGCAACCGGCCAGTTCCAACTGGTGACTTCGGCCTTCGGGTTTCGCAACCTCGCCAACTACGATCGCGGGCTGGCTGAAATCTATCGCGTGCTCGCGCCCGGCGGCGAAGTCGGCATCCTCGATTTCGGCGAGCCGAAGGGCCTGCTCGGCAAACTCTATCGCGTGTACTTCCGCCGCGTGCTGCCCGCCATCGGCACGCTTATCTCGGGCGTGCGCGGTCCTTATGCCTACCTGCCCGCATCGGTGCTGCGCTTCCCTTCGCCCGACGAAATGCTGGAGCGCATGCGCACCGCCGGCTTCCGCGACGTGTCGTGGACGCCGTACACCTTCGGCATCGCAGGGCTGTATCGCGGGAAGAAGTAGGGTTCGCCACGCCAGACACGGTTATGCGTCGGTGGAAGCGCCGGACTTTAGTCCGGTTAATGTCGTGACGTAGTTACCGGGCTTTAGCCCCGGCGTCCCATGCCTTCCGTCTGGGTGCTCCACCTTTGTCGCGAAGCGATAGGGAGGGAGAGTTCTCGAATCCGCCGTTGCTCGCCCCAACATCTGGCCGCCTACAAGCGCAACGTCACGGTGCCGGCCTTGGCCGCGGCTTATGGCTGGGGATTGTTGCGCAACCCCGTCGATGGCAACAAGCGCATCGCGCTGGCGGCGATGGTGGTCTTCCTCGACCTGAACGACTGGGAGTTGACCTGCACCCAAGCCGAAGAGACTACGATGATCGTGCGACGCCGCGGCACGCCAGATCACCGAGCGCGGGTTCCCGAGGTGCACTCGACGGCCAGCCGCCTCGCTCCAGCAACTTGTCGATCTGGCCGCGGAATTGCAGCTTCAGGTCTTCGATACTGTCGTACTGGTCGTAGAAGTGCTCGAGCGCCTTCAGTTTGTCCTGAAATGCCCATAGGGATTGCAAATCCTCCCTGGGCGCACTGAGGGTCTTGACCTCAGTATCCTTGAAGAATGTGTAAATGAGCGGCTTCCCACTGCTCTTAAACTGGCGGTGCGCGACATCGAACTCTTCCTCCGTATACTTGCCGGTCTTAGTGCTGAACAGGCTCACGAAGACATCGCACTGGCAAATAACCTTGTTGTATTCGTCCTGAGAGCGAGTCTTGGACATCGCGCTAAAAAAATTCTCCCATCGCTCGACCTTCAACTCGAATCCTTTTTTCAGGAGCTCATGGTTCTGTTGGAGAACGTAAAGCTCGAACTTGTTCCGGTCTTCCAGTAGCTCGGCGGAGGAGGCGAGAAAGAGACGCGGGTCGTGGCGAGGATTGGCGTGCCCGGCGTCTCGGTTGCCCAGCGCGGCAGCTTGTCGAGCCTTATGCCGTCCAAGCAAGTCCAGCACGTCCACGTCTTCGAAGCTACGTTCGCATTGCACTTTCAACTTATTGTGCTCCTTGCGGTAGAGCAGCTCCTTCTGATCGAAGAACTCAGGCACAAACGCCCCACGGCAGACTTTGCAGTTGCACGGAATGCGCTTGTCAACCTTGTCGCGCAGACCCTGGAATGAGTCATTCAAAGCGTCCAGATCGGCGGCAATGACGCTGACGAAGCGCTTTGTGTTCCGGCCCGCGGGCTCGCAATTCGATCTCACTGCTCTGGCTAGCATCTCCACCAGCACTGAGCTCGTGCCCGCGCTCGAACAGCACGCCGTAATCCAGGCCTTATCTGGAGTTGAGCACAAACCGGTGCAGCCTGACCGTCAGGCGGCTGATCATGCCCTTGGGCAGAGAATTCGTAGCGGTATCGCAGCACCAAGTCCTCGGGCTTGGCCCAGTCAGTAAGCGCGGAGGCTTTGTCGGGCGGCAACAACTGCGGTGCAAGCCATGTCTGACGGCTGGCTGTCGCGTAGCTCATAGCACAAGCTCAAATTTCTGCATCAAGGCCAGCAGCTCCGGGTGCATGCCGGCGTAAACGGAACCTTTCCACAGCCGCGAGCAGTCCTCATGGTTGAAACGGCCCAACCTTTTCTTCACGGTTTCGTCGTCGAGGATGCGAAACACTGCTTCGGTGGCCCACTCGTTTTGCAAAATGACGGTGCGACGCCAACAACGGGTCATCCTGAAAGTGCAGGAACACGCCCAGGTCGTGCAGGTAGCGGCTTAACAGCAGCGCTTTCGTCTCGTCAAACTCGATGTGCCAGCTGTAGATCCCGAAGTATTCCTCTACCGGGGTGTACAGATTTCTTCGCGCGCGAGCTCCTCGATGTTGGCACGTATCTTGATCCAGCGGGCGGGCAGTTCCTCGCCAATATGGCTGAGATGACTGGCGAAGAACTCGATGCCATCGCGCAAACTGTCGGCCGCATCGGCTTTCTCCAAATTGCCGGCATAGCGTTTCTTCCACATTGTTATAACGCCGCCTGATACCGCCGAGGTCAACCTGCTTGCTGCGACCACCCTTCTCGTTCTGAAAGATGAGAGTCGGGCTGTGTCCGCTGAATACATCTATCAACTCCAGCCAATACTTGAAGCCTTCGTCCGACACCGATTTGTAGTCTTTACGAGTGTCATCGACGAGCACATAAAGCGAGCTGTGGGTCAGAAAGAACTGGTGCGTGGCGTGATAGATCTGTTGCCCGCCGAAGTCCCAGACGTTCAGGCGAAAGGACCGTCCGTTGCTCATCCTGAATTCGTGCCGGTAGATCGCGATGCCCCTGGTCGTCTCGCTTTCCGCCGGCAGTGGCTGGGCGGGCTGATACAAACGCCGGAGCAGGCTGGTCTTGCCGGCGCCGCCCTCACCCAGGATGAGCATTTTGGCTTCGTACAAGTGGTCCACCCCGCCCGCCGCCCGTTCACGAAAGTAGTTGAGGATGGCGTCACTGCCCTGATTCACGATCTCGGGAGGTGGGTTGGTAAGGGGACAGGCCTCGACATAGATACCGTGACTCCATATTGCTGGGCTCCCTTCCACCGGAGTTCCCTGAGCGATGGAGGGTTATCAGCGGGGAGAGGTCGGCGACCTGGGTGTATGACACGACGACGCTCTAGGGCAGACAGGCCGGCCAGGGGCGCTATGTCAGCGACTTGGTTTTCGGCGCAAAGGCGTCCGCAGGACAGCAGGTTAGCGAGTGGCGTAAGGTCGGAGACCTGCGTAATCGAGATGCTAAGCGTCTGGAGGGCAGCAGGCCCGCCAGCGGCACCAGGTCGGTGACCTTCGTGCACGAGACATCAAGCACCTGCAAAGCAGACAGGCCAGCCAGCGGCGCCAGATCGGTGACCCGCGTGCACGAGACATCAAGCGTCTGCAGGGCAGACAAGCCGGCCAGCGGCGCCAGGTCGGTGACTTTCGTGGTCCAGACATCAAGTGTCTGCAAGGCAGACAGGCCGGTCAGTGGCGCTAGGTCGCTGACCTGCGTGTCTGGAGGCATTAAGCGTCTGTAGGGCAGACAGGCCAGCCAACGGCGCAAGGTCGGTGACCCGCGTCTGCGAGACATCCAGCGTTCGCAGGGCAGATAGGCCCGCCAGCGGCGCCAGGTCGCTAACCCGCGTGTTATAGGCAAGAAGCGTTGGAGGGCGAGAGGCCGCCAGGGGTGCCAGGTCGGTGACCCGCGTGCCAGACATCCAGCGCCTGCAAGGCAGACAGGCTCGCCAGCGGTGCCAGGTCAATGGCCTGCGTTGTCGATGCTAACGACAGGGACTCCAGCCAGACCAGTTCGCCGACTTCGGCGGGTACCTCGTCAGTCCACACTTGCCGAGGTCAAGAAAGGTAGCTTTGGTACGTTTGTTTTCAGCGATAAGCTGCAGCGTGAGGTCGGACATCGGGTTGGTCTCCGAAAGGATTAGCTCTTCTTCAAAGTGAGTGCATGATTTCGACCAATTCTAGATCACAGTAGCATCGAGGCCGGGCGCCCAAGCCTTTCGCCTGCATTCGGCGAAGCTGGGCGGGCACACGATTCATGGCTGTTGCTTTTCGAGATCGACCTTGGTGATGGGAAGGTCCCAATGTGCTTCGAGGATCTCGAACCGCTGCTGTTCTTCGCGCTTGAACGTCGCCTGATCGGGATAGAGCTGTTTGACCAGCTCAGGCGGATCGCCTTGCATGGCGCTGGCTGCATCCTTGAAGACGATGGTTACGCGGTAATCCCATCGCGACGGCTCGGGCATGTGATAGCGCGGCGAAATCATATCGACGGAGACGATTCGCCCGGAAGCGATCTGCTTCTGCAGCAGCGGAAGATGGTTCTTGCGAAATAGGGTCAGGAACTCTTCCTGATGGCCCCATTTCACCTTGTAATAGTACTCAACCACGAACGGAGCTGGTTGCGGGGTGGAAGTTCCTGTCTGCGCGCTGGCGATTGGCGTCACGCAAAAGAGCAAGGTGAGCAGAGCGGCCACGAAGTGTTGCACATGTCCTCCGGTGGGGTGAATTCGACATCATACGTCACCCCGGAAAGCAGCGTGAAAGGTAACGACACGTTCCCGTCGCCACCCCCACATCCGCGGTACGGCGCTTGGCCTAAGTGCGCTTTGGAGCGCCGGGTGGCCTGCCCGGCTTCCGTGAAGGAGCGCCGGTCGGTGGCGTACGCGTCTCCGGGCCACCGATGGAGAGAGCCATCGCCAGCGCGTCGGGAGGCGATGCGCCCTGCCGCTGGAGCTGGGACGCCCAGGCGTCGAACGCCTCGCGGATCGCTTCCCCAATCGTCAATCCCTGGCTGGCGGCCAAGGCCTTGATACGGCGCCTCTCGGCTTCCGGCAATCGAACTGAAAGCAATTTCGTAGATGCCAACATGCTATGTCTCCTGCGTTAATCTATATAATTATATATCTATGTCGAGCTAGACAAAGCTCCTACGAAGCGTCCCTTTTTTCAGTGTAAGTCCTTATCGCAGAATATTTTGCGTGTAAGTCGTGTGGAATCAAAATTTTACGTACAATTTGTGCGCTAAGTGATTGATTCTACGTAAAACCGAGGAGGGGAGGTTCGTGCCGGAGAAACCGCATCTTCGGACGAACGCGAGCGTACTTAAGTCGGACGAACGCTGAGAACGGAACGCTGAAAGGGAAGCTGAAGGCTGAGAGCTGAAGGCTGAGAGCTGAAGGCTGACTACTGACACTGACTACTGCTTCGATCAGTTCACCCACGGAGGACGCGAGTCGCCGTTCTTCTTGCGCGCATCGCGCGCGTTGGGATCGCGGAAGTTGCCCAGTTCGTCGAAGTAGTCCTCGTGCCGGTAATCGCCGCGGTCGTGCTTGCGCATGTAGACCTCGAACTTGCGCGCGGCGCGCTTGCGCTTCCAGCGATAGTAGGCGTTGCGGAAGCCGAACCAGCGCTCGGAAGTCGCGAAGCCAAAGCCGCGGCGGGGAACGAACTTCAGCCAAATGTATCCGAAGAGCGCGCCGCCAAGGTGCGCCATGTAGGCGATGGATTGTCCTCCGCCGCGCGCCGATGAGAGCGCGCCGTAGAGCGCGAGCGCGATGATCCCGATCACGAAGTATTTGGCTTTGATGAGGAACGGCAGCGGGAAGAGCATGACTTCCGAATCGCCGTGCAGAATGCCGAAGGCCAGCAGCAGTCCGTAGATGCCGCCGGACGCGCCCACCGTCGCGGTGTACGGACTGACGCCGAGCAGTCCGGTGAAGGAGACCGCGACCGTTACCAGCGCTGCGCCAATCACGCAGAAGAAATAGAACTGCATGAAGAGGCTGTAGCCCCAATCCATTTCGAGCTGCGCGCCGAACATCCAGAGCGCGAGCAGATTGAACAGGATGTGCAGCAGCGCCCGCATGCAGGAAAGCGTAGGTCACCAGTTGCCACAACCATCCGTGAATGACCGCGATGGCGCGAAGCTGGAAGAGCTCCTCGCCGATGCCTGCGACACTGGGAGCGAAGGCTCCGAGCAGGGCGAACAGCAGGAAGATGATGCCGTTGGCGATCATCAACTGCTTCACCGCTCGGGTGAACGGCGGGAAACTCATGGTCATGGTTTGGCCGCGTCGCATGGCTTGCTCCGTTGTGTTGCCTCAGCGAAAAAGCAGATCCCTCGCGGGCCCAGGCCCGCTCGTGATGACAAAACCCAAAACTCACCGTTCCGGCATCGGTACGACTGCCAAACTACGATGTCCCTTGGCATCGAGGGCGCGTACGGCAAAGACTACATTGTCCTTCGAGACCGGCAAAGTGGCGCGCGTGACATTCCCGACGGTCTGCGCGTGCTGCCAGTCTGACGCCGCGGTGTCGCGCCACAGTACTTCGTAACCGGTCGCCAATCCGCCAGGAGAAGCGTCCCAAGCTATAGTGGAATCGTTCTGCAGCTCTTTCGTCAACAGGCGCACATTTGCCGGCGGCGCGGGCGCCGATGCCAGTGACGCCAGCGTGGCGGCGTTCAGGCGAGCCACGTTGGCAGTGTAGTCGTAATCCACGAACTTCGGCAGGTCACCGTATTCGATGCCGTTCTCGGTACGAACGTTCTGGTGCTGGTGGTTGTAGTTCTCGCGGAATTCCGTGAAGCGCACCGCCGCGAATCCCTGTTGGTTGAAGGAGAAATGATCGCCGCCGCGCAAGTAGCGGTCGTGCCGGAACACCATCAGAGGCCGAAATGTCGCGGGCGGAAGATATTCCTGCGAGACCGACACGATGTAGCGCGCCAGTTGGCGCGACGGCCCGTCGTTCTCGCCGCCCAGCGCGCGAATGGTCTTTAGCTGTTTCTCATCGGCGGTGCTGGGAATGCCTTCGGAGAAGACGCGCACAACGTGCGGGTCCTGCAAGGTATCGCCCGGAGTGCGGTCGCCGCCCACGATGTCGTTGTTCAACGCTGCCTCAATGTTCCAGCCCTGAGCTAAGGCCATCTTGGCGAAGTGGGCGCTGCCGTTGAGTCCCTGCTCTTCGCCAGCCACGGTGAGAAAGATGATGGTGGCCGGAAAGCGATGCTTGCTGAGCACGCGAGCACATTCCAGGCTGACCGCGGTGCCGCTGCCGTCATCGTTCGCGCCCGGCGCAGGATCGGTGGCGTTGTTCGTGTCGCTATTGCGCGAGTCGTAGTGTCCGGTAACCAGAACGATGCGGCCCGCATTGGCAGGATCGGTGCCGCGCAACACAGCATAGACATTGGTGATCTTTGTGGGCTTGGGGACGCGCGGCCCGGGCTCCTGGATGAACTCGTCGGTCTTGACCTCCAGGCAGCCGCCGCAGTCTTTGGAGTAGCGCTCGAACTCGCTTTGGATCCATGCCGCTGCCGCACTCGCTCCTTTACCGCTGGACGCAGGCATGTCCGAAGAGAGCGTCTGGCGCGTGCCGAAGCTCACCAGCTTCTCGATGGTCTGCTGAATTCGCTGCGGCCGAGACGTCGCCGAGGGCCGCAGCGATCTGGCGGATCGGGCATTCGCAGCCGGGACGCCAGCCGGCGGCTGGGAAAATAAAGCAACCGCAAAGGGCGCAGCCAACATCAAACCCGCGATTCCAGTTGAGAGTATTTTCATGCATGTACATTCGGAACTCCGCGAACCCTTGGAAAGACTCGAGCGTCTATCACTTGACGCTGCTGCCAAGAGAATCTAAATATAAATGGAGAGGCGGTGCGCTGTAATTCGGGCGCGTGGCTCCAGACACGAAAGGGAGGCAATCATTATGGTCATTTGTCCTGAATGCGAAGGCGATCTCGATATCGAAGAGGATGAAGTTGACGAAGGGGAAATTGTCTCCTGCCCGGAGTGCGGCACCGATTTTGAGGTGGTGGCCGTCGAGCCTTTGGAATTGACCCGCGTCGAAGACGAGGAAGAAGAAGAGGACGAGGAGGAAGAAGAGGAAGAGGAGTGATGGCCCGGCGCCGAATCGGCATCAGAGGAGTTGGGTGTTGGCCTGTAGTGCCAGCGTATTGATTTCGCTTCCGGTTCTTGGCGCCACGCTGGCCCCGCGCCTGGCGGTCAAGCCTCGACATCGTCGCAACAGGCAACCAGGAAGGAATACGCGCTGATCTATGGCACGGTGTGGGGACCAGGCGATCATCCCGTCGCCGGCGTGCCCATTAGCATTCGCCGGGCCTCCGACAAGAAGGCGAAGTGGCAGCAGGTTTCCGATCGCAGTGGAGAGTTCGCGCAGCGTGTTCCGGTCGGGGCGCAAGACTACGTCGTGCAAGCCGACATCAAGACGCCCAAGGGCCAGCCCAAGCCGGAGGTCACCGTCCACATCGACGACGACGAACGCAAAGACATCAGCCTTCATCTAAGCAAGTAGAATAGGATGCGGAGGTTTGCTTGTGATGAAACGGGTATTCGGCGCTGCCGTGGTTCTGCTGATTGCGCTGAATTGCGGCGCCTTCCAATTTCAGGTCCCCCTGGGGGGCAATTCGTCATCGCCTTCCCCTGACCGCAAGAGTCCGCGAGTTACGACTCGCACGCTGACGGGCAGCGTGCTCGACAAGAGCGATCAGCCGGTGGCCAACGCGGTGGTCTATCTGAAAAACACCAAGACGCTCGGGGTGAAAACCTACATCGCGCAGAAGGACGGCAGTTATCGCTTCCCGGAGCTTTCCAACAACATCGACTACGAAGTGTATGCCCAGCAGAACGGCAAGAAGAGCGACACCAAAGTCCTGAGCCAGTTCGACGACCGCGCACAACCGCGCATCAATTTGCGGCTTGATGTGAACAAGTAGCGGTCAGGCACCAGAAGCAAAGGCCGCCAGTTCTGGCGGCCTTCTTCAGTCCCGCTGAAATCCGATCAGTTGTTTTCGTTGCTGGCGCGCTTCCACGACATGAACTCACCAATCGTGGCTGCGCCTGACGAACTCGAAGCTGCCGGCGCCTTATAGGCCTCCACATCATGACGCGTGGCCTCTTCGCCAACCGCCCGGATGCTGAGTCCCACTTTCTTCTCAGCGGGGTTCATCTTAATAATTTTGAACTCGTGCTCCTGTCCGGGATCCAGCTTGACAGGCGCACCGTGGGCGTCCACCGCCTCCGAGTTGTGACACAGGCCCTCCACGCCATCCGCGATTTCGACGAAGGCCCCGAAGCTCGCCAGGCGCAGCACTTTGCCGTGGATCACGTCACCCACGCGATGCTCGTCGAAGAAGCTGTCCCACACGTCCGGCTGAAGCTGCTTCACGCCCAACGAGAGGCGGCGCTGGTCAGGCTCAATTGCAAGCACTTTGGCTTTCACCTTATCGCCCTTCTTCAGGACTTCCGAAGGGTGCTTGACCCGCTTGGTCCAGCTGAGATTGCTGACATGGACCAGACCATCGATGCCATCTTCAATTTCAATGAACGCGCCAAAATCGGTCAGGTTGCGCACTTTGCCTTCGACAATCGTCCCTACAGGGAACTTCTCGTGCAAGCTCTCCCACGGGTTGGACTCGAGTTGCTTCAGCCCCAGGCTGATGCGGCGATCGGTGGGATTCACGTTTAGCACCACGGCTTCGACCTGATCGCCAACATTGACCAGCTTCGACGGATGCTTCATCCGTTTCGACCAGGTCATTTCGCTGACGTGTACCAAGCCCTCAATCCCCTGCTCCAACTCGACGAACGCACCGTAGTCGGTCACGCTGATAACGCGGCCGCGGACGTGGGCCCCGATCGGATACCGCTCCGCCGCATCCATCCACGGATCAGGCGTGAGCTGCTTGAAGCCCAACGAGACGCGCTGCTTTTCGCGATCGAACTTCAGCACCTTTACCTGGATCTGATCGCCCACCTGCACCAGGTCACGGGGATGTGTCAGGCGTCCCCAGGACATGTCGGTGATGTGCAGCAGGCCGTCGATCCCGCCCAGATCAACGAACGCGCCGTAATCGGTCAGGTTTTTCACCGTGCCGGTAAGAATGCCGTCCTCGTGCAAGTGCTCCAAGGTATGGGTGCGCTTCTCAGACTGCTCCTCTTCCAGCAACTGTTTACGCGAAACCACGATGTTGCCGCGCTTCTTGTTGAGCTTGATGATGCGGACGTCAATGTCGTGGCCCTTCATGCCGTCGAGATTGCGCACGGGGCGCAGATCAACCTGCGAACCGGGAAGGAAGGCACGCGCGCCGAGGATGTCCACGGTGAGCCCTCCCTTGATGCGATCGATGATGCGTGCCTTCACCGAAGCCTTGTCGTTGAAGGCCTTCTCAATCTCGTCCCACGCGCGCAACCGCTGCGCCTTCTCGTGAGAGAGGTTGATGTAGCCCTCTTCGGTGTGGCCGGGCTCGCGCATGACAGGAATTTCGTCGCCGCGCTGGACCCTCACGTTGCCTTCGTGGTCCTGCAGTTCTGCGACCGGAACAACGCCTTCCGACTTGTAGCCGATGTCCACCACCACGTACTGTGGAGTGACTTTCAGCACTGTGCCGGTGACAATCTGTTCCTCGTTGAGGGCAGCTTCCGTCTGAGCCTGTTCTTGCTCAAACGTCTCGAGGGCGGTGGCGAAATCTTCCATGCTGGGTTCTTTGTCGGAACGAGGAGCCGCAGCGGGAGCGGTCTCGGCAGGGGGAGTTGTGGAATCAGAGGCTTGGCTGGCGTGAGGCTGCTCAGCGGCGGATTCCTGGGTTTCAGTGGTCGGGGTCTGGTCGGTGGTTTCTTCGAAAGACATTGGTTGCGTACACACACTCGCGCGCTGGAAGACGCGCAAAGAGCCTGGGATAAACGGACTGCTGGCTTGAATCGACAGGTATGATGTTCCCGCTCAAGGCGGGTTTGGACAATCCAGCGGCCGGATCCTATGAAGCGGGCTGCGCTCACAGGGAACTCTCTGACTATAGCAACCGCTGCGGAACAGTGTCAAACAAACGAGAACAGGATTCGCCTTGATTTTGCAAGCCTTTCCCCCATTTTCCGGCTGGCTGTCAAGGGGGTTTTATCACTCTCTCGTGTGACGGCGTCTGCTCGTTCATTTGCTCTGGTAAGGCTGAACGCACGGGAGTACCAGTTGGGGAGTGTCCATCAGTCTGGTAGTCTGCCCTCGTATGGACTATCTCTGGACTCCCTGGCGGTATACCTACCTCGCCAGCGCAGGCAAGCAACCGTCTTGCGTCTTTTGCGATGTGCAACGTAGCGGTGACGATCAGGAATCGCTGATCGTCCATCGCGGCAGCCACAATTTCCTCGTTCTCAATGCATATCCGTATACATCCGGACATTCGATGGTTGTGCCGTACGAGCATGTTGGTCAGCTCCACCAACTGCCGCCGGCTGCGGCGACCGAGATGATGGAACTGGTGCAGCGACTAGAGGGAGTGTTGTACGAGGTTTATCAGTCCGACGGAGTGAACCTGGGAATGAATATCGGCAAGGCTGCCGGTGCCGGTGTCGCCGGCCATATTCATATGCATGTCCTGCCGCGATGGATCGCGGACTCGAACTTCATCACCGTGATCGGCGAGACGCGCACCCTACCAGAGCTGTTGCAGACGACGTATCGGCGATTGAAGGAAAAGTTCTAAGGAACTCGAAGTCCTTTACTTGCGCCCTGCGGCTTCGACAGAGGTTGTGGGATCCGCGCCTGCCCATGTCTGGTCCGAGGTCGGCCCATATACAGAGGGAACCGGCTTGTTGAGCAGCCGCAAGTACACCGTGAGCTGGGTGCGGTGATGGCAGGTGTGCAGCACGCGGCGCCAGAAGACCCAGATGCGCTGGCGAGTCAGACCAAAAAAGGGAACGTCCTGTAACCACCAGTCGGGCGTCTGGGTGGCGAAGAAAGCCAGCCGTGGCCGCGCCAGCTCTGACACCCGCTGAATATACCCGTTGAGATCCTGCGTCTGAGGCAGCACCGCACCGGCTGGAGGCTCAGGGGTGCCGACGAATTCTCCGAAGAACCTGCGCTCTGACAGCAACTGGTGCTTCATTATGTCGGCCACCGTTGATGACTTCGGATGCGGCCGGAAGCCCATGTCCTCCTGCGCGAAGCTGCGCCATACGGAAACGACCTTGTCGGTCTCGCTGGCGTAGGTATCGAGCAGATGTTGGAAAAGAGGGTTACTGGCTCGCGGAACGTCTTGTTCAGGGATGGCAATGAAGTCGTAGTGCATGGCCGTCATTTTAGACCGCCAACCTGCGGCCCAGGCAACGAAAAAGGGCGCGTCGCGCGCCCTTCAGAAAACCGGAAATAAGGCCAGCTAGCTCTTGCTGCACTTCCTTTGCTTCTCTACGTATTTCTGCAGCTTGCCTTGCTTCTCGAGTGACATTAGATTGTCGAGCTGAGGATACCTGGCTTTCGGATCGAATTGCTGGATAGCCCGATAGGCACGTAAGGTGCCCGCCAGTCCGGCGGCTTGAATCGTCGCCATGTTCTTCTCTTCCGGATGCTGCAACTGGAACGCCGCCTGCGAATAGTAAACCTGCATCCGCAATTGATTGGAGTAGGTGTCATTCACCTTGTCGAGCGACTCGAGCACCTTTAACTGCCGGCAACAGACATTGACCGTCAAGTCCGGCACCTCGACCAGCCACTCGGTCAGCCACATGCGTTTTTCCAAGCTGTCTTTGGCGAGCGGATGCTGTTCCAGACTCTGCGCATATTCGAGCGCTTGCGCCCGTTCCTCCGCCGTGGAAGGGCCACGTGATTTCGCCGCAGCCGGAACGGATGCCGCAACCATCAGCACGATCAGAACTGCGACTAGTTTGCGGACCATATGCCTTCTCCCCACGCTTGCCCGAGTTGGCCAGGTGTTTTATGAATGATACTCCTAGTCCGGGCAGGGAAGGCAAGCGGGAACTGATTCTGTCAACTAGACTTACTGCGCCTCATCACGGAAAGCCGGTAGTTCGTCCCATGACGATTTCGCCAGTGCGAGCCTCAACGTCCATACAGGAAAACCAGCGCGTCCGGCAGTCGGCGTGACCACGCTTCCTCGTTGTGGGTTGCGCCTTCTTCTACGACCACCTTCAACCGCTCCGGCCCCATTCCCCTCTTGCGCAGGATGGTTTGCAACTCCTCCACACTTTTCACGAGTTCGGCGTTGTATTCCGGATCCCCGGTCTCGCTGGTGCCCATAGCGAGAAACATCTTCTGGGGAAGCTGCTTTGCATTCTCCGCATCTTTCATAAGCTGTCCGTCACCGACCCCAAGCACCGGGCTTTCGACCAACACATGTCCGAAAATACCCGGATGGTGCAGTACGGTGTAAAGACTGATCACACCGCCATAGGATGAGCCGGCAATTCCGGTGTTTGCTGCGCCGCGGGACACACGGTATTTTTTCTCGATGAACGGCATGACTTCGGTGAGCAGAAATCTTGCGTAGTCGTTGCCGCGCAACTCCTTGGGAGCGGGCACGTCATATTGCTTGTGATGTGGATCCGGGTAGGGCAGATATTCAGAGCTGCGGTTCTCTCCCGCGTGGTCGATGCCGACCACAATCATGGGCGGAATCTTAAAGCTGCCAACCAGATGGTCCACCGTCTCGTCCACATGCCACTCGCCCACATTGCTGGTGGCGTCATCGAACAGGTTCTGCGCGTCGTGCATGTAGAGCACGGGTAGGAGCGATGGGCGTTGCGGGGCGAACCGTAATTGGCCGGCAACCACACCCGCAGCATGCGCGTGTTGTGGAAGATCTTGCTGGTAAAGGGAGTGATCTCCAGCACGCCCAGCACGGTGTGCTCCTTTTCTGCGGGAGCCTGGACAGCCGGCAATGGTGCCGTTGCGGCGACCGGTTTCTCCTGAGCACAGCCCACGGCAAGGAGTAGCATCACGCAGACGAGCTTGCGGTATTTCATTCGGCTACCACCAGAACACCTTTCTCAGAGTTCTTGCCTGGTCCCAAGATCATCGTCCTGCAGGCGAAATCGTCTATCGCAATTTGCTACGGCTCTTCGCGTTTCCGCCGCACTCGCGGAAGGTCATGTTCTTTGCCTTACTACCGGTCTTAGCCTTTCCAGTCGAAGAAAAGTTCAGCGTAGGACTTGGTGATGTAGTCCTCGGGCTTCAAATCAATCAGCCGCGCGGTGCGATCGATCCATCGCGACTTGCCCTCGATCTCGGCGACGTCGCCGATGGGGTGTGATCGAGCACGACGTGGCCCTCGCCGTCGCTCCACTCAGCGCGAAATTTCTCATAGACAAACGACGGCGCAAAACCCAGCGCGCGCAGGATCGCATCCATTTTCTCGCCGTCGGAGACGCCGGTCTCGAGTTCGGCACGCGACTTGTGGCGCCCCAGCTTCACCTTCGCCTTGTGCGTGAGCCTCCACTGGTCGCCGTACTTGCGCAGGCGCAGCAGTTCGCCTTTCTTGCGCAGTCGTTGGCCCGGCAGATCGTAGAGGGTGTTGACTTCGTGGGTGGACGGCGTCTCTTCGCGAAACCCATGCTCACGAAGCTTGCGCTCGAGCGCCTCGCGATCACGCACCAGGAACTTGATTTCGACTTCTTGCGGGAGCAGGCATGGTAAATCAGTGGTTAGTGGTCAGTGGATAGTGGTAGTGAGGGAGGTTTTGGTTGGGAATCGCATAATCGTGCTTTCGGCTTGCTAGGTCCAATCGAAACTAGCCACTAGCCACTAATCACTATCTACTCGTCTTAGCTTTCCCGCTGCACGACGAACTCCGGCACCCACAGCAGCACGCGCTTGATATGCGAGTCGGGGAAGGTGCAGATGGCCTCGCGCGCCTTGTTGGAGAACTCGACGGCGCGCGCGTAGGCGGCGTCGATGGAACCGTGGCGGTTGAGGATGGCCACGATGTCGGCGGGCGTGATGCCGTTGAATCCACCGTTGCTGAGAACCGACTCGATCGTGGCGCGCTCCGCCGGGGTGCAGTGCTCGAGCGCGTGCAGTACGGCCATGGTCGCCTTGCCTTCGCGCAGATCGCTGGCCACCGGCTTGCCCAGCACCTCTTCCGACGCGGTGAGATCGAGCACGTCGTCCACGATCTGGAAGGCCATGCCCAGGTTGCGACCGTAGTCGGCAAGCCGATGCTGCTCAGCCTCGCTGGCGCCGGCCAGAATTCCACCCAGCTTCATGCACACCGAAAACAGGCAGGCGGTCTTGCGATAGATGAGCTCGAAGTGCTCGTCCATGGTGATGGCCTTGCCGAGGCGCTCGATCTGCAGCAGCTCGCCTTCGACCATGGCCTGGGTGAGGTCGATGAGGGTGTCGAGGACCTGGAAATTGCGCTCCTGCACGGCGATCTTGAAGGCCTGCATGTAGAGCCAGTCGCCGGCCAGCACGCATTTGGCGTTGCCCCACTGGGTGTTGGCCGCAGGGCGTCCACGCCGCGTCTGCGCTTCGTCAATGATGTCGTCGTGGACCAGCGTGGCGGTGTGGATGATCTCGACCACCGCGCCCAGCTTGATGGCGCCGTGGCCGGTGTAGTTCATCAGCTTGCAGGAGAGCAGCAGCAAGGCAGGGCGCAGGCGTTTGCCGCCGCCGGCGCGGAGGTATTCGCCAATTTCCGTAATCGCGCGCACGCCAGAGACGGTGTCGCGACCGAACTCGCGCTCGATGGCAGCGAGATCGTCGTGCAGCAGGTCGAATACTTCCTTGGCGTTGTGGGTTACGGCCGTGCTCAATGTTCGCCCCTCAGTTGGATCGATAATTCGTGAACTGCATGTCGATGCCGAAATCGCTCTGCTTCAGCAGGGCGATGATTTCCTGCAGTGTATCGCGGTCCTTGCCGCTGACGCGAACCAGATCGCCCTGGATGGCGGCCTGCACTTTTTTCTTCGAGTTCTTGATGAGCTTGACGATCTCCCGCGCCTTCTCGATGGGGATGCCCTGCTGCATGGTGATGCGCTGGCGCACGGTCGAGCCGGCCGCCTCTTCGATTGCGCCGTAGGTAAACGCCTTTAGAGGAACGCCACGCTTTACCAGCTTCCCTTGCAGCACGTCGTTGACCGCCTTCAGCTTGAAGTCGTCAGCCGAGGTGAGCACCAGCGCCTCTTTTTCATCCATCTGAATGTCGGACTTGGAGTCCTTCAGGTCGTAGCGCGTGTGGATCTCCTTCAGCGCCTGCTGAATGGCGTTGGAGACTTCCTGTAAATCAACTTTGCTGACGATGTCGAAGGATTCAGCCATAAGCAATCCAGTGTAACAAGAGAGGCTGTTTTTGGCTGCAACCGGCATGGTATGGCCGCGGCTCTAGGCCGGACAGATGATTCGGATTGCGCCAGCCCGAAAAACTGCGCCAGAAGTTTCGCGACGTTTGCCCGCCAATCTCTTCCGCCGATACTCCGCGCAGCTCACCAATCCGGCGGGCGGTCTCAATCACATACGCGGGCTCGTTGCGCTGGCCGCGATGAGGCACCGGCGCAAGGTACGGACAGTCCGTCTCGATGAACATACGGTCGAGCGGAACCATGCTGGCGGCGTCGCGAATGTTCTGCGCCTTGGGATAGGTAATGTTTCCGGCGAACGAAATCACAAATCCTAGATCGAGCGCGGCTCGCGCGTGCTCCACCGTCCCGGTGAAGCAGTGCAGCACACCGCCAAGGCCGCTGGAGGCCCAGTGCTCACGAAGCAGGCGCAGCAGGTCTTCCCACGCGTTCTCGCTGTTGTCCGACGGGCGGCAATGAATGACGATCGGCAGCTTGGCCGCGCGCGCCATCTCCATTTGCTGAACGAAGACGCGCTGCTGCACGTCGCGCGGCGAGTGATCGTAGAAGTAGTCCAGCCCGATCTCGCCCCAGGCGATCACTTTGGGGTCGCGGGCCAGGCGTTCAAGTTCGTCGAAATCTTCCTGCTTGGCGAGCGCCGCCTCGTGCGGATGAATGCCGACCGTGGCATAAACGCCTTCATGCTGCTGCGCAAGCTTGATGGCGCAATCGAGCGTGCCCGTGCCGGGGCCGTCTCCGTTGCCTATGGCGAGGATGGTCGTGACTCCTGCGACATTGGCGCGAGCCAGGACCTCGGCGCGATCCGCATCAAAGCGCTTGCCGTCGAGATGGGCGTGGGAGTCGGTGTACATAAAGCGGCTGTTCGCTCTTCGCCTTTCGCCTTCTGGCAAGAATCGTAAATCTGGTAGGGTCGGCACTTCGCCACGAAAGACTGAAGGCTAAGCTTGCTGCAAAGCGAAGCGCGAAAAGCGAATAGCGAATAGCAGCCTACTTCAGCTTCGCCCCTACTGGCACATCCTCCAGAAAGCCCGCCAGCACCGGCTGGCCGTCATCGCCGAGGGAAGCCGCAACGATCATGCCGTTCGACTCCAGCCCGCGCAGCTTGCGCGGCTGCAAGTTGGCAACGATGACCACCTTGCGCCCGATCAGTTTTTCCGGATCGTAGGCCTTGGCGATGCCGGCGACGATCTGCCGCACTTCGCTGCCAATGTCCACTTCCATGCGCAGCAGCTTGTCGGCGCCTTTCACCTTCTCCGCAACTTTGATCTCACCGACGCGCAACTCGACCTTCAGAAAATCGTCGATGGTAATTTTAGTGTCCACGACAGCGGGTGTTGGCGTACCCACCTTGTCGCCAACCACGGGCGACAAGGGTCCGGCGATGAGGGTGCGGCATCCGCGCTCGTCGCGGCGGGCTGCGCCTCGCGTGGCGCCTTGGTGTCTCCGTTCGTCGTGCTCTCGGTCGAGCGTTGCTGTTCCATCTGCTGCATCCTTTCGATCATGCCCTTGTCGGCGCGCGGGAAGACGGGCTCAACCGTGCCGAGCTTGGTACCGAGCTGCAGTTGTCCCCAGGCGAGCGTGCGCAGATCCACCTGGCCGATCTCGCCTAGCCCAAGCTGCGTCCAGATGCGCGCCGTGGCCTCGGGAATGACCGGATGCACCAGCGCGGTCACCACTCGCAGCGCCTCGGCTGAGGTGTAGAGAATGGTCGCCAGCCGCGCGCGCGAATCCTGGTCATCGCGTTCGGCGACCGCCCACGGCTCGTTTTCCACGATGTACTTGTTCACCGCGGCCACCAGCGACCAGGCTGTCTCCAAGGCGCGCGAGAACTGGAACTGCTCGAACTGCGCGTGAAACTCCGCAATCGTCTGCTCTGCCAGATGGCCGATGGCTTCGTCCGCCGGCGTGCGCTCGCTGAGCGACGGATAGGGGACCTCACCGTCGAAATAGCGCGTGATCATGCTGAGCGTGCGGCTTGCCAGGTTGCCGATCCCGTTGGCGAGGTCGGCATTGAAGCGCTGCACCAGCGCGTCGAAGCTGAAGGAGCCGTCCTGCCCGAAGACGATTTCGCGCAGCAGGAAGTAGCGCAGGGCGTCCTGCCCAAGCGTGTCGAGGATGGTTTCGCTGCGCACGATGTTGCCGCGCGACTTCGACATCTTGCTCTCTTCGAACAGCAGCCAGCCGTGCGCAATGATCGATTTCGGCAGCGGCAGATCGGCCGCCAGCAGGAACGCCGGCCAATAGACGCAGTGAAAGCGCACAATCTCTTTGCCGATCATGTGCACGTCGGCCGGCCAATAGCGTTCCAGTTTTTGCTTGTCCGCCGGATCGTCAGAGCCAAAGCCAATCGCCGTCATGTAATTGGCCAGCGCGTCGAGCCAGACGTAGATGACATGCTTGGGATCGCCCGGCACCGGGATGCCCCACTTGAACGAGGTGCGGCTGACGGAAAGATCGCGCAGACCACTGCGCACGAACGCAATCACTTCGTTGCGCCGCGTCTCGGGACGAATGAAGTCGGGGTGCTCGGCGTAATACTTCAGCAGCCGCTCTTCCATCGCCGACAGCTTGAAGAAATAGTTTTCTTCGTGGACGGTTTCCGTGGGACGCCCGCACTCCGGGCAGGGCGCGCCCGGACCAACCGCGTCAACATACAGCTCGTCGAACACGCAATATTGGCCGCTGTAGGAGCCCTTGTAGATGTAGCCGCGCTCCTGCAGGCGCGTGAACAAGGCCTGCACGCCGCGCACATGCCGTGGTTCGGTGGTGCGGATGAAGTCGTCGTAGGTGATCCCCATGCGGTCCCACAGCGCGCGGAACTCGCCCGCGATCCGGTCCACAAACTCGCGCGGCGAACAGCCGGCGGCCGCGGCCGAGCGCTCGATCTTCTGCCCGTGCTCGTCGGTGCCGGTGAGGAACCAGGTGTCCGCGCCCATCATGCGCTGACGGCGCGCGATGGCGTCGCACACCACGGTGGTGTAGGTGTGGCCGATGTGCGGCCGCGCATTCACGTAATAAATGGGCGTGGTGATGTAGAACTTTTCGGGATTATCCATTCTTTCGGTCCAGGTATAAGCGGATGGCCTCCTGCATCACCGTCTTCAGCGGTACATGATGCTCGACGGCAATGCGGCGGCAATCTTCGTACTCGGGCGCGTATTGCGACACGGTTCCGTTGAGGTTGGCGATCTTCATGCGCACTTCGCCCCAGCGGAGTGACGACCGCTTCGTGACGCCGCGGCAGGCAGTGGCGCTTCTCGTAACGCGTGCGCACCCCGAGGGTGCTGCTCTCGCGAAACAACAGCGCGCGCAATTTCTCCTCTTGCTCCGGCCGGGCCAGAATCGTAAGCAGCGTGCCGGGACGGTTTTTCTTCATCTGCACCGGCGTCGTAAAAACATCGAGCGCGCCTTCCGCCAGCGCCAGATCGACGATGTAGCCGATGAGCTGCGGATTCAGGTCGTCGAGGTTCGCCTCCAGGATCGCGATCTTCTCCTCGTTTAGATTCGCATCGGCACCCCGGGAGTGGAGCATGGCTGCGTCCGTCTCGCCAATGCTCAGGCGCAGCACATTCGCCTGGCCGGAAAAGTCGCGGGATCCGGCCCCGTAACCGATTGTCTCGGTGGTCATCACAGGACGCGGTCCGAAGCTCGAGACTAACACCTTGACAATGGCCGCACCCGTCGGCGTGACCAGCTCTTTCTGAATGTCACCGGAATAGATCGGCGCGTCGCGCAACAATTCGAGAGTGGCAGGCGCGGGTACAGGCAAGACCCCGTGGGCGCAAGCAACCGTTCCACCGCCAACGTTGAGCGGTGAGGAGATGAACCGCTCGACCCCAAGCGCTTCGGCTCCAACGGCGGCGCAAAGAATGTCCACAATGGCGTCGGCGGCTCCGACCTCGTGAAAGTGAACATTCTCGATGCCCACGTTGTGGACCTTCGCTTCGGCCGTGCCTAGCGCGCTGAAAATCTCGCTCGCCGTGCGCTTGGCGCAGTCGCTGACGGGAGCTGCGGCTATGATATTCAGGATGTCGCTCAGATGGCGGTCGTTATGGTGAGCGTGCGGGGGGTGCTCGTGCGAATCGCCGCCGGCCTCGGAGTGGTGACCTGCCCAGAATTCCTCACGCGGCAGGTCCTTCTCGCCGTTCACGAGGACATCAAGCTTGGTCGCGGAAATGCCACCCCGATCTACGCGCGAAAGCTCCAGAGTCGCTCCCAGGTCCAGTGCGGCAACGGTCTTCTGAAAGAGCTCGAATGGAACTCCGGCGTCGAGCAGGGCGCCGAGAAACATGTCGCCGCTGATGCCGGAGAAACAATCGAGATAGGCAACGCGCATGGGAGCCGCCGAATCGCTGGGGAAAACTTCATCATAGGTAAGGCCCGATGCAGCGTCAAACCTTGCGATTCACGTGTTTGCTACAATCACGCATTCTCATTCGCCTCGGCTGCGCGGAGAACCCAAGAAGAATTGAGAGCGAAGAGCAAACAGCGAAAAGCGAAGAGCCACAATGTATCTGGAACATCAAAAACAACTGGCTGCCGCAGTGCGCGCGTTTCTGCGCGAGAAGTATCAGATCGAAATGGCAAACGTCGTCATCGATCAACCACCGTCGGTGGAGACTGGGCGAGTTCGCGCTGCCGCTCTCCTTCGAACTGGCCAAGCGTTTGCGCAAGCCTCCGCGCAAGATTGCGGAAGAGATCGCTGCGGAAATGAAATTGCCGAGCGGCTTCGAGAAGCTTGAGGTCGCGGGCGCTGGGTACATCAATGCACGGCTGAAGCGCGACGAAGCCGCGAAGGCGTTGGCTCATGGCGGAGCACAAGCTGAGGTCGCGAGTCACGAGGGCGAAGGCGCCGCCGACGTGAGCGGCAAGATTCTGGTCGAGCACACCAGCATCAACCCCAACAAGGCGGCGCACATCGGGCATCTGCGCAACGCCATTCTCGGCGACTCCTTCGTGCGTTTGTTGCGCGCGGCGGGTCACACAGTGGACGTCCAGAACTACATTGACAACACCGGAGTGCAGGTGGCCGATGTGGTGGTTGGTTTCACGCACTTGGAGAAAAAGTCTAAGCAGGAAATCGCGGAGATGATTGCGTCGAACCCGCGTTTCGACTACTACTGCTGGGACCTCTATGCGCGCGTGTCGCAATGGTACGAGCAGGACAAGGGCAACCTGAAGACGCGCGGCGAGGCACTACATGCTATCGAACAGGGCGGCAACGAGATGGCCGAAATCGCCGATCTCATATCGACGGCTGTCTTGCGGCGGCATCTGGAGACCATGGACCGGCTCGACATCGAGTACGACTTCCTGCCGCGCGAGAGCGAGATCCTCCATCTGCACTTCTGGGAGTCGGCCTTCGAGTTGCTAAAGCAGAAAGGCGTCCTCTATTTCGAGACCGAGGGCAAGAACAAGGGTTGTTGGGTGATGACGCGACCCAAGCCCACCTTGTCTCCAGCGGAGACAAGGGTGAGTCACCCTGATTCGAACCCACCAGATTCAGCAGAGGTCAAGGCCGGGCCTGACGAAGACGCGAAGGTCATCGTGCGCTCCAACGGTACGGTCGGCTATGTCGGCAAGGACATCGCCTACCATCTGTGGAAGTTTGGTTTGCTGGGACGCGACTTTGGATATCGCAGGTTCTATCGCTATCCCAACGGCCACGATGTGTGGATCTCAGCCGAGCACGGCGAGGCGGACCACCCGCATTTCGGCAGCGTGTCGGCCATCTACAACGTGATCGACTCGCGGCAGAGCGATCCGCAGAACACGGTCGTCGAGGCCATCCGGCTGCTCGGCTACACCGAGCAGGCTGCGCACTACACGCACTTCTCTTACGAGATGGTTGCGCTGACGCCACGCTGCGCCTTAGAGCTCGGCTACGAGGTCAGCGAGCAAGACCGCGAGAAGTCGCACATCGAGGTCTCGGGTCGCAAGGGGTTCGGCGTGAAGGCCGACGATCTGCTCGATGCGCTGATTACGGCCGCGAAGAAAGAAGTGGACAGCCGGCATCCCGATCGCGACGAGCAGGAGCGCTTGCGCATCAGCCAGCAAATTGCCATCGGAGCGCTGCGCTACTTCATGCTGAAGTTCACCAAGCAATCGGTCATCGCCTTCGACTTCCAGGAGGCGCTGGCCTTCGAGGGCGAGACCGGGCCGTACGCGCAGTACGCGGCGGTGCGTGCGACCAACATCTTTCGCAAGGCCGGTGTTGAACCGGAGCAGGCGCTCGCCACCGAGGTGGACTACGCGCGCTATTTCGCCGGCGACAGCGGCACCGAGATCTGGGAGCTATGGCTGCTGGCGGGGAAGACCTCGTTCGTCATCGAGCAATGCATTGCGGCGACCGAGCCGGCGTTCGCGGCCAAGCATGCGTTCCAGTTGGCGCAACAGTTCAACAACTTCTACCATCGGCACCACATCCTGACCGAAGCCGACGAGGGACGCAAGAAGTTCCTTCTGGCCACGGCCGCGGTCGTGCGCCGCGAACTGATCAGCGTGCTGGGCGTGATGGGGATTACCGTGCCGCCGGTGATGTAGCGGGTCGCGAGTGGCTGGTGGTCACTAAAAGGTTTTTGCATTGTCGTAACTTAAGACTCATGAGAACAAAGTTACAAACTCGATTAGATCGTCGGTCCGAGATGGAGCTGGAAGGATTGGTACGACGTCTGGGCTGGAGTCCGTCGCGGGTGGTCCGTCAGGGGATTCATGTGCTCGCCGCTTGTTACCCTGCGTCTTCGAAAGCGAAGGTGTTCGGCATCGGGCGCTTTGCTTCGGGTCTTCGTGACCTCGGCTCAAACAAGAAGCACCTGAACGGGTTCGGTTGAGTTGTACCGCTGGCGCAAGACTCGTGTCTTTCACCTGCTGGTCGATACGAACTGATCCAGGTTCGAAGCATCTGGCACAATGGGCTGCATGCTGAAAGTGAAGCGCCTTTCGCCCGACGCCATTCTTCCGACGGTTGCCCACCCCGGCGAGGACATCGGGTACGATCTCTACTCCTGCGAGGACCTGACGATTGCCCCGCGCAGCGCCGCCGGAGTACACACGGGCATCGCCATCGAGTTCGTGCCCAGCGCGGGCGGCATTGTAAAGACACGCTCCGGCCTGGCGAAGAAGCGGCTGATGTGCAACGCCGGTGTGATTGACGCCGGATATCGTGGCGAAGTCATCGTGTTGATGGAGAACCTCGGCGACGAGCCATACTCCATCGCCAAGGGCGACAAGATTGCGCAGTTGCTGGAGCATCCGTTTCTGGCGGGCGAGGTGGTCGAGGACGAACTGAGCGAGGCCGCGCGCGGCGCAAAGGGATTTGGATCGAGCGGAAAATAATCGCTGCCGAATTGACGGCTGTCAGTCGTTTCTCATAGACAACGTCGGACAGCGGGTTTCGGCTGCAGTGGCTGAAGCGTACCGTCGCTGGCTAAGCCATTCGTCGAATGCAGCCGAAGTCGCCGGGCTCAAGCCCGGCGCTTCCACCGCGGCGCCACGTCATTCCGCAACGTGGCGCCGATCATTACAGCAGTAACGTGCGATCGCTACTGGATGGCGATCGGGTACTTCTGCGACGCAATCCCGTTGGCGACCACCTCCAGGTAGCTTGCTCCAGTTTCCATGTTGGCAGGAATGTCAAGATGGGTGTACGTGGGGCCGGGATAACCGACAGCCATGGTGCTGTGACCGTGGGTGCGGCAATAGAAGACGTGCCCCGTACTTTTGTTGGTGATACGCACGATGGGGTAATTGGTCGCAGCCTGGTAATCATCCCCGTAAGCCGCGCCCTGCGACGCGCCGTTGAATTTGTTGCCGAAAAGAACGAACGAACTGCCGCGAGCAAAAACCACCTGCGTGAGCAGGGCCGACGGCGCGAGTCCCGGGTATGGGCTTCCCGGCGAGGTGTAGATTTCAACATCATTGCTGTAATCCGTGAAGAGGATTTGTCCGGTGGGGAGAATCAGCATGTGCCCGTACCAGGACGAATCCTGAGAGCTGTTGGGGACTCCCGAGACCTGGTTCAACTTGGTTCCATCCCACTCGAAGAAGACGGAGCCGTTGTTAAAGATTCCGGGGCTGGTCATCATCAGGACGTTGCCGTTAGGCAGCAGCGCGGCCGGGCCGTCGGCGATGTCAAGTCCATTGGGGAAGTCTGGACCTGCGGTCCAGGTGCCG
This sequence comes from uncultured Acidobacteriaceae bacterium, assembly GCA_963735855.1. GTDB lineage: Bacteria > Acidobacteriota > Terriglobia > Terriglobales > Acidobacteriaceae > Bog-257. Next base: position 84,024 of record CAVTMW010000022.1, read on the forward strand.
CTGTTCACGTTGTAGATGGAGGTATGGCCGGCGCCGGCGCCGTTCGCTCCGGTGGCGAAGACGGTTCCGTCGGGCCGCAACACCGCAGGGCCGACCTCATACGAGCCGTGCGAGTCCCACAGTTGCACAATCGTGCTGCCGATGCTGCTCCAGGAGCCTGAACCGGGATCGTAGAGTTCAGAGTTCTTGCCATTGGGATCGAAGCGATTGACATAGGCGTCAACCGTAAGCACCTTACCGCCAGGAAGCAGGGTCCATCCTTCCTCATCGTTCTCGTCGAACTTGTTGGAGCCGGTGGAAGTCCATGTCAAGGTGGACGCATTCAGTAACGCCTGCTGGACCGTGCAGCAATTGGCCAGCATGAACGTCCCGTTGGTAAGAACAACGCCCGATGCGTCTCCGATCGTTCCCCATCCGGCAGGTGGGTTAATGGACGTCCACACGTTGGTCAACGGGTCGTAGATGGCGCCCATGTTGGTCCAGACGTAGTTGGCGAAATTTTGCTCGCCGCCTTCAACAATTAGCCGGCCGTCGGGTAGTACCGCCGAGGCGAAAAACAGAGGGCCATAGTTCGATGCCAGCGAGGCCACCTGCGACCAGGTCCCGTTGACGTAGCTGCCATTGATGTCGGGAGTCAACTTGTACCACTCCGAAAATCCGTCATTGGCGTCTTCATGATGCACCATGACCGTACCGTCGGTGAGCAGTAGGGCGGCGCCAGCCGGAAAACTAGGCTGGTGCGTTAAGGGCTGCCACGACTGACCGCTGGCCATGCCGACTGCGGCCCACAGCACGAGTGCGGCGAATCCAGGCATTCGCAAACGTTTCATAATTCTCCTCAATTGGTTACGTTGTTCCAGGCAGATTTCGACGCAGGGTGTTCTAGATGCCGCTACGACAAAAACTCAAGTGGAGCAATTTGGATGCAAGAATCTAATCCGATCGCCGTGGGGAAGTCAAACTTGGCCTGAGCGTGGTGTCCCAGCTTGCAATTTCGTCAACAGACATTTCAGGTAGAGCGGGCCTTCAGGCCAGCGTTGAGGAATTCTCCCGAGTTCCGAAGCCCCGTAGGGGCGGCACGGGAAACTAGCGGTTGTGTCGTGCCTACGGCACTCGGGGATCTCTGGGACGACCTGAACGCGGGCCTGAAGGCCCGCTCTACCCTCTGCATTTGCTAAGACTCAACTGACACACTGCCTCTCGCGGAGGTCGTAGCGTACCTTGATTCGACAAGTATCGAAAAAAGGCGCCACGTTCGAGGGAACGTGGCGCCACCTAGCTTGCAGCAGCTATTTGTCTAGTTGCCAATCGCAATGGGGTACTTCTGAGAAGCGATTCCATTGGCGATGACTTCCAGCGTGCTCGCACCGGTTTCTATGCCGCTGGGTATGTCGACGTGGGTGTAGGTGGGACCCGGATAGCCAACCGCCATGGTGTTGTGACCATGGGTGCGGGCATAGAACACATGTCCCGTGCTCTTGTTGGTGATCCGTACCAGCGGATAGTTGGTCGCGGCCTGGTAATCGTCACCATAGGCAACCGCCTGCGAGGCACCGTTGAACTTGGTGCCGAACAGAACGAACGAGGTTCCACGGCCCAGGACAGCCTGGGTCAGCAGTGCCGTCGGCGCCAGACCCTGCAGCGCGCTTCCGCTCGGGGTGTAGATCTCAACGTCATTGCTGAAGTCGGTGAACAGGACCTGCCCGGTCGGCAGCATCAACAGGTGACCGACGTAGGAGGAATCAGAGGGCGCATTGGCCGGCTGACCCGGGGTTACGTGGGTCAACTTGGTTCCGTCCCACTCGAAGAAGACGGCGCCGTTGCCGAAGACGCCCGGGCTGGTCATCACCAGCACATTGCCATTGGGCAGCAGCACTGCCGGAGCATCGGCGGTGTCGAGGTTGTTCGGGCATCCCGAGCAACTGTAGTCTGGGCCGGGGGTCCAGGTTCCAGCGCTCACGTTATAGATGGAGGTGTGGCCCGCGCCGCACCGGTTGGCTCCGTTAGCGAAGACCGTACCATCGGGACGCAGCACCATGGGCCCTTCTTCATACGACGCAGCCCCTGAGCCGCCGCAGCCGTTGGAGGAATCCCACAGCTGCACCTGGGTGCTGCCAGCGCTGGTCCAGGCGCCAGTGCCGGGATCGTAGATTTCCGAGCCCATGCCATTGGCCTGGTAGTTTCCAACGTACGCATCCACGGTGAGGACCTTTCCACCGGGAAGCAAGGTCCAGCCTTCTTCGTCGTTCTCGTCGAACTTGCCGGCGCCGGTGCTGGTCCAGACCGGGGTGTAAGCCTTATCGGCCAGGGCATTCTGCTTGCTGCAGCAATTGGCCAGCATGAATGTGCCATCGCTCAGAATTACGCTCTGGGCATCGCCAATGTTGTTCCAACCGCTGGGCGGATTGACCGAGGTCCATTGGCCTTGGGGAGCGTTGACGGTGGGGTCAAACACCGCTCCCAGTTTGGTCCACGAGGCTTGCAGATTGTTGTACTCTCCGCCCTCGACGGCTACCCGGCCATCGGGCAGGACTGCGGACGCGAAGTAAAGGGGCGCATATCCCGAGGGCATGGATGCCACCGAAGTCCATGTGCCGTTAATGTAGCTTCCGTTGCTGTCCGGGGTGAGCCGAAACCAGTTCGCGCTCCCGGATTGTTCTGAGTGCACCAACACGGTGCCGTCGGTCAGTACCAGGGCGGCGCCGGCATTAGCAGGCGGTGAGTTTGTTAAACGTGTCCACGTCTGAGCGCTGGCAACACCGACAGCAAGGCACAGCACAAGCGTGGCGAATCCGAGCATTCGCAAAGGCTTCATTTTTCTCCTCAAGTGGTTACTTTTGTCAAAGGCAGGTTTCTGTATCTACCTCAACTGTCCAATTACCAGCCGAGGCTCACTTCCATTTCAATTTGAGCAATTGGGGGTCGAGCAATTGGTGCAAGAAATCTACTCCGGGTCGCTGCAGCAAGTCAATATATGACGCGAAATACTATGTTCATCGTAGAAGAAGAGCCCCCCATTCGTCCCATATTGGGAAGTCGTACCCATTTCTTCTATGTCCTCTGATGCGAGTTGGTGTAGAGTTTGTCCGTTTTCAGGGTTCCAAAATTTCCAGCTAAGGAGTCAACAATGTTGCAGAAACATACGTTGTATCTTTCAGTTGCTTTGGCCTTGGTCATGACGTGGACCACGGGCGTGGCCAGAGCCGATAACAATGGTAACGGGAATGGATGTAAAGGACTTCCCGGATACAGCCAGTTGAAAGCTGCTTTGGTGGCTGCGACCGCGACTGAAACCAGCGGACTGAATAACCAAATGTGGGGAACTATCGTCGACAAGGATGGCATTGTTTGCGCGGTAGCTTTCACCGGAGTCAATCGCTTCGCCCAGTGGCCTGGCAGCCGGGTCATCTCAGCCCAGAAGGCCAACACTGGCATAGCCTTCAGTCTGGATTCCTCTTCCAGCAGCAATGGCTCAGGACAACCCAATGGTTTGTCGTTGTCGAGCGCGAACCTGTATTCCGCCGTGCAGCCTGGTGGCAGCCTGTTCGGTCTGCAGCTAAGCAACCCGGTGGACACGGAGAGTGCTTATGAAGGATCGTCGTCAAGTTACGGCACTGCTCAGGATCCGATGGTGGGAGCCAAGGTAGGTGGGATCAACGTATTTGGTGGAGGGCTCGCGCTGTATGGAGCAGGCAAGAAAATCGTGGGTGGAGTTGGGGTTAGCGGAGACACCTCCTGCGCTGATCACAACATCGCCTGGCGGGTCCGGAACAATCTTGGATTGGACCACCTTTCCGGAGTAGGCGGGGTCGCAGGTGATCCCGCCCGTCCGGACAACATCATCTTTGACATCACTGCAAATCCCTACGGCGGTACCGGGATCAGCGCCGGTGGATTTGGTCATCCCACGTGTCTTAACACCTCCGGTTCAAACACTCTTCCGCCGGTCCAGCCGTAGTTCCCTGTGGCGGCGGTTGAGCCCTTCCCCAAGCACTTGTTTGGGCGGGGGCCGTTCCTAATCATCAACCGCCGTCGCGTTCTTTCGCAGAATACCTACGCTATGGATTCTTGGCAGCTAGCCGGCGCTCCTGGTGATGACAATTGCAGTTGCCGCCGCGCCGCTGGCGGTTTCCAACCATCGCAAGCGTTCTGTTGTCGGAAGGCAAAAGAAAGCCAGCCGCTGATGTCGCAGCTTCGCTCACGTCGTGGTGTCCTTGCTCTGCTGGCGAGGTTTGCTTCGCTTCTCCAGGAACCTCTCCGCCTTGCATTTTCCAATCTGACCTTGTAGTGTCGCTGAGATTCCTCGATTCTTGGCGAGTTCAGGCGATTGTCGGTTAGCCCAGCTTGCATGGTTGTGCGATTTGACCGCAGCGGGCAATGCAATTGAAAGCATGCGACCTCGCTCACAAGCGCTGTTTTGGATGGTCCTGGTCGGAACCCTGACGCCTTGCATCTGGGGACAGGACCTGTCTCCTCGCGCCTACGTCATCACTCCGGTCCATTCCAATGCGATCACTCTGACGTACAGCTTCTATGACGGTAACCTTAGCCTCAATGGGCTCCCGATTAGCGGCGCCACCGGGACATACAGCGTACCGATCTTCAGCTACTATCACGCGTTCAGCTTCTTTGGTCGCTCCGCTAACGTCGTCGCTTCGTTGCCGTACGCGTTTGGCAACTTCCAGGGGACGGTAAAAGGCGCGGAGAACCACCTTTACCGTTCCGGTCTTCTGGACTCGATTTATCGCGTCTCCGTAAACCTGAAGGGCGGCCCGGCCATGCCACCGCAGAAGTTCGCAAAATGGAGACAGCAGATGCTGCTGGGCGTCAGTCTTAAGGTGCAGGCGCCGACCGGCCAGTACGACCCGACGAAGCTGATTAATTGGAGCAACAACCGCTGGGGCTTCAAACCAGAATTTGGCTACTCGCAGCGCTGGGCAGGCAGATGGATACTCGATGGGTATTTTGGAGTGTGGTTCTACACCACAAATCCCGAATTCTTTTCGCGAAACGCCTTCTTTCCGGGCATCAATTCACAAACGCAAAAGCCAATTGGGGCTTTGGAAGGGCACCTGAGCTATGACTTTAAGAAGTCCCCCCGTCTGTGGGCGTCGCTCGACGGTAATTTCTGGTTCGGGGGGACAACGAGCTTGAACGGTGTACCAAATCCCTTCTCCCGTGAGGCGAACTCTCGCATCGGGGGCACCATCTCGACCCCCATGACCAAGCACCAGTCTCTGAAATTCAGCTACAGCACTGGTACCTATATCCGGTTCGGCGGCAACTACCAGAACGTCTCAGCAGCGTGGCAGTATTCCTGGCTAGGCAGGCCAAAGTAGGCCGCGGGTGATTCGGATATCAGAAGAAGGGGCTGGCGCATGCCAGCCCCTTTTTTCTCTCGCGTGTTGCTGCAGTTTGTGGTGCTCCGTCAGCCCGAGGACCACATCAGGCTGCGCTACTGGGCGCTGGTGTGCGCTATGGGGGGCATCTGCCGGGCATCCGGTTGTATGGCATTTGGCATCGGTTTCGGCGCTCCTGAGGTGGTGGCACTTCCAGTAGTCGTGTTCGGACTTGTTGTGGTTGGGTTCGCCTTTGGCAACGTCGTCACGGGCGGCATCTGTATGGCATTTGGCCGCACCGTTCCCGGCGTCTGTATGGCATTCGGTCGGACCAGTTGAGGTGTCGGCGCGATTGGATTGGTGCGTGCATTAGGTCCCATCTGAGTCATGCCACGGTTCGTGTCCATCGGCGCCCGTCCACGCTGAGCGAAGGACGCGCCGGTCAGCAAGCCAAGTAGCATAACTGTGAGCAGAATATTCTTCATAAGTGTTCTCCCGTTCTTCGACTGACTAACCTTCTGTCAGCTCGGATAGTTTGAAACTCTGTTTTCTGGCCCGAGTTGCCCCACTTTATTGCCACCAACCCTAAGAAGTCCTGGCTGCCCGACTCTTCCCAACGTTGCCAGAGCTTCACGGACTGCACAGCCGCAAGCCAGTTTTGAGCCAGCCTGCAAAACGCTGCGGCTTACGCCGGGCACCAAGACACCACAGGTGCAACGCATGTACCAGAAACTCGAGGTATGAAAACGCTGGACTTAGACGACTGGTACAGGCTGGCGGCTGGAAAGTTTTACGCGCTCGGGCGAAAAGCTGCCTAGTCTCTAGAATGACCGATAGACAAATGGAGACGCGCCAGCGCTTTGCGCGCGCGTGACCAGCCAGGTCGCGATGAGCAGGGCGACTGCGTACATCGGAGTAAGCCATACCCAACGGTCGCGCAAGATGGTCATAACGACCTCTGACCGCGGCATGGCTTCCGGAGTTCCCAGTTGCCCCGCGTAACGGTCAAGCCCGGTGATGATGAGCAGCGTGACGGTGTATCCAATTGCCAAAGCCGCTACTAGCAAATATAGCGCCCACGGAACGGAGTGCGTAACGTAGCTTGCGGGCGATAGGAGGGCGGTGAACATCTGGCTGGCTTGCGGCAGGGAGTTTGCCCGGAAAAAAATCCAGCCAAAGCTGACCAGCGTGATGGTGACGACCCAGGAAAGCGGCGTCCACCACGCAGCCGGCGGCTCCCAGTTGAGACGCTGCTGCAGTTTCTGCACCTGACGATGCAGCACCAGCAAGATTCCGTGGTAGGCGCCCCAAAGGACGAACAATAGAGTGGCTTTGTGCCAAATCCCGAACAGCACCATCGAGATAATCAGCGTCAAATTGCGCCACCAGATCTCGCGCCGCAATGTCGCCAGCGGCAGAAATACATAGTCGCGAATCCAGAAGGACAGCGACATGTGCCAGCGCGTCCAGAAAATCGAAGGGGTGGTGGATGCGAATGGCCGGGCGAAATTTTCCGGCACTGTGAAACCGAGCATCTTCGCTGCGCCGATTGCCACGTGCGAGTAACCGGCAAAATCGAAGAACAGTTGCAGGCCGTATCCGAAAGCCAGACACCAGACGTCGGGGCCACTCCACCTCGTGAGTTTATCGAATCCGGCGTTTACGCCGCCGGCGTTCAGGATGCCGCGTCCCAGGAGTTGACCCAACTGCATCATCAGCGCGCCGGTCGCAATGCGGCTGATTCCGCGCATCACGTCGCTGCGTGGCACCAGATCTTCCGAGCGAAACTGCGGCAACATGTCGGGCAGGCGGCAGATCGGCCCGGAGATCGCCACCGGAAAGAATGCCATGTAGAGGGCGAACTCCGAGAACGATGGATCCAGTTCCTCGCCACGATACAAATCAAACAGGTAGCTCATCGCCTGGAAGGTCCAGAACGAAATGCCCAGTGGCAGAGCGATGTGGGAGAACTGGTGTAGAGATCCGATTGGGCCAGCAAATTCGGGAAGATACTTGAAGCTGCCCAGCAGGAGCAGGTTGCAAACGATGCCGATCCACAGGACGAGCGCTGATGGCTTGCGCCTCAGCCACAGACCGAACAGGAAGTTCATCACGGTGGAGGCGAGCAGAACAGCGGCGAACCAGAGTCCCCAGGTAGCGTACAGTCCGTAGCTGCCGATCAGAAGGACCGCCTGTCGCGCGCCGCGCGAGCGGACCTTGGCGAAGATCCCCAGCCCGATCAGCAGCGCAACCGCGTAGAGGACGATTCGATATTCAGCAGTCAGCATTTAGCACTTAGCACTTAGCCTTTGGCGTGCCGAACCATCATTTCTCGCTTTAGTCTAGCAGGATTGGATTGTGCCACAGCTGTGCGGCTTTGACTAAGTGCTAACTGCTAAATGCCAAGTGCTGCGGGAGGCCCCATGAGCTCAGAAATGGAAGCGATGGAGAAAGCGAAGGAAGCCGCGGCAGAAGCCAAGGAAAGAAAGCACCTGGCCCCGGTTAGCCTGACCATCGCGATCCTGGCCGTGTTTGTGGCCGTGGTGTCCTTACTGGGACATCGGGCACACACCGAAGAGATCCTGAAGCAAACCCTCGCCACGGACCAGTGGGGTTACTACCAAGCCAAAAACATGCGCCTCAACAATCTCGAGGCACTGAACGAGGTCCTGACTGCGCTGGAGAACACCAAGGCGGAACGCGCCGCAGAGGTGCAGCAGCACTTTCACGCAGAGATCGAGAAATATGGCGAGCAGAAGACGGAGATCCAAGCCGAAGCTCGTGGGTTGGAGGCCGAGGTGCGACGTGCCAGCCGTCGCGCCGACCGCTTTGATCTGGGGGAAGTATTCCTGGAGATCGCGCTGGTCATCACTTCCATCACGCTGCTCACCGACAATCGCAAGTTCTGGTACTTGGGGATCGGGCTGGCGTGTGTGGGCGTGGTCGCCGCGGCCAGCGGTTTCCTAGTGGGCTGACGACTGTCGCGACGGACTCCAGAGCACGAGATGGTTTATCTGGCCTCTTTGCGTTGCGCTCCGTGCCAAATGGTATTGATGGTGATTCGGTCTCGCTGCAGGCGATACAGCACGATGTAAGGTGTGCCTCCAATGACCAACTCGCGCACCCCCGGTTCCGCGCCAGCCCTGCCTAAGCGGGGATGATCTCTGAGGACTTCAACGACGGCCACGATTCGGGTCGCCAAGCGTTCTGCGGCCTCCGGTTTGTCCTTTGCGACATAGGCCCGAATCTCCTGGAGTCGAAGCCGGGCCTGGGGAGACCAGACGATCTCTACCGGCACAGCCGCTCGTCATCGTGGACCTTGCCGCACACACAGCGCGGTGGGGGCAGTTCGCGATCGGTGCCCCAGGACAAGAGCCAGGCCTTCATGTCCTGGTGCTTGATGTAGTGCCCTGATTTGACCTGCCGGTCTGCCTGGCGGACTTCCGCCAGCATCCTTTCCTGATCGGCGACGTAGGACTCCACCGCATCCGAGATCAGAAAATTCGAACTCCGCCCCGAGGTCTTGGCGAGCTGCGCGAGCCGTTTCTTGGTCGCCGGTTTAAGGCGGATACTGAGAGTCACACTTTTTGTGTTCGCCATAAACACATCCTAGCACGCTCTTAAGAGCCTTGCGGCAGGGGCTTGCCGATCTCCCAATGATGTCCGAAGGGATCGACAATTCGGCCTACCCGCCACCCGTAGGGCTGGTCGGTGACGGGCTGGACCACGGTCGCGCCAGCGGCGACGGCGCGGTCGAAGACGGCATCCGGATTCTCCACCACCATCACCATTCGCACGGAGCCGCCGCCAAGCGATTCGGGGCTGAAGTTCAAGTGCTCGGGAGACTCGTCGGCCACCCAGAATTCGGCTCCTCCCACCGAAAGCTGCGCGACGACGCCTCCCTTCTCGCCGTCAAGACGGAACAACACGTCCGCTCCGAAGGCCGATTGATAGAACTCGACTGCCTTTGCCCCATTGCGGACCGAGAGCATGGGAGATATGGAGGTCTTCGGACCAGCAGAGCTGGGCGGGTTCATGGGAATCTCCTTCTGTTGTCTTCAATGCTTGTCGCGACCTTCGGCGCGGCTCAGTCGCGCCAGCCCTCTGCCCCCACCAGCGGTACAAAGCGGCACAGATCATGCGTGGTGACAACGATTTCATTGCCCACCCTGCGCGCGATGTGCACCTGCTGCTCGGCGCGCGTCCCGACGGGCACAACCAGCCTGCCGCCATCGGCAAGTTGAGCGATCAGACTCTCCGGAAGATGCGGTGCGGCCGCGGCCACAAGGATTTTGTCGAAAGGGGCCTGCTCAGGGAAGCCTAGGCTGCCGTCGCCGTGAATGACATGCACATTGGTGTAACCGAGCCGGGCCAGGATCTCCCGTGCTTTGACCGCCAGTTCTTCGTGCCGCTCGATTGTCCATATCTCGGCCGCCAATTCTGCCAGCACAGCCGCTTCGTATCCGGTGCCGGTTCCCACTTCCAGTACGCGGTCCGTCGGCCGCAGCTCCAGCGCCTCGATCATGGCTGCCACAATGTACGGCTGAGAAACCGTTTGTCCCGCGCCGATGGGCAGAGGGTGATCGCCATAGGCGTTCAGCAAGTCTTCGCCGGAAATGAACTCTTCGCGCGGAACTTTGCCCATCGCCGCCAGCACGCGGGGATCGCGAACGCCGCGTCCGCGCAGTTGCTCCTCGACCATGCGCGCGCGCTGCTGAGCGAGGGTTCCCGCCCGCATTACCACTGTTGAAGATGTGAGTAAACACTGACAACCTGAGGAGTTGACACTTTAATTGTAGGACGGAGTGCTGGTCCTAGCCGCTTTCTTTTCCTGAATCAGCAGGTCGAAGCTGACCACACCATTTTCATCGCGGATACCCTGAAGTGTGTATTCGCTGTTGATGTTGTATTCGAATTGGATGACCTGCTGGGCCGAACGGGTGAGGTTGGTGATGTAGGTCAGCGTCACGTTGTTGGAGACCTGCTGCTCCACCGTCAGGCGCGCATTGGGATTGTTGTCGGGCCCCCCGACGGAGGGATTGATCCGGATCGAGCTGACGCCGAACAGCTTCTGCATCCGGTTGGTGACAGTTTGATTGATGGCCTGCCCGAGCACGGCGTTGGATGCGCTCTCGGCGAATCCAAACTGTGGCGTCGCGGCCCCGGTGGTGTCATATTGGGTGCGGCCGAAGGCGAGCAGGGCAACAATGTCCTCGCTGGAAAGCGGCGGGTCAGAGCGATAAGTGGTGGTCAGTCGTTCAAACGTTCCATGCAGTCCCACCGTGATGTCGTAATCGCGCACCCGGGTGGTGGCCTCGATGTCGAGTACCGGGTCAATGCGCACCGGATCGGTAAAGGTAACGTCACCCCGCTCCAGGTGATACTTGGTGCCGCCGATATTGATGTCGCCCTCGGCGACGTTGATGCGGCCCAACAGCACGGGCCGCGCCGCGGTGCCGCGCAGGCGCAAGTCCACGCCACCCGACAGCTTGGCGAGCGTCGTTTGGACGGTCAATTCCGGCGCGGACAGGATTCGCACGTCCAAGTGCAGGCCGTTCAACGGCGACTTGGGATTAGGTATCGCTGAGGGACCTGCCTGCGCCAGAGCCAGCTTCAGGTCGGTTGATGGGATCTGCGCAAAACGCGTGACGGTCACGTCTCCGCTCAGGGTGGCGTTCTGCGACGTACCGGCCAAGTGCAGCGACTGGTCGGAGGTAACGCTGATCCCCGCATACCGGAAGCGGATCTCGTTGCCCGTGGAGGTCAGATCGAAGCCCACCGTCCGGCCATAAGTGACGAAGCCGGCGAAGGTCACCAGGCCGCCGCCCATGTGTGCGGTAAGGTGCTCCACCTCCAGCCGGTCCTGATTGAATACGAAGCTGCCGTTGATATCGCCCAGTCCGGCGGGCAAGTCAATCATTGACAGGCCTGCATGAACGATCTCGATGCGGCCGTTGATCAGCGGCTTCTCGGTATCGCCGGCGACGGTAATGCCCAAGGTAACTGCGCCGTATGAGGTGACCTCGGGATCGAGGGTATGCACCAGTGTGAGATTGATGTTGCCATCGGCTCGCAGGTCCAACCGCCGGTTGTCCTGCAAGCTCATGCTCCCGCTCACGACGAGGCGCGATTCCTCGCTGACCAGGGCGCAGCGTTGCACCGAGACCACTCCGTTGGCCAGCCGCAGCTCGATGGGGCCGTCGCTGGCGATGGGGACCTTCTCCACTTCGACCTTGAACTCGTTGATTTTGAAGTCGCCGTTGAGAAGCCGGGGCTGCTTCAGCGGTCCGGACAACGTCGCTTGTCCCGCCATCGAGGAGTGCCCGGTGATTCTGCCCTTGACCTCGGCTCGCAGGAAGGGATCAATGTCGAGATTGGAAAACTGCATGGTCATATTGCCGGGCATGTCGCCGCGCAGCTCGACATTTCCGTCGAGAGAAAAGCTTGCCTTGGAGAAATTCGAGCGCGCGGTGAGCTGAAGCTGCCTGCCATGGGTCACGGCATCGGCAGTGAAGCCACCCACCGTCTCGCCGTTCAGCACCAGGTTTTTCACCTGGAGATGGCCGTTGATGATCGGCTCGTCGATGGTGCCTGAACCCTTTGCTTCGAATCGGGCGACTCCGCCGGTCTGCAGTCGAGCCGACTGCAACTCGGGAATTTCTGCAAGATTGAGGCTCACGCCGTTCAAGTCGAAGCTCACTGCTTTGCTGACGAAATTGTAGGCAGCGGTGCCGGCGACTACTCCACCGGCAGCCTGTAACCGAATGTGGTTGCATTGCGCCTCGTGGTTGGCAAACTCGACGTCCGCGCCCAAAGACTTGATTGGACGCCCATAGGCCTCGGCGCCAGTCAAGGTGAACTGCCCCTGGCCATGAGGATTGCCCTCCGCCCCAGAGGCTTCCATGGTCGCGTTCACGATGCCGGTCACTGGATAGTCGAAGCCTGCGGCGCGTTGCAGGTCGGACACGTCTGCATTGTGAATTGCGGCCTGAAGTTGGAATGGCGAATCGTCGGTGAAGCTGCCCTTCTCCAACTCCGCCGTCCAATCCACATTCAGGCGAGCGCTTCCCTCCTGAATGACCGCGTGATGGATGGCAACCTGGGTCTGCGAGTAATTCACATCAGCTGAGAACGTATCGATGTGAATGCGCTTCACCTGTACAGGTAGCCGCGACGGTTCCGGTTGAGGGGTGGTGGCTGCGTGCGCCAACATCTCTTTCTTCGACAGCGGATGAGGTTCAGGAGATTTGGGTAGCGCATTATAAACGTACGTGAAGTTCGAGGCCTGTACATGACCGGCAAGCTGGGGAACAGGCAGCCTCCCAATGACGGTCCCTCTAAAGTTCGCCTCCCCGGCCAGTTCGATGGGGGAAGGGGCGAAGCCGAGTGCAGCCAAGAACGGTTCAAGCTCGGTCAGGCTCGTCGCGGTAAAGTCCACCTTCAAGTCTTCTGCAATTGCTCCCAGAGTGCCTGAAGCATTCAGGCGGGTGTGAGGAGTGGTGAGATTCAAGGCTGAAACGTTCATCACATGCTGTCGGAGGTTGTAGTGGCTGCGCAGCGTCCCGCTCACCGGCAATTCGCCCTCCGCCAGTTGTGCGGGAGGGGTGACGTCGAGCGCAAGCTCGCCCTGAGCGTCGGCCAGGGATCGCGTCCACGCCAGCTCGATCGTTCCCGCGATAGTCCCAACCGGCTTCAGCGAGGCCAATGGCAGTGACCGCGTCGAGATCGCGCGTATCAGCTCGCCGAGCGACACCCCGCTCACGCGCAGGCGGGCCGTGCCGTGCTGCGGGCCGGGGCCGCTGATCTTCGCGGTGGTCGCTGTGCGGGGGCCGGCTTTGCCGGATTTACTTGGACGTTGCTGTCGCCGTCTGCGAGCTGCTGTTGGCGGGCGCTTGCGATGCGGGGGTCGAAGCCGATCCCATCAGGTTGTCGATCGTCGCCTCGCCTGTTAGCTCACCTCCGCCCAGCACACGCCCTGCGATTCGGGTGAGAGCCAGGCGATTGTTGTCGAAAGAAAAGTCAGCGGTTGCGTTTGCGTTGCGTACTGTGACGCCTTCCTGCAGATAGTCGAATCCGCGAATCGCAAGCTTGCCGCGCGCCGAGTGCCCCGTCTCCGAGTAATTGCCCGACCCGCTTGACGGTTAGCGTGCCTGCGCGCAGTTCGTAGGTTCGCGTGACAGCCCCAAGCTGGCCTATGTCAACCACGGCGTTGTAGGTGAACTCGGACGCTGGGATTATCGAAGTTGGTCAGCTTTCCTTGCGCCTCGAGCGACGACTTCTGCGACGTAAGCTTCAGCGACTTGATCTGCGCCGTCGTTGCGCCAGAGACTGAACTCCATCTCGGCCTCGGGCGGGAATATCGCGCAGGTCCTGATATTTGGCGTCGATTTTGCCGACACGCAAGGTGCCGTCATAGCGATGGTCGGCGCGGTCGTAGGTCATGGACCCATCCACGTCGTCCGCGCTGAAGTCCAGCGGTATCTCGCGATCGTTCAACAGCAGCATGCCGTTGCGCAGATCGGCTCGGCCCACGGCGAGGTCGAAGAGCCTCTGCACCGGCTTGGTCATGTTCTGCTTCACCTTTGGCTCGGGTGCGTTGGTGCTGCCGTCGGGATAAACAATAAGGTGAAAGACGGGGTGCTCGAGCCCGAGATATTCCAGGTGGATTCTCGTCTCCAGGAAGGAGACGATGTGCAGCCGCACGTGGGCGCGATCGGCATGCCCATAAGGCAACTGGTCCGGCCCTTCATGGCCGTGGACGGTCAGATTGTCGGCTTCAAATTCGAGTTTCCTAAAGTTCCAGTGAAACGACTGGAGTTCAACCCGGCCGCCGGTAGCGTCTTCCAGCGTAGCGACAACCTTGCGGCGAACGAAGTCCTCGAAGCGCGGGCTTCGCAGGTACCACGCGAGCGCCATAGCGGCCGCCAGCAACACGACGCCGATCCCCGCCTCGATCCAAAGGCGAGTGTGCGAGCGTCGAGTTGTGGTCTTTTCGGGCATTCTCAGTTAACGCCAGAGGCCCTGGGTTGTTCGGCCGGAGCCTTCAGCGCGGGAATCGGCACGCTCGTCCAAATCCGGGCCTGCTGCCGCAGGTTGTGCAGCCATGCATCCAGCAGCTCATCCATGTGCTGCTGGGTGAGCAGTTCGCGAATCCTGGGTTCAACATCTTCGAACGAGATCACCTTGCCGCCAGTCCGCTCCAGGTCGGGCAGCAGTTGGTTGTGGTAGTAGGCTGCGACCTCTTCCGGCTGAACGTGAACGTTGGGACGCAGCCGAACTTCCACGAAGTTCATGACCTCGACTTCGGCGCGCAAGTGTTCTTTCAGCAGCGTCTTCTGTGAGGCCGTAGCTGGCAAGCAATTTCTGCCAACTCTGGACGTCCTTGCCTTCCGGGAGTTGTGCCCGCAGCTTCGCCACATCGTTTTGCAAATCTTCTTCCGATGGTTGCAGGTAGTGCGCGTCGCTCATCTGTGCCTTCAGCAACTGGCGATCAATGAGCCGCTGCAGGGCCGTCACGCGATCGGCTTCGGTCACCTGGGTTACCGGCTTGCGCTGCATGAACAGTTCGTAGCAGATTGCCTCGTCCCAGTCGCTACGGAAGATCGGTTTGTGGTTCACGGTGACCACAATGCCGTCGATGACCTCACCCGCAAGGGTTGGGACCACAGTTGCCGGCAGCAAGAAAATCACGCACGCTACGAAATGAAGAAGTCGTTTCATCAAAATGTTTGTCCAATGCTGAAGAATATGTTGATATGCCGCAGCGTCTGCGTTGTCGGGCGAGGAGGGACCGTGTTGTTTTCCTGGATGGGGTAACGCGTTGGATTGAAGTTGTAGCCAAGGTCGAAACGCACAGGCCCAACCGGCGTCTTGTAGCGAATGCCCGCCCCAATGGCTTGCGGGTTGTAGCTGAAGTTACAGAACACACCGCTGCCCGGCTTGGCGCATTCTGCGATGGAAGGCTGGTGGATCCGAAGCATCCCGCTCGCGATCTGGTTGGCGGTGGCAAAGACGTTCCCCATATCGTGGAAGAAGACGAAGCCGATGTCGTCACCCACATAGGGGAGCGGTACCGGAGGAGTCCGAATTTCCAGGTTGTTGACGAACAGCCCCTGCCCTCCTATGGGGTACCCGGTCTGCATGTCGCGAGGTCCGGCCTGGTTGATGGAAAAACCACGCAGAGAGTTACCGCCGCCGGCGAAGAACAGCTCGGGAAGCGGGACCGACGTGGCTTCCGCGGGCAGTGGCGTTTCCGGCGGCAGTGGAGCTAGAAAGTTGTTCGTGCCATAGGAGTGCAGGATTCCAATCTGCGTATTCCTGGCCAGGACCCATCTCTTCTTAAAGGTGTAGTAGGTCGCATTCTGCAGGAGCACTTTGCCAAAGTTCGCCTGCGAGCCCAAGGCGCTGGTCGCCAACCCCAGGTCGGCGAGGGTATAGCTCCCTTTGTGCGAGTCAATGGGGTTGTCACGCGTATCGCGCAAGTAGGTGAAGCTCGGAATGGCCAGCAGTACGGGTTTCGAATACAGCAGGATGAGGGTGGGATCGATCACCAGGCTATTGGGATCGATGGCTACACGCTGCCAGCTCATGCGATACAGCAGGGTTGTCGTCCGGCTGTACTTCTGCTCCGCCTGGAGCGTTCCGGAGAGGCGTTCCGAGGTGAAGGTATTCACGTCGGCCGCGTTGTCGTAGAAGCCGGTCACCGTGAAGCGCCAGCTCTCGCGGTGAAACAATCGCGGCGCATCGTAGCTGATGAGGGCGCTACGTTTCAGCAAACCAATCCGGGCCCGAAGGGTGAGGGTCTGGTCGCGCCCAAACATGTTTAAGCGAGTGATTTCCAGCACCCCGTTCGGACTGACCCCGGTGCTTCCCTGCGGGTTGCTGGTAGTCGGAATGTTGCCGGTCGCGAATTCAATTCCGCCGCCGTAGCGGAAGGTCCAGCGCTTGGCTTCCTGCAGATTAAAGAGCACGTCCTTCGAAGGCTCCTGGCCGTCAGGGTTCTGCACGGCCATGTCCACCTGGTTGAACAGGCCCAGGTCGTACAGTCGCCGTTGCGAGTCCACCATGCGGTTCTGGCTCAGGGGATCGCCGTCGTGGATGCGCATCTGGCGATTCACAATGTACGGGCGAGTGAACTCAGTTCCACTCACGAGCACGCGGTCCACGAAAATCTGCTGTCCTTCGGTGACGGTGTAAACCACATTCATGCGCTTGAGGATCGTCCGGGGCAGGACTTGCCGCGGCTTCGAACTGCACGTTGGGGAAGCCGTGGTTGTAGTAGAAGAGAGTGAGATTGTCGCGGTCGGCGGCGATATTCGCGTCGCTGTAGGGCTGGTTCGGCAGGCTGGACAACAATCGTTCCAGCCGCTCTTGTGTATAGGTACGGTTCCCTGCAATTTGCAGGGAATTAACCAGCGTCTGCGGACCTTCCTCGATCTTGAGGACAACCGCAATCTGGTCTTTCTGGCCCTCGTAGTTTTCCTGCACCGCGGAGTCCACTTTGACGTCCAGAAAGCCGTTCGACTGGTAAAGGTACTTGACCGAAGCCACGTCCTCGGTCAGCAGTCTCTGGCTGAAGCGGCCATTCTTCAGAAGCAGGCTGGAAGGCTGGATGGTCAGGCGTTCGGTAATGGTTTCGGTATTGAAGTAGCGGTTGCCTTCCACCTTGATGGCCGACAGCTTATGCTGGTCGCCGGAGTCGATGACGTAAAGGATGTTGAGGTGGTTCTGCGCCGGGATGGGATGCCGTTCCACCTCGACGGTGGCGTCAAAATAGCCTTTGATCTGCAGGTAGTCGCGAAGATTGCGGCGCCCTTCGTTCAGCAGATCGTCGTCCACGGAATTTTCCTGATACACCGGGACCAGCTTCTTCAATTCGCCCTTGCTGATTTTCGCGCCTTCGGTGGTGATCTCGACGGTCGGACCCTCATCCACCTTGAAGAGGTAATTGACCTGATTGGTGTCCGGCTGATACTGCCGTTCGGTCAGAGAGACCTGCGCCTCCAGATGGTTATTCTTCTGATAGTTCTTGCGGAGACGTTCCAGCGCCCGGGTGACGTGTTCCTGTTTCACCGGAGCGCCGGACTTCAACTTGGTTAGGCTGCGAATTTTATCGGGCGGAATGCCCGTGTCTCCTTCAATCGACGACCTGCCCAACCCGCGCTAGCGGCCCCGGCACGACATGGAAGTCAACCCCCATCTGCCGCGTCTGATCGTTCGGTCTGAGCTGATGGGTGATCGTGGACTTGTAGTACCCGTTGTCGGCCAGCACCTTCTGCATGCGCTCGGCCGCACGATCCACCTCCTCCGGCGAGAACGGGGCCCCTAAGTCGAGCTTGCTGGCGTCGATTAGCTGATGCGCTTTGGGATTGGTCTTCTTGGGGGTGCCGTCCACGTTGATGTCGCCGTAGAAATAGTTCTCCGTGACTTCAAACACCAGGGAAATTCCGCCTGGAGCGCTTTCCGCTTCCACCTGCAAGCTCGCAAAGCGGCCCGTGGCATAGAGCGCTTCCATGCTGCTGCGCAGCTGATTGCGGTCCAGCGGCTCGCCAGCCTTCAGCGCGAGCAGGGAACGCAGCATCTCGGGATTGGTGCCCGTAATGCCGCGGAACTGGATGTCGCGGACGATCTCACCCTGGTACTTAGCCAGGGTTCCTACGCCATTTTCGGGGATGGTCTGTTTTGGTGGAACGTTTTGTGGCCACGCCAGAGACGCGACCAGCGTCCAGAGGGTGACGAGCGATGCAAGCTGGTATCGCGATAGCGTGATTGGCTCCCTCAAGCTCCGGCTTCGAATACACCTGCTAACCCGGGAACCTCTGCCGAGGAGGTTTGCCAGGTCGCGATTACCCAGGCCCTTGCGTTCGCCGCGGTCGAATTGCGGCAGTCCTCCCTCGCCCACGGCGAGGGGATGTGAAGTCCCTATAATAAACAAGGAAGCCTTCCACAGAGCAGGTGCAGTCGTTGGATTTCGCTGAGCGGTATTCCCGCCAGATTCTCTTTCCGCCCATCGGCGCGGAGGGACAAAAGCGTCTTGCGGCGGCACGGGTTGCTATCGTAGGCTGCGGCGCCACCGGTTCGGCACTGGCCTCGTTGCTGGCCCGGGCTGGAGTTGGCTACCTGCGCATCATCGATCGCGATTACGTCGAGCCCAGCAACCTGCAACGGCAGGTGCTGTTTGATGAGTCCGATGCCGCCGAGTCCCTGCCCAAGGCCATCGCCGCAGCGCGCAAAATCAAGGGCTTCAACTCGGAAGTCGTCGGTCGAGCCGCACGCTGCCGACTTGACCCCGCAAAACGCAGAAGAGTTGCTCAGCGGCGTCGATGCTCTTCTTGACGGCACCGACAACTTCGAAACCCGATATCTGATCAACGACTTCGCCGTCAGCCAGGGTACCCCGTGGATCTATGCCGCCGCTGTCGCCAGCTACGCGGTTACGATGACAGTGCTCCCTGGCGAGACCGCCTGTCTCGCCTGTATCTTTCCTGATTCCCCCCGCGGTATCGTCGAGACCTGCGACACCTCCGGCATTCTGAATTCGGCGGTGAACCTCATTGCCTCGATTGCCGCAACCGAAGTCCTCAAGCTGCTGGTGGGCGCGCGCGATAAGCTTCGGCGCACGCTTCTTTCCTACGACGTCTGGACCAACGACTTTGCCGAGATCAGCACCGCCAAGCCGCGCGCTGGATGCCGCGCCTGCGAGCTGCGCGATTTCGTCCATCTCCGCGGCGAAGGCCGTCCGCATATCACGCTTTGCGGCCGCAATTCGGTGCAGATCCACGAGCGCCAGCGGCCCATCGACTTCGACGAGGTCACCCGCCGGCTGACTCCCCACGGCCCGGTCCGCCACAACGAGTTCGTCCTCAAGTTCTGGCGTGAGCCGTATGAGCTGACCCTCTTTCCCGATGGACGGGCCATCATCAAAGGTACGACGGACACCGCGGTGGCGCGCAGCTTGTATGCGCGATATGTGGGATCGTGATCAACCGGCAGTTCGCGATTAGCGGGAGTGAGCTGTCCGTCGAGTGTCTAGTTTGAGTCTTGATGACAAACTAGAAGGTAGAGCGGGCCTTCAGGCCCGCGTTCAAGCCGCCCACAGATTCCAGTGCCGTAGGTACGGCACAACGACAATTTTCCTGTGTCGCCCCCACGGGGCTTCCGAACTAGAGAGAATTTCTCGACGCGGGCCTGAAGGCCCGCTCTACCCGTAATTTTCACCCTCATATCGTCATTGCGCTTCCCTGCCTGACGCGCCAGAATGGCTGCTGTGAAAGCCCTGTTCAACCTGAAGATCCTGTTTGTCGCGCTGGTGGCGCTGATGCTCATCGGCGTGGCCGGATTTCACTTTCTCGAAGGCTGGCCGTGGTTCGACGGCTTTTACATGGTGCTGACCACCATTACCACCATCGGCTATGGCGAGTTGCATCCGTTGTCGCCGGTTGGCCGCATCTTCAACACCTTCATCATTGTTGCCGGCGTTGGACTGGTGCTGCTGTTCTTCGGGGGCGCAACCCAGGCTTTGCTGGAATTCGAGCTACAATCGGTCTTCGGCAGGAGGCGCATGGACCGCGAGATCAGCCGATTGTCGGACCACTTCATCATCTGCGGCGCTGGTCGCGTGGGCCGCAGCGTCGCCCGTGAACTGGCGCGCAAGCCACTGCCTTTTGTCATTGTTGACACCGACCAGGCAAAGCTGGCACGCTACTCCGCCAAAGGCTGGCTTACCCTGGTCGGCGACGCCACGCAGGCACACGTTCTGAACGAGCTCCACATTGAGAGCGCCCGTGGACTGGTCGCCGCGACTACTACTGACGCCACCAACATTTACATCATCCTTACGGCGCGCAGCCTCAATCCCAAGCTCAAGATCATCGCGCGCGCCAGCGAAGAAGACGCCGAGAAGCACCTGCTAACGGCCGGCGCCGATAACGTGGTCTCGCCTTACAACTTCGCCGGGTATCGCATCGCGCAAACCTTCATGCGACCGCACGTGGTTGATTTCTTCGATACCGCGATGAACCAGCAGAAGCCGTTGGAAATCGAAGAGGTGCAGGTACGGCCCGGCTCGCGCTTCGCCGGACAAACGCTGGAAGCCTCGCGCATCCGCCAGGAGATGGGCGTAATCGTGCTGGCCATCAAGGGAGAAGACTCCCACATGCGCTTCAATCCTCCGCCCGACGAAGTGATCCACGTCGGCGACCACCTCATCGCCATGGGCGAGCCCGGCGGCTTGCGGCGGCTGGAGGACTCGGCGACGGAGCCCGCATGAAAATCACCACCGCGGCCGAGATGCGCGAGATCGACCGGGCTACCACTGAGCGCTTCGGCGTGCCCTCGCTGACGCTGATGGAAAACGCCGGCTCGGCCATCGCCCAGTTCATCCTGGAAGAGTATGGGCAAGCGAATCGCATCGCCGTAGTCTGCGGCAAAGGTAACAACGGCGGCGATGGCTTTGTGGTGGCGCGCAAGCTGCATCGCGCGGGACGCGTGGTGGAAGTTCTGCTGCTCGCCTCGGCGTCTGACTTGCGGGGCGACGCTTTGGCCATGTTCGAGCGCCTGCCGCTTCGGCCCGTCATCCTGCAGACTACGCAGGAGCTGGAAGCTGAGTCGTCGCGTAGCCTCGTTAACTGCGACCTCATCGTGGACGCGATCCTCGGCACCGGCTTTCAGCCGCCAGTCAAAGGCCTTTACGCCGACGCCATCGCCGCCATGAACGGCACCGGCAGACCCGTGGTGGCTGTGGACATTCCATCGGGCGCCGATTCGGACGCCATGACCGAGCAGCCGGGCGAAGGCATCGCGCGCGCCGACGCCATCGTCACCTTTACCGCGCCGCGTCCTGCGCATGTCTTCGGCAATCTCACCCGCGGCCCGATTGTTATCGCGCCCATCGGCTCGCCGCCGGAGGCGATTGTCTCCAAACTCAATCTCGAGCTGACCACGCCCCGCGACATCGCGGCGCTGTTCGCTCCCCGCTCGATGGACAGTAATAAGGGTATGTACGGCCATGTCCTGATCGTGGGCGGCTCGCTGGGCAAGTCCGGCGCTGCCGCCATGGCGGGAATGGCGGCCTTGCGCGCCGGCTGCGGATTGAGCACCGTCGCCACGCCGGCAAGCGCACTGCCCAGCGTCGCCGGGTTCGCCGCCGAACTGATGACCGAACCCCTGCCGGAAACCGACATCGGCAGCATCGCCGTGGGCGCGATCGAGAGCGGCGCATTGGGGCAACTGCTGAAGCCGGTCGACGTGGTGGCCATCGGGCCGGGCATCGGACGCAACAGCGAGACTGCCGAGTTCGTGCACGAAGCGGTGCGCCTGACCAAAGTCCCGCTGGTCCTTGACGCCGACGGGTTGAATGCATTTCAAAACCACACCGATCGGCTTGATGGCCGCCAGCGACCGCTCGTTCTTACGCCTCATCCCGGCGAGATGTCGCGGCTGGCGGGCATCTCGATCAAGGACGTGCAGGCTGACCGGCTCAATGTCGCGCGCAACTTTGCGCGCCAGCATCAGCTCATTCTCGTGCTGAAGGGAAATCGCACCATCATCGCGCTCCCGGACGGCACGGCCTGGGTCAATCCCACCGGCAATCCGGGCATGGCCACAGGCGGGACAGGCGACATCCTGACCGGCATGACCGCCGGCGTCATCGGCCAGATGCAGAAGGACGTGGCGCGTGCCGCCATCGCCGCGGTTTACATGCATGGTCTGGCGGGCGATATTGCGGCAGAGAAAATGGGCGAGCACTCACTGGTGGCCACCGATCTTCTGATTGCACTGCCCGAAGCCTTCCGCCGCGCCGCGCATTGGGCGAAGGAAAACACCGTCCGCATCGGCGGGTCGCGCGTATGACTCAGACGACCGGGACAAATTGGAATCGTTAGCTCTGGTGGCAGCCTCGAGCCTTGCGGCTCGGGGCTACTCAACCAGAATCTCTTACCAACCCCATCATCCCTTCTTGGGTGGAATCGGGAGAGGTGGAATCGGCGGCGGCAGCGGCGGCGGCGGCGGTGGTACCCTACCGACATCCGCTAGCTGAACTCTAGGTGGAATCGGGAGAGGCGGAATCGGCGGCGGTTTAATCGGCGGAGTTGGCCCGCTGACATCCGCTAACTGGACTCTAGGTGGAATCGGGAGAGGCGGAATCGGCGGCGGTTTAATCGGCGGAGTTGGCCCGCTGACATCCGCTAGCTGAACTCTAGGTGGAATCGGGAGAGGTGGAATCGGGGGCGGTTTAATCGGCGGAGTCGACTGACTCGCACATGTGGCTACCACAGACTGTGTTGCTGTGTTGCTTGCAAGCCCGGTTGCGACCATCAATGACACCGCCATTAACGCAAGAATAAAGCGTTTCATGGGGTTGCCTTTCTTATCTATGTTTGTACCGCTTGATGATGCCCGGGCCTCTACGGGGAGCATCGATGAGGCGTGAGCACGGGTCGTGCTTTCGATAACGGCAGGGCTCGCCTCCTGCTACGGCGCAGGGGCTCAAGCAAATTATTGCACCGCGCACTCACGCTGGAACCAAAAAAACCATTTAGTTGGGTTGGTTTCCCCTTTTGGGAAGGGGGGCTAGGGCCGTAGGACGGCCACATTCTTTGCGGCACACCTTCCTACGTCGCGGCCTGAAGTTCGGTGCTGGAACCACCCCGGAAACTTGCAAATTTCTTGGCGGGTGTCTTAGGCTTAAGCACGGCACTAAGGCGCTACCAGGAGACTACTTTCCAATCCATCGAAGGTGTGGTGAGTGGCTATCATCTCTGCGCCCTAGACAATGCACTTCAGGATGCTTACTGTTCCCCCGGCTCTGTGGAGAAAGTTGTTGCCCCTGCTCCGAGGAAGGCCTCTTCCGGCTTCGGCGAAGCGCCACGTCGTCCACTATCAGCCAAAGGAGAGTTCGTTTTTCTATGAAGAACCCATATTTGTACCTTGTGCGTCAGGGTTGCCTTGTGGCGGCAGCATGCCTGGCGAGTTGCGCGATAGTAGCGGCACAGGTTGCGGTTACCACCTATCACAACGACAACTACCGCTCTGGAACAAACGCGCAAGAGACTATTCTGACTCCGTCGAATGTGAATGTGCGG
This sequence comes from uncultured Acidobacteriaceae bacterium, assembly GCA_963735855.1. Lineage (GTDB taxonomy): Bacteria > Acidobacteriota > Terriglobia > Terriglobales > Acidobacteriaceae > Bog-257. The sequence goes on from CAVTMW010000022.1 coordinate 107,446, forward strand.
TCCTTCGGCAAACGCCTGACTCTTCCCGTGCAGGGTTACGTGTATGCCCAACCCCTCTACGTCCCAGGAGTGGTGATAAGCGGCAAGGCTCACAACGTGGTTTATGTCGCGACCGAGCACGATCAGGTTTACGCGTTCGACGCCAATAGCGGACAGCAGCTTTGGCAAGTCAATTTTCTTGCCAGTAGCAACGCCCTCAGCATCGTCACCCCGGTGTCGAGCAATGACGTGAACTGCGGCGACCTCGTCCCCGAGGTTGGAATTACCGGAACTCCGGCGATCGATGTTTCCGCCAACCGGCTGTATGTGGTTGCGAAGACGAAGGTGTACGACGTGCGGTCGCGCACCACCACCTTCTACCAGACCTTGCACGTGCTGGACATCCGGACTGGTTTCGAGACTTTTCCGCCGTTGCGCATCCGCGCCACGTTCCCGGGCACCGGCACAGGGTCAGTCAACGGTGTTCTGACGTTTGATCCGCTGGTCCAGGCCCAGCGACCTGGGTTGATGATCCAAAATGGTGCCGTATTCGTCGCCTTCGCCTCTCACTGTGACCTCGGCACTTATCACGGATGGGTCATGGCCTTTTCCGAGAATACCCTTCTTCCCAGCGGCGTTACCGTGGACACCCCCAATGGTTACGAGGGAGGCTATTGGGGAGGAGGTTCAGGGCTGGCCGTGGATTCTGGCGGATCGATTTACGGTGCGACCGGCAACGGCTATTTCGACGTTGACCAGGGAGGCATCGATTACGGGGACAGCATCCTTCGGTTGACGTGGTCGAGTGCGACTAAGACGTTCACCGTGGCAGATTATTTCACTCCCTCGGACCAGTTGAGCCTGGACCAGAACGACACCGATCTGGGTTCCGGTGGCGTCCTGTTGCTGCCCGATCAGCCGGGCACGAAGTATCCGCATCTGCTGGTGCAAGCCGGAAAAGAAGGCACGATCGATCTCGTCAGCCGGGACAACATGGGCCACTTCCATTCCGGAAACGACAGCCAAATTGTGCAAACCCTCCCCTATGCCGTTGGTGGCATCTGGGGCGGTCCTGCGTTCTGGAACAACAACCTCTATTTCGGCGGCATTTACGACTCCCTGAAGGCATTCTCCTTTGACCCGAATGCGCAACTGCTTTCCTCTGGCTACACGTCGAGATCGCTACAGTATTTTTCCTACCCTGGACCAACGCCGTCCGTGTCGGCGAACGGCAACGCCAACGGAATTGTCTGGATCATGGAGAGCGACACCTACGGAGGTGGGGCCGCCGTTTTGCGGGCTTACGACGCGACCAACCTGGCCAGTGAGCTCTACAACTCGAATCAAAATTCGGGACGCGATGGCGCCGGACTCGCGGTGAAGTTCACGGTACCTACCGTGGCCGACGGACACGTACTTGTCGGAGCCGAGAACGAAGTGGACGTGTATGGACTGTTGCAGTGAAAGTTCCGAGCATTCATGACGTGCCCGCCTGATGGGAAAGGCCGGGCCGAGGTCTTTTCTCGCGCCGGGGGTGTGCCGCCTGGGAGGGGATCCTCTCGCTAGGATTTCGTTGAGCGCGACAATCTCCATAGTCACAAGCAAATGGCCTTCGGCGCATTGGTTTCGCCAATAACGACGTGCAGTGCTATCTGGTGACCTCGATCAATCACCTTCACCAGAAGGCCCATGCCATTGTCGGGCGTAGGAGAGACTTTGTGATTCACTCCCTACGCCATACAATGCTGACGAGGCTAGGCGAAATCGGGAGAGGATGCCTTCACCATCATGCGGATTGCGGGACATAGCAGCATCACGCTGTCGCAGCCCTACGTGCATCCGAGTCCTGAGGCGGTGGAGCTTTCGAGCGGCTCCAGCTTTCGCAAACGCAGGGCCGAATCGAGTCGAAAGTGCTGCCACCTCCTACAATTTTCCCCTACAGTTGGGAAGATAGCCTCTGTAAGTTTGAAAGGGCCTGTAGCTCAGCGGTAGAGCAGGGGACTCATAATCCCTTGGTCGGGGGTTCGAATCCCTCCGGGCCCACCAGTACCTTGACGCAACGCATTATGCGTCCTAAGCGTTGCGACGAAGCGAGGCGCCATGTCACACATTGATTCGCATCCGCCAGGTTCCTTCTGCTGGCTTGAGCTGGCCACCACCGATCAAGCCGCCGCCAAGTCGTTTTACTCGTCGTTGTTTGGATGGACTCCCGCCGACATGCCGTTGGGGCCGGGCGAGGTGTACACCATTTTCCGGCTCGAAGACCGCGACGCCGCCGCTGGTTACACCATGTTCGCGGAGCAGCGCTCGCAGGGTGTACCTCCAAACTGGATGCTCTACATCTCAGTTGCCAGTGCCGACGATGCAGCCAAGCGCGCCAAGCAAGCTGGTGGGACGGTGCTGAAGGACGCCTTCGACGTTGGCGAGTCAGGCCGGATGGCGGTGCTTCAGGATCCCGACCGGCGCGGTGTTTGCCGTCTGGCAAGCGAACAAGAGCCAGGGGATCGGCATCGCTCACGTGGATGGAACTCTGTGCTGGGCTGACCTCAGCACGCCCGACCCGCAGCGTGCCAGCAAGTTTTATAGCGATCTGTTCGGCTGGCAGATGATGAAGGAAGACGAAGATCCCGAGCACGACTACCTGCACATCAAGAACGGCGAGCACTTCATCGGCGGCATCCCTCCTGCCAAGTATCACAACGCCAACGCTCCGGCGCACTGGCTGGCTTACATTCTGACCTCCAACTGCGACCAGACGGCGGACAAGGCCAAGCAGCTCGGCGCCGCAATTTATCTGCCGCCCACGACCGTGGAAAACGTCGGCCGAATGGCCGTCGTTGCCGATCCGCAAGGCGCCGTGTTCGCACTCTTCCAGCACATTCCGCGGGGCTAATAGCGGATAGCCGGTGACCAATTGCGACTGGCCGGTGATCAGTTGCAGAATCACGCCATCGTAAAGCTTCCTATAACGGGAAGTCGATACGCTTACGCCGCTCTTTCGGTCCAATTCTGCTACCAATTTTCTCTGCGCATCGGTCTAATTGAAGGGTAAAGGGCAGTTCTGGGTCTCGGGTTTTCCTCTCACGCACGGAACTATTTCCAATTTCCACTCGTAACAAACAGCAGAACGAAGTCTGGGCCCATGTTGGGAGGCTGCAGTGGCGAACGGTAACGGCAACGGCAAGAAGAAAAAGAAGCGCTGGCTTATTATCACGATCGTCTCGGTGGCGGTCCTTGCGCTGGTAATCGTGGGAGTGGCGGCGACCCGGGGCGGCACCAAGATCGATCCCACCAAGCTGGCGAAGGTCGAGAAGGGCGATCTGGCCAAGAGCGTGGTCGCGACCGGCAAGGTCACGCCGATCACCAAAGTCGAGATCAAGTCCAAGGCCAGCGGCATCGTCAAGAAGCTATATGTTGACACCGGCGACAAAGTGAAGGTCGGGCAAGTGTTGGCTGAACTGGATCGCGTTGAGATCGAAGCGCAGGTAAACTCGGCGCGCGCCCAGTTGCTGTCATCGGACGCCAACCTCAAAAGTGCCGAGGCCGACCTGAAGCGGGCGGAGGTGGATGCGCAGGGCGTGGACATTCCTACCTTGCAGCGCGCTTATGAGCGCGCGCAGGAGATGTCGAAGGACGGCGTAGTCTCGCAGGCCACTCTGGATGACGCGCAACGAGGCTACATCATGGCGGTCAATAAGCGCGATGTCGCCCGTGCACAGTACACCGTGAACAAGGCCAAGGTCGCGCAGGCCGCGGCCCAGGTGAAAAAAGACCAGGCCAGCCTGAACCAGTTTGAAGAGCAGTTAAGCTACACCACGATCACCGCACCGATTGACGGGGTTGTGCTCTCGCGCGACGTGGAAATGGGCGACGCGGTCAGCTCCATTCTGGTGCTCGGCTCGGGCGCCACTCTGGTTATGACCCTGGGCGACACCAGCGAGGTGTACGTCAAGGGCAAGGTGGACGAGAGCGACATCGGCAAGGTGTATCTCGGACAGCCGGCTCGCATCCGGGTTGAGACCTTCAAGGACAAGACCTTCACCGGCCACGTCACCAAGATATCGCCCATGGGGGTGGAAAAAGACAACGTCACCACCTTCGAAGTGCGGGTGTCCATCAACAATCCCGGTGGCGAGTTGAAGGCTGAGATGACCGCCAACGCCGAGATCATCCTCGACGAGCACAAGAACGTGCTGATGATTCCGGAAGGCGCCATCCAGTACGACAAGGACAAGAAGGCGTCAACCGAAGTGCCCGATCCTAAGGGCAAAGAGGGCAAGCGCAAGGTTGCGCTCACCATCGGAATCTCCAACGGCGCCAAGACCGAAGTTTTGTCGGGCCTCAAAGAAGGCGACCAGGTGGTTCTGCAGCAGTAACGGAATTCTCTTCACGAGGGCGGCCAGAAACTGTCACCCCAGCGTGCGCAAACCGGCGCTCGCTGGGGGGCTGTGGCAGTCCGGTTTTGCACACATTCATCCCATCTCCCCTGCGAGGCTTTATGAAAAAGCACCATGTAGCGCTTCTACTGAGCTTCCTGTTAGCCCCCATTCTGTTGCATGCCCGCGAAGAAGGACATTTCGATCGCACGCTGCAAGTCTCCGGCGTCGTTAACCTGGACCTGACCACCGGCTCGGGCGACGTCACCATCAAGTCTGGAGGCTCGAACCAGGTAACCGTACACGGCTCCATTCATAGCAACAACAATTGGTTCAGCAATGCTGAAGATGCCATCCACCAGGTCGAGTCCAATCCCCCGATTCAGCAGAACGGGAACAGCATTCGCATCGGCTACAACCTGCCCGAAGACGTGAAGCGGCACGTCTCCATCAGCTACGAGGTGACCGTCCCGGCGGACGCGATCGTGCAGGCCCACACCGGTTCCGGCGGTATCGGTGTCGAGGGTGTCCGTGGGGAGGTGCAGGCACAGACCGGCTCGGGTGACATCCGTTTGCGCGATCTCGGCGGCCATGTTCATGTCCAGACTGGAAGTGGCGGAATTCGCGCCCAGGACGTCTCCGCCCCGTTCTACGGCCACACCGGAAGCGGCGATATTGACGCCGCGCTCAACGGTTCGGGCGACGTGGATATCCAAAGCGGTTCCGGCGGCGTTCACCTGCGCGGCGTGAAAGGCGGATTGCGGGCGCGCACCGGTAGCGGCGATATCAGCGCCGATGGGAGCGTTACCGGCGGCTGGCAGTTGCATACCGGATCAGGCTCGGTAAAGTTGGCGGTTGGTTCCGCGAACGGATTCAATCTGGACATCCACACCGGCTCGGGGTCGATCCATTCCGACCTGCCGATTACGGTGCAGGGCTCGCTGGGCAAGCGCGAACTCAAGGGCAGCGGTACGCGGCGGCGGCCCAGAAGTGGCCGTCTCCACCGGCTCGGGCGACGTGGAAATACGGTAGTCGCTCGCGCTGATTGGCTACAGCATATGTGGCCTGTTGATGTCTCGTGTTCGACAGGGCGCGGCCTTCAGCTCAAATAGCGTGTCCGCGCCTCCCCCTCTTCTCGGAGCGATTATTAATGGCAGCTCTGGCTGTCCACCGCAACGTTCAGCACCTCAGTTGACCTTTTGCTGGTTACCTTGTCCCGGAAAAGTTACCAAAGTACAGTTACCCACCCTGTACCTTCGTAATCTTGACAGACCCCGCTTTTGGCCTACCCTATATCCGAGGCATAAGTGTCTGTGTGAGTGCAACGTTTCTGTTTGCGTCGGCTGGGTGAATCTGTGTGAGTGCAACGTTCGGTTTGCGTCGGCTGAGTGAGTCTGTGTGAGCGCAATGTTCGGTTTGTGTCGGCTGAGTGAAGTGGAACAAACCAGCCCCGTCGGGGCGGCTCAGTTTAGCCCAGCATGGAGCCGCAGGCGGAATGCTGGGTAGGGTGGGAAGGAAGAGCCTGAGCCCCGTAGGGGCGACACAGGTTTCACACAACACTTGTAAGTGTGCCCCCACGCGTCCCAGGACGCGGCGAACCGTTCTTTGAGAATCAAGAGCTCCTGCCGGGATGAGGGTCGTGGCGCGATTACCGCTGCGAAAACTTGCCTTGCAACTGACGCAATCAAAGCACTTACCTGTAAGTCGTTGTGGCTCAATCGATTGCCACGAAAAGTTGCGTAATCGTATGATTCTAAACAATGTGGGGGAGGGAGGGGGGTTAACCAGACCGTTACTAATCAGTCTCAAATCGGGAAGACAAGCGAAGATGCGCCATCTAGGTTCGTCGCTGTCCGGTCGCCGCGCCGCAGCCGCGAGCTGAGCCGTCCGGTGACCATCAAGCCCAGCATCCGGAAGTCGCTGATGAACGACCAGAAAGGATGGCCGAAGGTGGCGGGCGTGTTCTTTTCCAACAGAAAATGGCCGGTCCAGGCAAAACCGTAGCCCAGCGGAATCCAGAGCAGCGCGTACCACGGATGATGGGTCGCGAAGGCCACAATCGCGACGAGGAGACCCAATGAGGTTCCGATGGCGTGCATCCAACGATTTCCCGCATCGCTGTGCTGCTGCAGATAGAAGGCGAAGAACTCGTCGTAGGAACGGAATGTGCGCGGCTCCGTCATCGCAACCTCCGCATGGACTCGTCGGCTCAACTGCGAGAGTGTACTACTTGCGGCGGCCATTTCGCGATATGGTTAGAGGAGTTGCGGAGTCGCTGCATTGGTCACTGGAATGTCCCATTTGCGGTGGAAGCGCCGGGCTTCAGCCCGGCGAACTAGCTCGCAGTTGCAGGTGGCTTTAGCCACGGCTGGGTCGCAATCGGCCTGCGGGGACAAAGCCCGTTTCTCGAAACTCTTTTTCTCGGCACGGCTGCAGCCGCTCCCTTCCACGTGCGTTCTCCTGTTCTTGTTCAGTTGCTCCCTTTCATTGGCCGCGCAGAGTCCGTTCGCACCGAAGGTCTCGGGACCGCTGTCGCAACGAGTCGTGGCCTACCAGATCGACGCGAAATACAATCCAGCCGACCACACCGTTGACGCCACCGAGACCTTGACCTACCGCAATCTGACGGGCCAGCCGCTCCAGCGCTTTCCCTTCCATCTCTACCTCAACGCATTTCAGCCCAAGTCCACCTGGGTGCATGAAGCGCATCGCGACGGCAGTTTCCGCTCCAGCCGTTTCGAGACTTGGGAACCGGAAGACTTCGGTTCCAACGAGGTCACTTCGTTTGAGGTCGCCGGAATGGGCGACCTGACGAAACAGATGAAGTTCGTCTCGCCCGACGACGGCAATCCTGACGACAAGACCGTCTTCGAAGTGCAGTTGCCGCGTCCGGTCGCGCCCGGTCAGGATGTGCAGTTCAGAATCAAGTTCCGCGCGAAGTTCCCCGAGGTCGTCGCCCGCACCGGATACAAGCGCACATTCTTACTCGCCGGACAATGGTTTCCCAAAGTCGGCGTCTGGTGGCGTGGCGCATGGAACTGCCACCAGTTTCATGCCATGACCGAGTTCTTCGCCGACTTCGGTACCTATGACGTGAAGATCACGTTGCCCAAGAACTACGTCATCGGCGCAACCGGCGTACAGACCAGCGACAGCGACAACGGTAACGGCACCAGGACCGTCGCCTTTCACGCTGAAGATGTCCATGACTTCGCCTGGACCGCCGATCCCAACTTCAAGGTCATCGACGACGAATTTGACGGCAGCGTAGGTCCGGTGAAAATCCGCCTGCTCAGCTATACCAGCCACAAGAGTTCCTGGCGGCGTTACGTGGATGTGCTGAAGGGCAGCATGCAACGCTTCGACCAATGGTACGGGCCTTATCCCTACGCGCAGATCACGGTGGTCGATCCTCCGCACGGAGGCGAGGAGGCCGGCGGCATGGAGTACCCGACCTTCATCACTGCAGGCACGGATTGGTTTGCGTTCAAGGGCGACCACGACACCGAACTGGTCACCGAGCACGAGTTCGGTCACCAATACTGGTACGGAATGGTGGCCACTAACGAGTTCGAGAATGGCTGGCTCGACGAAGGCATCAACAGCTACAGCGAAGTGAAAGTGCTCGACAGCATGTACGGCCGCAATGCCAGCAACCTCAACCTGCTGGGCGCGCAGGAGGGCGACGCCTCAGCGGAAAGGGGCTACTATCTGCCGGTTGCCGAAACCGATTCGCTCGCACGCCCCAGCTACACCGACATGAGCATTCGATCGTACGGCGGCGTGACCTATGGGAAGACGGCCACCATGCTGGTCTCGCTGGAGGCGATCGTCGGCGAGAAAACGCTGCAGAACGCCCTGCACACCTACTTCATGAAGTACCGCTTCACCCATCCCACGCAGGAAGACTTCCTGCGAACGGTGAACGAGGTGGCCGGCCGCGACTTGAAATGGTACTGGGACCAGGCGGTCTACGGTACACAGGTGTTCGACTATGCGGTACTGCGGGCCGACTCGACCCCGACGGACTGGTACAAAGAGGATGCGACGGAGAAGCCGGGCGAGACCACCTACGAGACGCAGGTCATTCTGCAACGCAAGGGCGACTTTGTTTTTCCGGTCGAGGCCGAGATCAAGTTCGATAACGGAGAGAGCACGCGTGAGCGATGGGACGGCAAAGACCGCTGGGTGCGCTACGTGTATTACAAGAAGGGGAAAGTGCAGTCCGTGGAGATCGACCCCGATCACCGGATTACGCTGGACCGCAATTACCTGAACAACAGTTATGTAGCCGACGAACGGCGCGGCGCGACCGCGAAGATCGCAACCTACTGGATGTTTCTGACCCAGCTTCTCGCCCACTTGCTGAGCTGGCTGGTGTAGCCGAGGAGACCATGGCAGACGACAACCAGGGAGTGTTAGCCGAAGGAGCCGGACTGGTGTGGCGCCGCCGAAGTGTCCTGTGGTGGGTCTTCGCGGTGAACCTCGTACTGGGCGCGATGGGCACGCTGCCCATGGCGAGAGAGCTTAACCGGGCCCTGAGGCACAGCCTCGCGGGTGAGCAACTCTTCAAGGGTTTCGACCTGGGAATGTTTTATGAGTTGACACGTCGTACCGGAGGTCAACCTGTATCGGTTCACGACCGGCTCCTACGCGTTTGCGGCCCTGTTCGCTATCTTTATGCTGTTTGTCACTGGCGGAATTCTGGAGATGTATCGCCAGGGCCGCCGCCGCATCAGCGCGGGTGACTTTTTCGCAGCGTCGGGCGACTTCTTCTGGCGCTTTGTGCGGCTCACAGTGCTCTCTTTCGTCCCTTTCGGTCTCATCGGCGCCGCGTATCTCGAGGTCGAGACGGCGGCAGACTATCTCGGCGACAAAGCGGTTGCCGACCAGGTCGGCTTTGTCGCTCTGGCTGGCGGGCGTTATCGTTCTTTTCCTGTTAACGCTGTTTGTGCGGCTATGGTTCGATCTCGCCAAGGTGCACACCGTCGCCAACAATGACCGCCACATGTTGCGCAGCGCCTGGAAGGGCCTCGCCCGTCGCCCGGCGGCAAGTGAGGGCCTTGTTGTGGATTTATCTCCGCGTCACCTTGGTTGCGTGGCTTACTCTCCTGCTCGCGTTTCTGATTTGGACGAAGATTCCGCCGACCGCCATTTGGGCGACATTTGTTTTGCTCGAACTGGTCATGCTGGTGCAGCTAGGAGCCCGGTTGTGGCAGATGGCGAGCGCCACGCTTTGGTATCAGCGGCACGTCGAGCCAGTCCCCGTCTCGCCAGATTTCGCGCCGCCGTTGCCGCCGGAAGTGCCCGAGCCGACACCGCAATTGACGCTGTATCCTGAGACCGAACTGCCGCCGGCAGACGCATAAAAAAACGGGGCGCACGCGGCGCCCCGAATCTTGCACTAACCTCAGACGACTACTCGTCTTCCTGCAGCCTGGCAATCACGCCCAGATCCTCCAGCGTGGTTATGTCGCCTTTGACTTCGCCGCTGGAAGCCAGTTCCCGCAGCAAGCGCCGCATGATCTTGCCCGAGCGCGTCTTCGGCAACTGGTCGGTGAAGCGAATATCGTCAGGCTTGGCCATCGAGCCGATTTCCTTCGCCACCCACAGCCGCAGCTCCTCCTTCAACGCATCGGACGGATCGTGTCCCATCTCCAGGGTCACGAACGCCGCCACTGCCTGGCCTTTCATCTCATCAGGCCGTCCTACAACCGCGGCTTCGGCCACCTTCTCGTGGGCCACCAGCGCCGACTCGATTTCCATCGTGCTCAGGCGGTGCCCGGAAACATTGAGCACGTCGTCCACGCGGCCCATGATCCAGAAGTAGCCGTCCTTGTCTTCGCGGGCGCCATCACCGGTGAAGTACACACCCGGAATATCGGACCAGTACTGGCGAATGTAGCGGTCAGGATCGCCATAAACAGTACGCAGCATCGAAGGCCACGGTTTCTTGATGATCAAATATCCACCGGAACCGAGCGGCACGCGCTCGCCGCTGCGGGTCACGACCTCGGCCTCGATACCCGGAAATGGACGCGTCGCCGAGCCCGGCGTGGTCGCTACTGCTCCCGGAACCGGAGTGATCATGATCATGCCGGTTTCGGTCTGCCACCAGGTATCGACGATCGGGCAGCGGTTGCCGCCGATGACTTCGCGATACCACATCCAGGCTTCGGGATTGATCGGCTCGCCCACCGTGCCCAGCAAGCGAAGGCTGCTCAGGTCATGCTTCTTGGGCCACTCATTGCCCCACTTGATGAACGTGCGGATCGCGGTTGGCGCGGTGTAGAGCGTGTTGACTTTGTGCTTCTCGACGATCGCCCAGAAGCGGTCGAACTCCGGCCAGTTGGGAGCGCCTTCGTACATCAGCACGGTCGCGCCGTTCTGCAGCGGCCCGTACACGATGTAGCTGTGCCCCGTCACCCATCCGATGTCGGCGGTGCACCAGAACGTGTCTTCGTCCTTCAGGTCGAACACCCATTTGCTGGTGATGTAGGTACCGACAGCGTAACCGCCGGTGGTGTGAACGATGCCCTTCGGCTTTCCGGTGGTTCCCGAGGTGTAGAGAATGTACAGCGGATGCTCGGAATCGAGCTGTTCGGCGGGACAATTGTCGCTGGCGTCGGCCATGCGTTCGTGCCACCAGTGGTCGCGGCCCTCACGCCAATCCACGTCGCAGCCCGAGCGTTTGTACACCACCACGTGTTTGACCGACGGACAGCGGTGCAGCGCTTCATCCACAGTAGCTTTGAGCTTCACTTCGCCGCCACGGCGATAGGAACTGTCCTGCGTTATGACGGCGACCGCTTCCTGGTCCGTGATGCGGTCCACCAACGCATTGGCGGAGAAGCCGCCGAAAATCACCGAGTGCGGCGCGCCGATGCGAGCACACGCCAGCATTGCGATCGGCAGTTCGGGACACATGCCCATGTAGATGGCAACGCGGTCTCCCGACTTCACTCCGAGCGTCTTCAGCACGTTGGCGAACTTCTTCACCTCGATCAGCAATTGCTGATAGGTGTAGGTCCGCACTTCGCCGGGTTCGCTCTCCCAGATGATGGCGGCCTTGTTCTTGCGCCAGGTCTCACAGTGGCGATCGAGGCAGTTATAGGAGATATTGATCTTGCCGCCGAGGAACCACTTCGCCCACGGGACATTCCACTCCAGAACTTTGTTCCAGGGCTCGAACCAATGCAGTTCGCGCGCGATCTCGGCCCAGAACGCTTCGGGATCGGCTGCAGCCCGGGCGCAGAGTTTGTCGTATTCCTCTCTGCTCTTTATGTGTGCGTTCTTGCTGAACTCCGGTGGCGGTGGAAAGCTGCGGGTTTCGGTAAGAATCGAATCAATGTTGGGGCCGGTTGCCTGTGTTGTCGACATCAAGTCGCCTCCGATGAATGCTGGTATTTTGCGTTAATACTGTACCGCTTTTGGCCCGGCCCGGAACAGACGAGGTGAGCCTTACATGAGACGGTCCACACTTTTCGCGGGGCCGCCTTCGTGAGATTACTTATTGCTCCAAGGTCGAGAGATCGCCAATCTCGGCCCCGGTCTCCTGCGCCTTCAACAGACGGCGCATGATTTTGCCGGAGCGCGTTTTCGGCAAGGCAGCCACAAACTTGATCGCCGATGGCGTGGCGATCGGCCCCATTTCCCTCCGGACGTGCTCGATCAGGCTGGCCGTGCAGCGCGTCCGAGGCAACATGGCCCGCGCGCAATTGCACAAAGGCAACAATCGCCTCTCCTTTCAGTGCATCGGGAATGCCGATGGCCGCCGCTTCGGCAATCGCCGGGTGCGAGACCAGCGCGCTCTCCACCTCCGCGGTTCCTATGCGGTGACCCGCGACATTGAGTACGTCGTCGGCGCGTCCGATGACCGAGATATAACCGTCGGCGTCTTTCGTCGCCAGATCCCCGGTGATGTAGCAGTTGGGCATCTCCAGCCAGTCCTTCTCGAAGCGCGCCGGATTGTTCCACACCGTGCGCATAAAGTGCGGGAAGGGCCGCGTCAGGATCAAGCGTCCGCTCACTCCGGGCGCTACAGGTTTGCCATTGATGTCCACGACGTCGGCTCCGCAGCCCGGCAAGGCCAGTCCTGCCTTTCCCGGACGCATTGGCATCGTAACCGGCGTGCCTAATGCTGGACCGCCCAACTCGGTCTGCCACCAGTTGTCCACAACATAGCCCCACTGACCGTCACCCGCGAGATAGGTCTGCGCCCAGCGCCAGGCCTCAGGATTCAACGGTTCGCCCGCGCAGGCGATGACCCGCAAGGTTGTCAAGTCGTGCTTCTGCGGGTTCTTCTCGCCGTAGCGCATGAACATGCGCAGCGCGGTGGGAGCGGTGAACATCTTGGTCACGCCGTACTTCTCTACAATCTGCCACGCGATGGAGGGATCTGGGTAATCGATTGCGCCTTCCCGGAACAGCGTGGTGACGCCCGCGCACAGCGGCGCGTACACGATGTAGGAGTGACCAACGATCCACCCGGTGTCGGAGGTGCACCAGAAGACATCGCGCGGGCCCACATCGAAGAACGAGGACAGATGGTAGGTGGTTCCTACCATGTATCCGCCATGTACGTGCACCACGCCCTTGGGCTTACCGGTCGTCCCCGAGGTGTAGAGGATGAACAGAGGATCTTCAGAATCCATGTCCTCGGCAGGACATTCCGGCGGCGACTTCATCAGTTCGCGGAAATCCACTTCCCGTGAACTGGCAGGCTCGAAGCTTCCCGTCCGGGTAAACACCACCACTTTCTCTACGAATTCCAAACCGTCGAGGGCCTCATCCACGATGCCTTTCAACGGAACTGGTTTGCCGCGACGAAAGCCGGCATCGCCGGTAATCACGACGCGCGCCTGGGCATCTTCGACGCGGTCGCGCACCGAGGTATGGCCCAATCCGGCATATACCACGGAATGAATGGCCCCGATGCGAGCGCACGCCAGCATGGAAATAACGCCTTCCAGCGTCAATGGCATGTAGATGACGACACGATCGCCTTTCTTCACGCCCAGCGACTTCAGCCCGTTCGCGAAGCGGCAGACGTCCCGATAGAGCTGCCGGTAAGTAACAAACCGTTCTTTGCCATCCTCCGCGAGCCAGATGAAAGCCACCCGGTTGCCGTTCTCAGAATTGGCATGGCGGTCGAGGGCGTTGACCGTGATGTTGGTGCGCGCGCCCGTGAACCATTGATGATGGATGCCGTCCCATTCAAAGACCTTGTCCCAAGGCTTGGTCCAGACAAACTGGCTCGCGACTTCGGCCCAGAAAGCATCCGGATCTTTGCGGAAGCGCTCTTGCTCGGCTGGCCAGTCCTGCACCAGCGCTTGTTCCTTCACGATTGCCGGAGCGGGATATTCCTCGCTAGCTCCTTTGTGCACTTCTTCGATGGGAGATGATTTCGTTGCAGTAACCATAGGAGAACTCCTTACGATCTATAACTCTTATGAGCACGACTGACTATCAAAAATTATGGAAATACCGTGACCGCGATACCTGTCTTAAAAGAAAACACAACACGTACAGCCCGCCCCGTGGAAACCTCAGGGCTCACACTTTAACCGCACGGTGGGCTCTAATGGACGAAAGTTGCGCTCCAGCCCTGCAAAAACCTAGGCAATACACGGCGGTGGCCCGTGCTCAGGCCCACCGCCGACTAGAGAGAACTACCAAGCCAGACCTCAGTGCCCGGCAATCGCCTTTTCCGCGCCCAGTCCAGTATTGGACCGAACCAGCAGCTCGTTGAACTTCGTCTCCGCTGAAGGCTCGTTGCTGACCAGCGTCCCAATTATGGCTGCAAGAAACCCTATCGGAACGCTCAGGATGCCCGGGTTCTCCAATGGGAACCAGGGTTTGGCCTGGATCAAATGCCGGGCCGCCGCCGACACAGTGGGCGGATCGATACCCATAAAGCTGGGGCTGACGATGATCAGCAGCAGCGAAGACAGAAGTCCCACCGCCAGGCCCGCGACGGCTCCGGCGGTGTTGAACCGTCGCCAGAAGATCGAAAGCAGGATGACCGGGAAGTTGGCGGAGGCAGCTACGGCGAATGCCAACGCCACCAGGAACGCCACGTTCGCCGTCGGCCCCAATAAGATGGCCACGCTGATCGCAGCCGCCCCTACTACGAAGGCCGAGACCCGCGCCACCTTGACCTCCTCACCCGGCTTCCGCTCAACACCCTTGTGAATCACGTTCGTCCAGAAGTCATGGGCGAAGGACGTAGTAGCGCTGATGGTGAGACCAGCGACCACCGCCAGGATGGTGGCGAACGCGATTGCGGAGATAAACGCAAAGAAGATGTTCCCCGCCAGCGCTTGCGCCAGCAGTGGAGCGCTCATGTTGGTGCCACCATGAGTCTTGATGTAGTCGGGGCCTACGATTGTCGCGGCGCCAAAGCCCAGAAAGGTGGTCATGATGTAGAAGCTGCCAATCAGCACCATGGCCCAAACCACGCTGTGCCGCGCAGTCTTGGCATCCGGTACGGTGTAAAACCGGACCAGAATGTGGGGCAGACCAGCAGTTCCAAAAATCAGCGCGATACCAAGAGAAATCAAGTCCAGGGCGCCATAGGGCGGCTTGAAGCGCAATCCGGGAGTCAGGAAGTCTTTGGTAACCAACTGCCCCGCTTTGTCGTGATAAGAGACGTTCGCGATGGCGTTAAAGAAATTCGCAAAGCTGAAGCCGAAATGGCCCAGCACCAGAATGCTGAGCAAGATGGTTCCGGCCATCAGCAGGATCGCCTTGACGATCTGCACCCAGGTCGTGGCCAGCATGCCGCCGAACACTACGTACACGATCATCAGGACGCCGACACCAATTACAGCAGTGTGAAAGGTGATGCCTGAATCCTTGAGCAACAGCGCAACCAGAGCGCCGGCTCCTACCATCTGGGCGATCATGTAAAAGGTGCTCACGATCAGCGTGCTGAGAGACGCCATTGCCCGCACCGGCCTTGGCTTAAGACGATAAGCCAGCACGTCGGCCATGGTGTACTTGCCGGCGTTGCGCAGAGGTTCAGCAATTACCAGCAATACCGTGAGATAGGCCACCAGCCAGCCGACGGAAAACATGAAGCCGTCGTATCCCTGAAAAGCGATAATGCCGGCGATGCCCAGAAACGACGCCGCGCTCATATAATCGCCGGCTACAGCAACTCCGTTTTGCCAGCCCTTGATCTGTCGCCCGGCCGCGAAGTAGGCGCTCGCACCCGCGGAACGTTTGGAAGCCCAGTACGTGATGCCCAGCGTAATGGCAATGAAAATCAGAAACATTACCAGTGAGGTTGACATGGCTCAGTTGGCTCCTTTCGCGTACACGGCCTTCTCGACGATGTCCTTCGATAGGCGGTCGAAGTCGTTGGCGGCTTTGACGTAGAGCCCAGCAATGATCCAAGCCACAAAGAACTGGGAAAGGGCAAAGAGGTAAGCGATGTTCACCACGCCAATCACTTTTGTGGACATGAAGTTTGGCGCGTACCCAACCAACACAGGCAGCGCGAAATAGTAGACAACAAAAAACACGAAGGCCGGCACGATGAAAATCTTCTTCGTCGCCATCAGGTCTTTGAATTCCTTGCTGGCTGCGATCCGGTCCCATTCCGACTTGCTCGTTTCGTAGCGCGTCACGGCTTCAACCATAGGCCTCTCCTTTTCACGACTGGCGGTCTTGTTCGCCGCTCTCCGTGCAAGTTGAAGAACGATACCACTGATACACCACTTCTCTGCCAAGAAATCCGAGAGAATCTAAACAACTCAACCTCACCACTGCAAGGGAAAACTTCGAGGTCCCTGAGACGGCTGGTCACCTTCGTTCCCGACTCCGCTTTACCTTCGTGCTACGAACCCTTTGCCCGACCTGGGCAGGATCAGGACCCGGCGATAACCCAAGGCGGGAAGCGATTTGGGGTAGAGGAGAGTGGTCAAAACTCTTCGGACTGAAGGTGCGTGTTCGCAAGCCGAAACTTTAGATTCCAGCCTCCTAACCGTGAACTTGGGTTCGCCGATCAGGCCCGACAGCCGGAAGCAATCAGACCTTCGCCTCCCGCCGCATTGAGCCGTTGTGGGCGGGATTTTCCTTCGCCGGACGGGCCGAGGTCTGTGACTTGGAATACCTGTGCCTGTGATGTTCGTCACCGGAGGGCTGGAGAACGTGTCCCCGGAGCGCCGCCCGCCGGCTTTGACACCTGCGAATGCGAGTTCGTCCGCCAGGCCTCCCGGGCGGCGAAATTCCTGTTGCAGCATCACTTAAGGTGTTAGCATAGTGGGTAATCCTCGGAGGAAAAGCGTGGGGGCACCTTACGGCTTCGAGCTCGTCGAGAATTGTGTTATCTGCAAGCTGCGCACCGACAGCTTCTTCTGCTCGCTTCCCAAAGCATCTCTCGAAGCTTTCGATCACATCAAGTACACCGCCTCGTATCCCGCCGGCGCTGTACTTTTCGTAGAGGGTCAATCGCCGCGTGGAATTTACATGCTGTGCAAAGGCCGGGTGAAGCTGTCCACGACTTCCGCCGAAGGCAAGACACTTATTCTCAAGATCGCGCAGCCGGGAGAAGTCTTGGGGATGCACGCAACCGTTTCCGGCACCCCCTACGAGATAACGGCGGAGACCGGGCAGCCCTGCCAGCTGAATTTCGTCAAGCGCGACGACTTCTTGAATTTCTTGCAGAAACACGGCGATGCCTGCCTGCGGGCGGCCCAGCATCTGAGTAAGGATTGCCAGACCGCCTACCAGCAGATCCGCAGTCTCGGACTGTCCCATTCGGCGCCCGAGCGCCTGGCGCGGCTGTTGCTGGAATGGACCTCGGGCAGTCCTCAGCAGCCTGAGTCCAAAGTCAAGCTGGCCCTCACTCACGAAGAGATCGCGCAGATTATCGGCACTTCACGCGAGACGGTCACGCGGGTGCTCGCTGATTTCCGCAAGCGGCAGATTGCCACGCTCAAAGGCTCGACTCTCACCGTGCGAAACAAAGCGGTATTGGAGAGGCTGGTCGGCGCGTAAGCCTGACTCTTACTGTTCGCTGGACTGCTCCAATTCTTCCAGGTCATCCATCTGCTTCAAATACTCGTAAGTCCGCATTGCTTCGGCCTCATCCAGCAGGCTGATGGCAAAGCCGACGTGCACAATCACGTAGTCGCCAATTTCGGCCTCGGGTACGTACGCCAGGCTCACCTCTCGCACAAGGCCTCCGAAGCTGACCCGCGCGCTGCGCGCGAAGTCCTTGCCCTGGATACTCAGGATTTTCCCTGGAATCGCCAGACACATGCCAACATATCCTCAAGCATCAGGGTAAGCCGGAGTGTCACATCTGTCTGTGACGCGCGACTGCGAGCGATGGTCACCGGGCTGACAAGTGACGCTAGGCCTTTCGATTCTTCCCCGGCAGTCCGGCAGGGTTTTCATGCGTGCGTTCGCGGAAGCGCGCCTTCATCCCGCTGGCGAGCGATACGGCGCCTTCTCCAAACCGCTCCCGCAACCGGTCGGCCGCCGACAGCGCCTGGTTCCACTTCTCATGCGCCGACGTCCCCAACAGGCCGAGTTGCTCGCTCTCCTCGTCGAAGTGCGACGCATGCACTCCCAAAAGGCGTACCGCCTCGCCATTCCAGTTTGTGCGGAAGAGTTCGCGAATCGTAGCTAGCACCTCGGAATCCACCGCGCTTGGCCGCTCCAATGTTCGCGCCCGCGTGAGCGTCCGGAAGTCCGAATAGCGCAGCTTGAGTTGCAGCGTGCGCGCATGCAGGTTTTGCTCGCGTAACCGCCGGCAAACCATCTCGCGTCAGTCGCGCCAGCGTCGCCTCCAGGGTCTGGCGATTGTCCGTGTCATGAGAGTATGTGTGCTCGTGGCTGATCGAGCGCGGCCCAATGTCTTCGCCGATATCGTTATCGAACCAGGCGCCTGCGTCGAGACCACGCGCTTTCCCCGACAGGGCCAGTCCGAGCGCGCCGAAGTTTTGCTCCAGCCAGCGCTCATCGCGCTCGGCCAGGTCGCCAACTTTACGGATGCCCTGCTCCTGAAGGCGTTTCTCCATCACTTTTCCCACCCCAGGAATTTTCCGCACATCCAGCGGCGCCAGGAACTCTATCTCCGCCCCCGGGACCACCCACAGCACACCGTTAGGCTTGGCCTGATCAGAGCAAATCTTGGCAATCAGCCGCGACGTGCCGATGCCAATCGAGCAGTTCAACTTCGTCTCGGCCTTCATCGCGGCATGAAGGGCGTCCGCTGCGCGCATCGCAGGCCCATGCAGCCGCTCGGTGCCGGTCATGTCGACATAGGCCTCGTCGATGGAAACCATCTCCAGCTTGGGCGAGAAGCGGTTCAACACCTCGTAAACTTTGCCGGAGTACTCGCGATACCGTTCAGGATGGCCATCCACAAAAATCGGCGTGCGGACACATCTTGGCCGCCGTCCGCAGCGGCATGGCGGAATGTACTCCGAACTTGCGCGCCTCGTACGAAGCCGCCGACACCACGCCGCGCTCGTTGGGCCGCCCGCCGACCACCACCGCCTTCCCCTTCAGCGACGGGTCGAACAGCTCCTCCACCGAGACGAAGAAGGCGTCCATGTCAACGTGAAAGATGGTGCGTTGCGCCGCGGTCATGCTGTTGGCGATTTTATTCCAGTCTTCTCTGGATCGCTTGACCGTTCTGCCTGGCGAGGTTGGCGCGGCGGCATATAATCCATCGAAATTCGCCGCGATTGCGAGGTGGAAATGTCTATTCCCATGCGCTGGAGGCTGGAGTCCTTCGCCGTAGCGCTGCTTGCGATGCTACTGCTGTTGGCCGGTACGTGTACCAGTTCCGATCATCCCAACGAAATCGCCTTCATGACCGACTTCGGCCTGCTCGACGATTCGGTCGCCATCTGCAAGCAGGTCATGTACAACATCGATCCCACCGTTCGCATCCTCGACATCAGCCACGCGGTGACACCTTTCTCCATCCTCGACGGCGCACGCTATCTCGACGGAATGAGCGCGTATGTTCCTCCGGGCACAGTGTTCGTGGTCGTAATCGATCCAGGAGTGGGTACCTCGCGCAAAGCCATTGTGGCGAAATCGAAGAAGGGCAATTACTACGTGCTTCCCGACAACGGACTGCTCACCAATGTACAAAACACGGATGGCATCGAAGCCGTCCGCGTTATCACCAATCCCAAATGGATGATCCAGGACGCCATCTCGTCCACGTTCCACGGCCGCGATGTCTTCTCGCCCGTGGGCGCACATCTGGCGCGCGGCGAGAACTGGACCGAAGTTGGCCCGGAAATGCCGGTCAGCCGACTGGTGCGCCTGAACTTGACGCAAGCCAGCATCGTCAACGGAGCGCTGCAAGCGCAGGTCATCGGCACCGACGGGCCGTTCGGAAATCTGATCACCAACGTTAGCCGGGAGGAATTCGCCAAACTGGGCTACCAATACGGCGACACCATCCGCGTCACGCTGGGAACAACCGAACTAAACATGCCGTTTGTGAAAACCTTCGGCGATGTCGATATTGGCAGCGCACTGGCGTTCATCGATTCGCGCGGGCGCTTGAGTTTCTCGCTCAACCAAACCAACTTTGCGAAGACCTACAACATCAAGCCGCCCGTGGATTTCAGCATTCCGGAAAAGAAGTAGAGGTTTAGCAGTTACTGAAGCCCGTTTGGGTGGTGCGGGCCTTAAGGCCCGCGTGAAACGCCATCTAGAAAAATCTGAGTGCCGTAGGCACGACACAACTGCGCTTCTTGTGCCGCCCCGTGGGGCTCAATCTTCCAAAATGAGCCATGTACGCAGGCCTAAAGGCCTGCTCTACCCGAGATGACGCAAGTCTGAATCTGCTCTAGACTGACCTACTCGCCCTTCCACTGATACGCGTCCGGCTGCGGCAGGCCAACGTGCGCCAGAACGCGGTTCACGAATTCGCGCGCAATCTCGTCAGTGGAGACGGGACGGAAATAGAACGCTGGAATGACGGGGAAGATGGTCGCGCCTGCTTCGGCGGCAAGCGTCATGTTGCGCAGGTGGATCAGGTTGAAGGGCGTCTCGCGCACGCACAGGATGAGCGGACGGCGCTCCTTCAGGCAGACGTCGGCGGCGCGCTCGATAAGTTGGATGGCCATGCCATTTGCGATCCGCGCCAGTGTTCCCACACTGCACGGCAGCACGATCATGGCATCGGTCTGGTACGAGCCGCTGGCGACATTGGCGCCGATGTCGGTGTTGTTCTGCTGGCGGATTTTCTGCGCAGCGCGTCCGAGCAGCTTCTGCAGCAACTCGTTGCGGCCCGATATCTGCAGCTCTTCGGCCATTACCCGCAGTCCGCTATCGGACAGGATGAGGTTGACGGTGGCCACGCGTTCGTCGCGCTCCAGCGCGTCGAGCAGATGCTTGGCGAAGATGGAACCGCTCGCGCCGGTGACGGCGACCGTCAGAGTTCGCGGTGCTGCGTGGCTTTGCCCGGGCATCTAAGCTTCACATCGTACCATCCGCACTAGGTGGCCCATACGACACGCCTCAAGCACGCTGTTATCGCCTCGACTTGAAACTCGAGCGTCAAACCTTGAAACTATCCACTAACCACTGATCACTAGCCACTGATTATGAATTCCGCAGCCATCAAGAAACTATTCGACCAGGTGAAGCGCGGCAGGCTCTCTCCTGACGAAGCCGTGCAGCGATTGAAGCATCTCCCGTTCGAGGACCTCGGCTTCGCTAATGTGGACCATCATCGGACCCTGCGCGTCGGCATGCCGGAGGTTATCTTCGGGCCGGGAAAGAGTCCGCAGCAGTTCGCTGAGATCTTCTCGCGGCTCGCGCCCCACGGCCACAACGTGCTGGCAACGCGGGTTTCAGCGGAGCAGTTTCGCGCGGTCAAACGCAAGTTTCGCAAAGCTGAGCTGCATGAGTTGGCGCGTGCCGTCACCCTAACCCAGGATAAAACCATCTACGGCAAAGGAACGATCATCGTGGTCTCGGCGGGCACGAGTGACATCGCGATTGCGGAAGAAGCGGTTGTCACCGCCCAGATCATGGGCAACGAAGTGCAGCACGTGTACGACGTCGGCGTCGCCGGCATCCATCGTCTGCTGGCCCGCCGTGAGGCCCTGACCCAGGCCCGCGTGGTGATCGTCTGCGCCGGCATGGAAGGGGCGCTGCCCAGCGTCGTCGGAGGACTGGTGGGCGTTCCGGTCATCGCGGTGCCGACCAGCGTCGGTTATGGCGCTTCGTACCAAGGGATTGCGGCACTGCTGGGAATGCTGAATTCCTGCGCCTCGAATGTCAGCGTGGTGAATATCGATAACGGCTTCGGCGCGGGCTACGTCGCATCGGTGATCAATCGGCTGGCATAGCAGGCGATTGCCGATTGACAGTCACCTAGGTCCACGTTATGCCAAGGATTGACAATGTCTGTCATCGGCGATACTGTTTGCCGGAGAGGTTACCATGAACGTTTCGCTCACCCCTGAGCTCGAGCGGTTTGTGCAATCGAAGGTCGAGAATGGCCGATACAACTCAGCTAGCGAAGTCGTTCGTGAGGCGTTGCGCCTCCTCGAAGAGCACGAGAATGCGCGCGTAACGCAGTTAGCGGAGTTCAACAAGGAACTGGGCCGGCGCATGGCTTCCCTGGATCGGGGTGAGAGTGTTGACCCGGCCGCAACGCGTGCTCGCCTGCACCGGAAGTCGCGAGACCGCCGGCAGCGGTCCGCATGAGCGGTTATGTTCTCAGCCGTGAGGCAGACCACGATCTCGACGATCTTTGGAACTACGTCGCAGACGACAGCGTAGATGCGGCAGATCGCCTGACCGCGAAACTTTTGGATGCCTTCGAAGCCCTCGCGCGGCATCCCGGTATGGGACATAGCCGAAAGGACCTCACCGACCATCCCGTGCTCTTTTGGCCGGTGGGCAACTATTTGGTTATCTATCAAGCTGATCGCAATCCCATACAGATTGTTGCCATCGTTTACGGAGGCCGGGACGTGCCAACATTTCTGAGCTGGCGAGAGCGTTTAATGTGCGCGGCGGGATCGCCCGCCAGCGCTACTTCCCCCCAAACACCCGCCGGAAGATCTTGTCCACGTTCCGCAGCGGCCGCTGCAGATCGAAAGCACGCTCCAGCGTCTCGCGCTTCACCTTCGAGGTGATCTCCGGATCGCTCATGATCAATTCGCGGAAATTCAGGTCTTCCTTCCACGCGCGCATCGCATTCGACTGCACCAGCCGATAAGCGTCTTCGCGCAGCACACCGGTCTCGACCAGATCGAGGAGCAACTGCCCGCTGAAGACAAGTCCACCGGTCGATTCCAGGTTCTTCAACATCCGCTGGGGATAAACCAGCAGAGTGTCGATAAGATTCGTGGTCTTGCTCAGCAGGTAATCGATCAGGATGGTCGAGTCTGGCAGGATGATGCGTTCGGCGGACGAGTGCGAGATATCGCGTTCGTGCCACAGCGCCACGTTCTCCAGCGCAGCCTGCGCATTCGACCGCACCACCCGCGCCAGCCCGCTGATCTGCTCGCACGTGACCGGGTTGCGTTTGTGCGGCATCGCCGACGAGCCCTTCTGCTTCTCACTGAAATACTCTTCGGCCTCCCGAACTTCGGTGCGCTGCAGGTGGCGAATCTCGGTAGCGATCTTGTCCAGCGTGGACGCGATCACCGCCAGCGTGGCGACGTAGAAAGCATGGCGATCGCGCTGAATCACCTGCGACGAGACAGCCGCGACGTTCAGACCTAACCGCTGGCAGATCTTCTTCTCGTACTCCGGTTCGAGGTGGGCCGCGTTACCCACCGCTCCCGAGAGCTTGCCCACGCGCATCTGCTCGGCCGCCATCTCAAACCGCTCGATGTCGCGCTGCACTTCGGAATACCAGTTGGCCAGCTTCAGGCCAAAGGTAATCGGCTCGGCATGAATTCCGTGCGTTCGCCCAATCGCCGGCGTGTCCTTGAACTCCCAGGCGCGACGCTTCAGCACCTCGCGCAGCTTCGTCAGGTCTTCACGAATGATGGCGGATGCCTGCTTCACCAGCAGCGCCTGTGCCGTATCCACCACATCGTTCGACGTGAGCCCATAGTGCAGCCAGCGCGATTCAGGCCCCACCTTCTCCGCCACGGCGGTGGTGAAGGCGATGACGTCATGCTTCACTTCGGCTTCAATCTGGTTGATGCGAGCCACGTCAATGCCGCCCTTTTCGCGGATGGCCTTCGCGGCGGACTGCGGAACCATTCCGGCCTCGGCAAGGGTTTCCGTGGCGGCAATCTCCACTTCGAGCCATGTCCGAAACTTGTTTTCATCACTCCAGATGCGCCCCATCTCAGGCCGTGTATAACGAGCAATCAAGCGAAACTCCTTTACCAGTCGCGGTGTTGTATCGGGAAGAAGCCTTTCATTGTAACTGTAACAAGAGTGGCCTAACCTCACCCGTTAATGCGACGGCTCGTGAAGAGTGCTCAAGGACCTGAAAAGTGCTATATCCTCTTATGCACCACGTCCCTGTGCTCGGTCATTTTCAGGAGGACTGTAAGGGATGCTCGCAATTCGCCGCATCGAAGACCGGCTGCGTCGTGCCCGTCATGGAGGCCGCGGAGCGTGTTACGTGTGCCTGTTCGTGCTGGGATGTGTGCTTTCTTTGCCTGCGCAATTCGCCCCGCCTCCGCCCCAGCTTGGGCCAACCAACAATGCCCTCGGAGGAATTCAGCGGTGCGGACAGCTCATCGCCAAGAATGCGCCTGATATTTCGTCCAAGCTCCTCGATTCACAAACTCAGTTGACGGTTGGCTTGCTCAAAGGAGGCTATGCGGACGCGGGGGGAGTCGGCGGGTCCGGGTACAGCGGAGGTGGCGGATACGGCCGAGATGGCGAGTGGTCGATAGCTCCGCCGCCAAAAGACTACGTCGCAGACCTGACACACGAGGCCAGCTGGTGTCTTGAAGTAGCGCACATCTTGAACACGGATCCCGCCAAGAAGGAGGCAGCCCTGAAGGTGTTGGCAAGCATCGCCGACGACCTCCACATCAAGGCGGCAGACTGCCGCAAGTGGGGAGCCGGGCGACTGATTACGGTCATCGCCAACACCGTCAAGAACGGCCAGCCGGACGCCGGATGGACGGTGATGTACAAGTGGGTATCGGTCAGCGGACTCAACTCGGCGGAACTGTCCTTCCCGCAAATCAGTACCCCGACTTCCAAGGCGGTGCCACCCGGAGTTTATTCGGTGTACGCGACCAAGCAAGTGGGCAGCACTTTGACAAAGACCGAACCCATCACAGTATCCGCGTTCCAGGATGCGAAGGTGAAATGCGAGATACCGGTGCCGTAGGCTTACGAGCCGACAGATCCGAGGTTGAACCCCAGGAGCCGGTGCGGTTAGCCGCGTTCGCCAAGTTCTTCAAGGCGTACATGGGAACGGCGTCGCTGGTTACCGCCTCCCTGCCGATCCCGCTGGCCGCGTTCCACCTCATCCCCACCTACGCGGCCCAGGAGAAGTTTCTTTCGACCTACACGTCGTTATTCTGCTTCCTGCTGCTGGGCTACTTGTTCTATATCCGGCACTCGCTGGGAAGGCTGATGTTCTATACCAAGCCGGATGGACACGTGCAGGCTCCGCGCGTTCGTGTCGTTCGTTCCCCTGTTGTTGATCCTGGCGTCCCTCAGCCTGGTGTTCCTCTACCATCACTACCTGATGGAGTCGCTGACAGCCTACTCCGAGCGTGGAGTGACGAACCAGACTGCGGACCTGCTGAAGTTGGCCGACTACCGCGAGATTCCCGACAGCCTGCAGTTGACCGTCTGCTATCTCGGCATGTTTCTCACCGCGGAGGCCGCCTTCATCCTGATGGCGCTGCGCGAATATCTGCAGGATGTCCTGCACATCCAGGACATCGCGCTCATTCGATTGCCTCGCGCCCGGCGCGGTTAGTGAGGGGTCTCCACCGCGTCTGTTGCGG
Organism: uncultured Acidobacteriaceae bacterium; assembly: GCA_963735855.1. Classification (GTDB taxonomy): domain Bacteria; phylum Acidobacteriota; class Terriglobia; order Terriglobales; family Acidobacteriaceae; genus Bog-257. The sequence continues at coordinate 132,737 of CAVTMW010000022.1, forward strand.
TGGTGCGCAGCGGACCGATGCCCAGCCATCACTCAGCCAAAGCCCCTGCTTGGTTCTGGATGCAGCGAAATCCAGATTTCTTGCCCGCTCGTACTACAATCGGCGGCTGAGTAGCCACCGGAGGGGCGAATGAATTCCCAATCACGCGAGGTCTTTCTCACCGGAGCGACGGGCTTTATGGGCAGCAGACTGGCGGCTGAGTTGCTGCGGCGCGGACATCGCGTGCGCGCGCTGGCCCGAGCCGGCTCCGAATTAAAGCTTCCCGCCGGTTGCGAAGTAGTGCATGGCGACGCGTTGAGGGCTGAAACCTATGCCGCGCGAGTAACGCCAGCAGATACGTTTGTGCACCTGATCGGTGTGTCCCATCCCAACCCGCGCAAGGCTGCCGAGTTCAAGGACATTGACCTCAAGTCATGCCACGAGGCGGTGCGCGCGGCTGCTGATGCTGGTGTGCGCCACTTCGTTTATCTCAGCGTGGCGCGGCCGGCGCCCATCATGCAGGAGTATCAGGCGGTACGCGCCGAAGGCGAGCGGCTGATCCGTGAGAGTGGCATGAGGGCGACGTTTGTGCGTCCGTGGTATGTGTTGGGACCGGGACGCCGATGGCCGCTGCTGCTGGTTCCCATGTACGCTCTGGCGCGGTTGCTTCCCGCAACGCGCGAAGGCGCCGAACGGCTGGGGCTGGTGACGGTGGAGCAGATGACGCAAACTCTCGCGTGGGCCGTGGAGAACCCACCGGAAGAAATTCGCATTCTTGAGCCGCCGCAGATTCGTAGAGGCTTTGCTGAACCGGAGATGATCAGCCGCCAGACCGCGTCGGCGTGAATCGCTACCGCTTTGGCGCTGGCTCCGCTGCGCGAATCTTGACCAGCGTGCCATCCGGCAAAGTCTTCCCCAGGAACTCGATGACGCCGTTTCGCACCACGCCATTGACCTCCGGCACCACCGAGGCGATTCCTCCCACGTCGGTAGCGGTGATGGCCGGCGCTTTCTTCGCGATTCCGCGGTCCATGGCCAGGTTGGCCAGCCGGTCGGCTTCACGGTTCTTCTCCCGCAGCACATGCTTGATCTCAAAGTAGTCGAGCTGGTCGAGCATCTTCATCGCGCGCCCGTGCAGGTCCTTCAACGTGGGGTTGCTGACCTTGTACTCGCCGTTGATCTGCTTCACCAGCAACTCGGAGTCGCTGATGACTTTCAGCGCTTTGAAGCCGTGCCGCAGGGTGTAGTTCAGCGCGGCCAGCAGCGCAGAGTATTCAGCGTAGTTGTTGGTCTGAGGACCCAGAAACTCGCTGAGCTCGGCCACCGGACGGCCAATCTCATCCTCAAACACGACGCCGTATCCCGCGGGTCCGGGATTACCGCGCGCGCCCCCGTCAATGTTGGCGATCAGGTAACCTTGCTCCGAGCTGCTGATGGTGCCACCGGGCATTTCTTGCGAACGAAACAGAGACGTCTGAGGGAATGAGCGGTAAGGCATGAGGTCATTTACTCCAGTTCTTTTGGATGCGGCAGAACGCGAGTGCGTCACAGTTTGAATCAACGCCCCAGCTTCAACCTTATCGCCAATCGCTCCGGAAGACTGGCAGCCATGATTCGTTGCTGCGTTGCGTCAACGTCATAAGGAACGCGATAGAACGTCACCGCTCCGGGCGCATCCCCGTCGTGCTCGTAGAGGGCGAAGGCCGCCCGCCAGTCGCCATCCCGAGGCTGCCCCACCGAACCGGGATTGATGAGATAGCGCTCGTTCCGTGCCAGCGGCATGGTGAACTCCACAACGTCTTCACCGGTCGGGAAGACGGGCGCAAAGTTGCGCACCCGCCCGTTGTCGAAGGCGAATCCGCCTTGCAGATGAGTATGGCCGAAGAAGATTTTTTCGGCGTGGCCGGGCATGCGAAGGTTTGCCGACGCGGTGGACGGATTCAGCACGTACTCATCTTCATCCCGCGGCGAGCCATGCACGAATTCCACTCCCGGCAGCTCTTGGCCACGCAACGGTCCCTGTGGCAGAGAGCGCAACCAATCCAGATGTTCAGGCCGAAGCGTAGTCTGCGTCCATCGCGCCGACATCGCAGCCACCAGATTGAACTCCGACAGGTCGATCAGCCCGGAGCAGGCGCGGTCGTGATTGCCGCGCACGATCGACCCACCCATTGCCCGCACCCGATCGCAAACCTCGTTGGGCGATGCGTTATAGCCGACCACGTCACCGAGATTGACCAGGAAATCGTGCGCAGGAGCGACCGCGAGACAGGCCTCCATGGCTTCGAGGTTGGCGTGAATGTCGCTGAGCAGCAGCACCCGCATCGTTCAGCGGACCTCCGGCGATACCACGGGACAACGCGCCAGGTGGCCGGGTGCGACTTCCACCAGCGGGGGCAGCGCCGCGGCGCAGGTTGGAATCCGCGACGAGCACCGCGGCTCGAAGGCACAACCGGGCGGCAGAGCGATGATGGCAGGCACAGTTCCCTCGATGGTCCGCAGCGGTTGGTTGCGCTCGCTGCGCAGCGTCGGCACAGAGTGTAACAGCCCGCGCGTGTAAGGATGCGCCGGATGCGCAAAAACTTCTCCGGCCGTTCCCATTTCGACCAGGCTGCCCGCGTACATCACGCCGATGCGGTGCGACACCTGCGAGACTACGGCGAGGTCGTGGGAGATGAACAGCATCGCCAGCGAGAATTTCTCGCGCAGCTCGCGGAGCAGGTCGAGCACCTGCGCCTGGATGGTGACATCGAGCGCCGTCGTCGGCTCGTCGGCGATCAGCAACGACGGCCGATTCACCACCGCCATGGCGATCATCACGCGCTGGCGCTGCCCGCCCGATAGCTGATGCGGATAATCGCGCGCCCTCCGCTCGGGCTCGGCAATGGCGACGGTGCGCAACGCCTCGACCGCCAACCGCCAGGCCTCGGCCTTGCTAATCTTGCCGTGGGTGGAAGAGCGGGCCTTTAGGCCCGCGTCTGGCTGGTGCAAATAACCTTGCTGTAGCGTGTTGTCATCACGAGCGGGCGAACCGGGGCCTCCAACGAGCGCCGTTTTCGCGCTCGTTGGGGTGGAGTTTAGCCCGCGAGGGACCCGCTTTTCTGCCGGCGGTGTCGACCCCGAATGCGCCAGCACCGCCTCGGCAATCTGGTCTCCCACCCGCATCACCGGATTGAGCGCCGTCATCGGCTCCTGGAAGATCATGCTGATGCCGGCGCCGCGAATGTGCCGCATCTGGGGCTCAGGTAAACCAAGCAGGTCTTCGCCGCGAAACCTGATCTCGCCCAGAATGCGGGCCTGCGGCGGCAGCAGTCGCAAGATCGCCAGCGCGCTGACCGACTTTCCCGACCCCGACTCGCCCACCAGTCCCAGCACCTCGCCCGGCGCAATCTCAAAGCTCACATCGCGAACGGCGGTCACGTTTCCCTGGGCAGTGGCAAATTCGACAGTGAGATTGCGGACCTCGAGCAGCGGCGACACCAGCTTATGCTAGCAGGAGGACCATCGTGCATTGTACGTGCGACCCAAGCGAACTCCCGTAAACCTCGGTAGAACGTCATTCCCTTACGTGATTGTCATCCCGACCGAGGGCGTCAGCTTTCATAATTGTCATCCCGACCGAGGACTTCAGTCCGAGCGGAGGGACCTGCTTTTGTTGTCTCATCGCCACGTACACTGTGCTACCCACGCTGTCATCCCGACCGAGGGCTTTAGCCCGAGTGGAGGGACCTGCTGTTACTGACATAGGTGAGAAGCATCACAGCGCGGTAGATCTGAACAAGAGATGATCCAAGCATGTCGCGCGAGCATCGCCCTTATTACGTGTACATTCTCGCCAGCAAATCGCGAGTCCTGTACGTCGGAATCACCAGCCGTCTGCGAGCGCGGGTGGAAGAGCACCGCTCGGGAGAACTCGGCGGATTCACCAACTGACTACAGAGTGCATCGCCTGGTTTACTTCGAATGCTTCGATTGGGTGGACGCCGCCATCCGTCGCGAGAAGCAACTCAAGCGCTGGCGACGGGAGAAGAAAGTCGCGCTCATCGAACGAAACAATCCTACGTGGGAAGACCTCTCCGCGGAGTGGAACAAACCGGCTTGTCTGACGGTGCGGGCAGTTGAGAATAGCTGACAAATGCTTGTCATCCCTGAAGGCAAGTACATTTGGGATCAGCAGGTCCCTCCACAAGCAGGCTTCCACTTGGAAGGAGGGTACCGATGGCTAGGAACAGCAGGTCCCTCCACTCGGACTGAAGTCCTCGGTCGGGATGACACCTTCAAAAGGTGAAATTTCGAAAACAAGAGTGGGTTATTGCGCCTGGTCTTGTTGTTGCTAGCGCAGGTCTCCCCGTCTCCGAAACGTCATCCCGACCAGGGTTCAAGCGCGACGGAGACCAGAAAAATTCCGACTGTCATCGCGACTGCGAGGCTTTATCTTCCAAACTGTCATCCCGACCGAGCGCAGCCCGAGTCGAGGGACCTGCTGTTCACTGTCGCGAGGCCGCTGCGGACACCTCGCTAGAAAGTCATTCCCCTCATGATTGTCATCCCGACCGAGGGCTTCAGCCCGAGCGGAGGGACCTGCTTTTGTTGTTTTCTCTCCTAGCTCGAATTTGCCATTGCACAACTGACGGTAAGGGGAGAGAATAGTCAAGCTTCCACCGCAGCAGTCCGGATATTGCGCCAACGCCACTACGTTAGCTGCTGCCTATCGGAGGAATTGTGCATTCGACTGGCCGGCCGATATGTGCTTCCCTGCTTTGCGTGCTTCTCGCGCAAGTTTCGCTCTCACAGACCCCACCAGCTGCTCCTCAACAGGCGACCCCTCAACCCACTGCCACCTCTCCACTCTCCAACAAGTTCGTTCTCGATGATGGCACTCCCATTAAGCTTCGGCTGGACCGAAATCTCAGCTCCGCGGATGCGAAGACGGGAGACAACATCGACTTCGAAGTGCTGGAAGAGGTGAAGGTCAATGACATCGTTGTCATACCCAAGGGCAACCTTGCTATAGGCACCGTCACGGACGCCGAGCACAAGAAGCGCATGGCGCGCGGCGGAAAGCTCGACATTGAAATTGACTACGTCAAGCTGGCAGATGGCGAGAAAGCGGCAATCCGGGCCGTAAAGGAAACAAAGGGCGGTGGGCACGTAGGAGCGATGACCGGAGCCATTGTCGCAACTAGCCTGGTGGTTTGGCCTGCGGCGCCGTTCTTTCTTTTCATGCACGGCAAAGACACGACAATTCCCAAGGGCACGGAAATCACAGCCTACGTGAATGGCAATATGCCACTCGATCCCGTAAAGTTTGCGCCTGTCGCGCCTGCAGCATCAAACCCGGCTGCGGCGTCCAGCGCAAGGCAACCCGACTAACGCTCAGCTTGAGATCACCTCGAATCCCGTCAGGAGCGGAAATCTCCGTTGATGGCAATTTTGTCGGAGATACTCCCTCAGAATTGACGGTTGCCGCCGGAGTTCACACGATTACGATTTCGAAGCACGGTTACAAGCCTTGGGAGCGGAAGATTACAGTGTCGAGCGGGAAGGTCACGGTAGCTGCCGAACTAGAACAGTAGCGGTATGCGCAGCTATTGCAAGGTCGCTTCTGAACGTAGGGCGCCCACCCGCTTGACTTTGGCGCTGAGAAACAATAACTTCAATCCTCTTCGGAGGAAATAACGATGTCTGATGTGCGGTCAGCGCCCAAGGGTGGGGCCCGAGTATCTCAATCCACAGGCCCGACAGTTTTTTTGGCTTACCCATTCAGGACCCGTGACACCTGGATAAGGCATTACGTAGCCCCTCTTCTCAAATCGTACGGATGTAATGTGCATATAGGACACTTCCCAGGAGAAAACATACAGGATGCGGTGACGCGTGCAATATCTAAGTCGCAATTGCTGGTGGCCTTCTTGACTAAGTACGTAAAACTCGCTACGGGGAGATGGATATCAAGTGATTGGGTTTTACAGGAAGCAGCGTTTGCCAGCGGAAAGGGCATTCCGGTCATCGTGGTACGGGAGCTCGGAGTGACAACTGATGTCGGGATTTTGGGCGACATTCAGGTTATCCCACTGGACATGCGGGCGCCTTTTCTCGCGCTCGTGCAACTGAGAAGCGCTGTACACAGATTGGTGTTGAAGTCGGAGGCCAGCGACGGCATCCAGGTAAGGCATTTGTCTAGGCCCGGAAGAAAGTTAAGCAAGCAATGGTGGGACTTCTGGACTTGGATTGATGGTTCTGAGGCGGCACTGCAATCCATCGCGCAGGTGACATACACGTTCCCTAAGTCGTTTGTTCCTCAAAGCGAAAGCAGCTCACACCCGCAATCGGCATTTGGTAACTACGGTGAGACGGACGCCTCGGTCAAAGTCCGAGCGACGATCTTTTTCGATTCAGGACAGAAGAAAACCGCCAATTGTAAAATCACCTTGCTGGCTTGATCACAGCCCTTGGCTCCTTTTCTGCCGACTGCCCCAGTTCTTGTAGCCACCGTGGCAATACGAGAATCGGGGAACGCTCGCCCTTAGAAGATCCCCTTTCTCTCCAGGTCCTTGACCACCACTTTAACCACTGCGTCGAGTGCCTTCTTTGCTGAACTTGGATTGCAGGAGTCGCTCATGCCCGTCCAAACGAGTTCTCCCTCGGGCGTAGCGGTCGCGTATAGGTTCGTTTCGATGCGCACCGTGTGGTCTTCGCGCAAATAATCCGGCGAGGTTAACTGCCGAACAGCGCTTCCACATCACGACGACCGTGCGCCACATGAAGAATCATCACGTCCTCTCTCTCAATGCGGTAGAAGATGACATACTCGCCCACAGGGAAGCTCCGCAAGCCGGGACGCAGGTCCCGGTCGCGACGGCGGCCTATGTAGGGATGGCTAGCAAGAAGAAAGAAGCGGTCGGTGATGGAATCAATGAGGCGGTCGGCAATGTCGATGTTGCCGCTTTCCTTGGCAAGGTAATACCAGATATCGTCAAGCTCCGCTTCGACTTCCGGGGCAAGACGGTGCGCCATCAGCGGGGCGCTTTTTTCTCGGCGTCCAGCCGGGCCCGCCCGCGCTGTTTCACTTCGCCGGCAAGCTCCCGCATGGAGTCTGAGAGGTGATGGTGCGTCCTTCGCCGCGCGCCAGGGAAGCTTCCGCCGTATCAACAGCCGCCAGAATTTCTGCCCGCGTGCGCTCGCGCTGCTCCCACAGCGACAACGCTTCCTGTACCGCATCCTCGGCACGGTGAAACCGGCCAGTCGCAATAGCCTGGCGAACAAATGCTTCCTGGTCGGGGGTCAAGTGCACTTCCATGTCCTCAAGCGTAGGAGTCAGGAAAGGCGGTGTCAAGCACCGCTTCAGGTTGGTTGTGGGATGACCGCCCGCCCTCAGAAAATCCCCTCTTTCTCCAAATCCTTCACCACCACCTTCACGACGGCATCGATTGCCTTCTTCGCCGAACTCGGATTGAAGGAGTCGCTGATGCCCGTCCAGACCAGTTCTCCCTCGGGCGTTGCGGTCGCGTACAGGTTGGTTTCGATGCGCACCGTGTGGTCCTCGCGCAGATAATCCGGAGAATAGACCTGCTGGTAAACCACCGGGTAATAGCCGTAGAACGAGTTGTAGTAGGGATAAGGAACCATGTAGCTCTGGCCGGGGATGTAGGTGATGCTCTTGTCCACCCTCACCAGGTGCGACACCAGGATCGCCTCGATGTGGTGCTCCCGGATCTGCGCCTTCAGATAATCCATGTCCATGTTCGCCGACTCCGGCCGCAGCAGGATGGTGTGGCCCGGAATGGCCTCGACTCCGTCGCGGGCAAGTTTGCTGGCCATCGCATCCTCGAAGTCGGAGCGGATCGCCGGGTCGTTGCTCATCCCGATCACCAGCACCTTGCGCAAGTGCTGTCCGGAATAGCCGGGGTTCTTCACGCTGGCCACCAGCTTCACCGATTTGCAATTTCCAATTGCCGATGCGGCCAGTACGACTGCAAGCAAGATCGCGGATCGTCTCAAGCGGGTTTCTCCTGGTTGTATGGAATCGATGAGGCGGTCGACTCCTTCAATATTACTCAGATTCAAGGAGTCGCTGATGCCCGTCCAGACCGGTCTCCCTCGGGCGTCGCGGTTGCGTGGTTTTGACACGCACCGTCGAGAATCCGGCCCACTTCCGGCGGGAAATCTAGGAATTATGTATATACATAGAATACATAACTATTCGAGTTATGTATATACATAAAATACATAATAATCAGGCTCAGGAAATGGCCGTTTTCGCCAGCTAAGTGCTTATGATGGAATATTTTACGTATAAGTCCAATGGAATCTAAATTTTACGACTGATTCACAGCCTAAGTTATTGATTCTATGTAAAACCGAGGCTAGGGGACGTAGTTTTGTCGGCGGACGCTGGTTTGACCAGGCGCTAACTCTGAACCGTGGTGGATTTTCAGGAGGCCGCTAACGCCGCATCCCTGTTCATTCATGGACACGATTCCGGTGAAACCGGACAAACACTTCGGTTCCCATGGCCTGCGAGAGCCCGCAATCTACAGCGTTGTCATACAGTTGGATGCTCTACACTTTAGCTCTCGAATTGCACTGCCATCCATAGAGCGATATCGTCACCCAGAGGCTGACCATGACCACCCTGCTGCAGGACCTGCGATTAGCCCTCCGCCAGATGCGCCGCTCACCCGGCTTTACCATGACGGCTGTCCTCATCCTGGCGCTCGGAATCGCCGCCAATGTCATCGTGTTCGGCGTGCTGCAGGCAATGATCTTGAAACCCCTGGATGTGCCTAATCCAGACCGGGTGATGACGTTCGCGCCCCACGTTGCTGACTATCCGATTTTCGCCTATCCGGAAGTGCGCGATGTGCGCGATGGCAATACCGTATTTTCTGCCGTTGCCGCTGACACGATAACGCTTTTTGGCCTGGAAGCCGACGGTGTCACGCGCCCGGTTTGGGGATACGAAGTAAGCGGGCAATACTTCGAGGTCGTTGCCATCAAGCCTTTGCTTGGACGTCTGCTCGAGCGCGCCGATGACGAACATCCCGGGGCCTCGGAAGTCGCCGTGCTTAGCCATCCGGCATGGAAGAACTATTTTGGCGCGGACCCCAACATCGTGGGCAAGACGGTCCGTGTCAACAAGCATCCGTACACCATCGTCGGCGTTACCCCGGAAGGCTTCTACGGGACCGAAAAATTCCTGCAGCCCGACCTCTTCGTTCCGATGGCGAACCAGGCATCGCTGGACGGGGTCAACTGGCTTGAGTCGCGGCGCCAGAAGACGGTCTTTCCGATCGTGCGCATCAAGGACGGGATCACCCTGACCCAGGTACAGGCTGAACTGGATACGATCGCCGCCCGCATTAGTCAGCAGAACCCTGCGGAAGAAGATGGGCTGGAATTCAAGCTGGCGCGTCCGGGTCTGGTCGGCGACTTTCTCGGCGGGGCGGCGCGTCGTTTTCTGGCCGGGATTATGGCACTGGCTGGCATTGTGCTGCTGGCGGCCTGCGCCAACCTCGGTGGCCTGTTCGCCGCGCGCACGGCGGACCGCACCCGCGAGATAGCCATCCGCCTGGCCGTAGGTTCGAGCCGCTGGCGCGTGGTCCGCCAGATCCTGGTCGAGGCGGTTGTGATTTCGATCTTCGGAGGAGCCTGCGCCTGCGGTCTCGCGTGGATCGCTCTCACCGCCCTCGGCAAATGGCATCCACCCACCGACTATCCAATGAGGTTCTTGATAGACCCGCAGCCATCCTTGGTCCTGATTGCGTTGCTGATCTCGGTGCTCGCAGGCGCACTGTTTGGAGTGATGCCGCTACGGCAGATATTCAAGGCCGATCCCAATGACGCAATCAAGAGCGCTGGCAACCAAACCGGCGCAGGACGCCGCTGGGCGCTGCGCGATGTCCTGCTGGCGGCACAGATCGCGCTCTGCTGCATCATCATCACGGCCGCGTTTGTCTCGCTGCGCGGTTTGGGCAAAACCTTAACGTTGGACTTGGGCTTCAATCCGAGGAATGCCGTGCTGACGACATTCGATCTGAGCCAGGCCGGCTATTCCGGCGAGGCTGCTGATCATTTTCAGCGCCAACTCCAGGAGAGGGTATTGCAGCTGCCGGGAGTGGAAGCAGCAGGCTACGCGAATACTACGAACCTCACAGGGGATAATTCCGTCCCTCCTGTCTTTGCTCAACAAACTAGCGATTTCAGGCCGTCAAACGCAGCCTTCCACACCTTTGAGTACGACGTCTCACCTGGATATTTGGCCGCCTGCGCAACGCCACTGCTTGCGGGGCGCGATGTAAGCTTCAGCGACACTGCGAAGACGCCCGCGGTCGCCACCGTGAATCAGGAGTTTGCCCGGCGCCTCTTTCACTCTGAGAACGCCGTCGGCCGCTATTTCAAGAACAGCTCAGGCGTCTCGATCCAGATTGTAGGCATTATGGCCGACGGCAAACAATTCCTGCCCAGTGAAACGCCGAGGGCCGCTGCGTACTTCCCGATCTCGCAGCGGGCGACAACAAGAACGTCGCTGGTCGTCCGAACCAAGCCGGATCCTACGGGCGTGGCGACAGCCGATATGGCAGCCACCATTCGTAAAATGATTCGCGATCTTGACTCCGCCGTTCCGATCCGGGCATCGAGCGAGTGGCGAAGCCAGCTTGCCATGAGCTTCTTTCCCGCCCAGGTGGCTACCGTCGCCCTTGGCCTGTTTGGCGCTTTTGGACTCCTGCTCACCATCACCGGCACCTTCGGCCTCGCCTCTTATACGGTCAGCAAGCGGCTGCGCGAGTTGAGCATTCGGGTGGCGCTGGGTGCGCAGGCGAAGCAAGTTCTCTCGGCTGCGCTTGGTCGTATGATGGTTTTGCTCGCCAGCGGGTCAGTTGTCGGGTTGCTGCTCGGAGTCGCTGCGAGCCGGGTCCTTTCGCTCATCGTCTTCCAGGCGACGGCACAAGATCCATATGTAATCGCGGCTGTTGCCTCCACCATACTGCTCACCGGTGGACTTTCCGTAGCGGGCCCAGTGCGCCGCGCTCTGCACATCGACCCGGCAAACGTGCTTCGCGAACAATGATCTTCACGCCGGGACGTGAGGCGCGTTTGACGGGTAAGCTACATATGCGATAAAAAGTGTCCCACCCCGTAACGTTCTAGTAATAACTGCTGCGGTGTGAGGTAGCCCAAGGACATGGAGATAAGATCCAGCAATAACTAAGTTGGCTTTAACCGCAAACTTGACAAGGAGGCCCACAATGGCCGAAAGGGATAACATATTGGCGAAGATTAAAGCATTGAGTAGCGCTCGGGATCTAAGCAACGGCGCAATCGTCGTGCTGTCCGGGGGAGCCTTCGACCTGATGAATCCTCCAGAAGTCCGTAGCCGAATGGATCAGTTAATCGTCGACATTAACAAAGACCCTTTTGTCTCCGCTAATACAAATGGCAAGGGTCTGACATTTAAACTTCTTCCGGAACAGGAGAACAACCACATCCACCAGAGCGAGTGGCCTAAAGTCTGCGATAGTCTAAAAGCACTTAATCCCTCTCCGCTGATTTTAGTCGGTCATTCGAACGGAGGTGCGGCGGTGGTTGACCTTGCGCGTTGCCTTCAGGAGCAAGAGATACCCGTGGACTTTGCCTTCACTGCGGACTCGGTCTTCACGCTAAACGATAATGGCGATGCGAACAAGATACCCTCCAACGTAAAGCTCAACCTGAACTCCCATACCATTCCGGTATTTCCAATTTGGTTGGAGCTGCCATTTCCGTTCGGCACGCGCAATCGGCGAGAAACGGACGCTTCTCTTAACGGAATCCTGAACATCGGACTTCGGTTTCAGGAGCCAGGCGCGATTGCTCATCGAGACGCATTTTACGACCTAGCTGGGGGCGACATGGGAAGTGACGGCAATTACACATATCCGGAATTGATTTGCGACGCTGCTTTGGCTGTATTGCGCGGCGCGAGTAGCGAAGACATATTTCAGTTAGCCCAGTCATATCTGCAGATTCTGTCAAACGAAGCGCGTATTAATATCGAACTTGAGACCACCAATTTTGAGACAACCTTGAAGCCAGCTGGGGTCGATCCGGATGTTATGACCCCACGCCTCAGTCCGGCTAGCCTGGAGAGTTGGCGACAAACTCTGAGATCGTTCGAACGACTGCGCCTGTCGGAATCGGGGGAATCCGCACCCAGGGAATCAGACACCGGCATTACTCGGTCATAGAAGCCCTGATCGGTGTTAAGGCAGTGTGTAATCGGATTAGCTTTGTTCTCGATCCTGACAGGAAAACCGAGCCCGCACCCAGGGCCAGCGCCCAATCGCCCCAGGGCCAAGACCCACACAGTCTGCCTTGTGCATTTGTTCTTGTATATTAACCAGGTAGTAAATTAATCGAGTTTACTAGAACGTTACGAGGTGGGACACTTTTTCTCGCATATGTAGCTTACCCCGAGGCGCGTTTGACCTGTGCCGTCCAAACACGCTACACTTCTATGGTTTGCCTGTACTAGCAGGTCCCGTCAGGGACATCCCGCAGCCGGACCACGCGGTCCCGCGAAGGTTTCCTTCCACGCTCGGGCAAGTGCAAGCGCACAAAGAGTTTAGACAAGCCGCGCGGGGTACGCGCGGGCAAGGTGAAGCAGCGCAAGCTGGCCGAGCCGAAGCAAGTTCATTGTTGGAGGTATTGCCATGTACGCGGTGATCCGCGCCGGGGGAAAGCAGTATCGCGTCGCGCCCGGAGACGTAATTGAGATCGAGAAGGTGCCGCAGGCTGGCGGCGAAAACGTGCAGTTCGACGAAGTGCTGGCGGTCAGCGCCTCCGAGGGCGAGATTGGCAAGCCGTCGAAGGCGTTTGTCACCGGACAGGTCGTCAAGCACGACCGCGCCGGCAAGATACTGGTCTTCCACTACAAGCGCAAGAAGCAATACAAGAAGCTGAACGGACATCGTCAGCCCTTCACCGCCGTGAAGATCACCGGCATCAACGTGGACGGCAAAGACCTGACGGCGTAGCTCGGGTAGTGCGGCCCTTCAAGGCGGCATACTGCGGGCAATTTTTTGAGAGGGGCTTTAGCCCCGAGGAACTTTTATGGCACACAAAAAAGGTTTAGGCAGCTCCCGGAACGGCCGCGACTCGAATGCGCAGCGGCTGGGCGTGAAGTCGTTTGGAGGCCAGCTGGTTTCGGGCGGCTCCATCATCGTGCGGCAGCGCGGCACGCGCATCAAGCCGGGCGCCAACGTTGGCCGCGGCAAGGACGACACCCTGTTCGCCAAGATCACCGGCATCGTCGAGTTCAAGGACCGCGGGCAGATGGGCAAGTTCGTTTCCGTGACGCCGCAGGAAAGCAACTAGCAACTAGCAGCTCAGCAACTAGTCGATAGGCGCACCTTGGGAACGCGAATGCAATCTCGCGACCGCGCTTAGATCCGGCGGTTCGTATCAAGGCCTCGTTGCGGCGAGGCCTTTCTCATTCGCCAGAGACGCACAAACGGCTTAGGCTGCTCCGTCGAGACTGATTCCACTGATCACTAGTCCACTATCCACTGTTTTCCCATGTTCGTTGACGAAGCAAAAATTCGGGTAAAGGCAGGCGATGGCGGCAACGGCTGCATGGCCTTCCGGCGGGAGAAGTTCGTGCCGCGAGGTGGACCATCGGGCGGCGACGGCGGTCGCGGCGGCGACGTCATCATGGAATCCAGCGAGCGCCACAACACGCTGGTGCACTTTCGCTTCAATCCCGAATACAAAGCCGAGCGCGGACGCCACGGCGAAGGCTCGAACAAGACCGGCCGCGAGGGCGACAACGTTGTGCTGAAGGTGCCGGTCGGCACCATCGTTTACGACGAGATCACCGGCGAGCTGGTGCACGACTTCTCGCATCCCGATGAGCGCATCGTGGTGGCGCACGGCGGTCGCGGCGGTCGCGGCAATGCCCGCTTCGCGACTTCGGTGCATCAGGCCCCGCGCGAACACGAAGAGGGACATCCCGGCGAGGAACGCGCGCTGCGTCTGGAGCTCAAGCTGCTGGCCGACGTCGGGCTGGTCGGCTATCCCAATGCCGGCAAGAGCACGTTGATCTCGCGCATTTCGGCGGCGCGTCCCAAGATCGCCGACTATCCTTTCACCACTCTGCAACCGAATCTTGGAGTGGTGGTTGCCGGCGAGTCGCCGGACGAGATCAGCTTCGTTGTGGCCGACATTCCCGGACTCATCGAGGGCGCCAGCCAAGGCGCGGGACTGGGCACACAGTTTCTGCGGCACATCGAGCGCACAAGACTGCTGGCGCACCTGGTGGATGTCTCGGATGCGAGCGGCCGTCCCGATCCGGCGCAGGACTACGAAATCATCACCCGCGAGCTGGCGAACTTTGGCGGAGGATTGGACTCGAAGCCGACCATCGTCGTCGCCTCCAAGATGGACGCGGTCAACAAAGACAAGCTCGCCAAACTGAAGCGCTATTGCAAGCGCAAGAAGCTGGAGCTGTTCCCCATCTCGGCGGTCACGGGCGAGGGCATTGAGGAGTTGAAGTGGACGATGGCGCAGCGGGTGGAGAAGTTGCGGCGAAGTGCAGTGGATGGTGGATAGTGGTCAGTGGATAGCTGCAACTGCCGCTTTTTCTATCCACTATCCACTATCTATCCACTAGCCGTTGGGCTTGACCACCTTCGTATGCCCGCTGGTCTTCAACTTGAAGACATCGCCCGGGATTTTTGGATTCAGTTGGATGTTGCTGTACTTGGCAAGCCGGTAATCGCCTGAGGGCTCCTGGAATTTCTGCTGCACGCTGACGCCCCGCGCCGGGTCGATCCACAACGTGATGGTCTGGAACATACCTTTCACCTTTTGCGACTTGGGCGTAAGTTCGAGCTTGGCAGTGTTGATTCCCTGCACCTGCTCCATGCCGGCGTAATTCACGTCAAACGATTTCGCCAGATCGTGGCCCCGCCCGCCGAACCCCAGCACCAGATAACTTTCAAAGTCAGCCTTGTTCTTACCCGGGTTGTACTGAGTGACCTGTTCGATGGACGGTTGGTACACGCTCACCAGATCGCCGGTAAACAAGACATACTTCTTCACCGGAGAGGTAATGTCGGCGGCCATCTGCACGTCATTCCCCTGGCGGCGGAAGTACATGGTGCCCTTCTGGTAGTCGTGATCGTCAACCACCTTCTGGTACTGGTCCCACACGAAGTCGCACTGGGCACTGCGGAAGTTGGCGGCGGCCTTGTCCATTGAGTCGAGCACAGATTCCAGGTTCTGGGCAGGAGCAATCGTCGCAGTAACAATGCAGAGTACAGCGCTAGCGAGCGTAATTTTGAGAATCGATCTCATGGTTAGCCTTCAGCATCAGCAATCAGCATTCAGCAACAATACCGTGCAGTCTGAATGCTGAGTGCTGATGGCTGACGGCTGCTTCAGCGATGTCCCCAAACTTGGTAGGCGATGACGTTGTGCTTGCTGTCCCGCACGGCCTCGTAGCGGTCGATCGTGATCTCGCCCGCGACCGGTTCAATAATGCGCATCAGCGATTCCCGAATCTCGGTGTCGTTGCCGGCCTTCACCGCCGAAGCGTCCACCTTGTAGAGGAAGCCGTCGTCCTCCTGTTGCACCACAACCTCAGTTTGACGCGGCGGGCGCTCCTGGGGTTTGTCGCGGAAGTTGATCCACAGCGGCCCCAGGAAAATGAACACGAGAATGAGCGTGACCATCACGTCGTAACGGACGCTGCCCCGCGGCGACGTCCACCAGATGTAGCTTTTGATGGTTTGGGAGACTTTGCCCATCGCTGTACTTAAGTGTAGAGAGCAGCGAAGTGCAACGCAAACAGAACGCTATTCGCCTTTCGCTATTCGCCAGAACAGTCCAGGTGAGTTGCGGGCCGATGACTGTGATTTGGGAACGCCTCGCTCACCGCCTTCGCGAAGAGCGAAAGCGATTAGCGAATAGCGAATAGCGACCAAACCCTACGTCCTGAGTTCGACCACGGTCGCTCCGCCTCCACCTTCGTTCTGCGGCGGCTCACTCACACTGGCGACGTGGGGATGGCCCTGCAGAAACTGCCGCAGCGCCTTGCGCAGGATACCCATGCCGCTCCCGTGAACCACCCGGACCCGCACTGCGCCGGCCAGAAATGCGCGATCGACGAACTTCTCGACTTCGCGAGTGGCTTCGTCCACCGTCTGGCCGATCACGTTGATCTCGGTAGGCACGCTGTCGTTTTCGCGCGAGAGTGACACGTTGATGCCACGCGCGCGGGCCGCCGTCACGGGATTATCACCGGCACGTGCCACCACTTCGGCAAAATCGTCACGCGCAACCTTCATCTTCATGGCGCCGACGGAGACCTCGAAGGTGTCATCATCGAAGTAACGCAGGACCTTCCCATCGCGGCCCAGCGACTTCAGCCGCACGGTGTCGCCGACGGAAACATGCTTCACCACGTGCTGCTCAGCGTGGGGATCGCCGGCATCGGCGCCGGTGGTGTGCGCTACCACGGTCGAGTCGAATTGCTCGCGAAATTCGCGGCGCATTTTGGCGATGCGGCGCTCGGCATCCTTCGACAGCTTCAGCGCCTGGGCCCGGTCCTGCACCGCGTTGACGGTCTCGCGCGAGCGGTACTCGAAGTCGCGCAGCACGCTCTCCAGTTTCTTTTCCAGCTCGCGGACCTTCTCGCGCTGTTCCTTGCGTCCCTCGATGGCAAGGTGGTTGCGCTCCCGCGTTATTTCTTCCTCGCGCGTGCGCAACGCGGCACGCTCGTTATCCACTTGACGAAGCTCCGTATGCAGCCGGTCAAGAAAGCGCGAGACATCCTGCGCCTGCGAACTCATGCGCTGCCGCGCCGCACTAACGATCTCCAGATTGAGCCCGAGCCTTTGCGCGATGTTGATTCCCGCCGACGCTCCGGGCACGCCCATGCGCAGCTCGAAGGTGGGAGCCAGGGTCTGCTCGTCGAAGCCGACGGCGGCATTGAGCACGCCGGAGGTGTTCGCCCCGTAAACCTTAAGCGCCGTGTGATGGGTGGACACGATACTTAAGCACGAGGAACGGCGGAAGTAATCGGCGATGGCAACGCCCAGCGCTGCGCCTTCTTCCGGATCGGTGGCCGAGCCCAGCTCGTCCAGCAGCACCAGCGAGTGGGGCGTGGTGTGGCGCGAAATGAAGTCAACATTGGTCACGTGCGCCGAAAACGTCGAGAGGCTCTGCTCGATCGATTGGTAGTCGCCAATGTCGGCAAACACCGAGTCGAAGATCGGCATCTCGGCACGCTCGGCCGGGACCGGCATGCCCGACTGCGCCATCAGGGCCAGCAGTCCTACGGTCTTCAGGGCCACCGTTTTTCCGCCTGCGTTGGGGCCGCTGATCACCAGCTGGCGATGCTGCTGATCCAGCTCGACGGTCAGCGGCACCACGGCAATCCCTTTCGACTTGAGCGTGCGTTCCAGCAACGGATGCCGCGCGTTGCGCAATACCAGCGCGTCACAAGCGGGTGTGTCCGGTGCTTCATTGACGGGTGATGTGGTGACAGCAGACACGCCGGGCTGTGATGTCGCAGGTTTACGCTGTTCCGGCAGGAATTTCACCGCCACCGCGTCGTACGCGTCCGCAAAGCGCGCTTTGGCGAATTGCAACTCCAGCTCCGAGAGTACCTCGACCGCAATCTGCAGCGCGCCGGCTTGTTCGCCGAGTCGCGCCGTCATTTCCAGCAGAATGCGATGGACCTCAGCCTGCTCCTCGTCGAGCAGGCGCACCAATTCGTTGTTCTGCTCGATGGTCTCCAGCGGCTCGATGAACACCGTCTGTCCGCTCGACGAAGCACCGTGCGCCACGCCCTGTACCCGTCGGCGGTGTTCCACCTTCACCGGAATCACAAAGCGTTCGCCGCGAATCGTAACCAGTTCTTCCTGCACCGCGCCGCCGTCGGAGAGCCGCCGCAGATAAGAGCGCAGCGACTCCTGTATGCTCCGCTTCTGCTTTTCGATCTCCCGGCGAACCCGCGCCAATTCCGGGGAGGCGCGGTCGTCGAGCGTGCCATCGGGAAGGATCTTGTTGCGGAAATAGCGCAGCAGCGGTGTGAAGTCTTCCACTGTCTGCGAGAGTTCCTGCACTGCCTGCCACTTGTCTTGCACGGCAACTGGGGGATGCAATGCGATCTCTCGCCACTCGGCCGCCCGATCGGCCACCAGCACGAGGTCGCGTATCTCGGCGATCTCCAGTGCCGCGCCTTGAATGCGAGACTTGTTGATCAGCGATGATGGGTCGAGCAGGCCGTGAAAATCGAAATGGCCACCGGCACGCAGATATCCGCGCACTTCCTCAGTCAATTGCTGCTGGCGCTCGATCCAATGGCGGTCACGCGAGGGCGTGAGCTGCATCACGCGGGCATGTCCAAGCGGCGAGCCCGTATAGAGCGCGAGGACCTGCCGCAGTTGGTCGAATTCGAGCACGCGCTCGCTGCAGTGCTGGATTGGGCTGGGAGGGGTCATCGGGCGATGTTGAATATGGTACAGGAGCAATCAGACGCCAGCACTTGAGCGCTTGGCGACCTGCAGATTAAACTCGGAACTGGCGATGGAGTTCGCCGTTAACCGCCTGCGGGCTGATGACTCCTACAATCCTGTGAGGAGAACTCCATCGTGGCCTACCTGTGGATAGCCTTGGGCGCAGTTGTCGGCGCCAGTGCCCGTTACTTCGTCAGCGGATACATCGCCCGCACCTTTGCAACCGCCTTCCCCTACGGCACCCTGTTCATCAACGTAACCGGCAGCCTGCTGCTGGGGTTCTTCCTCATCCTGGCGGGCGAGCGCATGTTGCTCGATCCGCGCTGGCGGTTTCTTATCGCCATCGGATTCTGCGGGTCGTACACCACCTTCTCCAGTTACGCCTTCGAAACATTTGCCTACATGGAGCAGGGGCAGTGGCTTCTGGTGGCGGTAAACCTCGTCGCCAGTAACGCCCTGTGCCTGGCGGCCGTGATGGCTGGCGCTGCCATTGCCCGGGGGTTGTAAAATGGCAACTCCGATGGCCGTTCAAGTAACCATGTACCTTACCGAAGGCGATTCCTGGCATCACCGCCCACTGCACGTCGAGGTGCTGAAGTATTTGCGACAGGAAAATGTTGCCGGGGCGGTGGCCTTTCACTCGGTCGCAGGATTCCAAGGGCGAGCCAAGTTGAGCACCGCTCATCTTGTCGAGGCGGGCGGCGAACTGCCGGTGGTGGTCACGTTCGTGGACACCGATGAGCACGTCAGCCGGGTGCTTCCAAAATTGCGGGAGATGGCCGCCCATCGCCTGATCGTGCGCGAGAATGTTGTGATCGAGCAGGGCAGCCTGGACTAGCTGCGGCGTTCACTAGAACTCATCTCGTATGCTTTCTTTTGGACCATCAGATAGGAGCGTCAATGAA
Organism: uncultured Acidobacteriaceae bacterium; assembly: GCA_963735855.1. Taxonomy (GTDB): domain Bacteria; phylum Acidobacteriota; class Terriglobia; order Terriglobales; family Acidobacteriaceae; genus Bog-257. Next base: position 152,124 of record CAVTMW010000022.1, read on the forward strand.
GACACGTTTGATCGCGTTATCGTGCTGCCTCACACTGGCTGCGATGCTTGCCTATGCACAAAGCGGGGACGAAGGATACCAGATGGCCAGAGTCGTCTCATTCGAAAAACTCGCCGCGAACGCCCAGCATCCCGAAGATTCGGATCGCTACAAGATCTCTATGCGCCTGGATAATACGATTTACTCTTGCCATGCGAGCGGCCCAGCCGCAGCTTTTGTTGACTGGAGCCCCGGGAAGGAATTCCCCACCAAATTGAACGGCAAAATATTGCAGGTGAAAAGTCCCAATGGTGAGGTGGTGGAACTGAATATTGTCGGCAAGAAAACACCAAAGTAGAAATCACACGATGAGCCGCAATTCGGTTCCTGCCAACCCGGCTCGGGTCGCCTCATCGCCCGTTCTCCGGATCCGCCGTCTCGTACTGAAACACCTCTTCCAGCGGGGCCCCGAACACCCTGGCGATGCGAAAGGCCACCTCCAACGACGGCGAATACTTGTCCTGCTCGATCGCGATGACGGTCTGCCGGGTGACCCCAATCTTCTCTGCCAACTCCTGCTGGGTCATCTCCGAACGGTCGAAGCGCAACCTGCGAATGTTGTTGCGGATCCGTCCGCTGGTCATCGCAGGCCCCGCCGGTAGTAAAACAACTGGGTGAGAAACTTCATCACGTCGGCCACAACCATGAAAAACAGCACGAGGTTGACCGTGATGAAACTCGTTACTGCGACCCGGGTGGAAGCAGCGTCGGAAGCCAGGTTAGTCATGATTACCCATGCAATCACCAGAAAGGCGCCGCTGGCCAACAGGAAGTAAGCGTTCCGGTATGCTTTGCATTCGATCAGAATGTCGCGCTCGTCCTTGGGCTCCGGTTTCGACTCCAGGGCCAGCACGATGTGGTACACGATTTCGATCACAACGATGGCGATTACCGCGAGCACAAGTCGGCCCACCATCCCAGCCACGAACTCGTGCCGACCGAGGTCCCGCAAGACAGCTGCAAAGTAATATCCAAAGACCACCACGAAGGCGAGCAGCGATCCCAGAATGCTCTTCTCTTGGTAAGACAGATCCATAACCTTAATTTCTCCTCTGGAAGTAATGTTTAGCAGACATAATGTAAGACAAAATATACATAATGTCAAATATTATTTACATAAAAGAGGCCAAGAAATCTTCGTCAGTTTCGTCCGACGTCCGCCGAGTAAGATAAGTCTTTGATTTCAGAGAGGATGCATTGCCTAACACCGTTTCAGTGATAACCGTCAATCACCGTGGCGCAGCGCGACTGCGAGGCGGACATCTGTGGGTTTATCGCTCCGACGTGGTGACGCCAGCCGAAGCTCCCGCGGGAGCGCTGGTCCGTGTGCGGGACCAGCGCGGGCGAAGCCTGGGCTCAGCACTCTACAGCAGTGCGTCACAGATCGCGATTCGTCTGTTGAGCAACCAGGAAATCGCTGAGGAACAGCTTCCGTCGCTGCTGCGCGAGCGCATCGCCAGCGCAGTCCAGTTTCGCCGGCAGGTCGCGCACGACACGGATTCCTATCGCGTCATCTTCAGCGAGGCCGACCTGCTCCCCGGACTGATCGTTGACAAGTACAACGATGTGCTCTCGATGCAGGCGTTAACGCAGGCCTTTGCTCGCGATGACCTCTGGCAGATCGTCATCGCGGCATTGTCGGAACACTTTCCCGATTGCAGCGTGGTTGAGCGGGTCGATCCGCACATTCGCGAACTGGAGCAGTTGCCCGAGCGCCAGTCGCAATTGGTGCGCGGCGACCGCTCCAGCACTGTCTTTACGATGAACAGGGTGCGCTTTCACTTCGATGGACTCAGCGGACAGAAGACGGGCGGGTTCCTCGATCAGCGTGAGAACTACGCCGCTGCGGCTCGCTGGGGGCATGGCGAGGCGCTCGATTGCTTCACCTATCAGGGAGGGTTCGCCCTGCACCTGGCGCGCGTTTGCGCGAGTGTGACGGGGGTTGATTCGTCGCGCCCGGCGCTGGAGGTTGCCGAGCAGAATGAGCAACTCAATCGCGCCGATCATCGCTGCGGCGAGATCGAATGGATCGAGGCCAACGCCTTCGACCTGCTCAAGGACTACGCCACCGCTGGGCGCCAGTACGACACCATTGTCCTCGACCCGCCCGCGTTCGCGAAGACCAAGCGCACCGTGGCGACCGCCCTGCGCGGCTATAAGGAGCTCAACCTGCGTGCCCTGAAGATGCTCCGGCCCGGCGGCCTCCTGGTTACTTGCTCCTGTTCGTTCCACGTCAGCGAGGCCGAATTCCTGGGGATGCTGGGCTCGGCCGCTGCCGATGCAGATCGCCGCGTCCGAATTCTGGAGAAGCGCGGCCAGTCTCAGGACCACCCGGTCTTAATGAACGTGCCTGAGACGGCCTACCTGAAATGCATGATTCTTGAAGTAATCAATTGAAAATGAATAGCTTATCTAACATCAAGGACAGAATCCATCTCTCTACTTGACAATTATGCACTCATATTTTATGATTCTATTACGCTAATTTTAGCGTCTAATGAACGTGGGGTCACAAAGACCCAAGAAATGCTAGCTGGAGGATTTGAATTATGCCGATTTTGACCCGTTGGGACCCGATCCGCGAACTTTACTCCTTGCAGAACCGCATGAACCGTCTGTTTGAAGAGCAGTACGGTGGTAAGGGCGAAGACTCACTCACGACTGCTGGCGCGTTCGTACCGCCCGTGGACATTTACGAGGACGAGCACAGCATCCAGTTGAGGCTGGAAGTTCCCGGAATCGACGAGAAAGACCTTGACATCAAGGTGGAAAACAACACTTTGAGCGTTTCTGGCGAGCGCAAGTTCGAGAAGGAAGAGAAGGAAGAGAACTTCCGTCGCGTCGAGCGCCGCTATGGCAGCTTCGTTCGCTCGTTCACGTTGCCGAACACCGTGAACACCGAAGACATTAATGCCAGCTATGACAACGGCGTGTTGAACATCCGGCTGGCCAAACGCGCCGAAGCCAAGCCAAAGCAGATCAAGGTCAGTGTAGGCAGCCACAAGAGCATCGAGGGCAAGAAGCCCGAGCCTCAGACCCACACTGCCGGCAAAGGGCAGGTTGCCTAATCCAAGTTTCGCCCTTCGGTGAGGTTCCTGGAGGGAGACGAACTGGGGAGTTCAAGGGAGGCGGTAATTTTGCCTCCCTTTTGTTTACCGACGGAACTCACCGGGGGCGAAAGCAAATGGTTAGAGACTAAAGGCTAGTGGGCGCGGAATGCTTTCCGGCTCACGGCGAGGGGCAGCCCCACGCCGCCAAAACCAGGCTGCTCCCCATGACAAGAGGAGTTTCAAAACGCTTCGCTGCCCCCTGTAATCCCCCCAACAGCAAACCGCGCCTGCCTTGACTGCCCGGAAGAATTATGTCATTTTATGACATAATGGAGCGCGCGGGCTCCCGCCGGAGAAACGGATGCCGAGACGCGAGCCTGACTTTCATGAGAAGCATCACTTCGATGATGGAGCGACACTTGAGCTGACGATTTATGCCGTGCCCACTCCTGTTCCGGGCAGCAAGCATCGGCTCAAATATTCGTTGTTCTACGGCAAGGATGGAAAGCGTCTCATTGGCTACGACAACGAAAAACCGAAAGGGGACCATCGCCACTATGGGAGCCGCGAGATGCCCTACAAATTTTCAACGGTTGAGCGACTAATTTCGGATTTCCTGGCTGACGTAGCGACGATCAGGGAAGGAGGGGAACTTAGATGAAGGAAAAATTGGAAGTTCACGTAGGCGGCGCTCTCGAAGACACCGGTCGTCGCTTTATCGACGCCTGGCATCGTCTAGAGAATGGCAAAAGGGTTCGCGAGCGACATCTGTCTTTCGAAAGCCTCGAAGGCCTCTTGTCGCTCCTGACTCCCAAGAGATGGGAGCTTCTCAAATACGTTCACAGTCATCCGGTCCGGAGCATTCGAGCCCTTTCCGAACAACTCAAGCGCGACTACCGCCGGGTCCACGACGATGTCGATGCTTTGGCGACGGCGGGCCTGCTGGAACGGAATGGCCGAGTCGTGCGAGCAGATTATGATGGGATCAATTCCTCCTTCCGGTTTGACCACTCCCAACCGTGATCTTTGCCGGAGCCAATCTCGATCTGGGGCAATTCAAGGTGCGAGGACTCCGTTCAACCGTTGTTTCCCTTCCGGGGCTGTTCTTTTGAAGGTCTCTGAAATGATCATCTCAAACCGTTTCGTTCGGACCTATTTGTTCGGAAGTAAGGTAGCGAGAATTCATAACAAATCGTTCGAATGCTGCGTCAGTACGGCAAAGGATGGGTTGTTTCAGAAGAAGCAGTCAACCATAATCTTAGAAGCCTAAGATTGGCAACACTGTCGGAGCAGGACCCGCAGGATTACGTCCTTGCGGCAAGGTAATCTACTCGCCTACCCTGCGAAAGAGTGACCGTCTCCAGTTTCACGATGTCATTGCCAAAACGCTTGACGCGTTTGGAGAGGAAGGCTGCACTTTAGAAGAGGCACTTGAACAGATATTTACGGACTGGAAGCGCAGAGGCATAGCGGCGGAGACGTTGAACCTCGCGGCGGATCAAGGCCAAGCCGATGCGCAGTTCAATCTTGGGGGGCTCTACATAAAAGGCGAAGGCGTGCCGCAGAACGACACGCACAAGCGCGTGTCGCAGGATTACCCCCAAGAAGGCAGCGCGGTATCGGAAAGCCGCAAACAGGGCGATGCTGAGGCGCAGAACAACGTCGGGAATTTGTAGCACCGGACGGAACAGGGCCGGCAAAAAGCGAAATCTGCCGGCGCGAGCTTGCGCGAGTAGGTGATCCGCCGAACGTCGCTTTTCGTATCGGGAAGGAGATGAAGATTCCTCATCAAGGACGAATTCAATAAGGACTTCCGCATTCTCGACAACAAAAGGCAAAATTTCCTGAAGCACGGCGACAAAGATCCTGATGCGGAAATTGCGCCATCTACGACGAAGCGACCTCGCGGTGGTAATTTGTTAACGGCGATGACGAACTAGCTTCGGTTAGACGGAACACCTGGACAAACGAGCTGATTAACCTTTTGGGTTGGATCGCGGTAGCGGAACCGCAGTTGGTAAGGTCCGCACCGGAAGATGCAATGACCAAGGCAATGGCCGAACTGCGCGGCAAGCTCCGGGTGATTCGTATGATCGCAATACTGTGGAAGCCTTTTATACCGCCATGACTGATGTCAGACTTGGGCCGGGTGCCCCCCAACCTGCTTCTGGTTGGGGGGAGAGGCAATCCCGTACGTATTTAGTTTGTGGGCGGACGCCAGCTTCGGGCATCTTCTGACAACTGACAACTGGCTACTGACAACTGGAGTTAAACATGGCAATTCGTTGGGACAAGTTAACCGTTAAGGCGCAGGAGGCGATGCAGCGGGCGAACGATCTCGCCAGCGAGCACGGCAATCCTCAGTTGCAGCCGGTCCACATTCTGGCCGCGCTGATCGAAGACCGCGAGGGCATCGTTCCGCCGCTGTTGGAGCGCGTGGGATTGCATGTGCCGACGGTGCAGGCCGAGGCCATGCGCGAGATCGAGAAGCTGCCCAAGGTTTCCGGCAGCGGCGCCACGCAGGCGCATCTTTCCGATGCCGCTTCGCAGCTGCTGGAGAACGCCTTCAAAGAGGCGGCCAACTTCAAGGACGACTACGTTTCCACCGAGCACATGCTGCTCGGCATTACCAAGCTGAAGCGCGATCCGGCCAAGGAGATCCTGGCAAAAGCGGGCGCGACCTACGACAACATTCTGCGCGGCCTGACCGCGGTGCGCGGCAATCAGAAGGTCACCGACCAGAATCCCGAAGCGAAGTATCAGGCGCTGGAGCGCTACGCCAAGGACCTGACCGAGCTGGCGCGTCAAGGCAAGCTCGATCCGGTGATCGGCCGCGACGAGGAAGTGCGCCGCGTCATCCAGGTTCTTTCGCGCCGGACCAAGAACAATCCAGTGCTGATTGGCGAGCCGGGCGTTGGCAAGACCGCGATCGTGGAAGGCCTGGCGCAGCGCATCGTCTCGGGCGACGTTCCCGAGCAGCTCAAGAACAAGCGCGTGGTCTCGCTCGATCTGGGCGCGATGCTGGCGGGCGCAAAGTATCGCGGCGAGTTCGAAGACCGCCTCAAGGCGGTGCTGAAGGAGATCGAGCAGTCGCAGGGGCAGATCGTTCTGTTCATCGACGAGCTGCACACGCTGGTTGGCGCGGGCGCTGCCGAAGGCGCGATTGACGCTTCCAACATGCTGAAGCCGGCGCTGGCGCGCGGCGAGCTGCGCGCGATCGGCGCAACCACGCTGAACGAGTACCGCAAGTACATCGAGAAGGATGCGGCGCTGGAACGCCGCTTCCAGATCGTCTTCGTGGGCGAGCCCAACGTGGAAGACACGATCGCGATTCTGCGCGGGCTGCGCGAGAAGTACGAAGTGCATCACGGCGTCCGCATCAAGGACTCGGCGATTGTTGCGGCGGCAACGCTGTCGCATCGCTACATCTCCGATCGCTTTCTGCCGGACAAGGCCATCGACCTGATCGACGAGGCGGCGGCTTCGCTGCGCATCCAGATCGATTCCATGCCGACCGAGATCGACCAGCTCGAGCGCCGCGCGACGCAGCTCGAAATCGAGCGCCAGGCGCTGAAGCGGGAAGACGATCCCAACTCGCGCGAACGGCTGGCGGCAGTCGAGAAGGAGCTGGCGCACATCAAGGAAGAAGCCAACGCGCTGAAGGCGCGCTGGAAGCAGGAGAAGGAAGCCATCGCCAAGGTGCGCGAGCTGAAGGAGCGCATCGAGCGGCTGAAGCTGGAGGAGCAGGAAGCCACGCGCAAGGGCGACTACGATCGCGCCGGGCAGATCAAGTTCGGCGAGCTGCCGCAACTCGAAGCTGAGATCAAGAAGCTGAGCGCGGCCATGGACGGCAAGCAGTCGCGCATGCTGAAGGAAGAGGTGGACGAGGAAGACGTCGCCAAGATCGTCAGCAAGTGGACCGGCATTCCAGTATCGAAAATGCTGGAAGGCGAAGTGAAAAAACTGGTGACGATGGAAGAGCGTCTGCGCCAACGCGTGGTCGGCCAGGATGAAGCTTTGGAGCGCGTCGCCGCCGCGATCCGGCGTTCGCGCGCGGGGCTCAGCGATCCGCGGCGTCCGATCGGCTCGTTCATCTTCCTCGGTCCAACCGGCGTCGGCAAGACCGAGCTGGCGCGAGCGCTGGCCGAATTCCTGTTCGACGACGAGCACGCCCTGATTCGCATCGACATGTCCGAGTACATGGAGAAGCACTCCGTGTCGCGGCTGATCGGCGCGCCTCCCGGCTACATCGGCTACGACGAGGGCGGGCAGCTCACCGAAGCGGTGCGCCGGCGTCCCTACGCGGTCGTGCTCTTCGACGAAATCGAGAAAGCGCATCCGGACGTGTTCAACATCTTCCTGCAGATCATGGATGACGGCCGCCTGACCGACGGCAAGGGTCGCAATGTCGATTTCAAGAACACGATCCTCATCATGACCTCGAACATCGGGTCGAGCTACTTGCAGGATCTGGGACAGCGCACTCCGGAGCAGATCTCCGAAGCGCACGAGAAAGTGATGGAGGCGCTGCGCGCGAACTTCAAGCCCGAGTTCCTCAACCGCGTGGACGACATCATCATCTTCAATCCGCTCGGCAAGGAGCAGTTGTCGAAGATCGTGGACCTGCGGCTGGAAGACTTGCGCAAACTGCTGGCCGATCGCAAGATCAGCCTGGAGCTCACGCCGGCGGCCAAGGAACTGGTCTTCACCGAAGGCTACGATCCCAACTACGGCGCGCGTCCGCTGAAGCGGGCCATCCAGCGGCTGATCCAGGACCCGCTGGCGATGAAGATCCTCGACGGCGAGGTGCTGCACGGCGACCACGTCGTCGTGGATGTGGACAAGAAGCAGCGCAAGCTGACCTTCAAAGTCGCGAAGCGCGTCGGCGAACCGGAGCCAGTGGCGAAGAAGTAATTATTTGTAATTCAGCGACGGCACAGTCGAAAGGCTGTGCCGTTTCTTCGTAGCGCGGGTGTTCGCGACAACGATTTCGCGGCCCGCTTTCACTGCGGCGAATTCGCCAGCCTCCAGAACTCGCCCCACCTGCGTACAATAGCTCTCTTGCTGCACATGAAACTCAACCGGGGAACGACTTGGATCCGCTCACGCATTTTCTGACCGGCGCCTGCATGGCGCGTTCGGGCTTTAATCGCAAAAGCGCTCTCACCACGCTGACCATGGTGCTGGCCGCCGAGGCCGCCGATATCGACGTGCTCTGGATGCTGAAGAGCCAGCTTGCAGCCCTGCAGCACCATCGCGGAATTACCCACAGCTTCGTCGGCGTGCCTTTCGTGGCGGCGGCGACGCTGGCTTTGGTGTACGGCCTGCATCGCCTGAGGCTGCGCCTGTGGCCGCCAAAACCGTCCTCCGCGAGCCGGCCAAAACTCCCGGTCCGCTGGGGCTACCTGTACCTGGTTGCGGTGATCGCGGCGTTGAGCCATCTCCTGCTCGACTACACCACTGCGTACGGCATACGACTGTTCGAGCCCTTCAACTACCGCTGGTATTCATGGGACATCGTTTACATTCTTGACCCGGTCATCTGGATACTGCTGATCGCCGGGCTGGTATTGCCCGCGCTGTTTGGCCTCATCAACCAGGAGATCGGCGTTCGCAGCAAGGGCCCGCGCGGCCGCGGCAGCGCCATCGTCGCCCTCGTTTGCTACGCACTGATCTGCGGCGTGCGCGACCATCAGCATCGCCGCGTGCTCAACGCTATGGACTCGTTCCTGTATCAGGGAACCGCGCCTCAGCGCGTCGCCGCCTATCCCTACATGATCGACCCTTTTCACTGGCACGGCGTGGTGGAGACACCGGACAACTTCGAGACCGTTCCCGTGAGTTCGCTGGGGCCTGAGATCGATGACTCGCGGTCGCGGCTCTTCTACAAACCGGAAGAAACGGACGCGTCGCTCGCGGCCAAGTCCTCTCACCTGGGCCGCGTCTACCTTGATTGGGCGGCATTTCCTTACGTGCGAGTGCAGAAACTGGAAGGGGCTGCAAGCGGCTATTTTGCGGACTTCATCGACTTGCGTTACACCTATCCGGAATCGTCTCGCCGGACGGCCTTAGGCGGATACGTCGTGCTAAGTCCCGATCTTCGTGTCTTGCAGCAGGGCATGAACTCGTGGACCTCGCCGACGGCGGAGAGTCTGGAAAGCCAGTCCGGTCAGCAGTAGAATTTCTTTTGGTGCGAAACTTGTGCTCCCCCGTCAAATCCCGCTTGACGGATGCGCGCCCCGGATTAGAATCAGAAGGCAGTCTTTCCATCGAGGTGAACATGCTCGCGTACTTGTTTGTAGCCATTGCCGCTGCCGTGCACGTGCGTTTCTTCGCGCTGCCTTTCAGTTTCACGCCCGTCGCGGCGGCCCTGCTGTACTTTGGGGCCCGCATGCCGCGCAAGCAGATGTGGATTCCGGTTGCGTTGCTGGCCGCTTCTGACGTTTACCTCACGCGAGTCACCTACGGTTATCCGCTTACCGCCGACCATCTTGTGACCTGGGCGTGGTACGCAGCCATGATTCTGCTGGGCGGAGTGCTGATCAAGGGCTTCTCGGCGGTCCGCATTGGCGCGGCATCGCTCATCGCTTCCGTTTCGTTCTTCGTCGTCAGCAACTTCTGCGTGTGGATGGTCTGGCGGGACATGTATCCCAAGACCTTTGACGGCCTGATGGCCTGCTACGTCGCCGGTCTGCCGTTCTTCCGCAGCACGGTTGCCTCTGACCTGCTGTTCAGCGCCGCCTTCTTCGGAATTGGTTATCTCGCCAGCCGGGAGCGGGCAACCAGCGCCGAGATCGTGCGGTAGCTCCGCCGGGCTGGGCTTCGCTTTCCGATCTGCCAGGCTGTCGCAAGCAAGTTAAAGCGATTGCCTGCGAACATGCGGCCCGATCGGCCAGCCAGAACCTATGCTTTCTTAATCGTGTACAGTGGGTCGAATTCTGGCATTCCGGCCCGGCGTCCTGCAATCCAGCGCAGCACGCAAACCACCTTCGGGTCGGTCAGACTGCCCAGGGTATTCACCGCAACTTCCAGCACCAGATGGTTGATAGGGTTCTTGAAATAATCGATGTCGGGCTCTACCATCACACAATTCACACCATCGATCTCCAGCCGGTCGTTTTCATGAAACGTGAGCTGGACGTTCGCCTCCCCAAACTCAATTTCCTTGTAGCTGCGGGTCGCGCCAGGATGCAGAGGCAAAGGGTGCGTTCTCGAACTTCGCGGGATGCTGCTGCTTTGCCTGCTCGAGCTGCGGGATGAGCGCGGGATCAGCCCAGGCGAAAAACCGGTCCTGACCCATGGCAAACTGGCCATCCCGGTCCCAGATGATGCGTTTTACATAATCCAGCGGCGTTTGCTGCGGGAGTTGGATTTGCCCCATGGCCGTCGTGATATTCAACAGGCAGGCGAGAATCTCTCCGCCCTGGTCCTCCATGATGTCGCCATACCGCTGGGCCGCCGCCTGACTGCTGGACGCGCCATTCGCCAGCAACGTTTTCAGGCCCGGACGAGCCTTGTCCAGGCCTTTCCAGGTCGCATTCGCGAAATTGAGCTGGCTGGACCGCGGAATTAGCATCAGGTCAACCGGCTGGTCCACGTTCGCCGCAAGCTTGACAGGAACGAACCCGGCATCTTTGTAACCATCGGCGGAGGCGAGGAATGTGTAATTGTCGCCGAGATTGTTGAACAACGGCAGCCCGGTGAAAAACACGCTCGCCTGATCGTAAAACTTGCGACTCTGCATCTTCTGATTGCCGTCAATCACGGTGATCAGAAGCTTGGACTTGTCGGAATAGGGCTGGCGTGTTCCGTCGAACACGTTGACCATCGCGCGGCCACCATCGGCCTTTTGTGACGTTGCCATAAAATTCCTTTCTGCCCGAGCCCGCGTTCGACCACAGGGTCCAGTCAACGACTGCCGACACAGTAGTTAGGGCCCGGCTACAACCCCATGTACTCCGGATGATAGTCCTTCCAGATGCCGGTAGCAGCCGAGATCTGGCGGACGGGGACATCTTCAGCGTGTTTGGCGGTCCGCACCCATTCCCAGGCGTGCAATATCTCGGAAGTATCGAAGTAGCGCGTCTCGGACTGGAGCACGGCTGCGCCCGCGGTGATGATGGCCACGATCTCTTCCCACTTGTCGGCGCCCACCACCGCCATGCGCGCGATGTGATCGGTGTGTTTCTGCAGGAAGCGCATCTCGTCCCAGCGTGCGCCCCAGTCGGCCCCGTGCATCTCGGAAAGATCGGCGAGGATGCCGATGGGTTTGTGCTTGCGCTCGGCGATCAGGTACCCGATTTGCGGCTCGAATCCTTTGATGTCTTCGGCGGTCATTTTGCCGATGACCTTGAAGCCGATCACCCCTCCCGAGCTCTCTTTGAGTCGTTCGATCATGCTGTGCTTGCTCCTAGTGTCCGGGGCTGAAGCCCCTCTTGTGTTTACGGCCTAAACGCAGGCCTGAAGGCCTGCTCTACCAGACCTGGTCTGCTCAGCCTGTTCTACCTGGCCTAAGCTTGCGAAACGGCAGTATATCCCACGGCGGCTGAGGTGCCCCTCTCTCCACGCCAGCCGCCGATTGTTGTATCTTGTCCTGAGGTTCTGAGGCGAACAGCATGACACAAACAGCGGTCCTCGGCGGCGGATGCTTCTGGTGCGTGGAAGCTGCCTTCAACCAGTTGCAGGGAGTGCAAAGCGTAGTCTCCGGCTACATGGGCGGGCGCGTGCCGAACCCAACCTACGAGCAGGTTTGCAGCGGTAAGACCGGTCACGTCGAAGTGGCGGAGATCACTTTCGACCCGGCCGTCATCAGCTACGAAGACCTGCTGGAAGTGTTCTTCACCGTGCACGATCCGACCACCCCGAACCGCCAGGGCAACGACGTTGGCGAGCAGTATCGCTCAGTGATTTTCTATCGCGATGAAGAGCAGCACGAAACGGCAGCGAAGGTCATCGCCGAGCTAACCACGGAGCGCGCCTTTGCCGACCCCATCGTCACCACGGTCGAGCCTGCTTCCACGTTCTATCCCGCCGAGCAGTATCACCAGAATTTCCTGGCCAACAATCCCTACCAGCCGTATTGCATCGCGGTAGTCTCGCCCAAGGTGAAGAAGATCCGGGAGAAGTTTGCGACGAGGCTGAAGGCATAGAGCAAATTCAGAGTTGATGTGCATGGGTGGCGCACCGCTTAAGCGGTGCATTTTCGATTGCCCTGCGAACCCGGCTTTAGCCGCTGAGGTAACGACGGACGATTACCTCAGGCGCTAAAGCGCGAGCTCCACATTCCCGCTCGGAGGCACGCCTGGAAGGCGTGCTCCACCCTAGCCGGTGCATCAGTCAGCGTTCACCCGTCAGGCGGATTGTCGTCCGCCTCGCCCTCGGCAGCTTTCTGAGAGGCGCCAAACGAGCGGCTCTTTCCAATTCAGTGATTCCAAACCAAATCCAGTTCTTGACATTGCAAATTGCAATGTTACAATTGCAATCTGTAATATGAAACTCGGCGAGAAAATCCGTTACCTGCGGCTGGTCGAAGGCACCCTCCGCGGCTTGGGCCGCGAGATGACGCAGCAGGATCTTGTAGTCGCGTTGAAGAAGGAAATGGGCAGCGGGCTGAGCCAGTCGTACCTGTCGCAGATCGAGAGCGGAGCGCGGCCGCACCTGACCAATGCGTCGCGCATGCTGCTGGCGCGGTTTTTCAAGGTGCATCCCGGGTACCTGGTGGACGATCCCGAGGGCTACCACACCGAGTTGACCAGCGACCTGCGGGCCATGGAAGACCGGCTCGACCTGTGGCTGATCAACGGAGCCGAGCAGTTCGCGCGCGATCCCGAGCTGAGCCAGGCGCTGCTGCAGGTGGCCAAGCATAAGGACTCGCGCAAGTGCCTGGTGCTGCTGGGCGCGATTCTGGAAGCGCCGGAACTGGTCGAGCGGCTGACGGAAGTCTTGAAGCCGAACCTGGGCGAGCCGCCGATGCTTCATCGTGGCGGGCGGCACAAGAAGTTGGCGGGAGCGAACGTATGACGTGGGCCATGTTCTATCTCGTGTGCTTTGTGGTTGGAGTGACGCTGAGCGTGCTGTCGTTCCTGGGCGGAAGCTTTCACCTGCCGCACGTGCACGTTCATGTGCCGCACGGCGGCGCGCATGTTGCAGGCGGAGCACATGCTGGCGGCGGCGCGCAGATGCCGTTCCTGAACTTCGGAACCATCACTGCGTTTCTGGCGTGGTTCGGCGGGACGGGTTATCTGCTGACGCGCTACTCCTCGCTGGTGGTCGCGGGGGTGTTGGTGTTGGCCGTTGTCGCCGGACTTGCCGGCGCAAGCGATCGTCTTCTGGTTCGTGGCCAAGCTGTTGCTCAAGCATGATGTCGAACTCGATCCGGCGGACTACGACCGCGTCGGCGTGCTGGGCCGCATCAGCAGCCCGATTCGTGCGGGCGGCACCGGGGAGATCATTTTCTCGCAGGAGGGCACACGGCAGACCTGCGGCGCGCGCAGCGAAAACGGCGAAGCCCTGGCGCGCGGCACCGAAGTCATCGTCACGCGCTACGAACACGGGATCGCCTATGTGCGACGGTGGGAAGAGATGGCGAAAGAAGAGGCAATTAGCAGTTAGCAATTACTGAATCGGGGCACTGATCTTCCAAAGGCGAAGAGCGAGAGCGAGGGAGCAATGAAAAGCATGACAAACCTGGGAACAGCGATCGCATTGGGCGTAGGAGTTGGCTGGGCAATGGGAGCCGCCTTTCATCAGGCGGCCGCAGGTGCCGCCCTGGGTGTGACGGTGGGAATTGCATCGTACACCCTGGCGCTGATACTGAAACGCGGCGTGGGGCAAGGCAAGACGAATTGTTGAGCGAGGGTTTGGCTGATAGCTGACGGCTGATAGCTGACAGCTAAAAGGAGGCTTTATGGGATTCCACATACCAACCGAAGTACTCATCATCGCCTGGACGGCGGTAGCGGCGGTCGTGCTCTTGACCGCCATCTTTGCCCGGCTCTATCGCAAGGCCGGGCCTAACGAGGCCCTGGTCGTGTACGGGTTCCGCGGCACTCGCGTGGTAAAGGGACACGGCACGGTCATCTTCCCCATGGTGGAGAACTGCCGTCAGTTGTCGCTGGAGCTGATGTCCTTCGACGTCGCGCCGCAGCAGGACCTCTACACCAAGCAGGGCGTTGCCGTCACCGTCGAGGCGGTGGCGCAGATCAAGGTGAAGTCCGATCCGGAATCGGTGTTGACCGCGTCCGAGCAGTTCCTCACCAAGGCGCCGCAGGACCGGGAAGCGCTGATCCGGCTGGTGATGGAAGGGCACCTGCGCGGCATCATCGGCCAGCTCACGGTGGAAGAGATCGTGAAGCAGCCCGAGATGGTGGCCGACCGCATGCGCTCCACCTGCGCCGACGACATGAACAAGATGGGGCTGGAGGTGATCTCGTTCACCATCAAGGAAGTGCGCGACAAGAACGAATACATCTCCAACATGGGGCGTCCCGACATCGCGCGCATCAAGCGCGATGCCGACGTCGCCACCGCCGAAGCCGAGCGCGACACCGCGATCCGGCGTGCGATCGCGCTACGCGAGTCTGCCATCGCCAAAGCGCAGGCCGACCAGGAGCGGGTAGCCGCTGAGACCGCCTCGCAGGCGCGGCAAGCCGAGGCGACACGCGACCTGGAAGTTAAGCGGGCGACCTACACCGAGATGGTGAAGCGCCAGCAGGCCCAGGCCGACAAGGCCTACGAGATCCAGACCAACGTCATGCAGCAGCAGGTGACCGCCGAGGCGGTGAAGATTCAGCAAGTCGAGAAGGAACAGCAGGTGAAGGTGCAAGAGGCCGAAATCCTGCGCCGCGAGAAGGAACTGATCGCCACCGTGTTGAAGGGGGCCGAGATCGAGCGGCAGCGGATCGAAACCCTAGCCAGTGCCGAACGGCAGCGGCTGACGGTCGAAGCCGAAGGCCATGCCAGCGCGATTCGCGCCCAGGGCGAGGCCGAGGCCGAGATCATCTTCAAGAAGGGCGACGCCGAGGCGCGGGCCATGAACGTGAAGGCCGAGGCCTACCAGCAGTACAACCAGGCCGCGGTGGTGGACAAGCTCTTCACCAACATGCCGGAAGTGGTGAAGGCCCTGGCCAGCCCGCTGGCCAATGTCGATCGCATCACCGTGGTCTCTACCGGCGACGGCAACTCCGCCGGGATGCACAAGATCACCGGAGACATCGCGCAGATGGCCGCGCAGGTGCCGGCCCTGTTCGAGGCGCTCTCGGGCATGAAGATGTCGGAGTTGCTGGGAAAGATCAGGACCATCGGCGATAAACCGAATCGGCCGGATGAGCTGCCGCCTGGCGACGGCGATGGCAAGTCGAAGGCCGCAGGGGCAGGGAAGTGAAGGACGCGTTTACCCACCCTCTCGCCAAGACCAGGCGAGAAGGGTGGGGCACCCAGAGTAAGTGACTTGGTAGAGCGGGCCTTCAGGCCCGCGTCCCAAGCCGCCAGATGTTGAGGGGCTTTAGCCCCATTCTTGAAAGAGTTTGGTGCGGGCTGAACGCACATCACGACATTCAGCAAGGAGCGGTTATGGCATTACTCGATCGTGTAGCAACCCTGGTACGGGCCAACCTGAACGACTTGGTGGACCGCGCCGAGAACCCGGAGAAAATGTTGAAACAGGTCATCCTGGACATGGAGAACCAGTTCATCCAGGTAAAGACGCAGGTGGCCATCGCCCTGGCCGACCTGCATGTCCTGGGGAAGAAGAAAAAGGAGAACGCCGATAAGCACCTCTTCTACATGCTCGCCGCCGAGCGTGCCGTGGACAAAAAGGATGACGAACTGGCCCGCGCCGCCTTGGAGCGTGCCTTGAGCTTTCAGCAGCTTACCGAGAGCTTCGACCAGCAGATCGCGGACCAGGAGGTCCAGGTCGAGGCCCTGAAGGCGGCGCTGAAGAAGCTGGAGCTGAAGCTTTCCGAGGCCCGCGGCAAGGCCGACCTGCTGATCGCGCAGCATCGCCGCTCGCGAGCGGTGAACCGGGCCGCCGACGCCCAAACCACGCCTTCGGGGGAGAACCGTACCTTCGAACGCATGCGCTCGAAGGTGGCCCATGAGGAAGCCCTGGGCCGGGCCAAGGGCGAGGTGCTGGGCGACGACATCGATGGCCGGTTCCATGCCCTGGAGCGCGAGGACCAAATCAACGCGCTTTTGGACGAGATCAAGGCGAAAAAGCGCCTCAGCGCCTAGCTGTATTCCATCGGTCGCGCATCCAGACAGGCGTTCACGAGGCTCCTTCTTCCGGTGATCGCCGCTAAGAACCCCAGGGGCTGCACACTTCCCCACTTGCAGCCCCTTTAGAATCTGCCAGTTAGCCAGTACACCCAAAATACACCCACAGTACACCCACAGATCACCGCTGGTGCATTGATGCCCCAAGCCATCCGCCCTATTGTGCCCTCACGAGAGCGGGAAATTAGGTGGATCAGCGTCACCTGCTCTCGATCGGGGGAACGCAAGCCGGGGGCGGGGTAACGTCCCGCCTCCGGTGAGCGAGAGGAGGGCACCCATGCAAAGGCAAGAGACCAAAGCAGGTGATTGCCATGAGGCTGGCGCGAAAGCGGGGGAGCCTCCAGCCGGCGGACTGATGCTGGGACCGTTCCTGAAGCTGTTGCTGATGCTGGAGGAACAGAGGACCTGGATGGAGAGCGAAGCCCCGCGGTGCGCAACCGCGGACGAGCTACCTGCCTTGCCGGCCCTCAACGGAGCGCCACAGAGGTTGGTAAGCGGGCCATTTCCCAGACTGCCGCTGGCTCTGGGTCCCTTCTTAACCATGATCTTGACGCTGGTGGAACGGAAGACCGCCGAACGCCGGTCCTTCCCCACCCAGTTCGATCACGGCGGCAAACCTGGACAGATCCGGGAATGCTGGTGATCGATGAGCCCGGGAGCAGAACAGGCAGGGTGCCTGCTCCCGGGAGAGCCGTTAGGACAACGACAGATTTTGCAAACCACGTGGACCCGAGGTTCCGCACAACCACAACCCGGCGCCGTTCGACTTCGACCGGCGCCACAACCCCCGACCACAAGGAGGTCGCCATGAAAACGCAAACGCAACTTCGTATCGCTAGTTTGTCCCTCTTCGCAATTCTCTGCCTCGCGGTCGCAATTGTTCCAGCGGCGGCGGATGACACCCTCTACGCCAACGGCCCCTACAACGGCGAAGTCAATGCCTGGCAGATCGGCAACGGCATCACCGTCAGCGACAGCTTCACCCTGGGCAAGGCTGCCCAAATTAAGGCCATCAGTTTTGTCGCCTGGGTGTTCCCCGGCGACACCATTTCCGAAGTGGACGGCAGCATCACCGACACGGAAAACGGACTGGCAGGCACTACTGTCATCAACGGCAGCAGGAGCAACATCAAAAACAATGTTGTTGCAACCAACGAACTCGGCTATGAAGTTGACCTGGTAACACTCACCGGTCTCGACATCAACCTCAATGCCGGCACCTATTGGCTGAACATCAATACCGCGCTCACCGACCAGGGCGATCCCGTGTCCTGGGACGAGAACAGCGGCCCCTCCGCGGCCTCCCAGAGCGCGCTAGGCACAATTCCTTCCGAATCTTTCACCATTCAGGGCAGCGACGGCGGCGGCTCGACTCCTGAGCCCAGCAGTCTGGCGCTGTTCGGCTCCGGCGTGCTCGGTATCGGCGGACTCCTACGACGACGCCTTCTCGGCTAACGCGAGCGGCACCCGATGGGACATGGCGTCCCGGCGAGGGGCAGCTTGGCGGTGAGTTGCTCCTTGCTCCTAATCACCACCACCGCCACAACCCACGACCACAAGGAGGTCATCATGAAAACGCTATCGCAAATTCGTATCTCCGCACTCTCACTGCTGGTAGTCCTCTGCCTGACTTTGGCTACTCTTCCAGCCTCGGCACAGGTCTTGTATGACAACGGTCCGATCAACGGCAACTCGAACGGCTGGGGGATCGGGGCCGGCGACACCGTTAGCGATTCGATAAATCTCAATTCGTCCCGATCCAACGTTTACAGCTTCGAGGTCGGGCTCTGGATATCCCCGGGGGACGTACTGAGCTCAGTGGACTGGTCCTTTACCTCACAGGAGAACGGCGGAACGGTGTTTGCCGCCGGCACCGCCAGCGGTGCAAGCCTGACGGACACGTTCATCTCCACCAACCAGTATGGCTACAACATTGACCTGATCACAGTGTCCGGCCTGAACTTCAACCTGGACGCTGGGACCTACTGGCTGAACCTGCAGAATGCGATTGTTCCCGCCGGGTCCCTGGGCTATTGGGATGAAAACAGCGGCGTGGGCTGCGGGGGCCAGGACGGAGACGAAGGCCCTTGTCCATCTATCGCTTCCGACAGCGCGCTCGGCACCATTCCTTCGGAAGCATTCACCATCAATGGCTCTAACGGCGGCGGATCAACCCCTGAACCCAGCAGCCTGGCGCTGTTTGGCTCTGGCGTGCTCGGTATCGGCGGCCTTCTGCGGCGACGCTTTCTCGGATAACGCGAGCACCACCCGTTGGGACATTCCGTCCCGGCGAGGGACAGCTTCGCGGTGAGTCGCTCCTCGCTCCCAACATAACCACCGCCACCATCCCCGACCACAAGGAGGTCGCCATGAAAAAGCAAGATAAGCAACGGCAAACGCACCCCGTCGATGTTCAACCGCTGACCATCAGCCAAAAGGAGAACAGAACCATGAAATCACAAATTCGTATGGCTTCCACTCTGTCTGCTCACACTTCTCTGCCTGATGGCGGCACCCATTCCCGCCTCAGCACAGGGCACTCTCTACGACAGCGGTCCGATCAACGGCAACGCCAACGCCTGGCAAATCAACTTCGGTTACGTCGTGAGTGACAGTTTCACGCTGTCGGGCATTCCCAATGACAACCATTTGGACCCAAGGCTAAGCAGTGAACTGGAGAGCTTCACCATCGGGGCGTGGGAGCTGCCCGGCGACAAGGCACTGACGGTGGACTGGTCGATCACCTCACAGGAGAACGGCGGCACTGTCTTCGGCGGGGGCACGGCCAACGTCACTGACAGCTTCGTCTCGGTGAACGAGTACGGCTACAACATCGACAAGTTAACCGTATCGGGATTGAACCGTGACGCTGGATCCGGGCACCTACTGGCTGAACTTACAGAATGCGGCCAACGCCGCCGGCGATCCCATTTACTGGGACGAGAACTCGGGTGTGGGCTGCGGCGGGACCGACGGCCACGGTGCAGATTGCCCGTCGCTAGCGTCGGAGAGTGCTGTCGGAACAATTGTGCCCGAAGGCTTCACCATCCAGGGCACTTTGAACGGTGGCTCTACCCCCGAACCCAGCAGTCTGGCGCTGTTTGGCTCCGGCGTGCTCGGTATCGTCGGCCTTCTGCGACGACGCTTTCTCGGATAACACCAACGCGACTCGATGGGATCATCCGTCCCGGCGAGGGGCAGCTTGGCGGCGAGCTGCTCCTCGCACCTTAACCATAACCACCGCCACAAGCCCCGACCACAAGGAGGTCAACATGAAAACGCAACTACGTATCGCCAGCTTGTTTCTCTTCATGGTTCTCTGCCTGACGCTGACGGCCGGTTCCGCGTTCGCCCAGGCTCTCTATGACAACGGCGCCATCAACGGCACGATCAACGGTTACGAGATCGACGGCGACCTGACCGTCAGCGACTCGTTCACGCTTGCCGGCAATTCGAACATCACCGGCTTTCGACTTCGGGGTGTGGGTGGTGCAGGGCGAGACACCGCTAACCGTGAACTGGTCGATCACCAGCCAGGAAAACGGGGGTACGCTGTTCGGAAGTGGAACGACCGACCTCAGCCAATGTCTTTCACAACTCCCACAATTCTGGAGGCGACTCCTATACCTACAACATTTTCGACTCCTCTGCTTCCATCAGCCTGAACCTGGGCCCCGGTCAATACTGGCTGAACCTGAACAACGGCACGGGCTCGGAGCAAGGGCTGGGAATGTACTGGGACATTAACGCCGGCGCCGGTTGTGGCGGATCGGACGGCAGCGGCGCAAACTGTCCCTCCCTTGCTTCCTTCAACCTTGTCGGCACCATCCCTTCTGAGTCCTTCACGATCAACGGCAGCAACGGCGGCGGATCCACGCCTGAACCCAGCAGCTTCGCGCTGTTTGGCTCGGGAGTTCTCGGCTTGGCGCGGAGTGTTACGCCGGAGATTGATGGGATAGCTCGCGGCGGCTCAGCTAACCCTGGGAGCCGGCCTTGAGTCGGCTCCTCCTACACCAAAGAAACATAAGCCAAGAGAAAGGAATAATCCGATGACCAGCAATCCACGAAAACTATATGAAGCTACCCAGACCTTGTTCCGCGCCTTCCACTACCTGCTTCCGCGAATGAAGGGTGGAGGGTTGGCGCTGCCCCAGCCGATGAACCCCGAGGCCCTGGCCGGATGCATCCTGCACGGGTGCATGTCGCGCGTGGTCAGGGAGATCCAAGCCCACCGGGAGCAGGTGGCTTTGAACCCACAATTTCGAC
>CAVTMW010000023.1:0-52509 GCA_963735855.1 uncultured Acidobacteriaceae bacterium
CCCGACGCGCCCTCCGCCTCAAAAGCGCAGGCCACGCCGCAAGGCAACAATGCGATGCAAAGCAGCGCTCAATTTGTCAGCCTGCTGCAGCGAGGATCGATTGTGTTTCCTAATCTCGCCACCAGCACCGCCCCCCTCTCTCCGGAACAAAAACTCAAGCTTTCCGTGAACAATAGCGTTTCTCTCAGCGCCTTCGTGGCGGCAAACCTGAGCGCGGGTGTAAACCAGGTGCACGACGCACCACTCGCCTACGGCGAGGGCGTTGGGGGTTATGGCAAGCGACTGGGAGCGGCCATGGCCCGAAGATCCTCCTCGCAGCTTCTTGGGACCTTCCTGCTGGCTTCCGCGTTGCATGAAGACCCGCGCTTTTATGTGCGAAGGGACCTGGAGCTGGGCGGCTCCATCAAGTACGCCATTCGTCGTGTCTTCGTGACCCGCACCGATTCCGGGGACCCGGTGTTCAACTGGTCGGGCCTGCTGGGCATGGCGGGGGCCGAAGGCTTGGCCAATGTCTACTACCCGGATAGCTATCGAACAGCCGCCAATACCTTCAGCCGTTTTGGCTTCGACATGTTGGGGAACGCGGGTGGCAACCTTCTGCGCCAATACTGGCCTCGCATCAACCGAAGGCTCAAACTGGTCCCAGCGCAAACGCCGTCCGCCGCAACGTCGAACCGTCCCTAGCTAAAGGTCGCTTCCGACATCACAACCGCCATGTGACGGCTGTGCTTGCGCCGTTATCCAGCCGGACTAAACTAGGGCTAAACAGGGTCGCCTGACCGCGAGGAGGTAGCCCGGATGGCAGAAGGTCACCTCGAAGAAGCCCGCGAGCGCCTCGCGGAATCCAGCCAACCAAGCCGCTGCGAGTCAGGTTGTTCCACAGAACCATCCCAGCGGGCTTTTCATGCCCACGAAGCCGTTTCGCCAGGAGGTTATTATGCACCTCAGTAAAGTTAAGGATTTCCTCGATACCTATGGTGTGAAGTACGTCGTCATCTCTCATTCCAAGGCCTACACGGCACAAGGGATTGCGGCCGTGTCCCACATTTCGGGCAAAGAACTGGCCAAGACCGTGATTGTTAAACTTGACGGGGCGCTGGCCATGGCAGTGCTGCCGGCGTCGTATCAGGTGGACCTGCCGGCGTTGAAGCGGGCCACCGGCGTGCAGGAGGCGGAGTTGGCCAGCGAGCGCGAGTTCAAACAGCACTTCCCGGACTGCGAGACCGGCGCCATGCCTCCGTTCGGCAACCTCTACGGGATTCCGGTGTATGTGGACGAAACCCTGACGGAGGACCGCGAGATCGCCTTCAACGCAGGCTCGCATTATGAGTTGATCAAGCTGACCTACGCGGATTTCGCGCAGCTGGTGAAGCCGGAAGTCATGAGCTTTTCGTCGGCTCGCACGGCCGCACTCGCGATGGTGTAGACCGGTATATCGGATTCGAGCGGGGACGGCACAAACTCCGGCCTCGGGGTCGGCGTGTGCTCAAGGGAAGAACCCAGCCTCAGAAGGCCGGCTAGGGCCGTACGACCCACGGTTCGCGGACCGCCGCGAATCGCATAGAGTCCTGCCGCCGAGCATCGATCTCTGCAAAGACAAAGCCCGCTTGCGCGGGCTTTGTCTTTGCTCTTCAAGTATCAGGTCAACGCTTTACCGACTGCGCTTCGGGAACGTCGCCCTGCTGGGCCGTCAAGCGCGCATTGTTGCGCTGCGCAATGACCTTTTTGGCGTTGTCGGCCAGTTGCTTTGCCTGCGGCAGCAGATCGAGCGCCTTCTGCACTTCACGATCGCCGTCCGCGTGTACCCGCATGCCTTCCTGCTGGCCGAATTCGTTGATAAACAGCTCGGCCTTGATGCTGGTGCGGATCCAGTCGTTGTTATCCGCCAGATCAGCTTCGGTGAAGGTGATTTTCTGATCGTCAAGATACTTGCGGAACTCCTGCATCACGGCATCGTCCACTTCGAACTGCTTGCTGACCTTGTGGTTGATGACGTAGTGCTTGGCGAAGTTGAAGAATGCGTATTTCTCCAGCAACGTGTCCTGAAACTTGTTGGTCTTGGGGGAAGCAATCTTTACGTCAGGAGAGATGCCGCCGCCGCCATACACCGTCCGGCCACTATCGGTCATCTTAACTTCGTGATTGGTGGTGCTGGCGTCGCCATTCTCGCGATCGTTGTAGTAGTAGTCGTAGAGCGAGATGTTGCTGTAATCGCGCTGAATGAGACGGCCACTCGGGGTGTAATACTTGGCCGTGGTCAGCGCCAGGCCGGTGTTTTCCGACAGCGGGTACACCGTCTGCACCAGGCCCTTGCCGAAGGTGGTCTCGCCGGCGATCAGGCCGCGATCATGGTCCTGAATCGCGCCTGCAACAATCTCCGCCGCCGAAGCGGTGCCGCGATTGACCAGCACGACCAGCGGATAATCCTTGCCGCCGTTGCCGTGGGCTGCTTTGTAAACCTTCTCCGCCGAAGCCCGTCCGTGATGCGAAACGATGACCTGCCCCTTCTTCAGGAACTGGTCGGCCACGCCGACACCCTCACTCAGCAGTCCGCCCGGATTCTGACGCAGGTCCAGTATCAGCCCGTGAATGTCACCCAGTTCATCGAGCGCCTGCCGCAGCTCGTGCTCGGTGGTTTCCTGGAAACCGGAGATATGAACGTAGCCGATGCCCGGCCGAATCATGAAATGCACGTCTACGCTGTAGCGCGGAATCTCGTCGCGCACAACGGTGAAATCGAGCGGTTTGTCGGAACCTTCACGCAACATGGTGATCTTGACGGTGGTGCCCTTGGGGCCCTTCAGCAGCTCCGCCACGTCGCTGGTGCTCATGTTGTCGGTGGGCTTGCCGTCCACCGCGATGATGACGTCACCCGGACGGATTCCCGCGCGATAGGCGGGAGCGCCGGCAAAGGGCGCGATCACGATGACTTTGTTGTTGCGCGGACCCACCTGCATGCCCACACCGTAATACTTGCCGCGCTGCTCCTCGCGCAGGGCCGCGTAGGACTTGGGATCAAAGAAGTTCGAGTGCGGATCGAGCACCCGTAACATGCCGGGAATGGCGCCGTTATAGATGGCCTTGTCGGGGCTGACCGGCTCCGCATAGTTCTGCTGCACCACGTCATAAACGTCGGTGAAGCTGCGCAGGCTCTCGCGTACGTCGCCGTCGCCCGAACTTGCGTTCGAAGTGAGACGCTGGCCAAACAGCATGCCGGCGCAACCACACGCGAGAATAATAAAGAGGACCAGAAAAGCGGAGCGACGCGAACTACGTGCCATGTAGGTTTCCTTCGGCTGGCCGGAGATGTTCTTCAAGGAGCGCACCGGTGCGGGGGATACACGCAGTATAGCATGCACTTCCGCCCCTTCCATGTGCCAGATTTAGCCACCCGTTTTTGATGCAGCGGCGGAAGAAAGAGGTGCGAAATCCGTTGTCTCACGGCTGGATAACAGACGAAACAGGGCCGGGTTGGTGAGCGGGGGAAGAAAGTGGATAGTGGCGAGTGGATAGAGGATAGAGGGGGGCAGCTTCGGGCCGAACTTCGCGGATGACCGATCCGACTCTCGGAAAAGAGTCACTTCGATTGTCACCAGATCAGATCGGCCATTCGATATACGCAACCCTACCGCCGTTAGGCGCTCTTTTCAACTTGTGCCCACTACCGGTTTTTCTATCCACTATCCACTGCCCACCATCCACTTTATAATGGAGGCGATGAGTTCCAATTATCAGCCGTCCCATTTCGAGAATCCCGAGTCCGGCAAAGAGCGCTTCGACAACCTGGTCGGTCCGGAGCACAGTCGCAGGGCCGTTCTGCGCGCCACCTTTGGCGAGCAGCAGCACGAGGGCGTGGTAATGGCTTCGCTCGACGCCGTGGTGAACTGGGTGCGTAAGAATTCCATCTGGCCGATGACCTTCGGCCTGGCCTGCTGTGCCATTGAAATGATGTCAATGGGTGCTTCGCGCTTTGACATCGCGCGTTTTGGTGCGGAGGTCTTTCGCCCTTCGCCACGGCAATCGGACCTGATGATCATCGCCGGCCGCGTCTCGCAAAAGATGGCGCCGGTCATCCGCGAACTCTACATGCAGATGCCGGAACCGAAGTGGGTCATCTCCATGGGCGCGTGCGCGACCTCGGGCGGCGTGTTCAACAACTACGCACTGGTGCAGGGCGTCAATCAATGGATCCCGGTTGATGTTTACGTGCCCGGCTGCCCGCCACGTCCCGAGCAACTGATTTACGCCATCATGCTGCTGCAGGAAAAGATCAAGAACGATCACGGTTCGTTCCGGCGCGCGCTGAATCTGGAAAAAGCCTAAAAGCAGTGGCCAGTTGCTAGGTGCCCGTTGTCAGCGGCGGCTCGCTGCTGAATCTCCCTCCCAGAATTCCCATCCAATCCTGAGCGCGCACCATGACTGACGCCCCCACCATGAAGATTGGCATCACCTGCTATCCCACCTACGGTGGTAGCGGCGTGGTGGCCACTGAGTTAGGACTGGAGCTGGCCGAGCGCGGTCACGAGGTGCACTTCATCTCCTACTCACAGCCCATACGCCTGACCCAGATGCTGCCCAACATCCACTATCACGAGGTGGAAGTCTCGCGGTATCCGTTGTTCGAATATCCCCCTTACGATCTGGCGCTGGCCACGCGCATGGCTGAAGTCGCGGAAATTTACGATCTCGATCTTCTGCATGTGCATTACGCCATCCCGCATTCCGTGAGCGCGATGCTGGCGCGACAGATGCTCAGTTGCGACCACGCGCGCAAAGGCCGCCGCCTGCCTTATGTGACCACGCTACACGGTACCGACATCACGCTGGTGGGCTCGACCCGTCCTATTTGCCGATCACCCGCTTCTCCATCGACCAGAGCGACGGCGTCACTTCCATTTCGGAATATCTGAGGCAGCGCACGGTCGAGGTCTTCGATGTGCAGACGCCGATCAAGGTGATTCCCAACTTCGTCAATTGCGATCTTTATCACCGCACACCTGAGGTGATGCAGCATCGCGCGGAGTATGCCAAGCCCAACGAGAAGATCCTGGTGCATCTTTCGAACTTTCGTCCGGTAAAACGGATCCCGGATGTCATCGAAATCTTTGACCGAGTGCAGAAAAAAGTTCCGTCGCGGCTGGTGCTCATTGGCGACGGGCCGGAGCGCTCGCGCGCCGAATGGCTGGCGGTCAACAAAGGAATCCACAACAAGGTGGACTTCCTGTCAACCGCAACTGCGATCTTTATCACCGCACGCCTGAGGTGATGCAGCATCGTGCCGAGTACGCCAAGCCCAACGAGAAGATACTGGTGCACCTGTCGAACTTCCGTCCGGTCAAACGTATCCCCGATGTCATCGAAATCTTCGACCGGGTGCAGAAAAAGATTCCGGCGCGGCTGGTACTCATCGGCGACGGGCCGGAGCGGTCGCGCGCCGAATGGCTGGCGGTCAACAAGGGAATTCACAACAAGGTTGACTTCCTGGCAAGCAGGACCGCATTCACGAGAAACTTCCAGTGGCGGATGTGATGCTGCTGCCAAGTGAACTGGAATCCTTCGGCCTGGCCGCGTTGGAAGCCATGGCTTGCGAGGTGGTTCCCATTGCGACCAACAAGGGTGGGGTGCCGGAGGTAATCGATCACGGCAAAACCGGCTTCCTGGCGGAGGTTGGTGATGTGGACACCATGGCGAACTATGCCATCGAACTCTTGTCGGACGAAGAGCGGTTGAAGCAGATGGCCAAAGCGGCGCGCGCCAGCGCCCAGGCACGGTTCTGCGCCAGCAAGATCATCCCCATGTATGAGCAGTTCTACCGCGACGTGCTGGAGCGTTCCTCGTAAATGGCGCCGGCTACCGAGCCGCCCATTTCTTCGGCTTGTAAAACCGGAAGCACCAGTCGAACCAGGGTGCCGCGCCCCGGCTGGCTTTCGATCGTGATCTCGGCTGCGTCACCGTAAACCACCTGCAGCCGCTCCGTCACATTCAACATGCCGATACCGGTCCCGGAAGAGGCGCTCGATCCCGTCGGCGGCATGCCTACTCCGTCGTCTTCTACTTCAATGACCACGCGATGGCCGGTATTGCGGCTGCGGATGTAGATGCTCCCCCCATCCAACTTCAAGGCAAAGCCGTGCTTGATGGCATTTTCCACCAAGGGTTGCAGGATCATGCTGGGGACAAGATGATCCAGCGATGCCGGCTCCAATTCCTTCACTACGTTCAGCTTGTCGCGGCCAAAGCGGGCAACTTCAATGTCAAGATAGTCGTCGAGGAACTCCACCTCTTCGCGCAGCGGCACGAACGAATCGCCCTTGCGCAACAAGCGTCTCAAAATGTTGCCCAGCTTTACGATCATCTCGCGCGCCGAGTCGGGATCGCGCCTCACCAGCGAGGAAACCGAGTTCAAGGTATTGAAGAGAAAGTGCGGATTGATCTGGCTTTGCAGGGCCTCCATACGCGCCTGCAGCAGCAGACGCTCCTGCTGTTCCAGTTTCATCTCGATGCGCACGTTGTTCAGCACCTTCAGTGCGATGGCAACCGACATTACCGTACCTGCGTAAATGGCGAGTGTTACCCACCCGTTGTCGGAATCAAGCGCGAAGATGCGGCGAGGAAATAAACGGTGCAATTGGATGCGGACGAATTCCAAACCCAGAATGAGGAAGAAGAACGAAGTCTGCCAGTCGATGAAGGACTTGCGAATGCTGCGCCGGATCCAGCGGTAAATGCTGAGGTCGAACAATGGGGAGAACGACCAGATGGCTTCGCGATCGCCCGCAATATGGCGCAGCAGTCCCGCCAGTAGCCCCGCCAGTATGTTCATTGGCAGGGTGAGCCATTCGCCCAGAAACAACGCGGGCAGCGAAACCAGTGCCCCGCCAGTCGCACCGGCCAAGCGGCCGCCAATGACGCCCATCAGGATTGCGCCCTCGAACCCGATATCGGCGGCCAGGAAGTTGCGGACCCAGTGGCGCACCAGCACGCCCAGCAGGATCGGCGTGCTTACGATGAAGACCAACTCCATTTTCTCGCCGAGGGTGCGCTCTTCGCGAAACAGCAGCACGCGGAAGCGGCGTGCGCGCACCAGAACGCTACTGATGGCCGCGGCCACGCCCAGCCGGATCAGCAAGTTGACGAGTATGAGGCGATTGTCCATGTAGCAGTAGTCAGTAGTCAGTAGCCAGTAGTCAGTTGTAAGTTGCCGGTGGGGCTGTTCGGCGTCTTAAAACCAGAGTCGCCGACGGTGAGATGCCACCAACTGGCTACTGACTACTGGCTACTGACCACTACAACAGTTATCCTATCGCGCCAGCTGCCTCTTGCAGGGCTCCTTCTGCCCTGGCGCTGTCGGGCGCGCCGCCTTGCGCCATGTCGCGATTGCCGCCGCCCCGCGTGCCCAAGTGCTGCAGCGTCTGCTTCATCAGCGCACCCATGTCATTCGGCAGGCCGGGCGTCTGCGCGAAGACCAGCGACGGTTGCGGGCCTCCGCACCCCAGCAGAGCGACGGCTTCTCCGAATTTCGTGAGCTTCTGTGCCAGCATTTTGATAAAGCCGAGATCACGCTCAGGAAAGAACTGCACCACGAGTTTGTGCCCCGTACGCTCTGGCGCCGATTGCAGTATCCGCTGCGCCTGGAGTTCGGCGACTTCCTCCAGCAGTCGATGCTGTGCCTTCTGTGCCGACTTGACCTCGTCCAGCGACTTGCGTACCTGCTGCGGGACCTCCCAGATGTGGGTCGAAAACACAGCCGCCGCTTCGGTGAGGGTCTCGAAGTCGCGGCGGGCTGTGCGGACTGCCCGCAGCCCGCAGACAAATTCCACCCGCACGCCTTGCTTTACCTTCTCGGTCTTACGCAGCAGCATGCCGCCAATCTGCCCGGTGCGCTGCACGTGAGTTCCGCCGCAAGCGTTCAAATCGAAATCGCGGACCTCAATCAACCGCAGCTTCTGGCGTTCCGCAGGCGGGATCTTGCGCACGCCCAGAGCGCGCGCTTCATCGGGGGTGGCAAAGCGAATCTCAACCGGACGGTCCTCCGCGATCACCTGGTTGGCCAGCGCTTCGGCTGCCTCCAACTGCTTAGCGGTCACCGCGCCCGTTTCCAGATCAATGGTGCAGCTCTCCTCGCCCATGTGGAACGAGACGGTGGCAAAGCTATACAGCTTTTCGAATGCAGCCGAGAGCACATGCTGTCCGGAATGCTGCTGCATGTGGTCGAGACGACGTTCGGAGTCAATCGTGCCGTGCACCGTCGAGCCCGGCTGCAAAGCCTCGGCGGCGTTGCCTTCTACGATGTGCAGGATCTCACCGGTTCGTTCGTTTTCCGTGACGTCCTTCACGCGGAAGCGCGCTGAGTCTTTCGCTTCCAGCCAGCCGGTGTCGAAGACTTGGCCGCCACTGGTGGGATAAAAGGCAGAGCGATCCAGGATGACGGCCCCGGCGTCGACAGTGACTACGCGGGCCTCGAATTCGTGGAGGAAGGAATCGGTGTAGTACAGACGCTCGGTCAAAGGCAATGCTCCGGATCAGAACACCCATGGATTATTTACCGGGCAGCTTGCAAGAGTAACTCTCATCGACTTCGACTTCCCCAGCGAGGGGGTTTTGCGCCTCGCACCAGCGGGCGATCTGGCGTCGGAGTTTGAGGTAAACCGTGTTCACCGAGCGTACCGAAAGACCGGTCATGATGGCCGCCTCGCTGGCCGTCAGATCCAGAGCGAAGATGCGAATCAAGCGCCGGAAAAGCTTCTCAGAAATATGGGAACGGACGTAGTACCTGTTTTTGCCCGTAGACATTGGCGATCCGCCATTCTACAGGCCGCTTAACTTCCTAAGAGCCTTAGCAATTGGCACTTTGCAGGTGGCCGTTGGAGCACGGTGGACGAGACTGTGGGAGAAATGTGTTTTGTTGCGGTAGAGGATGAAGTGCAAAGAAGCCAGCTCGCAGGGGCGGCATCCTCAGGCTGCATGAGGAGGTCGCCTCGCGCTGGATGCTAGTTGCTGCTTTTTCTTCAGCAGAATTCCCGCCAGCAAGGCAGCGGTTGCGCCCAGCAACCACTCGATCCGCCACACTTGTACCGCCTGCCAGTCCACCAGTGTCTCGGTTTTGTAGATGAGGCTGGTTACCACGGCTCCGATCATGCAAGCCAGCCCCAGGATGAGAAATACGAGACTCCCAAGCGAAAGCTCAAGCTTGCGGCGGATCGTCTCGATTGCCATAAAATCTGCCAGCTTCGTGGACCATCGGG
The DNA here is from genome assembly GCA_963735855.1 of uncultured Acidobacteriaceae bacterium. Taxonomy (GTDB): domain Bacteria; phylum Acidobacteriota; class Terriglobia; order Terriglobales; family Acidobacteriaceae; genus Bog-257. Next base: position 9,246 of record CAVTMW010000023.1, read on the forward strand.
CTGCGACGGGGGTCGGTGCTCGCTCGCCACCGCAGGCGTGACAGAAGCGGGCTCCGACGACAAATTCCGCGCCGCAGTTTGGACACATGACTCGCGGGATCTGTGCTACATCCGCTACCATCGGGTTTACAGGGCGCCAATACTCCTGACTGGTATCGTGGGCTGTTTGCGCCATGGGATTTCTCCTGTCCAACTTTAGCCGCAAGCTATGGGCCAAAGCTCAAGCCTGATCAAGTCCAATGTGAACTATGAGTTTCCGCGCAACGGCTTTTTTCTGAACTCTCGGACTACCCGAAAGATTTGCTCCTTGATGAAGAATTGCCACTGGGAGAATTTCTCAGAAGAGTAGCGTTTTTGGGCAAAAGGCCGAACCTGATGCTATCGATGCTGTTATCGGGCAGCCCCGTAGATCAGGTAGACTTCTCATTAACTACTGCCGATGAAACCTTACCAACGAGTGCTGTGCATTCTTAGCCTGGGCTTTGTTTGGGCGGCGGGCTTGCCGGACCGCGGGCGGGCCGCACCCGCAGACGGTCCCCTGGTCCCGACTCGGGCCGAAAACGATGCGACCACCCGCAAGGGTTTCGACGACTTCTACAATCTGGAATACGACAAGGCGATCCGCGAATTCGAGGCGGCGCAGCAAGCCCATCCCAATGATCCATTTGCGGTGAATCACACTTTGGAAGCGGTGATCTTCAAGGAGCTGTTCCGCATCGGGGCGCTCGATACCGAGGCCTACGCCGGAGACAGCTTCCTGACCAAGAAATCGACGGTGCCGCTCGATCCCAAGGTGCATGACCGGGTTATGCAGTTAAGCGACCAGGCACTGGCGCTCTCGCAAGCCCGCCTCGACAAGAATCCCGACGACGTGGACGCACTGTACGCGCGTGGGGTTACCCGCGGCATGCGCGCTACCTACTCGGGAATCGCCGAGAAATCCTGGTTCTCGGCCCTTCGCGGCGCGGTAGCAGCCCGCCACGACCACGAACGCGTGCTGGAGCTCGATCCGAAATACGTGGACGCCAAAGTGTTGGTCGGGACCCATCTCTACATCGTTGGCAGTCTGAACTGGCCGACCAAAGTGGCGGCGTCCATCGCCGGCATCAGCGGCAACAAACAGAAGGGCTTGGACTATCTGCATCAAGCGTCGACCCAGGCGCACAGCGAAGTCGCCAGCGATGCCCAGATTGTCTATGCGCTCTTCCTGCGGCGTGAGCAGCAGTACGCCGAAGCCCTGCAGGTCGTCGCTCGCATGCAGGCGGAATTCTCCCGCAACTCTTTGGTAGCAGCGGAATACGCTCACCTGCTGAACGCCGCCGGACATGGGCAGGAGGCCATCGCGGCTTATCGCAAAGTCCTGGCCAATTGCCACGCCAACGTGTATTCCTCGTGCCGCATTGAAGTCCCGGCCTATGGCTTGGGCGAGGCTCTGCGGGGCCAACGGCAGTACCAGGAGGCGGCCGAGGCTTACGAACTCGCTGCCACCAGCAGCACGAACGATCCCGAATTGCGGCAGAAGGCGACGCTGGCCGCCGGACAGATGTACGATGTCCTGCAGAAACGCGATACCGCATTGCAAAAATATCGGGCCGTCGTGGCCGAAAACTCTAATTCAGGCTCCGCCGACTTGGCTCGCCACTATATGAAACAGGCCTACAAGACCCCGTAAGCCCCTGATTCGCTGGTGCCTTTGCATCCCCGGGAACTTCTGCCTATGCTATTCGTATCTGAATGCAGGGAGGCCTTATGTATTGCAACTACTGCGGAAAAGTGATCCAGGATGACGCCAATCTCTGCGCCTATTGTGGACGCCGTGTGGGCACCGTGGCAGGACGGAAAAAACTCATGCGTTCGCGCGACGATCGCAAGATTGCCGGTGTCTGCGCCGGATTCGCCGAGTACTTCGACCTCGATGTCACCGTAGTCCGCGTAGTCTGGTTGATCGTCGCCCTGTTCGGCGGCGGAGGCATTCTGGCCTACATTATTGCTTGGATCGTCATGCCGGAAGAGCCGGAATACGTCCCGGTTGCCCCGCCGGCGACCCCACCCCAGCCGTATCAGGGAAGCTGATCAACTTAAAGCATGAGCCCGGCATTGAGCCGCCCGCATGCCGTAGTGACTTGGATCCCCGGTTCCAAGCGGCAGCCTGAAGTTCCGCTCGATGGGGCGAAATCGCAGGCTGCCTGCAAACCTCGCACTTGGCTGTACCTGACTTTCCCCTCACCCGCGGGAACTGCGATACTAAAACATAACCGCGAGTTTGCTTTCACTGCCAATGAACGACTTCCTACAGGCCGTGCAGGAGCGCGTTGTCATTTATGACGGCGCCATGGGGACGAGTATTCAGGCCCGCAACCCCAGCGTGGACGACTACTGGGGCAAAGAAGGTTGCAACGAACTGCTGGTCCTGAGCCGGCCTGACATCATCAAGGACATTCATGCCGCCTTCTACAGCGTGGGCTGCGATGTGGTCGAGACCGATACCTTTGGCGCCACCCGCGTCGTCCTGGCCGAATACGATCTGCAGGACAAGGTACACGAGATCAATCTTGCCGCCGCGATGCTGGCGCGCGAAGTGGCCGCGAGCTTTAACGGACGCAAGCGCTTTGTCGCGGGATCGATGGGGCCGACGACCAAGCTGCCGTCGCTGGGACATATCAGCTTTGACGCCATGGCCGCCTCTTACACCGAGCAGGCTGTGGCGCTCATCGAGGGCGGCGTTGACGTTCTGCTGCTCGAGACCTGCCAGGACATTCTTCAGGCCAAGGCAGGGCTCGTCGGCATCTTCGACGCGCTGAAGCAGACCGGCAAGAACGTTCCTGTGCAGGTGCAGGTGACGCTGGAAGCAACCGGCACGATGCTGCTCGGCACCGAGATCGGCGCGGCGCTGACCACGCTCGAAATGTTCGACGTCGCCGCCATCGGCCTGAACTGTGCCACCGGTCCCAAAGAGATGAACGACGCGGTCCGCCACCTGGGCGCGAATTCGCCCAAGCATGTCTCCGTGCTGCCCAACGCCGGCCTGCCGCAGAACGAAGGCGGCCATGCGGTTTACAAGCTGAAGCCCCAGGAACTGGCCGACTATCACAAGCAGTTCATCACCGAATACGGCGTGCGCATCGTCGGCGGCTGCTGCGGCACCACGCCAGAGCATCTGAAGGCTGTCGTCGAGACCTGCGCCAATCTGGAGCCTGCGAAGCGCGAGGTGAAGGTTGCGGGTGCCGCGGCCAGCGCCTATTCGATGGTGCCGCTCGATCTCGATCCCAAGCCGCTGATCGTGGCCGAGGAGATGAACACCACCACGCGGGTCGAGCACTTCAAGAACATGGTGCGGACGCAGAACTACGACGCGATCCTCACCCTGGCCAAGAAGCTGGTGAACGAAGGCTCGCACATGCTCGACCTGTGCTGCGCCATCGTGGGCGAGGACGAGAAGGGCTACATCAGCAACATCCTGGAGAAGATTGCCACGCGCGTGCCCGCGCCCATCACCGTGGATTCGACCGAAGCCGACGTCGTCGAAGAGGCGCTCAAGCGCATTCCCGGCAAGGCCATCATCAACTCCATCAACCTGGAAGATGGCGAGAAGCGCACCGCGAAAGTTCTGCCCATGGCCAAGCGCTACGGCGCGGCGGTCATCGCGCTGACCATCGACGAAGATGGCATGGCACTGACCTGGCAGAAAAAGCTGGCCATTGCCAAGCGCATCTTCGATCTGGCGGTGAACAAGTACGGCATCCGGCCGGTGGACCTGATCTTTGACGCGTTGACGCTGCCCATCTCGACGGGGCAGGAAGACTATCGCACCGCCGGTATCGAGACCTTGAAGGCGGTGAAGGCGATCAAGGCCGAGCTGCCCGAGGTGAAGACCATCCTCGGGGTCAGCAATATTTCCTTCGGTCTGAATGCCTATTCGCGCCGCATCCTGAACAGTGTTTTCATGCACGAGGCGGTCGACCACGGCCTCGACATGGCCATCGTTAACTACAGCAAAATCTATCCGTTATACAAGATTCCTGAAGCTGAAGTTGACCTCGCGCGGAAGCTCATTTACTTCGACCAGTCGAACGGCGACCCGCTGCAGGTTTACATGGCACACTTCGCCGGAACCAAGGGCAAGGAAGAGACCACCACGGCGCACGTGGACACGCTGTCGATTGAAGACAAGCTGAAGTGGGCGATCATCAACGGCGAGAAGACGGTCGGCGAAGGCGCGAACAAGAAGTCGCTGGCATGAGCTTCTGGAAGAGGCGCTGGTCAACTACACGCCGCTCGATCTCATCAACAACATCCTGCTCGACGGCATGCGCACGGTTGGCGATCTGTTTGGCGCGCGCAAGATGCAGTTGCCCTCGGTGCTCGACTCGGCCGGCGTGATGAAGGCAGCGGTCGCCTACCTCGAACCGAAGATGGAGAAGAAGGAAGGCAGCCAGAAGGCGACCATCGTGCTCGCGACGGTGAAGGGCGACGTCCACGATATCGGCAAGAACCTGGTGGACATCATCCTCACCAACAACGGCTATCGCGTGGTGAACCTCGGCATCAAGCAGCCGTCGGACACCATCATCAAGGCTGCGCTTGCGGAGAAGGCGGACGCCATCGGCCTCAGCGGGCTGCTGGTGAAGTCCACGCTGGAGATGAAGTACGTGGTGCAGGACCTGCATCACCAGAAACTGGAGTTCCCGGTGATCTGCGGCGGCGCGGCCCTGACGCGCAAGTACGTGGAAGACGATCTGCGCCGCGAGTACTCCGGAGGTGTGTTTTACGCCGACGATGCCTTCGCCGGGCTGCACATCATGGAAGACCTTGCTTCGCCCAATGGCGCACGCGAGAAGCGTATCGCCGAAGGCAAGGTGGTGAAGGAGTTTGTGCGCGCTGCCGTCGTCGGTGGCAACGGCGACGGTGCGACTGCGCCGAACATCGAGATCGCACCTGCGCCCGAACATTCCGCAGCCGCCGTTTTGGGGCGTGCGTGTGCTCAAGCCGCAGGACTTTGATCTGAACGAAATCTTCCAGTACATCAACGAGACGGCGCTGTTCAAGAACCAGTGGCAGTTGAAGACAGCCTCGCAGGAAGACTACGGGCGGCTGGTCGAGACCAAGTATCGGCCCATCCTGAAGAACCTCGAAGACGAAGTCATTGCGGCGGGCTGGTTCGAGCCCAAGGTCGTGTACGGATACTTCGGCGCGCAGGGCGACGGCAACGACCTCATCGTTTACAACCTGCCCGAAGGATGGAAGCAAGGCGACGTCGGTTCCGCCGGAGACGCTGCGCTTCACCTTCCCGCGCCAGCGCGAAGGGCGCGGGCTGTGCATCTCGGACTTCCTGCTGCCGAAGAGCAGCGGAAAGATGGATGTGCTCGCGATGTCATGCGTGACTATCGGCGCGACAGGCCTCGCACGAGACGCAGAAGCTGTTCGAGGGCGGCGAGTACACCAAGTATCTCTACCTGCACGGGCTCAGCGTGGAATCGGCAGAGGCGCTGGCCGAGTTGTCGCACAAGCGCATTCGCGAGGAGCTGGGTATCGCGGGCGAGGATTCGCCGCATATCCGCGATCTCTTTCACCAGAAATATCGCGGCTCGCGCTACTCGTTTGGATATCCCGCGTGCCCCAACCTCGAAGACCAGACCAAGCTGTTCGCGCTGCTGCATCCCGATGAGACCATCGGCGTGCATCTGACCACTGGCTTTCTGCTTGACCCCGAACAGAGCACGTCGGCCATTGTCGTACACCATCCTGCGGCGAAATACTTCGTCGTGTAGCAGCTACTGAATCGCTACGTGCGCCAGCACCGCGTTCTCGATGCGTTGAATCCTGTTCTGGGCGCGCGGCACCATGAGTCTCTGCCGGTCCTTGTGCGAGACGAACGTCCCTACGCCGAATCCGATCACGGATCCCGCAAAGACATCAGCAGGGAAGTGCACACCCCCCGTTACCCTGGTTGTACTGACTGCCGTCGCCGCGCCGTACATCAGCAGCCGCATCGGCCAGTTGGGATACTCATGCGCCATGACTGTGGCCAGTGTCCAGGCGAGTGTTGCGTGTCCCGAGGGGAACGAGCCTGCGGTCCAATTGCCGGAGAAGAATTTGCCTTCACCCGCGCCGGTGTAGGGACGCTGCCGGGCCAGGATCGCTTTCATCGCCGCATACAGGATTACGCTGTCAACGCTGGCTTCCGCGCTGCGTATGCCGGTATCGGTAGCGTGTTCGTTGTGGGTGATCAATCCCGTGACGAAGATGCCACCGGCCGCCGCGCCCAGACCGTATACGCCCGCATTCGAGATATCGATACTGGTGTCGTGCCAGCTGGGTGAGACCTGGTGGGCCACGCTTTCGTCATTCGCGATTAGGATTCCGGTGGCCCCGACTACCATGGCATCCCACTTAAGGGCGTTCACCGAAAACGGCGACTTCAGGATGTGGAGTTCGTCCTCGCCAATCGTCTTGACCGCCGTTCCCAGGGAGCTGGCAAACGACTTCGATTGCTGTTGCTGAGGCGCGGGCGCGGGCAGGTGGGACGTCAGGAAGCGATGAATCGGCCGTGGTGATGGCCGTCGTGGAATCGCCGCCGGCGGGTTGCTCCAACCCCCCGGCATTCCACCACGAGGGCGCAAGTGACACCCATAGAAGAACAGCCATGCAGATCGGGCGGGAAGTTCGTCTAGGGCGAACCGGAGTTGTATTCGCCAGAAGTGTCAGCGGCGTGACTCCAGTCGCGTATTCATCCATTCGGGGACTCCACGGAACCAGCGTCTTCGTTTTGCTTCCTACTACGGGCCAGAGTCTGCACATGTTAACGCAGTTTGTCGGATTTTGTTTCGGACTCGCCGCGCCGAACGTCGTTCAGAAACGTGCCGCGTGCACGGAAGAAGGCGCGCCACCCGGTTTCGAAGAAGCGACACTGCGCCACCGTCCAATCGCCCGCCAGTCGCGCCTTACCGCCATTGTGCGCCATGAACTTAGCTTTGTGACGTACGCCACAGACTGAATGTTCGTCCCTCAGCAGAATCAAAGGGTGGAGGGCACTGTGTTCGACATCGTGGAAGCGCGCCAGTTGGCGCGAAATATCAAGCTCTTCGTGATCCGGGCCCCGCGTATCGCCAAGAAGCAGCGGCCGGGGCAGTTCATCATTCTGCGGCTGGACGAGTCGGGAGAACGCATCCCGCTTACCATTGCCGACGCCGATCCCAAGGCCGGCACCATCACCATCTGCGTGCAGGCCATCGGCAAGACCACCATGCTGATGAACCTGCTGGAGACCGGCGACGCCATCCTCGACGTGGTGGGCCCTCTCGGCAAGCCCTCCGAAATCGAAAAGTTTGGCACCACGGTGGTTGTCAGCGGCAGCGTCGGCACTGCGATGGCGTATCCCACGGCGCGCGAGCTGAAGCGGGCGGGGAACAAGGTCATCTCCATCGTGGGCGCGCGCAGCAAAGATCTGCTGGTGCTGGAAGACGAAGTCCGCGAGGTCAGCGACGAAACCTACATCCTGACCGACGATGGCACCTGTGGCGAACAAGGTCTGGTCACCGAGCGGCTGAAGAAGGTCCTGGAGTCCGGCAAAGTGGACTACGTGCTGGCCGTCGGCCCGGTGCCGATGATGCGCGCGGTGGCCAATCTCACCGCGCCGCTGGGGATCAAGACCATCGTCAGCCTGAACTCGATCATGGTGGACGGCACCGGCATGTGCGGCGGCTGCCGCGTGCTGGTCAACAACAGCAGTCAGTTCGCCTGCGTGGACGGCCCGGAGTTCGACGCTTCGCAGGTCAACTTCGAGGTCCTGATGCAGCGCAACAACATGTACCGCGAGCAGGAGCGTTGCAGCATCGAGCGGTTGCAGGCCGATCCGGAGGCTGAGTTGCTGAATTTGCGAGAGAGCATGGCGATGCGCCGCGAATGCGCCGCCATCGAAGCGGGAGTGTTCGATGAGCAATAGTGTTCCCAGTAATAATCCGCTGCCCAACAAAGAGCGCGTCAAGCTGCCGCGCCAGCGCGTGCCCGAGCAGGATCCCCAGGTGCGCGCCCACAACTTCTGCGAGGTAAATCTCGGCTTTCCCATCGAGCAGGCACGGCAGGAATCGCTGCGCTGCATTGAATGCCCCAAGCCGGGCTGCGTCGAGAAGTGCCCGGTGTCGGTGAACGTGCGGGCTGTGATCGACCTCATACTGGCCGGTGATTACCTGGGCGCGGCCTCGAAAGTGCGTGAGGACAACGCGCTGCCCGCCATCACCGGACGAGTATGTCCGGTGGAAGATCAATGCGAGGCGGGCTGCGTGCTGGGCAAGAAGGGCGAGCCGGTAGGTATTGCCTACCTGGAGCGCTTTGTGGCCGACTGGGAGCGCGAGACCGGCCAGTTCGGATCGCCGATCTCGGCGCCGGCCACCGGCAAGAAGGTCGGCCTTATCGGCAGCGGCCCCGCCAGCCTGGCCTGCGCCGGCGATCTCATCCAGATGGGACACCAGGTGCATGTGTTTGAAGCGTTGCACGAACTCGGCGGCGTGCTGGTGTACGGCATTCCAGAGTTTCGGCTGCCGAAAGAGATTGTCCGCCACGAGATTGATGTGCTGCGCCGCCGCGGCGTGGTCTTCGAGACCAACGTTGTCGTCGGCAAGACCGTGACGATCGACGAATTGATGACCGAGGAAGGCTTCGACGCTATCTTCGTCGCCACCGGCGCCGGACTGCCGAAATTCTTGAAGGTCCCCGGCGAGCACTTCAACGGGGTTTACTCGGCCAACGAGTTTCTGACTCGCGTGAACCTGATGCGCGCCTATCAATTCCCTGAGTACGACGAACCTCTCTATCCCTGCAAAGACCGCGACGTGATCGTGGTCGGCGGCGGCAACACCGCCATGGACGCGGTGCGCAGCGCGTTGCGCCTGGGCGCGAAGAGCGCCAGCATCTACTACCGCCGTACCGAGAAAGAAATGCCGGCCCGTGTGGAAGAAGTGCACCACGCCAAGGATGAGGGCGTCCACTTCGAGATGCTGGTAAATCCCGGCGGAGTTTCTTGGCGACGAGAAAGGCAATCTCACCGCCGTGAAGTGCATCCGCCAGGAACTGGGCGAGCCGGACGATTCTGGACGCCGCAGCCCGGTGCCGATCAAAGGCTCAGAGTTCGTAACGCCGTGCCAGGTGGCCATTATCGCCGCTGGTACCTCGGCGAATCCGCTGATACAGTCAACCACTCCGGGACTGGCGGTCACCAAGCGCGGATACATCTCGGCTAACGACGACCTCGCGACCTCCAAGCCGGGCGTCTTTGCCGGCGGCGACATCGTGACTGGCGGTGCAACCGTGATTCTCGCCATGGGTGCGGGACGCAAGGCAGCGAAGTCGATCAACGAGTATCTGATGGGGGCATCGCAAAGGCAGCAGGAGAAGACGAGCGCCGTAGTCTCCGCCGACTAGTGCCGTCTCGCGTCCAGGGTGCCCAACTCGGTAGGGTAGAGCAGGCCTCAGGGTTGACTCTACTCGAACATAGCTGACAGCAAAGCTGATCTATAACCGACCCGGTACGACGATCCCTTGCCGGTATCGGGGTCAGCGCGGCCTGCATCCAAAGTCCACACCGGACAATCAATATGACACACGATAATGCAGTCTCGCTTGGCGTACTCGTCGGTTGGTTAACGGTTCCAGGTAACGCTCAGCGAGACGAAATCCCGGGAGGCAAGCCATGGCAAATAACATCAAAGTTTTCCCTACCTCGCATCTGGGATCTCTGGAATTAACCGAGGAAATTATCCGGATGCGGGCCTACCAACTCTTCGAACAGCGCGGCTATCAGCACGGATCTGACTTGGACGATTGGCTCCAGGCGGAGGCGCAGATCATGGGCAAGAGGCCCAGTGCTTCTGCCGACGAGGCAGAACGCGCACAGGCTGCCGCGGCGGCGTGACCGAGCTGTCATAGCGGCCCAATTGCGGCAGCGCGGCGACCGGCGTACTACATTCGAGCTGCCGTTCGCCGCGCTGCCGCTCCTATCAGGACGCCGATTGTCGCGGCGCATACTGCTACCACACCTACCATGAGGATTGAGGTTACGGTGTCCGGTTGCAGCGTCGTTTTTCGCCCGGCAAGATGTAACGCTAAATGGATTCCAGGCAGGCTGACGGCCGTCAGCACTGCCAGCAGCACCGAAAAGCGTTTGTGAATGGCGCCGACGATAGCGCCGGCGCCCAACAAGAGAGCCAACACCACGGCTGGGCTGATCTCGCCTCGATCGGCGAACAGGTCCACGCAAACGATAATCAGTCCGAGAACAATCGCAGTCAGGTATGCCATGGACGCGTGCTTGGTCATCGCGAGAGAATCCTGGTTTTGCAAATGCAGCCTACGCAAACACTCCACGCCAACCCTTGCGGCTCCGCTGTTTTCGCAGCAGGCCCACGGCCAGCGCCGCGACTCCCATCGCCACCCCAACTCCGACCGCGACGTTCTTAAGGCGGCAGCCCGACGGCTGTCTCGCGCCCTTGATGTGCTCCGGCCGAACTCCCATGCCAACCGACTCGTGCCAGCACATGCTGAATTCCAGGTATGCTTGCCGCTACCTTCAGTTGCCACGGCGCTCTCGCCGGACCGGGATTTGCAAATACCCGTCTGGAGCGCGCTGTGCGCGAAGACCTGCATGCGCTGTGTGACGCGGGTCGGAAACTCCCGGCGTTGCTGGACCTGTGCCAGCCACCATTCCGTGATCCTTCCTTCGCGCAGCGGATCGGCCAGCAGGTTTGCGGTGGCAACCGCATCCTGAATCGCCAGATTGATGCCGACTCCTCCCACCGGCGACATAGCGTGTGCAGCATCGCCTATGCACAGCAATCCCGGCCTATACCACTGCCGCAGGCGGTTGACCTGCACCGTCAGCAGCCTGATCTGCTCCCAGTTTTGTAGCTCGTCCACGCGATCGCCAAGATACGGAGCGATCCGGCGAATAATCTGGCGAAACGCCTCCAGGCCATGTGCCCGCACTTCCTCAAATGAACCTTTGCGAATCAGCAGCCCGGCCTGAAAGTAATCGCCGCGATTAATGAGGATTAGCACACGGCCATAGTTAATGTTGCCCAGCAACTGCTCAGGATCGTTCGTTTGGCGGCTGATGCGAAACCACAGCACATCAATCGGCACTCCATACTCGATCACCTCAAGCCCCGCGGCCCGGCGCGTGGTGGCGTGACGGCCGTCGCAACCAATCACCAGGTCAGCCCGGATTTGCGCTGGACCCTCAGGCGTCTGCGCTTGCACGCCGCGAATTCTGCCTTCCTCATGAATCAGGTCAACACACTCGTGCTGCATCTGGAGATGAAAGCTGGGAAACCTTTTGGCTTGGCTGGAGAGGAAGTCGAGGAAGTCCCATTGCGGCATCAGCGCGACGAATTTGCAATGCGTCGGGAGACGGCTGAAATCGGCTGCCTTAAAGGCGAAATCTCCGAACACCCCGCTGACCGAAGTCAGCTTCTGATGCGGCACCTTCAAGAAGTCGTGCAGCAGCCCGAGTTCATACATCACCTCCAGGGTTGAGGGATGCACGGTGTCGCCGCGAAAATCGCGATTGAAGTCCTGGTGCTTTTCCAGTACCGTGACCTCGACGCCGGCGCGCGCCAGCAGATACCCCAGCATCACGCCCGCCGGGCCCCCGCCTACCACGCAGCATGTCGTTTCCAATGTCTTGTCTGCCATGGGATTCAACCTCTCCCGTCAAGTTTGCACAGCGCGCAACGATTTTTCATTTGTAATATGCCCTTGTCATGCTTGAGCGCAGCCGATCGTGGCAAAAGACAGCCGCTCGCTCGGAGTGAGACGGAGAATTTCTCGGTGTCGCTGCGCCTCCGTGGTGGTTTGTTTCACCCAAAGTGCGCCCCAGCCCTCGCCCCTTGGGGACGCAACCCATAATTCTTCGCCAGCGGGCGCCCAAGAGACTCAGAGGCTCCGGCTGGCGCCGGAGCCTCTGAGTTGCTAAGGTCATTTCGCTTCCTTCCACTACGTTTCAATCTAGCGGAAGTGAACCAGATGCGGAGCATAGGCCAGAACAACCGCCCACGCCCAGGCCCATAATTCAGGTGGAACGATGGTCAGCATCTTTTTCCTCCTCGCCCAAGGTTCTCGATCAACCGGGAAATTATCCCGCCGATCCTCCATTTTGTCCACAAATCAGGGCCCCGCGGTAGTGGGCTACTTTGAATCCTTGACCACCTGAATTGCCTTCTCCAAGAGCGCCAGCAACTTTGGGCGAGAATCACTCCACAGGATTACCGCGCTAGAATCGTCGTCCTCGGTTCCGTGGTGTAATTGCTCGGGAGAGGCAAGATAGAAATGTAGGCCGTAAAATCTAGCTCCAGTGTTCTGGGCGGTTTTTTCGCGCAGCTCGATCCGCTCGGTCAACTCTTCGTTGTAGACATTGATCTTCATGGTTTCCCCTCTTTCTTTTCGGTGCCTCCTGAGGGCGGGTGCTTCCATTGGTGGATTAAGCCTGTCCACCACATGTGCTGAACAATCCATTTCCAAGCTTTCTTCACAGGTATTCCCCCCTCGCACTGGGACGTTAAGCCGCTCTTTCCGCCCTTCGCTCGTACTGTTCCTAGAGGGCCACAAGGTCTGATACGTCCCACAGCCGATCTGTGACGCCAGCGGCCATCGCAGGAGTCATGCGCAGTGTACGGTGAATCTTGATGAACTTGTAAGCGAAATAATTGAGCGCCGTCGCTGCTGCGTGATTCTCGAGCTTGCGAGAGAGCTAGTGCCCGTCAGGGTCAAAGTAGGCCACTACCGGGCCGCACCCACAGCGCCGCCGAGCCCCCCACCCACTCCAGACTGCGGTTGTGGTCCACGCCCATCATCATGCCGCGGCCCATGCGCACCAGGGGCAGAACGCAGGTGAGCTCACCACCCTCGGGCCACACGTACATCATGCGGATTTCCATCTGCGTCGCCCCATGCGGGGTTTGGATGACCGGCTCGAAGTACACCCGCTCCTGCAGAATGTAGTTGTGGCGCTGGTCCGGCGGAATCGCGTCCAGGTCAGCCTGAGTGGGCGCGAACTTGATGCCGACTCCCGCGAACGAGTAGAGCGGCTTGAGCAGATAATTCTGATTATCGAGCGGCATCGCGCGGACCTGGTCGAGGAAGACCGTCTTCGGCACGCACGGGTGCTTCAGGTGAGGGATGGAAAACTTGCTGATCCGGAAATACCAGTTGGGATGCCCCGCCCATTCGACATCCAGCTCGTCGCGCAGATCGAAGGGCAGGGTCACTCCTTTGCGCTCCAGTTCGTCCACGATGCAGCGGTTGTAGATACGGCGCACCTCGATCTCGCGCCCGTCCTTCGCGTAGAAGAGCTTCGCGCCGCGCTTCTTCAGCGACAGAATGTCCACGATGGCGATGCCCAGCTCGCGCTGCGTCACCAGAAAATCCGGCAGCGTCTTCTGGTGCTCGGGATCAATCTCCATCAGGATGACGTTCTCGGGATCGTGACCGGCGACGATCAACTCCCGCATCAGCTTCCAATACGAATCGCGATCATAGCCACTGAGATAAACCCCCAGATCGTGGGCCAGACCGTAGGACTCGACATATTGGTGCGCCAACAGCGGCTGGTATCCGTAGAGAGAAGGGAAGGCCTGCAACTCGACCAGCTTGGGCTCCAGCTCGCCGGCAGGCGTTGCGCACCAGCCGAAGTCCACCTGCACGAACATCGGCAGCCGAGATTGGTTGGGTACGTTGTATTGCGCGGGAACGGAAGCATCCGAGGCGCGCAGGTACTGCGGATCGTCAACCAGTTGCGAAACCAACTCGCGGCCGTACTGCGCCATCTGGTCGAGCAGAGTCTTGGGAACGAAGCACGGCGTCTCGGAGACGCGAAAGCCAATGTGCGTGCCGCAGGCCTTGTCCAGCGTCTCCAGGAATTGGCGGTACTTTTCCGGCGTGTACTTGCGGTTGAATTCCTCGCGCAGCGCGGGAACCATCTTCAGGCCTCGATGAGGAAGCGTCCCTTTTCCATGATCTGGCGGCCATCCACCCAGATGTCGAAGCGCGTTCCCACCACGTCAATGTGGGTGCTGGAATACCAATCCGCGCCGGTGTGCGCGCCGTAGGGATTGCCGAAGGCAATGTGCACGCCGGGAAATTTCTCGTCCTGCAGAATCTGCCCGATGACGTGCTTCAGCTCGAGGTTGGTGCCGATGGCGAACTCGCCCACCAGGTGGCTGTTTTCGTCGGTGTGGGTGTAGTTCCAGAAATCTTCTTCCAGCACCTTGTTGTCGCTGAAGACCTCGGTGATGCGGTTGTTTTTCATGCGGATGGTCAGCGGCTGGCGGCCCAGGTCGGGATACTTCTCGCACAGATAGTCGCCCACCACGCCGTCCACCACGTAGGTCCCGTTCACTTCGCCGGGCGTGGTGAACACTTCGCCGCCGGGCAGGTTGCCCCACTTGTCGCGGCTGATGATGCCGCTGGTCTTCACCCAGCGATAGTTCGGGTTCAGCGTGGCCGTGAAGTCGCTGCCTGCCGGGTTCTTGGCGCTGATCTCCTTCGCCTGGCCGACGATCTCGATGACTTTCTTGCTGAGCGCGTCCACCCGGTTGAAGTCGGCGCGCATGCCTTCCAGCATGATCTGGTGGTTGATGTTCACCATGTGCGCGTGACGCATCCTGCGGCGGTTCACGATGTCCGTCATCTGCATGCGCGACTTCAGTTCGTTGCGCTGGGCGTGGACGGCGAAGATGCTGACGTCGCTGGTCTCCATGTCCTCGGCAATTTCCTGCGGCAGGTCGATCAGCGGACGGGGCGCCAGGTCTTCCAGCACAAAGGCCTTGAACGGCGAGCCGACTTTCAGCAATTCTTGCGCCATGCTGGCTGCGATCTCACGGCAGTCGTTGTCGGTGATGACCGTGACCTTTTCCGACGGCTGAATGCGCAGGCAGGTGTTCACCGCGTTGTACGCGCCGGGAGAAAGTTCAGGATCAAATGTGGTTTTGGTGAGATCGGTGAGAACAGGTTGAGTCAAGAACGGTCCTTTCTTTAAGAGCAGCTTCTATACTGCGCGCCGGGGCTTGTTCGAACACGCCTACCCGGGTTTCGGCGACGATGTAATCCACCACCTTCTTCAAGTCGCCGGTTTCCTGGAACACCTTCATCTGGCGGTCGGCGCCGGTGCCCATCTCCAGCATCTGGTGAATGTAATTGATCTCCTCGCGCGAGCCAAGTTCGTCCAACACCGGATCGATGAGGTCCAGATACTCCTCCATCAACTTCCGCAGCGGAACCTCTTCCTCCTCGCCAAAGTCGATCAGCATGCCGTCGAGGCCGTAACGGGCGGCGCGAAACTTGTTCTCCATGATCAGCGACCGGCCATAGATGCGATAGCTCTTGTTCGACGCGTGCAGGTTGTAGAGCATGGCGACCGTCGCCTGGATCAGCGCCGCCAGGGCCATGGTTTCGTCCAGCCGCATGGGGATGTCGCAGACGCGCACTTCCAGCGTGTGGAAGTAGGGATGCGGGCGGATGTCCCACCAGATTTTCTTGCCGTTGTCGATGCAGCCGGTCTTGACCAGCAGGTTGACGAAGGTTTCGTAATCGGCCCAGTTGGCGAAGACGTCGGGAATGCCGGTGCGCGGGAAGCGTTCGAAAACTTTGCAGCGGTACGACTTGAACCCTGTCGGCATGCCCATCCAGAAAGGCGAGTTGCTGGAGAGCGCCAGAATGTGCGGCAGGAAATACCGCATCGAGTTCATGATGTGGATGGCGGTGTTGCGGTCCTCGATGCCGACGTGCACGTGCAGCCCGAACACCAGGTTGGCGCGCCCAATCATCTGCATTTCCTCGATGACCTGCCGGTAGCGCTCGTCGGGGTAAATCTCCTGCACCTTCCAGTCGGCGAAGGGATGGGTGCTGGCGGCGGCCAGCAGCAGACCGCTTTCGCCCGCCAGTCGGATCATCTCGCGGCGCAGCTCAAGAATGTCGGCACGCGCTTCCTTGATGTCCCGGCAGACCTTGGTCCCGACCTCGATGACCGCCTGGTGCATCTCGGGCTTGACGGATTCGTGCAGCGCCCGCTTGGCCTTGGGGAGGATTTCCGAGGCGATGTGCGAGCGGAGATCGCGCGACTCCGGATCGATCGTCTGGTATTCCTCTTCAATCCCGATGCTGAGGCTTGGCCGGTTCATCTGGTTCACCCTTTTGCCGCCCGCGTGGCCGCTTTCTTCGGGGCGCGGCCGCTTTTTTCGGGGCCGTTCCTTTCGCGCGGTGCCGCCGCTTCGTCGTAGTAGCCGCTCGAGAAAGGCGCTCCAGCGATACTCGGGAGTCAGCCCGGTGTGCTGCTTGGCTTTGCGCACCGCCAACTCCGCCACGTTGTTCACGATCCAGTCGAAATTTTCCTGTCCGACCGAGTTTACATCAGCGTCAGGCGCCGGATTCATGAAGTCGATGGCGTAGGGAACGCCGTCTTCGCAGGCGAACTCGACGGTATTCAGGTCGTAGCCCAGAGCACGGCACAGCGTGAGGCAATCGCGCTCCACGCGCTCCAGCAGCTTGGGATCGGTCGGCGGCGGGTTCTTCACGTAACGCTCGTGGAAGGGCGCCGAAGGATCGTAGTGCATGATGTGCACTTTCTCCTGCCCGACGACGTAGCAGCGGAAGTACTCCTTGAACTTCACGCCGCGCTGCAGCGTCATGCACAGGTCGCGGCTCTGGTCGTAGGCGCGGAAGAACTCTTCCGGCGAGTTCACCTTGTACACGTCCTTCCAGCCGCCGCCGTCGAACGGCTTGAGGAACGCAGGAAATCCGACGTAGCTGAAGATGCTGTCCCAGGGCATGGGAAATTGCAGGTTGCGCATGGAGCGGTCGGTCGTTCCCGGCGGATGCTCCTTGTGCGGCAGCAGGACGGTCTGCGGAATGGCCACGCCCAGCTTGGTGCCCAGCGCGAAGTTGAAGAACTTGTCGTCCGCGCTCCACCAGAACGGATTGTTGATGACGACCGTGCCCGAGAGCGCCGCATTCTTCAGATAGCCGCGATAGAAGGGAATGTCGTGCGAGATGCGATCGACAATGACGTGGTAGGGAGACGGTTCCGCCATGCGAACTTCGCCCACCGTGGCGAGTTCCGCCTGAACATCCGGCTCGCCCATGGAGTTGATCTTCTCCACCAAGGCCGGCGGGAAGGTGGTTTCCATGCCAAATATGATTCCGATCTTCTTCACGAATACTCCTCCGTCGGGGAACACGAATCCCGCCTTCGCCCGACTCGCCATTACTGTTGGAAATCCCAAGAAGAAGCGCTGGGAGCGCTTCGAACAGCTCGTCTTTATTTTAAGCGAAAAATCGCGATTTGTAAGCGCGATAGAAATGCGGATGCGGATGCGCGACGTTGGTTGGGACTTGGAAGGACCGTCGTCAAACAAAATTAACTGGAATTAATAGGTAAACGATTGCAGCCCCGACATGTTTCCGTTGTTGCCCGGCGCTTGCAAAAATCCCAGGCGCTTGCTGGGAACCAGGACGATCTTGTAGCCGGCAGGAGGCAGCGAGAATCCATCCAGCGATTCCTGCAAGTTTCCGTTCTCATCGTAAACATGGATCTGGCCCACAGAGAATGGTCGCGGATGGGTGATGAGGAACAGCTTGTGTACGGTATCGACCGCCACCGTTGCACCCGAATACTGGCCAATTATTGGCAGCGAGACAATGAAACCGGTCTTCGTCGCCAGATTGTAAAACTCGGCGCTGTTGTCGGTTTCCGTGGTCGTGCAGGCAATGCCGGTATTGGAGTCGACTGCGAGGCCATTGACGTAGCCGTCGCCGAGTCCGGTGAACTCGGCGATGTTACGGGTGGCGAGGTCCACCAGGGCAATCTCGGGGGTACTGTAGGGAGCTCCCTGCGCCTGCGCCAGCACCGCCTGGTTAGTGGCGCTGTCATACGCCAGCTGCGGCGGAACGCCACCGGTGAAGATCGGGTCCTGGAGCTGGATGATCGGCCCGCCGAGATTGGTGGCGACGGTCGTGCCAAAGACCTCACGGCCGCAGCAGGAAAAGCTTGACGCCATCACGACCGCGTTCTGGTGTCCCTGGTCGCCCTCGATGTCTTCAAACAGCTCCTTGTTGTTGTCTATGGGCGGCAGCCATGCCCCGTTGATCTTGTTGCCTTGGATGGGGTTCAGCCGGTTATAGGTTCGGCTGGTCACGTAGCCGTTTTGCACATGCTGGTCCTGCCGCAATCCAGTGTGCATCCCAAATATTCCCAGGGTGACGAAGTTGTCCTGGGTCTCGTTTTGCTGTTCGACAACCGCGATGATTGCCCCCGTATTGGGGTTAAACGTCTCGGTCGCAATCAGCAGGTTGCCATCCGGCAGCGACGCCGCTTCGCTGAACAAACCTTCGGTGCCGTCGCGGTCCACGTCATAGCCAAAGATCTGTCCCCCAAAGGTGTCTTGCACGACAAAGCCCATGCCCACGGGTGGCTGGATCGCCTCGGTGGACGATTGGGCTGATGCGATCGTGGAGCTGGCGATGACGAAGAAGCAAACCACTGCGAAGGCGACAACCTGGCGAGGCGACTGCTGGTTCATGCGGACCAACTCCTTTACTTGCGACGAAGAAAATCTCCACGGGCGCCGTACCTCGGCGTATGACGAGGCTGGCATGGCCATCAAGGGCAGGCTCATCGTAGGTTTGCAGCCAGTCCTGTTTGTCACAATCTTGTCAAACATTTGCAAGAAATTGTGACAAGGAAAGGCGGCCGCCACGGCGCCCCCGGGTACCGCCTCTCCCTCTTCGCCCGGTGGCGCACGACGGGCATTGCAACGCCCGGCAGCTCATCGCGGACGGTAACGCCTCATCTCCGGCTTCGCCGCCGAAGAGTTTCGATGCCACGGCGTGATATCTCGTGCGGTTATTTCGCAGTCCTAAATACTGGATCTCCGCTATGCCCCGTTTGGTGGCGCATGCAAGTACCATGTAACGGCCTAAAAATGTAAGCCGCTTGCAATCAATCGTTTATAGCATGCCGCCCGTCTGGTGGAGAGAAAGCCGCCCTCAAATTACCGCCAGTCCACCCACAGTCCACCCACAGATCACCGCCAGTGCATCGACTCCCAGGGCTATCTGACGGACACTCGCACTGTCACGCAGCGATCCCGGGCGGAGAAAGATTCCGGACGCACGGCGCGGCAAATTCAAGCAAAGGAAAACACTTCCATGACCCCGATCTCAATCTCCCTGAAATCCCTTGCTCGTCGGGTATTGCTGGTTGCATTCGCTTTAGCGGTAACCTCGGCAACCCTCGCCGCACAACAAGTGATTGCCACGCATACCCGCAGGCACGTATGCGTATTCCGCTACGGTGAACCCGGCAACGGACAAGATCTACGTCCCTAATTGCGGGTACCAATGACGTGACCGTCATTGACGGGACGACCCTCGCCTCGGCCACCGTCTCGGTCGGAAACAACCCTTACTTCGCTGCGGTAAACCCCGTGTCCAACAGGATCTACATTACTAATTCCGGGAGCAATAGCGTGACTGTCCTGGACGGGACTGACAGTTCTGTTATCACCACCATCACCGTTGGGACTTTCCCCTACAGCCTGGCGGTGAACGCGATGACGAATCAAGATCTACGTCGGTAACGCAGGATAGCGATAACGTCAGCGTCATCGACGGGACCAGCAACTCCGTCATCAAAACCGTCGCCGTCGGCACAACCCCCTTCTGGCTTGCCGTTAACCCGCTCACGAACAAGATCTATGTGGCTAATTCGAGCAGCAATAACGTGACCGTCATCGGCGGGACGACCAATTCCGTTGTCAAAACCGTTCCGGCTGGGAATTCCCCCAACTTCCTAGCCATTAACACGCTGACCAACAAGATCTACGTGGCTAATTTGGGCAGCAATAACGTGACCGTAATCGACGGAAGCAACGATTCGTTCTTCGACACGGTTCCCACTGGCAGCAGCCCCTATTCACTTGCCGTTAACCCAGTGACCAATACTATCTACGTGGGTAATTCCAATAGCAATAACGTCACTGTCATCGACGGAAAAGATGATTCCCAAAAAACCGTTCCCGCTGGCTCAGGCCCTTACTCCCTCGCGGTCAACCCCGTGACCAACCAGATTTACGTTGGTAATGCTCTTGTTAACACCGTTACCGTCATCGACGGGGTGTCGCTTACGACCAAAACGGTGACCGTTGGGAATGGCCCCGAATTCCCTGCGGTCAATCCGGTGACCAACAGGGTTTATGTGCCAAACAACGGTGACGGAACCGTTTCGGTGCTTGCCGGAGCCAATGCCACCGCGCTGCAATTGGTCCCGGTTTCTCCCTGCCGGCTGGCGGACACCCGCACCAACCACAGCCCGATCCAGGGTGGAACCTCCATGGCCTTCAACGTCCCGCAATTGGGTAACTGTGGCATTCCGTCCACCGCAGCGGCCTACTCTCTCAATGTCACCGTCGTTCCGCAGGGGGCTTTGGGCTATCTCACAATCTGGCCTACCGGCGAGGACCAGCCTCTGGTTTCCACCATGAATTCATTGGATGGCCGGATCAAGGCCAACGCCGCCATCGTGCCAGCCGGCTATCAGGGCGCGGTCAGCGTTTACGCCAGCAACACGACCGACGTGGTGCTCGACATCGACGGTTATTTTGCGCCGGTGAGTGGGTCCACGCTGGCCTTCTATCCGCTGACGCCCTGCCGCGTGGCGGACACGCGTAGCCCTGACGGCCAACTGGGAGGACCGTACTTGAAAGCGGCGCAGGAGCGCGACTTCCCGGTACCGGCGAGCGCGTGCAACATTCCTTCGACGGCCCAGGCTTACTCGTTGAACTTCACCGCCATACCGAGAACCGGCGCACTGGGCTACATGACCGTTTGGCCATTGGGTCAATCCCGGCCTACGGTATCGACCCTGAACGCACCCACGGGTGTGGTCACCGCCAATGCTGCCATCGTGCCGGCCGGCTACATCGGCAACATCGCGGCATATGCCACCAATGACACCGACCTGGTCATCGACGTGAACGGCTACTTTGCGCCGGCGGGAGCAGGTGGGTTGTCGCTGTATCCAATGGCGCCCTGCCGCGTGCTGGATACGCGCCTGACCGGCGGGTCGTTCAGCGGAACGATTGGCAGCGACGTCGGCGCCAGTGTGTGCGAGCCGCCGGATACGGCCGAGGCATACGTTTTCAACGCCACGGTCGTGCCAGTAGGCCCGCTAGGCTATCTGTCCTTGTGGCCCAACGGGCAAGCGCAACCGGTGGTCTCCACGCTGAACGCGAGTGACGGGTCAATCACCTCGAACATGGCAATTGTGCCGACGGCGAATGGCTCGATCGACGCTTTTGCCTCGAACCCGACGCAACTCATCCTGGATATGTCCAGCTACTTTGCGCCGTAGGAGGCGGACCAGATGAGCGGTTTAGGCGGCGGATCGGATGCTTACAGTAGCGCATCCGACCGCCGCTGGCCGTTGGCGTTTGAGCCAGAGCACAACCCCCTACGCGTTAGGGCGAGGTCCAGCAAATTTTAGTGTCCTGGACGAGTCTGCATTGCGCACCTTGCGCATCCGCCTTTTTCACATCGAGGCCGCTGAGGACGCAACGGGTCCAGGCATCGGAAGGGAGCGACAAAAGTTTGCTTGCCGTGATGAGCTGACATTGTGTTGGACCATCTACAAGAGAAGCGCGGTGTTTTCTGGCGTCGGGGCGCAATCTGTTACAATCAAAAGCGTTCGGTTGAAAGGCAGATGTTTCTTCTTGGCCGGACCAATCTGGGCGGATTTGCATACAGTCCATAAAACATCAAGTGATGATACTTGGTGGAAATGGACGAAACTGGCGAAACAGTTGAGTATGCCGAATCGCCAGTGTTTATAAGGGTTTCCGCTAACCCGGAGCAACCAATAGCGGGGTCGTAGTTCAGTTGGTTAGAACGCTGCCCTGTCACGGCAGAGGCCGCGGGTTCGAGTCCCGTCGACCCCGCCATCATTCCAA
Organism: uncultured Acidobacteriaceae bacterium; assembly: GCA_963735855.1. Lineage (GTDB taxonomy): Bacteria > Acidobacteriota > Terriglobia > Terriglobales > Acidobacteriaceae > Bog-257. The sequence goes on from CAVTMW010000023.1 coordinate 31,235, forward strand.
AGCACTTGCGGAATGACGGCTCGAAAATCCCGATCTACCCTCCAATCCACAATTTATGGGCCTCGGTATTCAAGGCGCCGGCCGTTCCGGTCTGTGCGCCGCAGGCCATGCCCGCTCAAGGGCAAATGTCGAAAAGGGAAATTCGGCGACGCGAGGGGCGGACTGATGCTCTGCGCCCGCCCAAGTTGCAATTCGCAACCCGCCGCCGCAGCTAGTTATGGTTGCGATTTCAACTGGCAAGCCGACCGGTTCAGCGGACATGGACCGGCAAGGGAACACCACTTTGTTCCGGGCTGCTGCCACCAAACATTGGCTACTGGTGCAACCTACGCGCCGAAAAATCTCGTCGGAACAGGGTATATGAACAATATTGCAAGGATGGGGTTTTTTCTCCGGCCGTTCACAATTGGCCGCTTGGCAAGGAAACTGAGATGGCCAGCAGTAGTCCTGGTTGCACTTGTTGTCGGCGCCGGCACGGGCACTTCTGCCGAAGGCGCACCTCCCGCGCGAGTTGATTCATCCCAGGTGATTCAATTTCTCAATCAGACGATCGATTGGTACCGGCATCGGACTGCGGAGCAGCAACTGGCCGCTGAACCCGATGATGTGTTGGTGCTCAACGACAATCGCCAATTGGCGGACCAGGTCGTGCGGCTAGCTTTTGAGTTTGCAAAAGCGGAGGCGGAGTCTCTCGCCCACAGAGATGCCTCGGGTCATAACCAGAATCAAAATGGCCCTCCGTCGCAGTATCAGGGCCTGCTCCAACTGGAAGCCAAAATAAACCAACAGGTGCAAGCCTCCCAGGCCGAGGTGCAGGCTCTTCGGCAGAAACTTGAGACCGCAACCGGCAAGAAGCGACAGACACTGCAAGCCCAACTGTCGGAGACACAGGCTGAACTCGATCTTGCAAGAGCGCGGGAAGACACGATCCACAATATGACGGAGTTCGTTGCTGGAACCGGCAGCAACGGGCTCGGGACTACTGATCTGCGGGCACAGGTCCAGGCATTGGCTGACTCCGTTCCCGTTGTGTTGACGGCCAAGAACAGCGACGCCTCGTCCAAGGAACAACTCGCTCCCGCCCTGATCGCCGCGACCAACAAACCTGCGCCTTCTGGCGTTTGGGATCTCACTGCGGACTTGTTCGCACTTTCCCGCAAGATCCATACGGTTGATGTTGCTATTCAGCAGACTGATGCACTGGCAAAAAGAGCGGGTGAAATCAGATCTCCGTTCCTAAGCCGCATTAAGGAGCTATCCGCCCTGGGCGACGAGTTGGCCAAACAGGCAGACTCAGCAAGCCCGTCCGAACTCGAGCAGCAGAAACAGCAGCTCGATTCGCTGGCGGGGGAATTCCGGCAGATCGCGGCGGTCCAACTTCCTTTGAGCAAACAACGCGTCTTGCTTCAGCTTTACCAGCGCAGCCTGACCAATTGGAGGAATGCGATTCAGAGCCGGCGCATGACAGAGATGAAAGGCCTGCTGGTCAGGCTTGGGTTGCTGGCCATCATGATCGGGCTAGTAGTGATAGCAGCGGAGCTCTGGCGACGCGCCGTATACCGGTATGTCCATAACGCACGGCGACGACACCAGGCGCTTTTGCTGCGGAAACTTGTGATGTGGTTCCTGATCGTGGTGATCATCGCGTTTGCCTTTGCGAGCAAACTCGGCTCCGTAGTGACGTTCGCCGGTCTGATCACGGCTGGCGTCGTGGTCGCATTGCAGAATGTAATCCTGTCCATCGTGGGATACTTCCTTCTCATTGGTAAGTTCGGCATCAGGGTGGGCGACCGCGTGCAGATTGGCGGCGTAACCGGGGAGGTAGTCGATATCGGACTGGTGCGTCTCCACCTGATGGAACTTAGCGGCAGCGAATACATCCCAACCGGTAGGGTCGTCGCCTTCTCCAATACGGTTGTGTTTCAACCGACGTCAGGACTGTTCAAGCAGATTCCAGGCACCAACTTCCTTTGGCACGAAATTACCCTGCGGCTGGCCGCGGAGACAGACTACAAGTTGGTTAAGCAGCGCTTGCTACGAGTCGTCGAAACCGTGCTCGCCGACTACGAGGAGGAACTGGAGCGGCAAAGCCGCGCCATGCAGAGTTCGTTCCTTTCGACCCCTGCGAACGAATTCCGGCCAAAAGCCCAGATACGATTCACAACGTCGGCGCTCGAGGTGGTTATTCGCTTTCCTGTTGATCTGCATCAGGCGGACGACATGGATGAGCGCGTAACTCGTGAGTTAATTAGAGAACTGGATCGCGAACCAAAGTTAAAACTTGTCAATTCCAACGGCCCCGGACTGCGGGAAGCAACGTTGACCGTTTCCTGAGCTATGACGCCATCGTTGGGATGCATCCGAACGCGCGGCCGAAAGTAATCAGGGGGCCCTACCCCTATTGCGGTTTCGGCTAAGCGTGGCCTGTCGAGTAACTCTGTAAATTTTCCCTATGAGCATCCAATAATTGCGTCTTCGCGAGCGGTGTCAACACGGGGAATCAATCACATAGTGCTTCCATGTGGACTCTGGCAGTGCGCTTGCCTTTAATTCTACAAATTACTCAACCTTCGGAGGTCAAGAATGAAAACGACCAAGTTGCCGCGATTGTTGTTGCTGATTGCCCTGCTGGCTGGATTCTGCCTGATTCAACCGCAATTGAACGCCCAGCAGGACCGTCCTCCGACGGCCCAACAGCCGCAACCGGACATGTCGAGTCAACCCGCCACGATGAACCAGGCATCTGATTCACAGACGTTCACCGGCAAGATTACAAAATCGGGCGAGAAGTTCGTCTTGAAGGACAGTGCCGGCAAATCCACATATGTGCTGGATGATCAGGACAAGGCTAAGCAGTTCGTCGGTCAGTCCGTTCAAATTACCGGAACGCTGGATGCAGAATCGAAGACGATCCGCATTTCCAGCATTACGCCCGGATCCTAGCGCGCCAATGCTGTGGCGAGGGGCGGCCAACCTGAGGTCGCTCTCGCCCTTGCCAAGTCTTCCTGTGAGTTCCTTCAGGGCATCCAAGCCCAAACGAAATCGCCCTGCGAGCGCAAGGGAACGGCAAGCAGTTTTCCGCCAGTGCGACTACGAGGAATTAGCATGCGTCTTCTGAGTTTGCGGCTGATCGTCTCGTTGATCGTCGGAATCACAGTGGTGTCACTACTGTCTTCGTATTACTCCGTCCGCATGGAGAGACGTGAGTTGCGACGAGACCTGGCACGGCGTGCCGAACTGCTGGGAGAGAGCCTGGCGGCCAATGTGGAGCGCAGTTTGGAGAAGGGCTCGACGCGGGACTTGCAGCGCATCGTGGAACGGTTCGGCAACCGTGAGCACCTCGTCGGGATCGCGGTCTATGACGTTTCCGGTAACCTCGTCGCCGAGACGCCAGGATTGGCCAAGGTTCTCAGAACTCAGCCCGCGGTAGTGGCGGAGGCAATTGCCGACAATCAGGGAAAAGCTCAATTCAGGCGCTCCGGCGGAGGTCTCGATCCATCTTTACGTGATGCCGTTACACCGGGAGGACCATGTCATCGGAGGCCTGGCGATCGTACAGGACACCGGTTACATTGCGGCGCAAACACGTTTAGTCTGGCGCGATGCTTTTCTGCGCGTGCTGGAGCAGATGGTGATTATCGTCTTCATTACTCTGCTGATTGTGCGCTGGAGTCTGAGCGGCCCAATCGCGCGTGCCGCGCAATGGATGCGCACGCTGCGTACCCAGCGGGGCGCTGCTAGCCATACCATTCCGGACTTGGACCTCTTCCAACCTCTGGCCCATGAAGTGGCCACCATCGCCGAAAGCCTCAACCGCGCGCGCTCGGCTGCCGAGACCGAGGCCCGGCTGCGTCAGGCCGGGGAGTCCATCTGGACTGCCGAGCGACTGGCCGTGCATGTGCGAAACAAACTGGGCGAGAGCCGGCTGTTTGCGGTCTCCAACCGCGAGCCCTTCCATCACGTCAGACAAGGCAAGAATGTGGCTGTGATTGTTCCCGCCAGCGGACTGGTCACCGCCCTGGAACCGGTGCTGCAGGCCTGCGACGGAACCTGGATCGCGCATGGAAGCGGTGACGCCGACCGTGAGACCGTGGACCAGAACGACCGCCTCCGGGTGCCTCCTGAAGACCCGCGTTATACCCTGCGGCGGGTGTGGCTGACTGCCGAAGAAGAGGACGGCTATTACTACGGATTCGCCAACGAAGGCTTATGGCCGCTATGTCACATCGCCCACACTCGGCCTCTATTTCGCGCCTCCGACTGGGAGCAGTACCAGGAGGTGAATCGCAAGTTCGCCGATGCCGCACTGGAGGAGATGGCCGGAACTGAGCACCCGGTGGTTCTTGTGCAGGACTATCATTTCGCTCTGCTGCCGCGCATGATCAAGGAGAGGCGGCCTGATGCCAGGGTTGCGATCTTCTGGCACATCCCGTGGCCGAACCCGGAAGCGTTCGGCATCTGCCCCTGGCAGCGCGAATTGCTGGACGGGCTGTTGGGCGCCGACTTGGTCGGTTTCCACGTGCAGGCGCACTGCAACAATTTCCTGCAAACGGTGGACCGCGCGCTTGAGTCGCGGTTCGACGGGGAGCGCTTCACCGTCAAACGCAACGAACATATCACCATGGTTCGGCCTTTCCCTATCAGCGTTGACTTCGCTGAGTTCAAGCCATCAGCACGCTGCCGCTTCCAGCGAATCGGAACGCGTTGCCTTGCTCAAGGAACAGGGCGTCGAAGGCATCTTCATGGGGGTGGGCGTGGATCGGGTGGATTACACCAAGGGCATTCTCGAACGCTTCCTGGCGATCGAGCGCCTACTGGAGCGGTACCCGGTTTACCGGAAGCAGTTCGTGTTCGTTCAAATTGGCGCTCCCAGCCGGACCCACATCAAGCGCTACCATGATCTGCTCGAGCAAGTCGAGGCCGAAGCGGAGCGCATTAATCGCCGCTTCCAGACGGCAAATTGGAAGCCCATTATCTTCCTCAAGCGGCAGCACAGTCACCGCGAGATCGAGCGTTACTACCGCGCTGCGGACCTGTGCCTGGTTACGTCGCTCCATGATGGCATGAACCTGGTCGCGAAGGAATTTCTAGCAGCTCGCAGTGATGAAGACGGGGTCCTGGTACTGAGCCGCTTCACCGGCGCGGCGCGTGAATTGCGTGACGCTTTGCTGGTAAATCCTTACGACATTGACCAGACGGCCGAGGCCATACGGTTCGCCCTGGAGATGAATCCGGAAGAAAGAACCCAACGCATGCAGCGTATGCGAAAGCTGGTGCGGGAACATAACATCTATCGCTGGGCCGGAGACTTGATTGGTCAACTCTGCGACCTTCGCATCGTCGCGCCCGGGAAAGCACAGGAAAGAGCGGAGATCGGCACTTCGGCGGCTTGATGGCGAGATCGCTGACGTGGTAACAGGAGGCGCACTTGCTTGACACCTTTTCCAAACTCGACCTGGAGGATTTCTTTCGCGAAGTGGCCCAGGCTCGCGCAGTCGGCTCTCCTGCTGGACTATGACGGAACGCTGGCCCCCTTCCAGCGGATTCGACACGAGGCGCTTGCCTTATCCCGGCGTGACCGCGCTGCTGAAGGAAATCATGGCCACGGGCCGTACGCGCGTGGTTCTTATTACCGGGAGGCGCGCCCATGAGGTCATCCCCCTGCTGGGCATTTCTCCGCATCCTGAGGTATGGGGAACCCATGGATTGGAACGGTTGCACTAGCGATGGTTCGCACGAGATGCAGCCCATGGATTCGTACACTCTTGACGCGCTCGCCGCCGCCGACGAATGGCTCGATAGTTTGAAGCTTCACCACCTGGCAGAGCACAAACTTGGAAGCCTGGCGGTGCATTGGCGTGGCCTCCCGGAGGATGAGGTCAGAGAGATCCGGAGCAGGGTTCTGTTGGGATGGCTGTCGATTGCAGATCGAGCCTGTTTGACCCTTGAGCAGTTCGACGGCGGGATCGAAATGCGTATGGCCGACCGGAGCAAAGGAGACGCTGTGCGCGCCATCCTGTCGGAGATGGACATCGATGCTCCCGGTGGCTTATCTAGGCGACGACCAGTCGGACGAAGACGCCTTCCGCGTGCTCCGTGATCGCGGGCTGGGCATCCTGGTCCGACCGCAGTGGCGGGAGACTGCGGCCAACCTTTGGCTTCGCCCGCCCGTCCAACTACTTGGGTTTCTCCGGGATTGGCTGGCTGCCTGCCGGCGAATGCCAGCCCAGCCGTCTTGCGGGCAGAGGGGCGCTGCACTGCGCGGCAGGTCGCGCAAGGAACGGGGAGAGGATGGACAGCGTCCAGAGCGATAACGCGCCGCACCGCGTGCACAAACCCTTCTACTTCAATACCTCGGCACACCTTCTGCTCATCGGAAGGGAGCGGGCCACAAACCTGTCCGAACTACTCTACGGCCTTAGCACCTGCTCTGAAAATTCCATCTTCCAGCACACCTTTCGCACCTTGCAGGAACACCATTTCATCCGCGAGGGATTTTCCAACGACTTTGCCCATTGGGCACTGTCGGCATGCAACGAACCCGGCTTGGCGGAACGACTGGCCAGCGTAGACGTGCGTGAGTTCACTTCAGTGCAGGCGGTGCGAGAACAGATCATTCAGATTGTTGAGGACTACCTGACAAAGCACCCACGCAGCCGGGATCGTGCCGTCGATGAGCCCTTCTATTTCAACGCCGCCGAGGTGGTTGTTCTGCCCACTTCGTTCGTCGCTCATGACCTTCCCGAATTCGTGGACGGACTCGCCCATGTTAGCGTGCATTCGATCCATCATCACTTTATCGAGGCGCGGCTCAGGCTTAAGCTCACTTTGAACGACTTCTCGCTATGGTTGGAGGAAGAGGCGGGACGTGAAAGAGGTGGCTCGCCGCATCAACCGCATTGACATCTACACGGCCACCCTGGAGGGCGTGCGCCGCCAGATCATCCACATTGTCAAAGGGGCGTTCAACTAGGGAGCCAATGGAACCAGAGAAACGGGAAGCAATCGAAATGCAAGAGGCGCGATCCGACAGCTTGCAGCAGCCTGAATCCTCTGTCGCTGCGCCGCCCGCGCAGCCGATCACTCCCCTGCGCGAGCGCCGTCGCACACCGCCGGGCTTGCAAACTCCACCCGCTCCGGTGCCTCCTCCCAGCCTCGCCGAGTACGCCTCCATCATTGGCAACGCCGAACTGGACGAGTTGCGTTTGCTGGCTGGTAGCGCTTCGCGGAACGACGGTCAAGATGGTCAACTCGACGGCCGTAGGAGGCGGGGTAGCCGAGATGCTGAATCGCCTTGTTCCCCTGCTGTCGGAGTTGGAGGTCCCGACACACTGGGAGGTCATTACCGGGGGCAATGACTTTTTCGAGATTACCAAGGCTTTTCACAATGCCCTGCACGGCGGCGAATACCAGCTCACGCCGGAAGTTCAACAGATCTTCCTCGGCTATAACGAACAGAACCGGCAGCGCATGCAGTTCACCGAAGACATGATCGTCATTCACGATCCCCAGCCGGCGGCCTTGATCCGCGCGCGCGAAGGTACTCATGGCAAATGGATCTGGCGTTGCCACATTGATCTGTCCAATCCTAACCCCGACGTTTGGGATTTCCTGCGGCCGATGGTCGAGCAGTTTGATGCCGCCATCTTCTCCTCACCGTCTTTTGCGCGTCAGCTCCCCATCCCTCAGTTCTTGTTCTTTCCCTGCATTGATCCGCTGTCCGAAAAAAACAAGGACCTCGAGGACAGCGTGGTGCAAAGAGTCTGCGACGACTTTGGCGTAGACCGCTCCCGACCGATCGTTACTCAGGTCTCACGTTTCGACCGATTGAAGGACCCGGTTGGCGTCATCCGCGCTTACAAAATGGCGAAGCAATATGTGGACTGCCAGCTCGTACTCGCAGGCGGCGGAGCCAGCGACGACCCCGAAGGTGCTGCCGTACTTCAGGAGGTGACCGCGGCCGCAAGCGACGATCCGGACATTATTGTCCTCGATCTTCCGCCGTGGTGCGCCCTGGAAATCAACGCTCTACAACGTGCGTCCACCATCGTGGTGCAAAAATCTCTTCGCGAAGGATTTGGACTTACGGTTACCGAAGCGCTCTGGAAAGGGAAGCCGACCATTGCCAGCGCGGTTGGAGGAATTCCCACACAAATCATCCACCAGCTCACTGGCATGTTGGTCCACTCAGTGGAAGGCTGCGCCTATCAGATTCGCTACCTCCTCACCCATCCAGAATTCGCCAAGCAACTGGGGAGAAACGGGCAGGAACATGTCAAAGAAAATTTCCTGATGACCACGAACGTGAAACGCTGGTTGCTTCTGTTTCGCATTCTGAGCGAAAGCAAGACGGCTTGATAGCTCGGCCTCTTTCACTGAAAGCGGTATCCAGGCTTCAGCAGGTTAACGCGTGTGACTGGTCGTTCTTGCAGCAGGAGTTCGAGCGCCCAAAACCTAACCCGCAATGCAACCCACAAGAAAGTGACGTCTTCGCCGCTGCAGCCTCCGTTACGCGTCGAAATGCGTGAAGAGATTGTTGAGCGATTCGGCAAGCGTCGGATGAGCAAGGACGGCGTCGCGCAATCGGGTGTAGGGCAGGCGGCCCATCATTGCCAGCTCCAACATTGACATGATTTCTCCACCTTCCACGCCGAGTACGACTGCGCCCAGGATTTGGTCGGTTTCGGCATCGACAATGGCTTTCATGAACCCACGAGTCTCGTCCACTTCCAACGCTCGCGCCACACCGGTCATCGGCATTCTGGCGACGCGGACTTTTCGATTTTGCGCGCGAGCTTCAGTTTCGCTCAGGCCAATGCGTCCGAGCTGGGGATCGATGAAGACGGTGTAAGGCACGAGCCGTCCTTCGGTGCTCGCGTCTCCGTGTTCGATGAGGTTGGTGCGCAGGATGCGAAAGTCGTCGTAGGAAATATGAGTGAACGCCGGCCCGCCCTTGATATCTCCGAGTGCGAAGATGCCCGCCACGTTAGTCTCCAACTTCCCATTCACCGGGATGAAACCACGTTTGTCAGTAGCGACGCCTGCGGCCGGCAGGTTCAGGGAATCGGTGTTGGGAACGCGCCCCGTGGCCACGAGCAGATGTGAGCCTTCGAGAACGCGGGATTCGCTGCCCGCCGAGACGGTGAGCTGTACCTGCGCTCCAGTTCTAGCCGCGCGGGTGGCCGTCGCGTTCAGCAGGATCTCGATGCCGTCCTGCCGCAGGATGGCGGCTACTTCATCAGCCACGTCGGTGTCTTCGCGGTCGAGCAGTTGCCCGCCGGACTGAACGATGGTGACGCGGCTGCCGAAGCGGCGGAACATCTGTCCAAACTCGAGGCCGACGTAACCACCTCCGAGAACCAGCAGATGCTCCGGAACCGCGTCCAGCTCCATGATGGAAGTGCTGTTGAGAAACGGTACGTCCTTCAGGCCATCGAGCGCGGGCACAGCGGGGCGAGCACCTGCGTTGATGAAGATCTTTTCTCCGGTGAGCACACGCTGGCCGCCGTCTTTCAGCCGCACCGACATGGACTTGGGACCGGTAAAGCTGGCCTCGCCAAAGATCAGCTCGAGGTTTGCTGTCTTTTCAATGCGCCCCTGATTGCCGTCGCGAAAACTGTCCACGATCTCGCGCTTGCGCTGCCGCACGCGTGCCATGTCGACGCGAATGTCTCCGGTGAGAACGCCGTAGTCAGCGCCTCGCCGCGCGAGATAGGCAACGCGCGCGCTGGCGACCATGGTTTTCGTGGGCGTGCAACCTTCGTTGACGCAGGTCCCGCCTACATGCTCGCGTTCCACCAGCGCGGTTCGCAAGCCGGCGTTTGCAAGCGCCATACACAAAGGAGTTCCGCCCTGGCCGGAACCGATAACGATCGCCTGAAAATGATCCGTCTTGCTCATCGAAAAAGCTCCTCGGATTTGGAGTCGTACATTGTTTTAGAAATCGGATGAGCCGGGCGTGGCCTAGAACCGCGACACAATCAGAAGACCGCCGCCAATTGCCACCGCATCTTCCAACAGTGCGATGACCAAGTCCGGAACCTTGAGGGCCTTTACCAGGCGGGTACGCGCTTGGTAGCCGCCGAACGTGCCGGCGAGAGCACCGATCACACCGAGAACAGCGCCCAGCACTAGAGATTGCGCTCCCGCAACTGCCAGGCACGCACCCGACAGTGCCCCCAGAACAATGCGGGCTATCAATCCCGGACCTTTCGTTCGGCTGGGGGTGGAAGGAAGCTTGTCGGCCACCAATTCGACGATAGCCAGCACCGTCAAGATCACGAGGGTGACCGTCGATCCCATGAAGGAAAGAGCGGTGTTTTGCAGATTAATCCAGTTCAGGCGAGCGCCCCACGCCACGACCGCAGGCGCAGTCAGCGATCGCAAGCCGGAGATAACGCCAATCAGAAAAGCCAGAAGCAGCACCTCAGAGGGACTCATTCACAATCTCCTTGGATGTCAATGGATCGTGCCGAATACTGCCAGCAACCTCAGATGCGGGAAATACGCAGGCAGGTGCAGGGAAACCATTCGATGTGCGAGCTGACTCAGGCAGTTGCCGGTTTCCAGTGCTGTTAGGTAGAACCTATCCAGCCATCTCCACAAATCGCCTTGTATCAGGGCACGGCTTTCAGCCGTGCCGCAGCCCGGTCAACAAAGAACTTGGGCTTCAGCCCCTGAGGGAACTCGTTTTGCAAGTGCAGGGGCTAAAGCCCCGACGTTTTCTGCGCCCTGTTCGGCACGACTAAAGGTCGTGCCCTGATACGAACCGTAAAGAGTCATTCGATGTGCTGCACAAAAGCAACCAGTCGCAAGGGACCACGACTGTTTACCACTAACGATGAGCCACTATCCCCTGGTATTTCCATTTCGGGACGGAGTAGTTATGGTTTAGTTAATCCCCCCTCTCTCCTACTTTCTTTAGAATCATGCGATTACGCAACTTTTCCCGGCAAACTATTGAACCGCATAGACTTATAAGTAAGTGCTTTGGCTGCAATACTTACAGGCCGAATTTTCCGGTCATAAGCAAGCTTTTGCGGAACCAGAGCTCAGGGCGGGGTCATTCTATTGGTCGGACTGCGCGTCCGCTGCCCGCCGTCAACCGCACTCCACATATTGTCAAAGAACGGGTTCCACCGCGCCCTGGGGCGGGTGGGGACACGAACCCTCAGCGCTCGCCGAGGGCGGCCCAACCTCGAAGGTAACGCAGCGCTACGCTTTGTCAAGATTACGAAGGTACAGGTCGGGTAACTGTACTTTGGTCACTTCCGGGCGAGAGGGTAACCGCCTAGCAAAAGAGGCGGGGGTGGCCCTCGGCGGAGATTGGCGACGGACGAGTCCCGCTCTGCGGGACGAAAGAGCTTAGCCCAGCGCTTCAGCACTGGGTAGACATAAGGACGGATTTGAGTGCCGTAGGCACGACAGACTAACAGCATGAGGAGAGGCGACTCTGCCGTCCCTACAGGACTCGGATTTCTTACCCACGCCTTGTTAGCGTCAACTGAGGCCAACTGTCACATAAATCCGCAATCCCGAGCCACTCGCCGACACGTAATCAAAGATGTCGCAAGCGCAGGCGATTGGTTGTATAGTGCAGCAACCCTTTATGAAAATGGGCCCGGTGAAGCGGGTCGTGAGGATTCGTTTCTGCGACAAGGCGTTACAGTGTGCGGCGCTCGCTCACGCTGGATGCGAGAGTTGGGGAAAGAAGCAAAAGAACTAACCACAGAATAAGGCTGACAGCGGTGTGGTGGGTCAGGACGAGGACAAATGACTCCAGGGACGGCGGAGGGAGCGGCACAAGCAGGCAAGTCGAGCGCGCCGCGGCGCAACAACGCAGCGCGGCTGTTCGGCTATGACGTGTTTATCTCGTTCGCCCTGGGCGCGCCGCCTCGCGGCACGCATAGCTACGCGTCCGATCTGGCGCGACGCCTGCGCGAGCGCGACTTCACGGTCTTCTTCAGCGAAGACGAAGCGGCCCCGGGCGACCAGCTTGACAGCACGCTGCTCAAGGCGCTGCTACCGCTCGCGCACCCTGGTGGTCATCGCCAACCGGGGCACGCTGGAAGAGCCGCGCTGGGTGCGCCAGGAAGTGGAGGCGTTCAGGGGCCGTCACCCAGACAGACCCATCATTCCGATCAGTGTCGATGGCGCACTGCAGGACGCGACTCTGGCCGAGCAAACGCAGCAATGGCTGCAATTCGGGGACAAGATCTGGCTGGACGAGTCGCACGACGCGGTCGCGAACGGCATTGCAAGTAATGAACTGGTCGAACGTCTGGCGTTGGCGCCGGCCGGGCGCAACTCGAACACAAAGTGGCGCTGGGTGGTGCGCGCCATCGTCGCAGTTCTTACAGTGCTGACAGTCGCCGCCATAGGGTTCGGAATTTACGCGCAGAAAGAAGCCGGAAAGGCCCAGAAGATCGCAACGAGGCAAAGCGGCAAAGGACCGCGAGAGCAACGCAGACGGAGGCGCAGAAGCAGAAGAAGGCATGCCGAGGATAACGCGGCGAAGGCAACGCCAGAGAACGGCTGACGAGGCGGAGGCGAAGCGACAAGAAGGCATCGCAAAGGAGGAAACGGCCGCGGCTGAGCGCAACGCACGGGAATCCAAGGCTAGAGAACTGGCCGCGTACGCGAACGGAGAGTCTCAGCGAGGATCCTGAAAAGAGCATTCTTCTGGGCATGCAGGCGGTGAACGCCACGCTTCGATTTGGGCAACCTCCTGTGCCCGCTGCGGAAGAGGCGCTGCATCAGGCGATCTTGTCGTCCCAGGTACGTCTGACCCTGCGCGGCCACACGAGCCTGTGCACGGCGTGGCCTGGAGCCCGGATGGCAAGCGGCTGGCCACGGCGAGTGGGACCATACGGCGAAGGTGTGGGACGCAGCGACCGGCAAGGAGTTGCTGACCCTGCGCGGCCACTCGGGCGATGTTAACAGTGTGGCCTGTAGCCCCGATGGCAAGCGCCTCGCCACCGCCAGTGCGGACCAAACGGCGAAGGTGTGGGACGCGGCAACCGGCAAGGAGTTGCTGACCCTGCGCGGCCACTCGGACCGTGTGTGACGAGCGTGGCCTGGAGCCCGGATGGCAAGCGGCTGGCCACCGCGCAGTGAGGACAAAACGGCGAAGGTGTGGGACGCAGCCAACGGGCAAGGAGTTGCTGACCCTGCGCGGCCACTCGGGCATGTCTACAGTGTGGCCTATAGCCCCGATGGCAAGCGCCTCGCCACCGCCAGTGCGGACCAAACGGCGAAGGTGTGGGACGCGGCAGACCGGCAAGGAGTTGCTGACCCTGCGCGGCCACTACGGGCTTGTGACTAGTGTGGCCTATAGCCCCGATGGCAAGCGCCTCGCCACCGCCAGTGTGGACCAAACGGCGAAGGTGTGGGACGCGGAAACCGGCGAGGAGTTGCTGACCCTGCGCGGCCACTCGACGCTATGTGTCCAGTGTGGCCTGGAGCCCCGATGGCAAGCGCCTCGCCACCGCCAGTGAGGACCAAACGGCGAAGGTGTGGGACGCAGCGAGCGGCAAGGAGTTGCTGACCCTGCGCGGCCACTCGAGCGCTGTGTACTAGCGTGGCCTGGAGCCCCGATGGCAAGCGCCTCGCCACCGCCAGTGCGGACCAAACGGCGAAGGTGTGGGACGCGGCAAGCGGGCAAGGAGTTGCTGACCCTGCGCGGCCACTCGGGCTATGTCTACGGTGTGGCCTAGAGCCCCGATGGCAAGCGGCTCGCCACCGCCAGTGTGGACCAAACGGCGAAGGTGTGGGACGCGGAAAGCGGCAAGGAGTTGCTGACCCTGCGCGGCCACTCGGGCACGTGTCTAGCGTGGCCTGTAGCCCCGATGGCAAGCGCCTCGCCACCGCCAGTGGGGACAAGACGGCGAAGGTGTGGGACGCGGCGAGCGGCCAGGAGTTGCTGACCCTGCGCGGCCACATCGGCGCGGTGTACAGTGTGGCCTGGAGCCCCGACGGCAAGCGCCTCGCCACCGCCAGTGGGGACCAGACGGCGAAGGTGTGGGACGCAGCCAGCGGGCAGGAGTTGCTGACCCTGCACGGCCACTCGAACGCTGTGTACTAGCGTGGCCTAGAGCCCGGACGGCAAGCGCCTCGCCACCGCCAGTGAGGACCAAACGGCGAAGGTGTGGGACGCAGCGAACGGGCAAGGAATTGCTGACCCTGCGCGGCCACAACGGGCATGTCTACGGTGTGGCCTGGAGCCCCGATGGCAAGCGCCTCGCCACCGCGAGTGCGGACGGAACCGTTCAGGTTTACGCGATGGACATCCACGAATCTGCTCAACCTGGCTCGCAGCCGCGTCACGCGCGACTCTCACTCCCGACGAATGCAAACGCTACTTCCAGGTCAGAGAAGTGCCCGCCGTTGCCGTGAACTGCCTAAAACGTTGCACTCTAACATTCTCCCGTACCTGCCGGGGCCGTCCGAATGTACCGGCTACGGTCCCGCGGCGGCCGCCATGGGCGTTTTCGCTCCGTGCACTGGAACAAGTTGTAGCGCCAGGGTCCCAACTCGACGTACAGCCCCGGCCCTGCGATCTCGTCGCCGTTGCGGTCGTAGCTGGCGTCGGACAGAGCGTCCTTCAAGCGCCAGGTCTTTCCCTCGTAAATCGCTCCACGGCACCTGCACCCGAGCTTGCACATCGCTGTCGCTGAGGTTCACGACGATGAGGTAGCGATCATCGCCTTTGATCCAACTCCAGCGCGACGAGGTTCTGATAGCTTGGATTGTCGGGCCAGCCCGTGCGCTCGCACAGACTCCATTGGCCGTCGCGAAAGGCCGGAGCGTCGATGGCTGCGAGAAGGTTCTTGTAGAAGGCCTGCAGTGGCGGATCGGCAGGCTCATCCGGAAGTCTGCCCGAAAGACCGGCAGCCTTACCTTTCGTCCATCAAACTGGCCGTCATGAAAGAAGCGCGCACCGGTCAGCGTGGCCACCGTGACGGCAGCGGCCCGCTCCCTTTCCGGCGGAAACGTCGCAGCCGCCCGTGGCTCGTCGTGGTTCTCGATGAAGCGCAGCAGCTTTTCCTGGTAGGCGAGGTCGGCGCAAAGGTGCAGCCGAACGTCCTCGGCATTGTCATGCACGAGGCGGTCATAGAGCCGTTTGTCGTAACAGAAGTCGAACCCCTTCTGTTGCAACTCCCACTCCAGGTCCCAATAAGCCTCGGCAATAAAGAGAAAGTCGGGATGGGCTTTCTTGGTGGCGGGGATGACGTCACCCCAGTACTCGGTTTGGGGCATCGGCCCAGCCCGAGTGCCCCAGGTGCGTTGGAAGACCGAATTCAGCAGGAGCATCGCCATGTCGCAACGCACGCCATCGCATTGGGCCGCGATATCGGAGACCGTAGCGATGGCGGCCTGGCGAAGGCCCGGAGCAAATGCGTTCAGCTGGAGCACGTCCTGCCATGCGGGGAAATAGGGATCGCGGCCACAGGCGCACACGTTCCCCTGTACATCAAGGTAGGAGGCCGGATCGTTCCTGGCGTCGTCGGCACTCCCCTGGATGAAGTACTCGGGATGATCGATGGCCCAGGGATGGTCAGGCGCCACATGGTTGGGGACGAAGTCCAGGAGCAGCCGCACGCCCCGCTTCGCCAATTCCTTTCGGGCGGCGGCAAGGCCTTTGGGGCCGCCCAGATGCTGGTCAACGACGTAGCGCCGCACCGCGTAGGCCGATCCAACATTGTCTTCTGGCTGAAAATCCGGCAGAGCGCGCCGAAAGTCCTCCATCAGGGCTTGATTTCGATTGGCAATGGCAGCGCTTGCCGGGCTGCGCTCCCAGACTCCCATCAGCCAGACGGCGTCGAAGCCATAGGCAGCGATGGCGTCCCACTCGGTGGAAGGCACGGAGCCTAGGTCAACTGAGTTGCCATATCTTCGCCGCAGGTCCCAAAGCCAGACCCAGGTATTGATCTCATACAATGTGGGATAGCGCGGCCAGGTCGGCATTAGTTGGTCCCCGACATTCCTATTATCCACCCGTTCCGGCGAAGGCAGGGCAGGTATCAGGTGGAAGAGCTGGCCTTCAGGCCAGCGTCAACGGCGTTCCTGAGAAACCGGGGGTTTTAGCCCCAAGGTAGGGTCTCAAGAGGTGTTTGGGAAGAGGGAGAACGGGCCGCTGTCCCTTACTCCAGATAGGCCCTCGCCATCGGTCGCCACCACGGCCAATCGTGATAGCTGTGGTCGCCCCAAACAGAGAGCTCGTGACGAATGCCGCGCGCGCGCAGGACCGCGGCAAACTGCTCGTTCTTCTCCCAGCACATGTCCCATTCGCCGGTCGCGAGCACGGTCCGCATGTGGTTGTAGCGCCAACCGTCGGTGCAGTTTGCCAGATAGTCGGGCGGATTATTGAAGTACACGTCCTCGCTGTACCAGCCATCGAGGAAGCTCTTGATGTCGAACGAGCCTCCCATGGTCACGCAGCCCGTGACTTTGTCAGGATGGCGAAAGGCGAAGTTGGCGGCATGATAAGCGCCGAAGCTGCAGCCGGTGACGATGGTGCGCGGAGTCCAGTTCTTGTGCCACATCAGCGGCAGCACGTCGTTGAGGATGTAGCGCTCGTACTGCAGATGGCGCTGCAAACGCCAATAGGGGTGCGCCCGCTTGTTGTACCAGCTTTCGCTGTCCACGCCGTCCACGCAGTAGATCTGGAGCTGACCGGCATCAATGCGGTCAGCGACCGCGGCCACCATCTTGTTGTCTTCGTACTCGAAGTAGCGTCCCATCGAAGTAGGGAAGACCAGGACCTTCGTACCGTCGTGACCAAAGACCAGCATCTCCATGTCGCGTTGCAGATCGTGCGACCACCAGCGGTGATATTCGCGATTCAAGGTATTGAGCCTTTCGTTGCAGACAGGGTTTTGCTTGGTAATCTAAAGAACCATCATTCTACAGAATGAGCACCGATCCAATCATCACCGACAATCCGAGTGTGCTTGCGGCTGCGCAAAGCCTGCAGTCGCGCCTGCGGAAGCATGAGCAGCTTGCCTCCCGGCTGATGGACGAAAAGCATGACTTCATCGTCTATGTGCCGCCAATGTACGATGCGCAGCCCGACCAGCGCTATCCTGCGCTCTTCATGCAGGACGGCCAGAACCTGTTCGATCCCGAGACCAGCTTCATCGAGGGAAACTATTGGCACATGGGAGAAACCGCCGACGAGCTGATCGTCAGTGGCCAGATTGAGCCGCTGATTATCGTGGGCATCTACAACACTGGCGTGCATCGCATCAACGAATACACGCCGCTGGAGGACAAGCGCCTCGGCGGCGGGCGAGCCGATGCCTATGGCCAGATGCTGGTGGAAGAGCTCGAGCCATTCATCGACCACGCTTACCGCACGCTTCCTGGCGCCGAGAACTGCGGTATGGGGGGATCGTCACTGGGCGGATTGGTTTCGCTCTATCTCGGATTGCGCTATCCCTGGGTGTTCAGCAAGCTGGCGCTGATGTCTCCCTCGGTGTGGTGGCACAGTCGCGCCATCCTCAAGACAGTATCGCAGATCACGAGGAAACCCGAACTGCGGATCTGGCTCGACGTGGGCACGAGCGAAGGGCGGCGAGCGTTTCCCGACGTCCGCGCGCTGAAAAGAGACTTGATCAAGAAGGGATGGAAGCGCGGCAAAGACCTCGCTTACACCGAGGCGCAGGGCGGAGAACATTCCGAATGGGCTTGGGCACAGCGCGTCGCGCCCATGCTGAAGTTCCTGTTTCCACCGCGCGGATAAGCAATGCAGATCAGCCAGACGCATGCTTCCCCTATGTCCTCCTCCGGTACGATCGCGATGGTGGAAGAGTGTGACGCATGGCTGCGAGCATGACGGCTGCGACGATGAAGGGCTCGGTCCTCGGGGTCATTCTCTACGATATCTGCGAGGAGATCAGGCTGGAAGACCTGCGCCAGATTCTGGGTGCGAAACGGGTTGAGTCCAGCTTCAAACACGCTACGCCTGAATATGTGCGTTTCGAAAAGCCTCCGGTGGTTGAGTGCCTCGACCCCGTGATGTTGACCAGCGGCGAAACCCTGAACACGCAACTTAAGTATTACGACTACGGAGTCGTGAGTGTGCTGTTTGAGCTGGGGTTTGAGGGTGACTGGGAAGCCCTGGTGCGGCTGGCGGCGCGCTGGGTCCCGAACGCTGAGCTGGAACGGCAGGCGCAACAAGTTGTCCGCGGTCGGCTGGATCGGATCGCGCCCGCGATTGTGCGTCAGTATAGCGACTGGCTGAGCGAGGACTATTACATCTTTCTGCTCGGCGACGTTCCCGGCTGTCCTCGCGGCACGGACTTGCTCTCGCAACACGGGCCGGAGATCGCGCAAATCTTGCGAGGCGAGCAGACCGCTCTGGCGCGCAGCGAGAACGAGGATGTGCTACAGGCAAGCCTTTCGTACTACCCGAACGATCTGGTCGTAGTGGGATGGAATGCCGCGCTGGTTTATGACACACCATCTGGGGCCGAGACGTCGGTGCAAATCCTGGAGTACGCCAACTCGCAGTTGCTGGAGTTCCGGCACTACGATGAGCTGCTGACGCGTGAGCTCGGCGCAGTCTATCGCTCGCTCAAACAGCAGGGTGGCATCTGGCGTCGTTGGCGGATGCGCAGGGAAGCGTCACGGCTGAACAGTGTCACGGTGGAGGTGACGGAGTTGGTCGAACGCGCCGATACCGCCATCAAGTTTGTCAGCGATATGTTTTCTGCGCGGCTGTACAGGCTTGCAGCGGCCAAGGTGGGCGTCCCCGAATACAAGAACCTGGTGAAGGAGAAGCTCCACGCGGCCGAGGGCGTTTATCGCGCCCTCATCGACGAGTTCCACCAGAGCCGCGGCTTCGTGCTCGAGTTGATGGTGGTAATCATCCTGATGATCGAACTGGTCTACCTCTTTCGAGGAAAGTACTAGCAGGCTGCGGAAAAACCTTTGATTTATGCGAACTCTGTCTTGCTTTGGTCACCGAGTGAGAAGGGAAAGAGTTCGTTCTAGCTTTGTTCTGCTATCTGCTGAAGCTTTCTTGCATTCAGCAGACGCACCTCGCCCGGCTTACGCCGCCTGCATGGACAGGTTGCGCAGGCGGACCAGGTTGTAGGCCGCGCAGGCGAAGGTGAACACCCAATCCACTTTGAACAACCCGCGATGTCGTACCTTCCGCAGCAGGGCAATGGTCTTGAGCCAACCGAAACATTCCTCGATCCGCTTCCGCTTCTTCTGGCTGATGCCGTAGCCTGCATGACGCGTCGTCCGCTGGTCAATGGCACTGCCGCCGCGCCGACCGTCATTCTGCGCCACATGCGGTGTGACCTGCATGTGGCGGCACTCGGAGATGAAGTCGGCTGTGTCAAAGCCTTTGTCACCGCCCACGGTCACCCGCTTGGTACCGGCAATCTGTTCCAGCATCAGCAGCGCCGTGTCACGTTCGGCCGTCCCGCTGGCTTCCCACGCCATAGCATTCACGATCAGTCCGTTGCGATTCTCCACTAGCAAATTGCCGCTGTAGCTCAACTTCGCCTCCTTGCCTTCGCCCTTGCGTGCCAACCGGGCCTCGGGATCGGTCTTCGACGCGTGCGTCCGGTTGGACCGCCTTTCGCCGTGAAAGTTCACCGTGGGATTGCCGGGATCATCGGAAGAGGGCGGATTTTTGCCATCCTTGCGCTGAAAACTTTTTGCTCCTGCCCAGGCTTCCAGCAAGGTGCCGTCCACCGTGAAGTGTTCATCCGAGGTCCAGCCCTTCGCACGCGCCTGCTCCACCACCTGCGCCAGGAACTGCTTGGCCACTTCGGCTTCCAGCAGCCGGTCCCGGTTCTTGGTGAACACCGTCGGGTCCCACACCTCTTCGTCCAAATTCAACCCTACGAACCAGCGAAACAGCACGCTGTAATCGATCTCTTCCATCAGCAGGCGCTCGCTGCGGATCGAGTACAGCATCTGCAACAACTGCGCCCGCAGCAGCTTCTCGGGCGCAATCGACGGCCGGCCTTCGCTGGCATACATGCGATCAAACTGCGACGACAGTGCCCGTAGAACTTCGTCTACCATCGTCCGCATGGCACGGAGCGGGTGATCCTTCCGCACCCGCGCCTCGGGCGACAAATAACTGAACATGTGGCTTTGTTGATGATCCGTTCCTCGCATGCTGCTTTCTTAGCACACGTACCCTGTGGATTAGGAGTACTTTTTCAGCATCCTGCTAGAGCTTGGATCTCGCGATCCTGATGCTGATGCTAGAATGTCGGCGGGAAGTGAATTGAATGCAGGTCTTTCTGAGTTACGATCGCGCCGATGGAGCCTTTGCGAAAGCGCTATCCTCGGAGCTAACCCGACGTGGCCTGTCGGTCTGGCGCAGTGAGGAAGAAGTTTTGCCGGGAGACAACTGGGCTCTGCAAGTTGGAGAGGCGCTAAAGCGTTCCAAGGCCATGGTCGTTCTGGTCTCTCCGGAATCGATGCGTTCAGGTTGGGTGCGGCGCGAGATCGAATATGCTTTGGGCGATCTGCACTATGAAGGGCGGCTGTTCCCCGTGCTGGTTCGCCCGACCGATGACGTTCCTTGGATTCTGCGCGAGCTGAAGATGCTTAGTGCCCGGCAAGGTGCCGCAAAAATCAGCGAGTCTATAGCCGACACCATAAAACAGGTCGCATGAGCCTTGCTTGAATGAGCCTCTTCCCGCATGCCAAGCGAAGGGTATTTATTTCGCATTCGTCCCGTGACCGCAGATTTGTGACGCGGATCGCTCGAATCCTTGAGCAACACAAGATTTCCTATTGGTACAGCGCCACTCACATAGCCGGCGCGAAGCAGTGGCATGATGAAATTGGCCACGCTTTGGCGCACTGCAACTGGTTCCTCATTGTGCTTACGCCGGATGCGATTCGCTCCGAGTGGGTGAAGCGGGAACTTGTGTTCGCGCTTAACGAAGGTCGCTACAGGAAGAGAATTGTGCCTCTATTGCGCAAGCCCTGCAAATATTCTCGTCTTTCCTGGACGCTACCTGGGTTTGAACTCCTTGATTTCACAGTCGACTTCGAAGCTGGCTGTCGTCAGCTGCTGCGTGTCTGGAGCCTGAATTACAAACCTGTAGCAACTAAGCCACGAGGCAAGAAGAAGTCGAAATAGCTCTGCAAAACACCCGATAGGCCAAACGACAGATACCACGTTACGCGCCAGCACCGGGTGAACGCAGGGCTACGTTGAACTCTCTTGCGAGGCGGCTGATGTCGCTCTGGATGGCGGGCTTTTGTGGCGGCGCGAGGTTTTGCGTTGCGTCAAA
>CAVTMW010000024.1:0-355782 GCA_963735855.1 uncultured Acidobacteriaceae bacterium
GTCACGTGACCGCCGGTAGCCCGGATGGCCCAGCCTGGCTTGATGCGGATGGCCGAGTAGCCCAGTTTAGCGTAATGAGGGGCCCAAGCTTCTTTTGCCAGGGTGGGATCGTTCCGTGACGTTCGCGCACCATAGGAACGAGTTCAACCAGCCCGACAGACGATTTACCCACTCTCGCATCTGACGGTGTGATGCGAAGCCACAATCCCCATCCAAGCAAAACCAGCTTGGAGGGGCACTTTCACGATGGTAGCCTGTGCCACCCGCCCCTTCGACCCCGCGCGCCAGAGCGCCTGCTGCTCCCAAAACGGGAACCAATGCCAGTTGCAAGAGAAATATCTGCTACAACCCCGAGGTTTGAGCAGATGATGGGAGTAGCAGGGCTCGGGTTATTAGCTCTGCTGAACCCTCATAGCTCCTTGTGCCAACTTCTGTTTTCTCTAGCTAGACTTCGAGTCATCCTTCCGTAGGGAGGCGCCATGCGTATTTCCTCCTGATATCGCTGACCATAGACCGAGTAGTTGTATGACTCCAGCTATGGCATCGATTCAGCAGTCACGTCGCGATCGGATATGACGTCAGTCTAAGAGGTATCGAGGCTTTTCCATGCTCAACTCCGGAACCCATCTCCTTTCCTATGCCTTACTTAGTCTGTTGCTCGCCTGTGCCACTCGTGGGGAGAGCCAGGCCCAGAAGAATGTCTTTTGGACAGTCAACTTAGACGTTCCGCAGCAGATTGCCATCGCCACCGGCGACATGATTCGGGTGAAGTCTCCTACTTTTGCAGTGGTGCCTGCAAACCTGGGGAAGTCCTTCCAAATTGCCTATGACCATAGTCGCCTTTCGCTGATTGCCGAGCAGCCCCCTGACTCCGACGGGCGCATGGGCAAGCAGTATTTCTTGCTGGCGGTTGCGCCAGGCCCGTCCCAGATCATCATCAGCGTCAAGGACCAGGACAAGCTTGTGGAAGCCCTCACCCTGGACGTGACCTGCCGGTAATCGCAAGTCCTTAGGAGGCATGCCATGAAAGCCAACCGTGCGTGCATCATCTGGATGGCCAATGCGGTTCTTGCATTTCCGCTGTTCGGGGCCGCACAAAACCCAACCAATCCCCAACCAAGACAACTGGGAAACATCAAAGTACTTTCCGTTCCTGCACCGCGCGAACTTGAAGCCAGACTGGCGAAGAAGAGGCAGTTCAATGTCGAGCTTCTGCAAAAAGCCCTCACCTACCGTGAGCAATTGCCCGTCCTCAAACTGAAGGATGGCAAACAAGTGACTCTGGTTCCCCTCGACGAGAAGGTGGCTCCGCCGCCGGGCGAGGGCACAACCATGGCGCAGGTCAAGATCCTTCCCAACGCGTTCAGCCAGTATCAGCAACAGGCTTACAAGCTTAATCCCAGCATCTTGAAGTATCTTTACGGCCTGCTGCACGTTGATCATGGTGTCTGCCAGACCCCGATCCGGGACCAGGGCGGTCGCGGAACCTGCACGGCTTTTGCATCCGTCGCTGGCATTGAATCATGGGAGAAATGCCATAAAGGTGTTGATCTGAAGCTGTCGGAGCAGCATGCGTATGAAATTACCTTGCAGCAGGTGGGGAGTACCTGCTTGCAGGATGCTGGCACCGTTACCTACTACACCGCGAAATATCTTACCGATCACCACATCTGCACGGAAGCCGATTGGGCCTATCAGATGAATCTGGCGGGATGTAGCGACACCATCCCTCAGAAGTGCTCGAACGATACCCACTATGGATTCACCGACACACAGATCATCCTGGGCACGGCCTTTGGCGGCGCTGCCGGCCAGAGCGCCAATGACACCGACTACCTCGAAAACTTTCTTTATAACGGCTACGACATCGTCTATGGCGTGTATGTCGCCGGAAATGAATGGAACAACGGAACCGCGGAAACTGGCGTGGTTGACGTTCAACAGCAAAATGGGTCGCCCGCGCCTGCTTATGCAGGACACGCCATGCTGTTGGTGGGCTATAATAAAGTAGACCGCTACTTCATTTTCAAGAACTCCTGGAACACTTCTCACGGACATGCCGGATACTTCTATTTGAGTTACGACTACATCACGACCTATGGCAAGTACGGATATGTCGTGAAGGGCATTGCCGACTAGTTTGCTTCAACCCGCGAGGGTCCTTCTCTCGGGGAGGACCCTGGCGCTTTGGTTTTCGCACTGGATTACCCGGGCGGCGGCCCTCGAGTGTCTCCAACCGGGCCACCCACTGCGCTGGGTAGGCGTGGATTTGGGAATGTGAGTCCCGTAGGAATCTGCGTCGTAGCTGGAATCAAAACTAGCAGGATGCTGAAAAACTACTCCTAATCCACAGGGCACGTGTGCTAAGAAAGCAGCATGCGAGGCACGGATCATCAGCAAAGTCACATGTTCAGTTATTTGTCGCCTGAAACGCGGGTGCGGAAGGATCATCCGCTGCGGGTTGTGCGGACGATGGTGGACGAAGTACTGCGGGCACTGTCGCCGCAGTTAGACCGCATGTACGCCAGCGAAGGCCGGCCCTCGATTGCACCCGAGAAACTGCTGCGGGCGCAGTTGTTGCAGATGCTGTACTCGGTTCGCAGCGAGCGGCTGCTGCTGGAAGAGATCGATTACAGCATGCTGTTTCGCTGGTTCGTAGGGTTGAATCTGGACGAAGAGGTGTGGGACCCGACGGTGTTCACCAAGAACCGGGACCGGCTGCTGGAAGCCGAAGTGGCCAAGCAGTTTCTGGCGCAGGTGGTGGAACAGGCGCGGGCGAAGGGCCTGACCTCGGATGAACACTTCACGGTCGATGGCACGCTGCTGGAAGCCTGGGCTGGCGCGAAGAGTTTTCAACGCAAGGATGGCAAGAATCCGCCGCCTCCCGATGATCCCGGCAATCCTACGGTGAACTTTCATGGCGAGAAGCGGTCCAACCGGACGCACGCGTCTACGACCGATCCCGAGGCTATGTTGGCACGCAAGGGCGAGGGCAAGGAGGCCGAGTCAGACCGAAACCTTGAATGAGCGCTCTCGCATCCAGCAGACCGGTGCAAAAGACGGCCCTGCGGGCCTTGGAAAACGATAAAGCCGTTTTCCACTTTCGCACCGGCGACGACGACTGGAGGTTCGCATAGAAGAATCATGGTCGAAGTTAGGGGCCGAATCGATGGTTGGTGGATAGGTCGTAACGCCACCGCAGAATGATTAACGCGTGATCCCCAGAATGCTTGGTCCTCAACCCCATCTGGCGAGCAACGCGGTGCTCGCGCACCGCCCAGGTGAAGTTCGTCTTGACAACGCCTTCACTCTTATCGAGGGGCACCAACGAGCGGCTCTCGATGTGAACGATCTCTGGATACCCGACATTGGTGCGCAGCATCCAGTAGAGTCGTACGGCTAACTTGCGGGCCGCTGCCACTTTGGCCACTCCTTTGGGCTTACGGTGGCAACGGTGTTGATATTGTTTACGGAATCCTTCGTCCAGGCGCACCACCGAGTGCGCCGCTTCCACCAGCGTCTGCCGCAGAAAGCGATTGCCTTGTTTGGAAATCGCCCCCAGCCGCTGCCGCCCTCCGGAACTGTACTCGCGCGGAATCAGCCCCAGGTAGCTGGCTACCTGTTTGCCGCGCGGGAAGCGGCTGACGTCGCCGATGGTCAGCACGAATGCCAGCGCGGTAACCGGACCCACGCCCGGCTGCGTCCTCAGCAAGCGGGCTTGCGGATTCTCTTCCGCGGCCTGCTCCAGGGCTCGGTCTAATTCGGCAATCTGCCGGTCCATCAGCTTCATCAGCTCCAGCAGATTCGCCCGCCGCGAGGCCGCCCAACCCGCCAGCGGTAACTCGCGCAGCAGCTTTTGCCCCGCCTGGCTCCACAGACGCGCTTTCTTCTGCACGCCCTGATTCAGGGCCAGGTGTTGCAGTTCGTTTTTCACCTGCGCCCGCAAGCGCACCAGTTTGTGGCGATGCACCAGCAACTGCCGTTGGTTACGGATCTCCGCTGTCGGGGTCCATAACCGCGGAAAGCGGTCCTCCAGCAACAGTTTCAGAATGTGCAGCGCATCGCGCTTGTCGGTCTTTTGCTTGCGCACGTAGCTGGCCCGGATCTGGGCCGCATCCCCGATCCAGACTTCATGGCCCAACTCCTGCAGCAGGTTCACGAACCACTGGCTGTTGCCGCAGGCCTCCAGTCCAATTCGTGCCGGCGCCGGCAGTTCGCGGTAGAACTGCTCGGCTGCGCCGTCACCGTTGCTCAGCTTGCACTCGTTCACTTCTCCGGTCTCGCTGTCGAAAACCGCAATTTGTTGCCAACTGGGATGGAAATCACACCCTACAATAAGCATCGAAGGCTCCTTCTTCCCCAGCGTCTTTCTTCGTCCTCAACCACAAAAGAAAGACTGCATAGGATAGAACGTGAGCCTTCACTCTTATCCCATCAACCCGTCTCACCCGCCTCCGGCGAGAGGGTGAGCGACAATCCGCGCGTGGTCGAGGAGTATCCCGAATTCGAGGCCGAGTTCGGACTGCCTGCGGGACTGGACCTGACCCTGCCGCCGCAGGTGGCCTTTCCGCCTCCGGACGGAGCTTCGGCTGCGGCCCAGACCCCGATCCCCGACTCCCGTCCATCCTCTCGATCGCTGGACCAAGGAAGCCATTGCGCTGGAGGAACTGGACGACCGGCGCGACCGGATGGACGAGAAAAGCTACAGCAAGCAGGCCAGCAAACTGAATGACAAGCTCCGCCATCGGGCCGATACTTATTTTCGCAAGGAGCGCGAGGCGGAGTGGGAAGCGGAGGCGGCGCGCCGCAATGCCCGGGAAGAGGAGAAGGCGCAGCAGTGGCGCAGCATGGACGCGGCCCAGCAGCGGGCCTTCATGCTGGGCGTGATGACCGGCCGGGAAGAAGAGGCGGCGGAGCAGCGCGAGAAGGCGCGGCAGAAGAAGCCAGTGGCGCCAGCCGGAGCGCACGAGGACCGCGATCGTCGGGATGGACGAACTGCCGGAACAGGAAGACGCTAAGTGAGGCAAACAAAGCAGTTGCTCATAAGTCATTGGGGCTCAAGGAGTTGCCGGGAAAAAGTTGGTAATCCCATGATTCTAAAGAAAGTGGGCAGAAGGGGGGAGTAATCAGTTTGATAATAGGCGCGCCCGGAATAGGGCACCTTGAGGGGTGGAAGGCCCACCGCCTCAAAGTGTCTCAACGGCTGAGAACCGGCGGCTTACTGTTTGTCGTACACCGCAGTGCTGGTGGCCGTCTTGCCCATCGAATCGGCGGACTTAATAGTGACGGTGCGGCTCTTGCCATCGGCCGCCACGACGATGCGACCAGTAGCCGTAACCTTACCGCCCTTTCTGGTGGTCAGATCCATCGTGCGGTCGTTGATCTGCTTGTACGCCCGCTCGTCGGTATTCGGATCGCCAGTTACGGGATAGAACTTGCCATCAAACTTGCCCGTCCACTCATTGTGGGTGGGCTGGCCGCTGCCGTTCGTGCCATCCACGGTGACTTTCACTTCGTCACCCATGGCCTGGTAGATAACCGTGCTGTTCTTCGACGCTCCGGGAGCAAGCTTCGATTTCGTCTCGTTCAGCTTCCAGGTGCCTATTTGGGTATCGCTGGCGAAGCACACTGCGCCCGCGAACACGCACAATGCCATTGTCAATGCAATCGTTCTTGCTTTCATTTTTCTCCTGATCGAGAAGCAAATTTTGGGATTTTTGGTAGTGACGGACATTCTATAAGAGTTGCGCGGCATCCGCCATCAGCGGTACGACCTGCCCGAGCTACTTTTTGCGTTCGGGAAATATCATCGACAACCCGACCGACGCGGCCAGCACCCCCGCAACGACACCGAGTGCGACCCCGATTGGAATCTCGAAGTAGCTTGACGCCAGCATTTTCACCCCGATGAAAATCAGAATCAGCGAGAGACCGTAGTGCAGGAAGTGGAACATCTCGATCATCCCCGCCAGCGCGAAGTAGAGCGAGCGCAGCCCGAGAATCGCAAACACGTTCGACGTGTATACGATGAACGGCTCACGCGTTACCGCCAGCACCGCGGGGATGGAATCGGTGGCAAACAGCAGGTCGGTTGTCTCCACCATCACCAGGACCACCGCGAGCGGTGTAGCGTACCGCACGAGACCGCGGCGCACAAAAAACTTCTCGCCTTCGTAGTCTTTGGTCACGCGGAACAGTTTGCGAAAGCCGCGCAACACAAGATTGGCTTCGGGATTGATCGCCTTGCCCTTCTGCCGCATCAGCTCCACGCCGCTGTAAATGAGGATCGCGCCAAAAACGTAGATGAACCAGTGGAAACGGTTCAGCAGCGCGACTCCAGCCGCGATGAAGATGGCGCGCATCACCAGCGCGCCCAGCACGCCCCAGAACAGCACTTCGTGCTGAAGCGTGCGCGGTACGTGAAAGTAACGAAAGATCAGCAGGAAGACGAACAGATTGTCAACGCTCAGCGAGAGTTCGATCAGGTAGCCGGTGACGAACTCCAGCGAGAGTCGGGAGTTCGACCCTGCGTGCCCAACCATGGTGTGGCCGAAAAAATAGATGAGCACCGCGAAGCCGGCAGCGAGGGAGATCCAAACCGCCGTCCAGCCGATTGCTTCGCGCAGCTTAACCGCGTGCTTCTCGCGATGAAACAGGCCCAGGTCGAGTGCCAGCATCGCCAGCACGAACAGGTTGAAGACCAGCCAGAAGATCCAGTTGGAGGGCATGGCGTCGCAGAAGACATTGTAGCGGGAGAGGAAGGAGCAACTAGCAATTAGCAATTAGCAACTAGCAATGAGCAACTTAGCATTCAGCGTGCGACGTTCCGAGGTCGGCGTCGTGAGCGTATTTTGGACTCGACGTTCAAACGCCGAATTGTCCCCACACGCTGGCGCATGACTGATGTTCGCTAGTTGCTAGCTGCTAATTGCTATCTGCAAATGATGTAATCTAGTGCTTCATCATTCTCCGGAAAGGACTACTTATGCCCCGCCAACCCGGCGTTTACGCAAGTTTTGACACCAGCGAAGGAACCATCGTCTGCCGCCTCTTCGAGCAGGACGCGCCCATCACCGTGAAGAACTTTATCGAGCTGGCCGAAGGCTCGCGGGAGTGGACCGACCCGCGCACCCGCAGCAAAAGCAAGGCGCCGCTGTATAACGGCACCATCTTCCATCGCGTCATTCCCGACTTCATGCTCCAGGGCGGCGACCCGACCGGCACTGGAATGGGCGGTCCCGGCTACCAGTTCCAGGACGAGACCAAAGGCTCGCCGCACAAGTTCGACAAGGCAGGGAAGCTGGCCATGGCCAACTCCGGTCCCAACACCAACGGCTCGCAGTTTTTCATTACCGTGGTGCCGACGCCGTGGCTCACCGGCAATCACACCATCTTCGGCGAAGTCATCGAAGGGCAGGACGTCGTGGACAAGATCACCAAAGTTCCACGCGGCCGCCAGGACAAGCCAAACCAGGATGTGGTGCTGAACGCGGTGACGATCGAGCGGGCCTAGAAAGGGGGCAAGGGGACACTTGGCGGTCAGCGTGGACCATCGCTCAGGGCTGAAAGCTAAGAATCAGCAACTGATGGCTGACAGCCGATTACGATTTCACCAGCCGCCGGAACAGCTCTTCGTACTTCTGCGCGATCACGTCCCAGCGATAGAGCGCGTCGGCGCGCTGTTTGGCGCGTGTGGCCAACTGCTGGCGAGCCGATGGGTCGTCAAGCAGCGATTGCAATTTCGCGGCGAGGTCGTCCTCGGACTTGGCGTACTTGATCGCGGCATCGCCTGCGGTCTCCGTGTTCTCAGGCGTGTCGAGATAAAGCACCGCATTGCTGGCGGCCATTGCCTCAATGAGCGCGGGATGCACGCCGCCAATTTCGCACGCGAAAACGAAAACGCCGGCGTGCTTCTGCAGCGCCCAATAGCCGTCGCCGTAAATCGCGCCCAGGAAGCGCACTCGCTCATCGCCCATGGACTTTAGCTGCTGGAGGTAATTCGGTTTGTAGGGATTGTCGCCCACCACGACGAGTGGCCAATCGGTGCGCACGCTGCGCCAGGCGCGCAGCACGAGGTCGGGATTGTTCTCCGGCTCAAGGCGGCTGACATAAAGGATGTAGCGGCCAGCTTCGAGATTGAAGCCGTCCAGACTGTAGTCGCTGGCCGCCCCTTCCGAGCTGTGGTCGGTCTCCGGCGCCTCCGAGCCGTAGCCGATGATGACGGACTCGGCGCCGTACTTGCTGAGGTAGTAATCATGAATTGCCCGGGCGTCAGTAACGAGCTGGTTGGAACTGAACGACGACATCCACTCGCAGAAATGCAGGACCTGCGCGCCCAGCCCTCTCCATTTCTCGCGCTTGCGGTCGAGGCCGTCAACATTGAGCACGACTGGTTTGCCGAACAGCCGTGGGATGTACGCGAACGGGCTGTTGGCTACATTGCACAGCAGAACGACATCGTTGTCGCTGAAGGCGACATGCACGGCGGCGAAGAAGGTGCTGACCCAGGTGTCGAGATGCTTCTGGTGCAGGCTGGGAACAATGACGCGGCGGACGCGGCTGTCGTAAATGTCGTCCGGACGGGTGAAGGCCTTACGGCAATAGACCGTGACCTGGTGTCCGTCGTCGGCAAATCGCGAGCTGATTTGTTCGGCAAAGCGCTCGAATCCGCCGTAGCGATTGGGGATGCCGCGCGTGCCGACGATGGCAATTTTCATTCTTGTGGTTCGTTCTTCTCCGCGTCTACGGCCCGCGGCGTGTTGCAGAACCACCATAGCAAATCGCGATCGGAAACCCGGCGGCGCGCCTGAACGATGGCCCGCTTGTGCCGGATGCTGCCGAAAGCGCGGAAAGGATAGAACACCGCGGATATCATGCGCCAATCGCGCACCAGAGCGTATCCGAGCGTCATCAGATCGCGCCAGGCAACCGGAAAGAACAGCCGCCAGCAAAGCCATCCCGACGCATTCTTGCCGCGCATGAGGAAACGGTTTTTTACCGAATGCCAGTTGATGACCAGAGGCAGGTCCGCCCGCCGTTCGGGCGTAACGCGCCGCACATGCCAGGCGACAGCATGTGGCACATAAAGGCACTTCCAGCCCATGATTTGGGCGCGCCATGCGAGGTCCGCGTCTTCGCGGAAGGCGAAGAATTCCTCGTCGAAAAACTGGCCTTCCACCGAAACGTCATCGATGAATTTGCGACGGAACATCGCGGCTGCACCGCTCGTCCCGAACACGTATTGCAGCCGATCGTATTGGCCGGTATCGCGCTCCTCGGCGCCGCGGTCGAGGTGCCGCATGTTCGGCGTGAAGTAAATGCCCGTGGAGTCGATGATGTTGGTCTTATGTTGCTCGGCAGCAAAATCCCAGCGCAAGAGCTTTCCGCAAAGGCTGCCCGCGTCGGGATGCGCTTCTCCGGCGGCAACCAACTGGCTGACGAAATCCGGGCTGAGCACGATGTCGGGATTGAGGCACAGTACCCACGCTCCCGCCGATGCTCGCATCGCCTGGTTCTGGCCGGCAGCGAATCCAACGTTCGCTTCGTTGTAGATCACGCGCCAGCGCGGCTCGACTTCGTGCAACAGTCCCTGCGTGCCATCGCTGGAGGCGTTGTCAACGACGATCACTTCGAAGTCGCGGTGGTCCTGCTTCTGGATCGACGAAAAACAGTCGCCCAGGTACTGCGCCGAGTTCCAGGTGACGATTGTGATTGAGACCATTAGCGGCGAACAGATCCCGGTCGAAACGATCGCGAGCGTCGGTTGGTTACCCGGTAAAAATTCTACGCCTTACGTCAGGTTTATCAGGTGGGGAGGAATATGGTTGGGACGGAATGCCACACTCATTCCCTAAGTCATTATGAATACATCTACTTTACAGGGATGCCGCCCGCAACACATTGGAAGTGTACCTGCACTAATCGTGATGGATCGAACGGCGCGTTCCCAGCGCCGCGGCCGGCACACAGAAGCATGTCGTAGAGAAGGAGCTGTTTTCATGAACCGATTCTCAGCGTTGGCGGTGCTAGCGGCAGTCAGCCTGCCATTCACCGTTGGTTGCACGACCAAGAATTATGTGCGCAACGAAGTGACTCCCACCATCAACAAGGTTAATGAATTAGATGACCTGACCGCAAAAAACACTCATGACATCAAGGACGTGGACGCACGCGCTCAACAGGGCATTCAGCAGGTGAACTCGAAGGCCGACGCAGCTGACCAGAAGGCGCTTGGCTGCCGGACAGTCTGCTGATCAAGCCAACCAAAATGCCACTCAAGCCAGGAACCGAGTGACCAGCCTCGCGGGCACAGTGGAGAACCTGGACAACTACAAGCCGGTTAACGACACAACCGTGCTGTTCGGTTTTGACAAGGCGGAGTTAACACGCAAAGACAAGCAGACGCTCGACGACTTCGCACAGCAGATGCAAAGTCAAAAGCACTACATCATCCAGGTTGAAGGCTACACCGATTCGACCGGTCCGGCCGATTACAATTACCAGCTTAGCCAGCGCCGCGCCGACGCCGTGATCCAGTATCTGGCGCAGAAATACGATGTGCCGGCGTTCAAGATTTTTTTGATCGGACTCGGCAAGGACAATCCGGTGGGCCAGAACACAAGCGCCGCAGGTCGAGCCAAGAACCGTCGCGTGGATGTTCGGCTGATGACTAACAGCTTGACAGAGTCGGCTTCGGTGCAGACTCCGTAGCACCACGTTGTTCTAAGCAAGCTCCCCTCCGCTAGAACGCAAGGCCGTCCGCTGTGGATGGCCTTTTGCATTTTCCGCTTCACGCGAAAAGACAAATTGCCTTTCTGCATCGAAGGACTATCATTAGCAACTTGGTCTGACGCTCCATGAAGAGAAGCCTACAACAGCTGATGCTTCGCTGGATCAATATATGGCCGCCATTTCTCGGCGCTGGAATCCGTGTTCGCTGGCGTTCCAATCGGGTCGTCGATGTCGAGATGAAGCTGCTTCCGTGGAACCGGAATTACGTCGGCACTCACTACGGCGGTTCGCTCTATTCCATGACCGACCCGTTTTATATGCTAATGCTGATGGAAAACCTCGGTCGTGATTACATCGTGTGGGACAAAGCTGCGAGCATTCGCTTCCGCAAGCCTGGGAAAGGCAAAGTCAAGGCCGAGTTTCGGCTGAACGATGTGCAACTCGATGAGATTCGCAACAAGCTTGCGACTCTGGAGAAATACGAACCGACGTTCGCGGTCGAGGTGAGAGACGAAGCAGGAGACGTCGTGGCCGAGGTGCAAAAGGTGCTGCACATCCGGCGGAAGAATGCCGCGGGTACAGTTACGGTTGCTGAATGATGGCATCTTGTTGGCGCGGTGAGTCAAAGAACAATGCATGAAAGCAGTTCCGTTGTTGTAAGGCCGGCGCGAAATGTCCTGGGAAGCCTGCGCGTACCAGGCGACAAATCGATCTCGCATCGCTACGCGATGCTGGCGGCCCTCGCCACTGGACGCTCGCGCTTCGAGAACTTCTCCCCCGGGGCCGATTGCGCCAGCACTCTGGACTGCGTCCGCGCGCTGGGTAGCAAAGTCGAACGAGACGCGCAGGGAACTGTCACCATCGACGGCCTTGGTTCGCAACTCCAATCTCCCGCCGAGCCGCTCGATTGCGGCAATTCTGGTTCGACCATGCGCATGCTCTCAGGCATCGTTGCGGGCCAGCCCTTCACCAGCGAAATGATCGGCGACGAGTCGCTCTCGCACCGGCCGATGAAGCGGATCATCGAACCGCTCACCAGAATGGGAGCAGCGATTGAGTTTGCTGATGGCGGCTGTGCGCCATTGCTTATCAGGGGTTCAAAACTACACGGCATCGAGTATCAAGTGCCTATTGCCAGCGCACAGGTCAAGACGTCTGTGTTGTTCGCGGGGTTGCTGGCGGAGGGCCGGACCACGGTCGAGGAGCCCTCGCGAACGCGGGATCATGGCGAACTGGCGTTGCGCGCATTTGGCGCGAAAGTTGACCGCCGGCGAAATGCAGTCTCAATTCAAGGTGGTCAGACGCTTCATCCTCTCGAAGCCAATATTCCAGGCGACATTTCTTCGGCCGCTTTCTTTCTGTGCGCGGCTGCAATTTTCCCTGAGTCGAATCTTGTTATCGACAATGTGCTGCTAAACCCCACGCGTTCGGCGCTACTCGATGTGCTGACCGCGATGGGCAGCCGCATCTCCATGGTGCGCGTGGAGGAGCATCACGGGGAACTGGTTGGCACAGTCACTCTCGTGTTCGGCGCCGGACCGCCGGTCACCATCGCAGGCGCGCAGACTGCACTGTTGATCGACGAGTTGCCGGTGCTAGCCGCCATCGCTCCGGTCACTGCTGGCGGACTGGAGGTTCGTGATGCGGGCGAGCTACGAGTGAAGGAGTCTGACCGCCTGAGCGCCGTAACACAGAACCTGAAAGCGATGGGTGCGCAAGTCGAACAGACTGCCGATGGCTGGCGCATTCCTGGTACCCAAAAACTGCATGGAGCAGAAGTCGAGAGCTTCGGCGACCACCGCATTGCGATGGCGTTTGCGATTGCAGCGCTTCGTGCTGAGGGCGAAACGCGCATCCGGGACGCGGATTGTGTCGCGATTTCGTATCCCGACTTCTTTGAGGACTTGGAGCAACTGGTAGAGCGGTGAGCAGAGTCACCTACGCAGAGTGCTGGGCCATAGGCGGCAAGGACTCCGATGCCGCACTTTCCCGCACCACCGTGTCAACCAGCGGGTAACCTAGTTTCTTCCACTCGTAGAAACCACCCAGCAGAGGACGCACATGGCGAATGCCGTGTTTTCGCAGTTGC
Source organism: uncultured Acidobacteriaceae bacterium (assembly GCA_963735855.1). Classification (GTDB taxonomy): domain Bacteria; phylum Acidobacteriota; class Terriglobia; order Terriglobales; family Acidobacteriaceae; genus Bog-257. Next base: position 12,821 of record CAVTMW010000024.1, read on the forward strand.
AGCGCCACACGGGCGCTGGTTGCTTCGTTGGGTCAAGTGCAGAACAGCACAATCTCGCCGTCGCGAGTGATCTCGCTGTTGCGGCTTTCCAGGTCTTCGGGCGAGATCTGTAGCGCTCCCGGCAAAGTTCGAGGATCGGTCAGTACGTCAAGCGGATGACGCAGGTCAACGATGACGATCGGCTCACCCGATTCCAGCTTGTGTTTGAGTTCGTCAGGCGTGATGCGATCACCCTTGACCTGCCGCAGGAAGCGTTCCCGTTCGCGCCAGCGGTTCAGAACGTACGCGACTACGCCGGTTGCAAACAAGACCAGCATCCAGCTGCCGAAGCGTTGGGCGTAAAGATTGGCGCGATCCAGCTGCTTGCCGAAGATGAAGCCGAGCCCGGCGAAGGCGCTGGTCCAGAGCAGAGCTCCGAGAAAGTCGAAGAGCAGGAAGCGTGGAAAATCGACGCCGACCATGCCCGCCAAAGTTGGCGCCGCGGTGTTGAGGCCCGGCACGAACTTGCAGATCAGCAGCGTGCGCGGGCCGAACTTGGTGAAGGTGGACTCGGTACGTCGGACGCAGGAGTCCGGTTCGAGCGCGATGCGGCAAAGGAGATTTAACACCACGCCGCCACGTTGCTTGCCGAAGCAGTACCAGAACGTGTCAGCGCAGAGAGACGCAACCGCTGGAATCAGAGCCGCCAGCGCGAAGTACATTCGGCCTTGCGCCGCCAGCGCTCCCGCAGCCACCAACAGCGGAGCCGCTGGAATCGGCAAGCCGCCCTGCTCAATCAGAACCCAGAGGAAAAGCAGGGCGTAGCCGTAACGGACTACGAATTGCAGGATATCAGTCACTCAGCATTCAACCATAACATTGAGTTATGTTGATGCGCAGCTCAACCGAAAGGTTACGGTTACTCCCATCTTGACATCCGAAGCGGGTTGCAGTGCTCGCGAGGGCGAATCATAAGCGTTCACCGTAGCGAAGCCATGCTTCTCCCTGCCTGGTGCACCGCCGGGGGGCATGAAGGCCAACTTTCCGATGACTGCTAGGGGACATACATCACGCGACATACATCACACAGAGATGTGAGTAGTGTCACAGCCGGTCGGTACGTAATCGGAACACAATCGCAACAGGATGGAAGGCGTGTAAAGTTCGCCTGCCTATGGAGGGGTTGCTATGTCGGACGACAAACGCGATGTGCTCGAGGTGTTGCGCTACGAGCTGAATTTCCTGGAGCAGGGGGGCTATGGAAATTGGTATAGCACGCCGTGGGGGCCGGCTTCCATCTTCCAGGACTCTCTGACCTGCCCCAATCACGGAGATCCCACGCGCCCGCATGCCTGCCGCGAGTGCCTCCTCTACGACTTTGTCCCCGAGGAATACCGTACGGAAGACGTGCCGTGCCACCATATTCCGCTCAACCGGCAAGGCGCGACAATTGCCACGCCGAACCAGACGGAAGAAGAGTTGCGCGAGAACGTGAAGCACTGGCTGAAGCGGACCATAGCGCTAATCGAAAGCGACAGGGCCAAGCTAGCGGCTGAGCAGGTCAAACAAACGGTAGGATAAGCGCAACCGCCGCCTTCCATTTTGGAACTAAGCCACGAAACTTCTGTCCACGACGCACCAGTTTGCGCGCGTTTCCCGATACAATTTTTTCATCAGACAGGAGTCTGGGAGCCCATCATGAAACGAAGCTTTGCGTCCTTGAATCCTCAGGAAGCCCTGCATGTCGCCATCTTCATCGAAGAACGAAATGCCGAGCTCTACCATCAGTTTGCAGAAATGTTTCTCGAGTTCTGCGATAGTGAGTCTCTGGAGATTGCCCATATCTTCCGGGAGATGGCGGCCGAAGAGAAGGACCACAGCTCGCAGCTACAGAGCCTATACACGGAGCGATTCGGGACGTCTGGTTGCGCTTTGACGGAAGAAGATCTGGTTGAGCTGATTGAAGTCCCACACCTGGAGCAGGTGGATTTGTTCCCCGCTCCAGACAGAAACAACGTTGCTGCCCGCGATCGTGCTCTGCAGGTAGCGCTCAACGCCGAACAGGGCGCCCGGAAGTACTACACAAGCCTGGTGGAAAATACCGAGCCGGGCCCCTTACGTCAGCTCTATCGCCACCTGGCTGAAATGGAAGATGGCCACGTTGCGTTCATCGAGAGAAAGATGTCCCCTCGTCCTGCGAAGAACGTGGGAACGAAATAGTATCCCAGCGCCGAATCCTTCAGAGATGCGGCAATCATCCGGAGCGATTGGCCGGGGCTTCCGGCAAGATCGCCGCCGACCGGCTACGAAACTACGGTTTGCTTAGGTCCTGTGGAAAAGACTTGAACTCCACTTCGCGTTGACTGGGCTTGTCGGTGTTAGTTGCGTCCATCACGTGTTGAACCAAGTTGCCCTTGATGACACGATAACCTTCCTGGGCCGGCTGTTTTCCGGGCGTTTTCGCGATTACACCGGTGAAGCCGTACCAGGTTCCATGCACCGTCTTGGTGGTAAACGACAGATGATCGCCGTCGAGTGCCGCCTTGTCGAAGAACTGGTCGATGAAGGTACCTTTGTCGCTTTCGGTATCGCCGAAACGCGAGATATAGCCGGAGAGCTTGCCGTCGTCGAGGGTGAGCTGCACGAACTCGCCGTCGCGCAAGAAGGAGTACATGCCCGATGGATCGTCAACGGATTCCTTGGCCTTGGCGGTACCCGGTGCGCCCGATGATGGCGGCTGTTGGCACGCGACGGCGAACTCCACCAGCTACGATCACGAGCAACGTCGAAAGCAGACCTCCACCCACCACGCGCACTCTCATTGTGACCATCATTGCATGTTGCTGCTGGATTACCAAACGGATACTTTGGGGTCCGCACCCGCGCCACCGAAGCTGCTGATTTCCGCTATAATCCGTTTACCCCCCGGTAGAGGATGATGTCGGAGAGTACAGTAGTCGAGGCCCAGCGCGATGTTTCGGCGCACGAAGCTCCGGTGCTGCTGTGCGAACTGGAGCCGTGGGGCCGCGTTTTTTTCCGTAATCTGGCCGACGTCCTGCTGCGCCGCGAGCCGGCGCCGGTAGAGATCACGGCCCAGCCGATACCTGTGCGCCGGGACTATTTCATACGCACTGGCATTGATCCTGAACGCTTTTTCGAATCCTACGCAGGCCACATCGCGTTCTTAACAGCGGTTTACATCCTTTGCACGATACCGCTGTTCCGGCATGCCCCTAAACTGGAATCGCCCTTCGAGAATTCGAAGGTCGAATACTACCCCGTCAGCGAATACCTGCCGCCTATCCAAACCGGCAACAGAGCGCAGATGAAGCCGCGCAAGGGAGCGCCCAAGCTCGCGAAGCAGGAGATCCTGTCCGTTCCGCCGGAGGCTGATAACAATCATCAAACCATCGTCACGCCTCCCAAGATCAAGCTGAAGCAAGACGTAGCGTTACCCAATATCGTGGCGTGGACCCAGGTTCCGGCCGCGCAGCCCATCGCCGCCTCGGCGCGCTCGGCTTCCCAACTCAAGGTCCCGCAGCTTGAGCCGCAGGTGGTGGGGCCCTCAGCCGACGTTTCGCAGGTGAAGCCAAAGCTGCAACTACCTCCCGAGTTACAACCATCGGTGGTTGAGCCCGCGCTGGCGCTCGACCAGTTAAAGCTGAAGACTGGACAGCTCAACATGGCGCAGATGGAGCCGCAGGTCGCCGGTCCCAAGCTGCCGGTTCCGGCGCAGCGGGCCAGCAGCGTGAGCGACAGCCCGACCAAGAGCACGACAGCGTCTGCGGCTCCCGGGCCTCCTCCAAACGTGCAGGGACTTACTTCGACAAAGGGCCAAGGGCAGCTAATTGCCCTGGGCCTGAATCCGGCTGACGTTCGTGGGCCGGTCGCCGTACCGAACGGCAACCGAAGTGGAGAATTTCACGTCTCGCCGGGCGGCAAGCCTGACGCACCCGGTACTCCGAATGTCGCGGCCGCTGGCAGCGGCAGTGGAACCGGCTCGGGGGCTGGAAATGGCCCGCCTCCTGGGATCAGTGTTGGCGCTGCTCCGCCAGGGGCAACGACCTCGGCGGTTGGCGGAACGCCGAACAAGTCTGCCAGCGACCCAGACGCACAGGCGCGCAAAGCCATGATCGCGGCTGCCATGAAGCCCTCCATCCCCAGCATTCGGGATCGTCCCGCCCCTCCGCCTCCCACATTGTCAGACGATCCTGACCGTTCGATCGAGCAGCGAGTGTTTGGCGCGAAGCGCTCTTACAAGCTGATCATGAACATGCCAAACCTGACTTCAGCGACAGGAAGCTGGATTATCCATTTTGCCGAGCTTAAGCAAAGCGACGACAAGGTTGCAATCGCTGCACCTGTTGCCACGATGAAGGTTGATCCAGCCTATCCGCCGGATGTGTTGCGCGACAAGGTGGAAGGCACGGTGACGCTATACGCCGTGATTCGCGCCGACGGGACGGTGGATGACGTTAAGGTGCTCGATAGCCTGGATTCACGTCTGGACGAAACTGCGATGCGGGCACTGTTGCGCTGGCACTTCCGCCCCGGCACCAAGAACGGCGAACCGGTTGCACTCGAGGCGGTTGTCGAAGTTCCTTTCCGCATGAAGCACCTGCAATAGGAGCACGGCTTTCAAGGCTTCGCGCTCTTGTGGACATCAACCGTGCTCCAGGTCTTATCGGCGGCGTGGCATAGGTTCTCCAGCGGACAATCGGCGCATTTGGGCTTGCGCGCGATACACAGTGCGCGTCCATGCAGGATGATCTGGTGGGCAAAGACGATCCACTTGTCGCGCGGGATCACTTTCATCAGGTCCTGCTCGATCTTTTGCGGCTCAGTGTTCTTCGTGAGTTCCAACCGCCGCGAGATGCGCTGCACATGCGTGTCTACGACAACGCCATCGGCGATCTTGAACCAGGTGCCCAGCACAACATTAGCGGTCTTGCGCGCTACGCCAGGTATTTGCAGCAGTTCGTCCATGGTGCGTGGAACCTGTCCGCCGAACTCGCTTAACAGCTTGCGCGCGGCGCCGACCACAGACTTCGACTTGTTGCGAAAAAAACCCGTCGAACGAATGTCTGGTTCAAGGTCCTCAGGCTCAAGCGCCGCGAACGCCTCGATCGTCGGATACTTGGCGAAGATTATGGGGGCGACCATGTTGACGCGCACATCCGTGCACTGCGCCGAAAGAATGGTCGCTACCAGCAGCTCCCATGCGCTTTTGTGATGCAGTGCGCAGGTCGCGAGAGGATAGCGGTCGTCCAGTCGCTTCAGAATCTCAGAGACGCGTTCGCGCGCGAGCGGGCGGTAGCCCTTGGGAAAGGCGGCCTTAGTCTTAATCACTGGATTCTTCGGCGCCGCAATCTTCGCCGCAATTGGTGCAGCCACCCTCGCCACCGTTTTCAGCACGGGTGCGACTCTCCGGACTTTAACCTTGGCGCGCTGTGGTTTACTGGAAACTTTGTCCTGACGTCCTGAACGTGAAGGTTGGCGAGGCGTGACACCGCGTGGCATGGGCTATTCTCCGCCAGCAGATTACAATGAGAGGAGTACCAGCATCAATTCAGCGCGGGGTTTTGGAATGGCGTCGAGCAATGCCGGAGTGCGAGCTGTGTCCACAGAACTGCCAGCCATGCCGCTTACCCTCGAAGGCTTAAGCGTGTTGCATCAGATGTTCCGGTTCCGCTGGCCGGACTGGCGCAAGCTCAGCTCTGCACGTCAGCAGGAGATTGCACATGAGGCTTCTGCTGCGCTTTCGCCCAGCGAAGAAGCGGGTCAGAGCGCGGTGTACTCGATGCTGGGACACAAGGGCGACCTGATGCTGGTGCACTTCCGCGACTCGTTTGATGAGCTCAACACGACCGAGCTGCAGCTGAACCGCACCGCCTTACAGGAATACCTGGAGCCTGCACATTCGTATCTTTCCGTTATCGAGCTCGGACTGTATGACTCCAGCGTCAAGCTTTTCCGTCAGCTTACCGAGCGCGGCGTTGCTCCACTGTCGGAGGAGTGGAACCGGGAAGTGCAGGAGACTATGGAGCGTCAGCGGCAGGCGATGCATCCGCGGCTTTATCCCAAGATTCCAGACAGCCGTTATCTATGTTTCTATCCCATGGACCGCAAGCGCGGCGAGGACAAGAACTGGTATATGTTGCCCATCGAGGAGCGCCAGCGTCAGATGGAGGAGCATGGAATGGTGGGCCGGCGCTACGCGGGCAAGGTGCAGCAAATCATCACCGGTTCCATCGGCTTCGATGATTGGGAATGGGGCGTCGATTTGTTCGCTTCTGAGCCGCTGGTGTTCAAGAAGCTCATTTACGAGATGCGCTTTGATCAGGTCAGCGCCGAGTATGCAGCCTTCGGCCAGTTCTTTATTGGCCTGCGCTGCCCGGTGGCGAAGCTCGGCGATTGGCTGGACGGAAAGTTGCCGAAATAGCAACCGGTAGCTTCTTTGCATTCGAAACTAACTCAGGGAAGGGTTTGCATCATACAACATGATCGCTCACGTTCTTGAAGTAGTAGGGGCCTGGATCGTCAGTGTCATCTCGGCGGGAGGTTATGGCGGCGTGATGCTACTGATGGCCATCGAGTCGGCGTGCATTCCGCTGCCGTCGGAAATCATCATGCCGTTCTCGGGGTACCTCGTATATACCGGGCGATTCTCGCTACTCGCTGTAGCCACTTGGGGTGCCATCGGCTGCAACCTGGGCTCGGTGCTGGCGTATGAAGTCGGCTACTTCGGCGGACGCCCGCTGGTGGAGCGCTATGGCCGCTACATTTTCCTCAGCCAGCGCGAACTCAATATCGCCGACCGCTTCTTCGAGCGGCGCGGCTCGTTGGCGGTCTTGATCGCGCGCCTGTTGCCCGTCATCCGCACCTTTATCGCGCTACCAGCCGGCATCGCGCGCATGCCACGGCTGAAGTTTCACATCTACACGTTCATTGGCTCGTGGCCGTGGTGCTTTGCCCTGGCCTACATCGGAATGCGTCTGGGCGAACGGTGGGACAAGGACCCCCGTTTGAAGATGTGGTTCCACCGCCTCGACGCCTTGATCCTGGCAGTGCTCATCGTCGCGGTGATTTACTTCGTGTGGTCACACGTGCAGCATCGGGTGGGCAGGGAAGCGGCGGAAGAGGCGGCGGATTAGGAAAGCCAATCGCATTCAGCATTGATGGCTTGTCCTGAGTGCAGAGTGCTTCTGTCAGTCGATCTTTACTGCTTTCGCCACAATCCGTTCGTAGTTGCGCCACGGCACGATTCTCTTCAGCCAGACTTGCATCTTGGCGTCCCCGCCAATCAGGTAGCGCAACTTCGGATTGGGTTCTTGGGCAACGCGGACGATCAACTTCGCCACCTCGCGAGCGTCGCGCCGATGCTTCGCGCTGTTCTTGACGAATTCGGCAAAGCGTTGGCTACGCTCTTTGTTGGGCGATTTGGGATCGAGCGAGCCCTTCGCAATCATCACATTGCGCTCCCAGATGTCGGTATCGAACGCTCCCGGCTCAACCAGCGCCACGCGGATACCGAGCGAGTGCGTCTCGATGCGGAGCGACTCGCTCCAGCCCTCCAGCGCATATTTCGACGCGCTGTAGGCGCTCAGCATCGGCTGTCCCAGGAGTCCGGCAACGGAGGTGACCGTGATGATATGTCCCGACTTCTGCGCACGCATCACTGGCAGCACAGCCTTCGTCATTGCGACATTTCCGAAAAAGTTGGTCTCCAGTTGATGACGAAGTTCGGCGAGCGTCATGTCCTCGGCAAAGCCGGCGACACTGAACCCGGCATTGTTCACCAGCACATCAATGCGGTCATGAGTGGCGAGGATCTCTTCCACCGCCTCGGTCAGCGACTCGAATTCCGTGATGTCGAGCCGGAGCACGTAGATGCGGTCACGAACGCCCGCCTTCTGGGCCGCCTCCTCCAGTCGGCCGCTGTTGGCGAGATTGCGCATGGTGGCCACCACGCGGTAGCGGTTCAGCGCCAACTCGACGGCTGTCAGCAGACCAATGCCACTTGAGCTTCCGGTCACCACTGCGATTTTTTCTTCAGCCATGGTTCTCCGCCAAATCCTTCAAATTGCCGCACAGGACGCAAACACAGCCGTTCACGCCCCTTCAATTGCAATGCTCGCGGCGGTACGAGAAGATAACAGGTTTGTACATTCTTTCATGAAACGGACTGATAGCATGCCGCCAAGCAAGCAGCAGGGAAATACGAATAGCGCCAAAAGCGAGATTGCCCCGGCCAAGGGAAAGCTCGGGGTCATGATTCCGGGCATGGGCGCGGTCGCAACCACCTTTGTTGCGGGCGTCGAAGCCGTTCGCAAAGGAATCTCCAGCCCCATCGGCTCACTCACGCAGATGGGCACCATCCGCCTCGGCAAACGCACCGAGGGCCGCTCGCCGAAGATCCAGGACTTCGTGCCGTTGGCCAAGCTGAACGATCTGGTGTTCACCGGCTGGGACATCTTCGAAGACGACATGTACTCCGCAGCGCGCAATGCAGGCGTGCTCGATGTCTCGCTGCTCGACCAGGTCAAGCCGTTCCTGTCCAAGATCAAGCCGCGCAAAGCGGTCTTCGACAAGAATTACGTCAAGAAGCTCGACGGCCCCAATGTGAAGAAGGGCAAGAACAAGATGGACCTGGCCGAGCAACTGCGCGACGATATCCGCGACTTCAAGAAGTCCAGCGGCGCCGACCGGCTGGTGATGATCTGGTGCGGCTCGACGGAGACCTTTATCAAGCCTGGGAAGGCGCACAAGTCAATCGAGGCTTTCGAAAAAGGACTGCACGCGAGCGATGCCAGCATCGCGCCCTCGATGATCTACGCCTATGCGGCGCTGAAGGAAGGTGTGCCCTTCGCCAACGGTGCGCCCAACCTCACGGTCGACATCGGCGCCATGCGCGAGCTGTCGAAGCAGAACGAAGCGCCCATCTGCGGCAAGGACTACAAGACCGGGCAGACGCTGATCAAGACCATCCTCGCGCCCGGTTTCAAGGCGCGCATGATCGGGCTGAACGGATGGTTCTCCACCAACATTCTCGGCAACCGCGACGGCGAAGTGCTTGACGATCCCGGCTCATTCAAGACCAAGGAAGAGTCCAAACTGTCGGTGCTGGAGCACATTCTTCAGCCTGAGCTTTATCCCGAACTCTACGGCAATATCTGCCACAAGGTTCGCATTAACTATTATCCGCCACGCGGTGATAACAAAGAGGGTTGGGACAACATCGACATCTTCGGCTGGCTCGGCTATCCGATGCAGATCAAAGTCGATTTCCTGTGCCGGGATTCCATTCTCGCAGCGCCTATTGTCCTCGACCTGGTGCTTTTCCTCGACCTGGCGAAGCGCTCGTCGGAGCTGCGCGGCATCGGCATCCAGGAGTGGCTGAGCTTCTATTTCAAGTCGCCAATGACAGCGCCTGGTTTGTATCCCGAGCACGACCTGTTCATCCAGTCGATGAAACTGAAGAACACGCTGCGCCACCTCAAGGGCGAAGAGATGATCACGCACCTAGGGCTGGAATATTACGACTGAGCGGCTTGTCACGTCTCGTATAATTCGACTGCCAATGCGCCCACTCAAATTGACCGTCCTCACGCTAGCACTTGTTTTTGCGGGCGCTGCTGTCACGTTCGCGCAATCCAACGACGTCGTCATGCAGCAGGCCCTCAAGCCTTCCATGCTGCAGGAGAACCTACGGGTGCTGACCGATGAGATCGGCGGCCGCGTTCCCGGCACGCCCGCCATGCAGAAAGCGATCCAATGGGGAGTGGATGCGTTCAAGGCCGCCGGCGCTGATTCGGTGCATACTGAAGAGTTCACCATCGCGCAGTCGTGGGCAGAGGGCGACACCGAGGTCAATGTTGTAGCGCCGGTGACGTTTCATGTCCGGGCAGTGTCCCTTGCATGGTCGCCGCCGCTGAAGCCGACGACCGCGCGTGTGGTGGATGTCGGCATGGGCAGCGATGTCGAGTTTGCCAATGCCGGTGATATTGCGGGCGCGATCGTGTTGGCACACAGCGACGTACTGAAGACTTGGGAAGATCTGTTCAACGAGTATTACCGTGCCCCCGGGATCATCGCGAACGCTGTGAAAGGCAAGGCGCTGGCCATAGCGTTCACCTCCAGCCGTGAGCATGACATCCTCTACCGGCACATCAACACCATGACTGGGAAGATCGACGTTATTCCTCAGGTGCTGCTGGCGCGCGAAGACGCCGAGCGGATTTCACGACTGTTGGCCCATGACGGGAAAGTGCAGATGTCGATTTCGATGCCGAACAAGGTTGGGCCACCGATCACGACCAGCAACGTAGTGGCCGAGCTGAAAGGAAACGAACTGCCGAACGAGATCGTCATCCTCGGGCGCGCACCTCGACTCCTGGGAACTCGGCACGGGCGCCCTCGACAACGGCTGCAACGCGGCCCTGGTCATTGACGCGCTACGCGCGATCAAGGCAGCAGGCGTCCGTCCGCGGCGCACCATTCGCTTCATACTTTTCTCCGGCGAAGAAGAAGGGCTCCTGGGCTCTCTGGCATACGTGCGTGCCCACAAGAACGAACTCGACAATATCGTCGCCGAGGTGGTGCTGGACGAGGGCTCCGGGCCGATTGCCAGTTTCTCTACCGGGGGACGGAAAGATGTGGATGCGGCGCTGGCTCCCATGTTGCAACCGTTCGTACAGTGGAAGTCCAACGAAGTGACCAACGATGCCACCGTGGGCACCGACAACTTCGACTTCATGATGGAAGGGGTGCCCACGCTGCTCCCCAACCAATTGGAAGCCAATTACCTCATCAATTACCACGCCAGCTCCGACACCTTCGACAAGGTTGATTTCGCGCAGTTGAAGAAGAACGAGGCCATGGCCGCGCACTTAATCGTCGAGCTGGCCAACGCTCCGCAGCGAATTGGACCTCGACTCACCCGCAGCCAGATCGAAGCTACGTTCCCTGAGACCCATCTTGACGACCAGATGAAGGGCTTCGGGTTGTGGGAAGACTGGGCAAACGGGACACGCGGCAGGCAACAGTGAGGGGCGAGGCAAGCTTGTGATCCGTGTCATTGCCCACACTCTCTGCCGTCCTATACAATCACCAGTTTCGTAACTCTTTGCAATCTTCTAAGGAGCAGACGATCCGGTGCGTCCAGCCGGAGGAGCGGGTCGGTTCGCCCGCAGTCATCATAAAAAATGAAAATACATGAGTATCAGGCGAAGGCCATCCTCTCGAAGTACGGAGTAGCCGTGCCGCGCGGGCAAATGGTCGAAAGCCGCGAGGAAGCGGAAGCTGCGGCCAAGGCCCTGTTGCACGAAGGCGCGACCGGAATCGTCGTCAAGGCGCAAATTCACGCCGGTGGCCGCGGCAAGGGCGGCGGCGTAAAGCTGGCCAAGTCAGCGGAAGAAGCCACCGAACTGGCGGGCAAAATCCTCGGCATGAATCTGGTCACCCATCAGACTGGGCCCGAAGGCAAGAAAGTGCAGCGGCTGCTGATCGAAGAGACGCTGCCTATTGCGCGCGAACTCTATCTCGGTATCGTGCTCGATCGCGGTCCGGGCAGGCTGGTATTTATGGCCTCGGCAGCGGGTGGCATGGAGATCGAGGAGGTCGCCGCCAAGGATCCCAACGCAATCATCAAGGAGTATCTGGTTCCCGGCTTTGGGCTGCAGGCGTTCCAGGCGCGCGAGATCGCATTCAAGCTCGGCCTCGAGGCCAAGTACATCAGCGGCGCGGTGAAGTTCATGATGGCGCTGGCGCGCGCGGCGGAGGAAACGGACGCGTCGCTAGTCGAAATCAATCCGTTCATCACCACCACGGATGGCCGTCTGTTCGCACTCGACGCCAAGATGAACTTCGACGACAACGCGCTCTATCGTCATCCCGACATCAAAGAACTTCGCGACCTGAGCGAAGAAGACCCGCTCGAAGTCGAGGCCAGCAAGTACAACCTGAATTACATCAAGCTTGACGGCAACGTGGGCTGCATGGTCAACGGCGCCGGGCTGGCCATGGCCACGATGGACATCATTCAGTACGCCGGTGGCATGCCGGCGAACTTCCTGGACGTCGGCGGCGGGGCAAACGAAGAGCAGGTCACTCACGCCTTCGAGATCCTGTTGAGCGACAAGAACGTGAAAGCGGTGCTCATCAACATTTTCGGTGGCATCCTGCGCGTGGACACGCTGGCCAATGGCATTGTCAGCGCGGCGCGCAAGACGAACATCCAGTTGCCGATTGTGCTGCGGCTGGAAGGGACCAATGTTGAAGCCGGCCGCAAGACGCTGAAAGAGAGCGGCTTGAAATTCATTGTGGCTGAGACCATGAAAGACGCGGCCGAAAAGGTCGTGGCCGCCGCCAAGGGGGTTCGATGAGCATCCTGGTTGATAAGTCAACGCGGTTGATTGTGCAGGGACTGACCGGCCGCGAGGGAACGTTCCACGCAAAGAACGCAGCGGCATACGGAACGCAGGTCGTCGGCGGTGTCACTCCCGGCAAAGGCGGCACCACGCACGAGGGCTGGCCGATCTTCAACACCGTGAGTGATGCGGTCGCCCAGACCGGTGCGAACGCGACCGTGATCTTCGTTCCGCCACCAGGCGCGGCCGACGCCATCATGGAAGCCGCCGATGCCGGTGTGCCATTGATTGTTTGCATCACCGAGGGCATTCCCACCATGGACATGGTGAAGGTGTGGGAATTTCTGAAGACGAAGAAGTCGCGGCTGATCGGACCGAATTGTCCCGGCATCATTTCGCCGGGCAAATGCAAGATCGGAATCATGCCCGCGCATATCCACAAGGAAGGTAACGTCGGCATTGTCTCGCGCTCGGGCACGCTGACCTATGAGGCCGTTTACCAGTTGACGACACGCGGCATCGGGCAGTCCACTGCGATTGGTATCGGCGGCGACCCGATTATCGGCACCAATTTCGTGGATGCGATCGACTTGTTCAACCAGGATCCGGAGACGGAAGCGATCATCATGATTGGTGAGATCGGCGGCAATGCCGAAGAGACCGCGGCCGAGTTTATCAAGCAGAACGTGCGCAAGCCGGTCATCGGCTTCATTGCCGGGCAGACCGCGCCTCCGGGGCGCCGTATGGGCCATGCCGGAGCGATCATCTCGGGCGGGAAGGGAACCGCGGCGGAAAAGATAAAGGCCATGGAAGCCGCCGGAATTCACGTTGCGAAGTCGCCCGCCGAGATCGGTGAGACGCTGGTGAAAGCCATCGGCGCGACTCTGAGAGCTTAATTCTGTTCATCACAGAGGCACAAGAGAAAGGGATTTTGCTGACAGGTGATGGCTAAGGGCCCAAAGCGAAACGCCAGAAGCAAGAAGCAAACTGCGAATTTATGAAAACTATCCAATGCACTCTTTCCATCGTCAAACCCGACGCGGTTGAAAAAGGCGCGGCGGGCGATATTATTCACACTCTGCTGCAGAACAACTTTCGCATCATCGGCATGAGGATGTTACATATCAGCAAAGCTCAGGCTGAAGGTTTCTACGCTGTTCATGTCCATCGACCATTCTTCGAGTCACTAACCAATTTCATGTCGAGTGGACCCATCATTGTGATGGCGCTGGAGAAGGAAAACGCTATCGCCGACTATCGCACGCTGATGGGCGCCACCGATCCGGCCAAGGCTGACGAGGGCACCATCCGCAAGAAGTGGGCTTCGAACATCGAGAGGAACGCAGTGCACGGCTCCGACGCCGAGGACACGGCGCGCTTCGAGTTGAGCTACTTCTTCGCCGGATACGAACTGGCGAAGTAAACTAACGCGAGTCCGAGGTTAAGAATTCACGCACGGGGCACAGGGAGCGCTGCGGTAGAAATAATCAAATTCTCCGTGTCCTTCGTGTCTCCGTGGTGAAACAACCTAGTGGGAGGTCCCATGGCGCATGTGCAGATTACAATGCTGTCGGGGCGCACCATCGAACAGAAACGCCGAGCTGTGAAGCGCGTTACCGAAGTACTGCGCGAGGAACTGAACGTTAAGCCTGAGAAGCTGACGATCGCCTTCGTGGAAGTGCCACGCGATAGCTACGCCAGCAACGGCGTTCTGTTGTCCGACCGCACGGATCTTCACTGACCCTTGTTTAGGCGTTTCAGCCGACAAATCCCGAGTCGCTCCGCCTTGACGCCTCCTCTGCCGGGCAATAGAGTCAGAACTTGGGAGTTGTGCCTTTGGAAACTCTGCTGGGGAAGAGCTTTCTTCACTACACCATCCTGCGAGAACTGGGTAGCGGGGGCATGGGTGTTGTGTATGAAGCTGAGGACACCAGGCTCGCTCGTCATGTGGCCCTGAAGTTCCTGTCCCGAGATTTTGAACGTGACCCCTACGCGCTGGAACGCTTCAAGCAAGAAGCGCGTGCGGCCTCGGCCCTGAATCACCCCAACATCTGCACCATCTACGCCATCGAGGAATGCGAGGGCCAGCATTTCATCGCTATGGAACTGCTGGAAGGCGAGAGTCTGAATGAGAAGATCAGAGGAAACCCACTCGCGACCGACAAGATCATTGATATAGGCCTCCAGATCAGCGATGCACTCGAGGTTGCGCACGGTAAAGGCATCGTGCATCGCGACTTGAAGCCAGCCAACATCTTCCTCACCTCGCGCGGACAGGCCAAAATCCTCGACTTCGGGTTGGCGAAACTCACCCATGATCGTCGCGCTGCTTTGGAAACTGTTGGCGGGGACGCCCCTACTATGGCGCCTCTGCACCTCACAGCACCGGGTACGGCGGTCGGGACCATTGCCTACATGTCGCCGGAACAGGCGCGTGGTGAGGAACTGGATGGGCGCAGCGACTTGTTCTCCTTTGGCGCCATTCTTTACGAGATGGCAACCGGCAAACTTCCATTTGAGGGCAACACTTCCGCGGTTGTATTCCAAGGCATTCTCGACCGCAATCCCCGTCCGGCAAGCGGAGCTGAATCCGTCCGTTCCGTTCAAGCTGCAAGAGATTATTGACAAAGCGCTGGAGAAAGATCCGGACCTGCGCTACCAGAGCGCAGCGGAAGTCCGCAGCGACCTGAAGCGGCTCAAGCGCGACATAACCGGTCACGGATCGCAGCCCGGAGTTCCGGTTGCTTCGTCTTCCGCTATTTCAGTGGTCCGCGACGGTGGTCCAACGGCGCTACCCAGCAGCAGTGCGGTCATTCTGGAGACCGCCAAGAAGCACAAGAGCGGCGCGGGGCTGATTACCGTACTTAGCGTCGCGATGATCGTGGCAGGAGTCTACGGTGCCTATAAGTGGATTTCGCAGTGGATTGGCGATTCAGGGCCGGTGCCGTTCCAGAATATGAGCATGGAAAAGCTCACCAATTCCGGCAAGGTAGCGCTTGGCGACGATCTCACCCGACGGCAAGTATGTGGTGAATGTGGTGGACGAGGGACACGGGCAGCAGAGTCTATGGATGCGGCATATCGCCACCGGCAGTAATGCACAGATCATGCCGCCCGCCGAGGTTCGCTATACGGGTCTGACCTTTACTCCGAACGGCGATTTCCTGTATTTCGTTCGCATTGAGCCGGAGAATCCAGGGTTGGGGTTCTTGTACCAGATACCGGTGCTGGGAGGCACTCCGCACAAACTCATTATCGATGTGGACAGTCCGGTGAGTTTCTCACCCGACGGCGGACAGATTGTCTTTCTGCGCAATAGTTCGTCGGACGGAACTGCGAAGATCATCGTCGCGCATCCTGACGGCAGCGGTGAACACGTGCTTGCCGCGCTTCCCCTTCCCGGGTATTCCAGCCCTGCATGGTCTCCCGACGGCAAATGGATCGCCTCGACGGTATTCGACCCGGGCAACCAGAAGCCGGGCCGGCTGGTGCTCCTCGACCCCTCGAGCGGAAAGGAGAAGACGATCTACGCCGGCGTGGCGAGACTGCAAAGACCTGTGTGGATGCCCGATGGCAAACATCTGATTCTCATCTTCCACGATGTCACCAGCGACTGGAACGGTCAGATTGGAGAAGTTTCGCTGTCCGGCCGGACCCTTCATCGCATTACGAACGACCTCAGCTCCTATAGCAATCTCACACTGGGAGTTACCACGGACGGCAAGCAACTCATCGCAGTGCAAAACACACCCGATAGCGGTGTGTATACCCTGAGTTTGGGCGGGGAACCCAACTCGGTTGCCAAGCAAGTGGACAACCACAGCGACATCAATGTTGGATGGCTACCCGATGGCAGGCTGATCACGCTCGACTACGACGGCCACATCTCCATCATGAACGGCGACGGTGGCAGCCGCAACGTAATCTACCAGCAGAACCTGCCGATGCAAGGCCTGACGGTTTGTCCGGACGGCGCCCATGCTTTTTTCTACATGCCAAACGAGAGCACCAAGGCGATCAACATTTTTCGCCTTGACGTTCAGAGCGGCACTGCAATAGCCGTAACTAATGGCAAAGTGGAACAGAACCCGGTTTGCTCCCCCGACGGCAAGTTCGTCCTCTACAGCAAGCTTGAGAATGGAAGGCAGGTGCTGATGGAGATCCCTGTCGGCGGCGGAGAGGCCAAACAGCTCACCGACAAGCTGGTGAACTTCGGGGCGATCTCGCCCGATGGTAGACAGATTGCGGCGCTCGCCGTCGAGGGACAGGGTGCCAATGCCAAGCCCATGATCGAAATTCTTCCGGCCGAGGGCGGGCTGCCGGTTAAGAGCTTCCCACCCAACCGCTTCATTTCTGGGCTGTTCCAATATTCCGCCGATGGCCAGAGTCTGTACTATCCAATTACGGAGAAGGGTGTTTCGAACATTCTCATGCAGCCGATCGCAGGTGGACCTCCAAGTCTGGTCACAAACTTCGACAACCTGTTCCTTTACGGTTACGACTACGACTGGAAAAACAAGAGGTTGGCGGTCGCTCGCGGGCGGACCAATTCCGATGTCGTGCTCCTCACGCAGCAGGGGGAAAAACATTAGGCGGTTGGGAGTTGTCAGTCGGCGGCGAGCGGCGCGTTAGCATCGAATCGGAGGATTGAGCGCAGTTTCAGTTTGACGCCCGGCTGCTCACGGTTCGATTTGCGACAGGCACCTTCACATTTGTGTGCAATTGAATTACCCTGCTCGTATAGACGTAATTTTTCTTCATTTTGACTTGAATGGTCTCGCCGGATCCTTGCTTGCCATGCCAAACTGCGCTTCGGGCCAAGCTGGCCGCTTTCTGGAGTGGCGTCCAGCAACCCTGGCTTCAGATTCCTAAAGGAGATGCATGAAGGGGCTCAAACCTTTTCCGGTCGTCGGATTGGGGATTATTCTCTGCGCATTGCTGTTGAGCGGCTGCAGTTCGACGCCACAAAACGGCCCAAGTGCCCTGAATATCTCGACACAAAAGCTACCCCAAGGCGCTGAAGGCGATTCCTACAGTCAAACCCTCCAGGCGTCCGGAGGGCTGCTACCCTATACTTGGACCTTGGATTCTGGAGCGCTACCCCCCGGATTCACCTTCAGTAGCAGCGGAGTGCTGAGCGGGACCCCACCGGCCGGATCGGCGAGCACGTACAGCTTCACGGTCCGCGTAACGGATTCGCAATCGCCGGTCAAGGCTTTCCA
The DNA here is from genome assembly GCA_963735855.1 of uncultured Acidobacteriaceae bacterium. Lineage (GTDB taxonomy): Bacteria > Acidobacteriota > Terriglobia > Terriglobales > Acidobacteriaceae > Bog-257. The sequence goes on from CAVTMW010000024.1 coordinate 30,390, forward strand.
GACGACCAGCTTTACGCTGGTGATCAATCCTCCACTTTCATTCCCAGCCACCACTTTACCCAATGGAATCGTTGCAGTTTCCTACAGTAGCGCGGTGGTGGCGACTGGCGGAATCACGCCCTATACCTACAGTGTCCTCAGCGATCCTGGCTGTTTGTTCACCAATACTGCTAACTGTTCCTCCAACGGTGGCCTGACCTTGAACGCGGACGGGACCATCACTGGCACGCCTACGGGACCAACCGGAACTTTCAACTTCACCGTGCAGGTGACTGACACCTTCCCCACTACGGCTACGGCGAATTTTAGCGTCACCATCAACGGAAGGATCCAGGGCAACTACGCTTTTTCGTTCAACGGCTACAACCAGCAGGGGCAAGCTTTCTATATGGTCGGAAGCTTTGTGGCTGATGGCAACGGCAATATCACCAGCGGTGTGTTCGATCGCAATGGGAATGACTCCGTCGGAGCGGTGACCGATGTGGCCATGACGCCCGGGGCCGGTGCGAACGGGCAGTGCCCCATTGCCAGCGCAGCAACCGGTTCGGTCTACTGCGTTGGCCGCTCGGGAGTCATGACAGGAAGCAATCTAGGCACTATCGTCATCGCTTCCGCGCTGGGTACATACTCCTTCAGCGTTTCCGTTTCGCTGGTCACCGATTCCAGAATCATTTTGGCGGATCCTAACAATCCGGGCGTCTGGGGCTCTGGCGTGCTGAAGCCCCAAGGGCAGAGTCTCGCCGGGGTCTCGCTGGTTTCGAGCAACTTCGCGTTCGGATTGTCGGGAGTGGACGCAAGTGGCAATCCCTATGGAGGGGCGGGCTACTTCGTAACCGATGCGAGCGGTAATATCACCGCTGGAAATGGCGAGGCGGACCTCAATGACAACGGCGCGGTGCAGAGTCAGGTATCCCTGACCGGAAGCCTCCAAGGCAGCGCTCCGTTTTTTAACACCAGCACCGGCAGAGGAACCGCTACTCTCACCATCGGTTCCAGCACCGTGGATTACGCCTTTTACGTGGTGGGCCCTTCCACGGGAAAACTGTTCCCCAGTTTGTTAGCTGTGCAGACCGATGCGGCCTCTGGCGGCGCGCCGGTTACGTTGGCGTCGGTGGCTGACCGAGGGCCGGCAGGCGGCGGTACCACGGCATTCAGCAATCTGTTTTTGAACGCCACCCGGGGTGGCAACCCCAATGGCGTCGTATTCGAACTGAATGCAACTTCGACCGCCGGCGGCGCCGCTGTTCCCGACATTTCGCTGGGGTTGGGTAACTTTGATGGCAATGTCATTGGCGATGGCCACGTCACTTCCTACGCTCTCGACGAGAACAATGGCGGTGTTCTGAGCCAACCCTCTTACACTAACGCTACTTATTCGGTTGACAAGACGAGCGGGCGCGTGACTCTCAGCGGTCTGGGCACCTATCCTCCCGTCTGGTATCTGGTAACGTTCAACACAGGATTTGTGGTCGGTACCGATCCCAACGTGACAGTGGGTACGTTCGAGCCCCAGACCGCACCGTCAACTGGGTTTACTATCCTCTCCCTGTTCGGCAATTTCTATGGTGGAACCAGCGCTCCGGTGCTGGCGAGCGTGATCAACGAGGCGGAAGCGCTGGTTGCATCGCCGCCTCCGCCACCCGGCAGCGGCAACGGAACCTTTGCTGGCACCTACGACAGCAGCGGAACGACCGGGGTGATGATGAACCAGATGTTCACTGACGTCTTCTGCCTGGCAGACGGCAACACCTGCCCTTCTCCCCAACAGACACAGAGCTCTACAGGTAGACTCCTCATACTGGACAGCAGCGGAAACCCTGCCGGCATTCTCTATCTGATTTCTGCCGGCGCTAGCGGCGCGACTAACGCCGCAACTAAGAGTGTGCTGCTTAGCACCGGCGCAGAGCCCAGTCTGACCGTGCTTACGCACTGATTGACTGATCCGGACAGGCCGGCATGACTCCAGATGCCCGGCCTGCCTCTCTGCCGGGTCCCCGGCTCGTCACCTCGAACCCTGCGTCGAAGCTCGGGAATCAAGGTATACTCTGTAACAATCTGGCTTTGGAGTGGGGCTCGCCTCCACAGGGAGCCCGGCGCGGGGGAAGTGTAGGAAATGGCTGGGGATCCAGAAGGCGCAGCGCGAAGGGCGCAAGAGGGCATAGCCGTGTCCAGCGGCGACAGTTCCGCCGCTACGCCCAAGCCGGCCCTCGGCTCCGAGGGGATGACCGATCCCGGGATTGATTCCGCCGATGTAACTTCACCGGGAACGAGTCGACCTATTACCCCGAAAAGTGACCCTTCCGACGCTATGACAATGGCTGAGCCCGGCAGCTCAGGGAGCTCTAGTGCGCCCCATCCTATCTTCTCCTCTATCGGCGCCACCGTTTTCCATGCCGGCGACATCCTCGGCGGTCGCTACGAGATCTTGAAGCTGCTGGGTATGGGCGGCATGGGCGCGGTTTACAAAGCCCGCGATAACGAAGTCGAGCGCGTGGTCGGACTGAAGGTGATTCGGCCCGATCTGGCCGGCGACCCCGCCATCCTGGCGCGCTTCAAGCAAGAGCTGATTCTCGCCCGGCAAGTCACCCACAAGAACATTATCCGCATCTACGACCTGAACGAAGCTGACGGCGTGAAGTTCATCACCATGGAGTTCATCGAAGGTGAGGACTTGCGCACGATTCTTCTGCGCGAAGGCAAGCTCTCGCCCGAAGCCGCCGCCAACATTATGGTTCAGGTATGTGCGGGCTTGCAGTCGGCCCACAGCGAAGGCGTGATCCATCGCGATTTGAAACCCAGCAATGTCATGTGCGACGCGGCTGGGCGCGTCGTCATTATGGATTTCGGTTTGGCCCGCACCGTTCAAGGGGACGGCATGACCCGCACCGGCATGATGGTGGGGACGATGGAGTACATGTCGCCCGAGCAAGCCATGGGGAAGGAGCTTGACGCGCGTTCGGACCAGTTTGCGGTGGGTCTCATCTTCTACGAGCTGCTCAGCGGATTCATGCCGTATCACGGGGACAGCGCCATCGCCAGTCTGGTCAAGCGAACTCAGGAGCCGGCGGTGCCCCTGACGGAGGTTGACGCTTCGATTCCACCGGCATTGAGCGCCATCGTCGCCAAGTGTCTGGAGCGCGATCCGAACGCTCGCTTTGCTTCGATGGAGGAATTGACAGAGGAGATCGAGGTCTGGCAGGGCAAAAGGCGGCGTAGCGGCCAATCGATCATAGCCCCGCCGGTTGCCAAACCTGTAACTTCAAGACCTTTTCCTTTGAAGTGGGCTGCGATATCGGCTGTCGTGGTGGCGCTGGCTGCGGGAACATATTTCGTCGCACGTAATCGGACCCACCCGGGAACAGGCGGAACAGGATCGTCAGCCGTGCAGGGGCCGGTGACCTCGGTCGCGGTTCTCCCTTTTTACAACGGTTCGGGCGATCCCAGCCTCAATTGGACCGGTTCCAGCATTTCCGACAACTTGATCTCGGGAATTGGTGCGTCCCAGCATTTGCGCATGATTTCTGCAGGACGAATGCAAGATGTCTTGCACGACTTGCGCTTTACCCCGCAGCCTGAGGTCGATTCGTCCACGTTAATAAGCATCCACGACGCCATTGGCGCCGATACCGTGATCTCGGGACAACTGGTGAAGGCCGGCGATCAGTTTCGTATCAATGCCATCGTTCATGATCTGAAGAACAGCCGGGATACTCCAGTCGCCGCTGACCTTGCCAATGTCAAGGACTTTACCGGAGCGATGGACAAACTGGCGGCCCAGATCCGCGAAAAACTCGCGGCCACGCCCGACATCCTGAAGGAGTTACAGGCTAACTCCGGTCACGTCCTGACCAACTCTGTTACTGCGTTGCAGGCGTACGATGAAGGTCTGCAGTTTGCCCGTGCGGGGGACAACACTCAGGCAGTCCTCAAGTTCGAGAAGGCCACTGAGGAAGACCCTAACTTCGCCATGGCTTTTTCGAAACTGGCGGAGACCTACTCCGATCTTCACTACGACGATAAAGCCTATCAAGCGTCACGCCGGGCGGTTGAGTTGAGCCAGGGGCTTCCTCCCCAGGACCAATATCGCATTCAAGCGAACAATGCGCGGATCATGAACGATAACGCGAAGGCCATCGCGGCGTATGAAAATCTGACCAAGCTAAATCCAGATGACATGGATGCGCAATACGCACTCGCCAGCCTCTTCGAGAAGGCGAGCAATTTCGACGAAGCCAAGAAACGCCTTGCTATCGTGTTGGCCGCCGATCCTAAGAACATCAAGGCCCTGCGCGCCATCGGCCGCGTGCAGATCATTACCGGCAGCCCACAAGCTTCGCTGGATCCGCTCAACAAGGCCTTGAGCTTAGCCACTTTGTCGGGCAATCAGGAACAGAAGGGCCTGGTTCTTCAAGCGATAGGCATTGCCTACGACGATCTGAATCAACCGTCCGAAGCCTTAAGCAACTTTCAGCAGGCCTTGGAGATCAGGAGGAAGATTGGAGATCAAAGTGGTATCGCTCTGAGCTTGGGGCAGATAGCCCGCGTGCAGGACAAGCTGGGCCAATCCAAGGATGCCCTTGCCAGCTACAAGGCCGCGCTGGATGTTGACCGCAAGATCGGCGACAAGGAAGGATTGCTCAGCAACCTGATTAACCTAGGGTCTTTCTATCACGACCACGGGAACTACGACGATGCCCTCAAGACCAATAACGAGGCGCTGCAGCTTGCGCGGGATTTACGCGCCGAAGCAGACCAGGCCTTGTGCCTCAACAATATTGGCAGCGATTACAACCATAAGGGCGACTACCAGGCTGCCTTGACCTATTTCCAGCAAGCCTATGAGATTCGTGACCGCCTTAAGCTACCGGAGGCAACTGAGGCGCTGCGCAATTGGGCGGAGATGAACTTCAATCTCGGCCAATACGAGACGGCGCAGGCTCAGTTCTTGAAGGCCATGGAAGCCAGCCGCGCGGCCAACGACAAGGAAATGTTGGCACTGGAGGCGAGCACCATGGGAGTCCTCTTTGCCGCCCAGGGAAAGTACGATGCGGCCCTGAGTTACCTCCAGCAGGCGATGGATGGATTTAAGCAGATCAATGACCGAACCTGGTATTCGGTGGAGGTCCTGGCCCGGTACGGTGACGTCCTATCGGTCGTGGGGCGCGGGGAGGAAGGTCAGAAGTCTATCGATGAGGCGCTGAAGCTGGCTGATGAGGTGAAGGATGAATCCGCAACCGCCGAAGCACGGAACGCCATGGGCGACAGCTATTTCTATCGCGGCGACTATTCCTCTGCACGGCAGCAATACGAGCGGGCGCGGCAAATCGCAAGCAAATGGTCGCTTCCCGATCAGAGTCTTCGCGCCCGGCTGGGTCTCGCCAGCGTAGACGTCGAGCAGGGACGGTCGCAGATGGCGGTGCCGGCGCTGAAGAAGATCATCCAGGACGCTGGATCGAGTGGGTTGAAAGCTCTGGCGGTTGCGGGCTTCGATTGTTTACGCTCAGGCCCTGTTAGCTACCAATAACGCTGAAGCTGCCAGGCAGGAACTGGAAACTGCCCTGGGGCAGTCTGACAAACTGGGTATGTTATTGGAAAGGGCGCGTACGGAGTACCTGCTGGGCGCCGCACTGACCCGGATGGGCAAACCGAAGGAGGCGCCGCTGCATTATCGTGAGGCGCAGCGCATTTTGGACTCTATCATCAGCAAGGAAAAAAGCGCGGCCCAAATTCTGGATCGCCCCGATCTCAAGAACATCTACGTCGAGGCTAAGTCGTCTGGCGCCGCATAGGGGCCGGCTTGCAGACCTCTTCGAACCAAGCTCTTGCTCCGGGGTTGATGCTTCGTTGACACCCCAGGAGTCCAACCTTTGCTATTGTCATTTCGAGGGGATTTATCCTGAGGAATCTTCTTCCTCAAGCATCTAGCCGCAGATCCTTCGCGGGCTGATCAAAGACGGCGCTTGCTGGCGACCCCGAATGCCCGCTCTTGATGACAATTCTTGAGGTCTGACACGTGAAACATGGCAAAAGAGGGCAGTTCCGAGTCGGCACACCAACTCAAAACTGCCCTGACAAGAACCTGCTTCAGTTCCTCAAGGCTGACCTGGCCGGAAGGTGGCTACAATGTCCGCGCCCGTCAGCACTCCAAACTTAAATCCGTTGGTCGGATGGGTCTTGTAATCCTTAAACAGATTCTGCAAGCCCCCACCAAAGCCTCTTGACCCTCCCGACTGTGGTTCCGTCGATGGGTTTATTCATGAACGAGGTGAAGATGCTCATCCAGTTGTTGGAGCCGATCCCATCGTTCTCCAGATAGTCGGCGTTGGTCGACGTAACCTGGTCCGACGTGGAGTACGACGTGTCGATGTTAATGCATTGATCCTGCTGCTGAGGACTGCACTGCAACTCCTGCGGACAGGTTACCTGGTTACCCGCCTGGTCCTGGCAGGTGTACGAGTAAACCACACAATTCCCGGATGCTATCGGGTTCATGGTTCCGCCCGTGCCCAGATAGACGATGCACTGCTCATTCGCGAACTGAGTTCCCTGCAGGCGCGTCTGGTAGAACTGGATGCGGTCCGTCGGAGTCGCCGTCACGGTCATCAATGTGCCGTTCGGATTCGAGAACCCCTGCGGATAAGTGACTACTGTCTGGTGACCGCCAAAGGCAAAGGTGGTCGGAACTCCACCCGGCTGAATGACCTGCTGGATTTTGGTAGGAGAGTGGTTGGTGAATTCCCAGGCAAGAATATCCTGGGCCGTGCCGTCACTGGGCTGAGAAGCAGTGAACCCAACCCACGCCGAGCCGCCGTTCAACGGATCGAGCTTAAGTCCCAACGGATTGCTCTCCGAGTCGTAAACGATAGTGTAAGGAACGGTTACGGTTGGCGCTCCCTTGGGCTGGTGCGTCCCCTCGATATAGGTAGGATCGAGCCATATGTCGAGTTCCCCTGTCATCTGGCCCATGCCAGGCGGAGTGTATCCGATCACCACACTGTGGACAGCACCGTCCATGCAGGACCCATCGCCGCAGGTACCACCTAGATTCTGGGCCAGCGTGTAGATAGCGTTGTCGTAGAGGCAGCTCTCGACGTGATTGTTGTTCCCGATCGTGTAATCCCCCGGCAAATGCACCGGCGTGTTGGTGTTAGGTCCGCAGGTTTGAATGGCGACGTGATTGGAGTTCGGATCCCAGGGATCCTGCAGGATGTCAAACTCGATGGCCAGATTGTTCGAGATGCCCGCATACCCCATTCCGCCAGTGCCCGCCCCCAAAGCTGTCAAACCTGCCCCAGTGGCTCCATAGCTGGAATCGGTTGCGCCGTTATTTTGGACGATGAACGCAAACCCGTCGCCCGGAGCACAGCACAGCGTTGGATTATGCATCTGGAACTCGAACCAGGTAGTGAAGCCGCCAGCCACCGGCTGCTTTCCCACACCCAGGGCACGGCTGGTGTCTTGGAAGTACACTGTGGTCACTTCGGCGTTGCCACCGCCGGGTTTTTTCTTGCCGTCCGGGTTTCCGTCCGTCAGACGCAACACAGCGTTTCCGTTGTAGGTATCCAGATGTGCGCTGCCATTTCGTTGCAGGTACTGCAACGCGTAATTCGCGTTGGAGAAATCCTCAAACGTGATCTGCTGCGCCGACAGAGACGCGCCGACAAACAGCAGTAGAGCCCAGACCAGCACGAAACTTGAACAGCGGATTCCTAATCGCATAGTGCTTACTTCTTTCCTGCGCCGACACACCGGCGCACTGAGATTTCTGCCTGTTTGCGGGCGGCGATACTCGATGGGGGAAGTCTCGCGCACGGGCCACTGTCGCGCAACACGCGGGGTAGATGGACGAATTCTGCGTCTGTTCGCCCCGGATGTCAAGTACAATCCAGAACATTCGGCAGAATGTGAGAGCTCACACGCGAGCGCTAACGTGCTGAATTACTTAGCCTTAAAGTGGGTCCGCGGGCTGGCCCAGTTTGGCGGCATGGCACCCGGCGACGCACTACAATGTACTTTCGTACGACGAGGCAAAGACCAGATGTTGTCAGCGGAAGTAGTGATTATCGGTGGTGGAATTGTGGGCTCCAGCATTGCCTGGCACCTGACGGAAGCGGGTTGCCGTAACGTGCTCATCGTAGAGCGAGAATCCCATCAGGGCAAGGGTTCTACCGGAAAGAGTATGGGAGGAGTCCGGGCGCAGTTTGCCACCCCGGTGAACATCCAGATGTCGCTCTACTCCATCCCCTTCTATGCCAGCTTCGAAGAGCGGCTAGGCCTGCCCTCGGAATACCGCCCACAGGGTTACTTGTTCGTCGCCACCAAGCCATCGCATCTAGACTATCTGCGGACCAATCAGCAACTACAGAAGTCGCTCGGGCTGGCCCAGGCACTGATGCTGACGCGCGCCGACATCGTCGCGATTGTTCCCCAGTTACGATCTGATGACGTGCTGGGCGGAAGCTTCTGCCCTACGGATGGCTTCGTCGATCCTTACAGTGCGATGGTCGGCTTCACCACCCGGGCCTGCGAAAATGGCGCTACCCTCTGGCGTTCTACTGAAGTCACCGGCATTGCTCACGATGGCAGCAAGATCAGTGGTGTGGAAACAACCCGCGGCCCGGTGAGCACTCTCGTGGTAGTCAACGCTGCCGGTCCTTGGGCAGCACAAACAGCCGCGCTCGCGGGCATCAAACTCCCGGTCGAGCCGTTGCGCCGCATGCTGGTCCCTACGGAACCGTTCGACGGTGTTTCGCACGCCATCCCAATGGTGGTTGACATGACCAACGGATTTCACTTCCGGCCTGAAAGCCGCGGATTTCTGCTGGCCTGGAACGATCCCGAGGAGACGCCGGGATATAAGGATGACTTTGAACCCTCCTTCATCGAGAAGGTCCTGGTGCGCGCCGCCGATCGCGTGCCTTGCTTCGAGAACTTGGCCGTGAATCCGAAGCGCGCCTGGGCCGGCCTCTACGAGATGTCCCCCGACCACCACGCCATCATCGGTCCGACACCAGAGATGTCCGGCCTCTTCTGCGCCAATGGATTCAGCGGCCATGGCGTGATGCATGCCCCAGCGACTGGAAGAATCGTCTCCGACCTGATTCTCCATGGTGGCACCAGCGTCGTGGACGACGTCGGGGTGCTCAGCCCAGATCGCTTTGCCAAGGGCGCTTTGCTGCACGAGACGGCAGTCTTGTAACCGTCACTTGCATCTTCGCATAGCACTTTTTAGGTATCAGCGAGTTTTACCGAAATCCTACAAAGTTGTGACAATTTGTTGACAATTGGCTGACCCGCCGAACGATATCTTGCGACCAAGGCGCCATAGCGGGCAGGGGCGCAGCGAACTCGCCTGTTTGAGCAATTCAGACGAGTTCGCTCCTGCCCGCTGACATAGGCACATTTTCTCTGACGTTCCTCGACGGGGCATTTCGAGGTTTTAGACGGGGGTGAGAGACGGTCGGTCGCGCAAGCGGTCGACCGTCTTTTCATGCACTGGATAGATTAAAGCGTGAATCCGGCGGCGGGGCAGTCGCATCTAGGTCGAGCGGTAGTATAAGAACTGGCTGGGCCAGAGGCCTTGGATGACTTCGCCAGAACGTAATCTCGTCACAACGACTGATCGGGAAATTCTCCCAGAGCTCCCTCTTGCAAGCTGGAAGGACACACAGGCGACTTTGCACATGTGGACCCAGGTTGTCGGGAAGGTCCGCTTGAAACTCTGTCCGCTGGTGAACCACTGGTGGAACGTCCCGTTCTACGTCACCGCCCGCGGCGTCACCACTTCCGCCATGCCGTACGACGGCGGCGTCGTGGAGGTTCAGTTCGATTTCATCGACCACCAGCTAATCATCAAGACGAGCGACGGCGGTATGCGGGCGTTGCCTTTGAAGCCCCAGAGTGTCGCCGACTTCTATAAGGCCTTCATGACGGCCCTTGGTGAGCTGGGTGTGGATGTCAAGATCTGGACCACTCCGTGCGAGCTTCCCGATCCCATTCCTTTCGAGAAGGACCAGGTTCACGCATCGTACGACCCGGAGGCCGTACATCAGTTCTGGCGCATCCTGGTTTGGGTTGATACGGTGTTGAAGGAGTTCAGGACAAGCTTCATCGGCAAGGTCAGCCCGGTCCACTTTTTCTGGGGTAGCTTCGACCACGCTGTGACCCGGTTCTCAGGACGGCGTGCCCCCGAACGTCCGGGCGCCGACTCAATTACGCGCGAAGCCTATTCTCACGAGGTCAGCAGCGCTGGGTTCTGGCCGGGCGGAGGTGACATCGCGGGCCCTGCTTTTTACTCGTACGCGGCACCCGAGCCGGCCGGTTTTGCAGAACAGCGCGTCGGCCCCAAGGGCGCTTTCTACCATCCGCAGATGAAAGAGTTTTTGCTGATGTATGACGACGTGCGCACGGCGGACTCTCCTAAGGACGCGTTGATGGAATTTCTGCAGAGCACATACGACGCCGCCGCGAAGTGCGCCAACTGGGACCGCAAGTCCCTGGAGCGCTGACCCGGCTGACAGGAGAGTTATGGAAGCGACCTGCAAGCATCTGGATCAAATCAAGATCACGCACACCAAGGTCCACGTTTGCGAAGACTGCGTCAAGATCGGCGATACCTGGGTGCATTTGCGGCTCTGCATGGAATGTGGGCATGTGGCCTGCTGTGATTCATCCAAGAACAAGCACGCCACCAAACACTTTCATCACACCACGCATCCTCTGATGCGCTCCATCGAACCGGGCGAGACGTGGACGTGGTGTTATGTGGACGAGATGTCTCCCGGTGACCTACCCGACTGAATGCCTGCCCGATCCGGTGCTGAGAAGCGCACAGTTAATCGGCATCACAGGCCAGCGTGACCTTCGTACTTGCCGAGGCCAAGCCCTGCGCGATATCCGTGGAAGCGAGGGCCCGAGGTTTGACTGTGGGTTCGGCGGCCGCACTGCGTGGCGCGAGCCGGGAAGCGCTTTCAAATTGGTCAGAGAATTGGCAGTCGCCCAGTTGCGTTTTGGCGAGAGAACGTAAGCGAAGAAAAAATCTGTCGCGAGGGATGATAATTTATTAGCGGCCTTTTCCGAGGACGCAACCTGAGGAGAAATCATGAGCAAGCCGGTTTATATCGCAGCCTACAACCAGTCGAAGTTCGGGAAACTGATGGACATGACGGTCCCGCAGATACTGTCGAACGCCGTGACCGGAGTGTGTGAGCAGATCAAAGTTTCGCCTTCCAGCCTCGATGTCGGCGCTGTGGGCTCAGCCTGCAACTTCACCTTGAACAAACAAGGCCTGCTCTCGGGACTGGTAGCCGCCGTGCCCGGAATGGCCGCCAAACCCATCGAGTCAGTCGAGAACGCCTGCGCCTCTGGTGGCCAGGCTGTGCTGTCCGTTATCTACAAACTCCTCAGCGGAGTCGGCGATGTGGGAGTTGCGATTGGCTACGAGAAGATGCGCGACAACGAAGGCAAAATGGATGGCAAGCTGATCGGCGAGGTCCTCGGATACTACTCTCATCCCGACGAGCGTACCGGTAAGGTCTTCATCTTCCCTCACCTGTTCGCCGAGATCATGCAGTGTTACATGCAGGTGTACGGTGTGAGCGAGAGTGACCTGGCGCAGATTGCGGTCAATGAATATCAGAACGCTAAGTACAACCCCTGGGCGCAGATGAACAAGGTCCAGATTACGCTCGAGCAGGCAATGAAGATCGAGGGCATCAATCGCTACGTGGTCGAAGGCCTGCCTCTGAAGACCTATGATTGCTCGCAGATTACCGATGGCTACGCGGCCGTGATTTTAGCAACTGATGAGGGTCTGCAGAAGCTGGGCGTGGCCAGGGCGGACTGTGTAGAGATTGCAGGCTACGCGCAGGCCACCGATCCGCTGCAAAAGGAAGGACGCAACACGCTGTTCCCAACCGGCGCGTATACGGCGATGAAGAAGGCCTATGACATGGCGGGTGCCGCACCTGCCGACGTAAACGTCGCCGAGATCCACGACTGCTTCACGGTTGCCGCGGCGATTGGGACCGAAGTCATCGGCAAGGCCGCTCCCGGAAAAGGCGCGCGTTACTGGGTCGAAGGTAAGGCGAACGTGGATGGAGAGTGCGCCATTAACATGTCCGGCGGACTGATTGCAAAGGGACATCCTGTCGGTGCAACCGGGGTGGCCATGCTGGGGAATTGCTACTGGCAGCTCAAGGGAAAGGCGCCGAAGGAAATCCAGAGAAAAGATGCCAAGGTGGCTGCCACCTTCAACATCGGTGGAGCTTTGTGCGCGTCGGTTTGCACGGTTCTGAGGGATGCATCCTGAGTCAGTGAATGCTGGTCTGCGCTCCACGCCGGCAAGATTGTTGAGCGAGCCCTGCCCAGGTTCGGGCCCGGGTAACGACGATGTCTCTGTGGTAATGACGATGCGGGTGAATTAAATACCTGCGGCGCTGGCCGTTTGGACTATACTTCCGAGTCAGCGCCCCCATGACATCTTCATCCGCCGATCCCGAACGCCGCCTCATCTTGTGCATTGATGATGATGACATCGCCCTGCGCGTACGCCGGCTGCTGCTGTCCATTGCGGGATATGAGGTTCTCACAGCTTCGTCCGGTGAAGCCGGCCTCGAAGTTCTCAAGCAGAACCCTGTCGATTTGGTCATCGCCGACCACTTTCTAAGCGCCAAGACGGGAACCGAAATCGCACGGGAGATGAAAACGCTCAAACCAGACGTGCCCATTCTCATCGTCTCCGGAACAGCTGAGAAACCAACCGGTATCGAGTTCGCTGAAGGATTTCTTTCCAAAGGCGAACCGCCGGATGTGCTGCTCGATACCATCGCTCGCCTGTTGGATAAGACCCCTCACTGAAGTACCGGAAGCACGCGGCCGCAACCCAACATTGCTAGAATGATGATGAAGAGGCTGGCGACGACCAGAACAACGATGCCGCCGGTTTTGCGGGATTGAGCAGCTGCGGTTGCGACCAGCATTCATGCTCTCAAGTTTCTTCGGCTTGCCTGTCATTGGCCCTGTAGCTCAGATGGATAGAGCAGCGGTTTCCTAAACCGTTGGTCGGCGGTTCGACTCCGCCCAGGGCCTCCATGATCCATCTACAAACAAGCTAAGTTGGAGTACGCGAAGCTGTAGTGGCTGACCGGCCTCTGGGGTCAAAGGTGGCGATGTTAGTCCTTTTCACATCGTCAGAACAACGCGGAACTCTGCCTTGCCGCTCATCATGCGCGCGTAAGCCTCGGCCGCCTTTTCGAGCGGATAGGTCTCGATCATGGGACGCACGCCGGTCAGTTCGGCGAAGCGCAGTGTATCCTCCTCATCGGCCGGTGTTCCCGCGGCCCAGCCCTGAAGAGATCGACTTCCATTAATGAGCTGTACCGGTGTGACCTCAATGGGATCAAATGTCACCCCAACAACGATGAGCTTACCGTTCGGACCCAGACCGTCGATTAGCTCGGACATCGCTTTCGAGCTTGGCGCCGTCGCTAGAATTACCTGTGCGCCGCCCAATTTTTGCAACGCCTCGGCTGCGTTCGTCGTTTTGCTGTCGATGTACACGCTCGCTCCGAGTTTCTTTGCAAGGGCCGCAGTTTTCGGGCCCGCGCCCGATAGCCGCCGTCTTATAACCAAACTTGTTTGCGAATTGAATTCCGAGATGACCCAGACCACCGATACCCTGCACCGCGACCAGGTCGCCCGGCAGCGCGCCGCTGTGCCGGAGCGAGTTGTAGGTGGTAATTCCAGCGCAGAGCAGCGGCGCTGCTTCGGCGTCACCTAGAGTTTCCGGCATCGGCACGAGCGCCTCCGCGGGAGCCACCATGTATTGCTGGTATCCGCCGTCATAGCTGATGCCCGGAATTTGCAGGTTCTGGCAATTGCGAAAATCCCCGCGCCGGCATTCGCGACAGGTACCGTCGTGGCCGCCATGCCAGCCAACTCCGACACGCTGGCCCTTCTTCCACGCGGAAACACCGGCGCCTACTTCATCGATGATGCCTGCGACTTCGTGTCCGGGAACGCGGGGATACTGAATTCCAGGCCAGGAGCCTTCTTTCGTCAGCACGTCGCTGTGGCAAACGCCACAAGCCTGTACCTTGATCCGTACCTGTCCCGCACCCGGTGTAGGAATCTCGCGCTCGACGATCTGAAAATCCGCTCCGGGTCTGGAGACTTGCGCCACCTTCATGGTTGCTACTGCGACGGTCGTTGCCATAAATCCTCCTATGAAATTTTAGCTATTGTTGAAAAGCATTTACTGCTCTGTCCGTTTACCTTTCGGCGGGTAGCTCGTGAAAATAAAATCTGTTAGCGTCTTCGGCTGTTGGAGACGCAAGTGCGGATGTGGCTAACGAATCATACGATCTCTTGCCGGCATTGCTTCCACCTCTTAATTTGAGCAACCAAACTCCGAGCGAGGACCGTTACCAACGACGAAGCAGCAGGCTGCAATTACTTAGTCGAGATGCAGCGCCAGTAGGACGAAGTGATGTCTCAAGTCCCAGCGAGGATTCTTCAAAAACCGTAGCCTGAAACGGACATTGCGGGGGGAATGATTCAGTAAGGGCGTCTGCCCAACATTCCTTTGCTTGGGTGGGAGAGGTTCCTTCAGTGCATTCTTAGTTCCTGAGCGTACATGCGGTCTCGATTCTTCCCCCACATTCGCAGAAGCGCGAATGCATGGCGTACCCGGCGGTCTCCGTACCATGCACCCCGTACTCACCTGCCGAAGGAGTGTGACAGACTGTAACCCAGCAGCACGAGGTAAATGGCCGCGAAAGTCAGCGGGACCACCCGCTCCAGACGCGTAACCCCGGTATGACTTCTTGCCCTCTCCTCATGAGCGGATTGCCACTCACAGCGGAACGGAGCGACAGGAAGAAAGCTCTCCAGCTGATGAACGACCTTGTACTTGCGGGCACCCAGGTTTCTGTAGAAAACGACGAGAGAGTACCAGGTGAAGGAGACCAGAAGACCCGCAACCGGAACGATGGCGAGCCAGAAGCCGCCCAAGTGCTGCGAGGAGGCAACCCCAAAGACGGTGAGCAGGAATGAATTGACCGTTAGCAGATAATTGCCGGTCGTGATCCGGCGGTCAGTGACCCTCTGGGATGACTCGACGTAGAGCTTGTACTGCTCCAAAAGATGTGGCTGAAAGCTCTCTCCATAGCTCGCTTTCGGATTGCTGATGAGTTGGTCTGGCTGCCCCCGGTCTTCGCCCAGCCTCATGTTGCCGGACCTCCTTCCCGCCGCCTGCTTCTTTATACGCTACGAGCTGGGGCCGGTGGGACGCCTTGAGTTGCCGTCAGGGGAAACCCTCGATTGCCTGCAGATGGCGATTTGGCAACAGTAATCAGCACTGTCGCTGCTCTCTAACCACACGATGCCGGGCTATGGCGTCATCTGCCACACGACGCCGCAGCCTCGGAAGCAGTCGCCGGTCCCTCCATTGGCGGTGGTGCCATAGAGGTTGCCGCTGGCGTCGAGTACCATACTGCCGTTCGGATTTCTGCCGGTGCTGCCGTCAGTGAAGTAATAGAGCTGTGTGTAGGTCCAGGCACCGCCCGACGGGCTCAGCTTGAAGATGCTGTCACAGATTGCGCCGTAAAGGTTGTTTGCCGCGTCCATCACCAGGGGCCCGGCAACTCCGCAGCCGCCTTCTGTCAATTGATAAAGAACAGTAAATGTCCAACTGCCGTTCGACGGCGTAAGCTCAAAAATCGTGCCGCCGCCGTACTGTCCGCCAAGGTTCGTTCCCCCATAGAGGTTGCCGGCGCTGTCGGCGATCACGCCTTCCGGGTAGCCACCATCAGTTGCCGGCACAAAAAAATGGATGACATTTTCCGTCCAACCCGAACCCGACGGCGTCAACTCAAACACCACGCCTCGGTCATATGGCCCGCCATTTATCGTAGTGCCGTATAAACTTCCGTCGTAACCGAATGTCACTCCGGTCAAAGGCCCGGCGCCATCATTCTGGCCACGGGCAAAGCTGTAAAGTACGCTTTCCGTCCAACTTCCCATGGAAGGAGTCAGTTCGTACACCGTACCATCGAATTGCACTCCACCTCCGCCGGTTGCGCCATAGAGATTGCCCGCCTGGTCGAAAACCAGATCCCCTATTGCACCTAAGCCATCGCCAAGAAAGCTGCCCTGGAAGGCGTACAGCACGCGCTCCATCCACGGACAGAGGGTGTGGTTGCAAGCTCTGGGCTGCGGCTGCAGATTGAAAACCGTGCCGCAACCGCCATCACACCGGCCCCCTCCTCCGCTGTGGGTATCGCCGTAGAGGGTACCGTTTGCGCCAATAGTCACTCGCGCCAACGGAGCAGCGCCATCGTCGCCTCCCGTAAAGCTATGCAGCGCATTGAATATCCATCCGGAGCCTGCTCGCTTCAACTGGAAGGCTGTACCGTAGCCCGCGCCGCCTGAACTGGCAGTGCCGTAGAGATTTCCGGCTGCATCGATCGCGAGTCCATCGCCAGGATTGCTGCCGTCCGGTCCGCCAGTGAAATTGTGCAGGACGGTAAACGTCTGCGCCTGCGCTGATGCGCTGCACACAAGAACAATGGCCAATGCCATCACGGATGCCAGCTTTGCAGTCGCTGCCCGGATTGCGGTGGTAAGCATCGCCGTACCCTTTCTGCCAACACGGAATTGCCTATGATATAACTCTCTCCCCGCATATCCGCCAAGATTTCACCGCGGCTCTGGCGCCTGGTCCACGACCGCGCCTCACTAGCCGGTGAAATACGCGCAAGCGATAATGGTAGGGAAGGGCATTGTTGGCGTAATCAGGCCATATCGCGCCAAACTCAAACGGGGAATGTCGGCGCGGATCACTTGCAATACGGCGATGCCTCAACAGCTATCCGAAACGTACTGAGGGCCGGAAAATGAGGAAGGGCATGCTTTTGGTTACGCGCCAACAGCGAGAAAGCGCGCTAGTTCTTTTCGCTGGTCGGCGTGTACCAGACCGGCGATGTCCAGGCTCGCTGCTGCACCGTTGCGGCAACGTTCGGATTCGGTGGCAGGTTCAGCTTGGCGGCCCAATAGGTTGACCAGCGCGGCGTGGGAATCTCCAGCACACGGGCGTAGTAGGTCGCGTGCGCTTTCGGATCGAATGCGGGATCGGTCCACTGGCCAATCAACTCGGTAGCGCCGATTGAGTTCGTGTAGGTAGCACTCTTCACGTCCACCGTGTTGCCGACGGCCGGAACCTTGCCGGTTTTCGGATCGGGTTTGCGGTCTCCGCTCCACACCACGTCGTACACCTTTTCCTTGCTCTTGCCGTTCTTGGTCGAGATCTTGATGATCTGGACGCGATCGAGATTGCCACTGTTGGGGTCTTTGATGGCGTGAACGACAAATGTTGGAGCGGTTGCTCCGGACTGAGGGGTCAAGTCTCCGCCCATGGGCACGCCGCCATCGTAGGCAGCCTTCACCCAATCTGCCTGCTTGGTCATGTCCTTGGGAAAACTCCAGCCCGCAAACATGCGAACCTTGATGCGGGTTCCGGAAGTGCCGAAGGTCTCCTTGCGCTTGAAGGCGGCGAAGATGGATTCGCGCGTATTCTCCTCGGCCCAGACGCCCGTCAGCCCGCCCGAGCCGAGAGCGATCGGAGGTTCGCCACCGACCGAGGTTGTGGCGGTGATCACCGTCTTAGGATCGCTGTCCTGGTTGCCGTGCGAGCCCGGATAGTTGCTCGGTTCGGTGGATGTAATGCCGGAGTGGAAATCGGTCCCGGCCTCGATGCCGTATTTGAACGGATTGACGCCCAGCTTCGCCTGCTGCTCCTGCCCTACGCCATAGGCCTGACGCAGATAACTTCCGGTGGCGGACTTTGCTTCGATGTCCGTGCCAATCAGATAAAGCCACATCTCGAAATTGGCAAATTCGTCGGTGGGCGAAAGCGTCGGGCTGGTGTCGCTCTGCCCCTTGGCCTGGATGATCTCAGCCAGCGGTTCATTGGCCATGCGGCGCTCAGCGTAATCGCGAGTGATCGGCTTGCCCGACATGTCGCGCGTGCTGAACATCAGGCCATTGCTGGCGTTGCCGTTGTGGGGGACGGCGATCACGTCGAGCCCCTGCTTGCGCTGTGCTTCCAGGTAGCGCCAGAGGTCTTCCGGATCGAGCGACTCGAACGCCGTGTAGGGCATGGCCGGGCCCTTGTCGGCGAAGATCACGCAGCGATGCAGGTTCTGAAACTGCGGCGCCGACGTCCACTCAAATCCGACGAATGTCGTGAACTTTCCGGGCTTGTAGTACTTGTCGGAGATGGCCGCATATTTCTCCCATGACGAGCGCAGCAGTTTGGGATCGGAGAATTCCGGCAGAGGCTTGTTGACGACCGTGGAACCGATGAGCTTCTTGAAGGCCTCGCCCGATACCTTGGGATCAGGATTGGTCATCACGGTGTACCACTCGGACTTCGCGAATGGGCCGTTCGGATCAATCGTCTCGCGCACAACACCCAGATACTCGGCGTGATCGGTGACGGCAAGGAAATCGAGCGGCGCGTTGCGCTTTTGCGGCTTGCCCATGTACTCCACCGTCTCGCCCATCGCGTACTTGTAGGAATCCTCCGGCGTGGTGCGGGTCCCGAAGGCGAAGGCGTCCATGGAATAGCCGCTGTGCAGATGCAGGTCGCCGAAGTAGGCGTTCTTGAGCGGATTGCGCGGCGGTCGGGCCTCAGAGGAAGAGGCTGGGCTGCGCGGCATCTTTCTGCTGGGCAGCAGTTGGCGCTTGGGATTCCTTCGTTGAACAGCCCACGAATGAAAAGATCAGCGTCGCCGAAGTCAGTAGTAGAAAGGCAGCTTTCCTCTTGGACATGTTCGCTATCCCCCTTTACAACAACGCGCAATCGTTGCTTCCCCGGCTCTGCGGAATCGGGGGACATATCTGGTGTGTTGACTTGTGGGCTCGTGAGATGGCAAGAGTATACACGCCGCGAGGCGTGGACCTGAAGGTCGATCCCGTCAACAGAGTTTGCTGCTCCGTTCCGGCAAGGCAGAAGGTCAACAGTGATGGGCTGGTGGTGATTGAGATATGCGTGACGATTTGGCGCAACTTGGAGAAAGCCGGCGATATCCGGCCAACTCACACCCCAATCGCGAAGCCCGCACCGTGTTCCAACACTCTGCCCAGCGCCGTCTAAGGGGTGATTTCCCAGATGGTGCCGCAACCGCTGTAGCAAATGCCGCTGATGGTTCCGCCTTGTCGGGTCGTGCCATACAAATTCCCGGCGGAATCGAATACCAGCCCGCCATTCGGATTACTTCCATCGGAAGCTTGAAAATCATGCAGGTCAATCTCGATCCAGCTTCCGTTCGATGGGGCCAGCTTGAATACTGCACCATTGCCATACGCGCCGCCCAACACTACGCCATACAGATTTCCAGAATTGTCAAAAACCAATGTGCCATACGGGCCGTCGCCGTATTCGCTAGGGAAGGTGTACAACACTTGAAAGCTATTCCCCGGATGTGACAACTCGAACACTGTCCCGTAAATGCCAATACCGCCGTTCGTCGTCCCATAGAGATTACCGAACCGATCAGCAATCAGAGAGCCTATAGGACCGGCCCCATCGCTTCCTTGAAAGGTATGCAGGATGGTTTGCGTCCAACCGGCGTTGGACGGACTCAATTCATAGATGACACCCTGACCGGCGCTGCCGCCCAGGGCAGTTCCGTAGAGGTTACCGGCGGCATCCAGAATTAGTCCTCCAAGCGGCAACTGTCCAGTGCTTCCTCCGAGGAAACTGTAGATAACGGTTTCTGTCCAAGCCCCACCGGATGGCGTAAGCTTGTACACAGCACCACAGCCACCCCCGCAAGGTCCTGACCCGCCATACGCGGTTACGCCGTAGAGGTTGCCGGCAGTATCGAAGATGACCTCGCCGACCGGAAGGCCCGCATCCGGAGGCATGCCGAACTGGTAGAGCACGATCTGCTTCCACGGACACAAAAAAGACGCGCAGGCACGCGGAGGCGGCTGCAGCTTGAAAACCACCCCACAGCTACCCTCTCCGCCGCAATCCCCCTGTCCTCCGAGGTAAGTCTCGCCATACAGGTTGCCGTCTGGTCCAATCGTAACCTTGTCGCTGGGGCGGGCCCCGCCCCCCGCTTGATGGAAGTTGTTCAGTGGGCTAAGGATCCAACCGGAGATGGAAGCTCCCAGTTTGAAAACTGACCCATTACTAGCAATCGTGATGCCGCTGGTGGTGCCGTAGAACGTCCCCGCTCCATCGGGAGTCAATCCGGCTGTGGGGGTGCCATCATCGCCCTGGCCGGTGAAGGAGTGAATCACCTGGAAGCTCTGGGCTTGCGCCGTGGCGACCATCATGATCGTTGCCAGGAACGCAATCCCCAAACCGACAGCCAAGGCCGACGTTCGCCAGTTCATCATGAGAGGTGCAAAGCGTGCCATATATCCCTCCAACGCCGTGTACGACCTGGGGCAGTATTCCGCTAAGGCTGAGGATGGTCAACTTAATTTCACATTACGTTGTAGTGTGCTGAAGGCTGGCAGCTTACAGTGCCCGCCCTGGATCGTTCGCGAAAACAGGCCAAGTGGGAAACAATCGTGAAACGCAAGGCTCGGCCGGGATGAGCTAGGCAACAGTGACTTGACGCCAGTTATCTGTCGAACCCCCATTTACAAGCGAAGCTAGATGGCGACCATAGCCCGCTAAACCGTCCGCTATGAAGGCCTTGCGCCGTAATCTGAAATTAAGTTGACTCGCCATCGAGAACGCGCAAGAGTAAACTCCACGTCGCGCAAACAGCGGATCATCGGCTGGCGCTCCCGGGTATCGGGTTAAACTTCGACATGATGGTAAGTCGGTCAAGGAGAATCACGATGGCGGGTCTAAAGCAAGCTGCAACTTCGATCTTCGACATCAAGCCGCGAATGGCAGTGGTTACGGCCTGCTTCCTGGCGATATTCGTGACCAGTATCCTGGCAGTCCCCGCGGCGCAAGCGCAGACATTTACCGTCCTGCACAACTTCACTGGCGGGCCGGACGGCGCTGCGCCGCTGGACGGTTTGACCATCGATCGCAACGGCAATCTGTATGGCACGACGTCTGCCGGCGGCTACCAGATCCCCGGCTGTAACAATGGCTCCTGGGGGAATACCGGGTGCGGCGGGGTCTTTGAGCTGGCGCGCTCCGGCTCTGGCTGGATCCTTAGGCCGCTTTATGACTTTCAGGGCGGATACGATTACGGCAATCCTGGAGAGGGCGTGACCCTTGGACCCGACGGCGCGCTCTACGGCCTGACCGGCGGCAGCGGAGGCTGCGATTACAACATGTGCGGAGGTGTTTTCCGGCTCGCGCCGCAACCGACGCGCTGTGCGAGCTTCACCTGTAATTGGCAGGAGACGGTGCTTCATCAGTTCACCGGACAGCCGGATGGCTCGTTTCCCGCCAGCCGGGTCATTTTCGATTCCGCGGGAAATATGTATGGTGTGACGTTCTTTGGTGGCGCCTACAACGACGGCGCCGTGTATGAGCTTTCTCGCAATGGAGGCGGCTGGACTGAAAATGTCATCTACACATTCAACAGCAATAATCAGGGCTTGGGAGTCGGATTTCCGGGTGGCCCCTTGGCAATCGACCCAGCGGGCAATCTCTATGGCGCCGCGAACTGCAATTCGACATTGGGTTGCTTTTACGGCGACGTGTGGCAGCTGCAGCCATCGCAAGGCGGCTGGACCCTCAATGAGCTTTATCAGTTCAATGGAGACGATGGCTATCAACCGGTAGGCGTGCTCCGCGACTCGTCGGGCAATCTCTTCGGTACAACATTGGGCGATGGTGGTCGCGACAGCGCGGCTGTTTACGAGCTCAGCCCCTCCAACGGTGGATGGAACTATACCCAGGTCTATAACTACGGCGGTTTCGGAGAGGACAGCACTGTCCGCCTTGGTGATGGACTCCGCCGGCAATCTCTACGGCGCGGACTCGATTACTGGCGACGGTTACATCTTTAAGTTGACCAGGTCGGGAAACGGCTGGACCTTCAGCAGGCT
Source organism: uncultured Acidobacteriaceae bacterium (assembly GCA_963735855.1). Classification (GTDB taxonomy): domain Bacteria; phylum Acidobacteriota; class Terriglobia; order Terriglobales; family Acidobacteriaceae; genus Bog-257. The sequence continues at coordinate 52,425 of CAVTMW010000024.1, forward strand.
GCACAGCTTCAGCGGCCCCGACGGTGCAGGTGCCGTTGGCACCCTGGTCCTGGACAACAACGGCAATCTTTACGGCACGACGGTCAGAGGCGGGACCTATGGCTACGGAGTGATCTGGGAGATCACGCCGTAAGGCTTCCACTGTGCGTGCTGCAGGAGTAGGCTGTGGGCATGAAGGCATCCCGTGCCCGATGGAAAGCTGGCCTTGGTCTCCTGGGTGTCCTATCGCTAATTGCTGTGGAGGTGTGGCTGGTTGATGGCGTGTTCCTGACTTACCCGACGCCCGAGACCCAGAGTCAATTCTTTAAGAGCTATTCTCCTGAAGAGACCATGAAGCCCTTCATAATCCCCGGTCACCTCCAGCCACGATTCGAATCGACGGACTCAAGCGCTGGACGTGGGATCGCTACCCATCGCAAGAATGTCGAAGCCATATTCGCGGTTCGTGCGGATGACCGAGCGAATCTAGTGTCCGCCGTGTTTGAGGATTTACTGTCGCAGCTTAAGAACACGAATGCGCGCATCGTGCGGCTAAGCGGCGATGCCTCCAGCGGGTTTGATCTAGAGTACGCGTCCGGAAAAACAAGGGGCAGGGTTATGATCGAACCGCCGAAAATCATTGAGGCCGAGCGTGTTGTGGGTCACCCGGTGTCCCACTCCGGGCGGTTGGTCCAGCCGCCGCCGTTGAAGGAAGGGGAACTACCAGTTTCAGTGCGCGTCACAATCGAGGAGAAGTGGTACAGGTCGGCGCAAGCCGACGTCGATTCCGTCTCAGGACACCGTCGGGTGGTCCACCCTTTCGCAACAGCTGGAGGCAGCCGGCCGCTGCCCTACGGCGTAATGTCCCAGATAACGCCGCCGCTCGCGGTACCGCCGCCCCCGGTAGTGCCGTAGAGATTGCCGTTGCTATCCACCACCAGGGCGGGTTTTCTATCCACTAGCCACTAAGCACTATCCACTACCCTACGGCCCGACTCCTCCACTGTGGCAGTCGGAGCAGGACACCGCGGTCAAGTCGCCTATGTCCACTGGGTGCTTGAAGGGTTGAGTGGGCAACGAAGCGATCTGCGTGCCGCTTTCCTGCTGCTCGATCACGGTGTGGCAGGAGTTGCAGTCCTTGCTGATGACTTTGCCTTCCTTGCTTACGTGATTGCCATCGTGACAGCGGAAGCAGCCGGGGTAGTACAGGTGGCCGATGTTATTGGGATGCGTCTTCCAGTTCACCCGCATGTAGGGGAAGAAAGTAGTGCTGTAGATGCGCTGCAGTTCGGTGATAGCAGCCTTGACGCTGTCGGCCTTGGTTGAGGCAATTTGCGGATATTTGTCCTGGTAAAACTTCGTAATCTTGTCGGCAATTGCGTTCTGCGCCTCGTCGGTAGTCTTATAGTCCGCCGTCAGGACCTCGACGCTCTGCTGTTTGATGAAAGGTAGAGTAGCGTCGATGGAGCGTCCGGTAATCGCCCGGTCCACGGAGAGGTCCGGCGGTACATAGATATGGGTCGGGCGGTTGTGGCAGTCGATGCAATCCATGCGGCGTTTGTCGGCCTTGTCGATTTGCGCCTGAGTGGGAGCGCCGTCCTTCACCACGTACTCGGTGACCTTACCGCTGGCGTCCTCCATGCGTACCCAGGGAATGACCTGGCGCTGCTCATCGGTGGAGAAGTAGGTGATCTTGTTGGAGATGTTCATGTGCCAGTGAATGCCTTCACCGGCCTGTCCAAGGCTGGGATCGCCGCCACCGGTCTTGATGAGCATGCGGATGACGCGCGGCGTGTTCTGCTCATCGTTGCCATAATGGGTGAAACTCTTGAGCTGTGCGCCCCAGAACTTCTTGGGCCAGTGGCATTGCTCGCAGGTCTGCTGCGCGGGGCGGAGGTTCTCAACCGGAGTGGGAATCGGGCGGGGATAGGTGCCGCGCGCGGTGTAGTAAACCTGACGAATACCGGAGAGCTTGGATTTCACATACCAGCTCGCGCCCGAACCGACGTGGCAATCAACACACGCCACCCGGGCGTGCGGCGAAGCCTGATAGGCCACGAACTCGGGATGCATGACGGTGTGGCACAACTGACCGCAGAAATTCACCGAGTCGGTGAACTCGTACGCCTGGTAGCTGCCGACCGCGCTAATCAGCGCAAAGATCACCACAAAGCTGAGCACAAAGGCGACCGTGCTGCGTTGCGCGGGATTGTTCAGGTCGAGTCTCGCGAAATGGAAAGGCACGCCTACGGCGCGCAGGCGGCGCCGCCGCTCGACCATCATCCCGATGGGTATCGCCAGCAGGCCCACAACCAGGATCGCCGGCGCCACCATGTAGGCGAGAATCCCAATATAGGGAGACGGGTGGGCGGCGAGGAGGTCAATGAGAACCAGGAGAACGATGTTGGCGAAGGCCACGCCGGCCAGCGCCAAACCGATCAGGCTGATGGGATTTCTTATGAGATTTTGCGAAATAGGCGGATGATCGCGTAGAGGATCCTCTCTGCGTGTCCTCAGTCATTTATTTAGATGTCCCTTCTTCGCCTCACCCAGTGCAAAGTCACGCACATTCAGTGTTGCAAAATACCACAATCCAACTGTCTTGCAATCAGAGAAAACCGAGCGCGGGCCCTTACCTCACCCCAAAGTTGTAGGAGTTGTGCAGCATTTATTTGTCACTTGCGGCTGCCTGCAGGCTCGGCCGGTTCCTCCATCTGAGCGGGTTCGGCTTCCTCCTCAGAGCCCTTCGCCTTTTCGATCGCGACCAGGTCCAAGCGGATGCTCGTGCTCGTAATGTTCGATGGACATCTTGCCGTCATACCAGGACCAGTTCATGGGGTAGGCATCGGGATCGAAGATTACGCCGTAGAGGTGCCACACGACAATCGCCAGGGTGGCCAAAATGGCTTCGTACCAGTGAATGGTGATGGCCACGTCAACCCACCATCCCGGCACGCGGTCGCCCGACACCCACCTTGAACCATGCCATCAGTCCGGTGTTGGCCATCACGAACATGCCCCACACCAGCGCCCAGTATTCGGCCTTCTCGGCGTAGCTGAATCGGCGGAACAGGGGACGCTGCTCGCTATAACCCAGGTAGTAGCGGAATGCGTCACGTACGTCGGTGACGTCCTTCCAGTCGGGCAGCATGTCCTTGAGCAGCTGGCGGCCGTCGGGCTTGGTGATGAGATACCAGACGTGATACAGGCTCACCACAATCATGACGACGCCAGCGGTGCGGTGCACGATGCGGCGCACGGCTTCGTTGACGAAGATCAGCGCCAGCCACGATGACGGATAGCGTAGCGCAAAGCCCGTCAACACAAGAGCGAAGAAGCTGGTGAGCAGAAGGATGTGCTGGACGCGCTGCTCCAGAGTCATGCGGAAGAGGATTCGCGGCTGTCCAATGCGGCGCAGAATCATCTTCTTGCGGAAGACGATCAGGTTGTGCAGTACCATGCCGCCGATGACGGCCACGATCATCCAGATGTAGAACTTGCTGATGTAGGCGATGACCTTGCTGCCGAAATCAGCTTTGGCGGCGCCGTCGGAGTGAACCTTGAAGGCGATGAACTTTTCGTTGGCGCCCGGATGGCATTGGCCACAAGTCTTCGCCAGGTTGGCATGATTGATGGTGGAATGGGGGTCCGACGACGGCAGGATGTTGTGCACGCCATGGCAACTGGCGCAGTTGGCCACCGTGCTGGACCCGACTTTGGACGCCATGCCGTGATAGCTGGACAGATAGGAGCTCACCCTTCCTGAGGCCACGCCGAATTCTGCCGATAGCTTGACGCTGGAGTGGCAGGCGGCGCAGGTGTTTTGCACATTGGCGGACGCCACCGCAGACTTGGGATCGCTCGGGGCCTTGATGCTATGAATGCCGTGACAATCCGTGCAGACAGGCGCCGCCCAGTTGCCGCGAGCAATCGCCTGCCCGTGCGTGCTTTGCACGAACTCCTGTCTGACGCTGTCGTGGCACTTAGCACAGGTCGCAGGGACGTTGAGCTTGGCGATCGGCGATTTGGGATCGCCGGCGCCCAGGATATCGTGCTCACCATGGCAGTCGGTGCAAACCGCGGCCGCGCCCGAGCCTGCCGCCACCGCCTTGCCGTGCACGCTTTCCTGGTACGACGTGAAGGGAGCGGAACTCACTCCGGACGATGCCATCACGAACTTCTGGCCGTGGCATGCGCCGCAGGTCTGTGGAATGTTGGCGCGTGCGACCTTCGATTTCGGATCGCTCGCAGGCAGGTACCTCGTGGACGCTACCGTGGCAATCCTGGCACTTCGCCACATTGGTGTTGCCCGCAGCTGCGGCCTTGGCATGGACACCGTGATCGTAGGCAGTTTGCTGATCGGCGTGACAGGTGGCGCAGACCGGCTTGGCCGGCGTTGGCTCATGCGGAAAGGCCTTGATGTCGGTGTGACAATCGGTGCAACCGAAGGCGCTGTGGATTGACGCCTTGAACTTTGGCGTCATCAACATGCAGGCTGATCTGCTTGCCGTTCTCGTCTTTCGTGAGACTGGCATCGTTATGGCAAGCCAGGCAGTCCTCGTTGCTCATCTTGGGGGCGTGCTTCGCCGCCGCCCCAACCGAGAGCAGCAAGGCAACACAGAGAACCAGACCGCAACGCTTCACGGAACTCCTCGCTTTCGCCGGCACAAGTCGCTGCGCCGGCCAACATTCAACGATGGCTTAGGAGGGTGGGAAGGGGCAATGAGTGTGCTCACAGGGAGGTGTGATGTTCGTCACGTGGCGGGTGTGCAAGCTGGTGGAAGCGCCGGGCTTCAGCCCGGCGAATTCGGAACAGAAGGGGATGGACTTTAGCCCCGGTTGGCCAGGGCTGAAGCCCGAACCTCAGAAGGAACTGCCTTGACCGGGCTGAAACCCGTGCTTCCACCGGTTTCCAACAATTATGGTGGCGCTCTAGAAGGCGTAGCGTCAACGCCAGCGTGGTGTTGTTGGCGTGGAAGTAGCGCGGGAGCGGTCGGACCGACGAAGGAGCCTTCGCCGTATTGGTAGTAGTTCCAGCCGGCCTTGAAGGTCACATTCTTGTACACGTTGACATCCACGCGGCCAGCGGCGACTGATAGGTGGAGGAGAGCGGCCCCAGCGGCAGCAGGGAATTGAACTGGGTCGTGTTGCCCTGGTTGTCCACGATGCTGTAGCCCAAACGCATGGTGACGCGCTCGATCGGCGTCAGCGTCACGGCGAAATAGCCGTACTGGGTGTGGGTCTGATAGACGCCATAGACCTGCATGAGGGAGTAGTCGCCCAGACAGGGGGTCGATCCCGGGGAGGCGTCGGCACTTCTGGAAGCAGAGAAAGATGTTCTGCTGGATGGCGTCGAAGTTATAGGCCAGATCGAGTCCCCAATGCGGATTGGGGCATGATGGTGGCGTTGAACATGGTGCTGTAGTTGTGCTGGTTAAAGTTGATGCCCGTCGTGTCGTTGGTGGCGTGCTGATAGATGAAGTTTCCGCCCAGCATGAGCCAGGGACGCGGAGCATAGGAGATATTGCCTCTGATGTTGAAGAAGCGTGAGCGGATCGATGCGATAGATCCAGTTGTCGGCGCCGCCGAATTGCGCATCAACGTTGGCGTGCAAGGCGCTTCCCTTGCGAAACCAGGCGCCCAGGACTCCGGAGTAGCGGTTGATCTCGGTGGTCGGATTGCCAACGGCGTGAGCACTCCGGTGAACGTGCAACTGCCGTCGGGATTCAGCGGCAGCCCCACGCAGTCGCCGCGATTGGGATTGTTGGGGTAGTAGATGTCGCCCAGCGCTGCCGAGTAGCTGTTGCCCGGCTGAATGATGTAGTTCGTCCAGACGAATCCGGCGCGCACGCCGAAGAAGCGCGAGATGTCGTACTGCACCTGGAAGTCGTTCTGCTTGAAGTTCTGCCCGATCAGGTTGGTGTTGATCTCGTTGATCAGGTCGGCCGGCGAGCTCGAGCTGTGCAACAGAGGTCGTGCCCGGGAAGATGGCTACCGGAGTGAGCAGCGAGGCAGAGCCAGCGCTTGGCCGCGGTGAAGAAATTGGACGTGCAGGTCCAGAAAATTCCCGGCCACACTGAAGTTGCGGAAGCGGAAGGTCTCCACCAGCCGTAGCTTGTCGCTGATGTGAATCGTCGCCGACACATCGGCGGACGACGAATTCCACTTGGCGCTCGAGCTGCTGCCGGCGGTGTTGTAGCCCAGGTTGTCGCTGCGCGTGCTCAGGCCGCTGAAGATTTCGGTCAGCGGCGTATTGGACTGCGCATGGCTGTACTGCTACTGGCCGTTGAAGTCCAGCCACTTCAGCGAGGACGACCTCAGGTTGAGTCTGCTCGGTCGGAATAAACGTGTTGCACGTGCTGATACAGGCTGTAATTGAAGTAGCCGTTGCACTGGGATTGGCGATGCCATTCTTCAGCGGCGCGCTGCACGGGCTGCCGCTGTTGAACCAGGGAAGTCCGAAGGTGACCAGCATTGCCGTTGGACAGCGGCCAGGAGTTGAAGGGGTTCAGGCTGTAAATCGTGCCCGCCGGTGTAGTACTGCAGCATCTGCGTGTAGCTGAGCGTCGTCTTCTTGTTGGCGCGGTAGTCGGCGCCGAAGCGGAATCCGTTCAACGTGTTGTTCCAGTCCTGGTTGGTAAGCGCTTCCGTGCCCTGGTGGACGCTGCTGAACGACGGGCCGATGATGCGGTTGCGGTTGTAATCGACGCGAAACGAGAGCTTGCTGCATCGGCAGAACACGACCAGGTCGAAGTTGTACAGGTTCTGCCGGTCGTAGTAGCCGTGCGGCGAGCTGAGGATGGGGATGAACGGCGTGCCGGTAGGCGGGTTCAGCGGGTTGGCGAACAGGTCGTAGTCGAAGTAGTTCTGCATGTGCTGGTAGCTGAAGCTGAAGGTTGTACCAGCGGTATTTCGCTATCCGCAGCCGCGCTGCCTGCTCGGGATCGCCGCCCCATCCGAAGCTGTTGAGGGTCAGAGTGTCGAAGATGTCCTCATGGGTCAGCGACCGCATGGTGAGCGACTGCTCGAGAATGCGCGCGCCCGTCTGGTAATTGACCAGCGTGTCATACATCGGCTGGCTGCCGGTGACCTCGGTGATGCGGCCGCCGATTTCAATCGACTGGGTCACCTGGAAGCCGCCGATTTCCTTACCCTCGCCCGAAGCGGAAGGGGACGGCGGAAGCTGGCGGAGTGCCCGCGGAGCAGGAGCGGGTGCTTGTCCCGAACTCTGGGCAAACGAGCTGCTCAGCAGGAACAGGCAAGCCACGACCACGGCAAGCCCAAGATGAATAAGCGCCGAGATTCTTTGGAACACCCATTGGCATGCCTCTCAACTACCGGAAGAACACCGGACTGAAGTTGGAACCATGGATCTGCGTGTGGCACATGGTGCACGCCTGATACTTGGCGGACTGGTCGTGGTTCGGTCCAATAGGCCGGCCCGCCGCTCCGTTCATGTTCGGCGTGTGGCAACGCAGGCAGAGGAAGTTGACGTTGTTGACCTGCAGCAGACGCGGATTGGTGGAGCCATGCGGCGTGTGACACGACAGGCATCCTTCGTCGGTCTTCACCGGAGCGTGTTCGAAGACGAACGGCCCCATGGTGTCGGTGTGGCACTTGGTGCACACCGCGAACTGACCGGCGGCGGCCCGCACCTGGTGGCCGACTTGCGTCCCGTGAGGATTGTGACAGTCGCTGCACTGAATGAGTCCGACTTCGACGCGATGGCGATACGGCCGGGCGAACTCCGCCCTCTGCGCAGCGTGGCAGCCAAAGCACAGGTCGGTCTGCGACTTCACCAGCATGAAATTGACGTCCGTGGAGCCGTGCGGGCTGTGGCAGGTAGTGCAGCTGACGCCGTTCGCCAGGTGCTCGGACTTGGAGAAGTTCTGCGTCTCCAGGCTGGACTGGTGACACTTGGTGCAGATCGCTGCCGTCTGCGCCGGACTCAAGGTCTCGAAGCGAATGATCTTGGTGACGTCGCCGCCGCCATCCACATGCGCCTGCCCGGGCCCGTGACAAGCCTGGCATCCGTGCTGGTCGCCTTTGAGCAGCGCCGCAGTGGGGAGTGCCGGCAAAGTGCTTGTCCCAGACTTCCTGGTGGCAGGTCTTGCAAATGTCGGTTTCGGCGTACTGGCCGCCGATCGAGCCGGGCAGCGCGGCCGATGCCTGAGGGGCTGGATGATTGGGCTTCTCTTGGGCTCTGATCGTGGCGCTCAGACAGACGAGCAGCAGGATGGCACACAGGGGAAGAGAAATCGGTCTATGGCTGATGAGAGTCATTCTTGCTCCGGAACAACTCTTGTGCGATAGCCAGAATCTGGACTGGCCGACGCGTCCGGGCGCGGCCAGTCGCTCTAGGATTTCAGTACCATACACCAATTCAAGGCTATATGAACAGCCCGCTAGGGAAAAACGCGGAGTGCATAGAGGACGTATTCAGACCACCATGGCGCGCCGATGGAAAACAATTCGCGGATGGTGGGCGCGGATGCTGCCGATGCTGCGCACTCGTTCGTAGGCGCCGTGAAGGTCCTGGCTCAGCATGTGCACGATCTGCAGGCACACCTCGCGGTGTTCGCGCAGGAATTTCACCAAATCCTTCCTGCGAACGAAGGCAACCTGGGAGTTGTCCAGTAGTTCAGCCGTGACCTCGTAAGGAGTATTGGAAAGAGCAGCCCCTAATCCCAGGACCTCTCCCGGGCCCGCTACCCGCAAGGTGAGTCGCCTCCCGGCGTCCGAACAGATGGAGAGCTTGGCACGGCCATCGCAGAGGATGTAGATGCCCCGGACGGGCCGCCCCTCGGCAAACAGCACTGTATTGCGGCGGCACGAAGCGACCGACTTGATCTCGTCGAAGGCCCTCAGCGACTCCGCGGGCATGTCGCAGAAAAACCGGTCCGGACGGAAATCGCAAGTCACGCAACTCGACTGCACCGTGGTGTCCATACTGCGGTAATACCGCGATTTACTGTATCAATGCTGTGATTGCAGTCACCGATTTTGGTGACCCTGTTCACAGGGTATTCAACGAAGCCCGCGTAAACACTGGCAAACAAGCAGCATGCCCGAAATGGGCATGAGACTTCGCGTGGAGAATAATCTCCAGCCTTCTGGCCCCAAGTGCGGCCCTTGCCCTAAGGCACGATGGCCATCGCCCGCAAGGCCGACTTGTTGCGGATCAGCAGGGTTGAGCCTTTCGTCTGCACAATCTGCCGCCGCTTCAGGTCCGCAAACAGGCGGGTCACCGTCTCCCGCGAGGTGCCGATCATCTGCGCGATCTCCTCGTGCGTGAGAGCCAGCTTGAGGCGAGGTTCGGTCTTCGTGGCCTCGCCGTTCTTGGTACTCCACTCCAGCAGCAGCTTCGCCAATTTCTCGCCGGCGGAATGAGAAAGCCCTAGGGCCCGGATCTCGCGGCAGGCGCTGTTGTACTTGTCGCTGAGCTGCTCTGCGACCCGCAGACAGGCGTCACTGTGTTCCTTGAGGAAATGCAGAAAATCTTCCCGCTTGACGAAGTTCACCTGACACGGGTCTACCGTTTCAGCCGTCAACTCGTACGGCTTGCCGCTCACGGTGGCACTGAGGCCGAGCACCTCTCCCGGTTCGGCGATTTTCAGGATCAGTGTTTTGCCATCGGTGGAACAGATTGAAAGTTTCACCCGCCCTTTGCACAGGACAAAGATGCCCCGCGGCGTCTGCCCCTCGACAAACAGGACCGCGCCTTTCGGATATGCAGTGGCGTACTTGATGTTTTCGAAAGACTGTAATGCGGCGGGTGGAAGATCGCAAAAGATATGTTCTGCCCGCATCTTGCAAACCAGGCAGCTTTCTATGATATCCAGACCATAAGGTGTAAGCACGACGACCCCCTGTACTCTACATCGTATCCCTGAGTGCTGCGGCCGGAACGCGTACTTAACGCGTCTCCGGGGCGAAAACCCTCAAAACCGCTGAGCCTGGTACTCCGTGTACCTTGCCATGTGCCCGGCGTCACCTGCCGTAGTGATGCGACGATTCGCAGGGAATGCCCATAAATAGCGGCTCCGGTAAGGTTTTGCCAGGTTGCGGCATTCGAGGCTTTTACTCCAGATACAGTCCAGCGGAACACTCCTACCGCACATGGAACAAGTGCATACGTCACAACGGCATGTGATTTGTGACTGTCGAGGGCGTCGCGAACGGCCGAATTGCGGCCAGCAACCCGTGCAGGGGGCGTCCTGGACGCAGCCGGAACGTTGATCTTGATTACTCGGTGGACCCGATTCTGGTGCGAATGTTTTCGCGCTCCGGGCCATCGGCGGAAAGTACCGCGGCGACCTCGGGATCCACGGACCGCAGACGCAGGTCGCGTTGCGGGAAGGGAATTTCGACGCCAGCTTCGTTCAACAAGCGCATGACTTCCAGTGCGACCTCGCTCTTCACCTTGACGGTGTTGCTCTCCTGCATCACCCAGAACTGAAGCTCGAAGTTCAGCGCGCTGTCGCCAAATCCCTTGAAGAAGACGGCGGGTTCGGGCGAGGTGAGGACGTCCGGGTGCTGGATAGCGGGCCGCGCTAACAGTTCCTTCACCAGCCTGGCATCGGTGCCATAAGCGACGCCTACCGGTAACTCCAGCCGCCGCCTGGCCTCGGAGAGCGTCCAATTGGTTACATTGCTGGAGATGAAGCTAGCGTTGGGGATGATGACCTCGGCGCCCTGGAAAGTCTGAACCGTGCTGGAGCGAATGCCGATGCGCGTCACCGATCCGGTCACGCCAGCCTCAAGTTCCACCACATCACCGATGCGGATCGGCCGTTCGAACTGGAGGATCAAACCCGAAACGAAGTTGTTGATGATGTTCTGTAATCCGAAACCGACGCCCACCCCGAGCGCGCCGGTGAGGACCGTGAACTTGTTCAGTGCTACGCCACCCGCGTTCACTGCGAAGAGGAAAACCAGCAGCAGAAGCAAGTAATGGAGGGTGGTGGAAATCAGCTCGGGGATTCCGCGCTTCAAGTGCAGGCGTTTAAGAAACTCCTCCCGTAGCAGAAAGCGCAGCGAGGTAGAGAGCGCGAACCCGAACAGCAGGATCGCCCAGAAACTGAGCACGCCGCCTAGCGTGACGTTGCCAGAGCCGCCGACGATGTTGAAATCGAGCATCGCAACAATGTGCTCGTTAACCCATGTGCGGACGTTTAACAAGTCCAGAGTGGCGCCGAGCCATACCAGGATGCCCACCCATTGCATCAGGCGCGGAGTCCAGCGAGCCAGGGTCGCGCGATGCAAGCGGACCAACGCCAGCCGCTCTGCCGAAGGGGCATCGAGAGCGGCCAGGAACAGCAGCGTGAAGACCCGCAGCGCAGTAGAGACGGCGAGCGCGATGAATACGCTGTAGATGCACGCCACGGCCAAGTACAACATCAGCTTGTAGTAGCCGAACAGATTCGCCACCTGCGAGATAGCCAGGACCGCCAGCGCCACGCGCGCGCCAAGAACCAGCAGCCCGTGGTGCCGACCCGCCGTCTCCACTTCGGCGAGGCGCTGGGGCCGGAGAAAATAGGCGAACAACACGATCGCCAGCAGGAAACCGAAGAACTGCAATTCTCGCTTGGCAGAAGCCGAAAGCGTCGACCCAAACGAGTACCGCGTTGAAGACATAGACTCCCACCAGGCAGTACAGCGGTAAGTGAAAACGCGGCTCGATCAGCGGCGGCAACAACACCAGGATGGAAAAGAACGAAAGCAGGATGGTCAGGCCGATAAGCGGCAAAGGCGCGAGCGGTGCCAGCAGGAATGCGATGAGCAGTGGCGGCAGGGCTCCGAGCGCCACCCAATGCCGGGTGATCTCCAGCGCGCGCGTCTGCAGTTCACTCGCTGGCTGAATTCGCCGGATCCTGGCCGACAATCGGTACGCGCCGAAGAGTGACAGCAGCAGGAGCGCCGCGAGTATGGTGAAAACACCTGAGTTCTCCTTCACAAACGACTTGATACCGATCACACGTGTACTGGTGTTGGCAAAGAAGTCGGGCGTCCCTTCCATTTGCCGCCGTGTAAAAATCTGCCACAACGGCAGGCTGTCGCGGTGCAGTACGTTTTCCTTCAGTCGGGCACGGGCATCCTCCAGCCGGTCAACCGCGTCGAGCGCCAGTTGGTGCTGATTGGCCGCGATCACCTGCAGGTTCACGATCATCCGCAAGAGTTCCTGCGCCTGAGAACTGGTCGTCTGAATGCTTTTGACAGCGTCCCGGATCACGTCGAGCGTGGGTCCCAGGTCGTGAGTATTCTTGTTTTCCTCCAGGGTCAACGTCCATTGCGGTTGCAAGGCCTGCAGTTGTTGCACCGCCGACTGCGCGGCATTGGCCCAATCCAGCAGTTGCCGCCGGGTGGCGGCGCCTTCGGTGGAGAAGGCGTGCCAGTACGTCTCCTGCTCCCGCACTTCCATGGCACTGGGGGAACCAGCCAGTAACGTGTCAACTTCCTTCTTCTTGGCCTGCAACGTGGCATCACGCTCTGCCAGTGTCGCCTTCAGAGTGTTAAGTTGCTCGCGCGTAGGTAGCTGGTCACCGGTATCGCGCAGCAGCCGCGCCAGCTCTTCGGCGCGCGTGGACACCTCCGGCAGTGGGATGGCGGTTGGCGGCTGATCGGTCGTCGGAGCCGCAGGCGGCGCGGGAACAACCTGGTTCGCCGCTGCCTGATTCTTGTTGCCCAGCAGGGCCCCGAGCGGGTTGGGGCTCTGGGCGACGGAGGGAGAAGCGACGCAGAGCACGACCAACAACAGGGCTAAGGCCACAAGCGTGAGGCGTGGCGTACGGCTACCGCGGGCGGACGCCATCGCCGGGCAGTCGCACCAATGGGGTTAGCGGGAACATGTTCCTGCCCCATTATCGCTTATGCAGTGGCTAAGAAATCGGCTTGGCTTTGCCAAAGGCGCTGCTTAGGCGCCGCCCAACTCGTCCAGCATCGCTTCCATCTCCGCGAGGGCGTGCTGATTGCGAGTGCGGCGGGCGCACTCGATGCCGTGCTGCAACATGCTTTTCGCCTCGTCCTGCCGCTCGGCGCGGGCCAGTGCCTGTGCTGCCATGAAGTATCCGTTGGTGTAGTCAGGATGGGCCGCGAGCAGGCTCTCAAACTGGGCAAGGGCGGCATCCGTCTCGCCGGCGCTTGAGTATTCCAGCCCAAGGGCGTAGCGCGCAAAAGCATCGTCGGGATTGGCTTCGAGGATCTCTCTTCAGCGCGGTTACACGGCTCTCGTCGGGCATGCGTCGAGTCTCCTCTTTTTCGAGAGCCATGATACAGGAGTATGCGGGATCGGCGTGAGTAGCCAGCAGGTTGCCTTGCATTACAATTGGCGTTTGACTTTTGCCGACCCCGCGAGGATTTGTGGCTTGTCCTTTTTTCATGCCAGAAGCACAGCTTATTTCTGATTGGCCATTTCCACAGCGGCTTCCCTTGGGCGCGGGATGGACGGGTACCTGTACCGCTCCGGGGCACGAAGGCGCACGCCCCAGCGAAGATGATCTGAAAGTCGGGCTGCAACCTGGGTTACGCGAGAACGCTGCAGCCGGTTGCCCGCCGAGCGTGATGCCGATGCGGTGCGCTTCGCGCTGGGTGAGGAGCGGGACGGGATCCTGCGAGTACGTTTCGCCTGCGAGCGCGAGTATCTGCCAGCCGGTCATGGCGAGCTGCTGTATAACGCAGCAAGTGGCTCGTGGCTCCGATCCCATGGCGATCCGCGCCTGCAGCGCATGGCTGAGTGCTACGTGCAGGCGCAAAAGGCGAGGCGCAACGGGTGCATGTTGTAGGGACCGCAGGTCCTCGACTCGCGTCCTAAAGGCAGGCCCGCGCGCTCGGGAGGATACTCTGATGATCGACAGTACCATTTAGGAAAGCCATGAACCCAAATGAGGGTAGTTTGCAGCCGAGACCGGTAAGCGAATCGAAATCAGAGATGATCGAGCTCGTTCTGCCGAACGACACCAATCCACTGGGAGCGCTGTTGGGCGGGCGATTGATGCACTGGATTGACCTTGCGGGAGCGCTGGCCGCGCATCGCCACTCGCACTCCTACGCGGTGACCGCTTCCATGGACCACATCGACTTCCTCGTACCCGTGCACGTGGGCGACATGGTGATCCTGCAGTCGGCGGTCAATCGCGCGTTTCATACTTCCATGGAAGTTGGCGTGCGTGTCTTGGTGGAGAACTACATCTCGGCGTCGCGCCAGAAAGTTGCGACCGCCTATCTCACCTTCGTTGCCGTAGATCGGCACGGACGGCGCCTGCAGGTCCCACCCGTGATCCCAGAAACAGAAGAGGAGAAGCGCCGTTACGAAGGCGCGTTGCGCAGGCGCGAATCCGCAAAGGCCGAACGCGAACGCAGGGCCGCAGACAGAGGAGCGAGGGAAGATTGATGACGAATCTCCGTGCAACAACGTTGTGCCTGCTGGTTGTTATGTTCGCCGCAAACCTGGCGGCGGCCCAGCAGAAGGAAAGTGAACCCCAAGCAGTCGAGAAGTCCGGAACCCTGAAGCCGGCTGACGGCCCGAAATCCGGCGAGTCACAAAAAGATACCCAGAAGGAAACGCCGCCCGTCATTACCCACCATGAGATTCACGTGGGCGGGCGCGTCCTGCATTACACGGCGACGACCGGCATGATGCCGCTTCGCAACAGCGAGACGGACGAGATCGAGGCCAACATCTTCTTTATGGCCTACACGCTCGACAACGCAGGCCCGCGGCGTCCGCTGATGTTTTCGTTCAACGGAGGGCCGGGCTCCGCGTCGGTGTGGCTGCACCTGGGAGCGATTGGTCCGCGGCGGGTGAAGATGCAACCCGACGGCGGCATGCCGCCACCACCCTTTGAGTTGATCGACAACCAGCAAACCTGGCTCGATCAGACCGACCTGGTCTTCATTGATCCCGTCGGAACGGGCTACAGCCGCGCCACTAAGAAGGAATTCGCCAAGAAATTTTTCGGCGTGAAGGGCGACATCGCCTCAGTTGGGGAATTTATTCGCCTTTACCTCAGCCGATATGAGCGCTGGACTTCGCCGCTGTTTCTGGTCGGCGAGAGTTACGGCACAACGCGCGCCGCCGGATTGAGCGGCTATCTGGTCGGCCGCGGTGTCGCGCTCAGCGGCGTCGTGCTGGTTTCCTCGGTGCTGAATTTCGAGACCCTGGAATTCACCCGCGGCAACGACCTGCCTTACATTCTCTATTTCCCCACCTACACTGCGACCGCGTGGTATCACAAGAAACTGCCGTCGGATTTGCAGCAACGCGATGTACAGAGTGTCCTGCATGACGCCGAGCAGTTCGCTGCCGGCCCGTACGCAGCGGCGTTGGGTAAGGGCGATAATCTCACGCCGCAGGAGCGCCAAAGCCTGATTGACGAGGTGAGCCGCTTCACCGGGCTGGAGCACAGCGTTGTCGATGAGCACAACATGCGTATCAGCCAGGGTGTCTTCTGCCATGAGTTGCTGCGCAGCCAGCGCCTGCAGGTCGGCCGCCTCGACTCGCCGTTTCATCGCGCCCGACATTTCTGACATGCGCGTCGACGGCTACTACGATCCTTCGGAGTCCGTCATTCGGCCGCCGTTTACCGCGACGTTTAACAATTATGTCCGCAGCGATCTCGGGTACAAGAGCGACCTGGAGTACTACGTTCTCGGCGGCGGCATCAGCGATTGGGACTGGGGCTCGGCGGTGCAGGGCTTTCCTGACACCAGCGAGGCGCTTCGGCTGGCATTCGTCAAGAACCCCTACATGAAGCTGTTCGTGGCGTCAGGCTATTACGATCTCGCGACGCCGTATTTCGCGACCCAGTACACGCTGAGCCACATGAATCTCGACCCGCAACAGCATGCCAAAGTGTCACTCGGCTACTACGACGCCGGCCACATGATGTACATCAGGACCGAGTCGCTGGATCGGCTGCACCAGGATGTGTCGGGATTTCTGGGCAATGCGCTGAAGTGATGTAACTGCCGAGATGCAAATGAAGCCGATTCGACTATCTGGCCATGCGTTCCAGCAGGTGCAGTTTCGCGGAGCCAGCCACAGCGAAGTGGTGGAAGCAATCAGAACCGCTTCGTGGCAACCAGCCGAGAGTGGCAGGTGGGAGTGTCGGAAGGATTTCGGCTTCGCCGTGATTTGGAATGGGAAGCATTATGCAACCAAACAAGTCCGGCCCGTTTTCGTCGAGGAGCCGAACGAGATCGTAGTTGTAACCGTTTACGTGTACTATTTCTAAGGAGACTCCTATGAGGATCACCTACGATCAGGAAGTCGATGCGCTGTACATCCGCTTCAAAGAAACCACGGTGACGACCAAGCACCTGGCTGAAGGCATAGCTGCAGACTACGATGCAGAGGGTCGTCTGGCTGGCCTTGAAGTTTTGGACGCAATGAAACGCCTGGGCGATCCGAACGTCTTCAGGCAAGTGACGCTGGAAGACGTCGCGATCGCGCATTAGTTTCGGACGGCTGTAAGCCTTCAGTCATACCGCTCGAACACGATCTGCTTGCGGTCCCAGCCCAACTCTTCTTTCAGCAGCTTGCGGTTGGCGTCCACCATTTGGTGCAGGCCGCAGATGTACGCCTGCATGTCGCTGCGCCCGGCAACGATCTCGCGGACGTGGTCCTGCACATAGCCGCGGCGGCCTTGCCAGTCATCGCCACCGCGGCTGAGCGTCGGCACGTAGTGGAAGTTCGGGTTCTCGCGTTCAATCTGCTCGAACTCGTCGCGGTAGTAAATGCTGTGCTCGTAGCGCGTGCCGAAGACCAGCCAGTATTCGTGGCCACGATTGCGTTCCGGCTTCTCGAACAGCCAGTGCACCATGCCGCGAATCGGCGCGATGCCGGTGCCGGTTGCGACGAATACTGCGTCCTTGCGCGGTTCGCGCAACGTGAACAGCCCGTGCGGACCATGGAACTGCACCGTTGCACCTTCTTCCAGGTCACATAGCCAGTTCGACAGAAAGCCATCATCCACGCGATTCAGGCATAGGTCGAAGGTCGCGTCCGAACGGGGCGGCGAAGCAAGGGAGTAGGCGCGCGTGTGTTCCTTGCCATCAGGCTTGGGCTGCTTGATGGAGACGAACTGCCCGGGCGTGAAGCGGAACTCGTCCACTCCTTCGACGGCAAACTCGAGATGCTTAGTCTGCGGCGATAGCAGAATCGATTTGTTCAGCCGAGCCGTGAAGATCCGACGCTCGACAGCTGTGCGTTCCTGGATCTGCGTTTCCATCGTGTGATTATGTAGATGCGCTGCGCAGCGGAATCGGCGCGCACGTGTTCCATCCGGAGGACACCGGCACTTTGGAAATCCAGCCCCCACGAGATATACGAGGAAGGAAGCGGCTTCTATCTAACACGCCTACTGCATGCCGTTGGTCCCGCTCTGAGGATTGAACGGGCTTTGCAGATATTTGCGCGCCTCGTCGAGCGCGTTCTGGGTGTTGTCGTTGGTCTGCAGTGCCTGGCGATACTCGTTGGTCGCCCGCTCGCGTTGTCCGGTCAGGTCGAAGATTTTTCCTAGTTGAATGTGGCTCCAAACTTCAGTCCAGCGCGGAACACCGTCGCCATTCAGCGACTCGCGATAGGCATTGGCGGCCGACTGGTAGTTGTGCTGAAGGAAGAAGACCTCGGCGATGCGATAGTGCGCCAGCGAGCTGTTCTTGTTGACGTCGAGCGCCTTCTGAAATTCCTTCAGCGCTTCCACCAGGTCGTTCTGCTCAACGTCCTGCTGCCCGCGCATGATTGAGGTGCGAACCTGCAATTCCTTCGAGTTCTGCAGCACCATGTTGCCGGGGTCAATGCTGATCTTCCGCGGCCGGCCGAAGGTCTCCACCGCGTAGGCGGAGTTCGTCCCCTCAACTTCGATGCGCTTGGTTTCGGTCTTGCCGTCGGTGTCGATTTTCAGCTCCACCGGCATGCGGAACAGGTCCATGTCCTGCTGGATCTCGCCAACGACACGAAAGCCCTTCTGGGTGCGATAGACGGTGTACTTGTTCTTGAACTCAGGCGCGCCCGTGGAATTGAGCCATTGGGTAAAGAACCAGTTGAGCTGCTGTCCCGAAGCCTGTTCTGCGACCTTGCGAAAGTCGTCCACCGAGGCGGACTTCCCGGCATACTGCGAGAGAAAACTGCGCATGGTCTTGTCGAAGGCCTCTTCGCCGATCACCCAGTCCAACATGTTCAGGATGATGCCGCCCTTGTCCGTCACCAGCGATTGGAACTCGGGCGAAAACGGATCGAGCTTGCCCACGTCGGCCAGCGGGACCGAAACATAGGCCAGGGCGCCGACCGACATGTCCTTGGTGACTTCTTCATAACCAGCGTTGCCGGCGACATGCTGCACGTACAAGGCTTCGGAAAATCGCGCAAAGCCGTCGTTCAGCCACCAGTCGTTCTTGGTTGCCGGACTCACCATCGTTCCCCACCATTGGTGCGCAATCGTGTTGGCCAGCAGACGGTAGTTGATCTTTGTGCTGAACGAACGCGAGGCAAGGGCGGCAATCTCCGGGGCCCAGGCCGAGGGAACAGTGTCGTTCGGCAACTCAACCACGTTCAACGTGCTGCTGTAAGCAGGTCCGAAGGTGCTGGTGTAGAAGAAGAATTCCTTCACGGCCGTGTCGGCGTATTCCTGAGCGACAGCCTTCTTTTCCGGCGTGGTGTACACCGTGATGTTCAATCCGCCTTCGTTGCTCTTGGTCGCGACGTACTTGCCGATCAGAATGGTGCCGGGGAAACTCGGGCGCTCTTCGTAGGTAAAGGTATAAGTCTTATAGCCAGTGGGAGCCGTTAACTTCGCAGGTGAAGACTGCCCCGCAGTTGCCTTCCGGCCCGCGCTCGCACCAACGCTGAACTCCGGAATCCCTCCTGTCGTTTGCTTACCGCTGCCAATAACCATGTAGCCCGAGGGAACGCTGACGCTGATGGTCGAAGTGAAGCGATTGATGCCGTAACCCGTCATGGGAAACCAGCGGCCCGCGTAGAGCAGGTAGGTGATGGGATCGCCGATGTAGGCAAGCTTCAGCCCCTGCACCGGGCTATCATCCGACGACTGGATTGTCCCCTCATATTCAAAGATGAAAGTGTCGCTGGCCCCCTTGGTCATGCCGTTCGGCAAGGCAATGCGCACGGTCGAATCCTGGCTCACACGCTCAGCCGAGAGCGCTTGCCCGGAGCTGTCGAGCACGCGCGTGGGTCTGAGGTCGTTGTGCAGTTCAAAAGTAGCGATGTTGATATCGTCGAGCGCCGTGAACTTTACCCGGGCCTGCGCTTTTATCTGGTGGGTTTGCGGAAGAATGACCGCGTTAACCGCGACGTCGTTGACCTGGATTCGCGGTTTCTCGGCTGCCAAGCAGGTCGAAACCAGAGCCAGAACGAAAACGATGAGAACGCGTCCAGCGGATCGCGCCGAAATGTGCATTAGGGAGGAAACTCCTAGCCTGTTACCCACTATAAATGATGAAAAAACGCTATGGAAGGATGCGGCGCGCGACAAGTCACACCTGCGGTTCCAATATGGCAAGCACCACCTCAGCCGCGCGCTGACTGGCATTGGCATTGCGATCGGCGGAATGCAAGCGTTGTCGCACCTCGCGAAAACCAGCCAACATCGCCTCTCGTGCTTCGCCGCCGGGAATGATCCGCCGCAGCTCGGCGCAAACTCGCGGCGCCGTGAAATCGGTTTGCACCAACTCTGGCACAACGTCGCGTCCGGCGATCAAGTTGACCATCGCGAAGCGGTCCACCTTAACTAGACGGCGGCCAAGCGTCCAGGTGAGCGGCGCAACCTGGTAAACCATCGCGAACGGTGTTCCGATCAGCGCCGCCTCCAACGTCGAGGTGCCGCTGGCAACGGCGGCCGCACGCGCATGGAGCAGGGTTGCACGCGCGTCGCTGGTGAACACAATTGGAGGACCCGCATGGTCGCGCAGGAATGACGACATCCAGCGCGGGTCCAGAGTGGAAGCTACCGGAACGATGTAAACGTAATCCGGCCCGAGAAGTTGCGCCGCCTCTAACAAAGTCGGGAAGATACGCGACACTTCGGCCCGGCGGCTGCCCGGAAGCAGAGCAATCCACTCACGGCTGGCATCGAGATGGTGTTCAGCGGCGAAGTGATCTCGTGCGATGGTGGGCGCAGGCAAGTCGGCCAGCGGATGTCCGACGAACTGCGCTTCGATGCCGCGCTCGCGGTAGAACCTTTCCTCGAAAGGGAAGATGACCAGCATCTTGCGGACGTACTTCCGCACCCGTTCGATGCGTCCCTGCTTCCATGCCCACAGCTGCGGGCTTACGTAGTAAATGACCGGCACGCCTCGCCCATGCATTTCGCGGGCAAGTCGCAGATTGAAGTCGGGGAAGTCAATGAGGACAGCAGCATCGGGCCGTCGCCGCGCGGCCTCGCGCACCACCTGGCGAAAGCGGCGATAGATGGTCGGAATGTGCTTGACGACTTCAACGATGCCGACTTCCGCGATCTCGCGGGCGTCCACCAGCAGCTCGCAGCCGGCCGCGCGCATCTGCTCTCCGCCGACGCCGAAGAACTCGACCTCTGCATTCGGCTTGCGCTCCGAAAGTTGTCTGCGCAGGGCCTTGATCAGCTCTGCGCCATAGAATTCGCCGGACGCCTCTCCTGCGGAGATGAGGATTCGCACAGTGGGATTATGACAGGTGCGCAGTGGCTATCAGCTATCGGCTGTTGCCTTCATCTCGGCCGAGGACCCGCCCACCTGAGCGTTCGGCCATTCGTAGGCTTCTATTCGCCAAGGCTTAGGACTTCGCTTTCTTCGAAGGTTTCGACTTGCCAGAACTGTTGAGGGCGACCGCCTGGCGAACGAGCGCCTTGAAGGCGGACTCGTCAACTTCTTCTCCTTCGTGGATGTCGATCGCGCGGCGTACGTTTCCGTCGAGACTCGAGTTGAAGAGACGGGCCGGATCCTTCAGAGACGCGCCCTTGGCGAAGGTAAGCTTCACGACACTTCTTGTAGGATTCGCCAGTGCAGATGATGCCGTCGTGCGACCAAACCGGAGTGCCCATCCACTTCCACTCCTCGACGACGTCCGGGTCTGCTTCCTTGATGAGCTTGCGCATTCTGCTGAGGGTTTCCCCGCGCCAGTCCCCGAGTTCGGCGATTCTTTTCGAGATGAGCTCCGATGCCGACTGGCCTTGGCTCGCGCCCGACTTTTTCATGTTCTCATCCTAGGTTCAATAGTAAATAGGCTGCTGCCTGTCAGTGCTTAGTAGTGCTTCCCGCCTTCTGATCGGCGATCCACTTGGTGACCCGCGCGTGCAGCACGTCGAGCGGCAAAGGTCCGGCGTCGAGCACTTCATCGTGAAAGGCGCGGATGTCGTACTTCGCGCCCGAGCTCCTTCTTCGCCTGCTCGCGCAGTTCGAGGATCTCCATCTGCCCCAGCTTGTAGGCCAGCGCCTGACCCGGCCACGCGATGTAGCGGTCCACTTCGGTCTGAATGTTGGGCTCGTCCATGGCGGTGTGCTCGCGGAAGAAGTCCACCATCTGCTCGCGCGTCCAGTGCTTGTAGTGCACGCCGGTGTCGACCACCAGCCGAATCGAGCGCCACATCTCGTTTTCCAGGCGGCCGTATTCGCTGTACGGGTCCTGGTAGAACCCGACGTCCTTGCCCAGCCGCTCGGAGTAAAGCGCCCAGCCCTCGGAGTAGGCGTTATAGCTTCCGTACTTGCGGAACGGCGGAATGTCGGTCAACTCCTGCGCAATCGAAAACTGCAGATGGTGCCCGGGAACGCCTTCGTGATAGGCGATGGCTTCCACGTTCAGCAGCAGGCGGTGCTCGGGATCGTACTCGTTCACGTTGATGCGGCCGGGACGTGAGCCGTCTGCCGGCTCCCGGCGAGTAGTCGGCCGGAACCGAGTCGGGCGCGCGGAACGCTTCCATCGGGACCACCACCAGCTTGTTCTTCGGCAGCCGTCCAAACAGTTGCGGCAGCTTGGTGTACATCTGGTCGGTGTAGTGCTGATACAGGTCGAGAATCTGCTGGCCCGAGGTGCCGTGCAGCTTGGGGTCCTGGCGGATGTGCTCGTTGAAGCTCTTCAGGTCGGCGAAGCCCTGCTGCTTGGCGATGGCCAGCATCTGCGGCGTCGAGTTCGGCCACCTGCTTCAGGCCCATCTGGTGAATCTGCTCAGGCTGAAGATCGGTGGTGGTCATGCTGCCGGACTGCGAACTGATAGCGGGCATCACCGTCGGGCAGTGACCAGACGCCCATCTCGGTGCGGCCCTTCGGGGCATAGTCGTTCTTCACGAAGGCGGCGAACTTGGCGTAGGCGGGATTGACTTCGGTCTTGACCGCCTTCGTCACTGCGTCGCGCAGGCGCTGCTGATCGGCGGCTGAAACCCCTTCGGGAAATTTCAACACCGGCTGGTTGAACGGGACTCTTGTCTCCACGTCGCGTCGGCGATCTCCTGCGCCTGGACCGTCACTTTCTCCAGCAGAAATTTGGGCGGCATCAAGCTGGTCGCGCAAACCGAGCTTCATGTCGTCGGTGACCTGATCGAGCACGCGCGGCAGTTGGTGCAGCCGAGCAATGTAGTTCTCGTAATCCTTCACCGTGTTGAATGGCATCTGCGTCGGCATGGACGCGTAGCTCAGATGCACGCCTCCGAACTGGTTGACCGGCATCTCCCAGTCGTTGAACTTCGCGCCCTCCACGTCCTCGCGCAGGTCGCGCACCATGAGCTGCTGATTGAGCGCCTCGTTCGTCGGGGAAGCCCGTCGGTGTCGATTGCCTCGAAGACCTTGAGTTGCTGCTTGGCATGCTCGACCTGCTTCGCAATCGCCTCGGGCGAGTAGTCGCCCAGGCGGTCGTTGTAGCGGGTGTCGCCGACGTAGGTCGCGAATTCGGGATGGTGCGAAGCTGTGTACTCCCATTCCGCCTGCAAGGCGTCGCGCAACTGCGCGCGGCGCGCCTCGAGGCTGGTGCCGTTGTTTTGGGCGGAGAGCGCCACGGTGCAGGCCAGAACGAGCGATGCAATCACCAACAGTCTCATGCGCAAGAACCTCGGGTTTAGAACGAGCGAAGCAGCCATCAAGTGGCCGCCCCACACTATATACTCACCCCGCGATTCTGCCGGGAGGTTTGTGGGGCGCAAGCAAGCCTTGTCTGGCCCCAGGCTTTTTGGGAAAGGTTGGGAAGGGCCGCGAACTGGGCCGGTTCTCGTCAGAAGGGGATTGATACCTCAACGTAGCTGCCGGGTGTCGCGGCATTCACGGCTAGAGACTATTCTTCGGACGTGACGCTGCACAAGCCGCCCGAGAATTGCCAAGGACCACAATGGCGATGACGCGGCCCTTCAAGTTCTGTTGTGTCACCATGCTCTTGTCCGTAGTGATCAGAACCTCGAACCCGAAAGCTTCTTCGGCGATTTGGGCAGTTCACTGTTGACCAGCCTGTCCCAACCCGCGTCTTGTGCGCTTTCGTCACGGAATGACCTGGAAAACCGACTGAAGGGCCGTCGTCAGCGTGGCTAGCTACTCCCTCGAAATCAAGCCATCGCCGGCAGAGACTGGACGCGTTAAGCGATACGCTGTTTGCGAGGATAGACCGCAAGATTGTGACGCTTGCCGACAACCCTAGACCGGCAGGATGCAAGAAGCTCGAGGATACAAAGATCAGTGGCGCATCCGCGTAGGCGATTACCGCATTCTATACACGATTGATGACGTCGAAAAGCGAGTGGCCGTTACCCGTAGTCGCGCATCGCAAGGACGTCTACGAACGCTGAAGTCCGACATCCTCTCCAGTTGCAGATCTGCTGGCACTCCTCCTGCGGCGGGACACTGTGGCTGAACCGAGTCGCCCTGCGAGGCACGTTTCCTGCTCTGGTGTGGACCCGGCAACAACACTTGGTTCTCTCGCAGACAGCTAGCGTCACCTGTCAGACGGATCGCGGAGACCTAAGAGACGTTTTCTCTGAGTAGATGGAAATACCTTCTCGCCTTGTGCACGTCCTTGGCGATCTGCTCGCGTAGCGCTTCGACCGACGGGAACTTGATCTCCGGGCGTAGGCGTTTCAGAAAGATCAGCTCCAACTCGGTTTGCGCCAGCAGTTCGATGGGATGGAAGTTCAGCAGGTGGCTCTCGATGGCGAAGGAATCCGGGCCGAACGTGGGACGATTGCCAACGTTGGTCACCGCCTCGAAGCACTCGCCCCCAACGCGCAGCCAGGTAATGTAAACGCCATCGGCAGGAACCATCTCGTCGTAGCGCGACAGGTTGATGGTGGGCACGGTGTACTTGTGGCCGTAGCCGCGGCCTCGCCCCGGATTGGAGAAGATGCTGAACGGGCGTCCCAGCAAGGCGCGCGCCTTTCCTACTTCTCCCGCAGCAAGAAGCTTGCGGATCTCGCTGCTGGAAACGTGATGCCCGCGCCGCAATAGCTCGGAATAGACGACTGCCTCGAAACCCAGTTCTTTGCCCAGCGCGTCCAGCGTACTCACGTTCCCTTGCGCCTTGTGGCCGAAGTGGAAGTTGTAGCCCTCGTGCACTTCGCGGGCGTGCAAGGTCCCCACCAGCACCTCGCGCGCAAAATCCTGCGCGGTCATCAGCGAGAGATCGCGGGTGAAAGGCAGCAGCAATACGGCATCCACGCCGGCCTGCTCCAAGAGTTGTAACTTGACCGGCAATGGGGTCAGCAGTTTGGGCGCGGCATCCGGCCGCAAAATGCGGAAGGGATGCGGCTCGAAGGTCACTACTACCGCCTTGCCCCCCAGCGTATGCGCGCTCTTCGCCATGCGCCGCACTACCTCCTGATGGGCGAGGTGCACGCCATCGAAGTTGCCCACACTGGTGACTGTGGGGCCAAGTTGCGGCGGCACATCCTCAAGTTTGTGGAAGACTTGCATGGGCTGGCGTCCTAGAGATCGAACTCGAGTTTGAGGCCATCGTGGGCCAGGCGGACATTCACCGGCAGCGTGGCGTTGGTTTCGTCGTGCGGCAGGTCGTGCGCAATGTGCGTGAAGTACGCACGCTTCGGTTGCAGCCGCTCCACCAGCTCCAGCGAGCTCTTCACGGTGGAGTGCGTGGGGTGCGGATGGTGCCGCAGCGCGTCCAGGAACAGGATGTCGAGACCCTGCAATTGGGCCAGCGACTCCTTCGGGATGCTGCTGAAATCGGTAAGATAGGCGGCTGAGCCGAAGCGATAGGCCTCGATAGGAACGTCGCCATGAAATACCGCCAGCGGGGTAAACGTTGCTCCGAACAGCTCCAGCGGCCCGTTCACCGGCTGTATCTCGACTTGCGCGAGTCCGCCGTACTTGTAATCGGCCTCGAAAATATAGCGGAAAACGCTGCGCAGCACTTGCGCTGTCATGTCGCTGGCGAACAGCGGAATCTTTGCTCCGCCGGTGACACGGGGAAAGCTGAGCGGCCGAACATCATCGAGCCCGAGAATGTGGTCGGCGTGGCCGTGGGTGTAAAGCACGGCGTCAATCTTGCGGATGTGCTCGCGAATGGCCTGCTCGCGGAAGTCGGGCGTGGT
The DNA here is from genome assembly GCA_963735855.1 of uncultured Acidobacteriaceae bacterium. Classification (GTDB taxonomy): domain Bacteria; phylum Acidobacteriota; class Terriglobia; order Terriglobales; family Acidobacteriaceae; genus Bog-257. The sequence goes on from CAVTMW010000024.1 coordinate 77,913, forward strand.
GTCAATGACCACTGTGTGCCCGTCCCACTGCACCATGACTGAAGGTCGGGTGCGGCGGTCATGCGGGTCAGCTGAAGTGCAAACGCGGCAGTCGCAGCCGATAGTGGGCACGCCCATCGAGGTCCCGCTGCCCAGCACCGTGAGCGTAGCTTTCATCCGACCTTGATGTCAGCGCCGGGACCGCCCTGAGGCGGACGGGCGATCAGGTTGGTGACTTCCAGGTAGGCCATGCGCACTTCATAGAGGCAGTTCTGCAGCATGTTTTGCTCGGCCGGAGTCAGATTGCCTTTCGTCTTCTCCTGCATGATGGCGAGGGTGTCGATGGTCTGCCGCGCGCCGATCAGGTCCACCCCCGGCTTCTCTCCCGGCGGCGCAGCGAGCCCCAGTTGCATGAGCGCGCTCATGTAAATCGAGGCGACAAATTTTTCGAAGGTCATCTCGAAGTCGGTCGCCCGATGCGTCTGCCCCTGCTTGCGCATCTCCTTGTTGATCTGGTCGTCCATTTGCCGCGCCGACTTGTTGTAAGCGTCGGCTGAGGCCTGCTGTTCGGCTGCGGTGGGAGCTTCCGGCTCAGGGCCGTCGGGCGGCGGCGCTATTGTCTGGGTCGAAGCCGGAGGCGCAGGCTGGTTGCGCTCCGCGCGCTCGTCATTGACGCGCTGCTGGGCTTCGCGCTTTTCGCGCTCCCGTTCCGCCCGGCGCTCCTCGTCCTCGACAACGTCCTGGCGCAATTCACCGTCGGTGCTGAACAGACGGCGGTCAGTCACTACAAATTCCGATTTTTTCTCTTTGTCTGGCATAAAGTCGCTAGTCGCTATTCGCTCGTGGTTCGCCTTTCCGCGTCAAGATTCGCTGGCGAAAGGCAACATCTGAACAGTTGCGTTTTGCTCGCCGATCTGCACTCTTGTCCCCGGGATCTGCGATCTCGCGATGCGCATACCCGAGTGCCAGGGTCCGTTCACCGCTGGGAAGTGGAACACGTGCAGCGCTGGTCATCTCGCCTGCGTTCTTGTCGTTGACACGTACCTTCGTTCCCGGCTGTGGCGGCTCACCTTCCACCTCGAAGCCGACAAACGTACGGTGCAGGATGGCCCGCGAACGAATACGCTCCACAATCTCCTGCCCAATGTAGCAGCCTTTGGCAAAGTTCAGCGCGTACTGCTGGCCGGTCTCTTGCGGCAGATCGCGTTCCCGGAGATCGACGCCAAAACGAGGCACACCCCGGACGATGCGGTACAGCTCCAGCGCATCGCTGCCCACCGGAGTTGCGCCCGCGCTGACCAACGCGTCCCAAACCTTGTCTGCATTCTCGGCGGAAAACCAGATCTCGTAACCGTCCATCGGAGGCTGAGCGCTGCGCGCGACCGAGATGCCAACATCGTGCCACACTGTGTCAATCACTTGGCCAGGTTCAAGCTGCCGGATTGCGACGTCAACCTCAGACAGGACCTCACTCGCTTTCGGCCCTGCCACGCCTATCGTGGCCAGCTTGTCGCTGACGGGGGTGACCTCGACATCGTCCATGATGATGTAGCGATCGAAAATCTCAACAATCGCGGGCGCTTGCTCGCGGTCGGTCGTAACCAGCAGGTAGTCGCCCCGGTTGTAAGCAACGAGGTCTCCCTGGATGCGTCCCTGCGCATTGAGCAGAAAACTGTACACGCCGTGCCCCGGGGCAAGATCGCGAACGTTGTTGGTGACCATGCCGTTCAGCCAGCGGACGCGGTCCTCCCCGGTCAGCACCAGCTTGGCCTGCCAGCTCACGTCGAATATGGCGCAGCCTCCCAGTAGCGCGCGAAGTTCGGCCCGAACATCGCCAAACGCGGCCGGTGTTTCCGCGCCGCGATAGCGTCCGGGACGGGCGCCAGAGGCCGCCAACTTCTCCTGGATTGTGGTCACAAAAGTACCCACCCGTTCGATTATAGCGAAGCAGAGCAGGCCGCTGCGGGCGTTGAGGTCAGCAGTCGCGCGCGCTCACCAGTAATAGCTTCGGACCCAGCGATGCCCGCGCAGTTTGCGCAGCGTTTCCTGCGGAAGGGGCCCGATATCGGAGGCGGCCGTATTCGCGGCGACATGCTTCGTGCTTCGCATGCCGGGAATAATCGTGGAGACGGCGGGATGGGAGAGGCAGAAGCGCAGCGCGATTTGCGGCATGTCGTCCATGCCGATGCCAAGATCGACCGCGATAGCCAGCACGCGCTCCCAGGCTTCCTGCTTGCGGCTGCCGGCAAAGTAGGTGTTGCGAAAGTCGCCTTCAGGGAACTCCGTGTCAGGCGTGATCTTGCCGGTCAGGCTCCCTTCGTCGAACGGCACACGCGCGATCACCCCGATGCCGTGCCTCTGGCAGTAGGGAAACAGTTCGTCCTCGGGCGACTGGTCGAAGATGTTGTAGATCACCTGCACCACGTCAATCAGGCCGGTCTCGAGCGCCTTTAGCGCATTGGTCGGCTGATGGCTCTGGATCGAGATGCCCACGAACTTCGCCTTGCCCGATGATTTCATTTCGCTGAACGGTCCGCTTGCCATTCCTCCGCGGTGGCCCAGTCGTCAATCCAGGTGTGGAACTGGTAAAGATCCACACTTTTCCGGCCGAGGTTTTTCAGGGTTTCGTCCAGGCAATCCAGCGCATACTCCTTGGGGAAGGTATTTCGCAGCGGACTGCCGGGCTTCACCGACCAGACGCCGTCTTTTGGCGGCACCTTGCTGGCGATGATGACGTCGCTCGACTGGCCAAAGCACTGCGCGATCAGACGCTCGCTGTGGCCGTCGCCATAAGCGAGGGCTGTGTCGTAGAAGTTGACACCAGCCTCGCGCGCCGCCCGCAGTGAGCGCAGCGACTCCTCGTCCTCCGCGCCCACCCACTGCGCCCTGCTGATGCCCCACGCGCCGTAGCCAATTTCGCTGACCTTCAATCCGGTTTTGCCTAATGATCGATAGCGCATGAATGAGATCCCTTCTGCCTGCAGATCCTCGTCACCACGGAGCACACGGAGCTCACCGAAAACGCTAAAGGCCACTCCGCAGACCTATTTCATGACCCGGTTTGTATCAGGGCATGGCTTCAGCCATGCCGCAACCCGGTCAATCAAGAGCTTGGGCTGCCCCTGATGGCGTTTGTTTTACATGTGCCGGGGCTAAAGCCCGACTCTTTCTGCGCCCTGTTCGGCACGACTAAAAAGTCGTGCCCTGATACGAACCGAAAAGATTTGTGAGATGAGCGATATTTACGAACTCAAACTCGGCCTGCCTTCGCACCGCAGATCGAGCTGACCACCTCCACCGCCTGCTCGCACTGCTTGCGGTTCACGTCGAGGTGGGTCACGAATCGAATAAGTTGCGGCCCTACTCCGTTGGCCAGCACGTTTTGTTCGGCCAGCTTGCGCGACAACTCGTCCGAGGTCATGCCGGTGCCGCTGACGTCGCACATCAGGATGTTGGTCTGCACCTTGCTTGGATCGATCTTGATGCCGGGAATTTCCGCCAGGCCCTCGGCGAGGAAGCGCGCATTGGCGTGGTCCTGCTTCAGCTTCTGCGGCCCGTGTTCCAGAGCGATCAGGCCCGCAGCGGCAAGAATTCCGGCCTGCCGCATGCCCCCGCCAAGCGCCTTGCGAATGATGCGGCCGCGGTCCATCAGCTCCGCGCTGCCCACCAGCAATGAACCCACGGGCGCGCCCAGTCCTTTGGAGAGGCAGAACATCACGGTGTCGGCCTTCGCGGTAAGCTGTGCCACCGGAATTCCGAGCGCGACGGCAGCGTTGAAGATGCGCGCGCCATCGAGATGCACGGGCAGGCCCGCCTCATGCGCGTTGTCGCAGACCTCGTCGAACACCGTCGGGCGGCGTGATGGTGCCACCGGCAATGTTGTGCGTGTTCTCCAGTGAAACCAGGCCGGTCTTCGCCGCGTGGTAGCTCCTGCCCTTCAGCTTCGACTTGACGTGCTCCCAGGTCAGGATGCCGTCTTCCGCCCACACGGTCCGCGGCACTACGCCGGAAAAGTGCGCCATCATCGCCATTTCGTAGTTGAAGACGTGGCCGCGTTCCTCGCAGATGACCTCCTGCCCGTGGTGGGTGTGCAGCTTGATCGCGATCTGGTTGCCCATCGTCCCGCTGGGAACGAACAGCGCCGCCTCGCGTCCGAAGATCTCCGCCGCGCGCTGTTCCAGGCGATTGATGGTCGGGTCTTCAGCGTAGACATCATCGCCGACCTCGGCCTCGAACATGGCTCGCCGCATCTCGGGCGACGGCTTGGTGACCGTGTCGCTGCGCAGGTCAATCGCAGGCGCGGATACGATCGCTGGCCTTGACGTCGGATTCGGGAGCGGAGGAGTACATGGATGTCCAGTCTATCGAATTTGGTGTGGTTTCTTGTGGCTCTTGCAGAAAGCGCGCGAACACCTCATTCGATAAGAGTCGCCCTCTCGCAGTCAGCCGCAACCGTTCGCCTTCGACTTGCAGCAATCCGCTGGCGGCGAGATCGTCGATCGCTGGCTGACAGCGGCCAACCACTTCGCTCACCAAACTGTTGTTCGAGAGCTCGAAGCGAAACGCCGCGATTCATGCGCAGCCCCAGGAAGAACGACTCCTCCAGCGCCGCTTGCGCGTCCACCAGCGTCCGCGACGCGCGAAGCTGCTGTGCGCGCGACGCGACCGGATCCAATTCGTTCGCCGCCGCCGTGTAGCCTTCCAGCGAATCCGGAGTCGCGAAGCGGATCGCCTGCACGCCTTCCGCTCGCAGCGTTTGGTCGGCGACCAGCATCGAGTGCGCGTCCACTCCAAATCCCAGATAGGGCTGCCGCGTCCAGTACTTGAGATTGTGCCGCGAGTCCCGCAGTCCGATGCCGTGGGTCACCGGCCGGGCGAAAGTTCGAAATCTCGTATTGCTGGACGCCACCCTTCTCCAACCGCTCGCAGGCTGCCAGGTAGAGGTCAGCGGTGAGATCGTCGTCGGGAACGAAGTGCGCGTGATAGCGGCTGCCGCCTGCCAGCAACTCGGTGCCGAGGCGCGAGTCCTCGTCCACCTCCAGCATGTACACGCTGACGTGGGGGACGCCCGTCGCCAGCGTCTCGCCAAGCGAAAACTGCCAGCTCTCTTCGGTCTGGTGAGGCAAGCCGGCGATCAGGTCGAGGCTGATGTTGCCGATGCCGCTGGCCCGCAGGCGCGCGATGTCCGCCAGCGTGATGGTGCGAGTATGAAGCCGGCCGACGGAAGAACATTCCTGGTCCACGAACGATTGCACGCCCAGGCTCACGCGATTGACACCGCAGCGGAGCAGCGCTTCCAGAATCTCGTCGCTGATGGTGCCGGGTGCGCACTCGACCGTGATCTCGGCTGCACGGCTCGACGTCGAAGTTGTCACGGACCGCGCGAAACAGGCGTTCCAACTGATCGGGCGCGAGCACCGACGGCGTGCCGCCGCCGAGGTAGATCGAATCCACCCGGCGTTCGAGATCGCCACCGAGCTCCTGCGCAATGCGCTCGGCAGCTTCAATCTCTGCGCACACCTGCTGGACGTAGCGGTCAAACAGCGCGCGCGAAAATACTCCCGAGGCAAAGTTGCAAAAGCTGCATTTGGTGCGGCAGAACGGCACCGAGATGTAAATTCCTAGGGGCATCACGTTAGCGAAGGCGTTCCCAGAGTACTAGATTAGCAACTGGCAGCTAGCGACTAGCAACTAGCTGTTAATATCTGATACTCGCGATCGGCGCATGGCGTCGGCCGGGATCAAGAGCCCACGACCTCACTGCTCGCCAGCCATGACTAGTTGCTAGTCGCTAGTTGCTAATTGCTATGAAGAAACGCGTCGTCATCACCGGCATGGGCGTGGTCAGCCCCAACGGCATCGGCAATGAAGCCTTCTGCCGCGCCATTCTGGCTGGAACCAGCGGAGTGAAGCATGTCCGCAGCTTCGACGCCAGCGACCTGCCGGTGCAGATTGCCGGCGAGGTGCAGGACTTCGACGAACTGGCCTGGGTTGACGCGCACGAGCGCAAGCACGTCTCGCGCGCAGTCCCCCTTGCGCTGGCGGCGTCCACCGAGGCGCTGCGCGAAGCCGGCATCGACACAGCGCAACTCTCGCTGGAGCAGCAGCGCGAGATCGGTGTGCTGCTCGGCTCCGGCGGTGGCGCGCAGGAATTTTCGGAAGAGCAAGTCCGGCTGTGGCTGCAAGGGAAGGTGAAGCAAGTCAGCCTGTTCTGCATCCCGAGCGGCACCATGGGCACGCTCTCCAGCGAGATCAGCATGCGCTTCGGGCTGCGCGGCATGAGCCACGTCATCACCACGGGCTGCACGTCCTCGACGGACGCGTTCGGCTACGCGCTGCGGCAAATCCAGTTTGGCTTTCTGCCCATGATGCTGGTCGGCGGCGTGGACGCGCCGATCGCGCCGGGAATCATGAAGGGCTTCACCCTGATGAAGATCATGACGGCTTCGTGGAACCATGCTCCGGAGCGCGCCTCGCGGCCCTTCTCGGCCGATCGCGACGGCTTCGTGGTCGCCGAGGGAGCATGGATGTTTTTTCTCGAGGAATTCGAGCATGCCCGCGCGCGCGGAGCGCGAATTCTGGCTGAGGTCACCGGTTATGGATCCACCTGCGAAGCCTTCCACCGGGTCCGGCTGCAGGAGTGCGGCGAAGAGCCGGCGCGCGCCATTCAGATGGCCATGGAAGATGCAGGCATCGCGGCGGCCGACGTTGGCTACGTCAACCTGCACGGCACCTCGACGCAGTTGAACGATCGCATCGAGACCCGCGCTCTGAAGCTGGCGCTGGGCGACAAGGCCTTCGCCACGCCGATGTCGAGCTTGAAGTCGCAGATCGGCCATCCGCAAGGAGCCTGCGGCGCGGCTGGAATTGCCGCCACCCTGGTCGCCATGCAGCACGGCCAGATTCCGCCGACCATCAATCTGGAAAAACCCGATCCGGATTGCGACCTCGATTATGTCCCGGAACCGGGACGACCTGCCGCAATCGAGCATGCGGTGTGTAACTGCATTGCCTTCGGCTCCAAGAACTCGGCGCTGGTGCTGCGGAAATTAGCCTGAGCCCGTCGAAGGTGGTGGCCGTTACAAATCTCTTGATTTGTCATCACGAGCCCACCACGACGGGCGAGGGATCTGCTTTTTGCTCGATCCACCGGAAAAGCAGATTCCGCAATCTTTTCCATCCCGCCCCGCTCCGATCTCGTCTATATGTTCTCAAGCGATTGTTTACAATCATCTCGGGGACATGGCTGGAATCCACGAAGAAGAGGTATTAGGCAAGGCATATGACAGCAGGCTGATGAAGCGCCTGCTGACTTATCTGCACCCGTACCGGGTGCAGGTGGTGATCGCCCTGATTGCGATCGTGCTGAAGGCATGCGCCGACGTACTCGGCCCCTATCTCACCAAAGTCGCGATCGACAAATATCTCGCCAGCCATACCGAAGCTCATTCACTGCTCGACCGCTTCCTCAGCCCGCGGCCGCTGACCGGCATCGCGCAGATTGCCGGAATGTATATCGGCATTCTGCTGTTCAGTTTTCTGCTCGAGTTCACCCAGACCTACGTCATGCAGTGGACCGGGCAGAAGGTGATGTTCGATCTGCGCAGCGAGATCTTCCGCCATCTGCAACGGCTGCACATCGCGTTCTTCGACAGGAATCCGGTTGGCCGGCTGGTCACGCGCGTCACCAGTGACGTGGATGCGCTGAACGAACTGTTCACCGCGGGCGTGGTCTCGATCTTCGAAGACATCTTCGTGCTGCTCGGCATCCTGGTCATCATGCTGAACATGAACTGGCGGCTGGCGCTGATCACCTTTGCCGTGCTGCCGATCATCTTCTACGCGACCTCCATCTTCCGCCGAAAGGTGCGCGAGAGCTACCGGCGCATTCGCGTCGCCATCGCCAGGATCAACGCTTACCTGCAGGAGCACGTGACCGGTATTGTCGTCCTGCAGTTGTTCAACCGCGAGAAGAAGTCGTACGAGCGCTTCGAGAAGATCAACCGCACCCACATGGACGCGTTCAAGGACGCGATCATGGCGCACGCCGTGTACTACCCGGTGGTGGAAGTGCTCTCGGCAACCGCGATCGCCTGCGTGGTGTGGTTCGGCGGCAACCAGGTGATTCGCAACCTGGTGACGCTCGGCGTGCTGGTTGCGTTCATGCAGTACGCGCAGCGATTCTTCCGGCCCATCCAGGACCTCAGCGAGAAGTACAACATCCTGCAATCGGCGATGGCGTCGAGCGAGCGCGTCTTCAAGCTGCTCGACACCCCGGCCGAGATCGTGTCGCCAGCCGCGCCCAAAGTGCCCGATGGACCGGGCCGCATCGAGTTCGAGCACGTCTGGTTTGCCTATCGCACCCTGGCCCAGGCGGCCGAGGAGGCTGCCAGCAAGGGCGAAAAACTGAAGACGGCCGGAGGCAACGGAAATCTCGCCCAGGAATACGACTGGGTGTTGCGCGACGTATCGTTCACCATCGAACCGGGCGAGACGGTGGCCATCGTTGGCCATACCGGCGCCGGCAAGACCACCATCATCTCTCTGCTGCTGCGCTTCTATGACGTGCAGCAGGGCGCAATCCGCATTGACGGCGTGGACATTCGCGACATGGACCTGGTGGATTTGCGGCGGCGCTACGGCGTCGTGCTGCAGGACCCGTTCCTCTTCTCGGGAACCGTTGCCGGCAACATCCGCCTGGGTTCGAGCTGGATTGCCGACCAGGAGGTCGAGAATGCCGCCGAGCAGGTCAATGTGGCCGACTTCATTCGTTCGCTGCCGGGCGGCTTCGGGGAAGAAGTACGCGAGCGCGGCAGTACCCTATCCACCGGTCAGAAGCAGCTCATCTCGTTTGCGCGCGCGCTGGCGCACAATCCCAAGATCCTGATCCTTGACGAAGCTACCTCCAGCGTGGACACCGACACCGAGTTCCGGGTCCGCGAGGCGCTCACGCGCATGGTTGAGGGCCGCACTTCGATCATCATCGCGCACCGCCTGAGCACTATTCAGCGCGCCAACAAGATCATCGTTATGCACAAAGGCAAGGTGCGGGAGATCGGCACCCACCAGCAACTGCTGGCGGAACGCGGCATTTACTGGAAGCTCTATCAGCTGCAATACAAGGACCAGGAGATTCCCGCCGGGATTTTAGCAGGCGAAGTAACAGGGCCCGGCGTTGGCGTTGGGGCAGACGACTAGAACGCGATGCAAGCACGCGCACCCTCCGAAATCCACGCTCTCTTCCTCGACGCCTTCAACCGGGGCGACCTAGAAGCTTTAGTCGCGCTCTACGAGCCGGGCGCAGTGCTGGTCATCAGTGGTCACGCTTCAGTTGGACATGAAGCGATCCGCGAGGCCTATCAGCGCATGCTGGCGCGTCGTGGCCAGATGGAGTTGGAGACCCGCTCCGTGGTCGAGTCCGGCGGAGGACTGGCGGTGCTGCACGCGGCTTGGACGCTGAGCAGTACGGGGTCCACCGCGCGCGGCGTCAGCACCGAAGTCGTACAGCGCCAGCCGGACGGCAGCTGGCTGTTCCTGATCGACGAGCCGCGCACGCCGGAATAACTTTCCGCCCAAGCCACGCATCGTTTTTTCGCACTTGACCATTGCGCTGGCGAATGTTGCAATCCCGTTCTGCCACCTGAGGTGAGAACGTGCTGCAGATTCATCCTTTACTAGCCCTGGGCGTCGCCGCCTCCACCGCCGCGACCGACGCCGTGTATGTCATGTTCAACGCGGCGGTCTCGTCGCGCAAACGGGTGCCCGCAGCCACGTGGAGCAGCGTGTGGTACCTGCTGTCGGCATTCGCGGTCATCAGCTACACCCGCAACTGGGTGTACGTCTGTTTCGCGGCGCTGGGATCATGGATCGGAGCTTACGTTTCGATGACGATACTGCGCCGGCCGGGCGGTGCCGATCCTCGCAAAGCTCCTACTGGAACGATTTGAGCGCGGCAGGTTCGTCTTCGGCGATCTCGAAGATGGTGTAGAGCTTGGTGATCTGCAGAAGGTTGTGGACGTTCTTGTTAAGGTTCATCAGCTTGAGGTGGCCGCCCTGATTGCGGATGGAGGTGAAGCAACTCATCAGCTCGCCCACGCCGGCGCTGTCAATGTGGCGTACCGCCGCCAGGTTCAGAAGGATGTTGACATAACCCTTGCCCGTCAGATCATGGACCACGTCGCGTAAGATACCGGTTCCTTCGCCCAGCCTGAGTTCGCCGACGATGTCCACGATAACCACGCCATTCACCAATCGCGTGCTGGTCTTGAGGTTCAAAGGCTGTCTCCCTGAGTTACTGGAACTTGAACAGCGCCACCAGAAGAAATACCGCCTCGGCCGCGGCGAGCCCAATCCAAATTCTGCGCCGGAAGTTGGTGCGGCCCAGGTCACGCGTCAACCGCAACCGGGTCGCCAGCAGTTCGGGATGAAACGGCATGGCAACCGGTGCTGGCAGCGCGGCGGCCTGTTGAAAGTTTGCGACTACGGCCGCTTCTTTGGGCGCATCCGGCAGATAAATTTTGGGACCACTGATTAATGTGGACCAGTCGAGGATCTGCAGGCTCGCGTCGGCGCCAAAGGCAGCCACCGGTCGCGAAGTGAGCTGCAGCGGCGGCAGCTTTTCTGGCGCCAGTCGGTCGCGCAGGTTGCCCAGCAGCGAATACCACCATCCATGCGCCAGGTCATCGCCCAGCAACTCGCCGAGATCGACCGGCTTGGACTCCAATTGCAGCGGCGGCAGCATGTCGGGAGAGATCACGTCGGCCAGGTTGCTGAATACGGTGCGATACCAGGGCAGTTCCAGCAAGTCGCCAAACATGAAGCCGACATCCACCGGCTTCGAGGTGAGTTCGAGCGGCGGCAGTCGCTCCGGGGCGACGCGATCGATGATGTTCAGAAGCAGCGACCGCCACAAAGAAATCGTCAAGCCTTCGGGCGGTGAGAGATCGAGATCAACCATCCAGTTTACCGTCAGTTCCCCTAGTGTACTGCGTTCGCGGCCATGGCGCTTTCTCGTACCTTGTAGTCCGCCGGGATCACGAACAACGCCACGCTGGGTTCGCCGCGCACAATGTCGACCAGCTTCATTGTACTGTGGCCTTCTTGTCCGTCATCGCTTTCGCTCAGCACCGTTACCTTGAGCTCGGTTGCAACCCAGGTATCGCTGGTCGAGACAATCGGCTGGTCATTTCCCATTGTACCGGGATTGATGGTCCGCGTAGTTCGGGTGCCGGTCGCGCTGACACCCTCGATGTTCCTGGTTCCCAGCGGCACGATCGTCGCAGGGCTATTGGCAAAAATTGTGGCGTCCATCCTGCTGGTCGGTATCCCCTGGGCCGGCGGCAGATTTCCGGGTCCGCCCCCCGGACTGGTCTCCGACAGCGTATCGCTCGGCGCATTCCCGGTCCCGGGCTGCCCCGCCAGGCGAATCTTCGACTTCCCTTTCGCTTTTGCAGGCTTCGCCGCTACTACCGAAGGGTTCGGTTCGATATCGCTAAAACGAACCACAGTTGCGGTCTTGGTCTTGGGATTGAGATAGATGATGACTTGCTGGATGGGATCGTTGATGGTGATGCGGTCGGCCTTCTCAGGTCCCGGCTGAAGGGCCGACGGCTGGCTCTCCGTTCGCATCCGGCCCTGACTGTCGCGGAAGATCGCGCCCCGTGACTCGCGATGGATGCGGCCACCGTTGTCCAGCGTACGGTCATACTCCGTAATCACTTCCGCCGAAAACGGCGCATTCTTAACGTTGGAGCATCTTCGCGGCTGGGTCAGGTCCCGTGGATTTGTCGGCGGCAGCGCTGGTTGCCGCCGCTACAAGAGCCAATATCAAACCGGTTACTGCACACCTTGGCCCCATACAACCCTCCGTCCGTGGTGTTGCCCTTTGTAAAGCTTTGCTGCCACCATTGTGTGCCCGACCAAACGTCGTTGGCAACGAAAGTCAGGACGCACAGTTTATTTTTTGGACGAAGGGCATCTAAGTTGACAACGTGGACGGAGCAGCATCAAGGTCCGGTGCGCCTCCGGACTGGGAGAGTGGCTTGCTCTATTGTGTGCTGGTTTCGGCGGTAATGCAAATCGGGCTGGCCAGGGCAACTGGGATGCCCGGCTCTTATCCCTGCTCGTAGGCCCGCTTCAAAGTCGCAATGTCAAGCTTGTTCATCTGCATCAGGGCTTGCATGACTCGCTTCGATTTCTCCGGGTCCGGGTCCTGCAACATCTCGCCCAATGCCGTGGGAATGATCTGCCAGGAAAGACCATACTTGTCTTTCAGCCAGCCGCACCTGACCTCCTCTGCGCCTGCCGTAAGCTTCTCCCACAGGTCATCGATTTCCTGCTGGGTTTCGCAGTTCACAAAAAACGATACCGCAGGCGTGAAAGTGAAAAGCGGGCCGCCGTTCAAGGCCATGAAGTCTTGTCCTTCCAGTTGGAAGGTGACCGACATCACCGATCCCTTCGGTCCAGGCCCACCTCCACCGTAGCGGCTGACGCTCTTGATCCTGGAATCCTTGAAAATTGACACATAAAAGTTCGCGGCCTCTTCGGCCTGGCTGTCGAACCACAGGAAGGGAGTGATTTTCTGCATAGCGTTCCCTCTTGTCAGTTGGATGGCCAACAGGGAGGAGCGGCTGTCCGCCACTCCTCCCGTCTGCAGAATTAGCCGTTATGCAGAATGTGCCGCGGCAGCAGCGCCGGCAGCGGTCGTGCGCACCATGTAGTGCTGTTCGGGCACTTCGAAACCGGCGGTGGTGAACGTCTCTTTAATCAGCCGGTTGGTGTCGAAGTACACCTGCCAGTAGTCCTTGTTGTTGCAGTACGGACGCACGGCCAGCACCGGGCCCGCAAGCGTGAAGGTCAGGATCTCCACATCGGGAGCGGGGTTGGTCATGACGTTGGGAATGCCGGCCAGCGCCTTCTTGAGCGACGCCATCGCAACGTGCACGTCCACTCCATGCGCCAGTTGCGCCGTCAGGTCCACGCGGCGGAAAGCGTTGTGAGAATAGTTCTGGATGACGTCGCCGAAGATTTTGCCGTTACCCACGATGTGCCGCACATTGTCCAGCGTGTCGATGTAGGTTACGAACAGGCCGATCTCGTGCACGGTGCCCATGATTCCGCCCGCAGTCACAAAATCGCCAACCTTGAACGGCTGCAGGATAATGAGAAACACTCCGGCGGCAAAGTTGGCCAGCAATCCGCTCCACGCCAGGCCAATGGCCACACCGGCCGCCGCGATCAGGGCCGCCAGGCTCGTGGTCTGTACGCCGAAGAAGCCCAGGATGGCGATGACCAGTACGATGTTGAGGATGGCGCCCACCGCATTCTGGATATAGCGGATCAGCGTGGGGTCGATCTTCTGGCGGCTCATGCCGCGGCCGATCATGTTAATCGCAAAACCGATCAGCCAGCGGCCAACAATCCACAGTGCAAGCGCTTCCAGCACTCGTATGCCCAGCGCGATCAGCGCTGTCCACCCTGCCGTCATCAATGCGTCTACCTTGGTTTGCATAGCAAACTCCTCCCAGGAAAAGAATGATTACTTCGCAAGCCTATACCTGCGAGTTCGCGAGGATGGTAGCACATTGACAGAGATGCCGGAGTCGTAGAACTACTCGACTTGATCGAGGAAGCCGGTGGACTGCGAAGCAGGAAGGTAGCAGCTCCGAGAGGGGAAACTCCCTTTAGCCTAGCGCGTAACTGCTGGGTAGCGTGGAAAACTAATCTGGGCCCCGGCAGGGGCGGCAGGTTCTCACACGAACTCGCATGGGCCGGAGGCACCCGGCCTTGTTCCCAACTTTAATATTCGGGTTCGTCCAGGCTGGGCGGCCCGCCTTCATCCGGCTCGATGGGCAACTCCTGCCGCGGTTCTTCCGGAACCGCACCGCCCTCGGTTTTCCCCTTCAGCCGGACCACGGTGATCTTGGCGAAGCCCTCTTCGAACTTCGGCGGACGCAGCTTGCCGGCCATGCGCTGCATGACATCTTCCGGCACGTTGCGATCGCGGCGGTGATTGCGCTCGATGCAGACTTCGGGCGGCACATCGAAGAAAACCGCGTGCGCCTCGTAACCAAAATCATGCGCCAGCTTGATCCAACTGCGGCGCTCGTGGGGCGAGAGATTGGTGGCGTCCACATAGTTCCACGGACGCCGCGCCAGCAGCCGCGCCCGCAACATGGAGCGCAGCGTCGAAAAAACCAGGTCCTGATAGCGCTGCTCGGTCACATCGTCGAACAGCAGGATGCGGACCATGTCGCTCGACAGCGGCAGAATGTTGTGCCGCTTAAACCAGGTGCTCTTGCCCGAGCCCGGCAAGCCGATGGACAGCACCACCGCGCCTTTCGGCTTGGAAGCCTGGGCGGAGCGCGGTGCAGGCGCTTGCGCCGGTTCAGCGGCTTCAAGGTGTTCTCCCGGTTCCGCAGCTTCGGCGGCCTCACCCGTCGGGCCTCCGGGGCGGGGCATCGCTGGCACCTGGGCCGGAGCCGGGGCGGGTGCTTGCGGACGATTGCCGCGGCCACGCCGTCCACGGCGGCGCGAACGGTCGCGCCGGGCCTGCTGTTGCGACGGGCCTTCGTTGCCGGTCTGGGCCGCGAGCTGCGATTCGTTGGATTCAGGTTGCGTTTCCGGCTCGTGGGGCTGCGTGTCGAATTCCGCTTGCTGGCTTGCGCCTTCGTCAGATTCGTGGTCGGGGAACTTCGGCTGCAAGGGTGCGGGATTCTCCTGCCCTTGCTTTTCCCCTGGCTGTTTGCGCCGCTTGTTGCGGTCGCGCATCCATCTGCGCATGTTGCACTTGTAACACGCCTGCCTAGTTCGGAGCAATGAGAACTGCTTTGCAGCGATGCCTGGGCGCCGATTTCGGGTAGAGCAGGCCTTCAGGCCGGCGTCTCCGACTCTCTAGAGCGGCGGAGCCCCGTAGGGGCGTTACAGAAATAGCGGTTGTGCCGTGCCTACGGCACTCGGTTTCTTCACGACGGCCTCAACGCGAGCCTGAAGGCCCGCTCTACGGTTTCGCTCGTCCGGTTAAAACCCACTGACCCACTGCCTGTGACCGCCGTCCTTTGCCTACCCCTCCCCCGAGTGCTACGATTTTTTGTTTCACCCAAGAGTCTGTCCCGTGTAGTACGGTTGTAACTCCAATTCCTTGTGTTCAATTCCGTTTCCTGATGAGGCAACATGGCAATCAAAGTAGGCATTAACGGGTTCGGCCGCATCGGCCGCAATATTCTTCGCACCGCGCTCACCGACAAGGACCTCGACTTCGTGGCGGTCAACGACCTCACCGATCCGAAAACGCTGGCCCATCTTCTGAAGTACGACTCCATTCTCGGCAACCTGCCCAACGACATTTCCGCCACCGCCGACTCCATCGTCGTGGATGGCAAAAGCATTCGCGTCTTCGCCGAAAAAGATCCCGCCAAGCTGGATTGGGCATCGGTAGGCGCGCAGGTCGTCATCGAGGCCACCGGCAAGTTCACCAAGGCGGAGCTGGCGAAGCAGCACCTGCGCGGCCCGGTGAAGAAGGTCATCATCACCGCCCCGGCGACCAACGAAGACATCACCATCGTGTTGGGCGTCAACGAGGACAAGTACGATCCGGCGAAGCACCACGTCCTCTCCAACGCCTCGTGCACCACCAATTGCCTGGCGCCGATTGCCAAGGTGGTCAACGACAATTTCAAGATCGTCTGCGGGACCATGACCACGATCCACTCCTACACCAACGATCAGGTCATCCTCGACTTTCCGCACAAGGACCTGCGCCGCGCGCGCGCTGCTGCGCTGTCCATGATTCCGACTTCGACCGGCGCCGCCAAGGCAATTTATCTGGCCATTCCCGATCTCAAGGGCAAGCTGGACGGCTTTGCCATGCGCGTGCCGACCCCGAATGTTTCGGTCGTTGACCTCGTCGTCTTCGTCGAGAAGAAAACTTCCGCCGAGGAAGTGAATCAGGCGCTGAAAGCGGCGTCGGAGTCAGGGCCGCTGAAGGGTTACCTGGGATACGAAACCAACGAGCTGGTTTCCATGGATTTCCGCGGCGATCCGCGCTCGTCAATCGTGGATGCTCCGATGACCCGCGTGGTGGCCGGCAACTGCGTCAAGGTGATTTCGTGGTACGACAACGAGTGGGGCTACTCCTGCCGCGTCCGCGATCTCATCCATTACATCGCGCGGCAAGGGCCTGTAGGCAGTTGTCAGTAGCCAGTTGTCAGTGTAGGTAAAGTGTATCGGTCATTGCGGCGTCATGGGGTGCCACGGTTACGAGGTAGCTCGTGCTTGCTAATTCGGAAACGGCAAAGCAAGTTAGCGACTTGATGATTGAGATCTACGTCAGGTGGAGATGTCTCTCGACACCGTGCGTGAGACCTGTTTATCTGAAAACTTAGGCCTTACTGGCAACTGGCAACTGTCGGCAATCACTGGCTACTGGCATACTGGCTACTGGCTACTGACAACTGGTGTAAGCTATGTCGAAATTATCGATTCGTGATCTTCCGCTGAACAATAAGCGCGTCTTCATGCGGGTGGATTTCAACGTTCCACTCGACGACGGCCGGGTGATGGACGACACCCGCATTCGCGAGACGCTGCCCAGCATCGAGTACGCGCTGCGTCACGGCGCGCGCCTCATCCTGGCGTCGCATCTGGGACGTCCCAAGGGCAAGCCCAATCCCAAGATGAGCATGAAGCCGGTGGCCGAGCGCCTGCGCATTCTGCTCGACGACGTGCTGCGCCGCGGCGAGAACGTCGGCTTTTCTCCCGATTGCATTGGCGTGCAGGCGGAAGAGATGGCCGAGAAGCTGGAGCGCGGACAATCGTTGCTGCTGGAGAACCTTCGCTTCCACGCCGAGGAGGAAGCCAACGATGCGAATTTCGCCAAGCATCTGGCCAAGCTCTGCGACTACTACGTGAATGATGCTTTCGGCTCGGCGCATCGCGCCCACGCCTCCACCGAGGGCATCACGCATTTTGTGGACAAGAGCGCGGCCGGCCTGCTCATGGAGAAGGAGCTCGAGTATCTGGGCAAGGCGCTGTCGCATCCCCAGAAGCCGTTCGTCGCCATCCTCGGCGGCGCCAAGGTCGGCGACAAGATCGGCGTCATCAAGCACCTGATGAGCAAGGTGGACACCCTGATCGTCGGCGGCGGTATGGCCTACACCTTTCTCAAAGCGCAGGGCCATGAGGTCGGCAAGTCGCTGCTCGAAGCCGACAAGATTGACCTCGCCAAACAAATTCTCGCCGACGCCAAGGCGCACAACATCAAGTTCCTGCTGCCGGTGGACCACGTGGTTGCCGACAAAGTCGCACACGATGCCCGCATTCAGCAGATCGGCGAAGGCAAAGCCATCCCTCCCGACATGATGGCGCTCGACATTGGGCCGAAGTCGGTGGAACTGTTTGCCGACGAAATCAGCATCGCTCGGACCATTGTCTGGAACGGGCCGATGGGCGTCTTCGAAATTGAAGCGTTCGCCAAAGGCACCAAGAAGATTGCGCAGGCGGTTGCCGATAACGGCGCCGCAGTTTCCATCGTCGGAGGCGGCGACAGCGTGGCTGCCGTGAAGGCTGCCGGCGTGGCCGACAAGATCACGCACATCTCGACCGGGGGCGGCGCGTCGCTGGAGTTCCTCGAGGGCAAGAAGCTGCCCGGCGTCGAAGCTCTGAGCAACAAATAGAGGTTGGTCCACAAAATCGTTCCGAGTCGTATCAGGGCACGGCTGAACAGGCTGCGGATAAAGTCGGATTGTGCGCGTTTTGTATCAGGGCACGACTTCAGTCGTGCCGATAGGCCGTTCATATTTGTCATCCCGAGCGGGCGAATCCGGGCCCTCGACAAGCGCCGCTTTTGCGCTTGTTGGGATGGAATCAGCCCGCGAGGGATCTGCTTTCCCGGTTTTTCCGCAGCCCGTTCAGCCATGCCATAAACAAACCGATTTGCGAGAGAGGCTCACATGGAGCGCGCACCTTCCGCAATGCTGGACAGCTTTTCTTTCGACGTAGTCATCGTTGGCGCCGGGCCCACCGGTCTGGCCTGCGCCATTGACGCCAAGCGCGCCGGGCTCTCGGTGACCTGCATTGACAAGGGCTGCCTGGTCAATTCGCTGTTCAACTATCCCAGCAACATGACGTTCTTCACCACGCCGGAGCTGCTGGAGATCGGCGACATTCCCTTTTCCAGTCCCAACCAGAAGCCGACGCGCCAGGAGGCGCTGGAGTATTACCGCAAATGCGCCGAGCACTATGAACTTGACGTCCGCCAGTACGAGCCGGTGCTGAAGGTGAGCGGCCGCGATAATCAGTTTGTGGTGCTCACCACCAACCTGCACGGGCACCAGCGTGAATACCGCGCGCGCAAAATTATCCTCGCCACCGGTTACTACGACCGCCCGAATTACATGAACGTTCCCGGCGAAGATCTGCCCAAGGTCATGCACTACTACCGCGAGCCGCATCCCTTCTTCGGATTGAACGTGCTGGTGATCGGCGGGAAAAATTCGGCCGCCATCGCGGCGCTGGAACTGTGGCGGCACGGCGCACGTGTCACCCTGGTGCATCGCGGGACGGCGATCAGCAATTCCGTGAAGTACTGGATCAAGCCCGACATCGAGAACCGCATCAAGGCGGGACAGGTGAAGGCCTACTTCGACACCCGGGTGCGAGAGATCACGCTGGAGCACGTCGTGCTCGACACGCCCGCACGGGGAAGTCACGCTGCCCAATGACTACGTCTTCGCGCTCACCGGATACCATCCCGATTTCGAATTTCTCCGCGGGCTGGGCATCAAGCTGAGCGAAGCCGACAAGCGCCCGGTCGTCGATCCGCAGACGCTGGAGAGCAATGTGCCCGGAATTTATCTTGCGGGCGTCATCGTTGCCGGCATGCGCACCAGCGAGATCTTCATCGAGAACGGCCGCTTCCACGGCCAGCTCATCGCCGCCGACCTGAAGCGCAAGCTGAAGAGCGAACCGGTTGCCGAAAAGGTGTCGTAACCCTGACCTGCGGCCAGCTCGAATGGATGAAGATCGGCGGAAGCGCTGGGCTTGAGCCCGGGATGTGGACTCTCTTTATTGTTTGTCATCCTGAGCGGAGGTTCGGCCGCGGCGACCGCAGTCGAAGGACCCCTATAGCTGCGTCGAGTCCTTCTCAACAATAGGGTCCTTCGACTCGCGCTGGCTAAGTCAAGCCAGCGAGCGCAAAATCGGCGCTCGTCGGCGATCCCGAATGGGCCGGCGACCGCTCGCCCGCATGACACTTCAATCCGCGCCAGAATCAGCGCCGTAGGCGCGGCTCAATTTAAGCCCAGCATGGAGCCGCAGGCGGAATGCTGGGTAAGGTGGGAAAAAAGCCGAGCCCCGTAGGGGCGGCAGAGTCTTTTTGTGCCGCCGGCTGAAGCCGGCTCAGGATTCGTATAACCTGCCTACCCAGGACTTTACGCCCTGGGCTAAGATTTTTCGTCCCGCAGAGCGGGACCCTTCTTCGAACTGTCATCCCGACCGAGCCCGTCCGGGCGAGCGGAGGGACCTGCTTTCGTGCCCTATGTGCAAATGTTACAGGGCCAGATATGCGCCCCTCGGTCCCACAATGTGGGACTCGGCTTCCTGGACGAAGTGGCGCATCCCCAGCGCCTCGGGCGCGAAAGATGATAGCCCACCGTTTCAACGGTGGGTGGGCGTGAAAGAACGAACCCGAGTCCCCCGGGGACGGCAGAGCATTTCGTTGACGCGCCGTGTTGTGCCGTGCCCGGGGCACTCGGGATCATCTAATCACGCTTACCCAGCGATGAATCGCTGGGCTTTCTTAGTGTGCCGAGCATGTTTGACAGCTTGGAGGTGAAAGTCCTCTTCACATCCTGATGGAGGAGAAGTGATAGCGAAGCGCAAGGGCGACGTTGTGAGGCGTGGTCTGAAAGAAGCGTGGAGCAAAGATGCGAGCCGATGAACAAGAACCAGATACGAGGCATACGGTGCCGGACGAGCGAGCTAAGGGTCGCGAAGTCCATATCCATCAAGGGCACTGGTTGTAAATCTGGCGGTTGCGCGTTGAAGGCGGTCGAACTTACCTCGGGAGGTCTGCTGCATGTCCCGGAATCGGGACTGAGGGTGGAGCAATCCATTCTGAGCGTGCGGCAGAAGTCAGCAGCAGGCATAGTAGCTGCGCAAGCGGCGAAGGCCCAAACGGAAGGAAGCGGCAAGTAGGCGGCGCGACTCGATGAGCGACCAGCGGCAGAATAACCAGCTTCGGCTGGCCTTTAGCGAAGAGAACAGGAGTGAAGCTCCGAGGTCTGCTAGCAGAGGGTCCGAATCGTCCACGGCGAAGCGCAGGACTGAACGCCCGGCTATAGAGGAGCAACTGATGGAAGAAGTTTGCGAGCGGGAGAACTGCTTGCAGGCTTTGAAGCGAGTGAAGTCCAACAAGGGAAGTCCGGGGATCGACGGCATGAAGGTCGAGGAGTTGTCCGGACACTTGCGGGAGCACTGGCCAGCCCTCCGGGAACAACTGCTCAACGGGACTTACAAGCCGCAGCCGGTGAAGCGGGTAGAGATACCGAAGCCGGACGGAGGGATGCGTCAGCTGGGCATCCCGACGGTGCTGGACCGCATGGTGCAGCAGGCGGTGATGCAGGTTTTGCAGCGCAGATGGGACCCGGAATTTTCCGAACACAGTCACGGGTTCCGGCCCGGGCGTTCGGCGCATCAGGCGGTCGCCAAGGCACAGAGGTATGTGGCCGAGGGGCGCCGCTGGGTGGTAGATATCGATCTGGAGAAGTTTTTCGATCGGGTCAACCACGACAAGCTGATGGCAGCGGTAGCGCGACGGGTCGCCGACAAGAGGGTGCTCAAGCTGGTGCGGGCGTTCCTCATGGCGGGCGTGATGGAGAACGGGTTGGTGGATCCGGTGGAGGAGGGCACGCCGCAAGGCGGGCCACTCTCGCCACTACTGTCGAACCTGGTGCTCGACGAACTGGATCGAGAGCTGGAACGGCGCAAGCACTGCTTCGTGCGGTATGCGGACGACTGCAACATCTACGTCGGCAGCCACCGGGCAGGCGAGCGGGTGAAGCGGAGTATCACGGGCTTCATCACACGACGGCTCAAGCTCAAGGTCAACGAGCAGAAGAGTGCGGTAGCGCGGTCGGCAGAACGTAAGTTTCTCGGCTTCAGCTTCACGCAGGCCCGCGAGCCCAAGCGGCGTATCGCCACCAAGGCTCTGGTGCGTTTCAAGCAGAAGGTGCGAGAGCTTACGGGACGGACGCGGGGTATCAGTCTCGAACGGGTGACGAAGGAGTTGGCCACCTATTTACGGGGTTGGCAGGGCTACTTCGGCTTCTGTGAGACGCCCTCGGTGCTGCAGGCACTGGATCAATGGATACGGCGCAGGCTGCGATCCGTGATCTGGAAGCAATGGAAACGCGGAAGGCTACGCTTCGCCAAGCTATGTGAGCGGGGAGTGAGCAAGACCCTGGCCGCACAAACGGCCGGGAGCGCTCACGGTCCGTACCGCATAGCCAATAGCCCAGCCATGAGCTATGCATTTCCTATCGCCTACTTTGATTCGCTCGGGCTTCCACGGCTGTTCGCTGGTACATAGCTCAATCCACCGAACCGCCGGATGCGGACCCGCATGTCCGGTGGTGTGGCAGGGGAGGACGGGTGACCGTCCCCCCTATGCCGATTTCCGTCCCGCAAAGCGGGACTGGCATAATGGCGAGTCCGGCTTGACGTAGCGTCCCGGAAGCAAGCGAGGTCACGCGGCAATGGCGAACCCTGAACATCTCGAAATCCTCAAGCAAGGGGTCGAGCACTGGAACAAGTGGAGGCGGAGACATCCTGATGTGCGCCGAACCTCGCTGAGGCGAACCTAGCCACGAACATCTGCTCGGGGCGGACCTAGCGGACGCAGACCTCGGTGGAGCGGATTGTACGTCGACGGACCTCGCGATCACGAGCCTCAGCGGGGCGAATCTCGGCGAGTCGAACCTCAGCGGGGCGAACCTCTGCGGGGCGGACCTCGACGGGTCGAAACTCCTCGAGGCAGACCTCAGCGGACGCGAACCTCGGCGAGAGCGGACCTCAGCGGGTGCGAACATGACTCCACGGGTCTCACGGGCGCAGACCTCAGCGGGGCGAACCTCTGCATGGCGGACCTCACACGCGAACCTCAGATTGATCGAATCTCAGCGGGGCGAACCTCAAGGGGCCAATCTCGAGGACACTAAGCGTCGGAAACAATCTTTGCTGATGTCGATCTGAGCGCCGCCAAGGGTCTCGAGACCGTTCGACCATCGCGGCCCGTCCACCATCGGCATTGACACCATCTACAAATCGCGCGGCAAGATTCCTGAGGTCTTTCTGCGCGGCTGCGGCGTTCAGGACTGGGATGAACTGTGAAGCTCTATCGAGAACTTACCGTGGCCGATGTAACAACGTTCTCTATCGGCTGCTGGATCTGGAATCAGCCCAGCCATCGAGTTCTACTCCTGCTTCATCAGCTACAGCCACGAGGACAAGCTGTTTGCCCGCCGCCTGCACGATACGCTGCAGGGCCGCGGCATTCGCTGCTGGCTGGACGAAAAGCAGATGCTGCCCGGCGACGACATCTACGAGCAGGTGGACCACGGCATCCGGATGTGGGACAAGGTCCTGCTCTGCTGCTCCCAGCACTCGCTGGCGAGCTGGTGGGTGGACAACGAAATTGATGCGGCCTTCGAAAAAGAACGCCTGCTGATGAAAGAGCGCAAGCAGAAGGTGCTGGCCCTGATTCCGTTGAACCTTGACGGCCACCTGTTTCAAGTGGGAAAGCGGGAAGGCGAAGCCCGTCCGCTCGCGCCTGGCCGCCGACTTTACCGGCTGGGGGCAGGATCCGCAGAAATTCGAAACTCAGGTGGAGAATGTAATCAAGGCACTGCGCACCGACGAAGGCGCGCGAGAAAAACCGCCTCAGCCGAAACTCTAATTCTGTAACCGGTCATGAACGCTGGCTAGGCCTTGCCCGTCTCTGCGGCGGTCTGGCTGTCGTCTACGGGTTTGCATTTATGCGCGTTGAACTGTTGTTGAATCCCTGCTTGCGCCGATGCCTGGTCGCCGGCAGGTTGGCGGGCAGGGAACTGCATGTTGCAGAGTTCGCACATGCCAAGGACCGGGACGTTCTTGACTCGCCGGATAATCCTGAGAGCTCGTTTGGCCATGCAGACATCTTGTCACGGATGCTCAGTATTTGAACAACGAAATCAACTTCACTCTGCCTATTCCTTCACGTATCGCATCGGCGGGCCTTCTTTCCAGTGCGTCATCACCAGAGCTTTGCCGTCGATGGCCAAGTGCTCGTTCTTGAACAGCACTTGTTGAATGGCATCGCCGTTGATCTCGAAGTAGAAGTCTTTGTTGGCAGGGTCAATGCTAAAGGGGCCAGCTTCCACCGAGTACACTCTCACTTCGAAGGTGACAGCATGCGCAGTGGCAACGTCGGGAAACACGGCGGCGCCGTCGGAATCTGTCGTCGCCTCCAGAGGCTCGCCGGCCGTCTGCAGCCCTACCTTGATATTGGCAACCCCATGTCCGTTCTTGCCCATGACCCAGACGCGAATCCTGCCCGCCTTGCCGGCCTCGCTGCGCATCAGGCGAAAGGGAGCTTCCTCCTTGCCGGGACTCTGCAAGACGACAGCATTGCCATCGTGACTCCACGTGCCTTTGGCGAAGTAATCGGCTGCGCCGTAGGCCAACATGTATTCGAAGCTGCCATCAGGCTTTAGCCATAGCTCCGAGCCAACTTCCATGACTCCCTGCAGGACATAGTGGCCGGCGAGGTCATCGGCCCGCGCGGCCAGTGCCGTCATCGCCATGAATAACACGAATGCCGTTCTCATCGTCGTCGCCCCTCGACTCCAAAGCGGCACCCATTTTACGCCGGTCTCGCCCGAGTCATGACTTCGCAGTCAGCCCGTCACGCCAATGCCATGTGCTAAACGACAACGCCTCCCTATAGAATCTCGTCTGTAACGATGCTGATGGAAAGCCCTAGCCAAGTCCGCTCCTTTGAAGTGCTGTTCGACTACGCCGAGCCAAGTCCGTTCGCCGACGACGCCTTCGCCCCCTACGGTAACTTCGGCTTTCCGCCTCCGCCCGGGGACCGTCCGTGGGTTTACTCCAACTTCGTACAGTCTCTCGACGGCGTTACCACGCTATTGGGGAGCCACGGCTCGGGGGGCGAGATTTCGCAGTCGCGTGACGACCGCTGGCTGATGGACCTGCTGCGCGCTCACGCCGACGGCTTGCTGATGGGGATGAACACTCTACAGGAGGAGCAGAGGGGACGGGGACCCCAAAGCCGGGGCATTGTCTTTCAGGTTGCCGACCCGAAGCTGCAGCAACTCCGCCAGCGACTGGGCAAAACGCGCGAGAGGAATATCTTCGTCACTCGCGCCGTCAATCTCGATCTCTCGCGCTACAAAGTTTTTGATGGCGACATCGTCGATGCGGCGTGCTGACCTCTCCGGCCGGCGCGGCGCGGCTGCGCTCGCAAAGTCAGCGTCAAGTTACGATTCTAGCAGCCGGAGAGGGCGAGACGCTCGATCTGCCGCTGGCGATTCGAAAACTGCGCGAGGAGCTTGCCATCAAGTATCTGCTGTGCGAAGGCGGGCCAACGCTGTACGGCAGCTTGGCGCGCGCCGACCTGGTGGATGAGAAGTTCATGACGGTTTCGCCGGTCGAGGTTGGCCAGCTCGTGCCGCCGGATCAGGAGCGGCTTCCGAGCGAGAAAGATAATCCCAAGCTGATGCGGCCCACAGTTTTCGGCGGCCCGGGATTCACGCGGGAAAACATGACCCGTTGGAGGTGGATGAGTTGCCGCAAAGCGGGCGATCACCAGTTCAATCGCTATCGCAGGCAACGAAGCTAGCTCAGCTGCGGGCCCGCCCCGGAATCCGCGGCGCAATCGCATAGTTGAGCTGCACCAGCACGATGAACCCGATGCTCCAATACGTATTGAAGACGCACAGCAGCGCACCAAACGCGTACAACGCCTGTGCGACCAGGATGCGGCGGCGAATTGCGACCGGGACCTCCGGCGGCATGTCGTGCTTGACCAGCTTCTTGTCGGTGGCGCATAGCCAGCTGAAGTAGAGCGCGGTCCCGAGGAACAGAATGTTCAGCCAGTACACGATCAGCGCCAGCCGATAGGCCGGGAACTCCGCCAGCAGCATGGTCGAAAACGGGGTAATCGAAACCGCGAACAGGAAGACGAGGTGAATCCAGGAGAGGCTGCGGTCGGAGCGCGACAGATGATTGAGCTGCGTCTGCTGGCCGACCCAGAAGATGCCGAGCGTCAGGAAGCTCATCATGTACATAACCAGCCGCGGAGAGACGATAACCAGGGCCCGCCACAGATCGTGCTCGCTGTGCACCGCCTCGGTCGCCGGAACGCGAAGGTCGAGCACCATCAGCGTCATTGCCACCGCAAAGACACCATCGCTCAGCGCGGCCAGCCGCTCCACGCTTTGGCCCGCGATGCGGTTGTACAGAGTGGTCATGGCGATTGAGTCTAGCAAAGCCTGATGCGGGCGCAAGAATCGCAAGGTCCTGGTGTCCCCTGCGGCGGCGCCCACGCGCACCAAGACCTTGCGCAAGGGTATTTCAATTTTCAAGGAACAGAGTCAGGCGAGGGCACTGGGCCAGCCCGTTTTGTTGGAATGGCTTACCGGGACGCACGAGCTCAGCGCGTCAGCCGGCCACGGGTTTTCCATCATCGCGGGTGAGCTCGACACGCGATGATGGATTCAGGTCTGCCGTCAGCCTAGCTGCGCGTGAGCTCGGCGCGCGGACTAGGAGAGGCTTCCCATCCCAGGCGGCGCATTAGGCCGCCGGGAACCCGATATTGTTAGGCCAAAAACAAAAAGAGCCGGAACAGGCGTGCTGCCTTTTCCGACTCTACTAATTACATTATAGCATATTATGGGTAGTTTTGTTCGGTTTTTGCCAACTTTATTTCATGATTGGATTCAGTTGTTTAGAGCTAAATCGACATCTTTGTGGGGCTTGACAAGGCGTCTGTTGACAAATGCAGCATAGCACTAAGATGGCGCAGCATTTAGCGGCTTGCCTGTTGCGTTTTGCAACGATCGGGCCAGAGCTACCCCGGGAACCCCAATCCCTTGCGAGGCACGTCGGTTTTCCAGCGATAGTACGTTTGCTCATTCTTCACGCTGGTGGTTAGCTCGCCACGCTCCGCCAGTCGCTTCAGAATCGTATGGATCGAGGCGAGCGGATTGGAATAAGCGCTCAAATTGAACCCGGCTTTGGCCAGCATGTCCCGGACATCGGTCGCAGAAACGGGGTGCGCCGGGTGTGCCTTGAGAACGTTGCGTATCGAATCCGTGAATCCGGGCGGATCGGCCACCAGTTGCTCCAGTTGCTGAAGCTGCACCGCTCGTTCCTGTTCAGGGAGAAAATTGGCATTCGCCGTAAGCAGGTCAGAGACGCGTCCGATCTCCAGGTTAAGTTTTTCCCGCTTGGCCAGCAGCTTGTGCAAGCGCAGGCTGCAGAGCAGGACAGTGGCACGGTATCGTTTGAGTTCGTGTTTCATGGCAATTTCCTAACTGAAAAATTATCATGTCTAAAAGATATGTCAACCACAGAGATAATTATATTGTCGCATTCGATTGGGGCAGAGGAGAAGGCGGAGAAGGTCCGGTGCCATCCCTGAAGGGACTCGAGGTGCTTTTTCCAGCCTACCCAGCATTCCGCCTGCGGCTGCATGCTGGGCTAGACTGAGCCGCGCCTACGGCGCTGATTTCTTGCCAACTCATTCCACGGCGCGAATGAAACGCCGTTCGTCCAAACTCAGAGCTGGTTGTCTAAGCCGTTAATGAGCCGGCGCTACGCGGCTCGGTTCCTGAGCCCGTTCCCCGGGGTTTGCAATCCAGCCCCAGATAGGACAGGGCAACGTATCCAATCCCTCCCGACGGAGCAGTGGGAATGATTGCGGGTCGCGGGAGGGTTAGGGAGGAGAAGCGACGGAACCGTCAAAACTCTTTCACCCGGCCAGAAGAGGGTTTGGGTCGGGCACACGGCTGGGTGTATGCTGCTCGAAACTGGGAAGGCAAGTGGAAATCCCGGTCCAGACGGGTTTCGCTGATCGCGGCCATTCGGTAGCGTCGCTGCCATGGAAGAGAGATGGGACATGGCAAGTTTTGCCCCAAAGCAGAGTGCCCCTCAAAAGCGAGTGTCCGCTACCCTTGCTCGGGGTAACCAGGCAGCATCTGGGATGCATCCTCGCGCAGATTTCATGCCGCAGTGGCGAACGATGAGCAATCAAGCCGTGCAGGGGAATGGCGCAGAGGGCGAAGCCAGCCTTACCGGTATTGCATCCCGGCATAATTTTCATGAGATTCCCATATATCCTGTCGCACCTGCGGCGATCCAGAGCAAACTAGCGATCAACCAGCCGGGCGACGAATATGAACAGGAAGCGGACCGCGTCTCTGAAAGGGTGATGCGCATGCCTGAGCGGCAACCACAGGGCGCTTGCGCATGCGGTGGAGAGGGAGAGTGCGCAAAATGCCAGACCGGGCCGCCGAGCCAAGAACAGCCTCCCTTGCAAGCCAAGCGCGCCGGCTCGGACGATCTGAGGCAGTCCGCAGTGCCGCCCATCGTCCACGAAGTCTTGGGCTCATCGGGTCAAGCGCTCGACCGCGCGGCGCGTGGCGTCCTTGAGCCCAGATTCGGTCTGGATTTCAGCGGGGTGCGCGTCCACACCGATGCCACAGCGGCTTATTCCGCGCAGGCGGTGAATGCGCTGGCCTACACCCTCGGCCAGGACATTGTCTTCGGCAAGGATCAGTATCAGCCGGGAACCTCAGAGGGGCAGCGACTGCTGGCCCACGAGCTGACTCACGTGGTACAGCAGAGCAAGAGCGGGTTTCCGGCGAAGCTGCGCGCAATTGTCGGACCGATTGCAAGATCACCCGGCAGCCTGGGTCCCGCGGGCGCGTTGATTCAACGCTCCGCCAAGTTCGTGGCGGGCTCCAAACCCGAAGATCAGAACCTCGCGCAACAGGTCATCGCGCAGAACACAACCGCCGCCGACGCATTGCCAGTCTTAAACGGCACAGTCATCACCATCCCTGATGTCCTTGATAAGAAAGCCTTCGAAGAACTCACCACGAAGGTAGACAAGTTGATCGCGCCACCGACTCCTAACTTTAACGTGCTGCCAGGCAAGGCGGGAATCGAATGTTCGCTGGACAAAGTTGGATCAAATGAGGGCAGCTACCTAATGCACCTACCTACCAAGCCGCCCTGGAGTCAGGATACGACTCTAAGCAAGTTACGAGCGGCATTAGGCCACTATAACGTATCCGTACCGCCCGATTGCACCGGAGATGGGGACACCAATTTGACGGTGGAAGGCGACCCGGATTCGGCGACGCTCTTAGAGGGAATTAAGGCCCATGAGGAGCACCATGCGAAGGACTACGAAGCTGCATTCAACGACACGATTCTCGCGTGGGACCAGAAGGTAACAGCTCTCGTTGCCACGGGCAAGAAAGCAGCCGAAAAATTTCAGGCCAAGGACAAGCAGGGTTGCGCGCAAAAGATTATCGACCGCGTTGGCGGTTCCCGGCTGGTGGCTGCGAAATTCTTGAACGAAATCGTGACCAAGGCAACAGATTTCCACAAGAAGAATCCGCTGATCACGCCAAAAAATAACAAGGCCGCGCGAGCCGGGCCGAGCTGCGCAAAATCCTGGATAAAGATGAAACTGTAGTGGTCAAGCCTGGCCGGGCCGCGGGTTGCGACACATCCTACTACGCGATGGCTCCTGCTTTTCCTGCCAGTCGCCGCAACAGGCCATGCTGTCCGTTGTGGTAGCTCTCGTGAAAAACCAGTCGGGCGAGCGCGGACCCAACAGAACCGGTCAGCGGCGGACGGCGAATCGCTTCGGGCACGGGAAGGGCCAGGGCTTCATCGGAGAGGAGCGCCAGAGCAGGCAGCCGTGGCTGCTGCGAGTCGGCCAACAGGCCGCGCAGAGTGCTGAGGTCAAGCACGGGATCGCCGGCATGATCAGCGGCGGGAAGCTGACCGACACATGGCTGAAGCATGCCGCGCAGATGCTGAAGGCGGCAGCGTTCAAATGAGTTCTTTCGTAAGCTTGGAAGGTGATGTAAACTTCGCTGCAACTGCCAATTTGCGGCTGGACGGGGTTGTGCAAGCATGGAATATTACGGTGCTCGCTCCTCATCGCAGTTTTTACCCAGAGCGCTGTTTGTGCTTCTTTTGTGCGTGTCGTTGACGGTAGCCGCCATTCCGGTTCTGCTGTTTATTCATCGTCCTTCATGGTTGCTCTGGGTTTTTGCTGGAAGCCTTTTGACTGGGATTCCGTTCCTGGTTCGGCCCCGAACCGGGGAGGCGCGGCCCTTGACCAACCTGGAAAAATTTTTAGCTGTAGTCGCTGCTCTTTTCCGGACCTCGGCGGTTGCCTTTTGCGTAGTGTTGCCATTCATCCTCGTCAGGCTGCTTGCCCTGGCGCTGGGTCCGGCCAGTATCTGGGTGCGGATACTCTGGTATATAGCCGTTGGCATAGCTTGCTTCTTTCTGCTGGGCGGTTTGGGGGTCACAGCGCGGATTCTTCTGGAAGTCTTGTTTCCCAAGGCCGGCGTAGGCAACGCACCTTTGTTCCCCGGTTTCACATGGCGCAAAGTGGCGCTGCTGGGTTTCCTGGGGCTGCTGGCCATTGCCGTGCTGGGACTGCTAGCCAGTTTTGGCTGGTCTTACGCTTATGTGGCGATGATTGTGGTGCTGATAATCGTAAGCGCGCCGGTTTCAACCGCATTTGACCGGCAGAAGCCTCCCTCAGTCAGTCCTCCGGTATTTGAGGCGGTGAAGGCGCTGCTGGTGGCGAGCGGGTACCGAATCTGGGGCCGGGTGCAGACGGGTGAAGTTGCCTTGGATCGCCTGATTGCGGTCTTCGACCTGGTGGCGGAGAAGGACGGCAACGCGCTGGCGATCCAAGTTAAGACTAGTGCCTCCGGCTCTGACCCGGTGACTTGGACGGAAGCCAGCGCCTTGCGAACTGCGGTGTGGGCGCTTTACCGGGGCGCCGAAAAACAGCAGGCCAAGATCGGAAACATTCGACCGGTGCTGGTCCTGTTTGGCCGGATCGCCGACCCCAGTCTCGTCGATTTTTGCCAGGAAGAGTCGATCGGCCTGGCCGTAGTGCCCAGTGATGCTCCGCTCGAGGCGATAGCCAAAGGGGACTTCCAGCCCGATCAGCTTATTGAATTGACGCAAAAACTACATGCACATCGGCGTCGAGACATCTGGTGTCGGGCAGGCAACTCCGGTACTACCGGCGGAGTCCAGAGCCATGATAACTCCGGCGGACCTCACCACCCGGCCCCTCGCCTCCGGCATTGAGGCAGCGGCGAGCTACATCTCAAAGCTGACTTCGCCCGTCGAGGGGCAGAATCCCGCCGAGAAGCCAAGATCCAGTCGCGGCCCTTCAGACGCTGGAAATTGACCCGGAGCTTATAACTACTCTTAAACCTCTATTCAAGCAAGTCAAGTTTGACCTGGAGCCGGGCGAGGTTCAGAGCCGCTTAGGCGTCCGTCGCAAACTGGTGATTGTAAAGAATGGCGGTTCGTCGTTGTACATCATTTCGGTGCACAAATGCATTCTCGAGGTGTGGACGGAGGCAACATGGCCCGCGTTTGGTGGTCTGTTCCTACCTGTTCAGCAAGAACAGCAAAATTTGGATTATTTCCCGCGACCTTGACGCGACGGATGTCGGTTTTGACACCATACTGGAGGAGTGGAAAGAGACCAAGGGGATTGAGGCCGTCTTTATTCCATGGAAAAGGGTCGCCCGTGTGCTGCAAGAAAAAGATGGCGGCCAACAGTTCTTGCTTTTTACGCAAGTCTTCAAGCCCGAAGCCTCCAGCACAAAAACGGAAACACAACCGGCGGCCGCGAAACAGCCGGGCTTGGCAACCGAGGTGACCGTCGCCTCGTCGCCTCGCACGATTCGCATCTTTCTCGCCTCCTCCTCCGAGCTACGGGAAGACCGGGACGCATTCGACCTCTACTTTCGCCAGCAGAACGATCGAGCTGTTAAGGAAGGGGTTCTATTTGAAGATCGTGCGCTGGGAGAACTTTCTCGATGCCATGTCTGAAACCCGCTTGCAGGACGAGTACAACAAGGCCATCCGGGAATGCGATATCTTCGTCAGCCTGTTCTTCACCAAGACCGGCAAGTTCACCGACGAAGAGTTCGACGTCGCGCACCGCCAATTCAAGGACACCAAGAAACCATTGATCTACACCTTCTTTAAGAAGGCCGCTGTCGACGATTGACAGCCTGCCCCTGAAGGACCTCGAATCATTGCGGGCATTTCAGGACAAACTGAAGGAAGCTCGGGCACTTCTACACCACCTACAACAATATCGAAGACCTGAAGCTCCGGTTCGGCGACCAACTCAACAAGATACTGGAGTAATTCAGACTGACCTTCCTTACGCGATGGCGCCGGATTTTCCGGCGAGTCGCCGCAAGAGGCCAAGCTGTCCGTTGTGATAGCTCTCGTGAAAAGCCAGGCGCGCGAGCGCGGACCCAACAGAACCGGTCAGCGGCGGACGGCGGATCGCCTCGGGCACGGGAAGCTCCAGGGTTTCATCGGAGAGGAGCGCCAGAGCGGGCAGCAGTTGCTGTTGCGAGTCGGCCAGCAGGCCGCGCAGGGTGCCCAGGTCAAGCACGGGATCGCCGGACTGAATGGGAGCCGAGCCGCGACGGTAGTGTCCGGCAGCGTCACTGGTAAGAATCGGAGTGCCGCCGGCCAGGGTCAGCACGGTGTTGCGGGCGGTGACGACGTGTCCCAAGACCCAGTTGATGCAGTTGCCGGCGGGCTCGGGAATGAACAGGCTCTCTTCATGAGTGATGCCATCCAGGTTCCGAGTAATGGCCCCATAGCTGAATTCGTACAGGTTCATCAGTTCACTGCCGGTCATAGCGCGCTCCTGACAAGGGATTGTACAGGGTGTGGTTCGGGCCCGTCGTAGACCCTTGACCTATGCCCCCAAAGTGGGATGGAACGGCGGGGGCAAAGAAGTGTAAAATTTCCCTGTTCCACGACAAGCATCGCGAATCGACGGCTAGTTCTTAACGTCGACTTACCGTTTGGTGACCCAAACACGAATCGGATCGGTGTCACGCCCTTCAGCGAACTTTAGATCGAGCTGGCATCCGTACTCGTTTTCCGCCCCCAATCAATGTTGAACAGGTGAAACCTGTAGTAATTAAGGAGAGAAGGAATGACTCAAGGCAAAGCACTCAAAATCACATCCGTAGTAGTCCTCTTGCTCATGGTACTCACGCTAGTAACCAGCGTGGCCTCTGCCCAATCCTTAAAGGTCAAGGGCAACATCATCAGTCGCGCTGGAAACACCATGACCATGACGACTTCGGATGGCTCGAAAGTCGTTGTCGTGCTGAACGACAACACCGACGTGCAACAGGTACAGGGCGCCCTCAAGGCCCGCAAGAAGGAAATGTCCATGGCCGCCCTGATTCCTGGCCTGACCTGCGAGGTGCAAGGCACCTACAACGCGCAAAACCAGTTGGTCGCGCAATGGGTCAGATTCAACGGCGAGGACCTGGAACAGGCACAGTCGGCACAGGCTGCGGTTCACGAGACGCAGGTACAGGCGGCCAAGAACCAGGCTGAGTTGCAGCAGCAGGCCGACGCCCTGGCCGCGCAGAATGCGGCCCTCAAAGAGCAGCAGGCCGCGATCACCGCACAGCAGAAAGAGATCGCTGCGAGTAAGGCCAAGATCGCCGCGAACAGCGCCCGCTTCGGCCAGCTTGACGATTACTACATTCTCGACGAAGTCACGGTGTACTTCGGCAACGGCCAGGTAAAGGTCGATCCGAAATACAATGCCCCCTTGCTGGCTCTGGTGCAGAAAGCCATGACCTACAACGGCTATACCATCCAGGTGAAGGGCTACGCCTCCTCCGTGGGCAGCGCCACGTTGAACCAGAAGCTGAGTGACGACCGCGCCAACAACGTCACCAACATCCTGATACAGCAGGGTCATGTTCCTTTGACCAACATGCTGGCCCCGGGAGCCATGGGTGAGAGCCATCAGGTCGGCACCGACAAGACCGCCGAAGGACAGGCGGAAAACCGTCGCGTCGTGGTTCGGGCCCTGCTCAACAAGGGCATCGCCGGCACCGAACTGCCACTCCCCACAACAAAATAAGACTCATTAGGATTGACTCACTGGCCGGGATGGCGCTGTCGTCCCGGCCAGAGTGTGATCACATAATCATGGCTTATTGGCTTAGTTCCCTCAAGGGATCTTTGGTCCAGGCGGTCGCGAGTGACTCCGCACACGCCCGAAAAACAATCGTAGTTTACTGGCCTCAGGCCACCTGTTCGGAAGTGATGAGTGACTGCTGCAAAACCCTACAAATAGTGCTTCCGAAATTACCCAACCCGGTGGGCGGTTGGAGATCGACCGCCTTCCGGCCACACATTTGGAGAAAATATGAAATCTAACCTGACGTTTTTGTTCTTGTTTGCCATCATGGTCACCTTCGGTATGATCGCGTGCTCGGATTCGGGCACGAAGCCCGCCGCCACCGCCCAGCCCGGAGTAGAAGATGCGGTCAAGACCGCAGTCGACGCCTACGTCTATGGTTACCCATTGGTCACCATGGACATGACACGCCGGCAATTTACTAACGTAGCCGCTCCGGACGCGGCACATGCACCTATGGGGCAGATACTTAAATTCCGGACGTATCCAGCCGTCGATAACCACGCCGTCACCGCACCCAACGCCGACACGCTTTACACGACAGCTTGGCTCGACGTTTCGAAGGAGCCTTGGATTCTAAGTGTTCCCGACATGGGAGACCGGTACTACCTTCTTCCAATGCTGGACGGATGGACGGACGTGTTCCAGGTTCCCGGCAAGCGCACTACCGGCGATAAGCCGCAGAAGTACGCCATTACCGGACCGGGATGGTCGGGCACGCTGCCTGCAGGCGTGACGGAATACAAGTCGCCAACTGCAATGGTATGGCTCCTCGGCCGCATTTATTGCACGGGCACTCCCGCCGACTATACCGCCGTGCACGCCCTGCAGGACAAATTCTCTCTCGTTCCGCTGAGTTCATACGGCAAACCGTACACACCTCCCGCAGGAACCAGGTCGATCCCAACGTTGACATGAAGAAGGTGCGATCCGCGACCAGGTCGATCACCTGGATGTGGTTGCTTACTTCACTTACCTGGCGCAGTTGATGAAGAACAATCCCGCCTGCTGCTGAAGATGCACCTATGGTCGCAAAGATGACGACGATCGGTCTGGTACCGGGACAAGGACTTCGATCCCAGCAGGCTGGGCGCATTCGACAAAGAAGTGATCAGGACCGTGCCCAAGCTGGCGCAGGTCAAGATCATGGAGTACTTCAAGAAGGCGGCTGAGCCGGTGAACGGCTGGATGTACCTCACCAAGGACATTGGCGTATACGGCACAAACTACATCCAGAGAGCGCTGGTAACGGCAATTGGCCTGGGTGCGAACCGTCCACAGGATGCTATTTATCCGACCACGCAGAAAGATGCGGACGGCCACGAGTACGACGGCGCCTCAAAGAAATACGTGATTCACTTCAACAAAGGCGATATGCCGCCGGTGAACGGCTTCTGGTCCATCACCATGTATGACAAGGATTACTTCTTTGTGCCGAATCCGCTCAATCGCTACACCTTGAGCGCCCGCAACAAGTTCGTCACCAATCCTGATGGCTCAGTTGACCTGTACCTGCAGGCTGACTCGCCGGGCAAGGCAAAGGAAGCCAACTGGCTGCCTGCACCGAAAGCGCAGTTCATTCCCATGATGCGCTTGTACTGGCCGAAGGACACGCCGCCTTCGATCATCGACGGCACGTGGAAACCCCCGGCCGTTGCCGAAGTCAAGTAGTTGAACGAAAACCTGGGCAGCTCGCGAGGGCTGCCCACACAAAAACGAGCTTGGAGTCCAAGATGAAGACAAAGTCGATCTCTGCCGTCATACTCATGGCCGCGTTTGCGATGGTGTCCTGCAGCAAGCAGGAAGGCCCGGTGCGCGAGGCCATTTCCCACAAAGACGATTACCAGCAGGCCTACATCTACGGTTTTCCCATGATCGCGGCCTACAAGGCGATGTATCAGTTCGCAATAGACAAGACGAACTCGCAATTCAAAGCACCGTTCAACCAGATCTGGAATGACTCCAAGACCTTCACACCGAAAGATACGGCCATCGTGACGCCCAACGCCGATACTCCGTACTCCATGGTCGAGATGGACTTGCGTGCCGAGCCGCTAGTGTTCTGCCTCCCGAAGGTCGATAAGGGACGTTATTACTCGGTGCAGTTGGCCGACATGTACTCCTACAACGTGGGATATATGGGCAGCCGCACCACCGGCAATGACGCCGGCTGCTACATGATCGCGGGGCCGAACTGGAAGGGCGAGACTCCGAAGGGCATCAAGAAGGTATTTTCCCTGGAGACGCAGTTTGGTCTGGCTATTTACCGCACGCAGCTCCTCAATGCAGCGGACATGCCGAACGTGCTGAAGATCCAGAAGGGCTACTTGGTTCAGCCGCTTTCGACGTACCTGAAGCAGCCGGCTGCTGCGGCCGCTCCGGCGATTGACTGGCCGGCGTTCAACGGCGATGAGCCGTTCAAGCTGCAATTTGCGAAGTACGTGAACTTTCTGCTGCAGTTCTGCCCGGAAAACCCACAGGACAAAGACATTCGCGCCAAAATGGCAGCGGTCGGCATTGCGCCAGGACAACCATGGGACGAGAGCAAGCTTTCCGAAGCGCAGAAGGGCGAACTCGCAATTGGCGTGAAAGAAGGCTTCGAGGCCGTCGACAAACGTGCGGCGAACATCGGGAAGAACATCAATGGCTGGCAGGTTGGCGCGGCGCAGGGCGATCGGTCGTTCTACAAAGGCGATTATCTCCTGCTCGCGGCCGCGGCGAAGGCCGGCATCTACGGCAACGATCCGGAAGAAGCCATGTATCCGCTCACTACGAAAGACGGAACAGGTACGGTTCTGGACGCCAGCAAACATAACTACACGCTGACGTTCGCCAAGGGCGAACTGCCGCCGGTGAACGCTTTCTGGTCGGTGACGATGTACGACGGCAAGACACAGTTGCTGATCGAGAACCCGATCAACCGCTACCTGATCAACTCTCCCATGCTTTCGGGCATGAAGAAGAACGCGGACGGCTCGGTCACCTTATACATCCAGAAAGACGCGCCTGCTGCGGACAAGAAAGCCAACTGGCTGCCTGCACCGAATGACACGGTTTACATGGTGATGCGCCTTTACTGGCCGAAGGAGCCGCCTCAGCCCTCCATTCTGCCTCCGGGTGACGGCACCTGGAAGCCGCCGGCAGTAACGGTGGCGGAGTAGTTCACGAAAAACGTGGGCAGCTCGCGAGGGCTGCCCCATTTCTCGCCAGATTCGTATGCGATCTCACTGGCTAGTGCTGACATTCACGGTGGCGACGCTCACGCATTTGTGCGCGCAGGACCTGGCACCGCGGGCTTACGTCGTCACGCCAAAAAACAGCAACGCGTTGACCCTGACCTGGTCCTATTACAATGGCGGACTCGACTTCAACGGCACCGTTCCTGTCAAGGATGGTCGCGGCACCTACAATGTCGAAGTCGCGACCTTGTATCATTCCTTCAGTTTCCTTGGCCGCTCCGCCAACGTGCTCGCCGCCTTGCCCTATGCGGTTGGCAATTTCAACGGCGAAGTCCGCAGTCAGCAGCGCTCGGTGTATCGCTCCGGCTTGCTCGACTTCAATGCCCGTTTCTCCGTGAACCTTTACGGCGGGCATGCCATGGGTGTGAAGGAGTTTCTGAAATGGAAACAGAAAATGCTACTGGGCGCGAGCCTCAGGGTGGTTGCGCCGACAGGGCAATACGATCCAACGAAGCTCATCAACTGGGGCATCAACCGCTGGGCGTTTAAGCCGGAGTTCGGATGCTCGCAGCGCTGGGGAAACGTGATCCTGGACGGGTATGCCGGCGTCTGGTTCTACACAACCAACCCGGACTTTTTCAGCATTCCTGTTCCGCAGCCCCAAACCGAGGCTCCCATCGGCAGCCTGGAAGGCCACCTGAGCTATGACTTCCCGAACTGGGGCTTTATGAAGAGAGCCCGCGGTTGGGCTTCGCTGGACGGCAATTTCTGGTGGGGCGGCATCACTGCAGTCAACTCGATTCGTAATCTTGAAACGAAGCAGACCAGCTCGCGGATCGGGGCAACGATTTCGATTCCTTATTCCAAGCATCAATCTGTGAAGATTTCCTATAGCGATGGCGCCTACATCCGCTTCGGGGGCAATTACCAAAACGTCTCCGCCGCCTGGCAGTACTCGTGGATCGGAAAGAACATCAGGTAGAAGGGCGGCGACTCTGGACGTAAGGGAAATGGCAGCTCGCAAGGGCTGGCGATAATTGCGCCTCGTGTCGTGATGTGCTCTGGGGGCGCCCCTACCTAGCCCTGGGTAGCATGAGGATGCGGTAGATCGGACCGAAGAGCAGCAACATAGCGACTACTGCGAGCGCAACCCGCACGCCCTGCACCTTGAAGCGTTGGCTGATCGCCATCAGCAGCAGCACGGTGGCCAGGGTCACGGTGACCCGCACATATTGGTCAGAGTGCTCGCGTGCCTGATCGCCCTGCTCGAAGGTTTGCGTTGCTTGTTCATTTAACTTGGCGGCCTCTTCCGTCTTGGCACTGCGATATTCCGGCATGTAGAATGGGCCGGGGGGAGCGTCGGGGTTGTTGAGCGGGTCGGTCTTCTTCCAGGACTCGAAGGCGGGACGAAACTCGGGAAGGAAGCGGCGCTCAAACATGTCGGCAGAGCTTCTTTTGGCCCTGGGCTTCGGCCTTCAGCCACTCGACCACGGTGGAAGCGTCGTACAAACGCTCCTGATTGGCGGTGGTGGCGGCTCCTTCGGCTTGCACCCGGTACCGGCTGGCCAGTCCGTACAGTTGCTGCTGATGTCCCGTCCAAAGCGCCGCCTGGTATCCACTCCAGGCAGTGGAAACAGCGACGATGGCGAGCACGATAGCCTCCACGATCTCAAGGATCTCGTGAGCGAGAGAGTGTGACTCCCCCTTGTGTTCGCTGAGATGATGAGCCAGCTCGATGTTGGAGCCTCCAGCAGATTCCGGCATTGCGAAAACCTCCTGCGGCATTACCAAGGAGAAGCAGCAGTCTGGTGGCGGCTGCTAATATGTTGGGCGAGCGCTTGCGGACCGTGGGCCTGCAGGTACTCGACTCGGGCTGTAAGCAGCAATTTCTAACGCAAGGAGAAATTCAAACATGGCACCAGCGGGACTGTCCAATCTCGGCTCCGGAAAATCGATTGTGTGGGCGATTGTGCTCATCATCTTCGGATTCCTGGCCATTGCCCTGCCGTTCGCGACTTCATGGGGCGTGGTCTTAGTCATTGCATGGCTGATCGTCTTCAGTGGCGGGTTTCAATTCATCCACGCCTTCCAGTCGCAAGGCATCGGGCACATCCTGTGGAAGCTGCTGGTCGCGGTCCTGTATCTGATCGTGGGGATCTATTTCCTGTTGCATCCCATCCTGGGGGTGGCGGCGTTCACCTTCGCACTGGCGATTTTCTTCGTGCTCGAGGGCGTGTTTGACCTGGTGGCGTATTTTCAAAGCCGCGGGCTTCCGGGATCGGGCTGGATCCTGTTCGACGGCATCGTCACCCTGATCCTCGGACTGCTGGTGTGGCGGCAGTGGCCCTCCAGTTCGCTGTGGGTGATCGGGACGCTGGTGGGAATCAGCATGATCTTCACCGGAACCACGCGTCTGATGTTGAGCCTGGCGGCCAGGCGTCTGGCGCACAGCTAGGAATGTTCCGGGGCTGAAGCCCCGGTTTATTAAGGTGGGCTGAGACGCTGGCCTAAAGGCCAGCTCTTCCACCGAACAAGGGTTGGGTGGAGTCGCTGGCTGAAGGCCAGCTCTTCCACCGAAACGGGTGGGGACGCTGGGCAGGCAGTGGCGATCAGGAGCTGGCCAGGCCGGCGATGCCACCAATCCAGACCTTGCTGACGAGAGCCCATGCCAGAAACGGCGAGACGGACGAAGCACAACGCGGTTCGCGAGAAGGCCCGCGCTCTCATCACCGAGAGCTGGCAATCGCAGGCCAATTTGTCCTTTTTTCTGGCGCTTCTGGTCGTGGTCGGCTTCATCCTGCCCTCGCTGGGATTTGGCAAGGATGACGAAAGACTGTACAGCGATGCCACCTTTTCGCTGCTGTTGATTTCGGGAGTTGCCATCGCCTGGGGGCGGCGCTGGTTGTTCGCGCTGGCGTGCTTTGTGGGCAGTGCTGCCCTGGCCGTGCGCTGGATGGCCTACTTGACGCCGACCCTCACATTGCAAGTGTGGGCCGGCATCTGGTCGTTGGCAGCGATTTTGACGATCGCCCTGGTGCTGCTGGCGCAGGTTTTTCGCCCCGGGCCGGTTACGTCGTACCGCATTCAGGGAGCCATCTCGGTTTACCTGCTGTTCGGAATTGGCTGGGCGCACGCCTACCACATCACAGCAATGTTGCATCCGGGATCGTTTCAAAGTACTTCAGGGGAAATGACGACTGTTTTAGACTGGGCTTACTATAGCTTTGTAACCCTTACCACAGTCGGATATGGAGACATCACGGCCGTGCGTCCGATCGCCCGCGCGCTCTCGATGGGAGAGGCCTTGACCGGCCAGCTTTATCTGGCAGTTCTCATCGCGCGGCTGGTGGCGATGGAAGTGGTTACCTGGCAGTCGAAAATGGGCCAAAATTCGGAATAAATAACCAATTAACGAGGAGAGAGTAATGAAGAAGAATATTGTCGCAGTACTAATTCTGGCTGGCGCGTTCGTGCTGCCGGGCGCGGCTTTTGCGCAACAAGCGCAGCAGCCGGCAGCCTCCACCCCAACCGTCACCGATCAGGACATCCAGTTGATGCGAGAGGACCTCCGCTCGCAGAAGAAGCAGATCATCGCCGCCAACCTGCAGTTGACAGACGCGGAAGCCACCAAGTTCTGGCCGGTTTACGATGCCTACACCGCCGAAGCCACCAAGATTGGTGACACCCGAGTGGCGCTGGTGAAGGAGTACGCCCAGACGTACGACACGATGACCGATGCGCAGGCCAAGAGTCTCATTAAGAGATGGGCGGCAACCGACCAGGAGATGGCGAACCTGCGCATGCAGTGGATGCCGAAGTTTGAGGCGGTTTTGCCCGGCAAGAAAGCGGCCTTGTTCTTCCAGATTGATCGGCGGGTCGCCCTGCTGATCGATTTGCAACTGGCGTCCGGGATACCGATGGTCAAGCAATAGAGCGGGCTGGAAGCGCTGGGCTTCAGCCCGGCGAATTCAGATGGGAAGGAAGAAGGGCTTTTGGCCCTGGGCGCAAGCACCGGGGCTGAAGCCCAAAATCTGTTGGGAGCTTCTTCACCGGGCGGAAGCCCGGTGCTTCAGCCCCCATGTTGACGAGGTGAGGAGTGATGTTGAACCGAACCCTTACGGCGCTCGTTTTGGCAGGCGTTTTCTTGCCCGGCGTTTCGCTGGCGGCCCAAACCTACAGCACTCCACTGCCGACGGTGAATGACAAGGACGTCGCGCTGCTGCGAAAAAACCTTCAGGGCGAAGCCAAGCAGCTTATCGCCAAGAATATGCAGCTCACCGACAGCGAAGCAGCCGGGTTCTGGCCGGTCTATGACCAGTATGCCACTGAGGTGCGCAAGGTGAACGACACGCGTTTTGGCCTGGTCAAGCAGTACGCCAAGGTTTACACCACCATGACGCAGAGCGAGGCCGACAGTATGTTCACGCTGCTGTCCGACGCCGACCAGACCATCATCAGCCTGCGGCTGCAATATCTGCCAAAGTTCGAGCAGGTGCTGCCGGGAACTAAAGCCGCGCTGTTCATGCAACTGGATCGGCGGCTGGACAGCCTGTTTAATGTCCAGATTGCCTCGCAACTGCCGGCCATCAAGCCATAGGGAGCAGCCGAACGCGTTGGTGCTCTACTTCCCAGGCTGAACAAGTTCCATTGTGGGAATCGTCCCGAATTTTCCCGACCCCTCCTGATCAAACCCGGCCCACCGGTGCGATACTGCGGTGTAGATTCGTCTTCACACCGTCCATTCATGACCCTGACAACCGAGGGCTCCGCCGTGCCACGCCAAAGCGACCACTGGGATTTCGACTTTATCGTCATTGGCTCCGGATTTGGGGGCAGTGTCACCGCACATCGGTTGGTCGAGAAGGGCTACAAAGTCGCGGTCATGGAGATGGGCCGCCGCTGGACGCCGGAAAACCTGCCGCTCACCAGTTGGTCCATCCATCGCTGGTTCTGGCGTCCGGGACTGGCCTTGCGCGGCTTCTTCAACATGCGCTTCTTCCGCCATGTCACCATCCTTCATGGCTGTGCCGTTGGCGGCGGCTCCATCACCTACGCTTCCACCCTGCTTCGCGCACCTGACAAAGTCTGGGACAACGGATACTGGGCGGGTTTGGCCGACTGGAAGGCGGAGATGCCGCAGCATTACGACACCGCCTCCCGCATGCTCGGGGTGACGGAGAACAAGATTCTTGGACCAGGGGATCGCCTGCTCAAGCGCGCCGCCGAGGCTGCCGGAGTTGGCGATTCCTTCTACCGCACCAGCGTCGGCATCTTCCAGGCCGCAGAAGGCCAGCCCGGCGGCCAGACCTTTCCCGATCCTTTCTTCGGCGGAGAAGGACCGGAGCGCACCACCTGCAACGCGTGCGGCGGATGCATGATGGGCTGCCGTCACGGCGCCAAGAACACGCTCGACCAGAATTATCTCTACCTTGCCGAGAAGCACGGCGCCATCGTGTTTCCCGAAACTCGGGTGGTGGATGTGCGGACACTGAACGGCAAGCCCGACGGCAGGCGATGGCTACGAGGTCACAACCGTGAAGTCCACC
The DNA here is from genome assembly GCA_963735855.1 of uncultured Acidobacteriaceae bacterium. GTDB lineage: Bacteria > Acidobacteriota > Terriglobia > Terriglobales > Acidobacteriaceae > Bog-257. Next base: position 119,927 of record CAVTMW010000024.1, read on the forward strand.
GCGCTGTTCAATCGGCAAGCGGCGACGCTTCACTTGCCGGTCGGTTGTCTTCTGCCGCATCGTCGCTGGGGACTACTGAGCTCCTCTTCCGCCTCAAGTCCAAGGACTCGCTGCCGCGCGTCAGCGACCGTCTGGGCAAACACATTCGCACCAATTCCGAGTCCCTCATCGGCGTTCGCGTGCCCGGCTCTCGCGACGATCTATCGAAGGGCGTGGCCATCGGTTCCGGGGTTTATATTGACGAGCACACCCACATCGAAGCCGTACGCTATCCCGGCGGCTCGGACGCGATGTCGGCGTGGTGCACGATCTTGACCGGTGGCCGTCCCGGCCCGGGAAGGGTCGCGCTCTGGCTAAAGAATCTCTGGTTCTCGACGGTGCGCCATCCCATCAGGACCTTCCGCCTGTTCCAGCCCTTTGGCTGGGCGCGAGAAACGGTGATTCTGCTTTGCATGCAGGCCCTCGACGCTCATATTGACATGTGCTGGGAGCGACCGTGGTTCTGGCCCTTTCGCAAGTTTCTGGTGAGTCGCGGCGACAAGGTGCCAACCTACATTCCGCAGGCCAACGAATTTGCGGAAAAGCTCGCTCGCCTCGCCGGCGGGACCGCTATGAGCATGCTGCCGGAGATTCTGTTCGATATTCCCGGCACCGCGCACTGCCTGGGCGGCTGTGTGATCGCCGATTCGCCGGAGAACGGGGTGGTGGACTCCCGCCACCGCGTCTTCGGCTACAAGAATATGTACATCTGCGATGGCTCGGTCGTGGCCGCGAATCTAGGCGTCAATCCCAGCCTGACGATCACGGCCCTCACAGAGCGCGCCATGAGCTTCATCCCGCCGACAGCGGAAGATGGCTTGGGACGACTGTGCCGAGCCCGCGACCAATTTCGCCAAGAGCTCTGGTAATCCGTACCGGAGCTAATGTAGTCGCGGCAGAGGTCGACCGCTGATCACATATCAGGTGCGAGCGCGAATCTTCAACTGGGCAGCCTCGGCGTCGGCCAGCAGTCGGATTCGTTCCTCTGCCAGCAGCCTGCGGTGATTTCGATAGAGCCACCAGACTACGTAGCAGACTATTCCGGCAAGTATCGAAGCGAACCAAAGCCAGGCGATGTCCTGCAATCCATAGCGGGTGAAATACCATCTCTTCCTGAACAACCAGGGCACGATGGCGATGAGCAGCGAGATGATTACGGAGATCAGCCAGAAGTTCGGTTCGCTGCATTTGAAGGGGAAGCGATCACGGTCCGGGGCAGGCCACCATCGTTCCTCCAGCGACCAGCACAGGCCGATGGTCAGAAGCAACAACATTCCCGGCAGCAGGAAAAACACCGGGATGCCGGCGACGATGAGGATGGCCGGCTCACCCGGAACGTCCACGTCCACGGGTTGGGTGACGATCAAGCTGCGCAAAGCGGGCGCACCGCCTTCGGAGGACTGCGTCACGATGTGGAACACCAGGAGATACGTGCCGGGCTTGACTCGGGTGTGGCCCTTAACGGGGAATTCTTCGATGGCGGTCTGATGCGGCCCGAGGGCGAGAGAGTGCAGGCTGGAATAGAAGCAGAAGGGAAGACTGCCGTACGGCAATGGCACTTGGCTTTCCTGGCAATACGACACTCCGCTCCCGATGGGCGCGATGTTCACGATGTTGATGGCGCGCGCGGAATTGTTCTTCAACACAAGATAGATGGAGCCCCATTGCGAACTGTCCAGCGACGCCAGAGTGGTTTTGATTTGTACGTCGAGGATTTTGTCCAGGTCGCCGGGACCTTCCGTCTTCACCGGCAGCGACTTCAGAATTACTTGCGGCGAGGTCCTGCCGCCGGCAGCGGTCTCGTAGTCGAGGCGAAGGTCGAGGTTCTCGTCAATCGGGGCGCGCTGCGGGCCGAAAGGCGGCGCCATCGCCGTGAAAGCACCGGCCTCCGGCCCACCGGGCCTGGCCATTGCCGACGGCCCGGCCGCCGCAGTGGGAGCAGGAGCGTGGGACGGCGCGATGGCCAGAGCCCCAGACGTAGTCAGCGTGCGGACCGAGCGCCGCGAGGGTCAACGGCGTGGTGGGATGAACGTCGAGACTCGGTTTAGGCGACCAGGACAGCCGCAGATTTCGCAAGCCAGCGTCTGAACGATTGTGTAAGACGATCAGCGCGGTAGCCTGCTGCGCCGTTCCCATCGGCAGAATGACGGTGTCGGGTTGGAACTCCAAGTCCGGCTGGGCGTCTGCGGGAAGGGCGGGCGTGGTTAGGGCGAGAGCAAGCACCAGCGCCGGCGAGGAATGGCTTCCAACTTTCATGGAGACAGGTACTCGCGACGGAATCATGCGGCCGACGACGCATAGCCTCCTACCCTAGAACCCACGGAAACTCGCCAGGCTGCGAATGTAGCCGAGCGCGGTCACGCAGTCAACGGACCGCCCGGGCCGATTCTGTGCAAGGCTCCTTTTGTGCGAGGGAGTCTGTGGCAAGGGGCGATTCCGGCTGCTCTCGTCCGTCAGCGCCTTGCCTACAAAAGCTGGAGGTTTGCCAGTTGCGCGGTTGCTTTTCCAGGAGTAGATATAGACAATTCGTCAATTAGAGTTTGTAGGACGCGCTTGGCGAAATCCGAGGGCAGGAGGCGTTTGTGTCAAAGAACGGCAAGAAAGACAAGAAGGACAAGAAAGACAAAAAAAAGGAAAAAAGAAAGGAGAAGCAGGCGACTCCGCAGCCAGTCGCAACCGAGCCCAGCGTTGGCGCGGCGTACGCCGACGGCGCGCCGCTCGACCGCGTCCAGTATCTTGAAGCCAAGCTCATTCTGAAGCCGGACCGTTTTACGTCGGTGCAGGCCTTCCGGGACTTCGGCAAGATCGTGCAGCGAACGGCCAAGAAGCTGGGTGTTGGCTTCATCGCGGACGAAAAATCCGGACTAAGGCCGGAAGTCAGGGAAATCACTTTTGCAGACACTCCCGATTTCCGCCTGTACAACAACGCGTTTATCCTGCGCCGGCGCATCTCATACGTGGACGGCTTTCCGGTGGGCGATCCGGAAATCGTCTTCAAGTTTCGTCATCCGGATGAGCAGGCGGCAACGGCTATAGACGTGCGGCCCAAGATCGCCGGCACCTATCGCATCAAGTTCAAAGCCGAGGTCCTTCCGCTGAAGGACGAGGTGGGCGGATATCGCATCCTCTACTCCCACAACTGCCAATTTGGGATGAGCCAGATGCACGACGCAGACAAGAGTTCGATGCACACTCTGACGAAAGTGTTTCCCGCGCTCGCGGCCCTCAAGAAGTCCGACGAAGAGAAAGTAGCCCTGGTGAACGGAGGCATTGTGGAAGAGGTATTGCTTCCGCTTGGCCAACTGGATTTCGGTAAGGGGTTAGTGGGCAAGTGCGATATCGGGTTGTGGCGTACGCGTGGCGAGCATAAGTCTCTGGTAGGAGAGTTCGCCTTCCAGGTCAAGTTCCCCAGCAAGGAATCTGTGGCCGAAAAGCAAAAGAAGCTAGCAGCGCAGTTCTACGTGACCCTCCAGAACGATGTGCAGGATTGGATTGCGCTGGGCGTAACCAAGACGGGCATGGTTTACCGGCTCAACGGGAACGAGCCCCAAAGCCATGAATAATCAAGCCGCGCGGGCGGCCTTCCAAGCTACGCCCGCGGTGCGATGGTGAAGGATGTTTCCGTCGCCGGCATCTTCTACGAATTACTTCTCATCCGGGCCGCCAGCTTCGGCGGCGGAGTGGTTGCCTACCTGCGGTCTGCTGCCCAAGCGCAGGTGATCGACGACAGGGAATTCGTTGAAGCGCGGCCATCGGCCTTTTGCTTTTGGCTGATTCATCGGTGTTGTCGCATCGTTTGTGAATTTCTTTCTTGACAGGGCTCCCTCTCGAAGTCGAAAGCCGAACCGTTGGGTTATTCTGGGATGTTTCGGTTCGCAGCTCCAGGCAATCCATGGGAAGGGAATATCAAGGGTGAAGAGATATGAGCACTAATCCGGAAGCAGACAGACTCCAAGAAGCAGGCACACTCGAGGGACTCAGAGCTCAACAATCTTCAGGCGCCGGCAAGAAGCCATGGAGGAAGTGGGGACCGTACCTGAGCGAGCGGCAGTGGGGAACGGTTCGCGAGGACTACAGCCAGGACGGCAATGCCTGGGACTACTTCACGCATGACCAGGCCCGCTCCCGCGCCTATCACTGGGGCGAAGACGGCATGGCCGGTATCAGCGATCATCAGCAGTTGCTGTGCTTCAGCGTGGCCTTGTGGAACGGCAAAGACCCCATCCTCAAGGAACGCATGTTCGGCCTGACGAACAGCGAGGCCAATCACGGCGAAGATGTCAAAGAATATTACTTCTACCTGGACAGCACGCCGACGCACTCGTACATGAAGTATCTGTACAAGTACCCGCAAGCGGCCTATCCCTACAGCGATCTGATTCAGAAGAACAAGCAGCGCACGCGAAACGACATGGAGTACGAACTGCTCGACACCGGCATCTTCAACGAGGACCGCTACTTCGATGTTTTCGTGGAATATGCCAAGCAGTCTCCGGAAGACATCCTGATCCAGATCAGCGTGAGCAATCGCGGGCCCGAAGCCGCCAAAATAGATGTCCTGCCGACCTTGTGGTTTCGCAATACCTGGACCTGGTGGCCAGGTACAGCCAAGCCGTCGCTAAAACAAGTCTCTGGCCAGAAGGGCGTACAGGCTGTTGCAGCCTCACACGCCGATCTGGGCGAGCGGTATCTCTACTGCGAGGGAGATGTCCCGCTGCTGTTCACGGAAAACGAGACCAACAACGAGCGGCTCTTCGGCACACCCAATCCCACTCCGTACGTGAAAGATGGGATCAACAACTACGTGGTTCAAGGAAATCACAACGCCGTCAATCCCTCGAAAACAGGCACGAAATCGGCAGCACACTATCAGTTGAACGTGGGTGCGGGGCAGAAGGCCACCGTCCGCCTGCGGCTAAGCGACTTGGCGCCTGCTGCCATCGGCGATCCGTTCAAGACGTTCGATGCGACCATGCAGACCCGTCACAGCGAGGCCGATGAGTTCTTCAAATCCATCACGCCGGAGCGTGTCAGCGCAGACGAGGCGCTGGTCATGCGGCAGGCGTTGGCCGGAATGTTGTGGTCCAAGCAGTATTTCTTCTTCGACGTGGACTTTTGGCTCACGGAACACGGTATCGATCCGTTAAAGCCGGGCGGACGCTTCCTGCGGAACCGCGAATGGTTCCATATGATCAACCAGCACATCATCTCGATGCCGGACAAGTGGGAGTATCCCTGGTACGCAGCGTGGGACCTGGCTTTTCACACCATTGCACTCTCCACGGTCGATCCGGAGTTCGCCAAACAACAGCTCGACTTGATGCTGCAGGAGTTCTTCATCCATCCCACGGGTCAAATACCGGCCTACGAGTGGAACTTCAGCGACGTCAATCCGCCGGTGCACGCCTGGGCGACGATTTTCCTGTACCGCACGGAGCAGGCGCTTAAAGGGCAAGGCGACATCGAGTTCCTGAAGCGCTCGTTTGCCAAGCTGATGTTGAACTTTAGTTGGTGGGTGAACCGCAAGGACCGCTTTGGCAAGAACCTGTTTGAAGGCGGCTTCCTCGGACTGGATAACATCGGCGTCTTCGACCGCAGCGCGCCGCTGCCCACCGGCGGCAGCCTCGAGCAAGCTGACGGTACGGCGTGGGTTTCCATGTTCTCCCAGAACATGTTGGATATCGCTATAGAGTTGGCAGCCCACGATCCTTTCTACGAAGACATGGCCTTGAAGTTTGCGGAGCATTTCATTTGGATCGCGGTCGCCATGAATCAGATGGGACCTGAGGGTATGTGGGACGAGGAGGATGGATTCTACTACGATGTCCTGCGCCTACCGGATGGTAGCGCCAGGCGGCTCAAGGTGCGCTCCATGGTGGGCCTGCTGCCCTTGGCCGCCACCGCCGTGATTGAGCCCTGGCAGCGCGAGCGGTGCCCGAGATTGACGACAATCCTACATGAACGCATGGAACGCATGCCCGCGCTACGCAACAGCATTCACGCAACCGGCAAGGGGCATCTAGGGTATGCCGAACGCGGCATTGCCGCGCTGGTGAAAGAGGACAGGTTGCGCCGGATTCTCACGCGCATGCTCGACGAAAACGAATTCCTCAGCCCGTATGGGATCCGGGCGCTCTCCCGCTACCATCTGGATCATCCCTTTATCGTCAATGTGGAAGGCCAGGACTTCCGGGTGAATTATCTTCCAGCAGAGTCCGACACCGGCATGTTCGGCGGCAACTCCAACTGGCGCGGGCCCATTTGGATGCCAGTAAACGTAATTCTTATCCGCGCCTTGTTGTCGTACTACCTCTATTACGGCGACAACTTCAAGATCGAGTGTCCCACTGGGTCGGGCAAGTTAATGAACCTGTTCGAGGTAGCACATGAGATTGCCAAGCGGCTGGAAGGGATCTTCCTGCGTGATAAATCCGGGCGGCGCCCGGTCTTCGGAGGCTCGGAAAAGTTCCAGACCGACCCGCTGTGGAGGGACAACATCCTCTTCTACGAATATTTCCACGGCGATAACGGTGCGGGCTTGGGCGCCAGCCATCAGACCGGATGGACGGGTGTGGTCGCGAAGCTCATCGAGCTTTTCGGCCGTATCCATGCGCAGCAGCTTCTGGATGCCGGCAAATCAGGCGCGTTTGCGAAAAAAGCCGGCACAAGCTAACCAGCTTCTTACTGGTACCCCTGTGTCTCACATCGTAGGATAGGACTGCCAAGTCTCGTTATGCCTTTTTTGTTCCTTCTCCAGCGGGCTGCAGCCTGCGCCTGCACCCGAGCGAAGGGATCTTCTGCCTTGGTTGATCCGGCAACTTCCTCGTTGGCCGGAGGATTGAACACTATGAAGATTGGAACCGCCTTGAACGTCCGGACTGTTACATTGGCTCTCGCGATTCTTGTACTGGCCGCGCCTCTGCTGGCGCGCGACAACAGCGACGTGATCATCATGAAGAACGGCGATCACCTTACCGGCGAGATTAAAGGGCTCGGCGGAGGCGTGCTGTATGTGAGCATGAGCTATATCCTTGGCACCTCTTCGCTGGACTGGTCTAAGGTGGCGCACGTCGAGAGCAAACAGTTGTTCATCGTCAAGACCCAGGACGGGTCAGTGTACAAAGGGACGCTCAACACCGCGGAGGCGGAGGGAGGCAGACCGGTCACGATCGAGGTCATCGAGACGGCGGACAAGCAAACCGCAATCGACCAATCGCGGGTCGTGGAGATGGCCGAGACATCCGACAAGTTCTGGCAGCGCTTCAATGGCGACGTAAACTTTGGAACCACCTACTCCAAAGGAAACGAAACCGTGCAGTACACCTTGAGCTCCGATGTGGAATACCTTCGACGGCGCTGGTCGGCGGGCGTTGGCTGGAGCTCCAACCTGTCCACCAGCAGTGGTGTCACCGCGTCCACGCGGAACGAGATAACGCCCACCGCCCGCCATCTCTTGCCCTGGGACAATTGGTTTTACGCAGGGCTGGGTGACTTCCTGCAAAGCTCGGTGCAGGGAATCCAGCTGCAAACTTCCGTGGGCGCGGGCATCGGGCGCTACTTGAAGAACACCAACCGGGCAACCATCTCCGTGCTCGGCGGTCTCGCCTGGCAGAACACCCAGTACAATCAATCTACCCTTTCAGGCTCGCAAAATCTTGGCGCTGCCCTGCTGGCTGCGGACGTGAAGCTGTTCCGGTTCAACAAAACCAATCTGGATTTTGCCGGGGCTTCTGTTCCCGGTCCTCAGCGATCCCGGCCGCGTCAAGTTCAACATGAATACGAGCTACTACATCAAGATCACCGGCGACCTGTCGTGGAACATCTCGTTCTACGGGAACTGGGACAACCAGCCTCCGCCTCACTTCGCGGGCAGTGACTACGGCACCAGCTCGGGGTTGAGCTGGACGTTCGGCATGAAGTGAGGATCTTACCGGGTGGAACCGGCGCCCTTGCTGGCGACGGCGGTTAACGGATAGGGAACAGCACGCTTCAAGATCCCGGGAAGAATGACCTTCGGCGGATTGGCGACAGGCTTCGGCACGGTTGCCGCCGGCCTGGGCAGCCACGGAACGCAGGCCAGAAGCTGCTTGGTGTAGGGATGAGCAGGGCGTGCCAAGAGCTCGTCCACACCTCCACATTCCACGATCTCCCCGTCGTGAAGAATCGCCAGCCGATGACAGACGGAGGCGACCGATACCAGATCGTGGGAGATATAGAGGACCGCGCTTCCCAGGTTGCGGTTCAGCTCGGCGAAGAGCTTAACGATTTCCGATTGGGTAATGACATCGAGAGCGCTGGTTGGCTCATCCGCAATGAGCAGCGCGGGCGAGTGCATGATGGCCATGGCGATCAGCACACGTTGCGCCTGTCCCACGCTGATTTGCGCGGGAAAGCGGCCGAGAAAATCGCGGTCGGCGGGCAGTCCAACGCTGCGCAGTACGCCTTCAACTGCGGCGGCGCGATCGGTTCTGGTTCCCCGCGCGTGGGCGCTCCATGATTCGGCCAATTGGGTCCCAATCCGCAGCGCGGGATTCAGGCTGGAGAGCGGACTCTGCAAAACCAGCGCAATCTCGCGCCCGCGAAGCTGGCGCATTTCGCGCTCCGAGGCAGCCAGTAGGTCGCGGCCGCGAAACAGCAGGCGGCCCGACGTCTTGCCGCCTTTGCAGCCGAGCAGCTTCAGAATGGCCAGCGCAATGGTGCTCTTGCCCGAACCGCTCTCTCCCACCAGTCCCAGGATTTCACCGCGACGGACTTCGAAGCACACACGGCTGAGCGCGCGCGGCTTGTTCGGGAAATCCACCCGAAGATCGACCGCCAACAGTGGTTGCTCACTTGCCATTGCTGGCCCTCTCGACCGTGAGCTTGAGGTATTCGACGTTCCAGTAGGTTTGCGGCCTCAGCACCACGGGTTTTGCGTTCTCCAGAGACGGAGAAACACCGGTGAGAGCGTTCTTGTTCACCAGATAAATGAAGGGGAGCTGGTCGGCCACGATTTCCTGGACCCGGTCGAAGGCCTTCTTTCGCGTGTTGTCGTCCATGGCCGAGGCTTGCGCTCGCATGAGGCGATCGATCTCCGCTTCCCACGGCGTGGCGGGCGTCTTCTGCTTCGGGTTCCACTGGTGCGTCTCGGAGGAGCTTAGCCAGACATTCATTTGTTCGTTGGGATCGAGTTCGACGTTGACTAGACCGAGCAACACCGCTTCATAGTTGAAGTCCTGCGTGATCCGCTGAATTAAAGAGGGGAAGTCGAGGGTGACGACATTCACCGTGATGCCCAGCGAACCCAGATCTTGCTGGATCATGGTTGCCATCCGCTCCCGCGCGCGGTTACCAGCGTTGGTAATGATGGAGAATTCGACGGCGTGCCCGTCGCGATCACTGAGCTTGCCGGCCGACAAGTGGAAGCCGTCCTGCTGGAGAAGTTGCAGGGCAGCCTGCCGGTCAAAGCGCACCGGTTGCAGATGGGCGTTGAACCAGAATTTGTTGGCTGGCGAGACCGGGCCAAGCGCCGGTCGCGCGTGACCGTTGTAGACGACTTTGCACAGGTCCTCGCGATTGATGGCCGCGGAAATTGCGCGCCGGAAGTTCCGGGAGGTGAACCACTGCAGCTTGTAGGCCGGAATGGGTGCGGCGCTTACCTGGTTGAACCACATCTGCTCGGAATCGAGCGACGCTCCTGCATCGTGTACCAAGGCGGGCGAGGAAGCGGAAAGCCGGTCGAAATAGTCGGCATCCATGGTGTTGATGAGATGGATTTCGCCGCGACTGAATCTCAGCATTTCGATGTCGCGGTTGGATTGGATCTCCAGCTTGATGGCCCCGATATAAGGCAGTTGCCGGCCCGAGGCATCATGCTTCCAGTAGTTCGGGTTCCTGCGCAGATACACGTACGATCCGGGCTTGTAGGCGGAAACATAGTAAGGGCCGAGGGCCGCCGTATCTTTGTTGGGAGATTGCGACGAAACGACGGCCACCTGATCGAACAACCTTTCAAGTCCAGCGACCGGAGCCGGGAAGTGGATGACGACTTTGCCGGGCGCGATCACGGTGCACTCGACTTTGCCCTCGCCCGAGCGGAATGAGTCCGCGGTTGGCGAATGCAGCTCCGGACTCATCAACTGGTCCATCGTGTACTTCACGTCCTGCGCGGTGAACGGCGTGCCGTCGGAGAAATAAATGGCCGGACGCAGGAGGAACGTGATCTGCCGGCCGTCCTTGGAGACCGTCCAGGAGGTCGCCAGTTCGGGCTCCAGCTTCTGCGTGTCGCGATTCAAACGAAGCAGCACCCCGCCGGTGAGATAGCGGATGGTTTCCGAGGAATCGTCGGCCACGGCGAGCGGATTGAACGTCTTGGGCTCGGAGCGCAGGTAGAACCTGAGTTCATCAATGCACACGGCGGCATTCAGGAATACGACGCAAACCAGGAAAATCAATAGCGAAAAGGAACGACGGTTCATGAGAAGACCTCCTGTTCGGAGACGGCAATCTGGAGACTGCTGACCATCAAGACCAGCACGACCAGCGGCGCGAAGCGCCAGATGTCGGCCCGTAGAGACAGCACGGTTTCGAGTTCACGAAGCAGGCTGCCCAGTGATGGCAAGGGTTCGGCAACGCCCAGCCCCAGAATGCTGAGGTTGGCTTCGGAGAGAATGAAAACGGGGACCGCGATCCAGAACTGCGCCAACAGTACCGGCCGGAGATTGGGCATCACATGCTTGCACAGCAACCGAAGCGCTGACACACCGGTGGACCTGGCGAGGACGATGAATTCCGCCTGCCGCATAGACCGAGCGCGTGCCAACAGAATCCTGGCGGGCGCAGCCCAACCCAACAGCCCCAGCACCAGGAAGGTGATGGTCACCGACACGGCCGGCGAGGTGTTCAGCGGCAGCATGGCCCTGACCATCAGCAATAGGAAAAGCCACGGAATGGACAGCATCAGGTCAATCGCGGTCTTGGCGGCCCGCTCGAGATGGCCGCCCGCGAAGCCCGGAACCGCTCCGATGACGAAGGCGAGCAACATCGAGACGACGGCGGCTGCCGGCGCGAGCAGGATGGAGATGCGGCTTCCATGCAGCAATCGCGCAAAACGGTCGCGTCCCAAATCGTCGGTGCCCATCCAGTGGCCGGAGGAAGGGCCGCAATTGACATGCTCGCGGTCCTGCCGGGCGTAGTCGAATCGAGGCACGAAACTGCCGGCAACACTAATCAGGACAAGAGCGCAGGCCAGCGTCCCGGCGGCGACGCGCAGGCGTTTCATGCCGGCTGCCTCCGTTCTTCTCCCAGCAGATCGGCGCCTGAATTGGCCAGCACCACACAGGCGATGACCAGCATGGCAATGCTGTTCAGGAGGGGAAGGTCACGTCCCAGAGCTGACTGCCACGCCAGTTGTCCGATGCCGGGGACTCCGCACAGCGCTTCCACCGGGATGGCCGCGCCGATAGCAAGGCCAATGGACACTCCTGCCAGCGCCAACACCTCACGTTTGATCACGGGCAGCACATGCCAGAAGACAATTCGCGGTTCCGAGGCCCCCTTCGCCCGTGCCGTAATCATGTGCGGCATGGCGCGTGTGGCCTCGACCAGTTTGCTGAGATAGCGGTGCACCTTGGGATACACAATGAGGGCGATGACCAGATAGGCCGGCTGGTTCAGGAGAATGGCCAGCAGTGCCAGTACACCCGCCGGCAGGCAGAGCAACGTTCCGCTGAAAAGCGTGATAGGGATGTCCAGCGCCCGCGTGCGCAAGAACCAGCTTGCGAACACGACCACCGAGGCCGCCATCCAGGCGAGAACGAGGCCCTTGCCGGCAACCGCGGCAGTTACCGCCGCCCGCTCTTGCAGGAGTTCCCGGACAGGGCGGTTCAGTGACCGAGAGATGCCGAGGTCGCCGCGAAATGTCCTGCCAATGCTGGCGAGATAGAAGCGAACGACGTTGCGTTCCTCGGCGTGGGCATTCTGGATTGCCTGGATGCTGTCGCTGCTAAAGCGGGCGTCGAGTTGCCGCTCATCGGCGCCGAAGCCGGGCGAATAGCGAACCAACGTGGCGGAGACCAGCCCACCTTCCAGGATGGTGATGACAACCAGCACAAGCCTGCGCAAAATCGAGCTTCCCATGTGGCGGCAACTCCTTCACTGCATAGCCAAGGTCTGCACCGGCATGGTGAGCAGGGACCCTGCACGCTGGCGGTCTTTTTTCATGGCATACATCCGCTTATCGGCTTCGACCAACAGTTGTGCCGCGTCGTCGGTGTCGTCGGGATAGAATGCGACTCCCACGCTGGCCGACATCTCTCCGCCGCCGCAGAATTCCTTGCAGCGGTTGGCGGCGACGTTGTGAATGCGGGCGCAAATCTCCTGCACGCCGTCCCGCTTCAGACCGGGGGCGAGGATGACAAACTCGTCGCCGCCCATGCGCGAAACGTAGTCATACTCGCGGCATGCGAGCTTGAGACTCCCGGCAAAGGCCTCCAGGACTTGATTTCCGGCCAGGTGACCGAATTCGTCGTTGATGCGCTTGAATCCGTCGAGATCGCACAGGATGACCGCCAAGCCCCGCCGCTCGCGCTTGCAGCGAGCGATCTCGGTGTCGAGCTGAAGAAACAAGGAGCGCGCATTGGGCAGCCCGGTCAGGTAGTCGGTGGTGGCCGAGTCGGCTGCGGCCTGATACTTGACGGCGTTTTCGATCGACGCGCCGATCTTCTCGAGGATGGCCAGCAGGATGCGAAGATGATCGTTAGAAAAGGCGTCGGCTTCCAGTTTGTAGAGCGCAAGAACGCCCAGAACGCGGTCATCGGCGCCCACCAGCGGGACCGCGAGGGCCGACGACATGGAACTGGCCTTGTGAGGGTCATTCAGGTAGCCGGGCTCGACCGAAGGATTTCCGTTGACGATCGGCTTCCGGTTCTGCGCCACCCAGCCGGAAAGGCCTTCTCCAATCGGGATCTCGAGCGAAGAGAAAATGCGGTAGTCATCGCCGGTCACAAATTCCGGAATCAGCTTTCCGTCGCGCGCCAGGTAAATGGCGATGGCATCGTAGGGAACCAGCTTGCGCAATCGCGCCGCCACCACGGAGAGGGTTTCATCGAGGCTCAGCGAGCGGCCCAGATCAATGCTGAATTCCAGCAACGCCTGGGCCTCGTAACGCGCCGCCACAATGGAGGTGAGGAAGTCGCCCTGGCTGGAGTTGCTTTTCCGCGCCGTTTCGAACCCCGCTGCCGGAGCTGCGCCGTGAACGACCTTGATTTCCTTCGATAACTTCAGGGTGTCGGCGGTGGTAGGTCCGGACTTTGCCAGGCGTTCGAGGTCTGCGTAGCGGCGCTGCAGGATTTCCACCACCCGGGGATCGAACTGCTTGCCCGCCTCGGAGACGATCTGCTCCATGGCCGCGTCCAGCGGCATGGCTCGTCGATACTGCCGGTCCGACGAGAGCGCGTCCAGGCAATCCACTGCGGCCAGAATTCTTGCCCCGATGGGTATTTCCTCTCCTTTGAGGCCATCCGGATATCCGCTGCCGTCCCACTTCTCGTGATGGGCTCTCACAATGGGAACTACCGGATAGGGAAAGTTGACGCGCTCCAGAATTTCGCCCCCGACAACGGGGTGGATTTTCATCTTCTCGAATTCTTCCGGTGACAATCGCCCGGGCTTGTTGATGATGTGCTCGGGAACCGCCAGCTTGCCTATATCGTGCAACAGGGCGGCGGCGCGAAGCGCCTCCTGTTCCTCCGCCGTCAGGCCCATCTCCTTGCCCAGCTCGAGGGCAAAGACACGCACTCTCTGCAGGTGTTCGTGAGTGGTATGGTCTTTGGCATCGATGGCGAGGGCCAACGCCTCGATGGTCCTCAAGTGCAGGGCCGCCATCTGTTCGACATGATTTTTCTGGTCCTCCAACTTCCCCAGATACAGACGATAGGAGCGATACATCACATATATGACCGGGATCATGAGGGCCGAGGCCTGCCAGCCCAGATGGGCGTTGGACCAGGTGATCAGCCAGGCGACCGCAGCGCCGACGAGGTAGTTGGGGAACGACCAGAAATAGCACTTGGCCCAGGTGCGGGAGAAAGGACGCTGCTCGGTGAGGGAAACCACCGCAGCCACAGGAACGGTATTGGCCAGAAAATAGGTGATGGCGGTTGCCATCAGCCGCAGCGGCACCTGCTCTCCCAGCAACTCCGCCGAGTCGTGATAGACGACGTAACACAATTGGATGGAGATGGCGATCTGCGCCAGGTTGAAAAAGACATGGACCGGCGCCACCCGCTTCTTGTTCCACCAGGTCTGAACCACCGCGGCAATGCAGCCCAGCGCCAGAGTTTCTGCGGGAGATAGTTCCACGACAGAAATCAGGATCACAATCAGGTTGGCCGACATGGTGCCGTTGATGCCCGGCAGCGCCACCTTGAACCCGGAAGCAAAGATCACTGCCAGCGCATAACAGCCAAACTTTGCCCAATCGGGCCAGGAGGGGTGCAGAAACCCGGCAGCCAGTGCGCCGATTCCACTGAGAATGACCAGGGCGATAAAAGCTTTGGCTCGCGACGTCATCGGGGCAGGTTGCCCGGCCTCGGACGCGACCGGAGGCCCTTCATGGTCCTTGCGCATTGCCATCACCGAGCCCAGACTCGAGGATTTGGAGTGTCTCGGGCTGGCGACTCGCGACACTCCACTTAAGACATCGGCATTGGTGAGGGGAACGTTACAAATCGTTTCCTCTTTATCCCCTGCCGCTGGATGCGCTGCTTGCCCCCATTCCCGACGCCGGCAGCGCTGGAGGCTCGCAGGCGCTTTCGCGGCCTGTGGCCGGGGCGAACGAGCCCCACATCACCGAGGCTTCGGTCACTGGGTTGGGTCCCCAGCCCCGCGCCCGGCTGGCGATGATGTCGGCTTCCTCCCGGGCTGCGTCGTAAGTCGACATGAGACCCCAAGTTGCGCCGGCTGCCGGTCGCGACAGCACGACAGGGTTGCGACAAGTCGTCGCGGCAAGAGCGGCGATACCCACCGCGAGTATCGCCGCCACGACTGCCAGTCCTATGCCAAGGAAGCTAGGATTCGACTCTCTTTCGTCCTTCATCGCTCCTGCGCCTTCCATTTAGTTCTCACCGTTGACGATGGTATTGCCCCACATGGCGGAGTTGCCCCACATGGCGGAGTTGCCCCACATGGCGGAGTTGCCCCACATGGCGGAGTTGCCCCACATGGCAGAGTTACCCCACATGGCAGAGTTACCCCACATGGCGGAATTGCCCCACATGGCGGAGTTGCCCCACATGGCCGAGCTTCCCCACATAGCAGAGTTACCCCACATCGCGGATTGCGGCAGGAAAACATTGTTGCCCCAAACCGCTGACGCGCCCCACATGGCGGAGTTGCCCCACATGGCGGAGTTGCCCCACATGGCCGAACTCCCCCCCATGGCCGATTGACCCCACGGGGTCGTGCTGTCGGCGAGGAAAAATACGTTCCCGCTGGCAGCGTCGTAGTAGGCCGTTGGAGACTTCGCCACTCCCGGCGCAAGGTCGGTGTTGGTCAACGCGGCCTGCACGTCCAGATACCCTGCTCCTACAGTGAACACGTCTGACTGGATGTAATAGGTCACTCCTCCATCCACCACGGTGGTGTAAGGCGGCAGGTTTTTGTAGGCAGTTTTCATCAAGCGCGCTTTGATCTGGTCGGGCGTGAGAGTCGGGTCCTGCTGCAGCATCAGTGCGGCAGCTCCGCTCACCACTCCGGTTGCCATGCTGGTTCCGCTCAGGACGAAGTACTTATCCGGCAGTTTTATGCCCACTCCCTTGTCGTAGTAGCCGGACAGGACACGGTTTCCCGGGTACGTCTGCGCGAGCGTGCCGGCCTCCTGCAGCGAAACCACGCGGTTGCCGGGCGCGACCAGGTCCGGTTTGACGATGGCATCGCCGAAGCTGGGGCCTTTGGAGCTGTAGGTCGTCATAACATCGTCGCCGCGGTCCGGGGTGCGCTTGGTGTTCATTGCGCCCACGGTGATGACATAAGGATCGTTGCCCGGCGCCTCGATGCTTCCGTAACCGTTGGTGCCGGCCGAGTTGTCGCGTCCGTCGTTGCCGGCGGAGACGACCACCACGATGCCGGCCTGCCATGCCTGCTCAACCGCCTGGCAAACCGGGTCCTGGGTGTAACTCTCATACACCGGACGGCCCAGCGACAGATTGATGACGCGAATGTTGTAGGTATTTTTCAACTGGATGGCCGCCTGGATGGCAGCAATCACCGTACTGTCGGTTCCGGCGCCATTGCTGTCGAGGGCGCGGAGATTGATGAGGTTGACGTTGGGCGCGATGCCGCGGATGGCAACGTTGCAGGTTGGGCAGGTCGAGTCCTTGCCGTTCCCGCCGATGATGCCGGCTACGTGGGTTCCGTGTCCGTAGCCGTCATCGGTGCCACCCCCAACCAGGTCGAGGCTGTACGTAATGCGCGACTGGCCGGAGGAATCGGCCAGGTCGTTCACGTTGTGGATGCCGCTGTCAATGACAGCCACTCCGATTCCGCTGCCGTCGAATCCCAGGCTCCACGCATAGTTCGCCAGTACCGCGGGAGCCGCATTGTTCATATGGCTGCGCACGACGCGGTCGGGCGAGATGTACGCGACTGCATCGTCTTCCGATAGTGCGGCCAGGGCGCTGGCCGGCACTTGTGCTGTGACGCTCTTCACCAACGTGAGGTCTCTCACCACGGCGCCGCCGCGCATCCGAATCATGTCTTTGTTGACGGTGCCGGGAACCGTGTTGTACCGCACGATCACCGAGACCATGTGGTCGCTGGTTACTTGCTTCAGTTCAGGAGCAAGCTTGGCATCGTTTGCCAGCGCCATTACCGGTATCAGGATCACGAACATCAAGATCAGCCAACGTTTCATTCATCACCTCCGCGCTGCATGGAGCGCTGTTGAGTTCCAATGCACGGACGAGGCCATTAGGCTGCCTGTTGTAAGTCATTTGGTGCCATGCGCGGGAGAAGGATGGGCGTGAGCGGAGTGCGCCAGTTTGGCGCGGAATCTGTGCCAGTGTGGCGCAAACGGCTCAAGAACCGGCATTGTCCAGCCGATGCTTTCATTGTCGAGGTAGAGAGATATAGGAACGCAGAGGCGGGGTTCCAGCAATCGAGCCGGAGTCGAGGGATAGGCACTCACGTGATCGCTGCTCAAACACAGTGCGACGATGTTCTGCAAGACATTGTCGTCGCCGACCCGAAAATGCGGCAGGTCATCGAGTTCGCCAGAAAAGTGGCGCCGCTCACAGCAGCGGTCTTAATCACCGGCGAAACCGGATCGGGGAAAGAACTCATTGCGCGCCTGATTCATCAGCATTCCAGCCGTCGCAACAAACCATGGGTTGATGTGAACTGCGCTGCCTTGCCGGAACACCTGGTGGAGAGCGAGCTATTCGGGTACGAAAAGGGTGCGTTCAGCGGGGCCGATTCGGCCAAGGCGGGGCTCTTCGAGATCGCCAACGGAGGCACGTTATTTCTTGACGAGATTGGGGACCTCGAGCCGAAGGTCCAGGTCAAGCTCTTGCGCGTTCTCGACAGCGTCCCCTATTACCGGCTGGGTGGCAATAGAAAAGTTTCGGTAGACGTCAGAATTCTGGCCGCGACCAATCGAGACTTGCAGGATGCGGTGCGCTCAGGCGCCTTCCGTCGCGATCTTTACCACCGTATTACCGAGATCCAGGTGCAGGTTCCTCCTCTGCGCGAACGGCCAGAGGACATTGCGGCCCTGGCCATTCATTTCCTGCAGCGCTTTTGTCCCGGAACACGTTTTGCCCCGGAGGCGCTGGAGCTGTTGTCCCAGTGCACGTGGCCGGGCAATGTTCGCGAATTGCACAATCTCACCCTGAACCTCGCCATTTCCACCTCGGGTCCGGAGGTCACGGCCGCCGACGTGGCCGCTTGCCTGCCGGTCGAAGTGGCGTCAGGACCGACGCACTGCGGCAGCAGCGCCGCTCTCAACCAGTTGGAGCGGCAAATGATTGTGCAAGCGCTGGAAATGACGCGCGGCAATCAAAGCCTGGCCGCCGAACATCTGGGGATGCCACGACGCACACTCTGCCGCAAGTTGAACCACTACCAGATAACATTAGGCCGCCGCCGATCTTCGCAAAAAACTGCTACACTGCCTACCGTGTATCACCGTACAGAGCTGAATGTGCCCGTCAGCCTCACTTCGAACTGCGGAACTTCTTTCACAGCTGAAGCCAGGAACTTGAGCGTGGGCGGTTTGGGGCTTCAGGATATCCGGCCGCCGCTGCAAGCGGGCGAAGAACTCAACATCAGTTTCGCGCTTCCGGGTCTGGGTCAGCGTATCGAGGTGCAGGGCGTTGTGGTGTGGTCGCAGCCAAACGGAATGGCGGGGATCAAATTCAACGGCATCAGCGAGTCCACGAGTGCACTTTTGCAAACCTGGATTGCCAGCAACCGGGAACTACCACCGGCCGATGCCGCAGAGCATCCACAGCTCGAAGAACTTCCGGCCGCGGTAGCTCGCCCCAGCTGCGCGTAAAACTATCCCTCGGTTGGTCGTCGGCGGAGTCGCGTGAGTGGTTTAGCGCGCCCGTCTACTTGCCCACATTGCCGATTTCGAAGTCCACCATTTGTTTGACGACATCGTAGGGAACGTTGCTTCCGAAGCCGGCAAGCCTGCGGCCATTGATGTAGAACGTCGGCGTGCTGTTGACTCCAACCTTCTCGCCCAGCGCGATGGACTGGCGCACGCGTTTTTCCGTCTCCGGTTGCGTGACGCAGGCCGACACGGCATCGGAGTTGCCGCCCGCTTCTTTCACGTAACCTTTCAGCATCTGGTCAACGTTCTGTTCGTTGATTTCAGCCTGGTGGTCATACGCCAGGCTAATAAACTTCCACACCGCATCGTTGTCCTGGCGGCCGAGGCAATCCAAATATTTCGCTCCCGTGACAGACCACTTGTGAATGCTCTCCAGCGGGAAGTTTTGGAACACCAGCCTGGCCTTGGGTTCCTCCTCCATGAGCTTGGTGATGTTGGGCTGAGCTTGCTTGCACGCCGGACATTGCAGATCGCCAAACTCGACAATGGTCAAGGTCGCGTCCTTCGGTCCATGAGATGGCCCGTTGGCGTCTTTCATCACCTGTCGCGCTTCGGCGAAGGGATCGGCGCCAAACGGCATGAACTCGCCGGTGAACGCGTGCTTCTGATCAGAGGTCACATAAATCTTTTGCGCCTGCTGCCCTTGCGGGGTGCTGAAAACGACGATAGCTTCGGAGATCCCGGCAGCATCGGACGGTTTGATTTCCAGGACTTTCCAGGTGAGATCCGAGTTCCAGCCGAACATTTTCTTGAGGAACTGGTTGAAGGTAGCTTCACTGGGAAGCGTTGCCGAATTGGAGGAGGCGCTGGGAGCAGGTTTTGTGGGCACCGCAGGGGTCGTCTGCGCGATCGAATAGAAACTGGCCAGCGCCAGGGTGATTATCAACAGTACACGAGTACTACGGTTCATGGTTCCTTTCGGGAAGCAATTAGCGATTAGCAGTTAGCACTCTTGCCGCGTGATCAAGTCATGCTTACGGCTAAGTTCCAAGTGCTAAGTGCAAAATGCTAAATGCAAAATGCTAGATGCTGATCCCTACATTTCCGTCTTGGCCGCGATCGGGTAACGGCGGCCAAAGCCAAAAGCCTTCTCCGAAATCTTTAACCCCGGCGCCGCTTGCTGCCGCTTGTACTCGCTCAGGTCCACCATGTGCGCGACCTTGCGGACGAGCGCCAATTCGTAGCCACGTTCCGCGGCGATGGCTTCCGGAGACTTGTTGTCTTCGATGTAGTCTTCCAGAATGGTGTCAAGGACTTCATACGGCGGTAAGGAGTCGCTGTCCTTTTGATTGGGCCGCAACTCCGCCGAGGGCGCCTTCTCGATGGTGGACACCGGAATTATCGGCGAGCGTGAATTTATGTATCGTGCCAGGCGATACACCAGCGTCTTGGGAACGTCCGAGATCACTGCCAGACCGCCGCACATGTCGCCATAGAGCGTGCAGTAGCCAACGCCAATTTCCGACTTGTTGCCGGTGGTCAGCAGCAGCGCACCGAACTTGTTGGACATGGCCATCATCAACGAGCCGCGAATGCGCGCCTGAATGTTTTCTTCGGTCACGTCGGGATCCCGGCCGGCGAACACTGGCTTCAGGGAATTCAAGTAGGAGTCGAAGATGCTGCCGATCGGGACGGTCTCAAACCGGATGCCCAGGTTCTTCGCCAACTCCACGGAATCGTCAATGCTGCCTTGTGAAGAATACGGGCCAGGCATGCCCACGCCAATTACGTTGTCACGCCCCAGCGCGTCCACCGCGACGCAGGCGGTAAGCGCAGAGTCGATGCCGCCGCTCAGGCCGAGCACGACCCGCTGGAAGCCGCACTTGCGGACATAATCGCGCGTGCCCAGCACCAGCGCGGAATAGGCGCTGGCCTCCACTCCCGCATCCTGATGATGGATGTCCCCGGTCAGCGACTCGGTGTCGAAGCTGACGAGGTCTTCTTCGAACGACTTGGCCTGCGCAATGATCTTGCCGTCGGGTCCTAAGGCGAAACTGGAGCCATCGAATACCAGGCTGTCATTACCGCCGACCTGGTTTACGAACGCAACCGGCACGCGATACCTTGTGCGCAACCGCCTCCAGCATCTCGAATCGCAGTTCGCGCTTGCGCAGGTAAAACGGCGAGGCCGAGATGTTCAGCAGGATTTGTCCGCCGGCGCCGATCAAGTCTTCCACTGGATCGACACCGTACAGGGGCCGGTCCCAAAAGTGCTTGTCGTTCCACGCGTCTTCGCAAATGGTGAGAGCGACCTGCTTGTTCCCGAGGCAGATCAGTTGCTGGCGCTCGGCGGGCGCGAAGTTGCGCATCTCATCGAAAACATCGTAGGAGGGCAGCAGTCGCTTCGACTGGATGAAGTGCCACCTGGCCGTCGCGCAGCAGCGCGGCCGAATTCAATACTGACTTTCCGGTGGCCGATTTGGCTGGTGTTACCAGGCCGCAGATCACGGCGATGCCTTCAGTCTCGCGCGCAATAGCCTCCGCCGCCTGGCGATTCCGCTCCACAAACCAGGGGCGCTCGACCAAGTCGCGCGGCGGATAACCACACACTGACAGCTCGGGAAACAGGATGAGGTCGAAGCCTGCACTCCGAGCCCGTCGCGAGTAATCAATGATCTTTGCGGAATTGCCGGAAAAGTCCCCGATAAGGGTATTGATTTGGGCGAGCGCAATCCTCACATCATCCAGTGTAACGGCGGAGCTGCAAGCACGCCAAATGAGTGCGGCGGCAGCCCATCCGGCGAGCTCGTGGGCGCAGGGGTGCTGCCGGGCGCAGGATAGGGGTCGTTCGAGGACGGAGAGCTGCCTCGACTGGAACCACCGCTAGAGCTGCGGTCCGTGGGATATTCCGGTTGTTCGCCCGGTCGGCGCAGCGTCGGAGCGTTGGCCGGTTTCTCGGTCGGTTTCTTCTGGGCGACTTCGGTTTCCGCCGACTGCAAATCCACTTCCGGTTGAGTGCGTACGATCTTTTCTCCGTCGACGGTCATGATCTCCAGGCGCGAAACCACTTCACCCTGGAAGCGCACGAAGTCAACTTCCTCCGGAGGAGTGCCGTAAATCCACTCTTCGTAGTCCTGTCCCTTGTCGTCCTTGTCACGGATTTTCCGCGGTGGACGTCCCTTGGCGTAGATCACCATGTCGCGGTCCATTCCGACCAGCACTTTGTGGTTCTTGATGGCGTCCTGCACCTTGGGTGGCAAGGTCTTCTCATAGGCTTCGGCCTGATTGAGCGCCTTAAAGTCAAGGACCGGCGACAACATGTCCCTCACCTGCGTGCCCGTGATCTCGGGCACATACTTGTCGAAATCAAGCGTCAACACGGAACCTTTCGCGTCCAGGTTCTTGGGAGCGGGTCCCGGTGTGGTCATGACGCCGCCGGCGCCGACTTGAATGTGCTGATACCACTTCTCCTTCTTCTTTGGTCCGCCGTTAATCTCGAGGACGATGGCCTTGTCCTCCACGAGGACATTGGTAATGACAATCTTGTCGCCTGCCTTGGCTGCCAAGCCATTCTCAGAAATCAACTGCGCTACCTGTTCGTCGTTCGGAGTCACCACCCCGTGTTTGATCACCAGGCCTTTGTGGCCCTGAGGAAATGAGCGGCGTGCAAAGCAGTGTTCAGCAGTGAGATCGCGAATCAGCAGCATGCGGGTCTGGGGCGTGATTTTTCCCGACGGAGGAGCGGCGGGTTTGGTGTCGTCGGCGAAAACCGGCAGCGCCAGCAATAAAGCTGCCGTGGCCAACAACGCAAGATGAGGGCGGTTCATGGGAATACCCGGATTGATTGCATTATATGCCCTATCAGGCGAGTGGATGTGAATGGTGGCGAGTGAATACTCTCAAGTGCTGTGGCTACTGACAGCATCCTTTCACACAATCCACTGACCACTAGTCACTACCTCAGGTTGGATGCTGGAGACTGCTTTTAGTGAGCAGGTTCCGTTAGCAGGGACACGGGCCCTCGTGACAACTTGGTGACGGGCAACTTCCACACGATTACCAGCCCGATTAGCACCGCGACCGTACCCGTTGCGCTGGCTTCGATCCCGTATGCGCCCCCAGTCATCCATTTCGGCCCGGATACCGAAGTCCGCACGACGACGTTAAACATCCGCAGCCCACTGACCGGCAGCCCAAACAAGAATCCGAGGGCGGTGTTCCAGCCGAAGTGGATGCCCCACGGCAGCCACAACGCCCGGGTCCGCAGGTACGCAATGGCGAGCAGAATTCCGATCAAGATGGTATTGAGGAGTCCCCACCTGCTGGCGTCCGGATTAGAAAGGTGTACAGCGCCGAACAGAACTGAGAAAACCGCGATCGCGCCGACCGCGCCTATGCCTTCCTCCAGGCGCTGAAACGGATAGCCACGGAACACCAACTCTTCCGCGAGCGCTCCCACAAGCAGGACAACCAGTACGGCGCCATCCCTCGGCAACAGGTAGACGCCAAGGTGGAAGGTAAAGCTGGGCTTGCCCCAGATTGCGATCGGCAGTACCGCCAGGACCGTAAGCATCATTCCCACGCCGCAACCTATTACGAACTGCCTGCTCCAGCCCTCGTATCAACGGCAGTCCCAGCGCGGCGACACGGTGGTCGTGGACGTTATCGACAACGGTGAGCAGCCAGACGTAGAGGCCAATCAGTAAAAGCGCGAGCGACGAGCGGTAGATTACCTCGAGGACCAGAACGTGCTGTCCCGCGATGGCTTCGGAGAAAACTCCCGCGATGAAAAATGCGGCGAACGACAACACCAGGGCGATGACGAAAGCCCATACCGGGTGCAGTCGTCCTGTGCTGGTGGTAAACATGGTTAGACTGTCGCCCGCTGCCGCTTTGCAACCGGGTGGAACTCGAGTCCCTCGCGAGCGACCTGAAAATCAAGCGGATGTCCACCGTTGTTGCGAATGGCGTTCTCGACTTCCTGCTCGCGCACCATCTTCGATCAGCGCGATGACGCAGCCTCCTCCTCCCGCGCCACAAACCTTTGCGGCACGGGCTCCGTGCTGTCGGGCTATACCGATCAGTTTGTCAATAAGGGGCGTGGTGATGCCGGGCGCGTTGGTGCGGCGCAAGGACCATTCCTCGCGCAGCAGGCGCTCCACGTCATCCCATTGCCGGCCTGCGAGCGCGCGATGCATGGCCTGCGCAAGTCGCGAAATCTCTTCAAAGTTGCAAATCACTTTTTGATCGCCGCCGATATGGTGCTTCAAGACCTCCCAGTTGTTGATCCCCGAATGCCGGGGCGCGCCGGTGTAGAAGAGGACGAAGCGCCGGTCCACCTCTTCGAAAGAGACCGGGATAGCCTCGTGGCGAATGCCGCTGATTTCAAGATGCACGGCGTTCACCCCGCCATACATTGCCGGGTAGTAATCCTGGCAGCCGGTGGGAACACGGATCAGTTGCGCTTCCACGTTCTGCGCGATTACCCGAAGCTGTTCCGTGTCCAGGCGACGGCCGGTAAAGCGCGCCAAGGCGGAGCAGGTCGCAATCATCAGAGCGGATGAACCCGAGATACCCGCGCCTGCGGGCGATTCCGAAAATGTTTCCAGCAGGAAGCCATTCTGTGGGCTTGAAAAAGCAAACGAGGTGGGCCGCCAAGGGATGTTCGTAGGTCTTGGCCGCCAGCAACTCATCGAGACCGGCGAAAAATTCCTCGCGGGCGGTATCGTGCGACCGAAGAAGAATCCCGCGTCCCGGGCGAGGCGTGATCCGGCATGCAGTCAGAATGTTCAAGGCGACATTCACGCTCACCGCGCCGGGATGAAAAAGGTACAGGGGCCAGATGTCGAGCGTGCCGCCTGCCAGGTCGGCGCGGCACGGCGCGGTGGTGACGATTGCATCATCCTCTGCTGAGGACATGAATTGCGCTACGGTTTGCATGATTTATGGTTCGCCCCTCGCTGTTAGTTCTCGCCCCACAGCAATCACCTCGTTGACAACCAGCTCGACGTCTGCAAGGGTCGTGCGGTGGTTCACGACGCAAGCCCGCAGCGCGAACTGGCCATGCACGCTGGCGTTCGACAAGAATACATTCCCTCGCCGGATGACGCGTTGCAATATCGTCTGATTCAACGTGTCCGAATCCACTTCGGCACGATACCGGAAACAGACGGCGCTGAGCATCACCGGCGCCAGCAATTCCAACTGAGACTCATTGCGGATGAGTTGAGCCAGGTGCTGCGCTATTGCCAGGTCATTACGGATTGCCTCACGAAAGGCGGCGAATCCGTGATACCGCAGCGACAGCCACAGCTTCAACGCGCGAAAGCGGCGGGAAAGCTCGATGGACTCGTCAAAGAATGCAAATCCCTCTACCGGATCGTCCAGCAGAGACTTGGCGTAATCACCGGTGTAGCGAGAACGCGCGTCGGGCGGCAGCGGCATCGCGATAGAGCAGGCAGCCGCAGTCCAGCGGCTGGTAGAGCCATTTGTGGGGATCGAGAGATATCGAGTCAGCCTGGTCGAGACCCTCGAACATCTGCGGTTCCGCGATGGCCGCAAGCGCGCCGTAGGCGCCGTCCACGTGGAACCATGCGCCACAGGCGCGGGCGATTTCCGCCAACTCACGCAGTGGATCGATGCTGCCGGTAGTCACGGTTCCCGCCGATCCGACAATCGCAATAGGGACGATCCCGGCCGAAACATCGCGTTCGATTGCGCTGCGCAGCAGGTCAGTGCGAATGCGGAACTCGTCATCGCATTCGATGAGCCGCAGATGCTCGCGTCCAATCCCCAGTAGCGCAATCGCTTTGGGAATCGACATGTGCACCTCTTGCGATGCGTAGATCGTTCCCGGTCTTGCGCCACTTTCGTTGGCGGGAAGGCGGGCCTCCCTTGCCATGGCAAGCCCCATGAGGTTCGCTGGCGATCCACCGCCGGTTAGGCTGCCCCTGAAGCCAGCGCAGCCGATCGCCTCAGCCAGCCAGCCAACGACCACGCGCTCCAGCGTCACCGCCGAAGGCGACGACCGCCACGCGGTAACCGTCTGGTTAAGCACGCTGGCCAGCAAGTCGGCGGCGGCAGCGACCGGTTCGCCGGATCCCAGCACATAACCGAAGAAGCGCGGACCGCCAGCGCGTGAGCTGTCGATCACACGCGTGAGGTCATCCAGAGCACCGGCGCCCATCCCATGTTCTGGCAGGGGCTTGCGAAACAACTCTTCCGACTCGCTTCCGGTCACGTTCGGGAAACTGGGACGCTGATTCAGCGTCGCAAGATATTCCAGCGCGAGCTGCGTGATGCGCTCGAAGACCGTTCGATATTCGGCGTCGGAGAGTACGAGAGGATTCATGCAGCGTGCGCGTTGATCATCGGGCCCTTTGGTGGGACAGCCATTGTAGCGCGAGTCACCCGCAGCTCGGGCGAAGCCCCTCGGACAACGGCTATCAATGCGGCCAAACCGCCATCACGGCCGCCCCGCTATCTCACAGCTCCCGATATGTGATCAGCTCGATTCCCTGACGCTGCAAGGCTTCCCGAGCTCCCGGCGAGGTTAGCAACTCCAGTTCCTGTGCGCGCGACGCTCGTAATCGAGTCTTCGCACTGGCGAGGTCGGCATCGTTGTAACCGGGATGGCAAACAAACTCCCATGTGCCTTCCGGGATGTTGTCCACAATCTTGGTGAACAATTTCAGGTCGAGAATGCCGGTGACCAGTACTGCAAGCGAGCCATCGGTCGTTCGCAGACCGTGAGCCTTGACTTCCTCGCGAAATTTCGCCGCAAACCTGCGCAGCGTGTTGAGCTGAGCTAGGCGCTTCCACAACTGGTGGCGCCGCAATACATCTCCGAACGGCAACGGCCATACTTGGCCGAATGGATTTCGCACGGCGTGGACATTTCGTGCCCTTGCGGCGCGCAACAGCGGTCGTAACACGGCGGGAAACATGTGTGCATGCTTGTGCGTGTCGAAGTGCGAAGGTTCGATCCCCGCCGCTTGCAGGCGCTCCATCTGCGCCCCAGCCTCAGCTTCAATTTCGTCCGATTGGAGCTTGCCGCGAAACGAAGCCAACACAAAATCGTTCAGGTTGACGCGGAAGTGGCTTCCGTTGTTTGCGCCCGGTTGCAACAGACTGCCAACTCGCTCGGGCGGGAGCACCGGCTCGCCGTCCACAAGTACAACGTGGCATCCAACGCTGAAGTGCGATCCGCTGCCGACTAGCGAACGCGCCAGGGAAGTGGCTTGATCGAACGCGCGGGAGTTAGCCATCAGCGTTGCCGAAGTTACAATGCCACTCTGCTGCGCTTCAGCGATCGCACGGTTGACGCCCGCGGTCATTCCAAAATCGTCGGCGTTAACGATCAACCTGCGCACGGGTTCAGTGTAGCTCAGTCACACAGTTGCCTTGCCACTGGCGAGAGGTGGCTCCACTATCTGCGCCGCTCCTGTGTACTCCGTGTTGGTCACGAAGATATCGGGGAGGAATTGGTCCCGCTCCGGAGCTCGGAGCTCAGTGCGGTGCGGCTAGCCCGTACCTCCGCTTTGGGCTTTGGACGGTTGCTTGATAAGGTCCAACGGAGACTTGGCGAGCAGCGCGCGGAGCTTGTCCAATTGCTCCACGGAGCCGTCGATCATCCAGTCAGCGACTGGTATTTTCTTGGCCTCCTGCAGCCATTCATCTGCCTTCGCGTCCTCGCCCAATCCTGCGTAGGCTTGCGAAATGGTGGCTTTGATCCAGAACTCGGCGTCTCCGGTTGGCGGCGGTGCAGGCGGCTCTGGTTTCAGCGCCGCTTCAGAGACGGAGAGAACTTTGCGCCGTGTGCGCTCCGCCAGGATGAAGTCAGTAATGGCTTCGGCGGGAACGGTGTCCCGGTTCATGCCAGCGCGGACATTCAGCATGTAGG
Source organism: uncultured Acidobacteriaceae bacterium (assembly GCA_963735855.1). Taxonomy (GTDB): domain Bacteria; phylum Acidobacteriota; class Terriglobia; order Terriglobales; family Acidobacteriaceae; genus Bog-257. The sequence continues at coordinate 147,400 of CAVTMW010000024.1, forward strand.
CCAGGTTGATGCCGTTGTAATAGTCATTCTTCACATAGAAGCCCTTTTCCAGGGCCCAAATGGCTTTGTCCATGTGAATTGGGTCTTTGGTCTCCTCCCACAGCCGTTTCTGCACCGAGCCAAAAAGTCCCAGGGTCTCCGTGTCCGTCGAACTCTCTGGCCTGAGGGTCAGAAGTATCTGTTCGGCCTCCTTCAAGGCGTCAACTGTAGTTGGTATTTTGCTCTTGTAGGTGGCCAGTGCCAGCTTCTGCACGACGTAGGAGTCGTTCGGCATGATGCTTCGAACAACGCTCAGAAGACTTTTGGCAGTGATGAAATCGGTGGGCTTTTTCTTCAGGGCCGCGTCCACCTGGTCCATCAGGGCGCGAACCGTGGTCTGGTCTGCGGCTGCCGGAACTGGCGCCTGCTCGGCTACTACTTTTGCGGCTCGCTCAATCTCGTCTTCCGCCATGATCGGGGGCTTGAGCCTATTCAGGAACGTGTACACCGGGCTGTCGATTTCGGCCTTTGCGCCCACCTTTTCTACGGCCCCTTTCAAAACGCTTATCATGCGCCTGGCTTCGGACGCGCCGATATCTTCGCCGAGGTGGTGGTATTTGAGTATGGCGATCTGGCCGATATCGAACGGGAACACCAGCTTGTCTTCAGAGATGGTGATGGTGGTGTATGGCCTGAGGGCGTGCCGGACGCCAAGCTCGTAAAACGCATTGGCGTTGTATGTGGAAACGTCGGCAACCACAATGTCGGCGTTCAGCAACTGCCGGTACATCTCGACATTGATGTTGCCAGACTGGGGAATTTCGTCGGAGCGAACACATTCGTAGTCCGCAGCCTCAACCGCTGGCTTGATGATGTTGTTGTACGAGGCGTCCAGGTCGAGCGTTCGGCTCGTCTGATAATCCATCTTTTTCCCGTAGCCCATCACTACGAAACAGGTTCGCTTGGCCATACCGGGGAGGTTACCACAAGCATTGTGACGGGCAAGGCAAATCGATACTTAAGACTGAAGAGCTTCTCAGCCAGCCCGGACCTATTCCACCCCGTGTTTGACCCGACTGTTACGGCCATGTAAAACTCAAGCTGTTAGTTCCCGCGGTAGTACCAACCTCTTATGAGGCGGGTACGAGGGCGGTTAGCTCAGTTGGTTAGAGCGCCTGCCTTACAAGCAGGAGGTCGCAGGTTCGAGTCCTGCACTGCCCACCAAATTCATCATCCGGCACAGCACAGCGGAAACCGTTGACAATCGCGGTCGTGCGGATTTCCATCTGACTTGGCTTGTGCTTGCGGGCTCCTCAAGGTATTCCCGGATAATTCTCACAGAAGTTAGATGGTACCCCCTCTCCCCCCGACGTAGAATCAACGACTTAGGCGATGATTACCTCGCACTTAATTGAGCCGTAAGGACTTGCAGGTAGATAATAGAGCCACAAGGACTTAGCGGTACATCTTGCATAATGCCTAGGATTCCTTCGGGCGCGACGTCGCAAATGCGGATGGGACACCCCTCCCCCTCCCCCCTCCTCCGTTCTTTAGAATCATAGGATTGGAGAGATTTTCCTTGTAAAATATTGAACCAAAAGAGCTTATGAGCATAATATTGATTCGCAAAGGTTTACGATGGGTACGTCCCCCGTCGTTGGCCTTGATCGATAACCGGTTATGGCCTCGCTGCTGCATGTCGAAAGAACATTCCCAGCCTGCACAATGAGTGCGATCGCCAGACCTGATGAGTGCAGCAAGACGCCCTAAGGGGTTGCCGTTCGCTATTCGCCATTCACTTACGTCTTGCTAAGTCCAGATAAAGGCAGGCCACCTAAACAAACGCCATGAGGTGAAAGAGCGTTACAGGTTTTTTGGCAAATGTTTGTTATGGATTCCCAAAGTGGGAACTATCCGTATTGTGCGAAAGACGCGGCCAAATCCGTATGTAGGAGAACGACGAGGATTAGCGCTAACCGAAGGCAAGACTGACTTCCAGCGTTTGCGCCAGATGCGTGATGCGGACATCGACGACTCCGATATTCCCAAGCTGAGTAAATCGTTCTGGAAGGCCGCGAAGCTCACCATGCCCGAACCCAAGGACCAACTGACCATCCGGGTTGACCATGATGTTGTGGAATGGCTCAAGAAAAAGGGTAGCGGCTACCAGACCAACATTAACGCCATTTTGCGCTCCTATATGAAGGCGCAATCGGATAAAAGCACGGATCGCCGGAGGTAAGAGGACGTTATGTTGTACTGTCCGCTGCAACCTGATGGGCCGTGGCCACTCGACCGGAACCAGGTTGCCCATCCGATGCGCGCGATGCGTGACAATGGAGGGAAAAAGCCCTAATATCAGGGGCAGGAGGCGCAAACTAATGAGCTTGGAGATCCCAACGAACATTGAGCGCGACATTCAGCGGTTTGCGCAGCAAGAGCAAATCACGCACGATGAAGCCGTTTTGCGGCTCATTGAAACTGGCCTGTCAGTCAGAAAGCCGGTTCCGAAAACGGTATTCGAGCAAGGACTGGGATTGTTCGGGAGTCCCGAGGATTCCGCTCTGCTTGATGAAGTTGTCTCCATCGCCTACGAGGAAAGACGGCGGCCATCGAAAACCGTGCCCGCGCTATAGACGATGGTTAAATGCATTCTGGACACAGACATCCTTTCCGAGTACCTCAAGGGGCACCATCCGAACGTCATCAGGCACGCGAGTCGCTACGCTAAAGAGCACGGCGTTTTCACCTTCACGAGCGTCACGGTTTACGAAATCGTCTACGGTCTTGAGCTTAAGTCTGCCTCCAGTCAGTTGAAAAGGGCGGTGGAATGGCTCAACCAGAACGAAGAAATTACGCCCACTTCCGCTGACTACCTCACCGCCGCCACGATCAAAGCGACAGCAAGAAAGCACGGTTCTGCTCTTGAACTCCCCGATTGCTTGATTGCTGCCGTAGCCGTTCGGCTGGATAGGCCGCTTGTAACCGGCAACACCGAGGATTTTCAGGCCATTCAAAAAACCGGGATCAATCTGATACTTGAGAATTGGCGGGACACATAGCCGGAGATAAGACGTTTCGGACTCCCGGATCGGCGGGGCAGGCTAGGTGGACCGCGCGGCAAAAGTTGCGTTCACTATGCCGCTAGTTTTGGTCTCAAGCAGGATTTCTGGCCGATATGGAAATGCGTTCCAACACGCTCTGCCTTCTCGCGACCCTGTGTTGTCTTTTTCTTACCGCTGTAAGTGCGGCACAGAAAGCCGATTCAGGTCACAGCAAGCCCAGTTCTGTCGCCGCTCAGCGAAGGGATGACAATCTGGCCCCCGCCGAACTCGGAGAGAAATGGGGCTACATTAACATGACTGGCAAGTACATCATCAGCCCCGAGTTCGACCGTGCCGACCACTTTTCTGAGGGATTGGCCCGCGTCGAATTCGGGAGCAAGGTCGGTTTCGTTGACAAAAGTGGCAAATACGCCATCAACCCACAATTCGATAGCGCGCTGAATTTCTCTGCTGGAATGGCTCCTGTGAGGATCGGCCGCAGATGGGGATACATTGATAAGAGTGGAAAAGTATTAATCGATCTGCAATTTGACTTTGGATTTTGCTTCGCTGATGGATTGGCCGTTGTGGAATCCGGAAGTAAGGCTGGTTACATAGACAAAACGGGCAAATACGCGATCAGTTCCCAATTTGATGAGGCTCGAGATTTTGTCGACGGGCGGGCGCGCGTAAGAGTAGGCACGAAGTGGGGTTATGTGAATAAGGCGGGAAAGTACGTAATTAATCCCCAATTCGATGGCGCTGGCGGTTTGCCGAAGGGTTAGCCTTAGTAGAGGTTGCAGGTAAGTGGGGATATATCGACGAAACTGGCAGGTACGTCATCAATCCGCAGTTCGAGATGGCGTCTGGGTTCGCAGAAGGGTTGGCTCCCGCAATGGTAGAGGACAAGTGGGGTTACATCGACCACAGCGGCAGGTACGTCATCAATCCCCAGTTTGACGGTGCTTGGGAGTTCGCCGGCGGCTTGGCCGTTGTAAAGCTCGGCGGTAGGTATGGGTATATTGGCAAATCCGGAAAGTACATCATCAACCCGCAGTTTGAGGGCGCACTGGACTTCAGTGCTGATCTGCTAGTGGTCCGGGATGGTAAGAGGGGGTTTATTGACAAAACCGGAAGATACCGGATTATTCCACAGTTCGATGATGCGTACCCGTTCAATCGGAATATTTACCAAACGACGAATTGCCAGCATTTTTGGAGAGGAGCAAAAAGTCTGAGATGGAGCGCCTATTTATTGTCACCAAACTCTTGAAGGCGACCTGCTGCGAGACAGGAAAGTCGCGTGATTTTAGAACCTCGGGAAGAATTCTTCGCGGAGCACCCTGTATTACCCGTAAACGGATATGTGACCTTCAAGCAAGATGACATCCTCGAGTTCCGAGCGGCTGAAGCCGATTTCTTCGAGTCGAACCAGACTGAAGAATGAGTAGGCTCGCCTCCGACTGAACCTCCGAGGAAAACTGCAAGGTAACCCACTAGCAGGATGCTGAAAAAGCACTCCTAATCCACAGGGTAGGCATGCTAAGAAAGCAGCATGCGAGGCACAGATCATCAGCAAAGCCACATGTTCAGTTATTTGTCGCCCGAAGCGCGGGTGCGGGAGGATCATCCGCTGCGGGTCATCCGCACGATGGTAGACGAAGTTCTACGGGCACTGTCGTCGCAGTTTGATCGCATGTATGCCAGCGAAGGCCGGCCGTCGATTGCGCCCGAGAAGCTGCTGCGGGCGCAGTTGTTACAGATGCTGTACTCGATCCGCAGCGAGCGGCTGCTGATGGAAGAGATCGATTACAGCGTGCTGTTCGCTGGTTGTTGGGTTGAATTTGGACGAAGAGGTGTGGGACCCGACGGTGTTCACCAAGAACCGGGACCGGCTGCTGGAAGCCGAAGTGGCCAAGCAGTTCCTGGCGCAGGTGGTGGAGCAGGCGCGTGCGAAGGGCTGGACCTTCGGATGAACACTTCACGGTGGACGGCACCTTGCTGGAAGCCTGGGCAGGAGCAAAAAGTTTTCAGCGCAAGGATGGCAAAAATCCGCCCTCTTCCGATGATCCCGGCAATCCCACGGTGAACTTTCACGGCGAAAGGCGGTCCAACCGGACGCACGCGTCGAAGACCGATCCCGAGGCCCGGTTGGCACGCAAGGGCGAAGGCAAGGAGGCGAAGTTGAGCTACAGCGGCAATTTGCTAGTGGAGAATCGCAACGGACTGATCGTGAATGCTATGGCGTGGGAAGCCAGCGGGACGGCCGAACGTGACACGGCGCTGCTGATGCTGGAACAGATTGCCGGTACCAAGCGGGTGACCGTGGGCGGTGACAAAGGCTTTGACACAGCCGACTTCATCTCCGAGTGCCGCCACATGCAGGTCACACCGCATGTGGCGCAGAATGACGGTCGGCGCGGCGGCAGTGCCATTGACCAGCGGACGACGCGTCATGCAGGCTACGGCATCAGCCAGAAGAAGCGGAAGCGGATCGAGGAATGTTTCGGTTGGCTCAAGACCATTGCCCTGCTGCGGAAGGTACGACATCGCGGGTTGTTCAAAGTGGATTGGGTGTTCACCTTCGCCTGCGCGGCCTACAACCTGGTCCGCCTGCGCAACCTGTCCATGCAGGCGGCGTAAGCCGGGCGAGGTGCGTCTGCTGAATGCAAGAAAGCTTCAGCAGATAGCAGAACAAAGCTAGAACGAACTCTTTCCCTTCTCACTCGGTGACCAAAGCAAGACAGAGTTCGCATAAATCAAAGGTTTTTCCGCAGCCTGCTAGCACTATTTCAGGGCAGATTAGCGGCAAGGCTGCACCTCCTCGGCCCTGTTACTGTACTGACCCGGTCTCGCCGCTGAACAAGAAAGGCTGCCACTTTGCGGAGCAACCTTGATTACAAGTGTGGTCGGGAAAGAGTTTTCGGAAATGCTCTTCGATTCGGGCGCAGCAGTCCTCCGCGCTTTTGCAGTCCTCATTCATTTGTTCGGGCTGCTCCGTACCAGACAGCGTGCCGTGAAAGTTTCCGGGCACACCCGCAACCATCAGGATCACGTACCGGTCCTTACCAAACTCATGCCTCCAAGCCAGAGTTTGGACCACAGGTTCGTTTAACTCGCTCAAATTGCCTCCGCGCCAATGCTGGTGGAGACGTTCGGTCTCGCTGCGAAGTACGTAGCCATCGCCTCTCGATTTGTAAACAGTTCTGGCTTCATGCCTGAAGCTCGGCCGGGTGGTGAATCCGCTGCACGCGGATTTGCTTTTCGCGCTTGCGTGTCTGGGCGATGTCGTAGGCGGACTGCATCCGCATGAGCGTGTCCATCTTTACGCCAAAAGCCTTCTCGATACGCAGCGCCATGTCGCCGGAAAGGTCAGCCTTGCCGTTGAGCAGACTCGACAGCGTGGGCCGGGAAACCTTAAGCGCGACCGCCGCCGCGGTGACCGATAGGCCGGCAGGGTCGATGATCTCAGTCCGAATAAAGTCTCCGGGATGAGGCGGGTTCTTCATAGGCATGGCGATTGCTCCTTCCGTCCTAATGATAGTCTTCCAAATTCAGGTCGCAGATTTCGCGAGGCCGTTGAGCTTTCAGCACAGGGTGAGCGAGGACGGTGCCGTCCCTGAAAGGACTCGGTTACTTTTTCCCGTGTCTTACCCAGCGCTCCCGCGCTGGGCTAAACTGAGTCGCCCCTGCGGGGCTGTCCTTGCAGCGAGTTCCTCCGCTTTCCCCAAATCACAGCTTCTCGACCGCGTCGCTAACGCAGTCGCACAGGGCGCGGCGGCTGCTCACCAGGGCGGAGAAGTGTCCGGCGGAGACCCAGCGCCCCTACCAACCACGGACAGTTGGGTAGCGCACCTGGCGTCAGGGACGCGAATTCTCGCCTAAGGTTTTATGCTACGATTCACGGCCAGCCCCATGCCATCATCCGTCGCAGTTACAGGCCTCGCCAAAGACCCGCCTTTAACGGGCGGCGTATCTTTTGAGCGACGCGTGTTCCCGATTCTGGGGTTTATAGCCCTGGGATATGCTCTCCTGGCGGGGCTCAGGACCGCACAGGATTTCGACCTCGGCTGGCAGTTGGCGACCGGGCGGTGGGTGATTCAGCACCATCACGTCCCATGGGTCGACGTATTGTCGTACACCATGCAGGGGCAACCGTGGATTTATCCGGTCGGCGCTGGAATCATTTTCTACGGTGCCTTTCTGCTGGGAGGCTACGGGCTGATCTCATGGATCGGGGCCGCCGCCTGCGTCACCACCGTTGCCTTGCTGCTGCGGCGCGGCTCCGCCGCCGGTGCTGCCATCGCAATTGTAGCCGTGCCGTTGATCGCCGCTCGGACCACTCCGCGCGCCGACATGTTTAGCGTCGTGTTCTTCGCGGCCTTCCTCTCGCTCTTGTGGGAGAACTACCAGACTGGAGGCGCTCGTCTTTGGTTGTTGCCGCTGCTGATGGTGGCATGGGTCAATCTTCACTTTGGTTTTGCCGCCGGTCTGGGGCTGGTGCTGGGATATGTCTGCGCAGAATTATCGCAAACGGTTTTCGGTGCTGGGGCCCGTCGCGCTGCCCTGCAACGATTGCGTCGTGCCTCTGGGTGGCTGTTGTGCACGGCGCTGGTTACCCTACTAAATCCCTGGGGTTGGGGCATCTACCGGGCCCTCATGCTGCAACAGCGCTCCAATGCGCAGCAGCAGCTATGGATCGGCGAGTGGGCAGGCGTTCCCCTGAATTGGGCCACTCTCAGGAACTCTCTCTTGCTGCGGCAAACCGGGGGCACAATTTACCTGCTGCTGGGCATCGCCGTTGTCGCGGCCGCCGTGGCGCTGCTTCGTGGCCATTGGGTGCCGGCCATCCTTTTGCTGGGCGCCATGTACCCAGCGGTGCGCGCTGTCCGCATGGGAGCGATATTTGCCTGCGTGGTGGTGGTGATGGGCGGACCAGAGCTGTCTGCGGGGCTGGCCAGCCTCGGCGCGCGGATTCAGCCGTCACGCCTGCGCCGGCTGTTCGCTGGAGCCGCCGTAGCAACCCTCGCGGCGTTCGCCTCCCTGCGCTGCTTCGACCTGGTAACCAACCGCCAGTACTTTTCGGCCGCCGATGAAGCTACGTTCGGCGCTGGATTGTCCGCCGGGTTTCCTCAGCGAGCGGCCGAATTCATCGAGCGCCAGAAGTTGCCGGGGGAGATCTTCGACACCTACGCCGCGGGAGGCTACCTCGCCTTTAGGCTTGGCCCCGATCGCCGGGTGTACATTGACGGCCGAGACACGCTCTACGGAGCATCGCGACTAGCGCGCCACAGCCAGCTATTGTTCAGTCCGCCGGATTCGGCCATATGGCAGGAAGAGGCGGGCCGCTACAACATCAATACCGTCCTCCTCGCGCTCTCGCGCTATGACGCTTTCCGACCGGCCCTGCTGCATGATTTTTGCAACAGTACTTTGTGGCGCCCGGTCTACCTGGACGAAATTTCGGCTGTCTTTGTGCGCCGCTCACCGCAAAACGAAGAATTGATCGAGCGCTTCCCGGTGGATTGCGCTACGGCGCCTCTGCCCTCGCCATCGCCAGGCAGCAAGCGTGGGGAAGAGTTCAACGTGTGGGCGAATACAGCTCTCACACTCGCCGCCCTCGGTCGCAATTCGGAGGCGCAACTCGCTTACCAGAAGGCGTTCTCCATCTTTCCGGACAGCGCTTTTCTGCGCTGGAATTACGGGGACCTGCTGTTTGCAACGGGCCGGCTGGATGAATCCGAACGGGAATATCTGGCCGCGGTATCTCTGGAACCGAGCGCCGCCACCTGGGCTGCGCTGGCCCGCTCCTACAGGAAGCGCGGCCGCATGTCGGCGGCGGCGGACGCAATGCAACACGAGGCCCAGTTCTCCTCCAGGCCGTACTTGACGCTGGTTGACTTGGGATACTTGGATCTCTCCATCGGGCGGCCGGAGAATGCGCTGAAAGCTTTTGATGAAGCTGCACGACGGGTCCCGAAAGCTCTGAAGGAAGCAGACAATGGGTTCTTCGAGTTTAAAGTGGCACAAGGTCGCTCTGCGGCATGGGATGCGCTGGGCGATCTGAAGCAGGCAACGGCTTACCAGGAGGAGGCGGCTCGTCTCAAGCCTGATGTTCCCCAGCCGTGGCGGCGGCTGGCGAAGTTCTACCAAGAGGAGGGCCGGGTAGACGATGCCAACCGCGCTAAAGAACACGCTGCCGCACTCGAGGAAAAGAGCCGTCCCTGAGGTTGCAGCGGTTAGAGATCGAGACTCTCTGGACGGGCAGAAAGCGTGAGCACATGGGACTCGTGCCGCGCGTTAAGACCACGAGGCCTACAACCTGTGGCGTTTAAACCGCGGGAGCCGACCTCACAACTTCTCCACCGCATCAGCAACGCAATCGCACAGGGCGCGGCGGCTGCTGACCAGGGCGGAGAAGTGGCCGGCGGAGATCCAGCGCAGAGTGCTTCCCGGCCAATGCTGGTGGAGGCGCTCAGTCTCGCTGCGCAGCACGTAGCCATCGCGCTTGCATCCGGCAATGACGGCGGCGTCGGCGCGCATTGGGGCAGGGAAGCACGTGACGTCGGCGACGGAGAAGAGTTGCTGGAGGCGCGCCTGGGCGGCCGCACGCTGCGTCGCTCCGCCGCCTAAGGCGCTGAAGTCCACGCTCCACGACAGCAGTCCGCGGGTGTAAACGGCGCTGCCGGAGGCGCCGGCGGCCATCGCGGCACAAGCCAGCGGGAAGGGCGACACCGCGGCGGTGATCGCGGCCATGTGTCCGCCCATGCTGTAGCCGGCCACCGCAACCTTCGAGTAATCGGTCGCGCAGATGCTCCAGCAGCGCGCGCGCTTCCCACACCATGCCTAGCACCATCAAGCCGTGATCGCTGACCGTGATGAGCGATGGGCCTCCATGGGTGCGGCGCAGACCGTAGAACGGGTTCTCCATGAAGTAGGTGTCGATGCCGCGCGCGGTGAGCGGACCGAAGACGCGCTCGCGCACCTGGTAACCCTCGTCGCGCGAGGCGGCGAGGATGACGACCGCGGCGCGGTTGCCTTCGCGCGTCCAGGCGCGGACGTGGGCTATGCTCACCTCTTTGGGGAGCAGGGCCAACGGCGAGGCGAATGCGCCGTCGCGGCGAACGATGCCTCGGTGCTCGCGGGCGGCGCGCCAGGCGACGGAAATGGAGGAAGGCGGATCGGCGTAGGAGACGCGGGTGGAAAGCGTGGTCAGGAGCGACTCGTCGCCCCAGCCGTGGGAGAACAGCTTAGACCAGCGCGACATTACAGCGATCAACAGGTCGAGGGGGTGGGCCGCGGCGGCGGAGCCGACAATCCCGACTGAGCGATTGGCAGTCTCTGTTGGCACGGGGATTTCTATATCTATCGTACACAGGAAAGCGGAGAGAGGATGAGGGAAATCGTGCGGAGAAAGCCCGTGCGTCACCGATGCCTGTCAAGCATCATCCAACAGCATGCAAACAGCAGGTCCCTCGACTCGGACTGAAGTCCTCGCTCGGGATGACAAGTTGAGAAATGCGGGATGAAAGCGCTAACCAGATCGGGATGACAGCGCTAACAAAGTGACAATGACACGCTTGTTACGCTGCGTTTTGTCGCACACAAGAAATCATTTGCATACTTCGTCCCTTTAGGGAGACAATGTGCGGACTTGGGCCATAGTGGGGAGGCGGCTACTGACCTCATAGGAGCCGCCGTGGGGAATCATGGAAGCTTCGTCGCACGACGTTCTTCTGGTAGGAGGCGGTGGCGCAGGACTGCGCGCCGCAATTGCCGCCGCCGAGGTCAATCCCAAACTCAGCATCGCGGTGGTGTCCAAGGTCTATCCCATGCGCAGCCACACGGTTTCCGCCGAGGGCGGCGCGGCCGGCGTGGCCAAACCCGACGACAGTCTGGACGAGCACGCTTACGACACCATCTCCGGCGGCGACTGGCTGAGCGATCAGGATGCGGTGGAGGCGTTTGTCAAGGAAGCGCCGCAGGAGCTGTTGCAACTGGAGCGCTGGGGATGTCCGTGGAACCGCGAGCCGGATGGACACATTGCGGTGCGCGCCTTTGGCGGCATGAAGAAGCGGCGCACCTGGTTTGCCGCCGACAAGACCGGCTTCCACATGCTGCACACGCTGTTCCAGACCAGCATGAAGTACCCGCCGATCACTCGTTACGACGAATGGTTCGTCACCAAGCTGCTGGTGGACGATGGCCGAGTGCAAGGCGTGGTTGCGATCGAGCTGATGTCGGGCAAGGTGCAGGCGATCCTGGCGAAGGCGGTCATCCTGTGCACCGGCGGCTGCGGCCGCGTCTTTCCGTTCACGACAAATGCCGCCATCAAGAATGGCGATGGCATGGCGCTGGCCTATCGCGCAGGCTCGCCGCTGAAGGACATGGAGTTCGTGCAGTACCATCCCACGGGTCTGCCGTTCACGGGCATTCTGATCACGGAAGCCGCGCGCGCCGAGGGCGGCTACATGCTGAACAAGGACGGCTACCGGTATTTGCAGGATTACAATCTCGGGACTCCCGAGCCCAAGCCGGTGCTGCGGTCGATGGAGCTGGGACCGCGCGATCGGCTGTCGCAGGCGTTCGTGAAGGAATTCCAGAAAGGGCGCACGGTGGAGACGCCGCATGGCCACGTGGTGCACCTCGACCTGCGGCATCTGGGAGAGAAGCTCATCAACTGCTCGGCTGCCGTTTGTGCGCGAGCTATGCCTGAAGTATCAGAACATCGATCCCGTCAAGGAGCTGGTGCCGGTGCGTCCGGTGGTGCACTACATGATGGGCGGCGTCAGCACGGACATCAACGGCGCGATCGCCGTTGCGGGGCTTGCTGGCTGCGGGCGAAGTGGCGTGTGTGAGCATCAACGGCGCGAACCGTTTAGGTTCGAATTCGCTGCCTGAGTGCCTGGTGTTTGGGGCGCGCGCGGGAAGGGTGGCTGCGGAGTTTGCGTCCGAGCAGGAACCCTGCCAATGGCGCGGTCCTGGCCCAGGCGCAGGACGAAGAGAGAAGGCTGGAGTCGCAATATCTGCGCAAGACGGGCGGGCGGGAGCGCATTGCCACGATTCGCGTCGAGATGCAGACCGCGATGGAGACGTGCGCGGGCATCTATCGCGAAGAGCGCTTGCTCCAGGAGGGCGCAGCCAAGCTGCGCGAGCTGCAGGAAAGATACGCAGACATCAATCTGGATGACCGCAGCCGCACCTTCAACACCGAGTTGGAGTCGGCGCTGGAACTCGGTTTCATGCTGGATGTGGCGGAGTCGATGGTGCAGTGTGCGCTGCATCGCACGGAGTCGCGCGGCGCGCATCAGCGCACCGACTATCCCGAGCGCGACGATACGAAATTTCTGGCGCATTCGTTGGTTTATCGCAATCCGGATGGCACCTCGCGAGTGGAATATCTGCCGGTGACGATCACGCGATGGCCGCCGGGAGAACGGGTTTACGGCCAGCAAACGAAGACGACAGTGAGTCAATGACGGCAAAACGGACCAGGTGATGGCTGACAAGATTACCCTCGAGATCGCGCGCTACTCTCCTGAGCAGGACCAGGCACCGCACTTCGAGAGCTTCGAAGTGCCGGTTTACAAGGAATGGGTCGTGCTTGACGCGCTCAACCATATAAAGGATACGGTGGACGGGACGCTGACCTATCGCTGGTCGTGCCGCATGGGCATCTGCGGCAGTTGCGGCATGATGGTGAATGGCGAGCCCAAGCTGACCTGCGCCACGTTCCTCTCCAGCTACGCGAAAACCGGAAACAAGATTCGGGTTGAGCCGCTTGCGCTATTTCCCGATTGTGCGCGACCTGGTCACGGAGTTGAGCGACTTCCTGGTCAAGCTCAAGAAAGTAAAGCCGTGGCTGATGCCCAAGGAGCAGCCGCCGCTCTCGCAGGGCGAGTTCCTGCAAACTCCGGAGCAAGTGGACCGCTACAAGCAGTTCAGCATGTGCATCAACTGCACGTTGTGCTACGCGGCGTGTCCGGTGGTGGGATTGGATCCGGTGTTCGTCGGCCCGGCAGCGATTGCGTTGGCGCAGCGCTACAACATGGATTCCCGCGACCAGGGCGCGCCGGAACGGACGGCGATCCTGGCCCATCCCGACGGCGTCTGGGGCTGCACGTTTGTCGGCGAGTGCACGCGCGTCTGCCCCAAGCACGTGGATCCGGCGGGCGCGATCCAGCAGTACAAGATCGCGGCCGTATTGGACTGGCTGACATCGTTTGTGAAGCCGAGAGGTCACAGTGAATCAGGAAACGACTAAAGGAGCGTCGAGCTACACGCCCTTCCATCCGCGCTGGTACCGGCCGCAGGTGTCGGTGTACTGGTGGATGGGCGAGTGGCACTACCTCAAGTTTATTTTGCGCGAGCTGAGCAGCGTGTTTGTCGCTGTCTTCGTGATCGAGACGCTTCTCATGTTGAACGCGCTGCGCAATGGGCCGGAGGCGTATGCGCATTTTCAGGACAGCATGCGCAATCCTCTGGTGATCCTGCTCAACGTGGTGAGCTTTTTCTTTGTGGTGTTCCACGCCATCACTTGGTTCAATCTGGCGCCCAGCGCGATGCCGGTGCGGGTAGGTGGAAAGAGGCTGCCTGACGTTCTGGTGGCCGCGCCCAGCTACGTCGCTTGGGTGGTGGTGTCAGCATTTGTGTGCTGGGTGGTATTGCATTAATTGAGGCAAGGTATGGCGAAGCCATCAAACGAAGCTTTCTTCTGGATGTTGTTTAGCGCGGGAGGTGTGGTCGCCGCGCTGCTGATACCGGTGCAGCTATTCCTGTTCTTCATCGCGTTTCCGCTGGGGTGGTTGCAGGCGCCAGGCTACGATCCGTTGTTGTCGCTGGTGCGGATGCCTTTGGTGCGGCTTTATCTATTCGTGTTGTGCTCGCTTCCGTTGTTCCACTGGGCCCACCGTTTTCGGTATACGCTGTATGACGGTCTCAAAGTAAAGCATCTTACCGGGCTGATCTTCGTTCTATGTTATGGAGGTGCCGTGCTGGGAACGGCAATCGCGGCATACTTGCTGTGGACGATCTGAGGTCAGGAGGCCCACGTGGAACTCAAGTTGAAGACCATTTCGCAGGATGGGATTGCGGAGGCCATTTCGAAGGCCGAACGGTACCGCTTCTTGAATGAGCCCGAGGAGTCCGAGTCGATTTGCCACGACATCCTGGCCATCGATCCGGAAAACCAAACGGCACTGCGGATCCTGGGCCTGGCCATCACCGATGAATTTGCCGGTGAGTCCTCCGACCGCTACTCCGAGGCAGAAAGCGTTTTCCTGCGGCTGACCGATGCTTACGAAAAACATTACTGCATGGGTCTGTTGTGCGAGCGTCAGGCTAAGGCGCAGATGCGCGCCCGGCGTCCGTCGCACGCGGTGACGGTGCTATTTCAGGAGGCGATGCAGCACTTTGAGGCGGCGGAAAGAATTCATCCGCCTAAGAACGATGACGCCATCCTGCGATGGAACCGTTGTGCACGGTTGCTGGAGAAGTTTCCCAAGATCGAGTGGCCCGAGCCGCAAGGGGCTTTCGAGGACCACGATACAGCTCCGGTGCCAGCGTCCCCTTGGACGGCCAAGTCATCGAGATGAGCCGCAGATTAGCGATAGGTTCAGCTTTAGTGTATGGGGTGGAGCAGCGCTTCAGCGCCTGTTACGAACTCTGTCGTCCCTACAGGACTCGGATCAAATTTCCCACTCGACCCAGCACTCCGCCTTCGGCTGCGTGCTGGGCTAGATTATTGCGTGCCTTACGGCACTCTGATTTTGCAACTTCTGTTCCACTGTTGTGAACTTGAACCGAGTTTCGTAACAGCCTCTTCAGCGCTGCATTTGGCGATCGCGCGGGAATCCGGCTTGAGCCGCTGAGGTGATTGAATTCATGCACCTCAGACGCTAAAGCGCCAATCAGATATTGCAGCCCGCGATGTACGCCTGAAGGCGTACTCCACCCGTCGCCATTGACAAATCAAAAGTGGAACGGCTCTAAGCTACCGCGCCCGATCGGTACCCATTACGAACCGTACTGTGAACGCACTTCACGCCAGGCGCTGACGCTGCGCCGCTCGGCTTCCTCGGCGAATCCCTCCCCCAGCTTCTGTAGGGTGGCGAAGATCTGCATGCCCTTTTGCAGGTAGTCTGGGGCGCTCTCCCACACTCCTTCAAACTTCTCGGGATACTCGGAGGCCAGCACGGCCAGACCGCCGGCGGCCAACGCCATTCCGGCCGGACGGCGACCCGCAATGATGAGCATGGTGCCTGCTCCGATGGACCCGAATATGACTGCCTTCTTCCAGCTTTGCATGTTCACCTCACGATGCGAATGCGGGCAGGCCCGCAAATAGTTTAGAGCCGTTCCGACATTCTACCGTTGTATGCTGGGCGGCCGAAACGCGCAAGCGGATCGAGTTACATGAATTTTCGATGCGCGCCCGTAGCTCAGCTGGATAGAGCGATTGCCTCCGGAGCAATAGGTCGGGAGTTCGAATCTCTCCGGGCGCGCCAGAGTTCTTCTTGCCCGTCAGTAAGTTGCGGCTGATCTGACAGCCCGCCGATTTCCTCACTTTTCAGACTGTGCCCAATTTTGTGCCCACCCAGCCGAGACATGGCTGCCAGCACCGCATCTTCGGAAGGGTGAACATAGCGGCTGGAAATCGCAACTGAACTGTGCCCAGCGATGCGGGCAAGCGTCCAAGCATCACAGCCCGATTCGCCCAAGCGAGTCAGGAACGTGTGCCGGAAATCGTAAAGCACGAACGGTCGCACCTTGCTGAGTCGTCACGGCGCGGATATGCTGCTTCTTCAGACTCGAATGGTCTATGTGGCCACTGAGGGTCGGAGCAGGCCACAGCCAGCCATCTGCGGGCCTCCCAGCGCGTTCCCAGCGCATTTCTAGGACGGCCCGCACCCTCGGAGTCATCGGCAGCACACGGCGGGCTGCTGCCGTCTTTCCGTGACGCACCAGCACAGAGCCATTGCGACCGTTTGCCCAGGTCAAATCTTGCCAGCACAGCCGATAGCACTCGAATCCGGGCGCATTCCCGTGTCAGCCAGAATCGTGGCAACATCGGCAAGCAGAAGCGATGCAGCCGCGAGATACCTGCTCTCCTCGTCCGGGCTAACGACCCGCTCCCGATGGTTCTCGCCCGGCAGCAAGGCCAGCTTGCGCCTCGGACCAATCCACGAGGCTGGCGGATTGAATACGCCTGAACTCCAACGGAATCGTCACCTCTTCAATCAAGGCGGGAATGAGGATCCTTCGCTTTGCCGCATCGGCTGCCTCCACTTTGACCCAGTCCGAGGCGACTGAGGCCTTGGACCAGAGAACGATGACGCACTTCGCTGCACCCAATGCTGCTTCAATCACTTCGTCAAAACTCTTGCACGGTCCAGACGAGCGCACTTCAGCGGGCTGGAGCGCTCCATCGGTTCGCACCGTCGGGCGTCGGCGGCACGATGGATGTTCCCGCCGAGGCGGTGTCGGACTGACCAGCCGGCGGTATGGTGCGGTCCCACCAGACGGACCACCCCTCTTTCATCAGCGCCTTCGCGAGGGCCTCGAGCGGTGGCCTGGTCGGAACCAGCGCCGCGTGAGCGTGACAAACATGTTCCCCAAGCCTGCGATTATGGGGTTGGCTGATCGATTAGACTCGCGCGATTACTGTGCGAATCGCACGTCACCACTTCAATCAGAGCGGTCAGAACTTCGTGCGGGCCACCGACGGTTCGCGAGGCGACTCAGCCTTTGCGGGGCGGGAAGCGCTGGAAAGTAACCAGCCCGGCCCTACGAGCGTCACAAATCATGGCTCCCGCAGTCAAGCCCGGATTATGGGGTACCAGCCCCACAAACCAATGGCCTGTTGAAACTGCCGACGAACGCGCCAAGGATCCCGAGGACAGTGGCGACCCACCATCGCAGGCCTGAGGCCTTCGTGAGTTTTCCGATGATCCCGCCGATCAAGCCGACGATAATCACCCACAGCAAATAAAACATTTCTCCTCCGCTGAGTGGAGCTTCCTGATGGTGGGTACCGCCAAAGTACCACTCGGCCGAACAATGAGGAAGAGACGCGCCTGGCCGCATGTATAATTTTGAGAGCGCGCCCGTAGCTCAGCTGGATAGAGCGATTGCCTCCGGAGCAATAGGTCGGGAGTTCGAATCTCTCCGGGCGCGCCAGCAATGCCGAGGGTTCGGTCGAGCCAGATCCTTCGTTGCACTCAGAATTTCGCCTGCGGGCTCCCGCTACGCTCACGCCCGCAAAACGGCTCAAGTTCGAATCTCTCCGGGCGCGCCAGAATTCTTCTTGCCCGTCACCATCGGACTCTAACGCCACGGAGTGCCAACAAAAAAGCTTCAATGGCTATACAAAGCAGAGTAAGCTGCTACCCATGTCACCCGCAACCGACTTCCGTGCGATGCCTGAGCAGGACGTTCTGGAGCTTGCCAACCGAATCCTGCGAGGGCAACAGACTGATCAGCTAAGAATCTACAAGCTAGCCCGTGTTCTCAAGAATCGCTGGAAACGCTTCGGCCGTGCCCGGCAGCTCTTATGGTTGGCTCGTTCTGATTCGAAGACCGTGCTAAACCGGAATCCAGAGATCAGGTTCAATACCAAGCTGCGCCAGCAACATGCCTTGTGTACCTATAAGGATAACGATCTTCCCGCCGACGTTCGCTTTGAGCGCGCTCTTGGCATCTTGAACCAGTGTCAGGACCTGGCAAGCAGCACCGATCAGGAAACGCTGGGTCTGGCCGGCGCGATCTTCAAAGTTCAATGGGAGGTTTTCGGACAAGTCCAGCATCTTGAGCGTTCGTTGTTGTACTACCAAAAAGGGTGGATGCAAGGAACATCCGACGATGGTTATACCGGCATCAACACAGCATACCTTCTCGATCTGATCGCCTATCAGGAGGAACTGCAGGCGATGAAGTCGAGTATGCAGTCGGCGAGCGCGGCCCAACGCCGCGAATCTGCCAAACAGATACGGCAGAAGCTGGTGGAGGCTCTTCCGCAAGTTGCCAGCAGTGTATCCAAACAGGTCGAGCAGCCGTATGACGATCCCGACAAAAGGGAGGATGATATCGACCGGCTGTATTGGATCTACGTTACGCTGGGCGAGGCTTACCTGGGCCTGGGTTTGGAGGAAAACAAGAACTTTGAGGCGGGAAAGGACTACCTGGCGAAGGCCGCGGAATTGGACCGCTACGACTGGATGGTTGAAAGCTCAGCGCGGCAACTGGCCTCGCTCACTCGACTCCTGTCTCCCGCTAAACAGAATACAGAGGCTGGAAGCCGTCCCTGGCTTCTCCTCGAAGCTCTATTAAAGGGCCAAGCTCAAGGTGTGCGCACAGCGTTCATTGGCAAGGTGGGCTTGGCCTTGTCGGGAGGTGGTTTTCGGGCATCGCTTATTCCACATCGGGGTGCTGGCGCGGCTTGCCGAAATGGACGTTCTGCGGCATGTCGAGTACCTATCATGCGTCTCCGGGGGGTCCATCATTGGCATGTATTACTACCTGGAGATCCAGGAGTTGTTACAGCGCGCGAGCGACAGCGAGATCAAGCGAGAGGACTACATAGAGATCGTCAAGAAAATAGAGCGCGAATTTCTGGCAGGGGTTCAGCAGAACATACGCGTACAAAGCCTCAACAGCTTCAAGACCAATTTTCAGCACGACCTTACCACCGGGGTGCTCCCGACCGAACGTACTGCTCAACTGTATAGCGACCTGCTGTTTTCGCGAATCAAGCATAAGAACGACGCACCCCGCCACATGGAAGAGCTGATCGTCAAGCCGGGACTCTACGCCGAGGGCGCCTCTGCCGAGGAACGGAAAGAGTTTCGACCCAAAGATGAGAACTGGCGGCGCGTCAACAAGGTGCCGATTCTGATCCTGAACTGCACAACTCTGAACACGGGCCATAACTGGCAGTTCACGGCGACGTGGATGGGGGAGCCGCCTGCGACCATAAATAATGAGGTCGATGCCAATAAGCGACTCCGTCGCATGTATTACAGCGAGGCTCCCAAGCCGCATGACAAGTTCCCGCTCAGCCGGGCAGTGGCCGCCTCCGCCAGTGTGCCGGCCTTGTTCGCGCCGCTCGCTCTGTCCGATCTCTATCCTGAGATGACGGTGCGGCTTGCGGACGGCGGAGTTCACGACAATCAAGGAGTCGCTTCCTTGTTGGAGCAGGGATGCACTGTGCTGTTGGTCAGCGATGCCAGCGGCCAGCTTCCAGACGAGAGCGATCCAGGCAGGCTTGCCCCGCAAATCGCGCTTCGCTCAGACGACATTTCTCAGGAGCGTGTGCGGGTATCGCAGTACCAGGATTTGGAGTCCCGGCTGCGCTCGTCTCTCTTGCGCAGCCTGATGTTTCTCCACTTGAAGAAGGGACTCGATTCCGACCCTCTGGACTGGATCGGCTGTTTGGATCCCTATGACGCTTCCGACGAGGCGCGGCCGGCGGCGCAGAAGGGTGTGCTAACACCCTACGGGATTCACAAGAATGTCCAAGCGCGACTTGCGGCGATTCGCACGGATTTGGACTCGTTCCATGACGCCGAGGCCTATGCCTTGATGACCAGCGGATACAAAATGGCCGATTTCCATTTTCCTGCGAATCTCGTGGAGGCCAGATGCCCGGACGATGTGCGGGAAAATTGGAGCTTCTTGGGTCTGGAGCAAGAGATGACCAAGGGCGAGAGCCGGCTGGTGCAGCTCTTGACCTTATCGAGGCAAAGGCTATTCAAGGTGTGGGAGCTGGTTCCGTGGTTGAAGACGGCTAAGAAGACTTTGAAGATCGTGCTGGCTCTGGCGGCGATCGCGCTGACAGTTCTCTTGCTGTTGATACCCTCAAGAGCGCTGGTCACGGTGCGGAGCGACTGGCTGGCAAAGACGATCCTGGTTCTTGTCCTGGCGGCCATACTTGGCAAGGTCGTGGCCTGGATCTTGAGCCCGAGGAGTCAATTGGAAAAATTGGCAATTCGGTTCGTATTATCGATCACGACCGCCTTTCTTGCCTGGATCCACCTTCGATTCTTTAATCGGTGGTATTTGCGACAAGGCGAACTCAGGAATGTTCTACCGGGCGGAGCGGGAAAGCCGGCGACCGCGGCACCCGGTATTTCGGAGACTGATTAGCTAGGGAAACTTTCTGATCAACCCACTGTTCGTTAAAGGGTAGTGATTCGAAGAGGGATTTCCTGGCAACTCGTCCATTTCTTCACTTATTGCTTGCAGTCCGCATTGGCGGTCGCCAAGCCGCCGCGCAGCGATAAGCGCTTCTTTTAGAGAGAGGAACTGGGTATCGATAGAACCGGACGTATTTGGTTGTCCTACGTCCAACTCTTGATTAGAGCAGCCGGAGAGGGTTGTAGAATAGGCTCGGAAAAACCAGGTGGAGGATAGTGACGTGCAGTCGTTCAAGAATAAGGTTTGGCTGGGTGCAAGAATCGTGATGTTCTCCGCTTGCATGTTGTCCAACGCTGTTGCCCAGCCAGCAAATGCGATTCCAGGAGGAGAGTTGCCGGCGCAGTACGCGGCGACTGCTATCGGTCAGGCTGGCGCGGCCTCTGGCAAGAGCTTTGGGGTCACGATTTACCTCACGGGTTTGACCAGCGACGCGGAAGCGCAGGAGTTCGCCGCTACGCTGAAGAGCAAGGGCCAGAGCGGATTGGTCAGCGCCCTGGAAAACGCCAAGGATGTCGGCCGGGTCGCTCCGACAGGCTCGGTGGGCAGCGGCTTCCGCATTGCCCGCGTCCATCCCGGCAAGGACGGCGGAGCCACCATCGTGATGGTGACCAACCGGCCAATTTCTTTTGGTGAGCTCTATAAGGGCACTCGCTCGACGGACTATCCCTTCGGTATTGTGACCCTTAATTTGGATAAGGACGGTAAAGGAGCCGGTACCCTGGCTCCCATGTGCAAGGTCCGGTTCAACAAGAAGGGTGAACTGGAGATCGAACACTACGGCCAAAAGCCGTTCCGCCTCGCCAATGTCCGTCGGGAGAAATAGCAGCTAATAGCTAGGGCTTTACAGACTGCTGAAACACTCCGAAACGCAGATTCCTCTCGGGCTGAAGCCCGCTCCCAATGACAAGAGTAGAGAACTGGTACGGGGCCCCGTCTGAAGGCGGGAATACCGGCCGTTTTCCACTCCCTTGCGAGACCCAGCCTTTGTGTTTGCATAACGGAATGGATAGTGGGCAGTATCCATCCGGATAGTCCGCGTCAGGCAAAACGAACCAGCGCTCCATCTGAAATTGGTGTACGGCGCTGTATGTCATTGGAAATGCGCGCAGATGGAACGACCTCTTTCCTCGTCCTTATTTGGCAGACGTTGTGCACTATCGGATTGCGTCGCTGCCAGGCTCCGCGGCCAAAGAAGGGTTAACGGACCTTCCCGGCGACTAAACCAAGACAAAGAGGAGCTATACATCATGGCACAACTAAACGAAGGCGACTGGGTCGAAGGAGAACCCCAATGGTGGTGGAAATACGTGTTCCCGGCGCGCGAGAAGTTCTGGCTCGCAGTTCTTAGCGCAAACCTCGGTCCCCAACCCGAGCCTTGGCGTCAGGGATTGGTTGGGAAGGTCCTGGAAGGTGTGGCGATGCTTCAGGCATCTGAGCGAGTGAGCGATAAGGCCATCGGGGCGCGACTCAAGACCGAAGGATTAAAGCAAGTGGGTGAGGCCATGGAGTCTCTGTCGAGGTGACGCCAACAGATCCCGGAGCCAGGCCGGATGCAACCACAGCCGGCGAGCAACTCTGCGCTCGGGCCATACGGTGTGCCCCTTCGTACGGAAAGCGAGGGGGCATTCCGGGTTTGTCTGGCGGCGATCGTCAGGGCTACTGCGGCGGAAGCCTCTCGGCATTGTGCTATCATTACGCCCCCAAACGAAAAATGTCAGCGAGACAAGCAGGAGGTAGGAAGCTATGTCGCGAAGCAAATTGATCGTAGTCCTTTTGTTGTTGTTCGGGCTTTCGGGCCTGGCCGTGGATTTTGCGAGACCTCGCGCCGCCAGTGGATGCTACGCCGACGAGTGCGGGAATGGTCCGAGGGACAAGAAATGTCCTGACGGTTATGTGTGCAAGGACGGCAGGTGCGTGAAGAAATAAAGCTCGGCGCGTCCATTACACAGCTTTGGACGAGCCGAGGGGAGTTCGGGTCCAAGGGATATGCCGTACCTTCCGCAGTTTCAATGCGATGTCTTCCTCAGCTACGGTCACCTCGATAACGAGGGTCCGGGCGAGACCGAGCAGCGTTGGATCTCCCGCTTCGACGCCGATCTGGAGCGCCGCGTCAGCCAGTTATTGGGAACCAAGATCACAATCTGGAGGGACAATCAGCTCGGGGGAAACACCGATTTTCCCGAGGAAATCCAGCGCAACCTGGCCGGTGCAGCCGTCTGGATTCCAGTCCTCTCTCCCCGCTTTCTAACTTCGGATTGGTGTCAGCGCGAACTGGGAATCTTTCTTAAGTCGGTGGAGCAAACCGGCGGGGTCAAGGTCGGAACTCAGACACGCATTTTCAAAGTCGTCAAGACCGTGTTCGATCAGGCGGAACAACCGGAAACGGTCCGGCAGGTGATGAAAGATCTCCTGGGCTACGAATTCTACCGTCTCGATGAGAACAATCGTCCCGCGGGAGTTCCCGGACTTGGATCCGGCGCCGGATGCCGAAAAGAAATACCTGGTTAAGCTGGACGATCTTGCCCAAGACTTAGTGCCCTTGCTCAAGGAATTGAAGAAAAAGAGGGAGACGAATGGTTCCGGAATGCCCTCCAAGGGAAGTATCTATCTGGCCGAAACTACCCGAGAACTTTCGGACAGCCGGGACCAGATTCGCCGTGAGTTGCTGGCGCAAGGCTACCAGGTATTGCCTGACCGGCCGCTCCCGCTCGAAGTGAACGAATTAACTTCGCTGGTGAGCAGCCAGCTCGCGACCTGCCGCCTTTCCCTTCACCTCATCGGCGGGCATTACGGTGTGGTGCCGGAAAATGAGGAGAAGCGCTCTGTGGTGTGGCTGCAACAGGAACTCGCAGTTCAACGCCCCGCCAGCGGAAGCTTCCATTGCCTGCTTTGGGTTCCTCCGGGAACAGAGGTGGCCGAGGAGCGCCAAAAGCAATACCTAGGGCACCTTCAGGAGCAACTACGCGTGCGAAACGACTTCGAGCTTCTAAAAACCCCGCTCGAAGGCCTGAAGAATTACATGTTTGACAAGCTGGCCGAGCGTCCGCAGCCCCCGCCTCGGGTTGAAAAGCGTACCCGCATCTATCTGATTTGCGAACAAAGAGATCTCGAAGCGATCCGTCCTATTAAGGATTTCCTGACGAAGCATCAGTTTGGCGTTGATCTACCCTTGCAGGAAGGGGACCAGACTGAGATTCGCCAGGACCATGAAGCGACACTACAGGATTGCGACGGAGTGCTTCTCTATCATGGCGCGGGCAGCGAGGCCTGGCTGCGGGAGAAGATTCGCGATCTGCGGCGCGCTCGAGGTTTGGGCCGGCAACGGCCATTCCTGCCGCAAGCCATCTACGTTGGCCCCGAGCCATCGGAGAGCAAGAAAGGTTACTCCAATGACGAATTTATTATTATTCGCGAGTTCGGGAGTTTTTCCCCGGATTCGATGCAGCCTTTATTGAGTGCCTGTGATGACCTTAGTGGCTCCTTCCAGAATAAAAAACCCCTATCCGGGGCTACGACCGTTTGAAGCGGACGAGAGCGATCTGTTCTTCGGCCGCGAGACGCAGACCGACGAACTCCTGCGGCGCCTCGGGCGCTCTCGTTTCGTAGCCGTGGTTGGCACTTCGGGGAGCGGCAAGTCCTCCCTTGTCCGCGCAGGCCTGCTGCCGGCTCTCAGAGGCGGATTTCTGGTGGCCTCAGGCTCGCACTGGCGGATCGCGGTGTTTCGGCCGGGCGGCGCCCCCATCGAGTCGTTGGCATCCGCGCTTCATGTCGCGCTCTATCCCGAGGCTGGCGAGGACCACTTCGTGGGAGAGATGCTGGAGGTCACGCTGCGGCGGAGCTCTCTTGGGCTCGTGGAAGCCACTCGTCAGGCGCGTCTCGAAGCCCAGGAGAACCTGTTGATCGTGGTCGATCAATTCGAAGAGTTGTTCCGCTTCGGGCAGGCTTGGGCGCAATCCCCTACACAGAACCCAGCGGCGGCACTTGTGCATCTTCTGCTGGAAGCCGTCCGGCAGAGCGAAATCCCGGTGCACGTAATGATTACGATGCGCTCCGATTTTCTGGGCGACTGCGCCCAATTCCGCGACCTCTCTGAGGCAATCAACGACGGACTGTACCTGATCCCTCGCATGACCCGGGACCAGCTCCGGCTGGCGATCACCGCGCCGGCGGCAGTGTGTGGCACCGCCATGACCCCGAGGCTCGTCCAGGAGCTTCTGAATGACGTGAATGACGATCCTGATCAATTGCCGGTCCTGCAGCATGCCTTGATGCGCACGTGGAACAAATGGCAAAACAAAGTTGGCGATTCCGACACCATTGACGTGGAAGACTATGAAGCGACGGGCGGTATGGCCGAAGCCCTTTCACGCCATGCCAATGAAATCTGGGAAGAACTATCCGACGATCCCGGAGGAGCGAATAAAGAGCTCACCAAAAGGATGTTTCAGTGCTTGACGGAAAAGGGCCCAGATAGCCGTGAAGTTCGCCGCCCGACGCCGTTTCGTAATCTCTGCCTTGTTCTCGCAGCCGATAACAGCGTGGTTAAGAGCGTCATCGAACATTACCGCGACGAAGACCGCGCGTTCCTGATGCCGCCGCGGCTAACGCCTCTCGAGGAAAGCAGCGTCATAGACATCTCGCACGAAAGCTTCATCCGAAAATGGGACAAACTTCGTGGTTGGGTTGAGGAAGAAGCCCAATCTGCCGTCATGTATAGGCGCATCGCCGAAGCGGCCAGGCTGGAAAAGCGCGGCGAGGCGGGCCTCTGGCGCAATCCCCAGCTGCAACGGGCCCTGGACTGGCGCACGAAAACGAAACCAACTGCGGCCTGGGCAGAGCGGTACGATCCTGATTTCGAAGTCGCCATGGATTTTCTCGATCGGAGCGTCGAGGAACACAAGGCGGAGATAGAAAAGGACGAGGAAGCCCACAGGAGAGAGGAAAAGGCTGCACGGATTGAAAAAACCCGCAAGAGGATTTATGCCCTGATGGCAGTTGTAGTCGTAATTGCAGGAGTGTTTGCGTGGCTCCTCATGAAAAACTGGAATTTGCTGCGTGAGAGTGTCGCACGTGGTCTGGCCACCCACGCCATCCTGCTTAGCGGGCAGAATGATGCCGCCGTCACGCATAGCATGCTGCTTGCCTCAGAATCGATTCGGCGCGTCTCGTCGTTGGAGAATGAAGAGGTGTTGCGGCTTGACCTCGCACTTTTGCCCAGGGAGTTTTCACGCATCCCCGGCCAAGGTCACGTCAATGCTCTTACTTTTGGTCCCAATGGCCGATTCGTGGCTACAGCAAGCGAGGACGGTACAGTACGTGTAGTCGAGACAGGTACAGGTAAGGAGGTCTCGCGTCTGAAGCCAGAAGGCGAGGTCAAGGCAATCGCCCTTGGTCCCGATGACCGGTATCTGGCCTTGGCAACCGACGACGGCACAGTGCTTGTAGTGGAGGTGGATACAGGTAAAGAAGTTTCGCGTATCAGCCACGAAAGCAAGGTCAACGCGATAGCCTTTAACCGCGATGGCCGGTATTTGGCCACCGCGAGCGGAGACCGTACAGCAAGCACAGCTATAGTGAGCGAGGCAGCTACAGGCAAGGAGGTCTCCCGTGTGAAGCAGGAAGGCGAGGTCGACGCCATCGCCTTCAGCCCGGATGGGCGCTGGGTGGCCGTTGGTGGGGGCGCTGGTGGGGACGCTGGAGACCGCACTGGCTTCGCCAGCGTGCTGAGTTTGGTTGGTGGAAGGTCTATATTCCGCACTTTGCAGCCACGCAGCATCACCACAGTGGCGTTCAGCCCCGATGGCGGGTTTATCGCCACGGGCGGCACGGACAACACGGTGCGTCTGTTTCGTTTGGATAGCGGCGCTGAAGTGTGGCGGCTTATGCACCGGCAGCCGTTGAACGCAATTACCTTCAGTGAGGATGGTCGTCATCTGGCAACGGGTAGTGCAGACAATACGGCCAGAGTTTTCGAAGTCGCAACCGGCAAAGAGATCGCACGGCTGCCCAATGAGGATGTGGTCACTTCCGTTGCATTTAGCCCTAATGGTCGGTGGCTCGTCACCGCCAGTCGGGACGGGACGATACGAGTCGTGGAATCGAGCGCTAACAAGGAACTGCTGCATGTGCCGCGAGGAAAACAGTTCTATCAGCTTGGCTCGAAAACCTTTTCTGCTGCGGCGTTCAGCCCGGATGGGCGCTATGTGGCCACCGCAGATAGTGCCGGCGTGCTGCGGGTGACCGAGGTCAGCACAGGCACGGGCGTTGGCTTGTTCCAACTCGGTGATAAGGAGATCTATGCTCTGGCCTTCAGTCCGGACGGAAGACAGTTGGCGACTGTCGGGGCCGACAAGACAGTTCGGTTGGTCGACCGGACGTCGAACCATCAGATGTGGGAGTCGCCGGCTATCGGAGAAGTTTATGCCGTGGATTTCAGCCACGACGGGCGGGCTGTAATCAGCGGTGGCTCGGATGGAAAAGTGGGGTTTACCGATGTGCACAGTGGGAAGGAGACCAGTAACATTTCCTTGAGCAAAGAGGAGCAGATATTTGTCTTGGCTGCCAGTCCCAGTGGAGATCGAATCGCAGTCGCCAGCAACAGAAACGGCGAGAACTTGGTGCACATCACAGACCTTGCAGGAAGGGAAGTGTTTCCCCCGCTCAAGTATGATCAGCAGACGAATGCGCTGGTCTTTAGTCCTGGCCCCGGTCGCTACCTCGCAATCGCCGGTGCTGAGACAGTACGTGTAATTGAGACCGGCACGGGCAGGGAGATCCTCCGCCATTCGTACCCGAAACAATGGATCTATTCCGCTGCCTTTAGCGGAAATGGACAATTGGTTGCGATAGGGCGAGAAGACGGCGCAGTGCGAGTGATTGACGTTCGCACCGGCCAGGAGCTTCACGGCCTTGCACATGGCGAACCGGTCTACGATCTTGCGTTTAGCACGGACAACGGCCGAGAGTCTCTGCTTGTGTTCGCGGGGGAGACGGGGTACGAGGACTTGTTGCGCCGTCCTGACTTGATTGATGAAGCTTGTGTGCGCCTTGCGCCCAACTTAACCGAAGAGCAAGAGAGCTACTACAAGAAAACGGAAGATGTGGACTACAGCAAAACCTGTCCACTGAATAAGCTTTCCACTGCTGGGGTGAGCAAGTAAGTAAGCGCCATCAGGCGGCGAACGAAGAACTTCCTGGTTTATTGGTGGCGGAAGCTTCGAGCCGATAGCCTAAGGTTTGGGCGGCGAGTCTCGTCCGGCGCCCCAGAGTCCCAAAACGGTTCAACTTCCCGCCATTATTGCCTGCCCCACTAGCCACTACCCCATTTAGAGACGTAAAGTAAGGACTGATGGAACTACGCAAAGATCCCATCACCCGTTCCTGGGTCATCTGTGGTGACGAGCCCGAGAGAGGCTCCTCGCCCGACTACTTCTGCCCCTTTTGTCCGGAGTCGGGCCAGCCGCTGCAGGTAATCGCAACGTCGCCAACGGTCAACGGCAGTCCCTGGTCGGCGCGCGCCGTGGTTCATCCTCATCCTCTTTATGGCATTGGTGGCGAGCCGGGCCGCTCGGGTAACGGCCTGTACGACACCATGCAGCCGGTTGGCGCGCATGAAGTAATCGTAGAAAACGCCCGCCATGACCGCCATCTATGGAACGCCGACGATCGTGAGATCGAGGAATATCTGGCGCTGTGCGGCCAGCGTATCCAGGATCTGAAGGGCGACACTCGCTTCAAGTACATCAGCGTCTTCAAGAATTTCGGCAGCATGTCGGGGCAGGAGTTCGATCATCCGACCTCCGAGATCGTGGCCACGACGTTCGTTCCGCGTCGAGTGCTGTACGAGCTGCGGGCGGCGCGGACCCACTACGAGGTGAAGGAGCGCTGCGTTTTCTGCGACATCCTGAAGCAGGAGCAGGACCAGAAGGTGCGCGTGGTCGAAGTGCGCGGCGATTACATCGCGTGTTGCCCCTACGCCCCGCGTGTGCCGTACGAAACCTGGATCGCGCCCCGCAGCCACGAGGCTTATTTCGAGCGCACGGCGCTGAAGTCGGGTGCGATGCGCGACCTCGCCGCGCTGCTGCGGCGCACGCTGTATCGCATTCGCACCATCGCCGATGGCTTTCACATGGTGTTGCACACCTCGCCGAACACCATGCATCGTTCCGAGACGCTCGGCTTCTGGAAGACCATCGAGGACGATTATCACTGGCACATCGAGATTCTGCCCCTGCTCGGCGCCAAAGCGAAGTCGTACACCTTCAAGGAGGTGTACTACTCGCCGGTCAGCTCCGAGACGTCGGCGGCCATCCTGCGCGAGAAGCCGACGGAGCGGTAGGCCGCATGACCGTTCGCCGCATTAAGACCTACACCGGCCAAACGGGATACGTTTACCAGTACTACTTCGTCGGCAAACGTCCGGCGCTCGACGGTGATGCCGAAGCGCCCTCCACAGAATTCATCTTCGACGTGACCTCGGACCGCAAGACCACCTTTGCGGTCAGCGTCTTCCTTCGCTCTGAGGCACTGAATGCCTGGGCCGCCAGCCGCGGCCGGACACTTAGCGAACCGGAGCAGTACGCGGGCGTAAAGCTGCGCCTGATGCAGGCTTTCGACGAAATCCCCGATATGCGAAACCATGGCCGCCGGCTGCGGCTGGAGTCCGACACCCTGTTGGCGCTGCTGGACTCCATCGGCGTGGAATAGAGAAGACTCGCTCACCGGCCTCTGCCTTTCCGTCCAATCTGCAGCCTGAAGTGTGGCATCATAGTCCAGCAGTGGGATGCAGAGAGAGACGATGTTCAGCGGATTGCAGCAAGCAGGAGGCAAGCGGTGGAACCGCTCTGTGCTCGCGTCGCTGGGGATTCACTGCGCAGTCCTGCTCTTTCTGATTCATCGCGCAGCGCCCGTCTTTGTGACGCCGTCTGACGTGGATCAGGGAATAGCGGGATCGTCAGGCTCGCTCTCCATCGTGTATCTGGCGCCGGTCGGACCGGAGCGAACGAATTCCGTCGCAGAGGAGCCGCAGCCGTCATTGCGCTCGACACTGGCCCCGACGCCAAAACCGCCCAAAGCAAGATCCAAACTTTCCAAAACAGACCAGCCGACTCAGCAGAATGCGGCAGAGCAGACGGCGCGCGGCGGCTCTCCCTGGGGACGGGTGCCCGGTTCTCCCCTCACGGGCGACGAGGTTGTACCTGCCCTGCCGGAGGTTTTTCCTGATCCACCGGTGGCGCGCGCCGATTTGCCGGCCGGCGTGGAGGGGGACGTGATCGTGGAGGTCACCATCGACGCGCAGGGTAATGTCGTGGAAACCAAGCTGCTCCAGGGTATCGGCTACGGTGTCGAACAGAAGGTACTCGCGGTCTTGCAACGCTGGCACTTCCGTCCCGCCATGCGTGACGGAGTGACCATCTCGTCGCAGCACATCGTGCACTTCCACTACCCGGCTTAGAGACCCGGACTTGTCACAAAGCCCTGTGCGCTGTGTCCTTGCAAATTGTCATGGTACTAGAGCCAGTGTGACGCAGGTCACATGCCCACGTGACAATCAAACTGCGCCCATTCTGCGCACGCCGTTATACTAGGCAGTAGCGGAACTGGAAAGAATTCAAGCTGTAGGTTTTGTGGGGTTTATGCCTTTAGTCTGGCTCCGAGTTGCGGTGGCTTTCTACAGCGTGGGACTCGTCTACTCGCTGCTCCTGCTCAGCAAGCAAGGCAATGTCCTGGGGAGGATCGTCGAGCCGGCGGTTGGACTGGGCCTCATCTTCCATTTTGTCTCGTTGGTGGAGTCAACCGTCCTTATCGGGCATCTGTCGTGGGCGTCCATCCACTATTCCGAGTCGATTCTCGCCTTCGTGGCGATGGTCGTGTTCTTCATTTTCTTTGTTGCCTATCGGACAGTCTCGCCCGGGGTGGTCATTTTCCCCATCGTCTTCGTGCTGACGTTTGCGTCGGCCGTCGGGCAAAAGCCGATTACGCTGACCTCACCGCTCCTGCGCAGCGGATGGATTTTCGTCCACGTCGTCCTCATTTTTACCGGCTATGCCGGACTGTTCCTGAGCTTTGGCGCGAGCCTGCTTTATCTGGTGCAGGAGCGGGCGCTGAAATCCAAGCGTTCGAATTCACTGCTCAGCTGGCTGCCCCCGTTGCAGACCATTGACGAGATCTGTTATCGCTCGCTGCTCTTTGGGTTCCCATTCATGACGCTGGGCCTGATAGCGGGTTCGGTGCTGGCCATCGACAAATACGGGCCGCTGTTCTTCTACGATCCCAAGATTCTGCTCTCCTTCATCATGTGGGTGGTGTACATGCTGTTGCTGTACACCCGTTGGAGTTCGGGATGGCGCGGCCGGCGGGCGGCGTTTCTGGCGACCTTCGCTTTCATCATCGCCTTGGGCGTCTGGGCGGCGAACAGCTTTAGCCGCACGCACAGGTTTATCGTCTCATGAACTTTATCGTCATCGGCGTGAACCACCAGACTGCACCGGTCGAAGTGCGCGAGCAGTTCGCCATTCCGGAGGCGCGGCTGCCGGAGGCGACCAAGAGCCTGGCCACCTATCCCGGCATTGAGGAGGCGATGATTGTCTCCACCTGCAACCGGGTGGAGCTGCTGGCCCGCACGGTGAATGGCAACGCCGATGTGCAGGGCTTCATGCGCCAGTTCTACGGCTTCGATCCCGCGCCATACAGCAAGTATCTCTACGAACATCGCGAGCGCGATGCGGTGCGGCACGTCTTCCGCGTGGCTTCCAGCCTCGACTCGATGATCGTCGGCGAACCGCAGATTCTGGGACAGGTGAAGGAAGCTTACGCCACCGCGCGCGCCGTCGGAGCAGTCAACTCGCAACTTGACGCGCTGCTGACTCGGGCCTTCGCGGTCGCCAAGCGGGTGCGCAACGAGACCGCCATCGCGACTTCGGCGGTGTCGGTCGCCTCGGTCGCGGTTGACCTGGCGAAGAAGATCTTCGGCAACCTGCAGGGCAAGAGCGTTTACCTGGTCGGGGCGGGCAAGATGTGCGAACTTTCTGCGCGTCACCTGGTGGCGCATGGGGCCACAGCAGATCTACGTCGCCAACCGCACCTATGAGCGCGCCGTCGCGCTGGCCAAGAAGTTCAACGGCCAGGCCGTCCCCTTCGAGCAACTCTACGACACGGTCCCGAATGCCGACATCGTTATCAGCTCCACCGGAGCGCCGCACACCATCTTTGGCAAGGAGCACGGCGAGAAGTTCCTGAGCCGCCGCAAGAACCGTCCCATGTTCTTCATCGATATCGCGGTCCCGCGCGACATCGATCCCGCAATGAACAAGCTGGACGGCATCTTCGTTTACGACATCGACGACTTGCAGCAGGTGGTTTCGTCGCACATCGCCGACCGCAGGACCGAGGCCGACCGCGCCGAAGCCATCGTGCAGCTCGAGGTCGATAAGTTCCAATCACGCCTGCAGACGCTCGATGTGGTGCCGACCATCGTCTCCCTGCAGGAGCACCTCGAGACCGTTCGCCAGGCGGAGATTGATCGCGTGCGCGGGCGGCTGGGCGCGATGACGCCCGAGCAGGAGCTGGCCGTCGAAGCGCTGACCCGCGGCATCATCAACAAAATCATGCACACACCCATTACCACGCTTAAGACCGCGGCTCGCGAATCGAGTCGAGGCGACCACGGTGATTGACCTCGTCCGCAAGCTCTTCGGATTACGGGACGCGAAGCAAGGCTGCGGCCGCTCACGAACAACAGCGGGCAACGGCAAGCCGGGAGCGCGAGAACTGATGGCGCGCCTCCGAATCGGTTCTCGCGGATCACAACTCGCTCTCTGGCAAGCCAACCATATCTCGGCGCTGCTTCGCGAACGCGGCCATGAAGTCGAGATCGAGATCATCAAGACCACCGGCGACAAGATCACTGACGTCGCCTTGGCCAAGGTCGGCACCAAGGGCATGTTCACCAAGGAGATTGAAGAGGCGCTTGCCGAAGGCCGAGTGGATCTCGCGGTGCACAGCCTGAAAGACCTGCCGACCGAGCTGCCGCCACCATTCGAGCTGGTCGCGGTCACCACGCGGGTCAATCCGCGTGATGTGTTCCTGTCGGTGAAGTACGACAGCATCAAAGCCCTGCCGCAAGGGGCGCGCGTGGGCACCAGCAGCCTGCGACGGCAGGCGCAGTTGAAGGCTGTGCGGCCCGACCTGGTGATTCATCCGCTGCGCGGCAATGTTGACACTCGCGTGCGCAAGCTGGAGGAAGGCGAGTACGACGCCATCATCCTGGCCGCGGCTGGCCTGACCCGCCTGGGCAAGACGCAGTGGATAAGGGAAGTGCTGGCGGAGAGTTTCATGTGTCCCGCGGCAGGACAGGGCGCGCTCGGTATCGAGATCCGCAAGGGCGACGTTGCCATGCGAGAGCATCTGGCATTCCTCAACGACGCTGCGGCCCGCGCCGCGACGACTTGCGAGCGTGCGTTGCTGAACAAGCTGGGAGGAGGATGCCAGGTCCCTATCGGAGCGTTCGCCGAAATGAGTGATGGAGTGCTGCGGTTGACTGCAATCGTGGCGCGACCGGACGGCTCGGAGGTTCTGCGAGAACAGCAGATCGGCAGCGACCCAGTGGCGCTTGGTGAACAGGTGGGCGATGCGTTGCTGCGCCGGGGTGCAACCGAGATCCTGGAGCACGTCTATGGAGCGGCCGCAGCGGCGCCGCAACAGCCATAGCTATGACCAACAAGCTTCCGCTTGCCGGCTGCCGCGTGCTGGTCTCACGCGCTAAGGAGCAGGCAGGTGCATTGACCTCGGCCCTGCGCAAGTTAGGCTGCGAGGTCGTCGAGATCCCCTTCATCGAGATTCGTAAGCCCAGCTCCTACCAACCCCTGGATTCCGCGTTACGAAATCTTGCCGCCTACGACTGGCTCATTCTTACCAGTGTCAACGGAGTGGAGTGCTCTTTTCCAGCGCATGGCGAAGCGGGGGCTGGATGTGTCATCGCTTGCCCATCTCAAGATAGCGGCTATTGGTCCGGCTACCAGGAAGGCCATCGAGCAGCACGGCTTGCAGGTGACGGTCACCCCGAAGGAGTACGTGGCCGAGTCGGTGGTCGCGGCTCTGCACCGCAGGGTAAAAGGCAAGCGCGTGCTGCTGGTGCGCGCCAAAGTTGCCCGCGACGTGATTCCGCGCGAATTGCGCAAAGCAGGCGCAATGGTTGACGTAGTGGAAGCGTACGAAACCGTCGCTCCGAAGTCGTCGGCGAAGCGGCTGCGCGCCGTTCTCGCCGGCGCGAGGCAACCCCATGCGATCACCTTCACCAGTTCTTCGACGGTGCGGAACTTCGTGCAGTTGCTAGGCTTGCGCGGCGCGCGCGCCACGCTTAAGAGGGTGGCGCCAGATCGTGGCGTTCATACGGCATCGATCGGACCCGTGACGTCAGCGACGCTGCGCGAGTTTGGTCTGCCGGTGGACATCGAGGCCCGTGAGTACACGATTCCGGGGCTGGTCGCGGCGATTGTGGCGAAGCGTGAGAGCATTCGAGGGCCCAAAGGCCAGACGAGAGAGGCCCGCAAGTAGGCGATATCTACGGTTTGGCGGTCGTCGGCAAAGCTGCTACGCTCTTGAGCGGGCTCCGGCGTAACTCAGTGGCAGGAACATCCCAGGAGTTCTGTTCCCTTGAACCGAGACGACGTTATCCGAAATTGCAGGATCGTGCTGAGCGCTATGCTCTGGCTGAGCGCGACAGCACCCGCGCAGAACCACAACTCGAGCCCTTCTTCCGCGATGAACATTGCGAAGCCACCCGAAACTAAGCAGCAGCCCGTGACCGATGACTACTTTGGCCAGAAGGTTGTCGATCCCTATCGCTGGCTGGAAGATGGCAGCACGCCCGAGACGCAACAGTGGGTGTCGGCACAGCTTGCGTACACGCGCAGCATCCTCGACAAGCTGCCCGGCCGCGAGAAGTTGCACGATCGCATCGAGCAATTGCTGGAGATTGGTAACCTCGGTGAGACGCAGGTCGGAGGCGATTATTACTTCCACACCCGCCGCGACGGCAAGCAGAACCAACCTGTGCTCTACGTGCGCCAAGGCGTAGATGGCAAGGACGAAGTGCTGGTGGATGCCAATCAGCTTTCCAAGGACGGGACCATCGCCCTCGACTGGTGGCATGTGTCGCACGACGGAAGGTATGTTGCGTACGGAACGTCTGAGAGTGGCTCCGAGATGAGCACACTGCACGTCATCGAGACCGCCACCCGCAAGCTGCTGCCCGATGTCATTGAACGCACGCGTGCGGCCAGCCTCGCGTGGAAGCCTGACGACAGCGGCTTCTATTACACGCGTTATCCAAAGAAGGGTGACGTGGCCGAAGGCCAGGAGATGTACAACCGGCACGTTTTCTACCACGCGCTGGGGAGCGAACCGGCGAAGGATCCGCTCATCTTCGGGGAAGGCCGCGATCCACAGGATTGGCCAGGCATTGTTCTTTCGAATGACGGCCGCTGGCTCGCCATCATGGTTGAGCAAGGCTGGTCGAAAAACGAAGTCTACCTCAAAGATGTGCAAACGAACGGGCCCGTTATTCCGGTCGCATCCGGTAAGAATTTTCTTTACTTCGCCCAACCCTACAACGGCGACCTCTATGTCCTGACCAATGAAGATAGCCCGCGCTATCGCCTCTTCAAGACCCCGATGACGACGCCGACGCGCGAGCATTGGCGCGAAATCATTCCTCAATCGGATGCCGTGCTAACTTCAGTGAACATCATTGGCGGACAGTTGTTCGCCCGGTACGAAAAGAACGCGCACTCTGCTGCTGAAGCGCTTCACCACCGACGGCAAGCCTCTAGGCGAAATCGAGCTACCGACCCTGGGCACAATTACGGACATCGGCGGCGAGTACGACAGCACCAGCGCGTTTTACCTGTTCAGCTCGTTCACCGTGCCGACGACCATCTATCGCTTCGACATTCCAGTCGCAGAAGAGCTCCTTGTGGGACTCGGTGCAGACCAGCTTCGACGCCGAGCAAGTACGAGACCAAGCAGGTGTGGTACGCGTCGAAGGACGGCACGCGCGTGCCCATGTTTCTGGTCATGCGCAAGGGCCTGAAGCTGACCGGACACAACCCGGTGCTGTTGACGGCCTACGGCGGCTTCAATGTCAGCCTTACGCCGGAGTTCAGCAAGACCATCTTTCCCTGGCTCGATCATGACGGCATCTTCGCCATGGCGAACTTGCGCGGCGGCTCCGAGTTCGGCGAGGACTGGCATCGTGCGGGCATGCTCGACAAGAAGCAGAACGTCTTCGACGACTTCATCGCCGCCGCCGAGTATTTGCAGAGAGAGGGCTACACCGACAAGCAACACCTCGCCATTCGCGGCGGCAGCAACGGCGGACTGCTGATGGGTGCGGCGCTCACGCAACGGCCAGACCTCTTTCGCGCCGTCGTCTGCCAGGTGCCGCTGCTCGACATGCTGCGCTACCAGAACTTCCAGATCGCCAAGCTGTGGATTCCGGAGTACGGCTCGTCGGCAGATCCGAAGCAGTTCCAGTGGCTCTACGCGTACTCACCGTATCACCATGTGAAGAAGGGCACCGACTATCCCGCGATCTTGTTCATGACGGCTGATTCCGACACCCGCGTCGATCCCATGCACGCCAAGAAGATGACCGCCCTGCTTCAGGTGGACAACGGCGGGCCTAACCCAATCTTACTGCGCATCGAACCCAAAGCCGGCCACGGAGTGGGAAAACCCATCTCCAAGCTGGTGGAAGAGTGGACGGACATCTATTCGTTCCTGTTCTGGCAGTTAGGGCTTGAGCCATAAGCTGCACAGAATTATGGGCACTCGACCGCGACAAGTGAGACAATGAAGGTATGACTTACTACCGAGTTGAGTTTCTGACCGAGAGCGCCGCCACGCACCAGCCGAAGCGGTTCCGCACCGAAGAGAAAGCGAAGAAACACGCAAAGAGAGTTCTGGGTATTACGGATGAGAATGGTCTTGCATCCAAGGCCACCATTCTTCCCGTGAATCGGAATGGGATGCCCGTCTAATGACCTGCCCCTCGTGTCAAGGTGAGCTGTCGAAAATATGGCAACCCCAACGCTCTTCCAGCACGTTGCCGATCCCACATGTGCAGTGGGGCTGCGGAATCTGCGGCCAGACGTTCTCCCGGGAGCAATTGCGGCCGCCGAAGCGGCACGTCAACGCCGAACCGGCGCCCCCCATTCTTCTCTGAGGAAGTGACGCGGAGTCATCACGCGAGGATTATTCGGCGCAATCTCGCCTCGTAACGGATGTGTGATTGACCCCGCTTCCCCCGAAATGTTATAAAGACTCGCCTTTTGTGCTGCGCCCGCTGTGTGCGCCTATGTGCACACAAACTGGTGCAAGTGTTCCCGACGCGGCCAAGCCTCAAACACTTCTGTCTGAAGTGGAAGCGCGTTTCCGGGATTCCAGCAGGTCCATGCATGGTTTCGACTGGCGGTCTGCGAAGACGCGAGCTAGAGCCTTGTACGCGCCCGACCCGCTGGGCGGTCATCGATCTCATGGAAACGCTGCCGGCGGAGATTCGCCGGAGAGCGGAACAACCTAACGTCATATTCATGGGTGCGCTCCCATCGCGGGTGCGTCCCATTGGAGGAATCATATGCACACCTGGCTCGCCGACCTGCGGCGGCTGTCATCTGTAAGAGGCTCGGTCAAGTTGGTCACGGCCGCGCTGACATTGTTCCTGCTGAATGCTGCCACTGCCTTCGCCCAGCCGAGTGAAGCGGGCGGCGAGGCCACACTTCAGTTGCCGGATCTCTCGTCCGTCAGCTTCCTCGGCATGACCGGCCACAATCTTCTGCTGATCGGTCTGCTCTTCTGCGCTTTCGGACTTCTATTTGGACTGGCGATCTACATCCAGCTTAAGAACCTGCCCGTGCACCGTTCCATGCGCGAGATCTCCGAACTGATCTACGAGACCTGCAAGACGTACGTCGTCACGCAGGGCAAGTTCCTGATGGTGCTTTGGGCGTTCATCGCCGTGGTAATCGTGGCTTACTTCGGATGGCTGGCTCCGGTTCCTGGCAAGCCTGTCGGGGTGACGCTGCCGGTAATTCTGGCGTTCAGCATTGTCGGCATTTGCGGCAGCTATGGTGTGGCGTGGTTCGGCATCCGCGTAAACACCTTCGCCAACTCGCGGACGGCCTTCGCCGGACTGCGTGGCAAGCCTTATCCGATCTATGCCATTCCGCTGAAGGCGGGCATGAGCATCGGCATGATGCTGATTTCGGTCGAGTTGCTCATCATGCTTTGCATTCTGCTGTTTGTTCCGGCTGATTACGCCGGTCAGTGCTTCATTGGCTTCGCCATCGGCGAGTCGCTGGGCGCGGCCGCGCTGCGTATCGCCGGCGGCATCTTCACCAAGATTGCCGACATCGGCTCCGACCTGATGAAGATCGTCTTCAAGATCAAGGAAGACGACGCGCGCAACCCCGGCGTGATTGCCGACTGCACGGGTGATAACGCGGGCGACTCGGTTGGCCCCAGCGCGGACGGCTTCGAGACCTATGGCGTGACCGGCGTGGCGCTGATCACGTTTATCCTGCTGGGCGTCAAGGACCCCAAGGTCCAGGTTCAACTGCTGGTGTGGATCTTCGTCATGCGCATCATGATGCTGGTCTCCAGCACGGTGGCATACTTCCTGAACGAAGCGGTGGCCAAGGCGCGATATGGCAACGCTAACGAGATGAACTACGAATCTCCGCTCACCTCGCTGGTGTGGCTGACTTCGATCATCTCCATCGTGCTGACCTACATCGTTTCGTACCTCATCATTCCTGTGCTTGGCGCTGGTGGCGATACGACGCAGTGGTGGAAGCTGGCCACGATCATCTCCTGCGGAACCCTGGCGGGCGCGATCATTCCTGAGCTGGTGAAGGTGTTTACCTCCACCAATTCGGGGCACGTGAAAGAAGTGGTGACCTCGGCGGAAGAAGGCGGCGCTTCTCTCGACATCCTGTCAGGATTGGTAGCCGGCAATTTCTCCTGCTATTACCTGGGCTTCACCATGGTTTTGCTGATGAGTATCGGCTACTACGTGAGCACTTACGGTCTGGGCGCGATGATGCTGGCTCCTGCGGTCTTCGCCTTCGGCCTGGTCGCTTTCGGATTCCTGGGCATGGGACCAGTAACCATCGCGGTCGATTCCTACGGTCCGGTGACGGACAATGCGCAATCGGTGTACGAGCTGTCGCTGATTGAGCAGGTGCCGAACATCGAGAGCGAGTTGAAGCGCGACTACAACATCGACGTGAACTTCGAGCGCGCCAAGCACATGCTGGAGGAGAACGACGGCGCGGGCAACACCTTCAAGGCCACCGCCAAACCGGTGCTGATTGGAACCGCAGTTGTGGGCGCGACCACCATGATTTTCTCCATCATCATGGCGCTCACTCACGGGCTGACGGAGAACGTGGGCAACCTGTCGCTGCTGCACGCTCCTTTCGTGCTCGGCCTGATCAGCGGCGGCGCCATCATTTACTGGTTCACCGGCGCTTCCATGCAGGCGGTGACCACGGGCGCTTATCGCGCGGTGGAGTTCATCAAGGCCAACATCAAGCTGGAAGGTGTGGAGAAAGCTTCGGTCGAGGACAGCAAGAAGGTGGTGGAAATCTGCACCAAGTATGCGCAGAAGGGCATGTTCAACATCTTCCTCGCGGTGTTCTTCGTGACTCTGGCGTTCGCGTTCGTGGAGCCGTTCTTCTTTATCGGTTACCTGATCGCGATCGCCATCTCAGGCTTGTACCAGGCGATGTTCATGGCCAACGCGGGCGGCGCGTGGGACAACGCCAAGAAGATCGTCGAGGTCGAGCTCAAGCAGAAGGGAACCGCGTTGCACGACGCTACAGTGGTCGGCGACACGGTCGGCGATCCGTTCAAGGACACGTCGTCAGTGGCGATGAACCCGATCATCAAGTTCACCACTCTGTTCGGCTTGCTGGCAGTGGAACTGGCGGTCAGCTTGACGGCGAGCAAAGGAGCGGCCTTCAGTCACGTGCTGGCGGTCATCTTCTTCGCGATCTCGTTTGTCTTCGTGTACAAGTCGTTCTACGGAATGCGGATCGTCAAAGCCGCAGCCTGATACAGAGCGCATCAACAGAAAAAAACGCCATCCCGCGAGGGGTGGCGTTTTTGTTCGTCCTCAAGATTTTTCTACCGCTTGCCGCGGCGCTTAGGCCGCTTCGGTTTCGGTTTCGGCTTCGGCTTCGGTTTTGGCTTTGGCTTTGGCTTTGGCTTTGGCTTCGGCCCTGGAGTGGGAGTTGGCGTTGGTGTTGGGGTGGGCGTTGGGGTTGTTCCTGCTGACAGCGCCTGCAGTAGCGCCGCGCCGATCGGACTGCCCCAGCCGCTGCAGGGGTCCCATCCCTTGGCAGCTGTATAGTCACCGTTATTCCCGGAGGTGATATCGCGAAATGTTCCCGCCTTGGTTGCTATGCTTTGGTAAAGGTTTGGATTGAGGTACCCCACCGCTTTACCTAGCGACTGGTTGAAGAGCGCAAGCAAGCCCGCCCACAGTGGCGCCACGGCGCTGGTTCCTCCCACCGTGAAACTTGAACCATCCACCTGGACCTGGTAGCCGGTTGCCGGGTCAGCATCACCGGCAACGTCGGGAAGTCCGCGGCCCTTGAACTTACTCGGATTATTGGAGGGCGGCACATTGGCATTGGCTTGGTACGTGGGGATGGGGAACGTATCGCTGATGCCACCTCCGGTTGCGCCACCGTTAGGCAGACCGTTCCATACCACTTCGCTGGAAATCGAAGTGCCGCTGAGACTGAGTGTGGTGCCGCCGCATGCCAGCGAGTACGGACTGGACGAGGGGAAGTCGGCATGGTCGCGGCCATCGCCTACACCATCGTCTGAGCCATTGTCGCCGGAGGCCGCGCAAACCGTCACCCCCAGCGCGGCCGCCGCTTGCAGAGCGCTGTTGTAGGTCTGCAACGATTGTGCCGTCCAGCTCGACTCCGGTCCTCCCCAACTGATCGAGATCACCGAAGGAGCGTTGACCTTGTCCATCGCTGCCTGATTGATGGCATCGAGGAAGCCGGCATCGGTGTTGGGCGCAAAGTAAACGACAATTCTTGCACCGGGCGCAACGGCGCCCGCCACCTCAATGTCCAGCATGACCTCGGTATCGGGGCCGCTGGTGTCGCCAGTGGGCTGGTTCTGAGCGCCGTCCACGGATACCGCCACGACGGTCGGCGCGGGAGAGATCTTCAGGCCGCTGAAATACGTGTTGAGATCGGACTGGGTGAAGCCACCTCCGAGCTCAATGATGCCAATCGTCTGGCCCTTGCCGTTTACTGTGGTGGGGAAATTGTAGGCCTTGGCAATCTGCAGCGAGGTGAAAGAAGCGGCCGGCAACACGGCGACGGATGAGGCGTTGTGGGCAGCCGCAAGCCGGAAGTGGGCCTTCGCCTGGGGCCGGGTGTCGAGGCCGTGGACGCCGCTAACAATGCCATTCAACTCTGCCGGGATGCTCACCGCTCCGCTGCGCCCGCGATAGGAGCAGCCCTCATATTCATATCTGGCGAGCTGCACCTGAAAGGCCTTCTCGAAATCAGCACACTTGCCAGTCAGGGCGACGCTTCTGGCAGCCAGGTTCACATGCGCCACCGCGAGGCCATGAGCGCCGGCAAACACCTCCACTTGCTGAACGTCCGCCGGATCGGCGCCGTACCTCGTCTCATACTCGTCGCGCGAAAGGCGCTGGCCGCTGGCGATGAGTTTGTCCAAGGAGACCTGCTTCGGTCCCGAAGCCTTGGGTCGAAGCGTCAACGTAACCTGCATTACTTCGTTGGGATCTACAGAACCCGTTTGGGTCGCGCCCGGCAGCGGCTGGCGCTCGCTGCCCTTTACCTTGACGTATTTGTCGAAAGCCATAATGTTGTGCCTCGTGAGCCGCTATTTTACTGTTTATAAAGCCGGACCATCTTCCTCGGTCTTTTCTCCCGTTTCGGGATTCCCTTGTTGCCTTCCTAGCCACCCCTCCCCCTCCCGGTGCGGCCTGGAATCAACAACTTAGACAATAATTCCCGGCAAATGATAGAGTCCCAATGACTTACACGTTGATGATTGAGCCACAAGCACTTAGCCTTAGTTCCTCTAGGCGCAGGCAGCTCAAGGGCAGTGCACCCGTCTTACTCCCCAATCAACGGAGTTCTCAAAGCCGATTCACCTAGGAGGCTAAACTCCATTCCAACACCAATCCCTTAGCCTCAGCGCCAGTGTACGCCCCGGCAAGCGACTGTCAAGATTACGGAAGTACATGTATATA
Source organism: uncultured Acidobacteriaceae bacterium (assembly GCA_963735855.1). Classification (GTDB taxonomy): domain Bacteria; phylum Acidobacteriota; class Terriglobia; order Terriglobales; family Acidobacteriaceae; genus Bog-257. Next base: position 188,926 of record CAVTMW010000024.1, read on the forward strand.
AGGTCCGGCAGCTGGCCTCTGATACGTTGCTACGGCGTGATCTCCCAGACGACGCCGCAGCCGTTGAAACAGCTCCCGGTACCGCCGTTCGCAGTGGTGCCATAGAGATTGCCGTGCGCGTCGATCGCCAGGGAGCCATTGGGGTTTCTCCCTCCGTTTCCTCCTGTAAAATCGTGGAGATCGGTATAGATCCAGCCGCCGCCCGAGGGCGCAAGCTTGAAGACCGAACAGGTTGTTGTGCCGTAGAGATTATTCGCACTATCCATAGCCAAGGGACCCGTGGCGCCGCAGCCATAACCCCCTGGCAACGGTGCAAGCACAGTAAACGTCCAGTTACCGTTCGAGGGGCTCAGTTCGAAGATCGTGCCGCTGCCATACGGGCCGTCCTGACTGGTAGCACCATAAAGATTCCCGGCGCTATCAGCGATTACGCCGACAGGATATCTGCCTTCGGTCGCAGATAGGAAAGCGTGAATCACAGTCTCCGTCCAATCCGACGCTGAGGGCAGCAACTGGTACACCACGCCACCATTGTACGAACCACCATCCGGAGTCGTGCCATACAAATTTCCGCCGGACACGAAGACCACACCGTTTAACGGCCATTCGCCGTCGTTTCCTCCGGCGAAGCTGTAAAGAACCCTTTCGATCCAGCTGCCGTTCGACGGCGTTAATTCGTAAATCGTGCCTTTGGATTGCACACCCCCGGCCCCGGTAACGCCGAAGAGGTTGCCAGCTTGGTCGAAAACGAGGTCACCAAGAGGACTCAGTCCGTCAGCGGGAAAATCGAGACGAAACGCATGGAGCACAGATTCCGACCAGGGACAGAGCGCTTTGCTGCATGCTCTGGCTGGCGGCCTCAGGTTGAAAACTGCTGCCGCAACCTCCAACACAATCGTTCGCCCCTCCTCCCCGGTATGTGCTGCCGTAAAGAGTCCCGTCTGGACCAATGGTTACCCGGCCTTCTGGAATAGCCCCATCATTGCCTCCAGCAAAGCTGTAGAGCGGCGCAAATATCCATCCACTCCCTGCGTGTTTTAGCTTGAAGACGGTGCCGTAACCGCTGCCGCCGGTGGCGGAGGTTCCATAGAGATTTCCCGCTGCGTCCATGGTCAAGCCAGCCGCGGGATTTGCGCCGTCCGTGCCCCCGGTGAAGTTGTGAAGCACCGTGTAAGTCTGAGCCTGGGCTGCTGGATTTGCGACCATGCTCAGCGCCAACATTATCCCGAGCGTGTCAAGCCACCGGCGCCAGCTCATGCCAACAATGAGATTCTGAAGTTGTCTTGAGCCCATGACCGGATTTCTCCTCTGCATGAAGTAGTTTGCCGACAGCTCACTGACCCTTCATCTTCTCCTTCACGGCATGGGCAAGTTTTTCGATCTCCTCCGCCTTCTTAATGACGCTGACCGAAAGCGTCTGCTCGTTCGTCTTATCCACATATTGCTTAAGCTCAGTGGCCAGTTGCAGCAACTTCTCGGTGTCCTTCTGGATATCGAGCTGGCGCTGTTCATTCAGTTTCTTCTGCGCGTTGAGTTTTTGCTTGTTGTCCCACTCTATCTCCGCTGGGGAACGCTGACCCGGGCCAGTCTGGGCATGCGCCATGTCATGTAATCCAAAAAGGAAACAGAACATCAGCAAGAAAGTTAGGGCGGGTTGCCGAAGGGTTTGTATGCGGTCGGTTTGGCACGTCATAGAAGTAAAACGATTATATTCTGGCGGGCGCACCAGCTTGTAAGATGACGCTGCTGCAACGGGCCCATCTCGAGGGAAAACTCGGTTGTTATAATCCGCGAGCATGTTGGTTTCCTTACTCACACGATTGCAAGCTTGGGTCCTGCTTCCCGACGGCGGCAAACATAACCTGCTGCAGTTGCTCGACGACTGGGGCGATGACGCCTTCGAATTCCTGCGCGTGCGGGTGCCGAGAATTGTCGCTGTCCTCATCATCGCCTTCATTCTGGCGCGCCTGCTGCGCAAGCTTTCCCAGCATCTGAGCGAGCTCAGCAATCGCCAGGGACTGCCCACCGCGCTTCGCGCGCAACAGTTGCGCACCCTGTCCAGCGTCATTTACAGCGTTGGTTTCGGCGCCATCCTGTTTCTGGCGGCCATGCAGATCCTGCCGTTGCTGGGCATCAACATGGGACCGTTGCTGGCCAGCGCCGGAATCGTGGGACTGGCCATTGGCTTTGGTGCACAAACGCTGGTGCGCGACTTCATCAACGGCTTCCTGATTCTGGTGGAGAACCAGTACGACATCGGCGACACCGTGCAAGATTGCCGGCGTCCAGGGCGCGGTGGAGGCGATGACGCTGCGCCGCACCGTTTTGCGTGACGACAACGGGACCCTGCATACCGTTCCCAGCAGCGAGATCAAGGTGGTCAGCAACCTGACGCGCGACTGGACCCAGGTGCCGATCCACGTTTCCGTGGCCTACGGCGCCGATAGCGATCGCGTCATTCAGTTGCTGAACGAAGTCGGCGAGGAGCTGGCGAACGATCCCAAGTACGCGGACAAGATCGTCGCCAAGCCCGAGGTTCCCGGGATTGATAAGGTGAGTGGCGGCGAAGTGGATTACTTAATGGTGGTGAAGACCAAGCCGGGTTCGCAATACGCGGTCGGCCGCGAGTTACGGCGCCGCATCAAGGCCTGTTTCGAAAAGAACAAGATCGAGCCGGGAAACCCGAACCGGGTGTATGTCTCCGATGCGCCGAAGCAGAGCTAGGGAGGCCGACGTGCCAAGACGTTACTTCGACTGGCCGCCCAGTCCTGCCCACCTCTCCAGCAACTTGAGCGTGGCTGCGAAGTCGAGATCGTCCCAGCCTTCCTCGCTCGACAGCTCATAAATCTCGTCCACGGTTTCGAGCGCCGGCAGCTTTACCCGGTTCTCCTTGGCGGCATCCAGCATGAGGTGGATGTCTTTGTGCATCAGGCGCAGCGGGAAATTGGGCGAGTAATCGCGGCGCAGCACGAAGGGGGCTTTGTAATCCACCACGCCCGAACGCACCATGGAGGCTTGGATCAGCTCGATCAGTTTGTGGGGATCGACGCCCAGCTTCTGCCCCAGGGTGTAGGCCTCGGCAAAGCCCTCGTAGATGAGGGCGATCATCAGGTTCATGCAAAGCTTGGCCGCCTGCCCCTTGCTGGTCTCACCGATGTGGATGACCAGCTTGCCCATGGCCTTAAAGAGCGGCTGTAGATATTCGACAGGCTCATTGGCCCCGCCAACGATGAAGATAAGCTGCGCGTTTTCGGCGCCGATTTTGGAGCCGGTAACCGGAGCATCCACCCAATGCACACCGCTGGCGTTCACCCGCTCGGCGAATCGCAGCGTGGCTGCAGGTGCGATCGTGCTGGAGTCAACGATGATCATGCCTTCGCGCAGCGACTGGGCAGCGCCGTCTTCGGCGAACAGCACCCGCTCAACGGCCGCGGTGTCGGCAACACAGATCCAGACTACGTCGGCATCCTTTGCCGCATCGGCCGGAGAGACGGCTGTGGTCGCGCCGTCAACATGCTGACGGGCAGTACGGTTCCACACGAAAACTTCATGTCCTGCTTTAACCAGGTTGGCGGCCATCGGCCGTCCCATGATGCCCAAACCAAGATACGCAATTCGCATCGCTGCTCCTTGTGGTGCGCAGGTTGCCAACGAGCCGCAAAATGGCGCTTGCTGGGTAGGTTGACTCCACGTTTGATTTAAGCTGAGTGGCGGAGATAGGTCAAGCAAGTTGATGTGTCGGCGTCGCTTGCGAATCTCGCGTCTGATTGAGGGATTTGAACCGGGAGTGGTAGAGCAGCGCTTCAGCGCTGCGTTAAGGCTCCAAAGTCGTTTTTCTTGAAGCCGGGATTGATAACGTCGATGGACGCGGGCCTCAAGGCCCGCTCTACCATTCCGCGGTCCTGGCCTCCTGAGTTCTGGCAGAAGCGTCGAGACCGGCGCGGCGCATCGCTAAGCGCGGCATCAGCGTCTAATAATCAGACTTTATGTTAGGCATCACAGTTCGGCGCAAAGCAAGCCAATTCGGTACGCTGATTCGTCACTCGGCCATGACGCCTCGGACGGGCGTCACTCGCACGCCGGTGCTGGCCCGACGGGGGCAACTTGGCGTGACCTTCATCGGACATTCCAGCTTCTTCGTGCAAATTGGCGGGAAGAATATCCTGGTTGACCCGAACTTTGCCCGCTGGATCTTTGTGCTCAAGAGGCTGCGTCGCCCGGGCTTGAGGCTGGGCGATCTGCCGCCCATCGACGCGGTGCTGGTTTCCCACGCTCACTTCGACCACCTGCACCGGCCGTCGTTGCGCGCCATCGCACGGCTGTCGCGGCGCAAGTCGGGCAAGCGCCCGGCACTCATCGTGCCGCGGAATGTTCGCGATATTGTCAGCGATCTGGGCTACGGGCCCATTGTGGAGCTGGAGTGGTGGCAGAGTTTTCAGCTCGGCAACGTGGAAATCACGCACGTTCCCTCCCGCCATTGGGGCGCGCGCATGGTGCACGACATGCATCGCGGCTTTGGCGGGTACGTACTACGGGCCGGCCAACATTCGCTTTACCACGCCGGCGACACCGCTTACTTTGAAGGCTTCCGCGAAATCGGCCAGCGGCTGCGGCCCGAGGTTGCGCTACTACCCATCGGGGCTTATCATCCCGATTCGTTTCGCCGAGTACATACCAGCCCGGAAGACGCGGTGCAGGCATTCCTCGACTTGGGAGCACGCTGGATGGTGCCCATGCATTACGGGACGTTCCGTCTGTCGTACGAGCCGATAGACGAGCCGGTTGAGCGGCTGAAGGCCGACGCGAAGCGGCGCGGCATCGAAAAGAAAATCCGAGTGCTGGAAGAGGGCGTGACCACGTTTCTTGAGTAGACTCTGCTTAGGCAGTTAGCATCCAAGGTCAAGGGTGTCATCCTGAGCGGAGGCGGCCTGCTGTTGTCCGCCGAAGTCGAAAAGACCCCTATACTTGTTGTGCTGCCTGATTTTCAAGCGGCGCGATTCCAGGAGACATTGTGAGAAAGACTGCTCTCGTCCTTTTGCTAACGCTATTGCTGGCCAGCTTTGCTGTGGCCGCTGATACTTACCAGACCGGCAAGGTTGTGAAGTGGGACAACGGCAATTATCCCGACGGAAAGAAAACCAAAGCCTGGATCGTGTACCAGGTGCAGGGCGACAACCTGCTCTACTCCATCGCCCGCCACAAGGAAACCAAGCCCCAGATGCAGCCCGGAGAGCAGATTCAATACCACGTCAAGGGCAACCAGATGGAAGTGGTCAACGCCAAGGGGAAGAAAAACAACTACCAGATCGTGGGACAGTCACAAGCGCCGGCGCCACCGCAGTGAGCGTTTGCGGTGCTCAAAGAGCCGGACTGAAATGGCTTACCAGGTGCTCGGCAGGAATCGCTGAGTTCGGTCGTCAGCGCCCACTCAATGGCCCGTTGCTGCTCGCGCGTCAGTTTCATCCCGCTTCGTGTCAAATAAAAAACGTCATGGGCAACGGCGCCCTCGGTGTCAATCAGCGCCACTTCGATGCTGCAATTCTCGCTGGCCAGCGTCGAGCTGATGGTGTAAAGCAGGCCGGGACGGTCCTGCGTGATCACTTCCAGCAGTGTGCTGCCAGGAGAAGATTCGTCGTCGTAACGCAGCCGGGTTTCGACCTTGAGCTTTGCCGGTTTGGTGTCGGCCTTCAGGCGTGATTCCAGCAGCGGGTCGAGTGGGGCTTCGTGCAGCAGGATTTCAATGACTGACTTCTTGAAGCGCTCACGCTCCGGCGGATTCAGTTCCAGGGTGTGAAACCGGTCCTTGAAGTAGAAGCTGTCAACGATCACCCCGGCGCGATTGGAGAACGCGCTCGCCTTGGTGATGTCCATGCCCCATCCGTAGAGAATCCCGGCCAGCGTCGAGAACAGGCCGGGGCGATCGGCGGTGACGACCGTGAGTTCGTGCTGTCCGCTGACCCGCCGCACTCCGAGTTGAACCGGCTCTTTGCGCAGATGGCCGGCCATTTCGAAGTGCAGGATTACCTGATCCGGCGAATGCGATATCAGGTAGCGCTGCGGCAGGCCGTCGAGGAACTTCAACAGTTGCGACCGGCGTTTGGGCAGCAGCGCCGCAACCCGCTCCACCTGTTCGGTGCAGACGTCGGCGTGAAAGCGCTCTTCGTCCACACTGTGATCGAAATAGGTGGCTGTGCCGGCGTACAAGCGCCACAAGTTCTCGGCCTTCCAAGGTGTGAGGGCTTCGGGGTTCACGGACTTGATGTCGGCGAGCGTTAGCAGGGTCAGCATCTTCAGCCGCTCGGGTGTGCCGACCTTGCCCGCAAGCTCGCGAACGGTTTCCGGATCGTAGATGTCGCGCCGCCGCATGGTGGACGACATTTCCAGGTGGGTCGCAATCAAGAAGCAGACGGCCTCCGCGTCTTCGACCGGAAGGCCCATGCGCTCAACCGCTGCTGCCGCCAGTTGCAGGCTGTTGTGGACATGGTCGGTGCCCGCGAGTCCCTTGCCGGTGTCATGCAACAGCAGCGCCAGGAAGAGCAGCTCGGGGCGCTCCAATTCGGACAACAGCTCACCGAACGGTTGCAGCCATTCGACATCGTTGTTCTTCAAGTGATGCAGCACTTCGATGGCGACAAAGCTGTGCTCATCCACGGTGTAGCGATGGTAGAGATCGCGCAGCACCAGCGAATCGATGGTCTCGAACTCGGGAATGGCACGCGTCAGCAGATTGAGGGAATGCATCACCCGCAGCGCTTCAGCCGCGTGGGGCTGCAGCAGCAACTCGCGCAGGTGCTCCCAGAGGCGCGTGTCCTGTGGCATCGCATCGGCCAGGGCGCGATAAGCGTTCTTGATCCGACGCTCGGTCTCGACACTCAGTGCGACTCCGTGCCGGGCGCTAAAGGTGAATAGGCGCGAGCACAACCATCGGATCGCGCGCTCCGGCGGACTGCTGCAGATAGACCCGGCCGTCCACCACGGAAAAGTCTTCGTTGGAGACGCGTGACCGCCAGTGCTGGAACGAACGGTATAGCGAGGAGCGGGCGCGCGGGACCTGCTCCAACAACTGGTTGGCGTTGCGGAAGATGGCGCGCGCGTGGCGGAAGTACAGCCGCATCCATTCGGCCGACGGCAAGGCACCCGACTTGGTGGCAATTCCGCGGGCGGCCAGCTCATCTTGCGCTTCCCAGGTGACGACGTTGTCGTCACGCTTACCGCGGTAGTGCAAGTAGCAGCGCGTCGAGGAGAGAAACTCCATCGCGTCCGACAGATCGTCGCCGTCAGGCCCCTGTTGCAGGCCGAGCGATTCGGGCCATCTGCGTCCAGAATCGAGTGTCGCGATGGCGCCGAACCATTGCGCGACCTGGGTGTCGCGCAGTCCACCCGGACCGTCCTTCAGGTTGGGCTCGAGATGGAAGATGGTGTTGCCAAAGCGGAGGTGGCGTGTGCGGGTCACTTCGGACAGTCGCTGTACGAGCTCATCGGACTCGCGCGCCACCAGCTGCGGCAGGATTTTTTGGCGCAATCGCTCGAACAGGGCCGCTTCGCCGGTCAGGAAGCGGCAGTCGAGCAGCGAGATGGTGAACTCGACGTTGTCCCGGTCGAAGCGCGCGCAGTCGTCGAGCGTGCGCGTGGTCGGACTGACGCGCAGGCCGATGTCCCACATCTCCTGGCAGATGCTGCGGATGGGCTCCTTCATGCTGCCGCGCAGCGCCTCGTTCTGGGCCAGGAAGAGCAGGTCAATATCGGAGTGAGGGAACAGGGCGCGGCGGCCGAAACCGCCCAACGCGACCAGCGCAACGCCTGATCCGGCGCGGGTGGAAACGTTCTGCTCCCAGAGCTGAATTGCGAGCTTGTCGACAACGCGCCGCGCGGTCGCGCACCGTGGCTGCGCCCGAGCCGTTGGCCTCGAACTCCCCGCGGAGCCGCTCGAATTCCTGCCGGTAATGTGTGCGCAGTGTTGAGTCGGCCGCCGGGCTGGACATGGTTCTCCTGAACAGAATTCAGGCAGATGCAGTCATAATGCGGTTTCGCCGCGCTCGTCGTTGCGGATGCGGATGGCATCGTCGATGCGCGACAGGAAAATCTTGCCGTCGCCGATCTTGCCGGTGCGGGCGGCGTTGGTAATCGCCTGAATCGCCGAATCCACCAGGCGGTCGGGAAGCACAGTCTCAATTTTCACCTTGGGCAGAACGTCCACGGTGTACTCGCGTCCGCGATAGAACTCGGTGTGGCCCTTTTGCCGCCCGTGTCCCCGAACTTCCGTCACCGTCATGCCCTCCACTCCGATCTCGAGCAGGGCATCCTTCACGGCTTCGAACTTCGAGGGTTGAATTACTGTTTCCAGCTTGGTCATAAATTCGCCTTAATAAACCGCGATGATCTTCCAATTGATGAAAGGAATAACTGTTGTTCTAAATTCCTCGGCAAGCAACGCACTCGGCGCGGCTGAAACCGTCGTACCGAGACGGTCAAGCGCCGTAGGCGCGAAAGAGAATAGCCCCGCCCTTCAGGGCGGGGTAGGCTCAACGGGAAATCTGAGTCCCGTAGGGACGATACTGAGTTCTCGCTGATCGGGACTTCTTGTGCCGTGCCTACGGCACTCGTGTCGCAAACAACGCCCCACCCAGCGCTGAAGCGCTGGGCTAAGATGTTTCGTCCCGCAAGCGGGACTCGATCTCTGCTGATGCACGCTTTGAACGCGAGCACGCCGATTTGCGGTGATCCAAACTCACGCCTGACGCAACCGACGCGTCGCCCGCTGCGCTCGTTCATGGCAGCGAGACCTCCCAGTAATAGCCTTCTTCGCCGTGCTGGGTCAGGTCGAGCCCCTGCACCTCGTGCTCGGCCGGAACACGAACCCCGATCACGAAGTCCACGATCCTGAGGATGATGTAGGTGCCAATGACCGCCAGCCCAATGGCGATCAGCCACGCCGACAGCCTGGTTGAGGATCTGGTGGTAGTTGCCGTCGATCATCCCTGACGGCAGCGCGTTGCCCTGCGGATCCTTGAAGATGGGGTTGACGAGTTTGGTTGCGAAGACCCCGGTCAGCAGTGCGCCGATGGTGCCGCCCACTCCGTGGACGCCGAAGGCATCGAGCGAATCGTCATAGCCCAAGGCAGCTTTCACCCTTGCCACCATCAGGTAGCAACCGACTCCAGCGACCAGGCCGATGAGCAGAGCCGGCATCGGGCCAACAAATCCCGAAGCCGGAGTGATCGCGACCAGCCCAGCGACGCAGCCGGAGATCGCACCCAGAGCGCTCGGCTTGCCGTTGCGAATCCACTCCGCGACCGCCCAGCCGATTGCGGCGGTTGCAGCCGCGAAGTGCGTGGCGACGAATGCGCTGGTCGCCAGCGAACCGGCGCTCAAGGCGCTACCAGCGTTGAATCCGAACCAGCCCACCCACAGCAGACAGGCCCCAATAAAACTCAGCACCACGCTGTGCGGCATCATCGGCTCTTTGGGATAGCCGAGTCGCCGGCCCAAGATACGTCGCGCAAACCAGCGCCGACACGCCGGAGGTGATGTGGACTACGGTGCCGCCGGCGAAATCGAGGGTAGGGAAGCGCCCGCCGAGGCTGGCGTTCAGGATTCCACCCTTGCCCCACACCATGTGCGCCATCGGCGCATAGACAAACAGCGACCACAGCCCCATGAACAGCAGCATGGCGCTGAACTTCATCCGCTCAGCAAAGGCCCCGCTGATGAGCGCCGGAGTGATGATGGCGAACATCAACTGGTAGATCATGAAGGTCTGCAGCGGAATGGTGGCGGCGTAATCGGGGTCGGGTTGCGCCCCCACTCCGCGCAGGAATGCGTGGCTAATCCCGCCGATGAAACTGTTTCCCGATGCGAAGCAGAGGCTGTACACCACGATGGCCCACAACACGGTGATGAGCGCCATCATGGCGAAGCTCTGCATCATGGTGGAGAGCACATTCTTCTTGCGCACCAGGCCGCCGTAGAAAAGCGCCAGGCCGGGGCCGGTCATCATCAGCACCAGCGCCGAGCTGACCAGCATCCAGGCGTTGTCGGCCGAGCCTTTGGCGTCGGCGACCTGCTGCTGCAATTGCGCGATTTGCGCCGCCGGATCAGGGGCAGCCTGCGGCGATTGCGCCGCCAGCGAGCCGGCCAAAAGAATCAGAAAGAAGATCGGCAAGAATCTTCGAACCAACCGCATGAAGTACTCCCATTAGAGCGATATCGATCGAACTGCAACGGCCTGAAGGAGCATTTCTCGGGCGCGACGGAACTCGTTCCGGCCCGCAAAAAAGGAAGAGATTAAAGCTCTTATGCCGGAACCGTCGCGCCGGTTCCCGTGCTTTGGGCCTCTACTGGTAAGTTGAATATCTGGTTTTGGCGGCGAATGAGAAATTCAAACTATTTATGGAGCGGTATTAGTTACGGTTATCGCGGGAACATTGCAAGAGTCGTTACTTCAGTTTTCCGTAACTGGCTGAGCGAGACTAGTGGCCGGCTTCATGTCTGGCCACGTACTCACGCTCACCTTGTCCGGCGACGTAACCGAAAAGTGTTCGCCGGCAGTGTAGTTGGTCAGTTGATAGAGACTCATTGGCCTTTCGAGACCAGAACACGACTGGAGAGTACATCGGCGAGTGGCCGCCTGAATTGCTCATCGGAAAGACGAAGAACTGCAAATCGGGTGTCCATTGCGCGACGCCCACGCCGTATCCGTGCTGACCGTCAGAGGACGAGAAATCGTGAACGCAAAGCAGCGTGCCATCTCGACGGCGGACCTCAACTCGGCTCTCACGTTCCTCGAAGCCGGTCTCTTTACCACGTTGGAAAAACTATGGCCGTGAGTGCGCCGTCCGGCGAAGCAAACCGCTTCGGAGCCAGCGGAACTCGGCACAGCAGATTGTGGAATCGCCGCACGGCTGAAGAGGATGAACCATGACAGCAACAGCGATTGACTCTCAGCTTTGGCGGCTTCGTTCGGGTGCGAAGCAGCAGCGTTCGGGGGTCTCACAACCGGCATCGTAGGCCAACTAGAGCTGAGCGTCCAAGTGACCGGCCGCACGATTGCCCGGGACGCTGTCCGGGCCCATTTTGGGAACAGCCGGCTTAGCGGTTTCCCCGATGTTCACACGTCACAAAAGGCTGTGACTTTAGTCGTTGCCGTGGGGCGGGAAAGAGTTAGAATAGAGTTGGAATTGAAAATGATTTTCAACTTCATATTCGGCCGTCATAAGAAAGAGCGTCATCGCAAGGCCGGCGCGCTGGCCGACCTGCATGTCGGAGAGAGCGCCATCCTCTCCGAACTGCAACTGTCTCCGCCGGTGGCGGAGCACCTCATGAATCTCGGTTTCGTTCCCGGTCTGGAAGTCACGGTCGCGCGCAGCGGCCCCGGCGGCGATCCTCGGGTGTACCGCGTCGAGGGGACCGAAATCGCCATGCGCCGCGATGTATCGCGCCACATTCATGTGGAGCTGCTCGGCGCGCCGGCCTTCGGAGACTGACGCATGGGAGCGACGATGAGCTGCCATGCGGTGGCGTCGCCCCGGGACGAAACTGCCGGCACCGCCTATCGCACGATTGCCGTCGTCGGCCCTCCTAATTCCGGCAAGACCACGCTTTTCAACCGGCTTACCCGCCTGCGCCAGAAGGTCGGCAATTTTCCTGGCGTCACCGTCGAACATCACACCGGCTACGTGCGCGACTCCGAAGGGCAGGAGATTGCGCTCATCGATCTTCCGGGCGTGTACAGCCTCACGCCCAAGTCCGAAGACGAGAAGGTCGCGGTGGATGTGCTGACCGGGCAAATGCCGGGAACACCGCAGCCTGACGCCATCATCCTGGTCCTGAATTCCACCAACCTGCACAGCCACCTCGTGCTGGCGGCGCGCGTGATCGCGCTGGGTACGCCGACGCTGGTGCTGCTGAACATGGCCGACGAGCTGCGCAAGCAGGGCGGCCACGTGGACGTGCTTTCCTTGGCGCGCCAACTGGGCACGCCGGTTGCGCTGGTCAGCGCCACGACGGGCGAAGGAATTGTGGCGGTCCAGAATTTTCTCGACTCCGCGGTCGCCAGCCCGGAGCCATTGGGGTTGCCGGTGGTGGGCAGCACCCGCGGCTATCGCGAATGGGCCGTGCGCGTGGGCGAGAACGCAAAGTATCGCCGCCCCGCCACTCCAATTTGGACGCAGCGTCTCGACTCCCTGTTCCTGCATCACATCTGGGGGTCGGTGATCTTCGCTGTCGTGGTCATCGCGGTATTCCAGACGATTTTCGCCGTCGGCCAGCCGCTGTCGAATTTGCTGCAGCGATTCCTCGACGTTACCGGCGCGCAAATCGCGACTCATCTGCCGCAGGGCATGTTCAGCTCGCTCATCATCAACGGCGTGTGGAAGGGAACTGGCTCGGTGCTGGTCTTCCTGCCGCAGATCCTGCTGCTGTTCCTGGTGATCGGAATTCTGGAAGATTCCGGATACCTGTCGCGCGCGGCGGTGATTGCCGATCGCACCATGTCGCGGGTGGGACTGAACGGCAAGAGCTTCATCCCGCTGCTGTCGGCTTATGCCTGCGCGGTGCCGGCCATCATGGCGACGCGCACCATCGAGAGCAAGCGCGACCGCATCGCGACCATCCTCATCGCGCCCTTCATGACCTGCTCGGCACGGCTGCCGGTGTACACCATGGTGATTGCGGCGTTCCTGCCGAACCGCCCGCTGCTGGGCGTGTTCCTGGGGACGCGCGCGGTGGCGATGCTGGGGCTGTACGTGCTGGGCTTCCTGATGGCGGTGTTGACAGCACGCCTGCTGAAGTCAACCATCCTGAGAAGCAAGGATGCGCCGTTCATTCTCGAAATGCCGCCCTACCGCTGGCCCACGATTTCGTCGCTGGGATTGCGGCTGGTCGATCGCGGCAAGGCGTTCCTCTATCGCGCGGGCACAGTCATCATGCTGGTCACGCTGCTGCTGTGGGCGGCGACCAACTTCCCCATGCATCATGGCCAGCCGCCCGAGATCCAGAACAGCGTTGTCGCCCGGATGGGGCAACGCATCGAGCCTGTTATTCGTCCGCTGGGCTTCGACTGGAAGATCGGCGTCGGGCTGGTGACCTCGCTGGCGGCGCGCGAGGTGATCATCGCGACCTTGGGTACGCTGAATGGAGTCGATCCCGAATCACACGCCACCGACCTGCAGGCCGCTTTGCGACACGAACTCACGCCCGCCGCGGCCGTCGCGCTGCTGGTGTTCTTCGCCTTCGCGATGCAATGTATGTCCACGCTCGCAGTAGTGCGTCGCGAGACCAACGGATGGAAGTGGCCTGCACTGCAGTTCAGCTACATGACCGTGGTCGCTTATGTCTCGGCCTTCGCGGCCTACAATATCGTTGGGCACTTCGTCCACTAGGCTGGGCAGGAGGGAAAGTGGAATCCGATCTCACGCAAGAACGCCAACAAGCCCACGCGTTACTCGACAGGCTCCCCGCTGAGAAGCTGAACGCCGTGCGTGTGTTACTCGAAGCAATGGTAGAACCGCTGGAGCGCTCTCTGGCATCGGTTCCATCGGAAGAGGAAGAGATCACATCGGACACTGCAGCGGCGCTGGAGCGGGCTCGCGCATCGCTCGCCAGCGGAGAAAGTATTCCCCACTCCGAGATCTTGCGTGAGTTCGGCTTGACGAAATGACCGACGAGGCCGCCGCGCACCGGATAGCGGTCATCTGGTCCACAGAAGCCCGGTCCGATCTCCGCGCAATTGACCGCGAGACCGCGATGCAAGTTCTTCACTGTCTCGATCGTTATCTGGTCAGCCGCGCGGGCGACGTCAAGAAGCTTAAGCCTCCCCTGAGTGGCTTTCGGCTGCGCTGTGGCGACTACCGTTTGTTTTTCGACCAGAAGGACGAAAATACCATCGCTATGCTTGGCGTCCGCAACCGCCGCGACGCCTACCGCTGAACTGGCGCTCAGCCTCCTCTTGATTCACTTCCGGACGCCGCAAATTTCCTTCACCAGCCCCGGCAGCACCTCTCCAGCCTTGCCTGCTAGCACCTCATCGAAGAACTTACTGTTCGCCGGCTCTTCAGGGCCGATGTAAATTGCCTTGGCATGATGCAGGCGTGCCATGCGGACGAAGCTCGCTGCCGGCTCGACCACTCCTGAGCTGCCGATGGTGAGCAGCACGGTGCAGATTTTCAGCTCTTCAAAGATGCGGTCCATGCCGAAAGGCACTTCGCCAAACCAGCAAATGTGCGGCCGCAACAGCGCTCCGCATTTTGGGCAGGTCGGGATCTCCGCTCGGGTGAGATACAGGCGCTCGTCCTCGAACGGAGCGGTACGGCAGCCCGCGCGTGAGCAGCGCGTTTGCATCAGGCGCCCGTGCATGTGCATGATGCGCTGCGAGCCGCCCTGCTCGTGCAGCGAGTCCACGTTTTGCGTGCACAGAAAGAAGCGGTCGCCCAACGCGCGCTCCAGCTCGGCCAAGGCGCGATGGGCAGAATTAGGCATGACGCTGGCATGACGTTTACGGCGCTCGGAATAAAACTGCCACACCAGTTCGGGGTTGGCATGAAACGCCTCTGGGGTAGCCACGTCTTCCACGCGGTTGCCGCGCCATAGCCCGTCGGCGCCGCGAAAGGTGGGCAGTCCGCTCTCGGCGCTGATTCCAGCCCCGGTGAGCACGAATACCCGATCGAGCGGCGATAACGGTTTCATCACTGACCAGCCGGTGCGCCTGTCGGCGAGGCGGCGTCACCCTTCAAGTATTTATCGAACCACTGCACCGTGCGGCGAATGGAATCAATCTGGTTTTCGCGCTTGGAGAATCCATGGCCTTCCGCGGGATAGTAGTGTGCGTCCACGGTCCGGCCTTCCTTCTTCAAGATTGCCACCACCTGCTCCGCTTCTTCCTTGGGCACGCGAATATCGTTTTCGCCTTGCAGCACCAGCAGGGGCGCCTTTTCGTTGCGGATGAATTTGATCGGCGAGGTGTTGTCGTAAACGGTTTTGTCCTTTACCGGATCGCCGAGCAATGTTTTTTCATATTGCTGCAGGAAGGGATCTTCGTGTTGCAGCATGGTGTACCAGCTGATGATGCCGTACATCTCAACTGCGGCGGCCCAGATGTCGGGCGTCTTGCCAATGGCCATCAGGGTCATGAATCCGCCGTAGGAGCCGCCGGTGATGCCGATCTTCTTCGGGTCCACGTAGCCGGTATCGACCAGGAACTTCGTGGCATAAACCTCGTCCTGCAAATCGCCTCCGCCAAGGTCTTGAAAGTTCGCCTTCTGGAAGGCCATGCCGTAGCCGGTTGAGCCGCGGACGTTGGGCGCGATGCAGATGTATCCGCGTGAGGAGAGGGCGGCGGCGATCGAGTTGAAGTAGTCCACCGTTTGTCCTGTGGGCCCGCCGTGGGGCAGCACCACCGCCGGGTTGGAGCCGTCACGCTTGAGGTTGAAGGGTATCCAGACGAAAGCGCTGATCATCTTCCCGTCAAAGCTCTTATAGTGGACGAGTTGCGCCGCCGGGAGGTCGCTGGGGTTCAGGCTTGCAACCGCGGAATAGGTCAACTGGCGCGGCTTTTGCGCCGCCAGATCATAGATCCACAGGTCCGAGGGCCGTTGCGAACTCTGATGACTGAGCAGCAGCGACTTGCTGTCAGGCGAGAACCCATTGGGATTTCCGGCGACGCTGGTCAAACCGTCCGGCATCGCAACGGCGTGGCCTTTCCCCGCCGCGAGGTCGTAAAGGTAGACAGTGTTCAAGCCGTCAGCGTTCACCTCATAAGTCGCGTATTTCCCATCCGGCGAGAAGTTTCCGCTCGAAGCCTCCCACTGTGTGTCAGTAATCCACTTCAATTGTCTGCTGGCGACGTCCAGTAACGCAGCGTTTTGGTATCCATCTTTCTGGTTCGACGTGACCAGTACCGTCTTGCCGTCCGGCGAAATTGCGCTGGCGGTGAACAGCACGTCGCCCTTGTGGGGAGTGAGTTCCTCCGTCTTGCCGCTGGAGACCTCAATTCGGTAAACGCTGGCATCGGTAAAGCCGGCATTCACCCGGCTGGCGATGATGTATTTGCCGTCGCTGCTCCAGTCTGCGGGTTGCCACGTGTGGTCTTGGGTTTGCTCGTTGGTGAGCCTCTTCACCTGCCGCGATTTCCAATCGAGCAGCGCGATGTCCACCGTGGGGGAAGTCTTCGGTTTGTATGAGAAGGCGACGGTCTTGCCATCGGGTGAGAACAGCGGGCCGTCCTCCGAGATGTCCGGCGTATTCGTCAGATTAACCGGGACACCACCGGCATCGCTGATGGCGAACAGGTCATAGTATTCGCTGCCACCGAAGTCCTGGCCGTACACAATCCCTTTGCCATCGGGCGACCAGGTGGCGCCGAACTGCCGGTCGTCCGAGACCGTGAGTTGCAGCGGCCATCCGCCGTTCACGCTCACCTTCCACAGATTCATGCGGCCGGTGAAATTGGTGCTGAACACAATCTCCTTGCCGTCGGGTGACCACGCCGGCGAAGTAACTCGTCGGCTATAGAACAGGTCGTCTATGGGAACCGGATGCGCGGATGGATTTGCGGGCGAGCTAATCGATTTAGGATCGGTAGGCTGGCGATCGTTGGGGGAATCGGCAGCAAACAACGCCAGCGTCGAGGCCAGCAGAGCGGAGACAATCGCAAAGGATGCGCGAGCGGCGTAACTGTTTCTGGGCATTACATACCTCCCGCAGAGATGCTTCGAGTTCCCCGGTTGCCCGAGGCAGAGTGTCTCGGGCGTAGCTGCGCAGTAAGCACCCCGCGGCTGCATAATGCCACCGTGTTTCGATATACTGAACCATTCGGTGGCCGGTAGCTCTCGCCTCCGGAGACCAGTGGCCGCAACTGTCGGGCCGGTAGGGAATCTATAACTATTGTTAGTGTTTAAGCAAACGCCGTCGCCCGAAAATCGAGGGCACGGCTGGAGTTAGTCATCCTTGTCCACAGTAATGATGAACGTTGACAGCGAGAAGCAGGAGCGCACGATGGACGCGTTCCGTCGCTGGGGCTACCTGCAGGCCAATCTCGATCCTCTGGGTCACTTTGCTCCGCTCCCTCATCCCGAACTCGACATGGACGGCGATGCGGCCGGAGCGGCCCGTCGCATTTATTCCGGCAGCATCGGTGTCGAGTTCATGCACATTCCCGATCCCGAGAGTCGCCAGTGGATCCAGGAGCGTATGGAATCGGCGGCAGCAGGAGCCGGTTGACCGTTCGCGAGTACTCGATCAACTGGTCCGTGCCGACATCTTCGAGCAGACCATTCACTCCCGCTACATAGGAACCAAGCGCTACTCGCTGGAAGGAAATACGGCGCTGATCCCGCTGCTGGACGAGATTCTTACCTCCGCTTCCGACAATGGCGCGGAGCAGGCAGTGCTGGCGATGAGCCATCGCGGACGCCTCAACGTCATCATTAATATTGTGAGCCGGCCGGCGGCAGAAATTTTCGCCGGGTTCGAGGATGTTGACCCGCGCAGCGTGCTGGGCGGCGGCGACGTGAAGTATCACATCGGTGCTACCGGATTGTTTACGGGAGCGAAGGGCAAGCAGGTTCGCATTCATCTGGTGTCCAACCCCAGCCACCTGGAGGCGGTCGATCCGGTGGCGCTGGGGCGGACGCGCGCCAAGCAGACCCGAGTAGGGCGTGACGGCAAGTTCAAGGTTCTGCCCGTTCTCATGCACGGCGATTCCGCGTTTGCGGGGCAGGGAATCACCGCCGAGACGCTGAATCTCGCCAACCTGCGCGGCTACACCGTCGGCGGCACGGTGCACATCATCGTCAACAACCTAATCGGCTTCACGACCAACCCGACCGACGCCTACTCGGGGCGCTTCTCGTCGGATCTCGCCAAGCGTCTGCCGATTCCCATCTTTCACGTCAACGGCGAAGATGCCGATGCGGTGGTGCGGGCCGGCCGCATGGCGCTTGAGTATCGCTACGAATTCGGTACCGACGTGGTGGTGGACCTCATCGGCTTCCGGCGGCATGGTCACTCCGAGGTGGACGATCCGACCATCACCCAGCCCATCCTCTACCGCAAGATCAAAGACCACCCCATGCTGTACCAGATCTACGCCAAGAATGTGGGTCTCGATGCGCAGCCGTACGTGGAGAAGTTCCAGGCCGAGCTTGACGCGGCCGAGAAGGCTGGCAAAAGCATGGTCAAGAAGCCGCCGATGCGCCAGTTGCCCAGCTACTGGGCGCCCTTTCACGGCGGTCCTTACAATCCGGCGGACGAGGTGGACACCGGGCTCACGGCTGAGAAGTTGCATGAGATCACGGACGGCCTGGTGAAGTATCCCGAAGACTTCCACATCCATCCCAAGGTGCAAAAGCTGCTGGAACAGCGCCGCGAGATGGGTTATGGCAAGCGGCCGCTCGACTTTGGCATGGCTGAGGCGCTGGCATTTGGCTCGCTTGCGCTGCAGGGCACACCGATTCGGCTCAGCGGCCAGGACAGCCGCCGCGGCACCTTCAATCAGCGGCACTCGGTGTTGATCGACGTCGAGGACGAGAAAGAGTATGTGCCTTTGTGCCACCTGGCGCCCAATCAGGCACGCGTCGAAATCTACAACTCCGAACTCTCCGAAGCCGCGGTCATGGGCTTCGAGTACGGATACACCCGCGACTATCCCGAAGCGCTGGTCATGTGGGAGGCGCAATTCGGCGACTTTGCCAATGGCGCGCAGATCATCATCGACCAGTTCATCGTCGCTGGGGAAGACAAGTGGGACCTGCTGACCGGACTGGTTTTGCTGTTGCCGCACGGCCACGAAGGTCAGGGACCAGAGCATTCCAGCGCCCGCATTGAGCGCTATTTGCAGCTCTGTGCGCGCGACAACATGCAGGTCGTCCAGCCGTCGACCGCGGGACAGTATTTCCATTTGCTGCGCCGGCAGGCGCTGCGCAAGTGGCGCAAGCCGCTCATCTGCTTTACCCCGAAGAGCATGTTGCGCCATCCTGAAGCGCTGTCACCGCTTTCGGACTTGGAGCGTCCGCGCTTCCTGACCATCATTCCCGACGAAGGCGCGCTCGACGCCAAGCGCGTTCTGCTGTGCACCGGCAAGATCGCGTCACGAACTGCGGATGGAGCGCAAGCGACTCAAACTTACCGCACCGGCCATCGTTTCCCTGGAGCAGATGTACCCGTGGCCCGAAGACGACATTCGTGCCGTCCTGGGCCGTTACAAGAATGCAAGCCAGTTTATCTGGGTGCAGGAAGAGCCTGCGAACATGGGCGCGCTCTCGTTCGTGACGCCTCGGCTAAAGCGGATCCTCGGCTCCAAGCTTCGCACCATCAAGCGCGCTGCGAACTCGACGCCAGCCACCGGTTCGGCGAAAGCCCACGAACTGGAGCAGAAGACGCTGATCACACTAGCCTTGGGTAAGATTGCATAAAGGCCCCCGCGAGTTGTTCTCTTCACCACTAAAGTCTGGCTACCAATCGAACTGAAGATGGCCTTTTTCGTCTGATACTGGCTGCGAAGTGCGTGCTTTTCATGGCGACTTCGCCAAGCGACCCGCCCCGACAAATCTACGGATTTTGGAAGACCAAGGGTTAAGACTGCTATTAAAAGAAATAGCCACGCGAACCCGACATACGCAATGGTCGTGTAACTCTATGATTCCATGTCACTTTTATGTGGCTTAATTTGGCTACTCAAATGCACTTACCAGTGCGGGATGTATTTCTCAGACAGTATTTTCTGGACGCAGATCGGACACATGTAGGCCGAAATCCTGTCTCGAGGTTGTACACGACCACTTTGGAGGGGGAGCAGAATGCGAAACATATTAAAGAGTTTTCTGTTACTCGCGTTGATCTCGCTATTGCCAGTCGCGCTAATGGGACAGGCGATCAGCGGCAACATCAACGGAGTAGTAAAGGACGCCACCGGTGCGGTCGTGCCCGGGGCGACCGTTGACGCCACAAATCTGGCCACCAACTTTAAGAACAGCGTCACTACCAGTTCCAGCGGCGAGTATCACTTCATTGATCTGCCGGCTGGGCACTACAAGGTCGAGGCGACGTCAGGCGGCTTGAAGGGCGGCGTCGCCGATGTCATAGTCTCGCTGAACGAAACCAAGACCATCAATATCACCGCCACGGTTGCCGGCACGGCGACCACGGTTGAGGTGAGTGGGCAGGCGGTAGCCGTTAATACCACGAACGCTGACATTCAGAATACCTTCACCACGAAGCAACTTGAGGACTTGCCGATCACTTCGACAGGCAGTGGCGTATTGAACCTCTCGCTGCTGAACGCCGGTGTTGCGTCCTCCGGTGGTGTAGCTGCGGGCTCGGGTCCCTCTGTTTCCGGTCAGCGCCCCCGCAACAACAACTTCACAGTTGAGGGTGTGGACAATAACAACAAGGCCGTTACCGGGCCTCTGATGCAGATTCCCAACGATGCGGTGGAAAGCTTTACGGTTCTGCAGAACCAGTTCTCGCCTGAGTTCGGTCACTCTTCCGGCGGACAGTTCAACCAGACCATCAAGAGCGGTACCAACACCTGGCACGGCAGCGCCTGGGAGTATTTCCAGAACCGGAACCTGAACGCAATCGATTCCCAGGTCGCCGCAGGGGAAGTTGCCAACGGAACGCCGATCAAGAATACCCGTTTCGACGATAACCGGTTCGGTGGCGCGGTCGGCGGACCCATCATTAAGAACAAGCTGTTCTTTTATTTCATGTGGCAATACGAGCCTGTGGGCTATGCCGGAAATCCGTCCACCGCCTGCGCTCCGACGGCTGGCGGCTACTCTACCTTGTCGGGCTTGTTCCCCAACTCCAGCAACCTGTCGGTTTTGCAGAAGTACCTGCCGGCGGGCGGAGCGCCGGATGCCAATTCGGCTTGCGGCGCGACCACGACCAGTGTCCTCGGACAGGATATTCCGATCGGCCCGGTCGGCTTCATGGGTCCCAGCTACCAGAACTACAACACCAACGTAGACTCAGCGGACTGGAACATTTCGGAGAAGGACTCGCTGCGTGTCCGCTATGCCTTCGAGAACCAGACTGGCATTGACACGGCAGCGCAGATTTCGACTTCTGGGCTGCGACCGTCCAATCAAGTACAACCTGTTTACGCTCGGCGAGTACCACAACTTCAACGCCAATGTGAACAACGAGTTCCGCTTTGGCTTCAACCGCTTCAACCAGCCGTTGCCAGTGGGGCCCCAAACCTTCCCCGGGCTCAACGTCTTCCCCAACCTGACGATTGATGATCTCGGCGGGGTCAACATTGGTCCCGATCCCAACGCGCCGCAGTTTACGATCCAGAACACCTACCAGGCGGTAGACAACGTGAACTGGGTCAAGGGCAAGCACAGCTTCAAGTTCGGCGGCGAGTATCGCCAGTCCATCAGCCCGCAGAGCTTCACGCAACGCGCGCGTGGCGATTACCAGTGGTCCGGACTGGAAGGCTATCTGCTTGACATCGCACCTGACAACTTTGCCGAGCGGTCAGAGGGCCAGTTCATCTACTACGGCAACCAGCAGGCGTTCTATTTCTTCGGCAACGACGACTGGAAGGTCAGGCCGAACCTGACCCTGAACCTCGGCTTGCGTTACGAGTTGACGACCGTGCCTCTGGCCCAGAACGTACAGGCGTCAGAACGCGATCGCCAGCGTACCCGGCCTGGTCACCTTCGCCGCGCCGACGAAGCAAACCACGAACTTCCTGCCAAAAATCGGCTTCTCCTGGAATCCCAACGGTGACGGTAACACCGTGATTCGCGGCGGCTTCTCGATGGCCGTGGACGTGTTGTACGACAACCTCGGCATTCTTTCCATGCCGCCGGAAGTCCAGCAGACTTGCGACGTGGGACAGGTACCTAACGCTGCGTGTTTCTGGAGCGATACGGCCTTCCTGGCGAAGGGCGGCTTGCCTTCGCTGCAACCCCTTCCGTTCACCGACCCAGCCGATGCCCGTGCCCAGACTGCGGCCTTCATACCCAATCAGTCGCTGCCGTACTCGGAAACCTGGACGGCTGGTGTGCAACACCAGTTTGCCGGGAAGTACGTCCTCGATGTACGGTACGTGGGAACCAGGGGCATCCACCTGCCGGTCCAGACCCGTCTGAATCGCGTGACCAAGAACAGTGCCACCCAATTCCTGCCGACGTACGTGAACAATCCTGGCCAGGCGGTGCTGGATTCGCTCAGCACCACACTCGCGCAAATCAACGCCAACAGCAGCTACCGTGGAGACTGGGCTGCGGGAGGCTTTAACTCCGCCAGCGTGGTTGGATTCGAGAACTATGGCTACTCCAACTACAACGGTCTGCAGACGCAGTTGACCCGCAACTTCACCAACGGCCTGCAGTTCCAGGTGGCCTGGACCTGGAGCCATGCCAACGACAACTCGACGGCCGACGTTTTCTCCACCTATCTAACGCCGCGCCGTCCGCAGGACTTCCAGTGCTTCTGCGTGCGATTACAGCACGTCGGCCCTGGATCGGCGTCAGCGCTTCACCGCGGAACTGCTGTACGACCTGCCGTTCTACAAGAACAGCGGCAACTGGTTCCTGAAGAACGTGGTCAGCAACTGGCAATTGGCGCCCATCTACACCTTTGAATCGCCGGAGTACGGGACGGTCCAGAGCAACACGGATGCCAACGGAAATGGCGATGCCGCGGGTGACCGCGCCATCTTCAACCCCTTCGGTACCGCTAACACCGGCACGGGCGTAACGCCGCTGAGAAACAGCGCGGGTGCGACCGTAGCCTATCTCGCCAAGGATCCGACGGCCCAGTACATCCAGGCGGCCTCGGGTGCGCTGACTAACATCCAGCGCAACACCATCGCTCTGCCCCGCATCAACAACTTCGACTTCAGCTTGTTGAAACGCCTGAACATCACGGAACGGCAATCGGTGCAGTTCCAGTTCCAGGCGGTCAACATCTTCAACCACGCGCAGTACGTTCCCGGGTACATCAGCGATATTCAGCCCGCGAACGGCGCCATTACCACCAGCGGAAACACGCACAACGCGCTGATCCCGCAGTCGGGTTCGTTCGCGAACTGGCAGAACGCGTTCTCCAGCCATCCGCGGGCGGTGGTTCTGGTGTTGAAGTACATCTTCTAGTCTGAATTTAGACCTGCAGTCCTCGGGGAGCCTTCGGGCTCCCCATTTTTGCGTTAAGTTGCGGGGCCTATGCAGCGCACGACTGCAAGTGTGTACTTGCATCGCGTGGAGCGTCAGGCCATTTCTGAAGGAGCTAGGGTCCCCTTGGAGCCGGGGAAGGCGGAATTCCAATAAAGGATTGTGACGGTCTTTCCGATACGATTTTTCTTGACGCACTACGCCGCTTGACCGTATGCTTTTCGGCAATCGTCCGGTACCAAACCAGAAACAAATCGCGCCATTAAGAAGAAGTAGGCGCTTACTATCTTCGCCACATCCACACTGCGCCACCTGGCCGACGGAGAATTCGCTGAGGCTCTCTCGAAGGGGAGCGGTATCCCCGGTCCTGATCAGTGAATGGCTTTGGGGCGTCAAATCGTCAGGAATCACCTCGCCAGCTAAGTGAGGGAGGCGAAGCCTTGTCTATGAGCGACCACCTAGCCACGGTGTCATCTCCGTGCCCGGAGGGGCAAGCTGAGGAGCCGGCGGCCGCACGAAATCAGTTATCGAGGTGGTTTGCGGTCTATACCACCCCCCGGCACGAGAAAGCGGTCGCCAGGCAGTTCGAGGTTCGGCGCATCGAATCATTTCTGCCCCTTTATCGGTCAGTGCGCCGCTGGAAGAACGGTTGCAGGGTCGAGGTGGATCGGCCTCTGTTTCCCAACTACATTTTCGCCTCTCTTGAGCGGCACGAATACAGCCGGGTGCTGCAGACTCCCGGCGTGCTATCGCTGGTCGGCTCCAGTCGCGAGCCTTCGCCCCTGGCGAGCGCGGATATCGAATCTCTTCGTTCCGGGCTTCCCCTCCGCGAATTCGAGCCTCATCCCTACCTGGTCGCCGGGGACCGGGTCCGCATCCATTCCGGGCCGTTGGCCGGAATGGTTGGGGTGCTCGTCCGCAGAAAGAACAATCTCCGGGTGGTTCTCACCCTCGATCTGATCATGCAAAGCGTGGCCGTGGAAATCGGCATGGATGAAGTAGAACCGGTCAGGATGTAGCGGCCGGCCTGCATCATTCCCCCCTAAGGTGAACTCGTGAAAAAAACCGCGGAAAGAAGCGTGACCGAAGTGCGCCTGGTCGAAGCCGCCGTGCAATTGTTTTCGCGGCAGGGATTCAAGGGCACCAGTACGCGTGATATCGCCAATCTCGCCGGCGTCAATGAAGCTACCCTGTTCCGATACTTTGCCAAGAAGGCTGATCTTTTCTGGGCGGCTGCTGAATCGCGACTGAATCGCCTGAAATTTGGGCGTGAGCTGCAAAATGGCTTGGCAAAGGACCTGGATCCGGACGTTATTGTGCCCATGCTGGCGGCCTTCATGGTGGAGAACCTATCCGAACACCCGGAATTGGTCCGGCTTCTGTATGTGGCCCGCTTTGAGTTGCCGGGAGCTGACCGCGTGTTCCGCGAGCACCTGGGGCCCATCTTTGACGCCGTGCATGCGTACTTCAGCCGATGCGCAGCCAAAGGATTGATTAGCGATCTCGATCCGACGATTGCGACCCTCGGGCTCGCCGGCGCGGTGAGTGCGCACCTGAACTTGCACGAGTTGTTCAGCGAAAAAGATGCAGTGTGGGACGCCCAAGCCACGGCTCCGCTGTATGCGCAATTCTGGCTGAACGGACTGCAGCAGAGGCCGAAGCAAGGCTGATAACGACTCTTATCAGCAGAATGACCTGTATTCTGCACGCGTAGCCCGCAGTGCGCTGGTCCCAGTTACGACCCAGTTCGGGAGGAACATCGAGCGTGACGTATTTGCGATCCGGAATTGCCAAGGAATTTCCGCCGGTAGTTTGTGAGGCAGCTCGACGACTGGAAGGGCGAGCTCTCCTTGCCCTCGTACTCATTTTCGCGCAGGCAGCTTATGGGGCGCCGCAGAATCCGCTTGGGGCCATGAGTTCGGCAGCGGGCGCGTCGTCTTCGTCGGCGCAGCAGTCATCGGCGGCTTCGCAGGCGCCGGCTACGGCGCCCGCAGCGGCGCCGCTTCAAAACGCCGTGGTCCCGCCGGAGGAGGAACGTTCCGCGAAGGAGGCGAAGACGCTCAAGAATTCGCAGGCGACGGCTCCGCCTCTTGAGAAGAGTCTCGAATTGACCGATTTCCAGTTACTGGTGCAATCGTCGTTGGGACAGGCACTCCCCATTTACGGGGCCAATCTTTTCGAGAATGTGCCCAGTACGTTCGCTCCGGTAGACCACATTCCGGTTACCGCCGATTACGTCATCGGTCCAGGGGACGAACTCATGATCCGGGCCTGGGGCCAGATTGATCTCGACGTTCACGCCCGAGTCGACCGGAACGGCAATATTTTTCTTCCCAAAGTCGGCAGCGTGAATGTCTCCGGACTAAAGTATGCGCAAATTGAAAATTTCCTGAAGTCGCACATCGGCCGCATCTATCAGAATTTTGATCTCAATGTGAACATGGGTGAGTTGCGCTCCGTTGACATCTACGTGGTGGGCCAGGTGTCTCGACCCGGGCGGTATACCGTCAGCTCGCTGAGCACTCTGACGAACGCGATCTTTGCCTGCGGCGGCCCCTCGCCGCACGGCTCGATGCGGGAAATCCAATTGAAGCGCGGGGGAAAGAGTCGTAACTACGTTCGACCTGTACGATCTCCTGCTCAACGGCGACAAGAGCAAAGACGTCGTTTTACAGCCGGAGGACGTCATTTACGTTGCACCAGTGGGGCCCCAGGTCGCCCTGGGTGGACAAGTCAATGTGCCGGCAGTGTACGAACTCAAGGCCGAAACCAAGCTTTCCGAGGTGATCCGGCTGGCCGGTGGACTTACCAATACCGCCTTCGGGGGCAAGGTTTATATCGAGCACATCGTGGACCACCGAGTGCACAATGTCGAGGAGGTTCGGCTGGACAGTGCCGGGCTGATTCATCCCCTGGTGGACGGCGATATCGTAAACTTCACGGCGATATCTCCGAAGTTTGAGAATTCAGTCACGCTGCGCGGCAATGTGGCGGCGCCGGGGCGATATCCCTGGCATTCGGGAATGCGCATCAGCGATCTCATTCCCAATCGCGAGTTTCTTATCACCCGCGAGTACTGGAAGCAGCAGAACGCGATTGTATTGGAGTCGGAAACCACTGGCGGCCATGTCAAGGGAACGACCGGGACGGTCAACTCGGTCAAGCGCAACGCTCCCGAGATTGATTGGAACTACGCGGTGGTTCAGCGAATGAGCTCCCAGGACCTGTCCACTCAGCTGATTCCATTCGATTTGGGCAAGGCCATCCTGGGCCAGGATGACACTAGCAACGTGACCCTGCAATCGGGTGACATTATCACGATTTTCTCGCAGGCTGACCTTAAGGTGCCCGCGGGGCAGCAAACGAAGTTGATCCGGTTGGAGGGCGAGTTCGGATCGTCAGGAGTTTACCGCGTAATGGCGGGCGAGAAACTTCGCGACATCGTCGAGAAAGCGGGGGGCCTGGCGCCGTCGGCGTACCTTTATGCGTCGGAATTTACTCGCGAGTCGGCGCGTGCCGAGCAGCAGGCACGGCTCGACTTACTGATTGCGCAGGCCGAGCGGAACGTGGCCGCCAGCACAGCCAAGCGGGCACAAAGCGCTCAGACCGCCCAGGAAGTCTCGGCCGTGAATGCCAGTGTCGAGGCCGAACGGGTTACGCTCGAGAAGCTACGCCAGTTGAAGGCGACCGGCCGCATTGTTCTGAACCTCCACCCCGACGACCATACCGTGGATTCGATCCCCGACATTCCCCTGGAGGATGGCGACGAATTCTACGTACCGGCCCGGGGCATAGCCGTGAATGTGGTCGGCGATGTGTACAACCCCGGTTCTTTCGTTCAACAACCCGGCAAGACGGTCAATGCGTATCTGAAGAATGCCGGCGGTCCAACCCGTGATGCGGATTCGGGAAGGACCTTTGTGGTGCGGGCGAATGGGGCGGTGGTGAGCAAGGACACAGCGCCCAAATTCTGGTCAGGCGGGTTCGACAGCATGGTGATGATGCCGGGCGATACCGTCGTGGTACCTCCAAATACTGACAAGGGCGCAGGTCTGCGCAATTTCAAAGATTGGTCGCAAATCCTGTTCAACTTTGGGTTGGCCGCCGCCGCTATCAACGTCCTAAAATAGCCCAGCAAGGAATGGAATCAGCGTGTTGAGATCAACATTCCTGCTGAAGCGGCGAGCACAAGCGTCCGCAGAACAGACCAATTCACGGTAGAAAGAGATCCGATGTATCAACCGCCAAAGCCATCTGAGGTGCATTCCGGGCTCGGTACTGCCCTTGAGAACGGCATCGCGGCGTCAGCGTCGCAACCCGAAACCGCGGGCCCGGAGGAAGCTGACATGGTCGAGCTTCTGCTGGTACTGGCTCGGGACAAGAAGCGGATTCTGCAGATCACGGTCGCGGTGGCGCTGCTGGCGACGATCGTGGCATTTCTCCTTCCCAAGATGTACACGGCCACCGCTACGCTTCTGCCGCCACAGCAGAAGCAGTCGGCTTTGAACCTGATGCTCGGTCAGCTCGGGGCCCTGGCCAGTCTGGGCGGCGCCAGCGATCTGGGATTGAAAAATCCAGCCGACCTGTTCGTGGCCATGCTGCAAAGCCGGACCATCGAAGACAATCTCATTAACCAATTCGACTTGCGCAAGGTTTATTGGGTCAAGCGCTACCAGGATGCCCGTAAGAAGCTGGAGAGCCACAGCGACATCGTTGCGACGAAAGAGGGTCTGATTTCGATTTCGGTCACCGATCGCGATCCCAGGCGCGCGGCCGACATCGCCAACGCGTATGTGGAGGAGCTTCACAATCTGAATCAAAACCTGGCGATCACGGAAGCCGCCCAGCGGCGGCTGTTCTATGACCAGCAGCTCAGGGCGGAAAGCGAAGAACTCTCGCGGGCCGAGTTGGCCCTGAAGCAGGTGGAGGAGAAGAGCGGACTGCTCCAGCCGGAGGCCCAGGGGAGGACGGTCATCGCCAGCGTGGCCGAGATGCGGGCGCAGATTGCAGCTCATGAAGTGCAGCTCCAAACCATGCGTTCCTACGCAACGCCAAACAACCCCGATCTGAAACGCGCCGAGACCGAACTGGCAGGGCTGCGAAGCCAGTTGGCCAAACTGGAGCGCAACAATGACGCTGCCGTGGGTGGTGGCAACATTGGGATTCCGGCACGCCAGATGCCGCAGGCGGAACTCGAATATCTACGCCGGGCACGCGAGGTTAAGTACCACGAAGCCCTCTATGAATTCTTGGGTAAACAACTGGAAGCGGCGCGAATCGACGAGGGCCAGAACGCTATCCTGGTGCAGGTCGTTGACACCGCCGTCGAACCCGAAAGAAAGTCCGGCCCGAGGCGGATGCTCATTGTGCTGGTATCTACGGTCACAGGATTCGTGCTGGCGTGCATAGGAGTGTTGATCATGGAAGCCCTCCGCCGTAAGCGACAAGACCCGAATCTGGGTGCTCGCTTGGGGCTTGTGTGGCACTCGTTGAAGTTCTCGTCCGGGTCATGAGCACGTTTACGCAAACTTTCACTGCCGTGGAACACGTCCCGCCGGCGGTACCCAGCGCCTCGTTTGAGGTGCTGGGCTATCTGGGAGTGGTCGGGGTAGCGACGTTATGTTTCCTGCTGGGCTGGCTTCAGCCGAAAGGCGCGGTTGTCCTGGTCACACTGCTACTCGTTTCCCTGGTAGTGCTGTCGTGGAAGCATTTCGATCAGGGCCGCCATCCATGTTTCCTGTTTCTTTCGCATGCTGCTGCTGCTGCAGGGCGGAAGACTGCTGACTTACTGTCTGGGAAGCGAACCAGATCCCCTGCGGGTGCGCCTACAGACCCTCACCCCATTCGATCTGTCGCGCGACGAAGCCGGCATTGTGCTTCTCTGTCTGGCGCTGTCGACGATCTGTATTTACGCCCCATGTCGCTGGAACTATCGGCGCTTCGCACCTCCAAGCGACGCCAAGGTTCGCCAGTATCTGCCTTACCTTTACTTGCTGTTCTACGGCAGCCTGCCTGTGCAATTGTTCAAGAACTATAGCTATTACCAGTACGCGCAGGAGCATGGCGGTTACGTTTATTTCTGGGTGAACCACGGCGAGTTCGCCGCCAGCGTGCCGTTGTGGGTTCGCCTTATCTCGCTGATTACCCCCCCGGTGTTCGCCGCCATCTTTGTCTTCGAAACCAGGAAGAAATACGTTTACATCGCCACGTTCTGCTTCTTCGCGTCGTCTCTCCTGCTTCTTCTAATGGGAAGCCGGATGGGACCTTTCGGGATGATCGTTACGCTCTGGTATGTAGCCGGAATCAAGTCAAGGAAGAAGAGCCGGCTGGTTCCGATGCTTTCACTGGCGCTCGTCCTGCTACTCGTCGGCGGGGTCATCCAGGCGTTGCGGGAAGATTCCGATAGCGTTACGACCTACGCGTTCGACCCAGTGAAGTTTGTCAATCTCCAGGGCAACTCGTTCGATGTGACCGCAGTGGCGGTCAAATACCGCAGCATCTTTGCGCCCTACGCGGGCTCCTATCTGTGGCAGGAGCTGCAGAACGCATTTGTGCCGCATGATTATCAGCACTACTTTCGCGGCCGGGAACCCGGCCAGGATATCTCGGTGCTGCTCAATTCTGCTGCATTCGCGCAGGGCTACGGCACGGCTGGCTCGTATCTGGCGGACGAGTACATAATTGGCGGTGTAGCCGCAGTGCTGGTGATCTCGCTGTTGATCGGCGGCGGGCTTCATCTTTTGTATCGCTTCAGCGACAGTGCAGCGTCGTTGTTTGTGGTACTGATGATTCTGCCGGAAGTTCTGGGAATGCCAAGAGGCAACTTGTTGGATTGGCTGTCCGTGCTACTGCGAACCGCCCTGTTGGTCAGTGTTCTCGGCTTGGGCTGGTTGCTCTATCGCACGCTGATCTGGCTGAAGCGGACACCACGGAGCGGGGACGTATCGGCAGCGCAAGCGGGTATCGCCTGATGAGTGGCGAGTACGATCAGTACCTGAGCAAGTATTACTCCCAGGATACCGCTCGCCTGGAGCGGAATGCGGCGACGGTACTCGATCACCACGGTGCGCATCTGCCCGCAAACAAGGATGCGGCCATCCTGGAGATCGGTCCGGGAACCGGTACGCTGATGGGATTTCTGCGAGATCATTGCGGCTACCTCGACATCCGGGCAGTGGACGTTTCTCCCGAGGTGGTGAGCGTTTGCAACACGATCCTGCCTGATAGTACGCGGCTGGTCAGCGATAGTGCGGCGTATTTGGAAAGCCAGCCAGAAGAGTTCGACTTCATCCTCATGCTTCACACCTTGGAACACGTGCCCAAGGAACAGGTGTTGCCTTTGCTGCGAGCGATTCGGGCCGCACTCAAGCCGGGAGGCAAGTTGGTTGTGGAGGTGCCGAACAGCGAGCACCCAGTCGTGGGAACGCGGAATCGCTACGCTGATTTCACGCACACGATCGGATTCACTGATCTAAGCCTGAAATTCGTGCTGCAGAATTCCGGTTTCGTCAACGTGTCTGTTTACGGTTGCAAAGTTCCGCGAAAGTCACTGGCGCGGACGGTGCAGCGCGCGGCGCAAGACACGGTGGAGTTTTTTCTCGGCCTGATGGTTCGCCTGTACCGGCCCGGTGACCCGATGGTCCTGTCCAGCATTCTGGGCGCGTGTGCAACCAAATAGGCCCGACCCTGCAGCGGTTACACGCCACGGATGATTCTTGATCTCACCGCCGGCCGTGTGCGGGTGGAAGTTTCGAGCGAAGAGTTTGGAGGATGGCATCGTTTTTCCGGCCAATGAAGGTCAGGGATGAGTAGCGGAAGAATCACTAAAATACTGTTCGCCAATCTCGTTCCCCGCTCGGTGTACTTGTTCGTCAACGCCCGCGTTGCCGCACGGGACATCGCGTCGGGACGTCGCTGGGTGCCCGAAATCGCGGCGCTGCCGCACTTTGTCCGCTCCGGGGACACGGTGCTCGACGTTGGCGGCAATCATGGTCTTTATACGTATCACCTCAGCCGGCTGGTCGGGCCATCGGGACGAGTGCATACCTTCGAGCCTGTGCCCCTGAATCTCGGCATCCTGCGGTACACGGTCAACAGTCTGGGATTGAAGAACGTCACCGTGCATCCCGAAGGTTGCAGCGATGAACCGGGTTCGGCCATGTTCTGTGTCTTGCTGGACCATGGCATACCGGAGCTCGCCTGGCCCAGACGACAGGAGGCCGAAGGACTGAAGTTCAAGTGCGATCTCGTCCGGCTGGATGATGCGATTGATGCCAGGATCAGTTTCCTGAAGATCGACGTGGATGGCGCTGAGCTACTGGTTTTGCGCGGTGCTCAACGAATCTTGCGCGAATCCCAGCCAGTGATTCTGTTCGAAGCCGGCGACTACACCAGCGACTTTGGTTACGAACAACAGTCCCTGTTCGATTTCTTGTCGAGCTTCGGATATCGATTCTTTAGCGGGGGATTCTCGTCGAAACCTTTGGAACCGCGGGAAGGTTTCACGGTTGCCGAAGATTACTTCGCTTTGCCGCGCGATATGGCGCTGACTCTAGGCAAGGCAGCGGTGGAAGCCGGCAAAGCTGATCACTGACACGTGTTGCGACGGTGGAGTGCACCGCTGAAGCGACGATCCATCCGCGTTCCTCACGTTACATCTGAATAATGTGCCAGCGTCAATGGTATCCCTAATCGTAGCTACGGTGGGCCGGGTTGCAGAGTTGGAGCGACTGCTCGCCAGCCTGGACCGGCAGTCCTATCGCGATTTCGAAGTTATCGTGGTCGATCAAAACGATGACGATCGGCTGGTTCCGGTCCTGGGCAAGCATGCAGGCCTCAGGATTCGTCATCTTCGTTCCGGCAAGGGACTCTCGCGGGCCCGCAACGTTGGCCTGCCCCACGCCAAGGGCGATGTCATCGCCTTTCCCGACGACGATTGCTGGTATCCCGATGACCTGCTTGCGGCGGTGACGGATTGGTTTCAGGCCCATCCCGACTTCGGAGGGCTGTTCACCATTCTGCGCGACGCGGAGAACAGACCCGTGGGCCCGAAATGGCCGGCTGGACCTCGCACCTGCAACAAGAAGGACATCTGGCATTGCGGCATTTCGCCCGACGCCTTCTTTCGCCGCCAGGTGACCGATGCGGTTGGATTCTTTGATGAGAGGTTGGGAATTGGAGCCGCGACTCGATACCAATCGGGAGAGGACTTGGATTACTTCGTCCGTCCCCTCGCACTCGGCTTCAAGTTATGGTATGAACCCGGGCTTACGGTTCACCATCCCACCTTTCATTCCCTCGACCGGCTGCTGGCGAGAAACTATTCTTACTCCCTGGGTGGAGCGTACGTGTTGCGCCTTCACGGTTTTTCATGGCTGTACTTCTCGGGGCTCGTGATCCGCTCGTTGGGCGGCGCCGTCGTCAGTCTGGGTAAGGGCAACGTTCGTGGAGCGTATGCCTATCTCCTGCGTACCGCGGGCCAACTGCGCGGATATTTCCTGGGAGCGAGGGACCTTGGCAAGGTCGGGTTCCCAGCGCATTCCGTATCCATCGAGAACAATCGGTAACCGGGCACAGGATAGCGGAAAGATCAGCCCAGCCGCTGGAAACGTTAAATGTCGAGAATAAAGAACACTACCAAGAAAATGCTCGGTGCGGTCGGGCTCTTACGTCCGGTGCAAAGCGTGTGGTACTGGCACCTGAGAAGGGAAGGACGGCGTGACATTGCCAAGCTGTACTCTCAATTCATCGCGCCTGGCGATCTGTGTTTCGATGTCGGGGCCAATATAGGCGAAGTGTCGCAAGTGATGCTTGATCTGGGCGCCAGAGTGGTAGCCGTCGAGCCGCAGAGCGAAAGTGTCGAAGCCCTGCGCAAGAGATTTGCCGGAAACCAGAATTTCACGCTCGTCCCTAAGGCAGCAGGATCGGCGGCCGGAACAGGCCAGCTGATGGTGTGCGCCCTGAGTTACTGCTCGACGATGTCGTCGGAGTTTGTCGAGGCCGTGACCGAGTCGGGGCGACTTCCCAAGGATGATTTTCACTGGGATGAAGTGCGCGAGGTCTGCATTACCACCATCGATGAACTCATCGAGACCTACGGCGTTCCGGCCTTCACCAAAATTGATGTGGAAGGTCTCGAAGCCGAGGTCATCAAGGGCTGTTCCCACAAGTTGAAGGTGGTTTCGCTGGAATTCACGCCGGAACGATTGCAGCCGGCGCTGGATTGCGTGGAGATGCTGGAACAACTCGGCGAGGTCGAGTTTAACTTCTCGGTCGAAGCGGAATGGAAGCTGCGACTGCCAAAGTGGGTGAGCGGTAGTGAGCTTGTGCAGCAGCTCAAGAACACCCGTTTTCGGATCGTGACCTCTCCCGCCGGAGACCTATACGGGCGGTTCAAGTAACAGCATGGCATGAGGGCTTCCCTACAACAAGTCCTGCGAAACATGTTGCGTCTCGGCTCCGGCGAGACTGTGGCGCGATTGTGCGGCATTGCCACGACCTTGTTTTTGGCCCATCGCTACGGGGTGGTTGTGCTGGGCGTCTATGCCTTGGCCCAAACCATGGTGCAGTACTCGCTGCCGTTTATCGACTTCGGCTTGCGTCATGTGGGAGCGCGGCTGGTAGCGCAGTATCCGCAAGCTGCGCAGGAAATCGTTGATCAGGTGCAGAGGCGCCGCTTGACGATGGCAGCCATCTTGTTGCCCTTTGTTCTGGTTTACGCTGTATCGGCAAAACTGCCGGTGGAATTGAAAGTCTTTCTCTTTGTCTTTGCGGTGACCGGTTCCCTATATTCGGTCTCGCTGGACTGGCTGGCCTGGGGCAAGGGGCAGCTCCATCTCGTAGGTCTGGCGAAAAGCTTCGCTCCCGCCGGTATCCTGGCCTGCATTCTGATCGGAAGGAACTCGGATCGCATTCTCTGGTGGATCGTGCTGGGCAGCGCCATTGGCAATGGATTGCAGGGAACCATCTTCTGGATGTGGTGGAAGAAGCAGAAATCCGCCGCAGAGGAACCGGTCGCTCTATCGGTGATCCGGCAGTCCCTGGCGTGGCGACGCACCAGCATCATGGGATTGGCAACGCTGTGCAATCTGGCGTTCGTCACCATCGACATGCTGATGCTGGGGGTCCTGTCGAATCCCCAGCAGGTTGGCCTTTACAGCGCCGCTTATCGCGTTGTGAATCAGGTCCTATATACCTATTATTTGCTCACTCAAGTTCTCTATCCGCAACTCGCCCGGCAAGATCAGCCGCAGCGAATGCGAATGCTAAGGCCTCGAATTCTCCTTTTTCTTGTGGGTGCCGGGATTGCCATCGCTGCTGTATTAGCGGCTTTCCGACGGCCTGTGCTGAGCATCCTGTTCGGCCCCCAATTCCTGCCGGCAACGTTGCTTCTTCTCTTGCTGGCCTGGGCCATACCGTTCGATTTCCTGACCTCGTACTTGAGCAACGCTTACATCGCATGGGGCATGGAGAAGAAGATCTTACTGTGTACCGTCATCGCCGCTGGCAGCAACATCGTCCTCAACCTGATCTGGATTCCGGCCTATGGCGCGACTGCGGCGGCGGTGAATACTCTGATCTGTTACGTGATCTTCCTCACCGGCCTGGCGCTGGCAGGACGATTCGCAAAAGAGCTAACGTCTGAGGCAGAGCCGTTGCCTGAGTTGATCGCCTAGGGTTTTGGTGCGGATATTCTACGATCATCAGCTCTTCTCGCTGCAAAACGCAGGGGGTGCCTCCCGCTATTTCTACGAGGTCATGCGGTTTATGGCCACCGTGCCCGACGTGCAAACGGAGTTGCTAATGGGAATGAGCGGCTCGGTTTATCCGTTTCGAAGCTTACCGCGTTCGAAAGCGCGGGTGACGGAGCTTCCTGAATTGCTGCCACCCGGAACGTTGCGTTACGTAGCGAACGAAATTCTGGGTAATCTGGCGGCCGTCGCTCGCGGCACGGTGGACATTCACCATCTCACGTTGTTCATGCGCATGCCGATGGTTCGCGCGCGCCGCCTGGTTGCCACCCACCACGATTGTACCCATGAGCGCTTCCCGCATCTGTTTCACGACGTCAAGAGGGTGCTCTGGGCGAGAAAAAAGCTTTTCCCAGAAATGGACGCGATCATTTGCGTATCCGAGTCGACGCGAAGAGATTTGGTGGATTTCTATGGTGTCGATCCGGCCAAGACGCGCGTCATCTATCACGGGGTCAGTCCCCTTGAGCGCAGTCCGGACGAGGCAAGAACGTTGCGCCAGCGATTACGGCGCCCTTACTTGATGTATATCGGCATGCGGGCCAGCTTCAAGAATTTCGATGGCCTATTGCGCGCGTTTTACGAGACGGGGCTGAAGGATTCGATGGACTTGCTAGTGCTCGGCGGCGGCCCGCTGACGGCGAACGAGAAAGAGATGATCGCCAATTGGAAAATGAGTGACAGCGTCATCAGTATGCCGCGGGTCTCCGATGGATTGCTCGCGGAAGCCTATGCCGGGGCCACGCTGTTCGTTTATCCGTCGTGGAATGAAGGGTTCGGCTTGCCTCCGTTGGAAGCCATGACGCTGGATTGCCCGGTGCTGGCTACCAATCGGGCCTCGATTCCGGAAATCTGTCATGACGCTCCCTTTTATTTCGATCCGGCGGACCAGGAGTCCTTCAATGGGGCCTTGCTGCGGGCCGTCCATGATGAGGATGACCGCAAGCAGGCGATCGAACGAGGCAGGCGAGTTGCCGCGGAATATAAGTGGGAAAAGTGTGGGGAACAGACGCTAGCCTTGTATCGCGAGTGCCAATAAGACAATGGGACCGGAGGAGATCAGGTCACTTCCCCGACCTGCCTGTTATCTCTGCGGACAACTCGGGACTCGTTTATACGAAGACTTGCCGGATCGTCAGTTTCATGGGCCCGGACGTTGGAACATCCAGCGCTGTAACAATCCCCACTGTGGACTGTTGTGGCTGGATCCGTGCCCGTTGGAATCCGAGCTAGGCAAGTTGTACGAGTCTTACTACACGCACGAGGGGTCTCCGAAGCACACGCAAGGGCAAATGGATTTTTCGGCCCGGCTGCGATGGTTTGTGAAGTTCGGGTATTGGGACGCCGCCCGCGGCCAGCGGTACGAGCCAGGCATGGTTCTGAGGGCCTTGAGTCGCCTGACGAGCTTTGTCTTCCCACCCTTACTCGCCAGTTTGCCATCGCGGAGGTCGGGCAGGTTGCTGGATGTGGGATGCGGAGACGCGGATCTCGTCCGAGCTGCCCAGGACCAGGGATGGAAT
This sequence comes from uncultured Acidobacteriaceae bacterium, assembly GCA_963735855.1. Classification (GTDB taxonomy): domain Bacteria; phylum Acidobacteriota; class Terriglobia; order Terriglobales; family Acidobacteriaceae; genus Bog-257. Next base: position 225,313 of record CAVTMW010000024.1, read on the forward strand.
GCCGAGGGGGTTGATTTCGATCCCGCCGCCGTTGATTTTGCACGCCGTCGTGGATTGAAGGTCAACCTCGGGTCGCTTGTTAGCCAGGGCTACGAAGCCAACCACTTCGATGCCATCGTGATGAGTCATGTGATTGAGCATGTCCCTGATCCGATTCTTGTGCTGAAGGAATGTCATCGCATTCTTAAGCCAGAGGGGCGGCTGGTCCTGGCGACGCCCAATGTCCACGGTTGGTTTCATCGGAAGTTCCGGCGGAATTGGGTCCACCTCGATCCTCCCCGGCACCTGTATCTTTTCGGGACCGGCACGTTGACGGAGTCCGTTCGACGGTCCGGGTTCAACAAATCAGTGAAATGCTTTACGGAATTAGGGGCTCCATTTGCTTATGGCGCCAGTGAACTCATTCGTCGCAATGGAAAATTTGTCGTTCGCGGGGGCGCACCCATTGGCACTAACTTGATGGCAGGTTTGATGAATCTGGCTGAGCTGCTATGCCTGAGAACTGGAAGCGACGTGGGAGAGGAACTGCGACTCATTGCTGAAAAGTGATGGGAAGCGTCACGAACTACAATTGAGGTTAGAATGACAGACCGATTGCTTGATCTTACCGTTATCGTTCCCAGTTACAACACCCGGGGATTGTTGCGGAACTGTCTGGAATCTATTTATCAGCACACCCAGGGCATCACCTTCGAAGTCATCTGTGTTGACGACAATTCTCCCGATGCCAGTGCCGACATGGTGGCCGGGAGCTTTCCCCAGGTGATTCTCGTCAGGAATGCGGTCAACCTGTCCTATGCAAAGAACGGCAACTTGGGCATGCGCATGTCGCGGGCACGCTATGCATGTCTGTTGGACAGCGACACAATGCTGATCGGGAATGCCCTCCTGGCGCTGGTGCGCTTTATGGACGAACACCCTGAGGCGGCGGCTTGCGGCCCGAAGCTGTTGAATCCAGATCGCAGTGTGCAGCACCACATTCGCAGCTTCGCCGGCTTGGGCATCTTCTTTCTGCAGACCCTCAATTGGCACAAGCTGTTCCCCCGAAGCCGCCTGATGAACCGGTATTACAACACCGACCTCGACTATTCCAAGGCTCAGCAAGTGGAGAGTGTCGGAACATCCGTATACGTCATTCGGCGCTCCACCTGGGAGCAGGCCGGAATGCTGGACGAGCGTTTTCGCTGGGCCATGCCTGACCTCGCTTACAATTACATGCTGAACCAGAAAGGCTATAAGCTTTACTACACCCCGTGTGCAGAGGTGGTACATTTCGGCGGTCAAAGCGCCAGCCAGGACGTTCTTCGAACCCTCCGCGAGCAGTGTCAGGCACTGATCGATTTCAATGAAGCCTACGACTATTTTGGCAAGGGCCGCCTTACCAAAACCATCGTACGTTTAGGGATCCGGGCTCGGTACTATTCGAAGGTCGTGGGCTATTACATCAGTTCCGATAAGCGCGTGATCAAGGGGCCTGGCGCTCCTAATAAGGACGTGGCTGCGCGCGCGGCGGTTATGCAAAAGTCGGATTAGTTCTGCCAAAGCGCAGGTTTACCCGCCCGCGATGAATAAGAGTGAGCGAACGCCGGCAGATTACCGTGCCCGTTGCAGGCCTGAGGCCGATGTATGTCACAGCTAAAGCAGCTTCTGTACAGTGACCTGGCACGCCAGTACGAATTGGAGGGAAAGGAGGTGCGGCCCAACTTCTTTCGCTTTCTCGGCCGGCTATTGCATAACCGCTTTCTTCCTGTCGTTTTGTATCGCTCGAGCCGGGCAGCGCTGATCGCGGGCATACCGGTCCTGCCGAAGCTTCTCAGCTACGCGAATCAGGTGCTGTTCGGTCTGGAAATCACGCCGCGGTGCGAAGCTGGCCCGGGCCTCTTCATCGCCCACACGACCGGATGCGTCATCGGAGCACGGCGAATTGGCAGCAATGTAACCTTTTTCCAGGGGGTGAATGTGGGCGCGAAAGAGCTTGACATGAAGTTTGATCCGGCGCTCCGCCCTGAAGTTGGGGACAACGTCGTTTTTGGTGTAGGTTGCATGGTCTTCGGCCCGATTCAGATTGGCGACAATGCGGTAATCGGTGCTAATTCGGTGGTGCTTGATTCCGTCGAAGCGAATACAACCGTGGCCGGCACGCCCGCACGGAAGATTGAGAACGCGAAGGCAATTCATCGATGAATCCGGGTAAAGTACTGATCACTGGAGGTCTCGGATTTATTGGACGGCACGTCGCCGAACTGCTCGTCGGGCAGGGGCGGCACGTGCTGTTGTTCGACAACCTGAGTCCGCAAACCCACGGGGCGGTCCCCCGGATTGCGGCGGACGGGTTGGTCGGGCATCCCAGGGTCGAAATCTATCGCGGTGACGTCCGGCAACCCGCCGACTGGGAAAAGGTCCTGCCCGAGGTTCGCTACGTCATCCACATGGCGGCGGAGACCGGTACCGCGCAGTCGATGTGCGAAATTTCGCATTACACGGAAACGAATGTTGGCGGTACCGCGGCGCTGCTGAACTACCTGGCTAACCGTAAGCACGAAGTAGCTAAGATCATTCTCGGGTCCTCTCGCGCGGTGTATGGTGAGGGTGCCTATCGCTGCGCCCATTGCGGACTTGTGTATCCGCCGATGCGCCGCGAGGACAGGCTCGGCTTCGAAAAGTGGGATCCCCTGTGTCCCCGATGCGGGGACTGTATTGAAGCCGCTGCCACCCCCGAGGACGCCAGGCTTGCCCCAGCCTCCATCTACGCAGCTACCAAGCTGGCACAGGAGGACTTGGTGCGCATCGCGACCAGCGCGCTGGGAATCCCTGCGGTGATTCTCCGGATGCAGAACGTTTACGGGGAAGGGCAGTCGCTGAAGAACCCATACACTGGCATTCTCTCCATCTTCTCCAATCAACTACGACTGGGCAAGACGCTCAACCTTTACGAGGATGGTCAGGAGAGCCGGGACTTTGTGCACGTATCTGATGTCGCACGTGCTGTGGTTCTCACTTTAAGTACGGTGGCAGCCGATGGATGCACGCTGAATGTGGGCTCTGGCTGCGCGACTACGATTGCAGAGGTTGCATCGCTGTTAAGCGAGCGCTTCGGAAGCAAGGCAGAACCTGTCATCTCAAATCAGTACCGGCTGGGCGACATTCGCCACGCAATTGCGGACCTCACCCTGATTCAATCGCGGCTCGGGTTCGCGCCCTTGCTGTCGCTTGAGAAAGGTCTGGATCGCTTTACGGAATGGGTGAAGACGCAACCTGTTGAACCTGACCAGCTCGCCAGGGCCACCCGGGAATTGCTGGAGCGCGGCCTTATCCCAGAAGGCGTGCCGCATGTTGCCCGGGGTGTGCCTTCCGACTGAACTGTTGGGGCTCTCTGAGTCCGCACCTTTTCCATCCCAAAGGGCAAAAAGGGTGAGTGAGCCGATGCTCGACCTGACCATCATCATCCCCAGCTATAACACCCGTGATCTGCTGCGCGCCTGCATTCAGTCGATTTACCAGCACACCAAAGACATCACTTTCGAGATCATCTGTCTGGACGACAACTCACCTGATGGAAGCGCGGACATGGTGGCAGAAACTTTTCCCCAGGTGATTCTCGTCAGAAATAAAGTCAACCAGTATTATGCCAAGAACAACAACCTCGGCATGCACATGTCACGTGCGCGCTATGCCTGCCTGCTCAATAGCGACACCATGCTGATTGACAATGCTTTCCAGGCCCTGATCAGATTTATGGACGACCACCCGGAGGCCGCCGTCTGCAGTCCGAAGCTACTGAATCCCGATGGCAGCGTGCAGCACCACATTCGCGGCTTCGCCGGTTGGGAAACATTTCTCCTTCAGACCCTCAATTGGCACAAGCTGTTCCCGAGGAGCCGCTTGATGAATCGGTACTACCACACCGATTTCGACTATTCCAGAGCACAACAGGCGGAGAGTGTAGGCACAACTGCGTACGTCATTCGCCGTTCCACCTGGGAGCAGGCCGGAATGCTAGACGAGCGGTTTCAGCACTACATGCCTGATCTCGCATACAACTACATGCTGAACCAGAAGGGCTATAAGCTTTACTATAGCCCTTCTGCGGAGGTGGTCCACTTTGGTAGTCAGAGTATCAACCAGATGGGACTCAGGGCTCTCCGCCAGCAGTGTCAGGGGCTAATCGAGTTTAGCGAAGCCTACGATTACTTTGGAAAAAGCAGGGTCACGAAAACCATCGTCCGCCTCGGAATTAAATTCCGGTATTACACCAGGGTTGCTGGATATTACTTGAGCTCGGACAAGCGGATTATCAAGGGCCCCGGAGCTCCCAAGGAGGAATTGGCGGCGCAATCAAGTCCTGTGCGAAGCCTGAAGTAGATGCCACACTAGCGCTGGCGGCCTTCCTGCCCTCAGATGTTGATAACTGTCGTCGTGCTAAGGCTGGAGTGATGAAATCGGAGTAGAGTTCTTCTGCCAAAAGGGCTGGCGTACCCAACGTCTTATTCGGCGGAACACATGAACAAACGGGCGCGACGCCAGCCATGCTATAGAACCTTCACGTAGCAGCCGCCTAAGTCCCGTGCCTGCGGTGGACGTATTCCGTAATTCTTCCAAAGCCAGTCCCGTGGCGTTCGTACGGCGACGGTAGGCGGCAATCCGCGGATCAATACAGTCTGCTCGTTGATCGATCATTACGAGAGCTTCCTGATATACCTTTTTTCTGTTTTCCCGCCACATGTTGCTGCCGTGCATGCGGTACCAGCAGACGACTTCCTGCACCGCACGGGCCGGGTATCGCCGCGCAAGGGCGACATAAAGGCAGTAGTCGGGAGTCATTTCAACCCAATCCGGAATGCCGCCGACCTCTGTCACCGCCGAGCGGCGAAGCACCGCCGAACTCATGGCGATGAAGCATGCACTCCGGAAGAGTTCGCTGAAGATATCGCCTTCGGGCAGGGGTCGAAACTCGTGCGCCTGGTCGTAATCGCGCTTCCGGCCGCCGGGCCAAAAAAGTACGGTTCGACCATAGATGATGCCGGCGCGGTCGTCGGCAAGCGCCATCTGCTTTTCCAACTTCGTGGTGGTCCACAGATCATCCTGGTCCAGGAAGGCGAGCCATTGGCCGGTTGCTTGCCGAATGGCGTTCGCTCTGGCCTCGCCCAGCGGAGTTTCCTGCGGCGATAGGAAATAGCGGACGCGCGGGTCCTTATACTCGGCAACGATTCGAGCGCTGTCGTCGGTGGAACAGTCGTCCCAGGCAATCAGCTCCCAATCCGTGAAGGTTTGCGACATCACGCAGTCGAGGGCTTCCCTTAAGTAGGCAGACCCGTTACGAATGTTTACGATGACGCTGACCAGGGGCATGGGAAGGGATGTGTCTGCGGTGCTGGCTGTGTACCCGATTCCGCAGTATAGCTGAATGGTAGGGACTGGCGGCGCTTGCAGCGTCATGGGTCGCGATGAAAGTCGGCAACGTCTTCCTCTCATTCGTTCGACTGGCGACGGGCGAGGTCTTCGGACGAATCGCGACCTTTGTCTTGTTCGCGTACATATCCCGCTATTTTGGGGTACAAGTCCTTGGGATCATCGCTCTGGGGCAGACCGTCGCTTCGTATGTGATGGAGATTTCCGATCAGGGCCTGAAACTGATCGGAGCGCGAGTTCTGGCGCGCGACCATGAATTGGTTTCGTACCTGGTGCCGCTCATCGTGAAGCGCCGAGCGGCGTTGACTGCAGCAGCCGTGGCCCTGGGCGTTCTTTATGCTGTCTTCGGCCCGGTCCCGGCGGAGGCGCGAGTGTGTGTACTCGCCTTCGACTTCGCGGTGGTTCCTTACGCCTTCGCGCTCGACTGGGTCGCTTGGGGGCTCGGCCATTTCGGAGTGCTTTCGCTCTGGCGAAGCGGCGTGAGCATCGTATATGTGGGACTGGCAATCGTCGCTATGCACTTTGCCATCCCTCCCATCGCTTCGATCTCTGGCGCCAATATTCTGAGCGCACTGCTGGGAGCCGCCTTTCTGTGGGTTGTGTGGAAGCGGCGATGGAGCCGGCCGCGCGGGCAACTGCTGCCGGATTCAAGTCTGGCCGCTGCAGGCGAGGACCTGCGCCCTGCACGAGTCTTTGCCCTTGGCCTGTCGAACCTGCTGAACCTGGTGTTCATGAACGCTGACGTTTTGTTGCTGGGCGCGATGACAACCACGCATGAGGTAGGAAGATACAGCGCAGCGTGCAAGCCGCTGTACGTCATTTTCACCGGATTCTGGCTCTTGACTGACGCTCTGTATCCCCACCTGGCGAAGCTGGAAGCTGGGGCACACGCACACACCGCTCTGCTGCTGGCGTTGGTGGTGCTGGCCGCTGCCGCTTCGGCTGCCGCCGTGATACTCGGGCTGCTTGCTCCGCGGATCCTCACTTTGATCTACGGTTCGACGCTCGGCGCGGCCGGACTGTTCCGAATTCTGTTGATCGCTCTGCCGCTGGACTTTTGCTTTTCACTGCTGTGGACTGTTCTTGTAAGCCGGGGTTACGACCGTGCGGTGCTGTACTCTGTGGCGACCGCCGCAAGTCTGAACGTGTTACTGAACCTGGCTATTCATCCCCCGTTTTCAGGCCGACGGCCGCGGCCTGGGCGACTGTCGCATCCTATGCATTGCTGTTTCTTGCCGTGCTCATTTTCGTCTTGCGCAAAAAGGTCCTCGCCGGCACGGAAAAAACCGACCAGCTTCCGGCGCCGGTGTGGGCTTGATCGCATTTCAATCTTCACGGCTGGTGGAAAGAGCATGGGCGCCGACAGCCTGCGTTGCAGCGATACCACCGCCCAACTTTCTTCCAGTAAGGAGCGAGAACATTTCTTCGCACGAGGTGAAATGGGAACAGGAAAGGCCGCTTCAGTTGCGAAGCGACAGACCCTTCTGAGAGCAGGCGATATATCCCGCGGACCGCGGTCCCTGGACTTCGCATCTCCTCCAGCGCAATCGCGGTACAGTGCCGCTTGCGGCACCGCGCGACCGTGTTGGGGCCGAGAGAATCGGCCCAATGGTTCACCAGCCACAACGCCTCCTGGTGCATGGCAATGGCGGTCAAGCGCGACATATTGCTCTCATGCATCCGGTATCGGCAGACGACCTGCTGTACGGCCCGCGTTGGATAGCGCCGGGCCACGGCCGAATAGAGGTAGTAATCCGGAATGATCGAAATCTCCGGCGGTATTCCGCCGACCTCCTCGATCGCCGAACGACGGAAGACCGCGGAACTCATGGCGATGAAACAGCCTGCGGTGAAAAGTTGCGAGAAGATGTCGCCCTCGGGTAACCGTTTGTACTCGTGCGTTTGATCGTAGTCGCGTACCGTTCCGCTGGGATAGAACCTGACGGTTCGGCCATAGATGATACCCACCGGCGCCCCACCCAAGCCGTTCTTGCCGGAATGAGCGTCTGCGAGCGCCATCTGCGTTTCCAGCTTGCGCGGCATCCAGACATCATCCTGATCGAGGAAGGCAACCCACTCGCCGCGCGCCTCGCGTATGGCTGCGTCGCGGGCTTTGCCAAGCGAGGTTTCTTCCGGTGACAGGAAATAGCGAATTCTTGGATTGGAATATTCGGCGACGATCTTCGCGCTGTCGTCGGTGGAGCAGTCGTCCCAGACAATCAGCTCCCAGTCTGTGAACGTTTGCCCCATTACGCTGTCGAGGGCCTCGCGCAGGGTGGAAGCCCCATTACGGACGTTCATGATGACGCTGACCAGGGGCATGCTTCGCAGCTTATATCACACCGAACGGAGCCGGCTGCCGGCGTATTGACGGGACGTTGCCAGAAGGCAATAAACGAGGAGCTCCCAAAACGCAGTGGCGATGGCGGTGACTCCAAAATTCAGCATGAACCAATCCCAGTTGTGAATGGTTCTTGGCATCTCGCCAATGAGAAGCCATGCGCGCATCAGTCCCATCCCGACCGCGATTGCAAACATGATGACCGCCAGCGAGACGCGAGACCTGACGGGCGATTGCAGAGCCATACCCCGGTCCGGCTCCGTCGTGCGATACCACAGGAAAAACCAAATTACCAGGGCAAGCAATCCAAGCAATGTGCTGGCGTATTGCAGGACCATGTAAGTTGGGGCCAACCCCGCAACCGGAAGATCGACCCACGACTGCAGGAACGGTAAATGGTGCCAGGGCCACGTGTACGTGTGAGTAAAGGAATCCCACACCAGATGGGTTGCGATCCCGAGGATGATGGAGAAGGTTATGGCCAACATTCGCGTGACCCCGCCGAACTTGAAGTCCTCAAGTTGGCCACCTAGTCTCTGTTGCACGCCGACCGGTAACAATCCTGCAACGGGTCTCTTAATGGCGAAGTGAAAGAACCAGAGCACCACGAACGAGATTGGCAGTGTAAAAAGCACCACGCCGGGGAAGTGGTGGCCCAGGGCCCGGTACTTTACGGAGCCAATCACATAGGGAAAGTCGGGCGCCATGCTGCCGATAACAAAGGCAGACCAAATAAGGTTCCATCTCCTGAAAGGCAGCGCCGCGGCTACGTGAGCAACAGTGAAGGGCATAGGTAAAGAAGGTTTCTCGACGGGTAAAATCCTGTTTGCAGTATAGCTCAGCAAATCGCGCGCAATCTTGCCAACAGCTCTGCCGCTGCGTCCCACGTGCAAAGCGCCCGATCAGTTACAATCAGCGCACATTCCAACTTTGACAAAAACATTCGAATGAGACGCGCTCCCCGCTCGGGCGACAAAACAGCACTCTATCAGGACACCAACGGTTTGCCGGCAATTGCGGGCGGGATCCCGCTACGCTCGCGCGCAAACCGGCTGATTTTTGGCGCACCACTGCTGGGAGAAGACGAGGTCGCCTCGGTCGCCGAATGTATTCGCAGCCAATGGATCGGCTTGGGTTCCCGGGTTGAGCGCTTCGAACAGGAGTTCGCGCAATACAAGGGCGCGCCCTACGCGCTCGCCGTGAGCAGCGGTACTGCCGCCATTCATCTGGCGCTCGCCGCCGTGGGAATCGGGGCCGGCGACGAGGTGATCGCTCCGGCCATGACCTTCTGCTCCACCGTCCATTCCATTGTGCATACCGGCGCAAGGCCGGTCCTGGTGGACTGCTGCCGTGACACCTTCAATCTCGATCCCGACCAAGTGGAAAGCGCAATCACACCAGCCACCAAGGCGATTCTGGTGGTCCACATGTGTGGCCGTTGTTGCGACATGGATCCCATCCTTGACATCGCCCGCCGCCATGGGCTGCGCGTCATAGAAGATTGCGCGCACGCCATCGAATCCACCTACCGCGGGAAGGCGGCCGGGTTGCTGGGCGACGTCGGCTGCTTCAGTTTTTATCCGACGAAGAGCATTACCACCGGCGACGGTGGCATGGTGATAACCCGCGAGTCCGAACTGTTTCAGCGGGCCAAGGTGTTCTCATTGCATGGCATGACCGCCGACGCGTGGAGCCGTTTCGTAGGCGGCCCCAGCGGCTACGAAGTTATCGAGGCTGGCTTCAAGTACAACATGACCGACTTGGCGGCAGCGCTGGGACTTCCGCAACTGGCGAAGATTGACGACCACTGGCGGCAAAGGGAACATGTCTGGTCACAATACAACGAACAACTGAAGGACCTGCCGCTCCAGCTTCCGGGCAGCGACGCAGAGTCGCGGCATGCGTATCATCTGTATACTCCGCTGCTCGTGCTGGAGGAGTTGCGCGTCGGGCGGACGGAAATCATCGCCGCCATCGAGGCCGAAAACATCGGAGTTGGCATTCATTACCTGCCGGTGCATCAGCAGCCCTACTATCGGCAGCAGTTTGGATTTGAGGACTCCGACTTTCCCAATGCAACGTTCGTCGGCGAACGCACATTGTCATTGCCTCTTTCGCCCGCCATGTCGCAGCAGGATGTTTCCGACGTGGTTGCTGCGCTCACTCGCATCACCCGCTACTACGCTGCTACTGCTGCTTGAAGCAGCAGCGGAGCGCTTGTTCTCAATTCCCCACGATGTATAGGCTCGAGCTGACAACCGGGCGCCAGGAGGCAACCTTCAGGACCCGCCTTCTGACAGTTCTGTCCTGCCTGGTCTTAGCTTCGCTACTAAGCATTTCGGTCGCCGCGCAACAGCCTTTGCCGCAAGCGCCTTCCACCCAGGCTGGCAGTCCCGCTCCCGCCAACCCGGCGCCGGACCCGTTCTACGCGCCCGTCACCCACCCCAACGAGTCCAAATTTGTTCTGCATTTGGCGGAAGACCAGAAGAACATCTGGACTAGCCCCTTCCATGTGCAGTCAGGTGATTTCAAGTGGCTGGTACCGGCCGCCGGTATCACGACGGGGTTGATGGTCACGGACCCCGACAGCTCCTTTGCGATGAGCATGGGTAACCTTAGCGCGTGGAAGAAGGCGTCCGATGTAGGCGTCGCATCGGCGATGGGAATGACGGGGGTGGCCTACGTCTGGGGACGCATTACGCACGACGAGCGCATGCGCGAAACCGGGGTGCTGGCCACCGAGGCCATGATCAACGCCCTCGGCGTGGATTATGCGATGAAGTACACCTTCGGGCGTCTGCGTCCCTATCAATCGAACTACCAGAACATATTTTTTCAGGGAGGCACCTCGTTCCCAGCCAGCCACGCCGCCGTGACTTGGGCGTTCGCTTCCATTGTTGCCCGAGAGTATCCCAACCCTTACGCCGTATTCGGCGCTTACGGATTGGCCTTGGGCACCAGCATCGCGCGGGCAGCTTCGGAACAGCATTTCCTGTCCGATGTTTTCGTCGGCAGCGTGCTCGGTTACCAGATCGGACGGCAGATCTACAAGCAAAGGCACAACAAGAATTTGGACGACGACTTGAAGATCGTCGCGGAACAGACCTCGGCGATTCTTCCCGGGACATTGGCCAGCACCTATATTCCACTGGACAGCTGGATTTATCCCGCATTGGAGCAGTTGATCGGGCAGGGATACATCAACACCGCTTTCATGGGCCTGCGGCCGTGGAACCGGTTGTCGTGCGCTCGCATGATGGTCGAGATGCATGAAAACGTCGAGGGACACACCGACCTGCCGCCACAGATCCTGCAACTGCAGAAATACCTTGATGCGGAGTTTGCCGAGGAGCTCGAGGCCCTGGAGGGACGGCCGACTGAATCCATTCAACTGGACACGCTCTACACTCGCACGCTGGATATCGCCGGCAAGCCCATCAACGACAGCTATCACTTTGGGCAATCGCTGATCAACGATGAAGGCAGGCCCTATCAGCAAGGCGTGAATAACGTCACTGGATTCAGCGCACGTGCCGAGGACAGAAGGTTTGCGTTTTACGTGTCGGGAGAATACCAGCACACGCCTTCCGCCCCGGCATACTCCCTTTTGCAACGGTCCGTCATCGCGGAGGTGGACTTGAATCCCGTTGCAGCCGGCCACCCCGTTTGCCACCATCAACCGCTTCCAGTTGCTCGATACCTACGTTGCCATGAAGTACGCGGGATTCGATGTCTCAGTCGGCAAGCAGAGCCTGTGGTGGGGGCCGGGCGAAGGCGGAGTGCTGCTGATGAGCAATAACGCCACTCCACTTTGGATGCTACAGCTCAAACATAACTCGCCGCTTTATATTCCGGGTGTATCCAGGGTATTGGGCCCTGTCGAGACGGACAGCTTCTTCGGTTCGCTTGCCCAGCATCAATTTCCGCCCGGACCGTATATGTTCGGCCAGAAATTCAGTTGCAAACCGCTCCGCGACCTGGAGGTGAGCATCAGCCGCACCGTGGTGTTTGCCGGTCAAGGCCATGTGCCCCTGACCTTCGGCTCCTTCTGGAACAGCTTCACCAGCTTCGCCAACGTGCCCGTGGACGTTAAGTTCTCGCGCAACGATCCCGGCGCCCGCCACGCCCAGTTTGATTTTTCCTGGCGGCTCCCTGGATTGCAGCGCTGGCTAACGCTGTACAGCGGTTCGGTTGTGCACGATAACGTCTCTCCCTTGCCGCGCGCTCGCGCCGGGCTCAATCCCGGAATTTACCTGTCGCACTTTCCAAAAATTCCCAAGCTCGATTTCCGGGCCGAGGCGGCTGATACCGACCCGCCAAACGCGACCATTAACAAGGGCCAATTCCTCTACTGGGAGGCTGTTTACCATGATTTGTACATCAATAATGGCTACTTAATGGGAAGCTGGATTGGCCGCCAGGGCACGGGTTATCAGGCATGGAGCACCTATACGATCAGTCCCCAAAGCAACATCCAGGCGAGTTTTCGTTATGGCAAGATCTCCAAGGACTTCATCCCTGGTGGAAGCACCCAATGGGAGGCGGCCGTTTCTGCCATGCTCAGGGTTCGCAAGGACCTTCAGCTCAAGGCTTTTGCGCAGTATGAATCGTGGCTGGAACCCGTGCTGGCCCCGACGCGCCAGCAAGACTTCACAACTTCCGTGGAGTTTACCTGGTGGCCTGCCGTCGCCGCCAAACGTCTGCTTTCTGCTCCCTAATTGTTGGTCTGGATGGGCGGCATCTTTTTCGCCCGCCTTTTTGGCCCGAGGCAACTGAGTTGGGCGTTTCCTGCATCGAACTTCTCACAATAGTCTTAGGCCGATATATTGACGATCGCAAAGAAAATACTGGCAGGCGGCATTACGGAGCAGGAAGCCATCGAACTCGCCAAACAAGGCGATGCCGAAAGCTTCGAAGCCCTCTACCTTCTGCATAAGCGGCGCGTGTACTCGCTTTGTCTGCGCATGACGGGGAACACGGCGTCTGCCGAAGACCTTACGCAAGAGGCCTTTCTGCAGCTTTATCGCAAGATCGGGACCTTCCGCGGCGAGTCCGCATTTTCCACCTGGCTGCACCGGCTGTCAGTCAACGTGGTGCTTATGCATCTGCGCAAAAAGAGTTTGCCCGAGGTTTCGTTGGAGGAGAGCTTGGAACCGCAGCAGGAAGATGGCCCGCGAAAGGACATCGGCACCCGCGACAACGTGCTTGCCGGCTCCATTGATCGCCTCAACTTGCAGCGCGCCATTGAGAGTTTGCCTCCCGGATACCGCGTCGTATTTGTCTTGCACGACGTGGAAGGCTATGAACACAATGAGATTGCCGAGATGATGGGTTGTTCCATCGGCAACAGCAAGTCACAACTCCATAAAGCCCGAATGAAGCTGCGTGAGCTTCTCAAGCTGGGCAAGGCCGAGAAGGCCGCCGGGCGATAGAGGAGGAATGGGAGAAAGAAACATCTTGTGAGACGAGGTGAGGGAGATCGGCGAACGTCAACTTGCGATGGATCGGGTAGCGCCGGATTTCCCGGAGAGAGAACCATGACGTGTGCGGAGTTTCAAAAGGGCCTGCCTTACATTATTGACGGGGGCGGCAGCCAGGAGGAAGAGCAGCACCTCGCGACCTGCGAGGTCTGCACCGATCTGGTCGCCGATTTGCGTTACATCGCCGAGTGCGCCAAACTGCTCGTGCCCATGGAGGATCCCAGTCCGCGAGTTTGGGATGACATACAACGCTGCCTGGAGGAAGAAGGGTTGATTAAGACCGGCCGGAGGGAACCCTAGCGGACAGGTTCTGCCACACGTTTGTACGGACGGTCGAAGTTCTACGGCGCTCCCCTGGAGCGCCGTTCTTGTTTTAGGCTGAGCTGTCCTCGCTGGCCACGATGCGGCGCGTAGTTCATACCATGCGCAACGCGGGCTGTGATCATTTGACAGCCACAATTCTCAATACTGTGACCTGACGGACCCATCGCGCCGCCCTCTTGTCGCCCGGAGCCACGATTCGCAACGGACCTTCTTTCGCGTCTAGCGGCTTCCCATCCCGCTTATCGGCGAGGATGATTTCGCGGGTGGCGAATGCCGGATCGACCTCCGCCAGCGCAAAGGCAACTTTATAGCCGTCGGCTGCCTCCACCAGCAGCACTTCGGTCAGTCGTTGTCCACGCAGTTTGTCCCCCAGTTGAACGCCTGCGGTTGTCAGCATCGCAGCCAGCGGCACTCCATCAAACCTTGCCGGTGTGTCATGGTCCTTCACGTCTACCGTCACATGCGGCGCGCTGGCGATTTGCGCTACGGTGACGTTAGTGACGTGACCCGCCGCGTCGACCACCTGCAAGCTTTGCGCCCACAGTACAGGCCCGAAGAACAGGAAGCAGCAAGCTACACCAAGAAGCCGATATTGCACTCGATTCAATGGTCCCTCCCGCCGGCGAAATTGGAATTGCGCATCACGTCACAACGCGGCTATTCTCTACCAGAACAGCCATCCTCCATGCCGAAACTCTACACCCCGCGCGATGCCGCTCAAGTGCTCGGAATCAGCTATGCCTCCCTGAAGCAGTGGATTTACCAGGGCAAACTGAAGAGCGTTCAAACCCTGGGCGGCCATCATCGCATACCCGAATCGGAGATCGACCGTCTGCTGCCTCGCGTCGCGGTCACCGGTGCTCCCGAGAAGAGGCGCCGCATGTTTCGCCGCGTCAGTGGACGGAACCAATTAATCGGGCGGGTCACCGACATCAAAATCAGTGGCCTGCTCGCCCAGGTCACGCTGTCGATCGGCGACCAGCACATCACCTCCATCATCACCGCCGATGCGGTGCGGGAATTACGTCTTAAGAAAGGCCAGCTCGCCGCTGCGCTGATTAAGTCCACCGAAGTCATGATCATCCTACCAGACTAAATCCGTTTGACATTAACGGTTCGATTCGATTAAATCGTAGGCGCGCCGCTACCCGGAGCCGATGGTGTGGGCCTGCGGGCTCGAATCCAGTCTTCGATTCAGGGGGAGGATCATGTCTGGTTGCCGTCGACTCTGGGTTGCGGTTGTGTTGCTTTCTTGCCTTTGCTCTCTGGCGGCCAGGGCGCAGGTGTCGGCCAGCTTGTCGGGCCGGGTCACGGACCAAACCGGCGCCCTCGTGTCCGGCGCTACCGTCACCGCCAATAACCTGGACACCGGCATGTCCCGCTCGACGGTCACCGACCAGGCCGGGCGATACGAACTGATTGCTCTTCCCATCGGCCAGTATGACGTGCGGGCCCGGAAGCCCGGCTTTGCCGAACGGGTCCGCACCGGTCTTTAGGTTTCGCTGGGACGCGGCGCTGAAGCACCGCTCTACCCGTGCTGTAGAACCTCTGCGGCCTCAGCTGCGCGACTGGGGCACTCCGAATCAGGGCTGAATCAGTCTGCCTTTATTCCGGCGGCTACCGGTCTGACCTCGGCCAGGATGCCGCCGGCGTCGGCCTGGGCCAGGGCATCGAAGCGCTGTAACACGTCACGGACAATCCCGGCGTCGGAGGTCACCGCCCGCGCAGCTTTGTAAGCGGTGTTCGCGCTAGCGATCTGCGCGTGGTCTCCGCATAGGGCCAGCCCGCAGAGGGAGAGTCCCTTTGAGTCGAGCGCCTCGTAGTAATCGGCAGTCAGGCCGATCAGTTGGCCAGCCTGCTTGATAGCGGCGGTGAAAGCCTCTCTGGCGGTGTGCGGCTCTCCCTGGCGCAGTGCCACCACGCCCAGCATCGCTGAGGTGCTTTGGTTGCTCAAAGGGACATCGTATTTCCGAGCGGCCTCCACCATGTCTCGCGCTAAAGCTAGGTTATTCTGATAGACGCTGACTAGGGCAAGGCCCTCTCTCGCTTCCTTTGAGAACTGAGCGCTCCCGATGTCGTCGGCGATTTCGATCGTCTGTTCGAACTCCCGGGCCGCTTCACCCCGGTCACCTTGAGAAAGGCGCAATTCGCCCATGTGGGTATGCGATGCCGCCTCGATGAAGCGATAGCCGATGGCCACGCGCGACGGCGAGTGCTTCCGCAAAACACCGTAGCGCCTCGTCAGGACGGCCCAGCTTCATGTAACAATCACCGAGGTTGTCAAGACCCTCGGCTCTCGGCTTCCCGATGCTCTATCTCGCGGCTAATAAGCAGAGCCTGCTTAACGTATTCGACGGCCCGGATGTTCTGACCGATTTCTGAGTAAATCATCCCGAGGCGGCCAAGGTTCGCTGACTCGCTCCTTCGATCGCCGATTTCGCGGTTGATCGCCAAGGCTTGTTCGAGATATTCGATGGCTCGCGCATTCTGCCCGAGATCAGAGAAGCAGCTTGCGAGGTTGCCAAGCCACGCACCCTCGCCCATCGGTCGTTGCGCTCCCGTGCCAGGCGGAGAGCCTGCTCGTAAAAAGCTGATCGCCCTCTGAACATGCCCCATCCGGTAATAGGCCAGGCCAAGGCTGCGTGCGCTGGCTGCCACGAGCGAAGGGTCGGTGATCTTTCCCTGGAGACGTTCGTGAAGTTCGCTCATCAATCGGTAATGTCCCCACAAGAACAGATAGTCGAAATCGAATTCCAGTAGGACTGCCGCCGCAGTGTCGTAGTCGTCATCCTCGCAGCGCAGCTCAAACTCAGAGAGTTGTGCCGCGAGATCATCGAGCGTCTTCCAAGCCTCGCGGGGTTTGCGAGACAGCTTGAACCACTCGGCCGCCCGATGTCTTAGGGCGAAGCGAGTCAGGGGAGGTATCTCCGCGTCGCGGTCGGCGGGATCACCTTCTGCAATTCGGCTCAGGGCATAGTCGCGGTCAACCTGGTGGAGGTAGTACCGTCCCGCATCCCGGCGCACGAACTGCATGTTCACCAACCGGCTCAACACCCGGCCGCTGTCGATGCGGGTACGTAGGGCTGCAGCAGGTAGTCGACGGCAGCCGGGGGGACCGGGTAGCGGTAGGTAGCGAGCGCCTGCATGACCCGTTGAGCGGTCAGATCGAGGCGGCTGAACGCCTCGCCTACCAGGACCTCAACCACCTTCTCCGGCAGCAACTTCTCGGTGTTGTCCAGTATCTCTTGCAATGATGTATCGCGGTCGGCGGCGAGGATCCCAAACAGAAGCTCGAGTGCGCGAGGGTCTCCTAGGGTGCGCTCCCGGGCTTTCGCAAGGAGAGCCTCTGGCGCGTCCCGCAACCCAACTTTGCCGTCGGCGTCCATGGCTCTCAGGATGTTTTCGGCATATGGGTGCTGCAGTCCCGCGTTGAGATCGAGACGCTGCTGTAGTACCGGTTGCACCAGCGCTAGGTCATACGGCACAACCCGGGTGGTAATGATGATCTTGAGCCCGTGGGGAGGAAGCTCCAACAGGGCGCGCAGTGCGTCGTCCAGTTCGGCATCCTTGATTGGGCCGGTCTCGACTGCGAGCACGTCCTCGAAATTGTCCAACAGCACCACTGTCCGTCCACGCGGAAAGGCCTGCACCAGCGCCTCCATGATTGCGCGCGTGGTGGTCTGCGGGTTCTTGTAGACGGCATCGAGCTGCTTGACGGTCTCGTCGGGCAGCAGCTTCGTGAGGCCGGCATAGAGGTCCGGGACATTGGTGCGGTGGAACGAACGTGCGGCACTGAGATAGACAATGCCATCGACTGTCAAGTCGGCCCGCCGTCGTCGGGAAGCTGGCCGCCTTCCAGCGACCTCAATAGTCGGCAGACCATGGCGGTTTTGCCGACGCCGCCCCGCCCCACTACGGTCATCAGTCGCAGCGATTCGTCCTTGAGAAACTCGCCGATCTGCCGTGTCTCAAATTGACGGCCTTGAAACCACGTAGGGGCGATCATTGGAGGCGGGTTAATGAACTTGCCGTAGGTGACCCCGCCGGTCGGCTTGGAGGGCTTGCGCACGCCTTCCAACCGCGCCTCGATACTCTGCTGGACCCGCTGCTCCGCTGCCTCGGGGTTGTCGATGATCTTCTGCTGCTGCGCGATCTGCTTTTCCAACTCGGCGATGTCTTCCCGAATGCGGGACTGCTGCTCAGGTTCGGCACGACCCAACTCGCGCTGGGCATCCATCAGGCGGTGCTTGAGGGCCTGGAGTTGCCCCTCCGGTGAGTCCATCCAGCGCAAGTGGTTGCGCAGCCGGGCCACCGCTGAGTCAAAGGGGCCGCTAAAGTTGATGTATTCACGAGACCCGAGGCGGAACGGTAATTCGGCATCTCGGTGTAGAAGAAGAGGAATGACAGGTTTCTCGTACTTAAGGGCCCGCACCCACTCGTTCTTGCAGGCCGAGTACGGGCGCACGCTGTCCGCCGACATTACGAAGATCATTCCCTTGCACGTCCTGATCGCTTCTACGACCTGTTCGTCCCAGTCTTCACCCGGACGAAGGGCGCGCCTATCCAGCCAGACAGGAATCGGGGGCGGAACTGCAGCGAGTTCATCCGCCAACTTCATCGCGAAGTCTATGGCCGTCTACTGACGAGTAGCTGATGAAGACGAAATCGGACATCCGTCACTCCCCGTCGCCTCGGCTGTTGATGGTTCGCAACAGTTGTATCACTTCTGGCTTTTAAGAGGGACCATGATTTTGTGGCCCACCGGGAGTCACTTGAGAATTGTCATTACGAGCGCCCCAGGGTTGGGGCGCGAGAGCCTGCCCTGACCTTGTCGAAGGGAATCTGCTTTCGGGTGGAAAAGGACAAGAAGCAGATCGCTCGCTGCGCGGCGCTGGTGATGACAAACGTAACAAAATGTCACCATATTACGCGAGACTCAATAGGTTTTGTCTGCGGCGGTGGGATGAAGTGCGAAGGTTAGAAAAGGAACCGAGTCCCTTCAGGAGTCTGTGTCGTAGCTGGGATCAAAACTAGACAGTGGGAAAACCACCCGGAATTGGCCCCAGATCAGCCGCGAAGCGGCGGCAACGCATTGAGCCCGGGGCGGATTGCGGGGTCCCCGACACGCGCCGTCTTTGTCGGGGTCCCCAGCGGACGCCGCTTTTGCGTCTGCTGGGGGGACTTGGCGCGTGTTGGGGTGCAAGCGAGCCCCGGGTAAGGTGGAAAACTGAGCCGAGCCGCGTAGCGGCGACACCACTACGACACAGACCCATTCCGGACGGCACCGTTTTCACACAAACCCGGAGAGGGCCGACGCCGAAGCAGGTTCCCCCGGCATTCCCATTCCGCAACCTGCTTTCCGCCGGCCGGCAACGTTCGTGATGGTACATGTACTTTCGTAACTTGACATCGGCGAAAAGAGCGTTACACTCACGACATGAGGCCTAGTGTCTCTCCCGCCCGGCGAAGGGCAGGGACGGTTCGCGGGGATCGATGATCTTTGAAAACCAGCTGCCAGTAGTCAGTCGCCACTTGTCGGTTGCAATCGGTTGCCAAGGGTCTGTCCAGAGGTTGTGACTCATCACCTGGGCAATAGCACCTCCCGAGAGCGTGTGCGGGCGGGGGCATTTTTCTCCCATAAGTCCTTTAAATTTAATATTTTGACTATAAGTCATTTGGATTTACTATCTTGCGGAGAGTTCAGAAAGATTGCCTTTTGTTTTCAATACTTTGTGAAGAAGTGGTGGGAGGGGGGAGGGGGGTACCCCAATCCGCTAACATAAGGTACGTAGAGCACTTATGTTCATGGCTCAAGACCGAAGCTTTTCCCCGATTTTCGCTGCTAAGTCCATAGGAATCTAATTATGTACTTATAACTCCTTTGGATTGTATTATGTGCGATGAGAAATCATGCGTAAATTGTTGATTCTACGTAGTGCGGCGAGAGGGGAGAGGAGCCGATCCGAAGCCCGTGTTCATCGCGGAATCCGCGGTTTGCTCAGAGCCGCTTTACTGTCTTCTCGTACAGGTCCTTGAAACAGCGCCCGGAATCGTACTTGTTCTTCAGTGCTTCATACGCAGGCCGATTGTAGATCTGCCAGAAGGTTTCCTCGTCGTAGTAAGCGGTGGAGTAGAGTCCTTTCTTGCCGTGCAGCGCCAAGCGCCTTCGCCTCGATTTTCTTGTTGTAGTGTCCTTCCGGATGCGTGCTCGGCACCGTGTCCCAGAAGCCGAAGTTGACGTAAAGCTTTCTGGGATCGAAGCCGCACAGATCGTAGGCGACGCTCGGATCGTAGCTGCGAAACGGGCAGATCCAGATGGGAAGAACACCGATCTCGCGCAGCAGGAAATCGAGGAACTCGACGGTGTGCTCGATGGGAATGTCTACGTCCTGAATTACGGACTCGGTCGCGGACTCGGGCAAGATTTTGTGCGAGAGCCGCATGATGCGCTGGTAAGTCTTCGAGTTCAGCAGCCGCCTGGTCGCCAGCAGTCGCACCGGCGCGTGTTGCACGTAAAAGTGCTTCGAGCACCAGAACCAGTCTGTGTCCCAGCGCCAGATGTAGTCTCTCGCAGTGAGGTAATCCACTTCGCGCTTCCGAATGGACTGGTAGAACACCTTCATATAGGTGTAGTCGCTGACGAATGGCGCATCATCGGTGAACTCGCCGGTAACGATGTACATCTCGCCGCGGCCGAAGACCACGCCGTCGATGTAGTCGAATCGCGACGCCGCGCACAGGCTTTCGATCTCCGCGAAGAACTTCACCGGATCGGTGAATTTGGTATGCGTAAGCTTGACAAAGCGCTTGGCGGGGATGAGCTTGACCTTGAGCCGCAGCACGTAGCCGAGCGTGCCGTAGGAGTTCGGGAAGCCGTAAAAGAGGTCCGGATTCTGCGTTGGCGAACAGATGATGGTGCTGCCGTCGCCCAGCAGGATCTCCATTTCCTCGACGGTTTCGTGCACCAGTCCGTACTTGAACGATGACGATTCGATGCCCAGACCGCTGACAGCGCCGCCAATGGTGATGGTCTTGAGTTGCGGCACAACCGTGGGAAGCAGGCCGAATTTCAGCGTCTCATCCGCCAGTTCTTCGTAGGTCGTCATGCCTTCGACGTTGGCGATGCGGCCGCTGGCCTCGACGCCGAGCACATGGTGGAACGAGCGCACATCAATGCGCGTGGTGTTTTGCTGCCTGCGATGGCGGAAGAGATTTGAGGTGGTCTTGGCGAGGCCGACGCTGGCGCCGTTTGCTCGGGCGGCTGCAAGTTCGTGGATCAGTCGCTCGCGCCGCTGTTCGTAAGCCTGGAGGTCCGCTGAAGAATTCACCTCAACGGCTATAGCCGACTTCATACGAGGATCCAAAATGCAACGCTGGAGCGCTGCTCAACTCTTGATACAGCAGCCTGCAATCGCCTTTACCTGACAGGCACGTAGCCTTCGGGGTTCCCCTTGCTCAGCACGATCTGCCAGAGCTGCAGCCGGCGCGCCCGGAATGCGCCCGCCGACATCAGCAGGTAGAGCTTCCACATACGGTAGAAACGCTTGTCATACTTTTGTTTGTCCAGAGTGCAATAGCGGCTATCGAAGTTCTTCCACCACGCCATCAGCGTCGTGTCGTAGTCGGTGCCGAAGTTGTGCCAGTCTTCCATGACCCAGAGCTCGTCGATGGCCGCTGCGAACTGAGGAATGGACGGTATCACCCCGCCCGAGAAAATGTACTTGTCGATCCAGGGGTCGATGTGGGTCTGCGACTTGACGCCGCCGATGGTGTGCAGCAGAAACAAGCCTCCGTCCTTCAGCTTGCTGTGCGCCAGCTCGAGGAATGAGCGATGGTTCTTGGGCCCGATGTGCTCGAACAGTCCCAACCGCAACCACGCGATCGAACTGCGATTCATGGAGCGGCCTCACGGTAGTCCTTTTCCTCGAAGCGGACCGAAAGCCCGTCGCAGAACTCGCGTGCGAATTTCAGCTGCTCGCGCGAGATGTTGTAGCTCACCACCTCGCAGCCATACTCTTTGGCCATGAAGCGCGCCAGTCCGCCGAAACCGCAGCCCAGCTCCAGCACCCTCATACCCGGCCTGAGGTAAAGCTTGCGGCAAATCAGGTGGAGCTTGTTCTCCTGCGCCTCGTCCAGGGTCTTGGCGTCTTGCCAGTAGGCGCAGGTGTACTGCATGTTCTTGTCGAGCATCGCCTGGTAGAGCTCGTTGCCCAGGTCGTAGTGCTGGCGTGCCACCCGCTTCGAGCTCCACTTGGTCTGGCGGTTAAGCAGCCGCCCCTGGGTCGCGAGCCACACCACGGAGAATGTCTTGACCTTGTTGTGCAGACCGGCTTTCTGGATTTTGGAGAAGAACTCGTCGAGTTGCGGAACGTCCCACCAGCCGTCCATGTACGCTTCGCCCAGCCCCATCGAGCCATAGCTTAGCGCCCGCTGATAGAACCGCTCATCGTGTATCTGGATGTCCCACGGATCGGGCCCGTCCAGCTCGACGTCTGCAAGCGCGAGGATTTCTCGTATCTTTTCTTTCGCCTTCATACGCCTCTGCGCATCGATGCAATTCGAAACCTGCTGAACATGATGTTGTACAGGAAGAATGTTCTTACGACAATACGACCAGAAAGGGAATCGGGCTCTGCCAAGAGATCAGCCGAACGCCTTGGAAAACCCTTGTGGTGGCCCGCTTTAGCCCGGTCTCGGATAGGGTCCGCGATAGCCAATCTGGTGCGAGATTCGCCGCGCCGCCTCCTTCACCACCTCCGCCAGGCGCGGCACCGCCTCGCGCGGCACCGCCGTGATTGTTCCTGTCGATCCCAGGCTGGCTTCCACTTGCCCCTGACTGTTGAAGATGGGAGCGCCCACGCAGCGCGCGCCCAGGCTGTTCTCCTCGTCATCCACCGAATAGCCCAACTGCCGGACGCGTTCGAACTCCTTCATCAGCTTGGCCACGCTGGTGATGGTGTAGGGCGTCAGCTTCTTCAACCCGCGATGGCGGATGATCGTCTCCCGCTCCTCGGCATCGAGATAGGCCAGCAGCGCCTTGCCGACCGCCGTCGAATGCACTTCCATCCGCCGCCCGATCCAGGTGTCCATCTTGATGAAGCTCGGCGCCTCCACCTTCTCCACGTACACCGCTTCCTCGTGGTCCAAGATCGCCAGGTGAGTCGTGAGGTGGATCTGATCGACCAGGTGCCGCATGATGGGCAGCGCGACCTCGCGAATGTCCACGCCGCTGAGCGCAGCCCGCGATAGGCTCAAAACCTTCATGCCCAGCCGGTATTTGCCATCGTCGCGATCGCGACGCAGATACGCGTGCTGCTCCAGCGTCCGCAGAATATAGCTGGCTGAGCTTTTTGGGATCTTCAGCTTGCGGCTGAAGTCCGCATTCGACATGCCGCCTTCCCGCTGCGCCACCGCTTCCAGGATCAGCAATGTGCGCTCTACCGCGGTCGACGGGTTCTCAGCTTGGCGCGCCATACGCAACCAGTTTAGCAGCAGTTGGTTCGTACAAAATGATGAATTGGCGTTCACATAGTGGAACGCTAATTAAGGAAGCTACGTCACAGACAGGAACCGCCTGGCGCGCTTAGGCTTGAGACGTCTGATGAACGGTACGCATCCAGTTCCATTCCGGGAATCGAGTGGGTGCGAAATAATGAATGAGTGTTCAGTATAGTGAACAACATTATTGCCACGCTATTGGGGCGTCCGCTATCGTATGTACACCATACAGAATGACTGTTCAGCCTACTGAACATCATTCGGGGGCGGGCGCAGGTAGTCCGCAATCAACCTTTAGTTGTTCCGACCCGAGAGGAGACACAAAATGGCGGCTTACCAATCTGCTGCTGAACTTGCGAAATCATGGAAGACCGATCCCCGCTGGAACGGGGTTACCCGTCCTTATACCGCAGAAGACGTGGTGCGTTTGCGCGGCACCCTGCATATCGAACACACGCTGGCACGCGTTGGCGCTGAACGCCTGTGGGAGTTGCTGCACAGCGAGAAGTACGTCAACGCCCTCGGCGCCATGAGCGGCAACCAGGCGGTGCAGATGGTCTCTGCCGGGCTGAAGGCCATTTACGTGAGCGGCTGGCAGGTCGCCGCCGACGCCAACAATGCCGGCCAGATGTATCCCGACCAGAGCCTCTATCCCGCCGACTCGGTGCCCAATCTTTGCCGCCGCCTGAACAACGCGCTGATTCGCGCCGACCAGATCCATCACTCCGAAGGCAAGAACGGCATGAGCTGGTTCGTGCCCCTCATCGCCGACGCCGAAGCCGGCTTCGGCGGCACGCTGAACGCCTTCGAGCTGATGAAGTCCATGATCGAAGCGGGCGCGGCCTGCGTGCACTTCGAAGATCAGTTGTCCTCGGCCAAGAAGTGCGGCCATCTCGGCGGCAAGGTGTTGGTGCCGACGCAGGAAGCGGTGCAGAAGCTCGTCGCGGCTCGTCTCGCTGCCGACGTGCTGGGCGTACCCACGCTGGTGCTGGCCCGCACCGACGCCAACAGCGCGCATCTGCTGACCGCCGACATCGATCCCTACGACCGCATCTTCCTCAACGGCGAACGGACGGTGGAAGGCTTCTACGGCATCCACGGCGGGCTGGATTCAGCCATCGCTCGCGGACTCGCCTACGCGCCGTACTCCGACTTGATCTGGTGCGAGACCTCCGAGCCGAACCTGAAGGAAGCCGAGCGCTTCGCCGACGCCATCCACGCGAAGTACCCGGGCAAGCTGCTGGCCTACAACTGCTCGCCTTCGTTCAACTGGAAGAAGAAGCTGGACGACGCCACCATCGCGCGCTTCCAGCCGGCGCTGGCCGAGATGGGCTACAAGTTCCAGTTCATCACCCTGGCCGGCTTCCACGTGCTCAACCTCAGCATGTTCGAGCTGGCGCGCGCCTACCGCGACACCGGCATGACCGCCTACTCGCGCGTGCAGGAGAAGGAATTCGCCCGCGAGTTCAGCCACGGCTACTCCGCGGTGAAGCACCAGCGCTTCGTCGGCACCGGCTACTTCGACGAGGTCACGCAGGTCATCGCCAGCGGCAAGTCGTCGTTGTCGGCGCTGGAGCACTCCACCGAGGCCGAGCAGTTTGCCGAGGTCAAGACTCCGGCTCAGATGATCGAGATTGGCCAGGATCCGTCCTGCCGTCCGATCCTGGGCGAGTGTCCGCTGACCTGCGAGCACGAACACGAGCATGTGCGGAGTGGCAACGTCTCCGCCAACGATTAGGTTTTCTCCTGACTGCAAGCGTTTGGGCCTTCTCCAACAGGCACGGGTTTCTCTCTCCTTCCCGTGCCTGATTTTTTGCGCCTGGCTTTTCTCTGGACACGACTACGGGTATCCCGTAGTATCATGAAATTGGAATTTGAGTGGCACGACGCCAAAGCCGAAGCCAACTTGCTAGCCCATGGCGTGAGCTTCGAGTTGGCGAAGACGGTGTTCAAAGATCCGTTTGCCGTCGAGCGCCTCGATGATCGTAAAGACTATGGCGAGCAGCGTTTTGTCATTATCGGCATGGCGGAAGGCTACGTTGTGCTGTTTGTCGCCTATACCGAACGCAAGGAGCGCATTCGGATTATTTCCGCTCGGAGAGCAACCCAAAATGAGCAAGACGACTACTTCCGGCAAAACACCTAGTCCTCCCCGGCCAATGACCGCCGAAGCCATTGAGCGGGCCGCGCGCGCGGATCGCGACGCACAGCCGCTCACCGAAACCGATCTCAAGCGGATGAAACGAACCCCACAGGCGAAAATCATTCGCCGGGCCTTGGATCTGACGCAAGAGGAATTTGCGGCCCGCTATCATATCCCCTTGGGCACTCTACGGGATTGGGAACAGGGCCGAACGGAGCCTGATCAGCCTGCGCGGGCGTACCTCACACTGATCGCCCGCGATCCTGACCGTGTGAACCAGACCCTGAATCCAAAGCCACACTGACCCCGATCACCGTTGCAACAATCCCCCACTCCAGCCAAGGGAACCGCGGGTGCAGGATCCGGCCAACTATGGCTGCACGATGTGCTTTGGCCGCGGCCGTCTGCTGGAGGACGAGGCAGAGAAGCGCGCGATGTTTGAGGCCATGACCTCGCGATATTTCCCCGGCCGCACCGCCGGTCGCGATTACACCACCGCCTCGGGCAGCGCACCTGGCTACCACCGCCGTCATCGAAGTGCAGATCGAAGAGATTACCGCCAAGATGCGCGAGGGCGGCCCCAAAGGCTCCAACGACGCGGCCGACGACGGCTTCGGCACCAGGGCCCCAGCGTAATCTGAGAACGGCTATTCGCTTTCGTGAAATACCTTTCCGTAGGTAAGACTCGTGCACGTCTCCTCTTCACCTTTAGTAAATCCGAGCGTGTTTGGGTTAGCGCTATGCATCTCGGTTGCAAGGCACTGGATCATCATGCGATTGAACTCGCGAACGGGCTGTCCGGCGAAGTCCGAGAGCGACTCCGCATGTCGCAGTTTGCACGGCCTCAGGTGCTGGAAGTCTTGCGCCGCAGTTTGTGCCGCCGGGGTATGTGCGGGCGGCCAGACGCAACCTTCACTCTCCTCAACAATACGGTCTGCCATGAACCGAATGCCATAAGCCAAGTCCGTCGCTGTCGGAACCACGATCGCACTCAGGACGGCCGTGCTGCTTTGATATTGCTGTGCAGCAGGAAGAGGCACTCCAGCCAGTGTTCCAATGTAGGGCAATTCAACGAACGGTGGCAGATAACGGCAGCCGCCGGCGGCTGTTCCGCAGGACGGCGGTAAACGAAGACACCTCAAACAGTTTGAGAGAATCGACCCGGACGCGCGTCGTGATCTCGTTGGTCGCGAACCGCGACACTTCCGGATCGGAACCCTTCAACGGCCCACTGGAATAAAGTGGCGGCGAAGCTGAGTCGTCAGCCTTTAACGTAACCTGCAACTCGGCGGTCGAGTCGCCAGCCAGGCTGCGGGGAATGACATCCACATTCAGTTGCCTGCCAATCTGAGCTTTGCTGGACTGATAATCCGATAAAGCTCCCGCGAGCACTTGTGCCTGGTTGAAGGTCAGGTTGCTGAGCACACCCGGGGACGGTTTGGTGAGGTGCGAAGTGCCTACGTTTCCACTGCTGGCCCCCTCGCCCGCAACCGCGCTTAGAAGCGCAGAGACGCTCGGGGCCGTGCTGACGTCGATGTAGCTCTGCGTGGTCGTATTGACGATCGCTTCGGCACCAGAGAGGGTATTCACGGTAACAATGCCATCGTTCAGGAAGGTCGGCTTATCTAGGTTGAACCATCGCGCTAGTGTCACCTTTCTGTTCAGCTGATCTATCTCCACTCCTATTCGAGCCCGCAGCACTCCCTGGAATGCAGTAACATCGCGGTTGAATGCCACGATCATCGGCTCGAGGGCACTATTGAACCGATCCGCGCTCCTAGTCAGATCGTAGGGAACGAATTCGTGTGGGTATTGCTGGCTCATCTTGTAGTGAAAGAGAAAATCGGCAACTGCTGCGCGTATGAAGCCTAATCCCGACGGCTGACTGCTCGAAGCCGAGGAACTGAGCAGTTGACTTGTAACTTGCCGAAAACACTCAAGAAACAATCGAGGAGCACGCTGGCTGTTCGCTTCTTGTTTGCTCATTGTGTAGAGTATTCCCATCTGGTCACGTACCTCACAATCAAAAAGCTTGGGATCGTAGATTGCGATTAGATATGCAGAGTCGTTGGTGGTTGCCGGGGGAAGTGAACGAGGCGGAGGATGGACCTCCGACCGTTTGGCGATTTTATCCAGCTCAGAGAGCCATGCTTCTTCATCCTTCTCCCGCGCCTCCTCATCCTTCCCCCAAGCCTCTTCGTTATTCTCCAACCACGACCCATACAGTTTGTGACGAGGTGCGGTGTTCCGAGGCGGCGGATAGTTGCACCCGAGATCAGGAACTAAACCTTCAATATAGTTGATGGCGCAGTTAAGCCGAAATCCGGGATCCTTAGCCGCTATCGTCGCGAGAAGAAGGCTGGTTAACCCAGGCTGAAGCGGTTGAAATAGCGTGGTGTAGCCCAGACAATACTTATCGAGCGGACATGCTCCAGCATAGTCTAGACCGTTTGGATGATTAGGACTATTCAGTGGGCTACCGTTCGCCCCAGTCTCCTGTGAGTTCAAGAATCTCTGAATATTCGACTCAGTAGAGCCCGGTCCCGCCATGAATCCGGCATCGAAAACGACCCTCCCAGTAAGATAGCGATAGAAGGGCAAATTGAAATACTCTAAGGGTTTCTGGATTTGCGTCTTCAGATATGTCCAGCCGTCAAAAATAGCCATGTCCGGCCATCGTTGTGCTCGTGCACGGTTCGACGAACGAGGAGACTGACTGAGCCGAAAGTGTTGCGATCTTGCGTCGAATTTTGCATGACCCATGCATTGATGAGCATTTGGGGGCGTGGAAGATCGAGTAAGGAAAGGATGCGTTTCTTCTCGGTGATGGTAGCGTCGTCTCCGGAAATCGGGTCTGAGAATATCAACGAGTCCGAGCCCAAAGATGCGACGGATGTACCCGGCTTAGGGGAATTGGATCCAGCTAGAGCGTTGGCAGAGCCCGGAGACCCCGCGGTCGAAGGCGCGGCAGGGGATGATCCGCCGCCCGGCGCAGCGGGACTGGCGTTCGCGCCAGCAGGAGCGGATGCTGCCGGTGGGGAGGGTGAGGTCGTTACCGTGGTTGTCCCTCCGGGTTGCGTCACCGTCACGGTGGACATTGTAGCCCCGCCAGCAGCAGGAGCGGGTGCCGCTGACGGGCTTGCGGGAGATCCTGAGTTGGCCGGCGAAGCCGTCGCAGCCGATGACCCTCCTCCAGGTCCTGATGTTCCCCCCGAGCCACCTCCCGGTGCAGCGGGTGCCGGCGTAGATGGTGCGCCGCCGAACGCGGCATTTACATCGGCCGCACTTAGATAGTAACGCTTCTCCACCGGAGATTCTGGAGCGACTTTACGATTGGCTTGATAGGAAATCAATAGCTCTGAAGTGGTGTTTGAAGATGATAGTAGATTAATTATTTTTATCGTGACAATAAGTTCGGGTATATAACGTGCAATTCAGACTACCTGTTAAGTATCGAGCCGCAGATCGCGGCGTTTCAAGAAACCCAGCCTGGCGGGGCGAATCAACTCGGCGCATTAGCGAGCTGCTGGCGGGACGGTGGGGAAGCAATCCGGGCCTCATAGGTGTCTGAGTCATAGCCGGTGTCGCCGCTACCGGCTCAGGTTAATTTCTGAAGTTAACTACGGGCTTGGGGCTGGGGCGGATTCTGGGGTCCTCGACTAGCGCCTTTTTTTGCGCGTGTTGGGGTGGAGCAAGCCCGGGTTTCGGTTAGAAAGGTAGCAGAACCGCGACTGCTTCTCACTCAGACCGGCCAGGGCCAGGAAATTGTTCTAGCTGCACCCCGGCAGCTGCGCGACCGGCTTTCCGTAACCATCCGGGCCGAAGTGGGTTCTCTGCCCATCAGAGCTTCTGGGCGACCACAACTGTGTGCTCGTCGTGTTTTGCTCGCCGGCACCCAGAAAGTGGTGTAGGGCTCGGTGAACAGGTCAGTCGGATAGAATCGGCGCTACTGAAAGCGACGCGGTGCAGTCGATACCTTAAGATGCTGGCATATCATGAAATCCATAATATACATAGTATTCATAGTATACATAGTACTCATAATAGTCATAGCTCCATCGAGCGAAAAAGGCCCGATTTTTGCCAGCTAAGTCCTTGTTGCGGAATACGTTACGTATAAGCTACATGGAATCAATAGCTTGCGAGTGGTTTGTTGTCTAAGTTGTTGATTCTAAGCAAAATTCGGGAGGAGCGCCAGATCATGCAAATAACGGCAATTCCTAGCAAATCATCGCCCGGAAGCTGCTGTGTTTTTCGCAAAATGCTAAGTGCCAAGTGCTAACGTGCTGACTGCAAAGTACAGCAGGTCCCTCCGCTCGGACTAAAGTCCTCGGTCGGGATGACAAGTTTGGTGTGGAATGACGGCAGAACAAACATCTGCGAAAGCCGACGAGAGAGCAGCTCGGAGCGAGTAGCGAAGAGCGAGTAGCGAGAGGCGAATAGCGAAAGGCGAACAGCGAAAAAGCGACCAGCGCCTCACGGCTTCTGCGTCGGACGCAATAGCACCTCGCTGATGAACGATTGCGGCTCCTGCGTTAGCAGCATCGCGACCGCATGCGCGACGTCGCCCGGCTGAAGCATCTTGCCGGTTTCCTTACCCTGACGGCGCGGGCTGAAGTCAGTATTCACCGAGCCCGGACAAATCACGCTGACGCGGATGTTCTGCCCACGCAGTTCCTCGGCGACGCCGTACGTGAGTCCGTTCAAACCCCATTTTGAAGCGGAATAGGCTGCGCCGCGCGGCAGCGGATTCTTGCCCGCAAGCGAAGAGATGTTGATGATGTGTCCCGCGCCAGTCGGAATCATCAGCGGCACGATGGCGCGCAGCATGTAGTACACGCCGCGGAGATTGGTGTTGAAGATGGCGTCCCAATCGTCGGGCGCGAGTTCATGCAGCAGTCCGGACGGACCGCCGATTCCTGCGTTGTTCACCAGGATGTCCACGCGGCCGTAGTCGCGGCGCAGCCGCTCGCCCAGAGCTTCGACGCTGGCGAGGTTGGCAACATCGCATGCGATGCCTGAGCAGCGATGTCCGCGCGCGCTCAGTTCGCCGGCAACGTGCTGCAGGCGGGCTTCGTCGCGGCCGGTGATGACGACCGACGCTTGCATCTCAGCCAGCCTCGTGGCGACGGCCTGTCCGATGCCTCGACCGCCTCCGGTTACGACCGCTACTTTCTCAGAAAGCGAAGCTGACGGATCTTGCTGCATGTATGCCTTTCTCCCTCGCGGCTGCGCTGCGCGCCGTCCCTTGCAGGCCGCGTCTGGCGCAGGCAATATCGTGCAACCGCGACTGCTACAATGACTCTAACTTATCATCACAACTTCATACCCGCGGACTTGGGGACAAGAGGCCCAACAGGATTCGGTGCATTGATGGCGATGAAGCAGCCAGATTTGCCGCTCCAGTTTGTGCACGTGCCCAACCTGCGCACGGCGCAGCTGATCGAATCGTACTGCGAAGTGTGTGGTTTGTTTGTCGCCGCGAGTACTCGGCTGGAGCTAATCCGGGCCGCAGAGAAGGCGCACGCGTGCGCGCCGTCGGCCACTTCCAATACACGGGAGAGATAAAACGCGAGCGCTAACGGTCCCGCTCGGAGGTTGTCGAACGTTCCAGAATGCGCCCAGGACGGTTTGCGCACCCGGACTTGCGATTGGTGTTTCGGCGTCGTAGGGATGTGAAATTGTGTAAAGTAGTAGCAACTTGCCTTTAACTATGGCGGATACTTATAATCCCGTCTCCGCACGTTTTCGTGTTCCGGGGCAGCTTTCAGGGCGTGGAATGCGGAATGGTTTGTGTTGTAATCATGCAGCCGGTTTTTTTGGGTGCAAGACCTGCGCATCAGTGGAGGCGTGTGCGGGCTGACATCGTCATCAGGTCCTTAGGAACCAAGGAGCCAAACGAATGAAGAAGTCGCTAGTCACCATGTTGCTGGTGCTTGCCATCGGTGCGCTGGTCCAGCAGGCGGTCGGTCAGGCGGCACCGGCGCCGCAGAAGCAGATCAAAGATCCCGCTGAATACAATTCGTATGTCAACGCCATCCAGCAAAGCAATCCCCCACAAAAGGCGCAGGCGTTGGAAGCGTTCCTCCAGACGTATCCAAACAGCGTGATGAAGGAAGACGGGCTAGAGCAGTTGATGGCGGCCTACCAGCAGGCTGGCGATGGGCAGAAAACCATCGACACCGCCAACCGCATTCTGCAGGTGAATCCCAATAACGTGCGCGCGCTGGCGGTGTTGGTTTACAGCTATCGCACCACGGCGACGGCGCAGAATCTGGCGCAGAACCTCGATATGGTGCAGAAGTACGCGCAGCAGGGGGAACAGGCGCTCCACAATCTGGCCAAGCCCGAGGGCATGAGCGATGCCGACTTCACCAAGTTCCACAATGAGCTTAGCGCCATCTTCGAAGGTGGCCTGGGATTCGTCGCGCTGCAAAAGAAGGACAACGCGACCGCATCCAAGGACTTTCGCGAGGCGGTTTCGGAGGAGAGTCAGCCCAACATCATGGATATTTATCCACTGGCGCAGGCCGACCTCGAGTCCAAGCCCATGAACCCGGAGGGCTTCTGGTTCATCGTAAAGGCCGCGCAGTTAGCGCAAGGACCAGGACAACAGCAGATCCTGGAATATGGCCGCAAGAAATATATTCGTTATCATGGCAAGGAAGACGGCTGGACGGACCTGGTGAACCAGGCCAAGGCCTCGCCGGGCGTGATGCCTCCGGCGGGCTTTACCGTGGCCGCGGCGCCGCCGCCGCCATCCCCTGCCGAGCAGGCAGCGGATCTGGTGAAGAGCAAAGATCCCAAGCAGATGAGCTTTGCGGAGTGGGAACTGGTGCTTTCCTCGGGCAATCAGCAGGCTGCTGACACGGTGTGGAACGGTATCAAGGATAAGGCGGTGAAGTTGGGCGACAACGTCGTCATCAGCGCCACCGCGTCCAAGATTTCATTGGCAGGCAGCGATGACGACATCGAGGCCAAGAAGGCGGACATCGATTTGACAATGGAAAAACCGCTGCCGGCCAAGCTGGTGCCGGCCGCCGGCTCGAAGATGAACTTCCAAGGAACTGTGTCAAGTTACACCCCGAACCCGTTCATGATGACGATGACGGACGGCGTGCTGCTAGACAAGAACGGTAAGCCGGTATCGACCGCTGCGCCAGTGCACCATGCTGCGCCCGCGCACAAGAAGCCCGCACAATAAGATTCGCAAATAGGCAGAATCAAGAATGGGAGCAGGGTGACCTGCTCCTTTTTCTTGGTGGCCTTAGGGAATGGACGGCAGCAGCCAGCTAGCGCGCGGCTTTCTTCTCCATGGTTACCGTATGAGCGCTGCGTGGCGGACGGCGCGTTCCGGTGCGCAGTTCTTTGGCGTTGAGCTTGAGTTCCGCAATGGTGCGGCTGAGGGTGTTGCGGTGCATGCCCAGCTGGCGCGCAGCCTTGCACTGATTCCCCTTACTGTCCTGCAGTACGGTAAGAATGAATTTCTTCTTGAATTCGCAGACGGCTTCTGAATAAGTGATGCCGCTCTTGTACATCTGCATGATTAAAGCTTCCAGTTGGTCTTTCACAGCGCCTCTCTTTGCTTTCTTCAACGCCCAGTTGAAAATGAAACTCAAGGTTTCCCGCCGTTGTCGCGCTCAGAAACACGGTCGGGTACGGTTCGCAGCAAGTTCCAGCCGTCCCGGAAACGCTGTCGCAAGTCCGCCGGTGCTGCCCAGATCAAGGCGCGACCTGAAACCAGCAAGAACGGCGCAACTCGTGACTGCTGAAGCCATCCCCATTGCGGAGCGAAGGCCGCTAATGCCAGCACCACCACTGTGCTAAGAGCGACGCCTCGCACGAAACCGAACAATCCACCCAAGAGCCGGTCGAACCAGCGCAGCCCCACTCCGTGAACCGCCCAGCGAGTGATCCGCCCGATAATTCCTGCGAGCAACACGACAACGACAAATATGGTAAAGAACCCAGCGATGTCCGCCGCCCACTGAGACTTCATGTGTTGCGCGTACCACACGGCCAACCGCGGATACTCCCAAGCGGCCACCAGATATCCGACGATCACGCCCGCCAGCGAAAAGAATTCGTAAAAGAACCCCTGCGCAATCGCTTGCAACACAGACAGCAAAACGATGAGCACAATCGCCCAGTCGAAAATGGATAGGCCCATCATCCGGCTTTCCTAAGACGGCAACGGATGCCCGGTCAATTGGGTATAGGCCTCAACATACTTTTCGCTTGTTCTAGCCGCTACTTCCGGGGGTAACGCCGGAGCCGGTGGCTGTTTGTCCCACTTGATTGCTTCCAGGTAGTCACGCACGTATTGCTTGTCAAATGAGTCCTGCGGACCGCCCGGTCGATACCTGTCTTTCGGCCAGAACCGCGACGAATCTGGCGTCAGTACCTCATCGGCCAGCAGTAGTCCGGCTCCCGTACGGCCAAATTCAAATTTGGTGTCGGCAATGATGATGCCGCGGGTCTCGGCATAATCCGCCGCAGTCTGGTAAACCTTGATACTCAAATCACGCAACGTTTCACTGAGTTCCGGGCCAGCGAGCGCGACCATACGCTCGAAGGAAATGTTTTCATCATGACCACTGGCCGCCTTCGTAGCCGGTGTGAAAATAGGCTCGGGCAGCTTGTCGGACTCGCGCAATCCTGCGGGCAATCTGATGCCGCATACCGAACCGTTGGCCTGATACTCCTTCCAGCCTGATCCGGAGAGATAGCCGCGCACCACGCACTCGATGGCGATCATGTCCGCGCGCACCACCAGCATGGAACGGCCTCGCAGTTGGCTGGCATACCTCTGTAGCTCGGGCGGATACTTATGAACATCGGCGGTCGCCAGATGGTTGGGCACGATGTCTTTCAGGAAATCAAACCAAAACAGGGAGAGTTGGGTCAGCACCCGGCCCTTTTGCGGGATGCCGGTAGCCAACACGTAATCGAACGCCGATATCCGGTCCGTAGCCACGAACAGCAGATGGTCGTCGTCGACCTGATAAAGGTCGCGGACCTTGCCGCTGGCGTAGAGCTTGAGGTCAGGAAAATCAGTGTTCAGCAGAACATCGGAGGTTGCAGTCAAATTGGTCACGGTCATGCAAATCGATTCGGAGAAGTCGTTGGGTATTTTAATTTTCCCGCCCGGTTTGTCAACGGAGCAAAAAAATCAGTGAGACGCCGCGAGATTTTTTTTGCAGCAAACTTCTTGACAGAATGCCATGCTCCGCGAAACACGCATGGCTAGGGCCTTTTGAGCGAATGCACGTTGTGGTACCGGCTCGCCGACTGTGCGCGCACTCTAAATCGGGCGAGCGCAATTTGGAGCGCACCACCGCCCCTCATGTCAATAGTTTTGCAAAAAAATCTCGACCCTTCCCGCGGCCGTGCTAGTCGGCCGCGGTGCGGCGGATGGCACGCACATCTTCGATGTATTGTACGTCGGGTGTGCCCACCACTCCGGCCTGTTGCATTCGGCTCCGTAGTTCGTCGGAACTCATGAACCTGCGGGCGTGCTCAACGCTGTCCCAATCCAGCAGCAGGGTCACGTCCCGCGGATCGTCCACGCCCTGGAAAAGGCGGAATGCCAACTCGCCGGCATGCATCCGGGTATTGAGGTGCGAATCGAAGGACTCTTTCCAGCGGTTGAACTCCGCCACCTTGTGACGGACCAGTACATGAATCATGAGAACGCCTCCCGATATCTCTGCGTCCCTTCCAAGATACGTAATCCTGGGCAGAATGTGAACCGCGAATTGACTGCCGGTCATGTGACGCATGGCACTGACAGGGCCGAGGCAAAGTGATGCACGTGGACGGCTGACGAATTCCTGGCGGCGATACGCTATACTGCCAGCACCTTTTCCTGGAGTCTTGCTTCTTGCTGCGCCTCATCATACGGTCCTCAGATATACATGCTGCCGGTTGTTTCACCCTGGAAAGAATTCCCAAAGGTACGCGCGTTCTGGAATACACGGGAGAGCGCATTACCAAAGCTGAGGGCGATAACCGATACGAAGGTCGGCCGTTTACCTACCTGTTTGGAGTCGGGGACGGGGAAGTGATCATCGACGGGCACGGAATGGCCATGTTCGTGAATCATTCTTGCGATCCCAACTGTGAGACGGATGAGGAAGGCGACCGCGTGTACATTATTACGCTGCGCGATGTTGCCGCAGGAGAAGAGCTCACCTACGATTACTGGCTTTACGACGGCGACGACGATGCTCCTTGCTATTGCGGCAGCAAGAGTTGTCGCGGCAGCATGTATTCTCCGGAGGAGCTAAAGAAGCAAGCGCGCGCCAAGGCCAAGAAAAAGAAAAAGCAATCCAGGCAGAAGGCGAAGAAATCTTCGCCCCAGCCGGCTTGATCCGGCTCAGAATTCAATTACAGACGCTTTCAGAAACCCGGGAAATCGCTACAAACTTCCGCGGGCCGAGCCGATGTGGATGCTGCCATTCACGTTGCTCAGGTCGATCCGCGTCCCGCCGCTGCCCAGTGTGCCGTTAACATTGTGGCCGACAAAACTGCCCTGCACGGTAAGCGGGAAATCCGATTTAATACCGCCGTTAACGGTTGAGGCTTTGACGTCAGCGTTCGGAGATGCGGGCAGCCCGAGTTCGATGCTTCCGTTGACGGACTTGAGCCGAATCTCACGCACGTTGCTCAAGGAAGCATAGTTGGCCTCAATGCTGCCGTTGACGCTGGAAATGCTCGCTTCTCCGCTAAGGTCGCTGATGTGGGCCTTGCCATTCACCAGGCTCGCATCGACTTCGCCCGTGACTTTCTGCACCGTGAGCGCGCCATTGACCAGGCTAATGCGGTCGAGCTGCGCGTTCTGCGGCACGTGCAGCGTGTAATGGACAGAAGCCGGATTGTTGTTGGTGTGGTTGTGCGGATATTGTGTGTGGATCTTCACGTAATCGCTTCCGGCCTCGACCTCGATCTGGGCCTCGTCGAGCCTTTGTTGATCGCGCGCCTTTTTCTCAGCATCAATTTGGACTTCGTTTCGGTCCCAGCCGGTGATTTCGACGTTGCCGTTGACGTTATCCAGCGAGACCCGCCCATTCGAGGGAAGGGAAACGGTACGGTGGAACTCTTGCGATACCTGTGCGCCGGCCGAGACCGCCAGAAACAGGGCCAGCATCGCTCCCAGAAATGCTCCACCTAAACTGCTATACCTACGATTCATAGCGCCTCCTGTCGCCCGTTAGACGTGAGATGACCTAAAAAGGTCATGGGTTTTTCGCCAGGCCGGTCTGCGGCAGCGGTGACATTGGAACAGGTATAATCGCAGGTCACCTGCTCCGAAACGACCCTCTTCATCGCGATGCAGAAATCGGCACCACCCATTGACGGCATGTGGACGAGGAAACCGGGGGATCTCGATACCCGCCACCGAACGCGCTCGTCAGCCGTCAGCGTAACCGCGACCGTGCTCAACGAGGTCGACGACATCGATCGCCTGGTCGCTGGTCTCATGGAGCAAACTCTTCGCCCCGCCGAAGTCGTCATCGTAGACGGCGGTTCCACCGACGGGACTTGGGAACATCTGCAAGCTGCCGGCTTGAGGTACCCGAATCTCATTGCCATTCGGGACGAAAGTTGCAGCCTGAAGGCTTCGCCCGGACCCATTGGCCGAGGCCGCAACACGGCGGTGGCTCGGGCGTCGTCCGAAATCATCGCTTGTGCAGACGCCGGATGCAGCTACGAGCCGCAGTGGCTGGCACAGCTCACCAGTCCCATTCTCGACAACCAAGCCGAATACGCCGTCGGAGGATCCTGTATTGATCCCCAAGACCGCACAACATGGGACATTGCGTCGGCGCCGTTCTTCGGGATCAAGCTGGGCGCGGATGAGCCAACCAAGTCTTGCACTGGCCGCTCCATGGCCTTTCGCAAACAGCTATGGCAGCAAGTAGGAGGCTTTCCCGAGGACACGTTCCTCGGCGAAGATACCGTCTTTGATCTGCGAGCGCGCAAAGCAGCGACCACAGCCTTCGTGGACCGGGCCAAGGCCCATTATCGGCCAAAGCACACTTTCCGGTCGGCGATCCGGCAGACTGCAAGCTATGCCGAGACGGACGGCGTGCTCGGAACGCGACGTGCGCGCCTGTTTCGAAACCTCGCGCGCTGCGTGGCCGAAATCCTTGCACTGGCGCTTCTTCCATTCACGATCATCCCGTTGCTTTGCGTCCTTGCGCTGGAGACGTATTTCGCCTTCCGGCTGGACTGGCGAACCTTCCCCGGAAAATCCTCATTCCGGCTGCTCGGCGCGAGGCTATTGTTCTCGCTTGCTGTTCCGTGGGTGGTCACCTGGAACCAGATCAACGGCATGCTTACAAAGACCAACAAGCCCAACCGGCAAAACGTCGCGTGAACAACATTCCTTAATTTGTCTCCAGACTCGTCCGCTCTGCCCAGAAAGGCACTGCTTGCGAACGTCAATGCTTAATCCTTAAACCGGTACCACAGCAGGTGGTACACGGCGATGACGCCATCGGTCCAGCTGATCTTCTTGCCTTCCGCATAAGTGCGGCCGTGATAAACGATCGGCACCTCGTAGATGCGGGCGCCAAGCCGGGCAAGTTTGACCGTGATCTCGGTCTCAATGCTGAAGCGGTCGGAGCGAATGTGTATTTGCGTGAACAATTCGCGGCGAAACACCTTGTAGCAGGCGGTGACGTCGTGAATGCTCAGGCCGGTGAGCATGTTGCACAGCAGAGAGAAGCAACGGTTCAGCAGGTAGCGCCAGTATCGCGGCACGCGATGCGGCCCATCGTGGAAGCGGTTTCCGAAGACCGCGTCGGCGTGGCCTTCGAGAATGGGCGTAATCAGCTGCGGATAATCGCGAGGATCATATTCCAGGTCTGCATCCTGAATGAGGACCAACTCGCCAGTCACATGCTCCAGGCCGCTGCGAACGCCGGCGCCTTTGCCGCGGTTTTTCTCGTGCAGCACCAGCTTGACAGTGTTTGCGCCGTTGCCGCCGAGCAGCTTCGGCAAATCGGCCGCCTGCAACAAGTCGCGCGTTCCATCGGTGGAGCAGTCGTCCACGACGATGAGCTCTTTGTGCAGGCTGAGCGGTTGCCTCGCTACCTGCTGCAATAGCTTCATCACGGTTTTGCGCTCGTTGTAAACCGGGATGATGACGGAGAGCGTGTGGAACTGCGGCAGAGTATCGTCTTCCGAAACCTCTGGCCGTTCTTCGGCGCGGTCACGCGACGGGCTGCGAGTTTCAGCTTGAGAGATCAAATAGACCCCGAGAATCAGCAGTTCCGGATCGATAGGATGCCGATAGCGAGGCTCCGGAAAACAAATATAGTAAACCAGAGGAAAGAACGCCAGGAGACTGGCGAACAGAAACACGCCGTGAACCCGTCGCTTCAAGGCCAGCAGCAATCCCCAGATACCGAGCACCGAAACCAACAGGAAGTGCGTGTTCTTGGTTTCGGCCAGCCACTGAACTTTGGATAGCCTCGGTATGCCGTTCCAGAAATAATAAAAGCGCCGCAAGCTGATCACCGCGAACTTTCCGGGATGTTGCGCGATCCACTCCCGCGCCAGACGTCCCTGCTCTGAGCAGAAGGCGGGCTCGCCCATTCGCTTGTACTTCTCGTACAAGAGAGCGTTGTTGCTGGGATGATAGGCCAAAACGTACATGCCCTCGGCCAGAGGATTGTTGCCGATGCGTTGCTCGTTTCCGAAGTTGTCGCGCAGGAACACGAACCCGCCAAACACCTCGTGGTTGCGGACCATCCACGGCATGATGGTCATCCAGAAGACGACGGCGCTGAGCACAACCGGCACGACGAACCGCTTTCCGCGTCGGTGCAGCTGGTAGACCAGCCAGCATCCGGCGAAGGGCAGGAACGCGAGCGCTGAGGGATTGGTCAACGCGGCCACTCCCCACAGCAGGCCGTAACCCAGCCACGAAGACGACCGTTCGTCGCCTTCCATCTCCAACGTGAGCATGAACAGCAAGCTCAGCAGGAACGCCGAAAGGCTGGTCTCCCAAATCCATTTCACCGACCAGAAGATGGTGTCGGGATACAGCGCCCAAACCCATCCTGACCAGACCGCGACCGTTTCTCCGAAGACGCGGCGCGCTATGCGATAGACGGTCCAACTGGTGAGCGCGGCAAAGACGCTGTTGAATACCAGCATCGCGAACGCAGCCGCGTGCGAGTAGCTGCCGAATATCCGAAAAGCCACCGACAGAATCCACGGATAAATCGGCGGATTCCAAGCCGAAGGCCCGGTGTCGCCGCCGAAGGGAGAACTGAATCCGTGGCCGTTGGCCAGCGAGTAGGCCAGGCGGCCGATCTCGAAGCCGAATCCGAAGTTCGCCTCGGAGGTGCGGAAGCGGTAGGTGTGCGCGAGGGCGACCCACAGAGACGCGGACGGCGAAGGCGATCAGCACCATCCAGGCCGGACGAATGCAAGATGATTGCCAAGCGGGAACGCGGAGCACCGCTCGCGGCCGGCGTGAGCGGCCCCGTTTGCGCAGGCTGGGTCGTCAAGGACATAAAGACCAAGGCCGATTCTATAGCAGCGCCGCTCTTCGCTTTGTTCTCTGGCTCTTCGCACCTACAGTTATCCAGTTCCTGTTCTCATCCCGAAGGTGGAGTCGAAGGGACACTGCTCTTCAGCGAACCCGCGGCAAGAGAGCAACCGCTGGATTTCGCGAATGAACAGGGATGTCAGGAGCGCATTCGCCCCTACCTCGGCTATCCGTTGTCGGTGATGCGGTAGGATAACAAATAGCCAGCACATGACTTCAGCTCCGTCAGCAACTACGAGCTTGCCCCAGGATGGTTGGTCAAAAGAGGGTGCCTGGTTTCCCGAGCGACATGTCTTCCTCGCTTTGGTTTTCGTCGCGCTGGTATACGCCTTTCTGGCGGGACTGCGAACGGTCTCTGATTTTGACGTAGGCTGGCAATTGGCGACCGGGCGCTGGGTGGTCCAGCATCATCACGTTCCCTCGGTTGACGTCTTCTCCTACACTGCGCAGGGCGAGCCGTGGATTTATCCCGCCGGTTCGGGGCTGGTGTTCTATGCCGCTTACCTGCTCGGGTCGTACGCCTTCATTTCGTGGATCGGGGCCGCAGCCTGCTGTGGCACAGTTGCCTTGCTCCTCCGGCGAGGCTCCGCCGTCAGCGCCGGAATCGCCATCGTCGCGGTACCTCTCATAGCCTATCGCACTACTCCGCGAGCCGACATGTTTACCGTCGTGCTCTTCGCGGCGTTTCTCTCCATCCTGTGGGAGAACTACCAGACCGGCCGCGCTCGCCTCTGGTTGTTGCCGCTGCTGATGATGGCATGGGTCAATCTTCACTTTGGTTTTGCGGCAGGCCTCGGGTTGATCGGGGCCTATGTGTTCCTGGAACTCCTGGAGGCGGCCGTGCGGTCCTCTCACCGACAGGCGGCCCTGCAAAGGCTTCGGGGCGCAGCGGGATGGTTGGTGTGCTCGGCACTGGCCACTCTGGTGAACCCTTGGGGTTGGGGAATTTACCGGGCACTGATCCGACAGGAGCGGGCCAACGCGCAGCAGCAGTTCTGGATTAGGGAGTGGAGCAGCGTGCCTCTCAAGTGGGGAGCTGTCAGCAGTACTCTCTCGCTGCGGCAGACCCGCGGCACGATCTACTTGCTGCTGGCGATCGCCGTAGTGGCGGCTGTGGTAGCGTTGCTGCGGGCCCGTCCGGGAGCGGCAATCCTCCTGCTGGGAGCGACTTATCCGGCTGTCCGATACGTACGCATGGGGGCAATCTTTGCCTGCGTGGTGGTGGTCGTCGGCGGATACATCCTTTCCGGAGAGATGAGCCGCGCTGCCTCCTGCGTAAGGCCGGCAAGAGCACGTTCGGTCATTGCGAGCGTTGCGGTAGCGCTGCTGTTGACGCTCGCCGGCCTGCGCTCCTTCGACCTGATAACGAACCGTCATTACTTTCAGGGAACTGAGGAAAGCACATTCGGAGCTGGGTTGAGCTGGTGGTTCCCGCAACGCGCCGCCGAATTTATCGAGCGCCAGGACCTTCCAGGAGAGATCTTCAACACCTACAACGAGGGCGGCTACCTGACCTGGAAACTCGGTCCTGAACGCCGCATTTATATCGACGGCCGGGACACGCTCTACGGAGTGCAGCGCATACAACGGCACGGTGAGCTGCTGCTGAGACCACCCGATTCCTCCGCCTGGGAGCAAGAAACGAAGCGTTATAACATCAACACCGTTATTCTCCCGCTCGGGCGCTACGATGGAATTCAGCTTGTGCGTCTGCAGGATTTCTGCAACAGCAAAGTGTGGCGGGCGGTTTATCTGGACGAGGTTTCCGCCGTCTTCGTTCGCCTGACACCGCAGACCGAAGAACTGCTGCAACGTTTTCCGGTGAACTGCGCGACGGCCCCATTGCCGGCGCAGAAGGGAACCACCCGTGCTGAGGCATTCAATGCGTGGGCAAATGCCGCGGGCGTCCTTGCCGCACTGGGTCGCAATTCTGAAGCGCTTACCGCCACCACGAATGCACTCTCCATCTTTCCAGACAGCGCGTTCCTTCACTGGGCGCGGGCCAACGTGCTCTTTGCCTCCGGTCGCATGGGTGAGTCCGAAGAGGAATACCTGGCGGCCGTCGCTCTCGAACCAAGCGAAGTCACCTGGTCTGCGTTGGCGGGGTCCTACCAAAAACGAGGTCGAATCCCGGCCGCAATCGCCGCAATGAAGCGGGCAGCTCAGCTTTCGACGAGACCGCAGCAGTCGCTCCTTGATCTGGGCTACACCTACCTTGCGGCTGGGCAACCGGCCGAGGCGTTGGCAGCATTTGATGAGGCGGTTCGGAGCGCTCCCCGCAACATCAGCACAGCCGACAACGGGACGTTCAGCTTTATGGTGGCGCAGGGGCGTTCCAGCGCCTGGGATGCGTTGGGCAACATCGAGAAGGCAACCTCTTATCAGGAAGAGGCGGCTCGGCTTGCGCCCGACGCTCCCCAGCCGTGGCGGCGACTGGCGAAATTCTACCAACTCGAAGGTAGGGTCGAGGATGCGAATCGCGCCAGGGAACACGCTGCCGCCCTGGGCGAAAACCACAGTCAATGAACTGCAACAAGAATAGGTCAGGTCCGAAGCAAACCGGTCCCAGAAATGGCGTGACCACGGTAGGCTGAGGACGGTTGTCCTCTTTCGGCGGTCATCCCGAGCGAGGACTGTGGTCCCCTTCTTGCTGTCATGCCGAGCGAGGACTGTAATCCCTTTCTTACTGTCATCCCGACCGAGGACTTTAGTCCGAGTGGAGGGATCTGCTGTACCGTTCCTTCGACGAACCTCCAAGGAACCCCTCCCCCTCCAGGCCTCACTTGGAATCAACGACTTAGACAAGAAATCGTTGCAAATGATTGATTGTGCGTGACTTATAGGAATATGCTTGAGCCGTAAGGGGTTAGCGGCAATTGGCGGTAGCCGGTTGCCACTCGCCGCCACAGACGGCGAGGGGATTCTGGCCGATTGCCAGGCGCCGATGGTGCCTTCGACTCTCATCGTGCTCTGGCCTCCCGAAAATGGCGTTCCATCGGTGATCGCGTAGTGCTGAGCGAATTGCCGGCCGCCGCGCCGGGCACCAGCGCCGCGGGCGCGGCAGAACGACCTCTGCCGTCCCTACGGGACTCGATTCCGCTAACACTCTTTGCCAGCGCTGAAGCGCTGGGCTAAGCTCTTTCGTCCCACATTGTGGGACTCGTTTCGTCACCTCTCGGGGCCAAAGCGCCTGCATTTACCACGGCCCTGGACGCCGCCAAGGCCTGCTCTGCCCAACGCAGGGCTTTCGATCCCGGTGCGACGCAGCCAGTGTTCCCGAGCAGGCCTCAACCGTCCGTCCCTCCGGCTTCAGCCACTGAGGCGGACCAAAATCCTTACCTCAGGCGCTAAAGCGCACCCCTAATCGATGCTCTTAATGGCACGCCTGGAAGGCGTGCTCCACCCGTGCTGCTGCTGCGCAAATGCGCCTCTTGAGGAACGCGATGAACGCATCCTTGCCGCTACGTTCCGCTCTTCTTCTGCGGCTCGTTCAGGGCATCCGTGGCGTCGACACGCTCCGTCGCTGCCGGTTTCTTGTCCACTTCAGCTCCCAGTGCCGGGGCCGCAGCCGCATCGTCAGTGAGTGCCGCTGTTTCCGCCTCCTGCGGCTTCGTAGCGGCCGCGGCCACAGCTGCTTCCAGCTCGGCCCTGCGCTTGGCTGCCACCTCGGCCAGTTCGCGTTTAATTTCGGCCGCGTTGCGGGCGCGCTCCTCGGGAGTTCCAAGCATCCGCTCTTCGTTGCGCCGCGCCGCTTCCACCACGTAGCGGGCCCGCTGAATCGCGCGTTTGTGCTCCTGGACTTCGTTCATCGCCTGCCGGGTGAATTCTTTCTCACGCCGCTGGTAGGCATCCGGGCCCTGGGTGCGGAAGATATCTTCCAACTCCACGTCTTCAGGCCCGATCTCGTCCCAACGGAAGGGCTTGCTGCGATACGGCGCAGGCTCGACCTTCAGCGCCGGCGCCGCGGCGGCAGGGAACAGCACCTCGGGCGGCTTCGCCAGGTCCAGGTCCTGAGGCAGATCGAACTCTTCCTCGAAGCCGGGATAGTCTTCGGCGCGCTCGGCGGTGTCGGACTCGTCGTAGACGCCCAGAGTGGGCGCGGCGGTGGCGCTGCGCAGGTCGCTGGAGGCCTGCTGCAAGCCATAGAGCAGCAGCCCGGCGCGGCGGTCTTCGATGAGGCCGGCGGCCAGCGCGTCCAGCACCTGCATGCGGGCCACCTGCACCGCATTCAGGTCTTCGAGGAGCGGCAGGACGAGAACGTGCGGCTGGCGGCGGGCCTGCGCGCGCGCCATGCGCATGCGGTGGCCCAGCGCCCGCAGATGAAAGCGACAATATTCGCGCCCGCGCAGCGGTGCGCCTTGGCAGTAGACGCCGTCTTCTTTGACGTGACGGCAATGTTGGATTGGCATAAGACCCTCTCTTTCGTGTGTTCGCTGGTCGCTGTTCGCCATTCGCTCTTCGCTTTTCGCCAGAGAGGCTGTCGGCCGGCTGAGGACGGTTGCCCTCTTTCTGCTGTCATCCCGACCGAGGACTGTAATCCCCTTCTTACTGTCATCCCGACCGAGGACTTCAGTCCGAGCGGAGGGACCTGCTGTTCCGTACTTTGCGAAGGCGGTTGGCTCTTAGCCACCAGTGGATATGGTGTTCCTACGTTTCTGAGGGTCTATGTTTTTGACGAGCAACTAGCGACTAGCAGCTAGCCGCACCTCACCACGCTCTCAGCTTAAGCACAGGTCAAGGGAAAAGTCAGTGATATCGAGCGCGGGGAAGGTTACGAAGGTAACCACATCTTGGTGGGGTGAATCTGGTCGGTAGCGGGTCCGTCAAGAATTCCTTTGATTTGGCGGCATCCAGTGCTACCATCCGGCCAATCCAGAGTGCTCAACGCTGGCCGCGCCTGCGACTCCTATCTGACCTCAAGGATGGGATCGCCACTTCGGAATCTTCGTAAGGAAAGTTGAGCAGGCTGGACCCGACCCCTGTAACGATTTCTCGGGAG
Source organism: uncultured Acidobacteriaceae bacterium (assembly GCA_963735855.1). GTDB lineage: Bacteria > Acidobacteriota > Terriglobia > Terriglobales > Acidobacteriaceae > Bog-257. The sequence goes on from CAVTMW010000024.1 coordinate 270,073, forward strand.
GAAGGCCATGCAGCGCCGACGCAGTTTCCGCTTCGTTTTCCTGCTGTTCAGTCTCGCGATCTTTTGTGCCGCAGCAGTGATTGCCTCGCCTGCACAAATTCTCACCACGCTGCACAGCTTTGATAGGACGGACGGCGCAAACCCGTTCGCGGGGTTATTCCAGGCCAGCGATGGGAACTTCTACGGGACTACCTATAATGGCGGCGCCACCAACGAAGGCACGGTCTTCAAAATCACCCCGAGCGGAACGCTGGTCTGGGTTTACAGCTTCTGCTCGCAACCAAACTGCACGGACGGCGCACTCCCCGTTGGAGGGCTCATCCAGTACAGCGACGGGAACCTCTACGGGACAGCTGGATATGGCGGGGCCAACAACCGTGGCACGGTCTTCAAAATCACTCCGAGTGGCACACTGACGACGCTTTACAGCTTCTGCAACCTGGGATCGTGCGCAGACGGCGCCCTACCCTACGCGGGACTGCTCCTGGCCACCGATGGGAACTTCTACGGGACTACCCTGTTTGGCGGGAAGAACAGCTACGGGGAAATCTTCGTAATCACCCCGGGTGGGTCGCTAACGACGTTGTACAGCTTTTGCCCCAAAAGCGGGTGCCTGGACGGCGCACGCCCCTCGGGGAATTTGATCCAAGGCGCCGATGGGAGGTTCTACGGGACAACCCAGGACGGCGGAGCCAACAAAAACAACGCCTGCGCGGTAGAAGGTTGTGGCACGGCGTTCGCATTTACTGGGGGTGGCGGCCTGACGACGCTGTACAACTTCTGCGCGCAAAACGGGTGCACGGACGGCCAGACCCCCAACGCGGGGGTGATCCAGGCGACCAATGGATCCTTGTACGGGACCACCGAGTTTGGCGGGGCGAACAGCAACAATGGCACGGTCTTCAAAGTCACCACCACCGGCACGCTAACCACGTTGTATAGCTTTTGCTCGGTGAGCGGGTGCCTGGACGGCCAAGGCCCCACAGCAGGGTTGCTCCAGGCCACCGATGGGAACCTCTACGGGACAACCTCGGCTGGGGGCCGCAAAGGCGCTGGAACGATCTACGAAATGAATTTGAGTGGCGCACTAGCGACCATCTACACTTTCTGCTCCCAAAGCGGGTGCTCGGACGGAGAAGGCCCCGATGCGCCGCTGATCCAGGGTACCGATGGGAACTTCTACGGAACGACGTTCATCGGGGGGGCCCACGGCTACGGAGCGGTCTTCAGCCTGTCGGGCCCTGCGCAACTCGTTCCAGTGACCCCGTGCCGCCTGGTGGACACGCGCAAGAGTGGCGGCCCGATTCAGGGCAATACTTCCCGGGACTTCACCATTCCGCAGCTCGGCGGCTGCAACATTCCCACGACCGCCGCTGCCTATTCGTTGAACGTAACCGTGGTTCCACCCGCGCCGCTGGGCTATCTGACCATCTGGCCCACGGGCGAGAGCCAGCCCTTGGTCTCCACCATGAATTCGCTGGATGGCCGCATCAAGGCCAACGCGGCGATTGTGCCCGCCGGGTCGCAGGGTGCGGTCAGCGTTTTCGTCAGCAACACGACCGATGTGGTGCTGGATATTGACGGCTACTTCGCGCCCATCAGCGGCTCGACGCTGGCGTTCTATCCGCTGACGCCGTGTCGCGTGGCCGACACCCGCAAGAATAATTTCCCGCAGGGGCTGGGTTCACCGCATCTGTCGGGCACGGTAGCGCGCGATTTCCCGGTGCTGAACGCGGCGTCTTGTAACATCCCATCCAGTGCGCAGGCTTATTCGCTGAACTTCACGGCCGTGCCCTATCCGGCGATGGGGAACCCGCTGGGCTATCTGGAGCTGTGGCCGACGGGCCAGAAGCCGGCGAATCCGGTGTCCACGCTGAATAACTTGACGGGGACGATTGTGGCCAATGCAGCGATTGTGCCGGCGGGCACGGGTGGCGATATCACCGCGTACGCCAGCAACGACACCGACCTGGTGATTGACATTAACGGCTACTTCGCTCCCGCGGGGCAAGGCGGGTTATCGCTGTATTCGGTGGCGCCGTGCCGGGTGATCGACACGCGCAAAATTGGCAATGGGCAACCGTTCAGCGGAACGCTGAGTCCTCCGGTGGATGTGGTGGACAGTGTTTGCGGGCCGCCCAGCACCGCGCAGGCCTACGTGTTCAACGCGACGGTGGTGCCCACCGGCGCGACTCGGCTATCTGACCTTGTGGCCAGACGGTCAGAGCCAGCCGGTGGTTTCGACGCTGAACGCCATCGACGGGGCGATCACCTCGAACATGGCGATCGTGCCGACCAGCAACGGCAAGGTGGACGCCTACGCGTCGGGCATCACCCAACTGATTCTGGATATCTCCAGCTACTTTGCGCCGTAGGGGCGGGGCAGCGAAGAAGTCGTTAACTCAAGCTTACTTGCCGAAATGGACCGGCCTTCCAGAGTTGAAAAGGCCGGTCCAGCGCCACGCTCACGTTGGCGTGATGGAGGAGGATTCAGTTCACCGTGAGCGCGACTTGCACCGAATGCTTGATCGATCCGGAACTGCCCGTCACCAGTAGGTTGGCGGGTGGGTTATTGGTCATATGGTTGGTCATGCCTGAGCTACAACCGACGGCCATCAAGAGCAGTACGGCGACCAGCAACACGACCGCTATGATCGCAGCCCGTTGCAGCAGCTTCCGCTTTGACTTCGTGTCCGCGGCGGGAGTTGCGAACACCAGACCGAAGAGTCCGATGCCCGAGAACGGCAACCAGACCATCGCCGCGACGGGAGTATAGCCTTGCGATACCGAAACGGTCACAGCCGCCATGACCGCACTGCCTCCCGGCGTAATGATGTTCGGTGAAAAGACGCAACTCACACCGCCGATTCCCGAGCACGACAAGGTGATCGGACTACTGAAGCCGCCGGTGGGGCTGGCCATTACGGAAAGCGTGACCGCTCCACCACGCGGTACGGTGGCGCTGGTGGGCGAGACCGCGAGCGAGAAGTCACCGCTGCTCACGGCCTGCGCTGCCACCAGCGTGGCGAACAGTCCCTGGGTTTGATCCGCGCCACCGGCGGTGAAGTAAAGGGTGTTCGCATCAGCGGAAGTCTGACCAAACAACAGGTCCCACAGTCCGGGGTTCACCAGAACATTCCCGCCGGCGTCGGTGACCTGACCCAGGGCGTTGCCGGCGGTGTCGAAGGCGTTGATGGTGCCATCGCCGAAGTTGCCAACCAGGATCGTGTTGGAGAACTGGCCGAAGTTGGATGGGGTGGCGGCGACTCCCCAGGGAGAGTTCAGGTTTCCCCCGGAGGTGAACCGCTTCACGAAGTTTCCGTTGACATCGAAGATATCAACCACGCCAATCCCGGCGCCATTTACCGGGTCATGCTTGTCGACATCCTGTATGGCATAGGCTACGAAGACCTGGTTGCCGATTACGTGTACTCCATGCGGCGCGAATCCAGCCGGCAGGTTGGGATCGGTAAAGGTCCCGGCAAGGGAGGCCGGCTTGAACGTCCGATCGAAGACGTCAATCTTTGCGCTGCGGAAATTCGCCGCCAGCAGAAAGTTGCCGGAGCCGTTGTTCAGCAGGGCAAGCCCCTTATAGACAGCGCCCGCGGGGGAGTTATCCACGACGGTGATGCCCACAGTGCCCTGGCTCCAGGCGACCAGAATGCCGTCTTCGGTATCGAACAGAAATTGCGCGCCTCCGAAATCGGCGCCTGAGGAATTGGCTACGGTTCCGGTGGGACATCCGGGATTGCAGGGATTCACCGAGGCCGAGGGTATCTGCACCACCAGCGAGTTCTTGTTGCCGCTCGCATCGTAGAGCGTGGATGTTCCGCCGTTGTTGTTGGCGATCCAGAATGGTTGTCCGGGCAAGAAAGAGATGCCCCAGGGATTCGACAGTTGCGGATCGGTGTGAGCGGCGATGCCCGCCACATTAGCTACGAGGTTGGTTTGTTTATAGCCGGTCTGAGCCTGCGCGAAGCCGGCAACCAGACCAAGCAGCAGCGACAGTAGAAGCTTTTTCATCTCATTCCTCCGATTTTCGGGATCTAGGGGAATAGACGCAATTGGCAGGCGCTCCCGTGTAAACAAGATGTCGTTTGTTTGTCACGAGCGGCGACACAAAAAGTAATGAAGATCGGAAGTCTGTGGATTGAGTGCGCGCTTGAATGTGCCGCCCATCCGGCCTAGACTCGGCATATTGGCAACTGTGATGTTCATCACAGCCCGCTGGTCGTCGCATCGGCGAAGATAGTGGGGAAAGAAAAAGCAGGTCCCATGTGCCACCGGGGCTAAAGCCCCTGAGTAATTACGACGGTTGGGACGCCGGCCTAAAGGCCTGCTCTACCCGACACTGCTGGGATCGAGAGAAGGTATTGCATGGGTTGGATTGATAACCGCTTCGAGAAAAATTTTCTGGTCACCACGGTCGACTACGTTTTTAACTGGGCGCGGAAGTCCGCAATCTGGCCCATGACGTTTGGCCTGGCTTGCTGCGCGATCGAGATGATCGCCGCCTCCACCTCGCGCTTCGACATCGCGCGCTTCGGCTCGGAGGTGTTTCGTCCCAGCCCGCGCCAGAGCGACCTGATGATTGTGGCCGGCACCGTCACCCTGAAGATGGCGCCGGTGGTGAAGCGTATCTATGATCAGATGCCCGACCCCAAATGGTGCATCTCGATGGGCGCCTGCTCGTCGGTGGGTGGTCCGTTCAATACTTATGCCGTGCTGCAGGGTGTGGACCGCATCGTGCCGGTGGATGTCTATATCGTGGGCTGTCCGCCGCGGCCGGAGAACCTCTTTTATGGACTGCTGCGCCTGCAAGACAAGATTGACAAAATGAGCATCGCCAAGAAGCCCACCGAAGTGCGCCTGCACGAAAATATGGTGGACGACTTCAAGCAGCAGATCCGCATTGCGCAGGCCAACTTCGCCAATCCCGAGCAACTGGTGCAGCCGGTGGAGAACGGCGTGGTCGCCGGGCGGTAGACCTGTCACGCAATTTGGCCTGCGGGCCTGGCGCCCCAGGCTTAACGGAAACCATTGCCTCCCGACCCAATTCCGGCCTACAATCGATGTATAAGTGTTTATCTGCTTGAGTGTGTAGGTGCCAAAATGGAAGAACAAGCCGTCCGCTGGAACATCAAGGTCTCGAAAGAAACCGATCTCACCCTGCGCACCTTTCTGGGTGCCCGGGGCATGAAGAAAGGCGACCTCTCGAAGTTCATTGAAGAGGCCGTCCGCTGGCGCGTGTTTCATCGCACCGTTCAGGACCTCAAGGCAGGCAACGCCGACGCCGACCCGGACGAGCTGCAGCGCATCGTTGACGACGCTGTCCGCGAGGTTCGGGTGGAACGCCGCGCCAAGGGGAAGGCTGACAAAGCCTGATGCGCGTGGTGCTCGATACTAACATCCTGGTGTCCGCCTTGATCTCCCCGGCGGGCCATCCCGCTGCCATCTACGACGCCTGGGAAGACGGTAAGTTTACGCTTCTGACGTGCGCGGAACATCTCCACGAGTTGCGGGCCACGCTGCAAAAGCCAAGGGTCGCCGAACTCATCAAACCCCACCACGCCGGCCGTCTGGTGAACCAGGTCAGGAAACTTGCCGAGGACATCGACCCACTACCGCGCGTAAAACGCTCTCCCGATCCAATGGACGATTTTCTGCTGGCCCTGTCCGAGGCGGGCAAGGCCGACTATCTGGTGACGGGCGACAAGAGCGGCCTGCTCTCCCTCGACCGCCACAAAGCCACGCGAATCGTTTCCGCGAGCGATTTCGCCGCATTGTTTCGCATGAATTCCCCTGGAGGCCTCTGCCAATGACCAAGGAAATCGTTCTCTACCCTGCCCCGGCGCCCCCAGGGTTCTCGTCCGTCTTTTGGACGCCGGGAGACCACAGTTTGTGTCGTTAGCACATGATATGTCCGATGAAACAGCACATGAAGTGTCCCCTGGGTATCAAGCTTAGCGCACAGCAAGTCAAGATAAGCTATTTACAATGTTACGCTTACAGTCATTTCGTGGCGCTGTGTTCACTCTGATCGAAAATTTGGGGAGGGGGTTTCGGCAGCAGGATTCCGGCGAGAAACCGTCTCAAATTCCGCGGTGCGAACGAACTGCTTGGGATTCGCGTATTCTCAATGGCATTGCAATCATTCCGCATTGTCTGCCGTCAATCATATTGTTCCAGAGCTGCGAAAGGAGATTTGCGTGCGCCTTGTCGCGTTGGTTCTTTGCCTGTTCTATGCTATTCAGATGATTGCCGCACCTGCTGACGTCGCGACCCGCCAGAAACAATTGAACGCGCTGATTTCCGAGCTCTGGGAATGGAACCTGCAACAGAACCCGGTTTACGCCTCGATCCTGGGCGACAAGCGCTACAACGACCAGCTCGGCAGCACTTCCGAGAAGACCATCCTGGAACAGCAGGCGAAGGAGAAGGAATTCCTCAAGCGCTTCGAGGCCATCGATGCCACCGGTTTGCCGCATCAGGATGTGCTCAATCGCGAGTTGGAGATTCGTTCGCTCAAAGAAGACATCGAGGGCACTGACCTGAAGTTGTGGCAGATGCCGGTCAATCAGATGAACGGCATCCACATTGACGCGCCGCAACTGGTGACCGTGCTCTCGTTCCAGACGGTCAAGGACTATGACGATTACATTGCGCGTCTGAAGCAAATGCCGCGCGTTTTCGACGAAGACACCGCCAACATGCGCAAGGGCATGGCCAATGGGCTGATGCCGCCGAAGTTCCTGCTGGAGAAGGTGGTGGACCAGATCAACGGAATTGCCACGCTCGCGCCCGACCAGACGCCGTTTGCGCAGCCCTTCAAGGAGTTTCCTACAAGCTTCTCCGAGGCGGACAAGACTCGGCTGAAAGCTGCTGGCCTGGCGGCCATCAAGGACGACGTCCTGCCCGCGTACGCGAAGTTCGCGACCTTTGTGAAGGATGAATATGTTCCCAAGGGAAGGACGGAGGTGGGCGTGTGGTCGCTGCCTAACGGCGACGCCATTTATGCCTTCGAGGTGCGGCAGTCCACGACCACGGACAAGACGCCGGAGGAAATTCACCAGATAGGCCAGCAACAAGTCGCCGACATTGAGAAGCAGCAGTTAGAGATTGCCAATCGTCTCGGGTTCAAAGACCTGAAGTCCTTCCGCGAGTCGGTCAAAGCGAACCCCAAGTTGTATGCGCAATCGCGCGAGCAGATTCTCGATCTCTACCGCAAATACACGGCGCAAATGAAACCGCAGCTGCCCAAGCTGTTCGGCCGCTTGCCGAATGCCGACTTGATCGTCATGCCGGTCGAATCGTTCCGTGAGAAGGACGCTCCGGGAGCGCAGTACGTTCCGGGCACACCTGATGGTTCGCGCCCCGGGCATGTCGAGGTGAATACCAGCGAGCCGGAGAAGCGCATGATCATCAGCATCGAATCAACCACCTACCACGAGGGCATTCCGGGCCATCATTTGCAGGGCACCATCGCGCAGGAGGTCAAAGGCCTGCCGCCGTTCCGGCAGCACGCGTGGTATGGCGCCTATGGCGAAGGCTGGGCGCTGTATTCCGAGCGCCTGGGTAAAGAGGTCGGATTCTATCAGGACCCGTACAGCGATTTCGGCCGGCTGGAGGACGAGATGCTGCGCGCCATTCGGCTGGTGGTCGATACCGGGTTGCACTACAAGCACTGGACGCGCGAGCAGGTGGTGCAGTATTTCCACGACCACTCGGCGATTGACGAGCCCAACGTGCAGTCGGAAACCAACCGCTACATCGCCTGGCCGGCTCAGGCGCTGTCGTACAAGATGGGGCAGCTAAAGATCCTGGAGTTGCGGGCCCGGGCGCAGCAACAGCTTGGTGGGCAGTTCGACATTCGCGAGTTCCACGACGAGATAGTTGATTCGGGCGCGCTGCCGCTGGATGTGCTGGAGGAGCAGGTCAACCTGTGGATCGCGCAGAAGAAGGCCGTAGCCAAGGCGAATTAGGGGATTCCGAGACACAGAAACGCAGAAGGCTAAAGAAGTTGCTCCAGCACCAGCGTTTCAAAGCTTTCTACCCGTTGAAAAATCAGATCATTCGTAATGAAGCCTGTAGCCGAGGCGCTTAAGGCGGTCGCCGCCTGCAGTGCATCGGGAGTTCTCAAGCGGTGGAGAGCACGAATATGGGCTGCTAAATCGGCGATTTCCAGGCTGGGCGCAATCCAATCTAAGTTGGGGAAGGTGGAGAGCAAGCCAAGAAACTGATTCGCGCTGTGCTCGTCGAAATTACGGTAGGGTTCGACCAGCAACTCCGTCATGGTAATGGTTGATGTGACGCCTTTGGACGAAGGACGTTCGAGCCAAGAGAAAAAATGCTCGGTAAAGAGAAGATATCGAGTGTTTGCTTCCAGGTGGTAAATGAAGATGCTGGTGTCCACGGCAATCCGCCGGTGCGCCGTGAGAAAGGCGCGTAGGCGCTCTACTCCCAACTTTGGCGTTCCTTCTGAAGGTAACCGGCAGGATAGATGCCGCGCGCCAGCCCGCGAATTGCAGCGCGGTGGGACTTCGGTTTTTCGAGGACGAGCACTTTTTCGCCGCAAACTACCACGAGTATCTTGTCCCCGGGTTTCAAGCCCAGAGCTTTCCGTGCTTCACGCGGAATCACAATCTGATTTTTGGCCGAGAGAGTGGCTTCAGTCATGCTTTACATAATAGCATAAAGTAAAGTGGATGAAGTTCATGCCGCTTGGCCCGGGCGCGATTAGGGCAAAATACTCATCATGGACATCTACTTCTTGCGTCATGCCAGTGCCAACCACTACGATCCCGCCGGGGACGACGACAAGCGGCCCATCGACAAGACGGGTGAGCAGCAGTCCCATGACGTGGGCCGGGCGCTCGCGGCGCTGGATCTCAAGCTCGACGTTATGATCACCAGTCCGCTGAAGCGCGCCCTGCAGACCGCGGAAATCGTCGCCTCGGAACTCGGACATAAGGACAAGATCGTCGTTGACGCGGCGCTGCGTCCGGAGGCGAGCTACGCAGGACTTCGAAGCCCTTCTCGCGCGCTACGGAAAGAAGAAGGCAATCATGGTGGTGGGTCACAATCCCAGCATGACCGACTTCCTGACCCGGATGCTGTCCGGGGAATCGGCAGGGTTCATCGACTTCAAGAAGGGCGCGGTGGCGAAGGTCGAGCGGGACGGCCGCCAGCCCGCGGTGCTGAAGTGGTGCCTGACCCCAAAGCTCGTGCGCGGGATTCAGCAGGCTTCGGCGAGCAGTTCACGGCCGAAGACGGTTTCGAAGTAATCCTTTTCCTGCTCCACGGCCCACAACTCCAACTCAACCCCTTCGGGCGGATTGGGCGTCAGCATCAGGCGGACGCGGCCGTCCTGATGAACCCGTACTTGCAACTCGCGCACCGCAGCCCGGCGTCCCTGGTCCAGAGCGCGAGCCAGGCGCAACAGGGCCACGGCCTTCGGGACATTGATCTGGTCAGGTGGCGGAAGCAAACGAATGACGCGGTCCGTAGGGGACGGCAGTGACTTGCCGACAAAACGGGCCACGGTCGCAATAATGCGGCGCTGCAGCGGCGTATATCCGAAGACTTCGGAGTGGGCGATGACGTAATAGGTGTGCCGGCGCCGCCCCGAGCGATTGATGTAGGCGCCCACTTCGTGCAGCATGGCCGCGGCTTCCAGCCAGTCGGCGTATTGCGGAGGCATCTGGTGCACCGATTGCAAACGGCGAAACAGCTGCATGGCTGAGGTCGCGAATGCGCTGCGCAAACGGCAGGTCGGCGCCATAATGTTTGGCCGAGGCGATCAGGGCATCGTGCCGCTCCGACTCCACGCGCTCGCGCATGACGGTGCTGCCGTTGTAGTCGGCCATCATCTGGGCCAGCAGGCCGTCGCGCAGCCCCAGAGGCAGATAGCGGAAGCTGGACAGATTGCACAGCTGCATGAGTTCGGCAAAAACCATGCCGCCGGCGATGATGATTTCCGCGCGACGTGGTCCGATCCCCGGCAGCGCCTGCCGTTGCCCCAGGCTCAGCCGGCTTAATTCCTTCAGCCACTTCACTACCGCTTGCTGGGGTACGGTCTGGGGCTTGCTATCGTTGTAACCCCTGACCTTGGCAGCGTACAGACTGGCGAGGGCGGCCGGCGTACCTGAGGTTGCGATGGCGATCTGAAGCCTGGAGTGCGTGATTCGCTTTCGAATGCGCGAGACTTCACGCTGAATGATCCCGCGCATCTGTTCCAGCTCTTTTTTCTTGGGGGGATCGTGGTGCAGGAACGTCTGCGTGAGCCGCACCGCCCCGATGGGCAGGCTGATCATGTTGTCAATGTGCCCGTCGATGGAGAGCGTGAGCTCACAACTGCCGCCGCCCAGATCGATGAGCAACGCGCGGCTGTGCACGATGCGAGCGTTGGAGAGGATGCCAAGATGGATGAGGCGGCCCTCTTCCAGTCCGGAGATGATCTCGACCTTCCAGCCGGTAGCGGTGCGCACCCAGTCCAGGAAGGCGCGGCTGTTTTTCGCGTCACGCAGGGCGCTGGTGGCCACCACACGCACGCGGTCGGCAGCGTAGTCCTGGGCGGCCCGATGAAAGCGCCGCAAGACCTGCATGGTCTGGGACATCGCCTGCGGGTCGAGCGTTCCGTTGGCGAAGACGCTCTGCCCGAGGCGCGTCACCTCGCGGTCTTCGTGCAGGGTTTCCAGGCGGCCGCGATTGGTCTTCGCGATCTTCAGCCGGACGGAATTCGAGCCAATGTCAACCGCCGCGAATGTTGGCATGTCAATTCACAGGAGAGAATATCAGCTCGTAACCTGACATTCACAAACCGAGCGAGGAGAACCGGGGCAATCCCGACTGCTATATTCGAGACATGCCTTCCGGCACGACCTTCATGAGCCAAGCAGAGGCCAAACAGCCGACGGGAAAGGACCTGGCGGGTGCTCGCCGGGCGTCCTGGTGGCTCTGGGCGATCGTCGCTCTGGGAGCGGTGTTGCGGCTGATAGCGCTTGGCCACAAGAGTTTCTGGCTGGATGAAATTGCCAGCGTCGTCATCACGCGACTGCCCGACTCCGGCATTTTGGTCGATGCTGTGGCACGCCGAAGGCAACATGGCGCTGTATTACGTTCTGCTGCGCCCCTGGCTGTTCTTTGGAGTTGGCGAAGCCAGCGTCCGCGTGCTCTCGGCGGTGATTGGCGTCGCTTCGATTCCGCTGGTGTACGCGCTCGGCAAACGCCTGTTCGGCGAGACGACGGCTCGCATAGCCACCGTATTCTTCGCGCTCAATGCCTGTGCCATCTGGGTCTCACAGGAGGCCCGGGGGTACAGTTTGCTCGTGCTCGCGGTTGTGGCCTCGACGTATTTATTTGTTCGCCTCATCGAGCGACCCACAATCGCACTGGCCTGCGCCTACGGAGTCGTAGCCGGTCTGACCCTGTACTGCCATTACTTCGGGATGTTCGTTCCCGCTGCGCACCTGATTTCGCTGGCAGCTTTGCCGGAGGGGCGCCGGCCATGGAAGCAGTTGGCGGTCGCAGGATCGTTCATCGCACTCGCGGGAGTCCCCGGTCCTGTGGATGATTCACATCCAGGACATCGGTCACATCACCTGGGTGGAACGGCCGTCGTTGCTGGAGTTTTACCATCTGGGAGTTTATGTCGCGGCCGGTAGCGGCAAGGCCCTGGGCGCTCTCTTGTTGGCGCTGGATCTCGTACTGGTAACTCTGTTTCTGCGCACCCTGAAAACCCTGTGGCGTGAAGGCGGCGCCGAGGATTTGCGCTGTTGGCGATATGCGCTGGTCGCCAGTTGTCTGTTCACTCCGGTCGTCCTTACCCTGATGGTTTCCGTGGTGCGGCCGATTTTCTATCACCGGTTCCTCATCATCGGCCTGCCGGCGTGGGTGTTGATGACCGCAGCGGGAGCGGAAGAGATTCGCAGCCGGACATGGCGGGCAGCGGCCGTTGTGGGAGTCTGCGCGCTGTCGCTGGCCAGTGCGATTACCTCCTATTCGCGAGTGCAGGAAGACTGGCGCGGTGTGACGCGCTACCTGATCGCTGAGGCGCGTCCCGGGGACCGCGTGCTGTACTACCACGCGGAGGGTTCTTTCGCGGTGGAAAACTATCGCAACTGGCTGCCTGGGGGAAGTGCCCCGCGTCCGCAAGGTATCGCGGTGAGCGCGAGCAACGACGACTGGGCGAACCAGATCAACGGCGTCGAGCGAGTATGGCTGGTGCTGTATCGCGCCAAGCCGGATGATCCGCTGGCCCATGCGATCGACACAAACTTGCGCAAACGATACAGCGTGGAACAGGACGTACCATTTCGCGCGGTTACGATCCTTGAATACCGCCTGGACAGGTCAGAGCCGGTCGAGAAGCCGCCAGCATCAAACTGATTTCTATGGCCAAGAGGGTCGAAGAATCCGAACTTGAGACCCTGCGCTCAGTTTTGGAGGAGGAAAAGCAGGAGTTTGCGCGGCCAGCCTCACGCGGCTCCCGGCTGGCGCTGGCGGTGCGCGCCCTGCGTCATCGCAACTTCCAACTTTTCTTCGCGGGCCAGCTCATCTCCCTGATCGGAACCTGGATGCAGACTGTAGCCCAGTCATGGCTGGTCTATCGCATGACTGGTTCGGCGCTATTGCTGGGTACTGTCGGATTCGCCAGCCAGATTCCCGTGTTCATCATGGCGCCCATCGGAGGCATCGTTGCCGACCGCCACAATCGCCGCAGGGTCGTGATCGGCACCCAGACGGCCTCTATGATCCTGGCTGCGATCCTCGCTCTGCTGACGCTGAGCGGCCGCGTACAAGTCTGGCAGATCATGGTGCTGGCCGCGGGCCTGGGAGTGGTCAACGCCTTCGACATTCCCGCGCGGCAGGCGTTTCTCATCGACATGGTGGGCAGGGAAGACCTGCTGAATGCGATTGCGCTGAACTCCTCGATGTTCAACGGAGCGCGCATCATCGGACCTGCGATCGCGGGAATTCTGGTGGCGTCGATCGGTGAAGGCTGGTGCTTCTTTGCCAATGCGGTCAGCTACATTGCGGTGATTATCGGTCTGCTGCTGATGCGCATTCAGCATCCGGCCAACCTGGCGAATCAGGGTTCGCCGCTGGAGAACATCCTCGAAGGATTCGGCTTCGCGCGAAATACCGGTCCCATCCGCGCGATTTTGCTGCTGTTGGGTTTGGTGAGTTTCGTCGGCATGCCGTATGCCGTGCTCATGCCGGTGTTCGCCGACCAGATTCTGCACGGCGGCGCGCGCGGGTTGGGCATTCTGATGGGCGCTACCGGTGTGGGCGCTTTGCTGGGAGCGGCCAGCCTGGCTGCGCGCGTCGGGGTGAAGGGCCTCGGCAGACTGATCGCCATCTGCGCCGGAGGATTCGGCGCCAGCCTTATTCTGTTTTCCTTCTCAAGGATGTTCTGGCTCTCCACCGTATTGCTGGTGCCCGTGGGGTTCACCATGATGGTGCAGATGGCATCGTCCAACACGCTCATTCAGGCCATGACGCCCGACCGCCTGCGCGGCCGCATCATGTCGGTGTACTCCATGATGTTCATGGGACTGGCGCCGTTTGGCGCGCTGACCGCCGGAGCCGCCGCGCATCACCTGGGAGCGCCGTGGACGGTGGCGCTGGGCGGCGTCGCGTGCATCGCGGGCGCCATCGTTTTTGGGATGCACCTGCCTTCGATTCGCGGCAGAGCCCGGGAACTGGTCTTGGAGCAAGGCATGACGGCTGGCGTTCCGGCACAAGGGACGACCAGCACGGGATTATCGTAGGAGGAATCGAAACAGCGGACTATTGCTGCGGCGGCGGCTTTTGTGCTGGCGGCTTGTGCACAGTGCCGCTGGTGGACGTGACGCCTAAGCGGCGAAGCCGGTCGCGCGCCTGGGACGCTTCGATCGAACGGGGATAGCGCGCGATAAGGCTGTTCAATTCGCGAACGCCGGCATCGCGTTGCCCCAGTTCCAGCAGGGCATAGCCTTTCTTCAATTGCGCCGCCGCCGCCTTACTGCCTCCCGGGAATTGCTCCAGCACCTTGTCGTAGTCCTTGGCCGCCGCCTCAAAGTTGCCCTGACGATACTCAATGTCGGCAATATAGAACTGCGCGTTTCCGGCCAGATCAGTATTCGAGTAATACTTTAAGTAATCGCCGAATTCGCCTGAAGCCAAATCATATTTCCCTGAGTTGTAATCGCGCAGCGCATTGTTGTAAAGGGTGTCCGGAGGGGGCGCGTTGGGGTTGGGCGCTGGCCCGCAGCCGGAGCGCCCGCTGGAGCCGCCGTCATGCCGGGCTGGCCCGCCGCCAGGTTCTGGCCGCCCTGCTGCATGTCGTCGAGTTGCTTGCTCACCTTGGCCAGACGCGACTTCAACTCGTCCACCGAGTCGTGCAGCGACTGGACCTGTCCCGAGAGCTGATCGAGGCGGCCATTGCTGTCGGTGATCTGGCCTTGCATCTTGGTTTGCAGCTCGTTGACCGCAGCATTCATCTTGTTGACGCTGTCGGCACTCTGCTCGATGAGGTTGCGCATGGCGCCCATGTTCATATCGATGGACTGCTGCATGCGAGAGACCTGGTCCTGCAGGGATTGGACCTGGGTTTGCAGTTGAATGATCTCTTTGCTGACGGCGAAGGCAGGGGTCGCGGTTGCCAGAATGAGCGCGGCTGCCAGCCAGACTAGATTATTCCGAAATCGCATAAAGTCGTGTCCTGTTCCTAAGATTGCCCTGATGAAAAGACTACACCACGGGAAGAACGTTACCTGTCCAACGGATCATGAATAAGGGGCGGCACGGCCGCCCCGAGGATCGCCGCCGCCGCTACTGCTGATACACGAAGTGCCCGCGACGGTTTTGCTGCCAGCACGACTCGTTGCTTTCCGTGCAGAAGGGCTTTTCCTTGCCGTAGCTGATGGTGCGGATACGGTCGCCGGAAATGCCCAACTGAATCAGGGCCTGCTTGGTGGCGTTCGCACGGTTGTCGCCCAGCGCCAGGTTGTATTCGGTGGAGCCACGCTCGTCGCAGTGCCCCTCGATGGTGAACTTGATGTGGGGGTGCTGCTGCAGAAAGCGCGCATCGGCCTGCAGCACCTTCTGATATTGCGGCTCGATGTCATAGCTGTCGTAGGCGAAGAATACGTCCTGCATGTTTTGGGTGAACAACATCGCGTCACCCTGGTCTGAGGTCTGCGCTGGAGGTGGCGGAGCAGGAGCCTGCACCACGGTCACGCGCGCGGTTGCTTCCTGCGTCCCCACTGCGTTCTTGGCGACCAGGTGATAGGTGGTGGACTGGCTGGGCTGCATGGTACGTGAGCCGCTGGGATCAACCTTGCCCAGTTGGTCGATGGTGACGTCGGTGGCGTGTTCGGTGTTCCACGTCAGCGTGGTGGACTGGCCCGGAGAGATAGTGTTGGGATTGGCCGTCAACGAGGCGGTAGGCGCCAATTGCGGAGGTGGCGGCGGAGGTGGCGGTGTCGCAACCTGCTTCTTGCCGCAGGCACCCACAACCAGGACAACGACCACTGCGATGACGACCTGCATCCATTGACTTCTTGTAAGCTTCAACTCTTCCTCCATTTGCTTGCGAGAGCACCCGCATCAGTTCACAAGAGGGCCGAAGTGTGCTCCTTCCGGCGCCCTTTAAGACTACTTGAAACTCCAGTTGGGCTGCGTATTTTCGCCGCCCGAGGTTAGCGGCCGGAGCTCGCTTCCATCCGCGAGCATGCTGTAAATCTGAGTGCGTCCGCCTCGTTTCGACTGAAAAACAATGTGCCGCCCGTCGGGCGACCACGATGGGAAGTCATTGCGCCCGCCATCGTGCGTGAGCTGCGCCCATTGTTTGCTGGCAATGTCCATCACGTAAATGTCGCTGGCGCCGGGCTCGCCGGGCCCATAATTTCGAACCCAGGCGAACGCCAGGAACTGCCCGTTGGGCGACCAGGAAGGCGAAACCGCATAGCCCTGATCGGTTACGCGCACAACGTTCGTTCCATCCGATGCCATGGTGTAGATTTGCGGCAGTCCGGTTCGCCCGCTTACCCACGCAATCTGGGCGTTGGTTTTCGGGTTCCAGGTCGGCGAAACATCCGGCCCTTTGTTCTCCGTCAGGCGGCGGGGATTTCCTCCGGCCGCGCCGACGGTATAGATCTCGGTGTTCCCGCTGCGCGAGGAGGAGAAGGCAAGGCTCTGGCCGTCCGACGACCAGGCCGGGGAATAGTTGTCGCCAGCGAAATGCTCGAAGCTGACCAGCCTGCCGAGGTCCAGAGAGTACATCTGGATCTGCCAGCCTTCCTTGGTCACGCCGGAAAAAGCGACGCGAGAACCGTCAGGCGAAACATGCGGCGAGAGCGCAATCGAGCCGGTGTGCGTGAGCTGCTTGGGGTTGGCGCCGTCGTAATCCATCTGCCAGATTTCTTTCGCGCCGCCGCGGTTGCTGACGAAGTAGATCTTGGTCTCGGCCACTCCGGCGATGCCGCCGCCCAGGCGGAAGATGATCTCGTTGGCAAAACGGTGGGCGATCAGGCGCGCATTGGTGTTGTTCGCGTCCTCGCGATATTGTTTGCCCAGCACCTGCGGCGATTGCTGGTTCTTGGCGTCGTACAACCAGCCCTGCACATTGAGCGATGCGCCCTGAATGCTGACGTTGCCGAACGCCAGCATGTTCGCGTTCGGGGGCGGACTGCTCCAGTCTGCCAGGTGCACATCCTGCGGTGCGCCCGGCAGCGACACGGGATAGAAGCTCTTCGACACCATGTCGAAGATCCCGGCAAATTGCAGGTCGTTCCACAGAGTGGTGTTGAAGGTTGAGGCCAGCGCCTGGGTTTGAGGGTCGTTGGCGACCAGCTTGAAGTCGGGCACCGCGAGGCGGATCTTCTCCACGCCGAGACCGGTTCCGGTGCGAATCCAGTCCTGGGCAAGAATGTTGAAGGAAGAAAACAGTACCAGCGCGAACACCATCGCGACGAATCGTTTGGTCATCGGCAATTCCATGAGTGCGGACTAACGTTGATAATCAAACCAGAACTCCACAGCAACATAATTTCCTGAGTACTCGGGCGGAAGCGGTCCGAAGGTGTCAATGCGCTGCAACGCTCGCAGAGCAGACTGATCGAGCGATGGTATGCCGCTCGATTGCTCCACCCGGATGTTTACCGGCTGGCCGGAACGGGTCACTTCAAAATAGATGTACACGCGGCGCGCCGCGTCAATGCGCGGATCAATCTCATATTTCAGCCAGTTCTCCGAAACCTTGCGCCGCACCGCGTCCACATACCAGCCGAAACGGCTGCCAAAATCTCCCGTCCCACCCGTGAAACTCAGCCCGCCTTTGGTGCCACCGACGGCGAACGATCCGTACGGGCCGCTGACCGGGCCTCCCTGGCCGAACGGAATCTTGTTCTCTTCTACCTTAGCAACCTCCTTGGGAGGAGGCTTCTTCAGCGTGGACTCGCGCGGCCCTTTGTGCTTGGCCTCGCGCTCGGGAATCGGGATCGCCTTCGGTTCTTCCTTCGGAGTTTCCTTGGGCGGCGATTGCGTCAGCCCCTTCGATTCGTTGGCCAGTACGTTCTGGGTCTCGGTGGGAGGAACGGGCAACGGGATGCTGCTGACCAAGGTGGCGCTCATCGCGCCGCCACCTCCCGCCGTGCCTCCCCAACTCTCGCCGCGGGTGCTGGGCAACAGATATCCGAATAAGGCCAGGGCGAAAAGCGCAGCGTGAAGTGCCACCGAGCCGATGACGGGAGAGCGAAGATTGCCCCCGGTCGGGAAGATGTCAACGTCGGCTGCCATTCTTCTCCAGCGGTTGCGTCACGATACTCACGTTGGTGATGCCGGACTGCTTCACCGCATCCATGACGGTCGCGAATGCGCCAAACGGAACGTTTTCGTCGGCGCGAACAAAGATCGATTGGCCTTCGGGGTCCCGAATTCTCTGATGCAGTTGAGCCCCAATTTGGTTGATGTTGATGGGCTCGTTGTTCAGAAAAATGCGCTGCTGCCGGTCAATGGTGATGACCAGCCGCTCCTCGGTGATCTCTTTCACGGTTTTGGTGCGCGGGATTGCGACCTCAATGCCCGACTGCAATACCGGCGCGGTTACCATGAAGATGATCAGCAGCACCAGCACCACGTCCACCAGCGGAGTGACGTTGATGTCGGAGAGCGACGTCTGCGTCCGTCCCTGTGCATTGGTGAATGCCATTACCGCCGCTCCACGCTCTCGACCGCACGGGGGGCGGTGCCGCTCTGGGCGCGCTCGACCTCGTTAATCAGTTCCAGGCTGAAGTCGTCCATGCGCGCGCCAAACTCGCGGATGTGCTGGGTAAACATGTTGTAGGCAATGACCGCTGGAATGGCGGCGAACAGACCGGCGGCGGTGGTGATCAGCGCTTCGGAGATACCCGGAGCAACCGCACGCAGGGTGGCAGCGCCGGCCGTTCCCAGCCCGTGAAAGGCATCGATGATGCCCCACACCGTTCCGAACAGTCCGATGAAGGGCGTAACCGCGCCGGTGGTTGCCAGCCAGGGCAAGCGGCTTTCGAGGCTGCTCAATTCTTCCGAGGCGGCGATCTGGGTCGCGCGCTGCAGGGCAGTCATGCGTATGGGGTACGACGCCTGCTTGCGCAGTTCTCCGTATGCGCCTTCGAAGACCGCGACCAGCGGGCTGGGCTTGAATTGCTCGGCCACCGCAGCCACGTCCTGCAGTCGCTCCGACTTGCGAAACGCGCGGATGAAGCGATTGCTCTGCACCCGGGCGCGCCGGAACAGTCCCCATTTCGAGAAGATGATGGCCCAGGAAGCGAGGCTGAACAGCAGCAGGATGATGAGAACTGTCTTGGCGACGAGACCGCTGGTTTCGATGAGACTGGAGATTTCACCGCCGATGGCCGAGGCAAACAACGAACAGTACACAGTCATTTTGATTGCGGATCAGGCCCTTCCACTCCTTCGCATTATAAGCATTTAGACGCGACAACTGCGGTTTCGCGATGTGATGTTCCTCAGCAGTTAACGCCTTGTTATGCGAGTGCAGCAACAACGCAGGTGGAAATCTCGCCGCACGCATCAGTGAGTTCTTATTTTTCGCCCAAAGCCACGCGCACATGTCCTTCGGCCTCTTGCAGCAGGCGTTCAGCCTCGAGTCGAGTAGCGCCACGCTTCACCATGACGATCGCGACCGGAATGCTCTCGCCCGCCCGGCGCAAAGCCTTGAGGCTATCCTCGCGGTTCATGCCGGTAGCTTGCTGCAGAATACGGATACCGCGTTCCAGCAACTTGCTGTTTTTTAGATGCAAATTGACCATCAGGTTGCCGTACACGTAGCCCAGCCGGGCCATCGCCGCGGTGGACAGGATGTTCAGGATCATCTTCTCCGCGGTGGCGGCTTTCATGCGGGTTGATCCGGTGAGCGCTTCCGGGCCGACCTCGACCACGATAGGGATCTGCGATGCGCGCTCCAGTGGGGTGTTTCGATTGCAGGTAATGCTGACCGTCGTTGCACCGCGTGAGCGCGCGTACTCGATGGCGGCGACGGTGTAAGGCGTGCGGCCGCTGGCGGCAAGGCCCACCACCACGTCGCGCTCCGTGGGCTTACGTTTGGCGATGTCGGCGCGTCCGCCTTCGCGCGAATCCTCGTCGGCTTCACCGGCAATGGCCAGCGCCTTCACGCCGCCAGCCATCACGAACTGTACGGTGTTGGGATCGGTATCGAAGGTTGGTGGACATTCGGCGGCATCGAGCGCGCCGATGCGTCCGCTGGTCCCGGTCCCGACGTAGATCAGGCGGCCTCCCTTGGAGAGCGCAGCGGCGATGGCGTCCACCGCCCGCGCAATCTGCGGCAGGGCTTTCTTGACGGCGGGCGCAACCTTGGCGTCTTCCGCGTTGATGATGCGCGCGATCTCCAGCGCAGACTGCCTGTCCAGGTTCTGGGTGGCGCGATTTCGCCGTTCCGTGCCGAGCTTCGCGGTGTCGGTCGCGGGCTTGTGCTTCATGGTTCTTCCAACGCCTCGACAATAGCATCGTGCACCCGCGGACGCACTTGCCGAATCGCCTGGGATTCCCGGTTCGGCCAGGTGCGGTTGGTCAGCAGCGTCACCGAAAGTTGGCGGACGGGATCAATCCAAAGCGAAGTTCCGGTGAAGCCGAGGTGTCCGAACGATGCCTGCGAGAAGTATGCACCCGACGAGGATCCGTTGAGCGAGGGTGTATCCCAGCCCAGCGCGCGCGATGTACCGGCGGGCGTCTGTTCGCGGCGGGTGAAGAGCTTGACCGTCGCGGGTTGGAACAGGGGAGTCCCTTCTCGCAACATACATTCGGCGAAGCGGGCCACGTCGGTCGCGGGTGCGAAAACGCCGGCATGTCCCGCGACGCCTCCCATCACATAAGCGTTTTCGTCATTCACCTCGCCTTGGACGACTCGCTTGCGGAAGGCCTGGTCGTCTTCGGTCGGGGGAATGGCGGTCTTCCAATCTTGGGGCGGATTGAAGCGGGTACGCGTCATGCCCAACGGCGCAAAGATGTTCTGCTGGGCAAAGAGATCCAAGGCCAGGTCCGCTTCGCGCGCCAGCACCTCGCCGAGCAGGATGAATCCGATGTCGCTGTACTCGGCACGCGTGCCCGGCGGCGCCGTCAGGGGCGTGGTGAGCGCTGCGCGAACCAATTCTTCGCGAGATTGCGCGAACAGAAACAGCTTCTCGTAAGCTGGCAGCCCACTCGTATGCGCAAGCAGCATGCGAATCGTAACCGCCTCGCGCTGCGCTCGCTGATCTTGCGGCGCCAGCGACACGAATTCGGGCAGGAAATTCGACAGTGGAGCGTCAAGCCTCAAACCGCGCCGCTCGTAGAGCAGCATCGCCACAGCCGTGGTCGCGATCACTTTGGTGACGGACGCGAGATCAAAAACCGTTTCGGCTTGTATCGGCGGAGCGCCTTCATCGTAGGTGAAGCTGCCAAATCCTTGTGAAGCAATCAGCGATCCGCGGTGGGTGACGGCGAGCGCTGCGCCGGGAAAAGCTCGTTGCCCAATTCCGTTGCGAATCACGGCGAAAGCCCGCGCAAACTGCTTTTCCTGGTCCGCGAAAGCGGGCCGGGGCGCGACGAATGGTTGTGATGCCTGGTTCAGAGAAGTCTCACAGATGTGCAACATGCGAGCGCCACTTATAATAGCTTGCTCCCCAAAACTCGACAGGTTCGTCGAAATTAGAAAGGGTCCACATCCATTGAGTCTTCGTCTCCGCGGGGCGGCCGTAGTCCTGCTTTCACTCGTTTCTTTGTTGTTTTTCAGCGCACGCTCCGCGGCGCAGAATCCGGCTGCTACAGCCACTGCTCCTGCGGCTCCCGCCAGCACCGACCAGGCCCGCTTCGCGCCACTCGACGCGCTGTTGAAAGATGCCGTGGAGAAGGGAAATGCGCCCGGAGCCGTGTTGCTGGTCGGCCACAATGGGGCAGTGATCTATCGCAAGGCGTATGGCAATCGTGCGCTCGAGCCCTCGAAGGAGGCGATGACGCCCGACACCGTCTTCGACACGGCGTCGCTGACCAAGGTGCTGGCCACTACGACGTCGGTGATGCGCATGGTGCAGCTCGGACAGGTGAAGCTCAACGATCCGGTGGCGAAGTACATTCCCGAGTTCGCGCAGAACGGCAAGACCGACGTTACCGTCCGCCAGTTGATGACGCACTACTCGGGACTGCGTGCCGACCTCGACTTGAAACCGTATTGGCGAGGCGTGGATGAAGCTTATTCGCGGGCCAATGCCGAAAAGCTGGTGAATCCGCCCGGCGCGGTTTTCTTGTACAGCGACATCAACTTCATCGTGCTGGGCGAACTGGTGCAGCGGGTGAGTGGCACGCCGCTCAATCAGTACGCGCAGAACTTTATCTTCGGCCCGCTCGGCATGACCATGACAACGTTCAATCCGCCGGAGACCTGGACCCCGCGCATTGCTCCCACCGAGCACGACGAGCGTACCGGAGCCATGTTGCGGGGGGTCGTGCACGATCCCACGGCGCGAGCCATGGGCGGAGTGGCTGGACACGCCGGAGTGTTCTCGACCGCGGACGACTTGTCGAAGTTCGCGCAGGCGATGCTGAACGGTGGTGCGCCGGTTTTGTCGCCGTGGATCGTCGAGAAGATGACCACGCCGCAGCAGCCGCCCAACCTCACCAATGTCCGCGGCTTGGGCTGGGACATTGATTCGCCATTCTCTTCCAATCGCGGCGACCTGCTGCCGGTCGGCTCGTTCGGACATACCGGCTTCACCGGGACCTCGCTGTGGATCGATCCGACGACGAACACCTATGTCATCCTGCTGACCAATGCGGTGCATGTGAAGTACGGCAATGTGATTGCCTTGCGGACCGAGGTGGCCACGGCCGTGGCCGCAGCGCTGCAGCTCACGCCGAGCGAAGAGCAGAAGATGCGGGTCGTCGCGCATCACCGGTTACAACGAAGCTGCGGTCGCCAGCCGGCGCGTGGTTGTGCGCAATGGACGGGTGCTGACCGGCATCGATGTGCAGGAGCAACGCGACTTCGACGCGCTACGAATTCCCGGAATACCCGTGCCGCGAATCGGACTGGTGACCAACCAGACGGGCGTGGACTCCCGCGGGCGGCGCACCATCGACGTGCTGGCGCACACGCGAGGATTGCAACTGGCTGCCATCTTCAGCCCGGAGCACGGCATCACCGGCGCGGCCGACACCACCGAAATTCCCAATTTCAAGGATGAGGCGACCGAAGTGGCGGTGTATAGCGTCTATGGCAGCACCGACGCCAAACGCCGTCCATCTCTAGAGGTACTGAAGAACCTTGATGTATTGGTTTATGACATTCAGGACGTCGGTGCCCGCTTCTACACCTACGAGACTACGCTGGGATATTTCCTCGAAGCAGCTGCCAAAGCCGGCAAGCCAATCGTCGTGCTGGACCGTCCCAATCCGCTCAACGGCGCTTATGTTCAGGGGCCGTGTCTGACGCCGGGCAGGAGAGCTTCGTCAACTACCAACCGGTTCCGGTGCGGCACGGGATGACGATCGGGGAGCTGGCGAAGCTGTACAACGGCGAGCGGCATATCAACGCCAACCTCACCGTGGTTCCCATGACGGGCTGGTTGCGCGGAGACTGGTTCGACTCCACGGGACAGGTCTGGGTGAGTCCGTCGCCGAATCTGCGGAACCTGGAAGAGGCGACGCTTTATCCCGGAGTGGCCCTGATCGAGGGGACGAATCTGTCGGTCGGCCGCGGCACGGACTCGCCGTTCGAGCTGGTCGGCGCGCCGTGGATCGACGCTCCGGAACTCGCCAGCTACCTCAACGGGCGCTACATTGCCGGAGTGCGGTTTGTGCCGACGAATTTCACTCCGCTCAGCGGCATGTATGCGCGCCAGCAGTGCAGCGGCGTCCACATCGTGATTATCGATCGCGAGACGTTGGACGCGCCGGAGTTGGGAATCGAGCTGGCCGCCGCTCTGCACAAGCTATCGCCGCTCGGCTTTGACATGGAACGGATGAATACGTTGCTGGCGAACAAGGCCGTATTTGCTGCGTTGCGGGCCGGAGAGGATCCGCGGCGCATCGCTGACGATTGGCGCGACGCGCTCGATCAGTTCATGCAGGTGCGGACGAAGTACCTGATCTATTGAGATGCCCGGTTGACCTTCGTCTGTTCGATGGTCAGACTGCGCTCCAGCACCATCTCGACGGAATCGCCGACGCCGAGTTGAATTTCCGGACCGCGCGTCAGAAGAACCGTGGCCAGGCCGAGAGCGCCTCCGCTGGCGGCACCGATGGCGGCGCCTTTACCTCCGCTCTGGTCGGAGATGGCTCCGATACCCGCTCCAGGAATCGCCATGCCGACGATCGTGCCCACATCTTTGCCCTTGCTGCTGTCACCTTCAATCGTTCCTTCTTTGTCCTTGACGCCGTTCGTTCCGGGGTCTCCGGGCGTGCCATGCACGGCACCCGGCAGCACGATGGTATAGCCGTTGGGGAAGATCATCGAAGTGAAGTTCATCAGCAACTCAGCGCGGCCTTTCACCCTGCCCGGCCGCTGCACCCGCCGAATTTCGCCCTGAACGAAAGTCCCGGGCGGAATCACGATGTGATCGTTCGCTGTGATGGGAAATGATGTCTGGGCGTACACCGGATCGCCGACGCGCGCATTCTTGGTGGTAATCCCTTGCTTCAGCGTGAGTGGAATCTTGGTGCCCGCGGGCACAGTGATCGCCTCAGCAGAATTGCCGTTGTCACGGGAAGTGGTGCTGGAGCCAGGGGTGAGTTGCGGTCCCGCCTGTTCAGCCGTGACGGCAGTCGGACCAACCCTGGCGCTGGCCTGCGGCTTCGGTGGAGTACGAGGCGTCAGCTGCGGCTCGTCCTGCGCGAACAGCGTGGCCGAGCCGAATGCTATTGCCGCCCAAACCAGAATCATTTTGAGCTTCATGTTCTTCTCGCCTTCTCCTCGCAGGGACAGATAGGTTGCTTTCCAGTTTCAAACGCCAGAACAAGACAAAAGTCGCGCTCGTCCTTACTTCAGCATATACAGCGCGTTCACATGCGCGGTAACGGTTATCTTCTGAGCTCCGAACTCGGCGGTGGGGGCGGGAGCAGCGGCAACTCCCATGGGCGCGGCCTCCCTCGCCATCATCATCGGGCGTATGGGAGTCGGCTCGAAGGTGTCCACCGACGCATAGGAGAGATCTCCCAATGTGCGCCCGGCTGGAGCGAGCCACTGCATTGGCTTCATCATGGGCCCGGCGTAGCGCGTCTTCCACCGCTTTGATCTTGGCGGCGTCCATGTCGTCCAGTTGGTAGCTGATCGACTGGTTGCTGGTGACGTCCATGTTCGCCAGACCTTCCGCAATCGGGCCCACCTTGGAGAAGTCTTTGACCTTGACGCTGATGTCGGTATCAACCCGGTAGCCAACCAGCTTGCGCTTCGGGTTCTTGTAGTCGTAAACCGGCTGCACCGCAAAACGGCCTACCTGCGCCTCTTTGGGATCGATCCCATTGGCGCGCAAAAGCTGGCGAACCTGCTCCGCAGCCTGCGTGGCGCGTTGGTTGGCGTCCTGCAGTTTCTCTTCCTGCGCGGAAATGTTGAACTGCACCAGCGCGGTGTCCGGCTCCGACTCGAACTTGCCGTCAGCGCCGATCCAGACGGTGTTAGGTTGCGGAGCGAGCGTCCGCTCCTGCGCCGACAGCGTTGTGAAAGCCATGAGTAAGGCGACCGACAAGAACAGGGTAAGTAGTGACTTTCGTTTTCCCATGATATTGACTAGGACGGATGCGCTGGTACGATTGTAAGCCACTCGTCGAGCGACTGAGAGTTGGCCGCCGCTTTTCGTTCTTCGTCGGAACCTGCCGCGGAATGCACCCTTCGACCCCCTACGTCGTTATTTTAGAATCAGTACCTTACGCTATTTTTCAACTGCAAATGATTGATCCCAAAAGGCTTACATGTATTTAATAGATCCATAAGGACTTAGCCCGCAAGCGTCTCTTCGCAAACCGGGTCGCAAGATCGACGCTGCGCGTCTTTGTGGCGAATCGACTCGTCCTTGCGGTCCTCACACGGATGCGGCCGTTGAAGAGACACAACAACTCGCTCCTCGCCATCAGTGATACAGGGCCAGCCGCGCCGCTGCAAGTTCACAGGTCACGCTTGCGAGTGACAAGGCACGACCGAAAATTCCCAACCCAGAGTGGGAGAAGCTTCAGTCGGTCGCCGATTGGCGGCTGCACGAGGCGCGGGCCGGGAGGAAGCCTGGCTCGTTCCCGGAACCAAACTCGCCATGGTGTTATTGCGGTAGTAGATCATTCAAAGGTTGAGAAAACGTGTACGCGGCGGTAAGTTGCTATGGTGTGCCACGAGCGCGCCATGTGAGGAGCAACCGATGCGCAGATGGTATGTGCCACTTGCTGTCTTAGGTCTTGGCAGCCTTGGACTCGTCTTACTGAGTGAGCGTGGACGCCGCGTGTTGCGCTCGCTCTTTCAGAATTTCGACCAGGTTCCAAACCGGCTTCTGGAATGGAACGACGGTCTTCAGAATGAACTTGATCGGATACAGACGGTATTGGATCGAGTAGCCGAATCGGTGGAACCACGTCCGGAAATGGGCCACTAAGAATTCTGATCCAACTCCATCCGCCCTTTTTGCGGCTATGGCGGCGCGATTTCGTTAATCTTGCCTGCCATGCGAACATCTCGCTGAGTCACCCCCCCGGAGTCGTGCGAGACCAGCTCCAGTGTCACTTTGTTATAGCTGATGTGGATATCGGGGTGATGGTTGACCGCCTCGGCGGCCTCGGCGATCTGGTTCACAAAATCCATGGCCTGAACGAAGTTGCCAAATTGAAGAGTGCGTTCGATTGCGATGCCGTTTCTCTTCCAGCCGGGAAGGTTCTGCAGTGCCTGCTGAATCTCGGGATCCGATAGGACCGTACTCATCACGCGACTCCTTGAACTTGTAAGCGCTGCAGGTTGCGCCCTGGATGTCAGTTGCGTGCCATCTTACCTAACCCGTAGCGCTTGACTCCGGATTGGGCCTCGATCTCGCTGCGCAGTTCCTGCCAAATCTGCTCGGAGACGGAGAGGAAGACCTTCACGATATCCGGATCGAACTGCTTGCCCGACTGGCGTTCAATCTCGCGTCGCCCTGAGGAAATTGACTGGGCGGCGCGATAAGGGCGGTCGGAGGTCACGGCGTCAAAGGTGTCGGCGATAGCGAACACTCGGGCCCCGAGCGGGATCTGGTCGCCCTTGAGGCCTCGCGGATAACCCGTGCCATCGAAGCGCTCCTGGTGCGAATACACGATGTCGGCAGCCTCGTGGAGGAAGGGGATCTTGCGCAACATCTGATATCCCAATTGGGCGTGCCGTTGCATGATCTCCTGCTCTTCGGGGCTGAGGCGCCCGGGTTTTCTGAGAATCGCGTCAGGAATCGCCATTTTGCCGACGTCGTGCAGGAACGCCCCGCGCGCGATGACCCGGACCCGGTCTTGGGTAAGGCCCATGGCCCGCGCAATGGCGATGGTAAAAGCGGTCACCCGCCTGGAGTGGCCTTCCGTCTCGGCGTCCTTCAGGTCGAGCGCGTCGCCCAGGGCCTCGAGCGTGATGTCATACGAGCGCTCCAAGTCAGTCAACGCCTGCTTAAGCATCTCCGTGCGGGCCGACACCAGTGATTCCAGCTTTGTCTGGTAAGCCAGGTTCTCCGCCTTAAGACGCCGGTTCTCGACGGCCCGTCGCACGCTGGCAAGCAGTTGTTCGCGTTCGAATGGTTTTAGCAGGTAGTCGTAGGCGCCATTGCGGATGGCGGCCAATGCAACGGAGATGTCGTGGACGGCTGTAACCATTACCACGGGCAAGTCTGGATGATCCAGTCTGATCTTCGACAACAGCGTCAAGCCATCCATTCCGTCCATGATCACGTCCGACACCACGGCCGAGTAGTTGTCGCTGGTACGAAGGACGGTCAGCGCTTCGGCGCCCGAGTTGATCGGATGGCATTCAAAGCCCGCCTGGTTCAAGACGCTGCAAATGATCTCCCGGATCAGTTCCTCATCATCCACTACTAAGATGCGTTCGTTGGCCATGATTACGAAGGGACTCAGCACGGCCAGAATAAAGGCTCACATGGCCGTTGCTGGCTAATTCTATCTATTTCAGCGCCAATGTGTGACAAGCAAATTTACTTGGCACCCACGGGCAGGGCCTTATGACCAGGTCGAATTCCGTTTCGAAGTTCGAATCTTCACCTTCGCACTGGAAAACTTACACACCATGGAAGTGCTTAGTTGGTATCCTCATGCCAACTTGCGGCAGCCGAAGTCCCAATCTAGTTGGTTTTCGACGCCCCTGCGCGCGAAACATGTCTGGGGCGCAATCGCTCTGCTCTCACTTCTATGTGCCTGTTAATCCTTGTTTTCAACAACTTCGCTGGCTATTGTCCTCTGTCGGGGGTCTTTCGATAACAGATAGGCACGGAGATTGCTGTTTAGTCAGCGTCGCTGTTTCCGAGGGCCGGGGGGAGCAGCACTACGGCGGCCAAAATCCAGCCGACGTCAGCGATGCCCGGGCATGGTCCATGAAGGGCCCATAACTTACAGGAGCAATCATGAGCACCTTGCAGCAAGCGAACGTTCTCAGTTTTACCGATTACGCGACCGCCCTTACGCAACGCAGTACCACGACTTACAGTGGTGTGTATGAACGAAACAGACAGCGAGTCTACGCGCTGGCGTTCTGGATGACGTACAACGAATTAGCGGCGGAAGGACTGATGACTGCGGCTTTTTGCCGAGCATTCGCGAAGAGCGAGGCACCTTCACCTGAAGCAATCGATTGTGCCCTGATTGCCGAGGCGCGCCAGAACCTGCGGCTGGGAGCGCTTACTCTCAGTTGCGCGCCCTGCAAGAATGTCTTGTCAGTCCGGCGTAACACGTTGCGTGTTGACCTGGAGCGCGCGGTGGTGCAGTTGCCGATTACCGAAAGGATGGTCTTTCTCATGCACGATGCCGAGAACTACGACCATGCTCGCATTGCTCGGACTCTGGGGCTTACCGAAGACGAGTCGCGCCGCGGACTCCATCAGGCGCGGCTGCGCATGCGCGAATTGCTGGTGAGTAGCAGCGTTCTTCTAGCGGCTTGATCTGTATCTCTCTCCTGAACTCTAAGCCCCTCGAAAGAGGGGTATTTTTTCGCGGGGTCGCGTGAAGCGGAGCTCAGTGCAGTTTTTGCTCGCAACTCTGGTTGACCGATGGCCCCTCTAGCTCTTCGCAGCTGCTTCCTCGCCGCTATCAATCTCCTCTTCCTCCTCTCGCTTTAGCGGACGCAGCAGCGGGAAGAGAATGACGTCGCGAATCGAGCGGGAATCGGTCAGCAGCATGGTCAGGCGATCGATGCCCACGCCCTCGCCCGCCGTTGGTGGCAATCCGTACGACAACGCCCGGATGTAGTCCTCATCCATCTGGTGAGCTTCTTCGTCGCCGCGCGCGCGTTCGCTCAACTGCTGTTCGAAGCGGTGGCGTTGCTCCTCGGGATCGTTCAGCTCGCTGAAGGCGTTTCCGATCTCCAGACCGCCGACAAAAATTTCGAAGCGCTCCACCCACTCAGCGTTTTCCTCTGGCTCGCGCTTGTTCTTGGAGAGGGGCGAGATGGCGAGAGGGAAGTCATAGATGAACGTGGGTTGGATAAGGTGCGGTTCGGCGACAAACTCAAATATGTCTGCGATCGTCTTGCCATTGGGCGCGGCCGGATCGTAGGGAATGTGCGGGTTGGCGGCGTTGTAACGGTGCACCATGGCGGCGATCTGCTCCGCGCTGGAGAAGTCGCTCATCTGCGGCTTGGCGCCTGCGTTCTCGGGCCAGAACTGGATGATGGCTTCGCGCATGGAGAGCCGCTGGAAGTGACCGAAGTCGATCTCGTGCCCGTTGAAGTGCGCGACCGTTGTGCCGTTTACGTCGCGCGCCACCTGCGCCAGCATCTCGGCGGTGAAGTCCATCATGTCGCGGTAGTCGGCGTACGCCATGTAGAACTCGAGCATGGTGAACTCGGGATTGTGCTGGGTCGAGATGCCTTCATTGCGAAAGTTACGGTTGATCTCGTACACGCGGTCCATGCCACCGACCACGAGCCGCTTCAGGTACAACTCCGGGGCAATCCGCAGATAGAGGTCGGTGTCGAGCGTGTTGTGATGCGTGATAAAAGGCTTGGCTACCGCGCCACCGGCGATGGGATGCATCATCGGGGTTTCGACCTCGATGAACCCATTGCTGTCGAGGAAGCGCCGCATGGACTGCACGACTTTTGCGCGCTTGATGAATACCTCGCGCACCTCCGGGTTCATCGTGAGGTCAACGTACCGCCGGCGGTATCGCGTCTCGACATCCTGCAGGCCGTGCCACTTCTCCGGCAACGGCAGCAGGTCCTTCACCAGAAAAGTGATCTCTTCCACATGCACCGTGAGTTCATTCGTCCGGGTACGAAAAAGATACCCCTTGACTCCGACGTAGTCACCGATATCGAGCAGCTTGTAAAGCTGAAAGCCTTTCTCGCCCACGTTGTCGAGCCGGACATAGATCTGCAATCGCCGGCCGCCCTGCTGCAGATGCGCGAAGCCCGCTTTTCCTTGGACGCGAATCGACATGATGCGTCCGGCGACGCTAACGTTGACGCGCGATGCTTCCAGCTCCGGCCCAGCTCTTGGCCGAGTATTCCTCGATGATCTGCGGGATGCTGTGGGTGGTTTCGTAGCGATAGGGATAGGCAGCCTGCCCCAAAGCCTCAATCTGCTTCAGCTTCTCTCTTCTGAGTTCGTAGATTTTCTGGTCGAGTGCCACAATTGTTTTCCTGGAGTAAGGACAATGTTGGCCGGGATTGATGAGTGCCCGCCAATGGACGATGGAAACGTCCGATTATATAGGGAGCCGTTCCAGGGTGGGCCTAGGTAAAAATTCCGCCAAGGCTTTCGACGGAAAACAAGTTGTGCCACTTCCTGCTCTTTAGGTAGTGTTCCCGTTTACAATCTCCACGCCATGACAAAGCGCGGCCGTGCGTTGCACTCCGATTTTCCACCCTTCGATTTCAAAGTCAATTCGTGACAGCTTTTTTTTGATCGCCTGCCTTGCCGCTGCGCTTGGCTCCCCAGCCGCGCGCGCGCAAGACACGGGCGTTTCCAGCGGCGTTGCGACGATGCCGGGTGTTTACAATCCCGTAGCCGACCCTAAGGCAGTGGTTAGCAAGGGCAACGCAAGATTTACGGTGTTGACTCCGCAGCTGATCCGAATGGAATGGGCGGCTGACAGCAAGTTCGAGGACCACGCGTCGCTGGTCTTCCTGAATCGCAAACTGCCGGTACCGACGTTCACGTCGGTCGACGATCCCAGCACTCACCAATTGGTGATCAAGACCAGTGCTCTGGACTTGCGGTATAAGCCCAACAGCGATGCAGATGGAAAATTCTCGGCTGACAACCTGAACGTCACGTTCACGCTGAATGGCAAGCCAGTCACCTGGCATCCCGGAATGCCAGACACCGGGAACCTGATGGGCACCACGCGCACTCTCGATGGGGCGCTGGGAGACAAGACGAAAGAGCCGATCGAGCCGGGTTTGCTCTCGCGCGATGGCTGGACGCTGGTTGACGACTCTTCGCGACCGCTCTTCGATTCCGCCGATTTCAGCTTTGCCGACGGGGAGAGCAGTCCGTGGCCTTGGGTGATGCAACGTCCGGCTGGCGACCGCCAGGACTGGTACTTCTTCGGCTACGGTCACGATTACAAACAGGCGCTCGGGGACTACACCTTGATTGCCGGGCGCATTCCGCTGCCACCGCGCTTTGCCTTCGGGGCGTGGTGGTCACGCTACTGGGCTTACACCGATCAGGAACTCGATGACCTGGTTCGCGGCTTTCGCCAAAACGACGTTCCTCTCGATGTGCTGGTCATCGACATGGACTGGCATCTGACCTTCGGTCCCAGCGGCGCGGGAGAGAAGCCGAAGGATCAGTCCGGCCACACCATGGGTTGGAGCGGCTACACCTGGAACAAGCTGCTCTTTCCTGATCCCGAACAGTTCCTGAAGCACATCCACGAAGAAGGCCTGAAGGCCACGCTCAACCTGCATCCCGCCTCTGGCGTGCAGCCGTGGGAGGATGCCTATCCGGCGATGGCGCGGGCAATGGGCATCGATCCGGCGACCAAGAAGTATGTGCCGTTCGACATCACCAACAAGAAATTTGCTACCAACTATCTGAACCTGCTGCATCATCCGCTGGAGAAGCAGGGCATCGACTTCTGGTGGCTCGACTGGCAACAGGAGGACGACACGAAAACGCCGGGTGTGAATCCGACGTGGTGGCTCAATTACGTCCACTTCTCCGACCAGGCCCGCGAGGGCAAGCGGCCTCTGCTCTTCCATCGTTGGGGAGGTCTGGGCAATCATCGCTACCAGATTGGCTTTTCGGGCGACACGATTTCGGTGTGGGAGTCGCTGGCATTTCAGCCCTGGTTCACAGCGACCGCGGCCAACGTCGGCTATGCCTACTGGAGCCACGACATCGGCGGACACATGCCGGGCGCGGTCGGGCCTGAGCTGTACACGCGCTGGCTGCAGTTTGGCGCTTTCAGCCCCATCCTGCGGACCCACACCACCAAGAACCCCGACGCGGAACGCCGCATCTGGGCCTATCCCGAGCCCTATTCGGACATCATGCGCGGCATCTATCACCTGCGCTACGCGCTGCTGCCGTACATCTACACCGAAGGCGCGCCGGACGTATGACACGGGTGTTGCCTTCCTGCATCCGCTCTACTACGACTGGCCCGAGGCTCCGGAAGCCTACTCGAATAAGGAGGAATACGTTTTTGGCGATGAGATGATTGTCTCGCCCGTCGTTGCGCCCGGGGACAAGATCACGGGTCTCGCAAGTAAGGCGGTGTGGCTGCCGCAGGGCGAGTGGCTCGAATGGCCGACGGGAACGCAGTTTCACGGGCCAGCCGACGTCCAACGGAATTTCTCCATCTCGCAGACTCCGGTTTACGTACGTGCTGGCGCAATTGTGCCCGAGGCTCCCGCCCATGCAGTACTCAAACCAGAAACCGCTCGATCCGCTGATCGTGAATGTGTTTCCCCTCGCCGACGGCCAGAGCTCCACCTACACCCTGTACGAAGACGCCGGAGACTCGCGCGCCTATCAGCAGGGAGCGGACGCGCGCACCGAGCTCCGCGCGGTGGAGAAGGGAAGTGAGCTGACGGTGGAGATCGGCGCAGCGAAAGGCACATACGAGGGAATGGCGACTGCGCGGGCATACGAAATCCACCTCCCAGCAGATTGGCCACCTGCTTCGGTCACGGTGAACGGGAGCACTGTGGCCTACGCCCCTGCAAAGGGAGCGGCCGGTTGGCGCTTCGAAGGCAACACGCTCACGACGGTGATCAGCGTGCCCAGTGGCCCGGTGAACCAGGCCGTGACGGTTCGCGTTACCCGGTCCGCAGCGCTGTTTGGCCGTCGCTCGGAGCTTAATGGATTTTCCGGAGCGATGACCCGACTGCGTGAGGCCTATGACGCGCTCAACCAGACGTGGCCGATCGCCTGGTCTCCGGACGAACTGATTGATGCGATGCAGACGGGAGACCGGCTCAGCTATTTCCCGCAACAGGCGAGCGATCAGATGGCTCATTACCGGGAAGTGCTGCCCAAAGCGGTGGCAAGAGTGAAGGAATTTGACAGGCCTCCAAGCCAGGCGGCGTTGGAGGCGTTGGCCAAGAAATTCAAGATCGACCCGAACTCTGAGATAGCGCAGAGAAAGGTAGCCGAGCTTAAGGATATGGTGGCACGCGCCGAGGCGGCGCTGGCGGACCTTCCCAGTCCTCGATAAACGGAATTGATTCCGCAGAAGGCGGAATCGTCGCCCGACTATGGGACAACCTTTGCTGTGGTAACTCCCAGCTTCTGGCGCACGAACTCGACCAGCTCCGGGGTGACGTACTGCGGCGGGCGTATGCGGAACATCGGCTTGTCCGCCACCGGCTTGAGAGAAACATTGGTCCAGGCGACTTGATCGGCGGCGTCGTGCAGAACCACCGCATCGGCGCGGTCGAGGAATTCCTGTGCCGAAGTTTTGAAGTCGGCGGTTGCGGCATCGAGCACCGTGATGTAAAGGTCTGGCCGCAGGAAGCGCATCACCGAGTTGGATTCCAGGATGGCGTTCTCCGCGTCGCCAGCTCCTGACGCAGACGCGGCATGGCTTCGGCCAACATTCCCTGACGGGTGCGTACCCAGAGCGAACGCGCCGCTCCCGACAGCAGAAAGCGCGAGCTGTCGCTCTCGCCACTGCGGTCGCGCTCTTCGGTGAGCGCCCAGGAGTGGTCATCGGTGGCGCAATCGCAGAGCTCTCCATTGGCGGAGCAGATGCCGTGTCCGTATTGCGTGATCTTGACGGCGGTCCAATGGAACTCGGGCAGAGCCGCGATCAGGCCGGCGACAACGCTGGTCTTGCCCACGCTGCGAGAGTGTCCGCCGATGACGATGAGAGACATGAAATTCGTTGATGTGTCGCCGGCTGAAGCCGGCTCGGTTTCAATTGCAACTTACCCAGGGCTTGCTTGCACCCCAAATACACGCGCAAAAGCTGCGCGTGTCGGGGACCCCGCAATCCGCCCTGGGCTAACGGCAACGCCGCCGCTTTGCGGCTCGTACTTCGATTGTCCGGCAGCGTCTCTTCCAAACAATCTCCTGTAGATTACGACGGACCCGAAAGGCTATTATCCTCGTCCTTGCGGGCCAGGCGCGCCAGCACCGCCAATCCGCGCAGATACTCGCGAAGCGGACGCGCGGGCCTACCCCAGAAAACAACCCCTTTGCCGCGAACTGTCTTGTGGGACAGAACGCCGCTCCCCGAGCCGAGGATGACGCCCGGCTCGACGGTCGCATGATCGCCGAGACCAACCTGTCCACCCACGACGGCATCATCGCCGATCTTGGTGCTGCCGGAAACGCCAGTCTGCGCGGCGATCACGACGTTCGCGCCAACGCTGGTGTTGTGGCCGATGTGCACCAGGTTGTCGAGCTTTGTGCCCGGGCCAATGACGGTCTTCTCCAGCGCGCCGCGATCGATGGTGCAGTTGGCGCCGATCTCGACATAATCGCCAATTATCAACTCGCCGATTTGCGGAAACTTCTGATAGCGGCCGTGCACTTCGTCGCGCACGAAGCCGAAGCCATCGGAGCCGAGCACCGCGCCGGCATGAACCACAACCCGCCGGCCAAGCGTTGTGCCCGGATAGATGACGACACGTGGGTAGAGGTCGCAATCCTCGCCGATCACCACGCCCTCGCCGACGTAGCAGCCAGCCCCGATGTGTGCGCGCTGCCCGATAACCGCGTTCGCTTCGATGACCGCGTAGGGATCAATGCTAACCGGGGTCGCCAATCTTGCTGAATAGTGGATGACCGCGGTCTCATGAATGCCGGGCGGATAAATCTTCGGCGGATGCAACAACGCAGCAGCCCGCGCGAAGGCCAGACGAGGATGGTCGGCGATCAACAGCGGCTTACGTCCGGATGAATGTGCGGCGAATTCGCCGATGATAACCGCGCTCGCAGCCGATGTCAGAGCTTGCTCGAGATGCTTCTCGTCCTGAACGAATACCAGATCACCCGGTTGCGCCTGCCCGATGCCGGCGACGCGGGCGATTTCAATGCTGCCGTCGCCCATCAAGCGAGTGGCTGTGAATTCGGCCAGCGATTCCAGGGTTTGGGGCATGAGGGAAGTTATAGCAGTGGATAGTGGGCAGTGGGTAGTGGATAGTTAAGAGCTGCCCTAGTACAACCCCGGCTCACCTGCAGGCCGCGTCTTCCACCGGCGATGCACCCACAGCCACTGATCGGGATAACGCCGCACGTATTGCTCGATGACCTTGGTGAATAGCGCCGTATTCGCCAGGGTGTCGGCTTCGTGATCGCCAGTGCGCACCAGGTTCAGTGCGGGGTCGAACTCCACCCGATACTTGCGCAGCACCGGGTCCCAGATGGTGAACGCGGGAACCACTGCCGCGCCGGTGTGCAGCGCCACGCGCGCCAGACCGCTGGCGGTGCAGGCAGGGATGCCGAAGAAGTCCACAAAGACACCTTGCGGCGGCGTCATGTTGGTGTCCATCAGAATGCCGACGGTGGCATTGTCGCGCATGGCCGCGATGAGGCCGCGGGCAAATTCCTGCTTGCCGATCATGGTGTTGCCGTGCAGTCCGCGATAGCGCGCTACCAAAGCGTCTACGTAGGGATTGTCGAGCGGCCGCACCACAATCTGCATGGGATGTCCCATCAGGGAGTGGAAGAACGAGCCGACCTCCCAGCCGCCGAAGTGGCCGGTGAGGAAGAGCACACCCTTGCCGAGCTTCTCCGCAGCTTCAAAATTCTCGAATCCCTGATACACCGCAACCTGCGCGGCATTCGCGGGCGTGTAGCTGGGAAATAAGCATGCTTCGCCCAGTAAACGGCCAAGCGAAATGTACACCCCGCGCAGAATCTGTGCGCCGCTCTTTTTTTGATTTCTCCGGGAACGCAAGCTGAAGATTGCGCATGCCCACCCGCCGCAAGCGCAGGTGGAGGTGATAAACAACCCCGCCCATGAGAATCCCGAATCCACGGGCGAGCGGACGCGGCAACGCCCCGATCAGGCGCACCATCAGCGCGACCGGCATGTATTCCAATCTGTAACCCATCGGGAGCTAGGCTCGACGGTAGCACCGGGGAAAATTGCGGTCAAACGCTGAACGCCGAGCTTGCAGCGGGGCCGAC
Source organism: uncultured Acidobacteriaceae bacterium (assembly GCA_963735855.1). GTDB lineage: Bacteria > Acidobacteriota > Terriglobia > Terriglobales > Acidobacteriaceae > Bog-257. The sequence goes on from CAVTMW010000024.1 coordinate 306,357, forward strand.
GAACAGGCGTTACTTACGCGGGCCTCCGAACGCCACCGGGCCGAGGAATCGCAACTCCGGGACACTCTTAATGAGGTCCAGTTCCTGTGCGTAGTGCAGGAATAGCTGCAGCCCGGCATGGTTGTCACGGTCTAGATAATAGTGAATGTTCTCTGTCAGGTAGCGGCAAATGTCGTCGGGGTCCAGGCCGAGCTTCTGAGACCACTCTTTGGCGATGGTGGCAATATTTTCCGGCTGAAGGCCGTGATCACGTGAACTCTGAAACACCTTAGCCAGATCGGTCTCCTGCGCCTGCCGGTTGAGGGCATCGAGCCGAACCGCCCAGAATGCGAAGACGAACGGCTTGCCCGTCCGCCGACGCCATTCGTGTGCCAGATCATAAAGAAGGTACCCGGAATTGGTTGGCACCTGCAGCGCCGCATCTCCGATGAGAAGGGCTGCGTCGTTTTCGCGCAGCATGGCCTCAAGTTGAGGGGCGTGCGGCGTGAGTTGGCGAGCGCCGCCGAAAAACTTCGCAAGCAGAACCTGCAACAGCGCTACCGACGTCCGCGAACTGGAGTCGGTTGCAACCGTCTGCACCTCCTCGATGGGCCTCTTGCTGACCAGCAGGATGGAGCGCACTCGGTCCTTGGCCGCAATGGCGATGTTCGGCAGGATGACCAAGCCGGGTATCTCGGCATAGGTGAAGGCCGGGATGATGCCGATATCGGCCTGGTTCGCGGCCAGGGCGGCAGCGCAGGCGGACGGGATGGTGTATTCGATGTCGAAGTCGCGACCGGCATCGCCGTGTTCGAAGTCCCACATCAGCGGTGCCGTGTTCAGGAACGAGATGGCAGAGATTCGCAGGCCGGGCATGAACCATCGAGTCTAGCAGGCTAGCTTTGGCACAGGCCTTGGTGATGTGAATCCTTGACGGTAACCATTAGACAGGTTACCTTCCGTTTATCGGAGCCAGAATCCGCAGGAGGTGCCATGGAAAGCGAAGCGCCGTACGCGCCCACGACTATGCTGTCACCCGCCAACTGCAATGGCTTGCATTGTCGCTGACGCCTGGCGTGGGGGCGGGTCGCGGGCGCCGGCTGGTAGAGACGTTTCGGCGGGAGTCGATCAAGCTGTTCGCAGCCTCGCTGACCGCTCTGGAGGCGGCGGGCCTGTCTGCGGCGGCGGCGCAGAGCATTTCGCTGGGCAAGTCGCTCGAGCTGGCTGCGACGGAACTGGATCATGCGAAAGAAGTAGGGGCCAGAGTCATCGTGCCGGGCGATGCCGAGTATCCGCGACGGCTGCTGGAGATCTACGACCCTCCCCTTGTTCTTTACCTTAAGGGCAATGCGGAAATCATTGATAAACCAGGCATTGCAGTCGTCGGAACCCGTCATCCGACGCCGTATGGTACGGGCATGGCGGAGCGCCTCGCCTGCGATCTGGCGGCTCGCGGACTCATCATATTTAGTGGCATGGCGCGTGGGGTCGATACTGCGGCACATCGCGGCGCGCTGAACGCCCACGGCCGGACGGTGGCTATCTGGGGTACGGGGATTGATGAGGTTTATCCGAAGGAGAACCACAAGATCGCCGATCAGATTCTCGCCTCGGGAGGAGCCATCCTGACCGAGTTCCCGCTGGGCACATTTCCGGCGCCGCAGAACTTTCCCATTCGCAACCGGATTATCAGCGGCATCGCGATTGGCGTGCTGGTGCTTGAGGCCGGAGAGTTCAGCGGAACGCGAGTGACAGCACGCTGCGCGTTGGAGCAGGGGCGCGAAGTATTTGCCGTGCCGGGCAATGTGACCAACAAACTTTCCTGGGGTCCTAACACATTGATAAAACAAGGCGCCGCGTTGGTTGCCACCTGGGAAGACGTGTGGGAGGCGCTGCCTGCGGACACCCGTTTGGCGCTGACGCCGCCAGAGCAGCCTGAATCGCAGGGCGTTTCCACGGCATCACTGTTTGAGGCGGCAGACTTGCCTCCGGCGGAGAAGAAGGTCTTCGCGCTGTTGCGGTCGGATGAATCCACCCACATCGACGAGTTGGTCGAGCGCCTGAGTTCGTATCTCTCCTCTTCGGAAATCTTCAGCGCATTGTTTGAGCTTGAGCTGAGCGGCCGAATCAGGCAGTTGCCGGGGAAGTACTATGTGCGGACGATGTGAGACCGCGAAGCGCGGCGGCTCTTGGCTTTTAGCTCGTAGCTCTTAGTGAACGACAACCAGCGACCTGAAACTCCGAACGGAGGATCGAAATGAGAGACTACAAGAATCTGGTCGTCTGGAAACGGTCGCACACGTTGACGCTTGCGCTGTATCGTGCCACCGAGGGTTTCCCGAAATCCGAACTATTCGGCTTGACCAGCCAGATTCGACGGGCTGCCTCGTCGATCCCAACGAACCTTGCAGAAGGATGTGGCCGATGGGGCGATGGCGATATGGGCCGCTTCGTCCAGATCGCGATGGGCTCGGCGAGTGAACTGGATTATCTGTTACTCCTCGCGACGGACTTGGGCTACCTTCAGAGTCATGAGAGCCTGACCGACGAACTGAGCCAGATTCGTCGAATGCTGACAGTTTTTTACAAGCGGATTCGAGGGATTCCGGAAAGGCAGACGGCTCAGTCGTTTGCTAAGAGCTAAAAGCTAAGAGCTAAAGGCCACGAGCGTCTCTTGTTTTGCCGCCGTCTGCGTTCCATGCTAGGTTCGTACACATTGAGGTTCCATTGTCAAAAGGTCTAGTCATCGTCGAATCGCCGACCAAGGCGAAGACGATCCAAAAATATCTGGGCGCGGGCTACGAGGTGGAAGCCTCGTTCGGCCACATCAAAGACTTGCCCAAGAAGTCGCTCGGGGTCGATCGTCGACAACGATTTCTCCACCGAGTACGTCGTTATCCCCGGCAAGGAGAAGGTCGTCGCCAAGCTGAAGAAGCTGGCCAAGTCGGCGGACACCATCTACCTGGCGCCTGATCCGGACCGCGAAGGCGAAGCCATCGCTGCCCACCTCGCCGAGGAACTCGGTGGCGAGAGCGTGGACGGCAAGAAGCGCAAGAAGATCGCCGGTCAATATCCGCCGGGTCACCTTCAACGAGATCACCAAGCGCGCGGTGCAGGATGCGTTCCAACATCCCCGCGATATCGATCGCAATCTGGTGGACGCGCAGCAGACGCGCCGCGTACTCGACCGCCTGGTCGGTTATCAGGTTTCTCCGCTGCTGTGGGACAAGGTCCGCCGTGGGCTCTCCGCGGGCCGCGTGCAGACGGTGGCGCTGCGGCTGATCGTCGAGCGCGAACGCGACATCAAGGCGTTCGTCAAGGAAGAGTATTGGACCATCGACGCGCACCTGCAGGCTGCCAAGCCACCCGCCTTTACGGCGCGGTTTATCGGCATCGGTGACGAGAAGACGCCGATTCCGAATGGCGAGGAAGCCGAGCAAGCTCAAGGCCGCGTTGGAGGGCGCCGACTGGAGCGTGCGCTCGGTTGACAAGCGCGAGCGGCGCCGCAGCCCGGCAGCGCCTTTCACCACCAGCAAGTTCCAGCAGGACGCCTCGCGCAAACTGCGCTTCAGCGTGAAGCGCGCCATGATCCTCGCGCAGCGGCTCTACGAAGGCGTCGATCTCGGCGAGGAGGGCACGGTCGGACTCATCACCTACATGCGTACCGATTCGACCCGTGTTTCGAATGAGGCGCTGACCGAAGTTCGCGACGTGATTGCGAGCACCTACGGCCCGCAGTTCCTGCCCGAATCCCCGAACACTTACAAGTCGAAGAAGGACACGCAGGACGCGCACGAGGCCATCCGGCCCAGTTCGGCGCTTCGTCATCCGGACGCGATCAAGCAGTATTTGCAGGAAGACGAATACAAGGTTTACAAGCTCATCTGGCAGCGCTTTGTGGCCTCGCAGATGAACCAGGCTGTTTTCGACCAGACGACGGTGGACATTGACGCAGTGAACCAAACGAGTGGCCCCGGTGACATACCGCTTCCGTGTCACTGGCTCGGTGCTGAAATTCGAAGGCTTCCTGAAAGTGTACGAGGAATCGAAGGATAGCAAGGACGAAGAGGACGAGGCGCTCAAGCACAAGCTGCCCGTATTGACGGAGGGCCAGAGGCTCACGCTGAAGGATCTCGATGCCGAGCAGCATTTCACTGAGCCTCCTCCGCGCTACAACGAAGCATCGCTGGTGAAAGAGCTAGAGGAGCGCGGCATCGGCCGTCCCTCCACCTACGCGGCCATTATCGGCACCATTCAGGAGCGTCAGTACGTGCAAAAGGTCGGCGGGAAGTTCATCCCGACCGAAATCGGCTTCGTCGTCACCGACCTTCTGGTGGAGAACTTTAAAGACATCTTCGATCTGCAATACACAGCTCGGCTGGAAGAAGAACTCGACGAAATCGAAGACGGCAAGGAGAGCTGGACCGACGCTCTCGCCGAGTTCTACAAGAAGTTCGAGAAGGACCTCCATTACGCCGAGAAGCACATGGAGAACGTAAAGCGGATGGAGAAGCCCACCGACGAGAAGTGCGAGCGGTGCGGCTCGCCGCTGGTCATCAAGTGGGGCAAACACGGCTCGTTCTACGCGTGCAGCGCATACGACAAGACCGATCCCAACAGTTGCACCTTCACCAAGGAAAATCCGATTGACCTGCCGGACCTGGACTCCGCCGACCTCCAGGAGACGACGCAGGAAGAGTATTGCGAGAACTGCGGGCGGCCTATGGTGCTGAAGCGCGGGCGATTCGGCCAGTTCATGGCCTGCACCGGATATCCCGACTGCAAGACCACGCGCCGCCTGGACCAGGCCAAGAAAGTCCCCGATATTCCGCTTGACGAGAAGTGTCCACAATGCGGGCGCAACCTGCTGCTGCGTCACGGCCGCTTCGGAGAATTCATCTCCTGCAGCGGCTATCCAGAGTGCAAATGGGTCAAGCAGAACTACATTGGCGTGAAGTGTCCGGAGTGCAAGACCGGTGACCTGGCAGAGAAAAAGGCGCGCCGGGGCAATTTCTTTTACGGCTGCTCCAATTATCCCAAGTGCCGGTTTACCTCGGCTTATAAGCCGATCGCTGAAGCCTGTCCAGAGTGCGGCAGTCCGTATCTGCTGGAGAAGAACCTGAAATCGGGCACGTTCATTGTTTGTCCGAATAACAAACGCACCGAGCGGACGAGCCCAAGAGCCGTGGAAAGAAGAAAGTCGGGGATGAAAGTACGGTTAAATGTGACTACTCGCGGGAGATAACGCCCGTGGCTGTTGCATAATAGACGGCGATTCCAGCCAAACGACAGCCCGGCCCTCGCAGCCGGGCATTTCTTAGAGAAGGAGAAATGACGATATGGCAGTGAAAGCAGTTCCTGAAGGTCTGCATACGATTACTCCGCACCTGGTCGTGAACGGCGCCACCGAGGCGCTCGAATTCTACAAGAAGGCATTTGGCGCGCAGGTCGGAGGAGTCCACAAGACCCCGGACGGCAAAGTGATGCACGCGGATCTCAAGATCGGCGACTCCAAGCTGTTTCTGGCGGACGAATTTCCAGGTATGGGCTGCCCATCGCCCAAGACCGCGGGTGGCAGTCTGCGTAGTACTGAATCTGTACATGGACGGCATCGACAAGGTGTTCGACCAGGCGGTAAGCGCGGGCGCGACCGTGACCATGCCGCTCGGGAACCAGTTCTGGGGCGACCGTTATGGTCAGGTCAAGGATCCATTCGGCCACATTTGGGCGCTTGGGACAGCATGTTGAGGACGTTTCGCCCGAGGAGATGGAGCGCCGTGCCAGCGAAGCCTTTGCTCCGATGGCGAAGGGCTGATAGCCGTCCGAAACCGAAATTCAGCACTTACACCACCTCGCGCCAGGGCAGGCCGTTCTTGGCGGAGGTGGTGCCTTCCCAGATCATCCAGTCAGGAGACCTCATGAGCAATTCACAAGCCACACCAGCCGATGCTGAACTGATTCTGAAACTTGTACGATCTTCGCCGTGAAACGGTGATGCGCGAGGCGCGCAATTTCATCTTCGGCTTTACGCCGCAGATCCATCGATGACGTGATGGCGATCATTTCGGACTTTTCGATCGAAGGAAAACGCCTACATGCGCCAGGTCGTCGGATACTGGAGTATGGCGGCCTCGCTGGTGCTGCGAGGCGCACTGAACGAAGACCTCGCCCGCGATAACTTTCAGGAACTGCTCTTCGTATATGCGCGGCTCGAGCCGTTCCTCGCCGAGGTGCGCAAGCGGACGGGCATGGAAAACTTCGGCGCGCACATGCAGAAGTTCGTGGAAGGCTCACCGGAAGCGCAGGAACGGGTAAGCGCTTCCAGCAGCGTTTCGCGGCGATGCAGGCCGAGAGCGGCTCGCCCAGCAGCGCCTAACTCAGATATTCGCGAATGTAGGGATCGGTGCAGCGCAGCAACTCCGCGGCGGTCCCCTCGAAGATGATCTTTCCGTCGCGGAGAATCAGGAACTTGGTGTGAAGATCGCGGACATTGCCGTCCGCTACCGGCACCATCTTGTTCTGCTGCGCGATCGAAGTAGTGACTCGCCATGGTGAAGGCGTCCTGCAGGCGATGGGTCACCAGCAGCGAACTGGTCTGATAGACGTCGCGCTGCTTCACCACCAGTTCAATGATGGTGTTCGAGGTGACGGGGTCGAGTCCGCCGGTGGGCGAATCGTACAGCAGGACCTCGGGTTGAGTGATGATCGCGCGCGCGATGGCCACTCTTCGCCGCATGCCGCCTGAAAGTTCCGACGGGAAAAAGATTGACCGTGTGCTCCAGTTCGACGAATCGCAGCGCTTCGAGCACGCGCGCGTGGATCTCATCCGTGATCCGTCCTGTTTCTTCTATCAGAGCGGTAGGCCACGTTCTCTTCGACGGTCAGCGAATCGAACAGCGCGCTCTCCTGAAACACCATGCCGATATTGCGGCGCAGTTCAAACAGGTCCTGCTCGCGCATCTGCGTGACTTCTTCGCCGAGTACCGTGATGCGCCCGGCATCGGGCTTGATCAGTCCCAGCACTAGTTTCAGGATCAGGGTCTTGCCCGTGCCCGCCGCACCCAGCAGGATCTTGGTTTCGCCCCGGGGGAGCTGAAACGAAATGCCCTCCAGCACCGGATGTTCAAAGGCGATCTCGACATCTTCGAAGGTGATGACCGGTTCGTCCGGGTGCGAGATTCGCGACTCCGGCTGCTCGACTTGGGGTGCGAGGCTCGACATGGTTAGTACTGGAAGAATCCCATGAGCAGCCGGGTGAGAAAGAAATCGCTGACGATGAGGAGCACCGAAGCGGCGACCATCGATTGTTTGGTGGCTTGGCCCACGCCCTGCGTGCCACCTCTGGCCGACATGCCGTAGTAGCAGCCGATGCTGGCGATGATGAATCCGAATACCACGGGCTTGCACAAACCCATGAAGACGTCACCAAAGCGCAGCGCCTGGTAGGCGGTGGTCCAATACTGGTTGGCATCGAGTCCCAGCAGAAAATAGGAGATGACAAAACCGCCAGCCAGCCCTACCAGATCGGAGATGATGCTGAGGAAGAACATCATCACCACGCTGGCCACCACGCGCGGCGTCACCAGCTTCTTGGTGGGGTCCACTCCCATGGCGCGCATGGCGTCGATCTGCTCGGTGACCTGCATGGAGCCCAGTTCGCTGGCCATTCCGGTGGCGTTCCGTCCGGCCACCATGAGTCCGGTCAGCACCGGACCGAGTTCGCGCACCATGGAGAGCGACACCAGCTTGCCGGTCAGGGACAAGCGAACCGAACTGTTGCAGAGTGCTGGAGGTCTGCAATGCCAGCACAGCGCCAGTGAAGAAACCGGTGAGGATCACGATGGGCAGCGAACCGACGCCGACGGAGTCGGCCTGTAACAAAGTGTCAGCATAGTACCGAGGCTGGCCAAAGATGTTGGCTGAGCGATCGGCCGGCGAGCAGGGAATAATCCTGCACCGCCGCGACTTTTTCTTTCGCGATTTCGGTCGGCGAAAAGATCGGCATTCGGTTCCGGAGAGCCTGAACGAAAAATATATCAGAGCAGCACCTGGAAGCCATCATTTACGGCTGGATGAACCGCCAGACGGGACCTTGGCGAAGGCGCTCTGGCGCTCGTCACCGGGGCGTCTGGGGCGAGTCACGAGGGAACCGAGCCACCTTCAACCATCACCGTGTGAGCGCGGTCACGTGCTCAGGTGATCCAGAACACCGCAGGGTGAGACCTCGTTCTTATATCACCGAGTAGCTTGCATTGTTACCGCTATGAATAGATTCAAGGATGCGGAACACCTCTTCCGGCTGGCAGCCGTCTTTCTGGTTGGGTTCGTTCTGTTCCTGATTGTGCGTGGTTTGCTGGTGCCGAAGAGTTTTGGGCAGTACGGACATTATCGGGGCAAAGCGATCGCTGAGATCGCGGCGCTTCCGGTTTCCTACGCAGGACACCAGGTCTGCGAGGGCTGTCATACCGACGTCCTCGACGTGAAGAGCAAGGGCGTGCACAAAGGCGTCGCCTGCGAGTCGTGCCACGGACCGCTGGCCAGGCATGCCGACGATCCCGCGTCGGTCCAGCCGGAGAAACTGGATACCGCCAAGCTTTGCGTTCGCTGCCATCAGGAGAACGTCGCCAAGCCCAAGAACTTCCCCCAGGTTGCGGCCGCGGAACACTCCGCTGGCGCCGCCTGCAACACCTGCCACCAGCCGCACAGTCCGGCCATGACGGCGGGAGGCAGCCAATGAAAATCACTCGCCGTCAATTGCTTATCCTCCTGCCAGCTGCCGCCATTGCGTGGGAGCACATCCTCGCCGGGACACCAGAAACCTCACCCAACTACAACATGACCGAGCACTGGTGGGGCATGCTGATGGACATTACCAAGTGCATCGGCTGCGGTAGCTGCGTACGTGCTTGCCAACTGGAGAACCACGTCCCCGACGGTTATTTCCGGACATGGGTGGAGCGCTACCACGTCGCCGACTGGGCTGCCGGAATATCCCAAGGTGGATTCGCCGGACGGCGGCAAGAGTGGATTTCCGCCGGCCAAGGAAGAGGGCGGCAAGAACTTCTTCGTTCCCAAGCTGTGCAATCACTGTGCGGACTCACCCTGCACCCAGGTGTGTCCGGTGGGCGCAACCTTCGTCAGTCCTGACGGCGTCGTGCTGGTGGACCAGAAGTACTGCCTGGGCTGCCGCTACTGCGTGCAGGCGTGTCCCTATGGCTGCCGCTTTATCAACCCGACGACAGAAACCGCCAATAAGTGCACGCTCTGCTATCACCGGATCACGAAGGGACTCACGACCGCATGTTGCGAGGTTTGTCCGACCGGGACCCGGCAGCTTGCAGATCTGAAGAATCCGAAGGACCCGATTCATGAGTTCCTGAGGACCCACAGCGTCCAGGTGCTGAAACCCCATTTGGCGACGCGCGCCAAGGTGTTTTACTACGGCCTGGATGGATCGGTGCGATAAGGAGACTCCGGAGTGCAGATTCCCGTCGAAGGCTTCATGTATCCCAACGAAGTGGAACTCCAGTGGAGCGTGCTCATCGTGCTCTATCCGTTTCTCACCGGACTGGTGGCCGGCGCATTCATTCTGGCATCGCTGGAGCGGGTGTTTCGGGTTGACGCAGTGAAGCCCACCTATCGGTTGGCACTGCTGACCGCGCTGGCCTTCCTGATCGTCGCGCCCATGCCGCTGCAACTGCACCTGGGGCACCCGGAGCGCTCGTTCGAGATGTATCTGACGCCGCACACCTCTTCCGCCATGGCCATGTTCGGCTTCGTGTACCTGTGGTATCTGCTGGCGGTGCTGGTGCTCGAAATCTGGCTGGATTACCGGCGCGACATTGTCCTGATGTCGCAGTCCACCACCGGGTGGAAGCGCGTCGTCTATCGCGCGCTGACGCTGGGCTCCAGCAACATCAGCGACCGCGCGCTTGCACATTGACGAGCGGGCGGGTTGGCTCATCACCGTTATCGGCATTCCTTCTGCATTCCTGCTGCACGGATACGTCGGCTTTATCTTCGGCTCGGTGAAGGCGAACCCCTGGTGGTCCTCACCACTGATGCCGGTGGTGTTTCTGTTCTCGGCCATGGTCTCAGGCATCGCCATCGTGATGCTGCTCTACATGCTGATGTGCCGGGTGCGCCGCGAGCCGATTGACATGCGCTGCGTCGATACGGTGGCAAAGTATCTGTTCTACACATTCATCATCGACTTCAGCCTGGAGATGCTCGACCTGATCCACCGCATCTACGAAGCCGACGAATCCTTTCGCAGCCTGGATTTCATGGTGCACACCCGGCTGTATCTGTCGCAGGTCGTCATTCAAATCCTGCTGGGGACTGTGGCCCCAATTGCGCTGCTGGGGTTGACCCAGGTGCTGAAACTGACCGAGGTGCAGCGCAAACGCATCTACGTTGTCGCAGGATGTCTGACCATGATCGGCATTTTCGCCATGCGCTGGAACGTGGTCATCGGCGGACAGCTCTTTTCCAAGAGCTTTCTGGGATACACCACCTACAAGATGGGCTTTGTTGCCCGCGAAGGGTTGCTGACGGCGATCATTCTGACGATTCTTCCCTTCGTCATTCTCTGGGTGTTGGTGAAGCTCCTGCCACCCTGGCCGGAGAAGCAACAGGTTGCCATGTCTTCCGCGGCTTCAGCCGACTAGCGGCTCCTGGTGGGCTGGAAGGCCAACACGAAATCCGCGCGGTGAACCCTGACAGCGCTCGACACTTGGCGGGCCGAGCCGCTTGGTTTAGTATGCTGTTCCTGACTGGCCGGTGGCCAGAGGTGCCGCTTATGTCGTTTCAAGTTGATCGTAGCCAATTCGATCCAGAGTCTGGGTTTGAGTACTATATCTGCTTCAAACCTCCGGTCGAAGTCGATGGCGACGAGGTGCGTTCGCGCATTTCCGTCGAAGCTGCGCTCTCCATCTCGGAGACGGGAGACGTGGCCGATCTAAGTTTCATGTTGCCGAAAGTGTGCCGCAACGATCATGCCCTTTCGTACCTCAAGCGTGATCCCAACGCGGCCTGCGTTGAAAACCGCGTGTTCATCGCGCTGCCCGGTCTGAGCGGCGATGCCGCTTTCAATGCTCCAGCGACCCTTGAGTTGGATCACGCTGGACGTATCGTGGCCATTGAAATCAACGGCTGTATTCCCAAAACCAGCACCTTCCACCCGGCTCGCGCATAGAGCGGCCGGACCGGCCAGCGAATCCGATTCAGGTATTATGTCGGCGTGGAGAATGTAACTGCATTTGTCCTTGCCGGTGGCCGCAGTTCACGCATGGGAGTTGACAAGGCCCTGCTCTCTTTCCGCGACGAGACGTTGCTGGCAAGGGCACTGGAGATCGCTGCGGCGGCGACCGGCAAGGTCATCATCGTCGGTCCGCGGGAGCGCTATGCGACCTACGGTAACGTCGTTGAAGATGTCTATCCTGGCTGTGGTCCGCTCGGAGGTATCCACGCAGCCCTGGGAGCAACGGAGACCGAACTAAACCTCGTCCTCTCGGTTGACATGCCGCTGATGACGCCTCAGTTTCTCCAGTGGTTGCTCGAACAGGCCCGCAGCGTCAGTGAACTGATCGTTGTTCCCGATGCGCTGGGTGGGCAGCAACCGCTGTGCGCGGTGTATCGCCGGCCGGTACATGCCCTGGCAGAGCAGGCGCTGAAAGACGGCGACTACAAGATTGGCCATTTATTTTCACGCACTCCCACGCGGTACGTCGCGGAAGAGAAAATCCGCGAAGCCGGCTTTTCGCCGGAAATTTTCCGCAACGTAAACACCGAGGAGGAGTACAAATCCTTGCTAAGAGATGAGCCTGTCGTGCTGACAGAAGGGAAGAGACAATCACCGGGGGAACGAGCCGAAGCCTTACATCGACTTCCAGGATGTGCACAAAGCGTTTGGCAGCAATGTCGTTCTCAACGGCGTGAGCTTCAATGTGATGCCCGGCGAGACGGTCTGCATTCTGGGGCGAAGCGGCGTCGGAAAATCGGTATCGCTGCACCTCATCATGGGCTTCCTCAAGGCCGACAGTGGCAGGGTTCACGTCGCCTACGAAGACATCACCGACTATGGCGAGGAAGACATGGAGCGCATCCGCAAGAAGGTGACCATGGTTTTCCAGAATGGCGCCCTGTTCGATTCGCTCACCGTGGGAGAGAATGTCGCATTTCCGTTGCGCGAGCGCGGGGGCCTTGAGGAGGAGCAGATATACCAGATCATTGATGGACTGCTCGACATGGTGGGTGTGCGCGAGTTCCGCGATCTGCTGCCTTCGGACTTGTCCACCGGGATGAAACGGTCGGTTGCGATCGCCCGCGCCTTGGCAGCGCAGCCCGACGCCGTGCTCTACGACGAGCCCACAACCATGGTCGATCCCCTGATGGCACATTTACTGGGCGACCTGATCAAAAAACTCAAGCAGCAACTCAAGCTGACCAGCATTGTGGTCACCCACGACATGGCACTCGCCAAGAAGTTGGCCGACCGTGTGATGTTCCTGTACGAAGCCAGAGCCATCTTCTTCGGCACGTTTGCCGAAATGGCCCGTTGCAAAGAGCCCATCGTACAGGAATTTCTCGACCTCGATTCGATGGATTTCGAACGCTATTTCGGCTCTCAACGTCCGGCACACCAGCCACGAGTGTGATTGCCTAAAACCCCTGCGCCACCAGGCGTTCGACCGTCAGCGAGCCGGTCTGCTCGTCGCGGTGGGTCCATTTCTCCAGATACTTGGCTACGATGTCGGTTTCGATGTTGACGGGATCGCCCGGCTTTAGCGAACCCAGGTTCGTCATCTTGACGGTGTGGGGAATGATGGCGATGGTCAGACGGAGACCTTCCAGCTTGGCGACCGTGAGACTGATGCCCTCGATCGAGATCGAGCCCTTGAACACGACATATTTCTCCAGGTCCTCGGGAATGTCGATGTGCAGCCAGAAATCGTCGGCATTCGGAATCGGCTCCAGCGCGACCAATCGGCCGATGCCGTCCACGTGTCCCTGCACCATGTGACCGCCCATGCGACCGTCGGCCTTCAAGCGGCAATTCGAGATTGACCTGAGCACCCGGCGTGATACGCGAGAACGAGGTGCGCGTCCAGGTTTCCGCCGCCAGATCGGCGCAGAAGGATGCCGGCTTGATATCGAGCGCAGTCAGGCAGACACCGCTGACCGCTACGCTGTTGCCCTGCTGTAGTTCTTTCGCGCTGTTGGGCGCGTTGATGGTGATGCGGTGATTGCCGCCGCGCTCCACGATGCTGGCGATGGTTCCAACTTCTTCAACAAGTCCAGTAAACATGATGATGGCCTCAGACTGATTTAAGAACTCTCTTCCGATGACATGACCAGGTGAATGTCGTCATCGTATGGATCGCGCAGGTATCCCTCGACGGCGAAGTCTTCTCCGAACCTGCGCAAGGTAAGCGCCTTGACGTAAGCCGCCTCGCTGATGTGCCGGTATCCCGCCCCCAGGGCGAACGGGATGGAACCCGTGCCGGCGAGGATCTTCGGCGCGTAGTAGAAGAAAATCTTGTCCACGATACCAGCCGCAAGCGCAGCCCAGTTGACCATGGCGCCGCCTTCGATGATCAGGCTCGTAATCTCGCGCGCGCCCAGGTTAGGCATCACTTGCTCGAGATCGGGCCGGCCATCGACCGCGGGCGCGCCTCCAGGGAAAAGGATGGTGCCATCCTCGGGCGGTCGACGCATCGGTACCTGTTCCACCATGACGCCGAGTTTTTCCAGTTCCCGCTTCTTGTTTTCCTCGGCGAAGCAGCAGAAGACGATGAGGTCCTCTCGCGCGGTCTTGACCACACGCGAGTCCAGCGGCAGGCGCAGCTTCGAATCCAGAATGACGCGCAATAACGGCCTGCGGCGGGGAAGGCCGGTCCGGTCGGTCAGCAGCGGATCATCGGCAATGACCGTGCCCACCCCAACCATGATGGCGTCGTTGGCGTGACGCATTTCGTGAACGTGCGCGCGCGCCTCTTCGCTCGTAATCCAGCCGCCGCTTGCCGCCGGCTCGCCTGGGAGTCCGCTTTCTCCCGGAGGAGGAGCGATCTTCCCATCCAGCGTCATTGCTGTCTTTAGCGTGACGAACGGAGTCTTGTGGCGAATGTATTTGGCGAACGCCTCGTTGAGTTTCTTTGCCTCGGTTTCGCAAAGACCCTCGTGCACTTCAATTCCGGCGGCGCGTAGCTTCGCCAGACCGCGTCCGTAGACCAACGGGTTGGGATCCCGCATAGCCACGCAGACGCGCTTCACGCCGGCAGCAATGACAGCGTCGGCGCAGGGTCCGGTGCGTCCAACATGGGTGCAAGGCTCGAGATTCAGATAGAGCGTCGCCCCGCGCGCTCTTTTGCCGGCTTCTTCCAGCGCCAGCACTTCGGCATGCTTCCGCCCTTCGTAGGTGTGCGTGCCCCGACCGACGACCTCGCCATTTTCGGCGACCAGCACCGCGCCCACGCATGGATTGGGAGAGGCCAGCGCCACGCCTTGTCGGGCGAGTTCCAGCGCTTCCTTCATGAACTGTTCGTCGGTCGGGCGATTGGTCATTTCAGTCGAACAGCGAGTTCACGAAGTCCTGCGGATTAAAGGGCAACAGGTCGCCAGCCTTCTCGCCCACGCCAACGTAGCGCACCGGCAAACCCAGTTCCTTGCAGATAGCCACCACCACGCCGCCCTTGGCGGTGCCGTCCAGCTTGGTGAGCACGATGCCGGTGACGCCCGCCGACTGGGTGAACAGCCGCGCCTGTTGCAGGCCGTTCTGGCCGGTGGTGGCGTCCATCACCAGCAGCGTTTCGTGCGGAGCGGTGGCACTGAAGCGTTGCGCGGTGCGCCGCATCTTGGCCAGCTCGTCCATCAGGCTGGCCTTGGTGTGCAGACGGCCGGCGGTGTCCACGATCACGTAGTCGGTCTTGCGCGCCTTGGCGGCCTGCAGCGCGTCGAAAAGCACCGCCGCAGGATCGCCGCCCGGTTTGTTCTTGATCACCTCGGTTCCGGTGCGATCGCCCCAGACTTCCAGTTGCTCGATGGCGGCGGCGCGAAAGGTATCGGCCGCCGCCAGAAGCACGGTCTTGCCCTGAGCGCGCAGCGTATGCGCCAGCTTGCCGATGGTGGTCGTCTTGCCGGTGCCGTTGACACCGACGACGAGGATGACTTCCGGCTCGCCATCAACTTTCTGCACCGGGTTCTTTTCGGCGGCGTCGAGGATGGCCAAAAGTTCATCCTTCAAAACGCGCTTCAGTTCCTCGACGTTGCCGACCTGCTTGCGGTCCACTTTGTCGCGCAGCGATTGCAAAACGGTCGAGGTGGTTGCGGTGCCCAGGTCGGCCGCAAGCAGCGTGGCTTCCAGATCGTCGAGGGTATCCCGGTCAATCTCCTTGCGGATGGAAACGACGTCTTCGATCCGCTCGCTGAGGCTCTCACGCGTTCGCGTGACCGCCTCTTTCATGCGTTGCAGAAAACTGGGTTTTTCTTCGGTGCTGCCAAATAAGGTTTGAATCATGAATGAATCCGTCGCAAGGCTTCGAGCTGCGCGCCAGCGTGATGGGTTTACTGGCTGCAAAGGAGGAATGCGTCGTCGCATGCTCAATTATAGACAAGCGATCGCGCGCAGCCGCGAATGCATTCGCTGCGATGATCGAAGCTGTGCACGCGAATCCGGCGTGCCCACGTAGTCATCCAAGCTCTTGTTCGTATCGGAGGATTCATGGCGAAGTGCGAGCACCTGAAGCAAGCGAACGCCAAGGTGAAACCCAGCGGTGATGTGTGTCAGGGATGTGTGGAGGCGGGCCAGCACTGGATGGAACTACGCCAATGTCTGATTTGCGGACATGTTGGCTGTTGCGACTCTTCACCGGGCCGCCACGCTCACAAACACTTCAAGGAGACCGGCCATCCGGTGATGCAGGCATTGGACTCCGGCGACTGGAAGTGGTGCTACGTACACGAGGCATACATGTAGTTGCTGACGGATCAGTGCGCTTGCCGCCGGAATGTCGCGTCAGGATCTCCGTTTTGTGTACTCTGTAGTGGCTGTGAGGACTCCGATTTCCTTCTGACCAAAAATGGCCTTTCCTAAACGCACCGAGCTGCGCCCAGTTGTTATCGTCCGGCTGTGCTTCCTGCTGACGCTCCTGTGTGCGACGGCTTGCGCACAGGTTCCGTCGCCCTGGGTTGACACCAAGCCTCTTCCCATCGACACCGGCTCCACGGGGCTGAAGGAGATGCTGCGGCGCTTGCACACCACGGCGCGCCTGATGCACACCGTCGCCCATCCCGACGACGAAGACGGCGGCATGCTCACCTTGGAATCGCGTGGGCATGGCGTGAGCGTGTTGCAGCTCACGCTCAATCGCGGCGAAGGCGGTCAGAACAAGGTCGGCAGCAATCTGCTCGATGAGCTGGGCATCATCCGCACCCTGGAGCTGCTGGCCGCCGACCGTTACTACGGAGTCGAGCAGCGCTTCACGCGGGTCGCCGATTTCGGGTTTTCCAAGACTCCCGAGGAGACGTTCCAGAAGTGGGGCGGCCACGACATCGCGCTGGGCGACATGGTGCGCGTGATCCGCACCTTCCGCCCGGACGTCATCTGCACTCGCTTTCAAGGCAATCCCCGCGATGGCCACGGCCATCATCAGGCCTCGGGAATCCTGACGCGCGAGGCCTTCCGCGCCGCCGCCGATCCGACGCGCTTTCCGGAGCAGATTCGCGAAGGCCTGCAGCCGTGGCAGGCGAAGAAGCTTTACATGGACAACGTCCGGGCCAACGAAGACTGGACCGTCCAGCTGGAGACTTCGCAATTCGATCCGCTGCTCGGCGAAACCTACGTGCAGTTCGCCTGGAAAGGACTGAAGCATCAGCTCTCGCAGGGCGCAGGATCGTGGACGCTGCCGGAGGGACGTCGCACCAGCTACTACAAGCTGATTGACTCGGCCATGCCGAAGCCGCCGGCGGCCGAGGCGCACGAGAACGACTTCTTCGACGGAATCGACACATCGCTGCCTGGCCTGGCGTCGCGGCTTGGCGCCGACGAAGCGAAGGTCGCCGTGGCTGCGTCCGCAGCTCGAGGCAATCGCGAAGACGGTGGAGGAAGCCACAGCGGCGGTGAGAAGAACGACGCAGGCGGCAGGGAAGCCATTGCTGCTCGGCTTGAGTCTCACGCGCGCGCTGATCGCCAAAGTTGAGAGCTCCGGACTGTCGGCGGTCGAAAAGGCCGACCTGCTCGCCGATCTGCACACCAAAGAGGAGCAGTTCGAGCAGGCTGCGAACCTGGCGCTCGGATCTCGATCTGGGCGTTGGGCCGGGAACTCCGGACGGCCGTCCCATGGCCGAGACCTTCTCGACCGGCGACGGCGACGTGCTGGCAGCGGTCATCACCGCAGGCAAGTCGTTCCTGCTGATGGCGAAGTTGCACAACGGCGGCTCGGTTCCTGTGGACCTGAAGCAGTTCACGCTCGATGTTCCGCAAGGCTGGAAGTCCGAGCTGTTCATGGACAACGTGCCGAAGCGGCTGGCTCCCGGCGACGGTTGCGCCTTGACCTTTCGGGTTACGCCGCCCCTGGATGCGCACCCCACCAAGGCTTACTTCCATCGCAACAATCCCGAAACCGACGCGATCTATCACATTGATGATCCGAAGTACGTAACGCTGGCGCTGCCTCCGCCGCCGGTTGCAGCGCGCGTGGTGTATAGCGTCAATGGCGAAGAAGGCGTGATTCGCGCGTTCGCGCGCACTCCCATGCACGACACCAAAGGCGAGGCCTGGTCGATGCCCATGTCCGTCGTGCCGCCGTTCTCGGTGGAGGCCTCGCCGAGCACGCAGATCATTCCGGCTGGAGCCGATCCCTCGGCGGAGTTGAGTGTGGTGATTCGTTCGACCGAGGATCGCGCCACCGGAACGGTGCAGTCCCGAAATTCCTTCAGGATGGAAGGTGGAACCGCAGTCGGCGACCATCGAGTTCGACAAGCCGGGCGAGCACGCCTCCGAATTCAAAGTGCTGCCCGACGGCGCGAAAGAAGCGCGATACAGCGTGCGCGCGCTGCTCGACGCAGGCGGACACGATTACAGCGAGGGCTACAGCCTGGTCGCGCGGCCTGACATTGGCGGCTTCTTCTACTACCAGCCCGCGCTGCAACGGGCCAGCGTCGTCGAAGTCAAGGTTCCGCCCGACCTCAAGGTCGGCTACATCATGGGGGCGGGCGACGACATTCCGACCGTGCTGCGGCAGGTCGGCCTCGACGTCACCCTCCTGACGGCTGACGACCTCGCGCACGGCAATCTCAGTCGCTTCGGCACCATCGTCCTGGGCATTCGCGCCTACGACACCCGCGAGGACGTGAAGAAGAACAATCAGCGGCTGCTCGATTACGTTCGCGAAGGCGGAACGCTGGTGGTGCAGTACAACACTTCGCCGGGCGATTTCAACGCCGGGAAATACACGCCGTATCCGATGCAGCTCAGCCGCGATCGCGTGACTGTCGAGGAAACCCCGGTCACGGTTCTCGATCCGCAGAATGCTGTCTTCCACTATCCCAACCAGATTACGCCGCACGATTTCGATGGCTGGGTGCAGGAGCGTGGCTTGTACTTCATGGACCAGTGGGACTCCCACGTTACGCCCCTGCTGGCATCGAACGATCCGGGCCAGGAGCCGCAGAAGGGCGGCTTGTTGCTGGCGCAATACGGCAAGGGCCACTACCTCTACACCGGATACGCGTTCTTCCGGCAGTTACCGTTCGGCGTGCCAGGCGCCATTCGCCTCTACGTGAACCTGCTGAGCGTGGGACATGAGCCAAAGTAGTCCGGCGGAACAGCCGGAACTGATCCGCGGCGTCGGGCTGGCGAGCGCGACCACGCTGAACATGATTGACATGATCGGGGTGGGCCCGTTCATCACGATCCCGCTGATCGTGAGCGCCGCCGGCGGCCCGCAGGCCATGCTCGGCTGGATTGTCGGCGCCGTTCTGGCGCTGTGCGACGGACTGGTCTGGGCGGAGTTGGGTGCGGCCATGCCCAGCGCGGGCGGATCGTATCGCTACCTGAAGGAAATCTACGGACCTAAAACGCTGGGACGGCTGCTCTCGTTTCTCTTCATCTGGCAGCTGTCGTTCAGCGCTCCGCTTTCGGTGGCCTCCGGCTGTATCGGTCTGGCGCACTATGCAGGATATCTCTGGCCTGGCCTGGAAAAGATACTCGCCGCGAACACACTGCACGTCGCGTTGCCTGTGGTGGGCATGCTGGAGGCGCGGGTGGTGGTCATGCCGGCAACGTTCGTCGCCATCGGCACCTGCGCCTGCGTCGTGTTCCTGCTCTATCGGCGGATCACCGCCATCGGCAAGCTGGCGGAGTTGCTGTGGGTCGTCGTGATCGGGTCGGTTCTTTGGGTGATTGTGGCAGGACTGACGCACTTCAGCCCAGCACTCGCCTTTGATTTTCCTGCGGGAGCGTTTCGTCTCTCGCACCAGTTCTTCATCGGACTCGGCGCGGCCATGCTCATTGCGACCTACGACTACTGGGGCTACTACAACGTGTGTTTCATCGGCGGGGAAGTGAAGGATCCCGGCCGGACCATCCCTCGCGCACTCATCCTCTCGATCGTTGCGGTGGCAGCCCTCTACATTGTTATGAATATCAGCGTGCTGGGCGTGGTTCCGTGGCGCGAGATGACACAGTTCTCCAACGATCAGAACAACTACGTCATCTCCGTCTTCATGCAGCGCATTTACGGCAACTGGGCCGGACGAGTTGCTGCGGGTCTGATCATGTGGACAGCCTTCGCGTCGGTGTTCTCGCTGCTGCTGGGCTACTCTCGCGTCCCCTATGCTGCGGCGCTTGACGGTAATTACTTTCGCGCGTTTGCGCGGGTCCATCCCGAGCACCGCTTTCCCACGGTATCGCTGCTCGCCCTGGGCGGAGTGGCGATGCTTTTCTGTTTCTTGCGCCTTGCCGACGTGATCGCCGCGCTGGTGGTCATCCGCATCATGTTGCAGTTCATTGTGCAGGCCGTCGGAGTGATGGTGTTGCGCGTGCGGCGTCCGGACCTGCCGCGGCCCTTTCGCATGTGGCTGTATCCCGTGCCGGCGCTGCTGGCCATTGCCGGATTCACCTTCATCCTGGTGGAGCGAAGAAATTTCCTGCGCGAAATCCGCTACGCCGTGGTGCTTCTCGTGATCGGTTTGCTTATCTACTTCGTGCGCTCGTGGCGGAGGAGAGAATGGCCATTCTCTCCCGCAACTGCACCGATGGGGGCGGCAGGATGACCGTCATCCGCGCAGCGCGCTTGGTCACGAATTGGCAGCGCCTCAGAACGCCCGCAGATGAATCCTGGGTGAACAGGCTTACCTTTGTTCGCCGAGAGCGGTCTGACCTTCGATGGCCACGAGCGGAGCATGGCAGGACCCTCTTGCCCACCCCACCGAGGGCAAAATCGGCCCTCTGCGGGGGCCCCGGCTTGCGTCTGCGGTCGCGAATCCGGCGACAGACGAGGGGCCTGAGTCCATGTCGGAACTGGGCTCGATTCCCGAGTTGCCGATCGCGCCGCCGCGGCACAGCGTACTTGGGCCGCTGCACGAGCCGCTGTTTCGGACGCTGTGGATCGCCGCCGTCGTCAGCTACACCGGCACCTGGATGCAGAACGTCGGCGCCGCATGGCTGATGACCTCGCTCACCATGTCGCCCTTAATGGTGGGACTGGTGCAGGCGGCCGGCAGTATTGCCGTGTTTCTCGTGGTGCTGCCTGCGGGCGCCATCGCCGACGTGGTGGACCGCCGCAAGCTATTGCTCTTCACCCAGACCTGGATGGTTGTTGCCGCGGCCGGACTCGGCGTGCTCACGCTGGCGGGCCGCATTACGCCAACCCTGCTCTTGTTGTTTACGTTTGCTGATGGGCTTTGGCGCGGTGCTGAACGATCCCGCGTGGCAGGCCATTACGCCGGAGATCGTCTCGCATCGGAACTTTACCGCCGGCATTGCGCTCAATTCCGCGGGATTCAATGTCGCCCGCTCGATTGGTCCTGCGCTGGGCGGACTGGTCATTGCCGCGACCAGTTCCGGAATCGCGTTTCTGCTGAACGCCCTCTCTTTCTTTGGCGTCATTTATTTCCTGTATCAGTGGAAGCGCAGGCCGGGACGCATCTCGCTGCGGGCCGATCACATGTTCAACGCGATGTTTGCCGGTTTCCGCCACATGCGGCGCTCCTCCGCGGTGAAGGCGGTGCTGGTCCGCAGCGCGGTCTTCAGCATTTCAGCCAGTGCGTTGCCGGCCTTATTGCCGCTGCTGGCGCACCCTTTTGGCTCGCAAGGCTACGGGCTGCTGCTCGGCTTCTTCGGATCGGGCGCTCTGCTGGGCGCGACGTTGATTCCGTTCTTCCGCCGCATGGTTTCGGCGGATATGCTGGTCGCCATCTCGACCGCGGTTTTTGCCGTTTGCACCTTCGCGGGAGGGCGCTGGCAGGAATTCGCGATACTGTCGCTAACCATGTTCGTCGCCGGAGTCGCCTGGATCCAGATTCTCGCCAGTTTGAACGTCTCGGCGCAGACCATGTGCCCAGGCCATATGCGCGCCCGCGCCATCTCGATGTATCTGCTGGTCTTGCAAGGTGGGCTGGCTGGCGGCGCCGCTTTGTGGGGAGAGGTCGCCGAGCGCTTCGGGATGGCCCGATCGCTTTCCTACGCCGCGCTGGGCTTGATGGTCGGCATTCTGGCGACGTTGTGGTTTCGCCTGCACCCCGGACAAATCCAGCCCACTGCCGTCGGAATGGACTAAAATGCTCGAACGCCGTCCTTGGGTAGAGCTGGCCTTTAGGCCAGCGTACGCTGCTGTAAAACTAAGGGGCTTTTAGCCGGACAAATATGAAGATCAACACACATTCTCACCGGAGGCAGTTTTCATGAACAAGCAAGTTGCAATGGCAATTCTCATGCTTGCGATCGGCGCCGGAGGAACCACGGTCGCCAATGCGCAGGGCGCTATGCAAGCCAAACCTGACCAGAAACCGACGTTCGCCATGGTATTCGACCGCAACCTCAGCAACGTGGAGAAAGAAGTAGTATCCGCTGCCGACGCCATGCCGGAGGACAAGTTCAACTTCGCGCCGACCCAGGGTGAATTCAAAGGTGTGCGCACTTTCGCGCTCCAGGTCAAGCACATTGCTGTCGCCAACTACATGCTGGCCGCAGGCATTCTTGGCGAGAAGCCGCCGGTTGAGATCAAGAGCGAGAATGGCCCCGACAACCTGACCTCCAAGGCCGACATCGTGAAGTACCTGAAGGACTCATTCGCGTACGCTCACAAGGCCGCCAACAGCGTCACCGAGGCCAACGTACTGGAAATGGTTCAAAGTCCGTTCGGGCCTAACAAGGTTACGCGGCTCAGCCTTGCCATCGGCATGCTCTCTCACCCCTTCGACCACTACGGCCAGATGGTGGAGTACCTGCGCATGAATGGCATCATCCCGCCGGCTAGCCGAGGCGGTGGTATGTAGTTCTCGCCTCAGGCATCAGAAAAGGCGCGAGCGATCGCGCCTTTTCTTTGGATTAATGCGCAGCTGCTGGCCTGCAGCACAAAGTCATCCACCTTGACGCCCATGTGGCGCAGATGCTCAAGCATGTGATGGATGTAGTCGTCGAAGACGAACTGCAGGGTCAGAGGCTTCGAGTCTCCGATGGTACAGGTGCGCGACCAGGCCGAATCGGGCACGGCTTCGGCGGCCGCCAGAAGCTGGCGGTTCAGCGCCGCCCAGCGCTCGATGAGCGAATTCCAGTCGCGGTCATGATAGCGATGCAGTGCCACCCAAGCGTCGCCGTCATAGCCCGGCATGGCAGGCTTGTCCTCGAGTTGCGTGCGTACAATCCGCTGATGATTATTGGCCGCCGAATCCAGCAGATGTCCCAACTCTTCTTTCGCTGACCAGGCGTCCGGCGCGGGCTTGTGCCCAACTCTGTCAGACGGCAGGGCCTGCAGACGCGCCGGGAGACGGTCGATCAGTTCTTGCATAACCATCAAGCTTTGCATTTTCAGCACTCCAAAATGTCGCCGACGATGGCGTTCTTTCCGCGCCAGCTCCCGCGGTTCACCGAGCCCGCGGGTTTTCTGCGCTGAAGAGCCCGTTGTAAATGACTCCGGCAATGGCAGCGCCCACGATCGGAGCCACCCAGAAGAGCCACAGCTGCCCCAGTGCCCAGCCGCCAACAAAGATCGCCGGCCCCGTGCTGCGAGCCGGATTCACTGACGTGTTCGTGACCGGAATCGAAATAAGGTGAATCAGGGTGAGACACAGTCCAATCGCGATGGGAGCAAAGCCTTTGGGCGCGCGCTCGTCGGTGGAACCCAGGATGACCAAGAGGAAGAACATGGTGAGAACGACCTCTGCCACTAAGCAAGCGAGCAGGGTGTATCCGCCAGGTGAATGTTCGCCATAACCGTTGGAGGCAAATCCCGCCGCCAGGGTGAATCCCTCCTTCCCGCTGGCGATCACGTAGAGGACACTTGAGGCCACGATTCCGCCCGCTACTTGAGCAATGATGTAGTGCGGCAGCTCGGATGCGGGAAACCGCTTTCCCACGACTAATCCAATGGAAACCGCGGGATTGATGTGACAGCCCGAAATAGGGCCAATCGTGAAAGCCATGGTGAGTAGGGTGAGACCGAAGGCGAAGGCGACTCCTAGAAAGCCAATGCCCAGGTGCCCGGCTCCGGGTTCGCCGGTGGGAAAGGCTGCGGCTAGCACGGCGCTCCCGCATCCCCCAAATACTAGCCAAAAAGTCCCAAAGAATTCTGCAGCGGCACGTTTCGTTAGCGACATACTAGCCTCCAATCAACAGCCGGAATTTTGGTTTTCCAATTGCCTCAGAGAAAACTTGCCAGACTCCGCGTCTCCGGGGCAGTTCTGCATATTATGCTCTGGCGGTCATCCTTTGGAAGGGCGAATGAACAATTTTGTTAGAAAATGATGGGAACATGCTTCCTCGCGGTCTGAGTCCTCTCAAGCAAGTACAAGCGCGGCTCTTGCTGGGGCCAGATCGTCGCCCGCAACGATAAAAGACGAAGCGCCGAGGCGCAGGACGTAACCGTCCGCTCTACCCGGTATAATCGAATTTTCCTTCCATGAGTTACCAGGTTCTCGCGCGCAAATACCGGCCACAAAAATTCTCCGACGTCATCGGTCAGGAGCACGTCACTCGCACCCTGAAGAATGCCATCGAGCAGGGCCGAATTGCGCACGGCTACATCTTCAGCGGGCATCGCGGCATCGGCAAGACCACCATCGCACGTATCCTGGCGATGGCGCTGAATTGCCAGTCGCAGGATCATCCCGTGCCCGAGCCCTGCGGCGTGTGCGACTCCTGCCGCGAGATTCGTGCCGGCAATGCAGTCGACGTTATCGAGATTGACGCGGCTACCAACCGCGGCATTGACGAAATCCGCGAGCTACGCGAGGCGGCGCGTTATCGTCCGGCGCGCGACCGTTTCAAAATCTACATCCTCGACGAGGCGCACCAGATCACCGACGCCGCCTTCAACGCCCTGCTCAAGACGCTGGAAGAGCCGCCCGGCCACATCGTCTTCATGATGGCGACCACGCAGCCCGAGGACATTCCGCAAACCATTCGCTCGCGCTGCCAGAACTTCAGCTTTCATGCCGTGCGCTTCGATGACATCGTGCAGCAACTTCGCGATATCGCCCGGCAGGAGGGAATCGAGGCCGCCGACAATGCGCTGGCTATGCTCGCCGAAGCCGGCGACGGCTCCATGCGCGATGCGCTCAGCATCATGGACCAGGCCATCGCCTCCTGCGGCACCACGCTGAGCACGGAGATCGTTCGCGGACTCGTCGGCTCGGTCCCGTCAGAGGTGCTGGAAGATGTGATGGACGCGGTGGCGCGTAACTCCAGCGAGGACGTGCTGCGCACGGTGGACCGACTGCTGGTGGAGGGTCAGAGCGCACAGCACTTCGCGCGGCAGATGTTGCGCTTCCTGCGCAATGCGATGGTGGCCAAGGTGGCGGGCAGCGATTCGCCGGTCCTGCAGATTTCGTCCGACGAACGTGCTCGCGTGGCGCGAGTGGCTGAGCGCTTCAGCGAGGAAGACCTGGCGCGCTTCATGCAGATCATGCTGCGCACCCACAGCGATCTGGGCTACAAGCAGGAGCAGCGCTTCCATCTGGAGCTTGGACTGCTGAAGCTGGTGCACGCACAACGCCTGCTGCCGCTGGAAGAGTTGCTAAGTGGCGAGACAGGGAAGACCAGCGCCGCGGCATCGCCATCGCGCGCGGGCTCGAGTGCTCCACGACCGGCTCCGGTTGCCGCGCGATCGGGTTCGCCTTCGCGGTCTTCGAGCGAGGCTGAACCTGCTACGACCCGTTCTCCCGCTGCCTCACCGTTCAGCAAGCCATCGCCGTTTGAGGCTGACCGGACTCGCAAGATCGGGCCGAAGGCTGAAACGCCGAGCTTGGACGGCGCTGATTCCACTTCACCGGGTGCGGCGACTTCTTCTGCCGCGATGCAGGCGGGATCTGCGACGGCTCTTGCGCTCGACACCCCGGCCGATCCGCAGCCAGCGAATGGCGAGATTTCGGCCGAACTCGTGCGCAACGCCGTGCTGGCGGCGCTGGAAGATGCGGGACACGAGATGCTGGCGCACAATCTGGAAGAGGGCGAGTGGTCGCTGAACGGCTGGGAAGTATCGGTGAAGGTCGCAATTTCACAGGTGCTGATTGACGTTGCGTTGGGGCCGGAGCCGAAGCGCGTCATTCAAAGTGCACTGAACCAGGCCTCGGGCAAGCCGCTGAAGTTCAAGCTGGTGAGTGGCGGAAGTTCGGTGGCCGCGAAACCGGCGGCGCCGCGTCCGGCCAATGGAGCGGGTGCCCGCAGCCGTGCCCAGGCCGATCCTGTGGTGCAGCGCATGCAGGAAAAATTCGGCGCCGAGATTCGTACCGTGATCGACCAGAAGGACCGCAGCTGAGGTGGTAGAGCGGGCCTTTAGGCCCGCGTCATGCACCCTGATTTGAAGAGGGCTTTGGCCCCTGAGGTAAGAGATGGGCGGATTTAATTTGCAGGAAATGCTGGCGCAGGCGCGTCAGCAGGCGGAAAAGCTGCAGGAGAAGATGCAGCAGATCACCATCGAGGCCTCCTCAGGTGGCGGCAGCGTAACCGTGCGCATGAGCGGCCAGAAGCAACTGCTCAGCGTGACCATCGAGCCCGAGGTGGTCAAGTCCGGCGACATCGAGATGCTCCAGGACCTGGTGATTGCCGCGGTCAACGAGGCCTCGCGCAAAGTGGACGAGGCGCTGAAGTCCAGCCTGGGTGGAATGCTCGGCGGCATGGGCCTGCCGGGAATGTGAGCGGACGGGAAGCGACCGGATAGAGCGATGTTCAGGTAGAGCGGACCTTCAGGTCCGCGTCTAAGGCAACACCAATTTTGAGGGGCTTCAGCCTCGAGGTCACATGTCCAGATTCGCCGAACCGATGGTTCGACTGATTGATGAACTGAAGAAGCTGCCCGGCGTGGGCAGCAAGAGCGCGCAGCGCCTCGCGTTTCACATCCTGCGCGCCAGCGACGAAGACGCCGACCTGCTCGCGGGCGCGATTCGCGAGGTCAAGGCCAGCCTGCGTCTGTGCTCGGTCTGCAACAACATCACCGACGTCGATCCCTGCACCTACTGCACCAGCGCCACCCGCAACCAGCGACTGGTGTGCGTGGTGGAGGAACCGACCAACATCGCCGCCATCGAAAAGACTCGCCATTACAACGGCGTCTATCACGTGCTGCACGGCACCCTGTCGCCGCTGCACGGAGTCGGGCCCGAGCAGTTGCGCATTGCCAACCTGGCGCGACGCGTCGAGTCCGACAGCGTGGACGAACTCATCCTCGCCACCAATCCCACGGTCGAAGGCGAAGCCACCGCGACCTACCTTGCGAACCTGTTCAAATCGTCGCCGGTCAAGGTGACGCGCATCGCCACCGGCGTTCCCGTCGGCAGCGACATCGAGTACGCCGACGAGGTCACCATGCAGAAGGCGATGGAGGGACGCAGGGAGTTATAAGCCGCAGTTCCTTTGTCATCACGATCGGGCTTTAGACCGCGAGGGATCTGCTTTTCCGGGTAGCCCTTCTATTTTGCGGCTCCGCTCTTCGCGAAGTACGCATTCATCTCCTCACCCCACTCCTTGCCGGCGTTCTCGTCTCCCTTGGCGAAGTGCTGCACATGTTCGTTCGCTTCGGGAATCAGCGCAGTCCGTTCGTAGACGACGGTGACCCCGGTCTTCTGCGCGCCTTGGCGGGTGGCGTGAATATCGATGAGCGTGGCCATCGCATCGTTCAGCACGTAGGCGTACTGGATGTGGCCTGCGGTCAGGTCAAGCGCGGTGTTGATCCAAACGCTCGAGTTGTGCCCATGCGCGACGGTGAAGACCATGCCCTGCTGGTCGCTCGCCGGATTGGGATACACAAACTGCGGGTTCCAATCGTGCGCCCACTTGCGCTCCTCGTTTGCGCCGAACAGCGGCACGACCTGCTCGAAGGGAGCATCCACAGTGAAAGTGAACTCGTTACGTGTGTGCGTTAGCGTGGACGCCGGCTCTTGCGCGTGACCGCAGACCGTTGCGAGCAAGGGAATCAACGCGGAAATGGCGGAGAGTACGAAGATAGTTCTCATCGGTGATGCTCCTTGAGTTTGTGGCTGTCGGTGGCTCGCAGCGTGAGGCCATAGATGTTGCGAAGCTGTTCGATTTCCTTCAGGGTTTCGGGAGAGAAGGGCGCCTTGCCTTCGAACGCATGCAGCACAATGCCCTCCAGCAGATCGCCCAGCGTGAGATCTTTCAGCTCGGCCAGTCCCTTGAGGACCTTGAGGAGCCGCTTCTCCATGCGCACTCCGGTTTGCACCCGTTCGACTTCGAGTTGTGAATCCTGATGTTCAGTCATGCTATCTATGTACCATAGTACCTAGATACAATGCAAGTGAGCTCTGCCGTGTCCCCTCTATGCTATTGACTATAATAAGCTTACTTGCAACCGAGGAACTCTCGCAGAATGGACTTGACAAAGCATAAGTTGTTTGGCACTATACATTGCATTGCAAGGTACTACTCATGGCACAGCTTAAGTTCAGCCCTCTGGAAATCGAGAGCAGCGACAAGTGGGAAGCCCAGATGCGCAAGGGCTGCCTGGAAATGGCGGTGCTCGCCAGCTTGTGGCATAGCCGCCTCTATGGGCTGGAGATTCTGCGGGTGCTGGAGCGTGACTCTCGCCTGGTGTTGGCGGAAGGGACGATCTATCCCATCCTCAACCGGCTTCGGCTGGAGGGCCTAGTGCAATCGCAATGGGTGGAAGCCGAAGCAGGACACCCTCGCAAGTATTACGAACTTACGCCGAGCGGACGCGAACGCGCCACGCGCATGGCGGAGACGTGGACGGAGTTTTCGGCCGGTCTCGGTCTTCTGATCGAGCCAGTTCTGAAAGACAAGGAAGTGGAGCGAGCCTTATGACAACGACCGAAAAGCAGATGAACGACTATCTGGCGCGACTTCGCGCTGCACTGACGGGCATGACGCTGGCCGAGCGCGAGGACATTGTCGAGGAAATCCGGATGCACATCCGCGAACGATCCGGCGATCCACAGACCAGCGCGGAGGAGATTCTCGCCGGACTCGGAGCCGGCTGACGAGCTGGCGCAGCAGTACCGAACCGGCTTACTGGTGCAAAAGGCGCGGCACAGCATTTCGCCAGTGGTGATCCTGCGGGCCACGTTGCGCTGGGCGACGACCGGGGTCGAGGGCTTTCTGGTGTTCCTCATCGCGCTCTGGGGCTATGGAATGGGAGTCGCCTTCCTGCTTGCTCGCCCTGCTCAAGCCGTTTTTCCCCAGGTACACCGGACTGTGGGTGGGGCCGGGAGAATTTAGTTTCAGTTTTCGCATGGGCGCAACCATGACGAATCCGGCATCGCCGGTTCGCGAACTTCTGGGATGGTGGCTGATCCCGGTGTGCCTCGTCTTAGGCGCGCTTAGCCTGGCCGGGCACAACGAAGCTGATCCAGTTTCTCTTGAGAAGGTTTCGCTGGAAGGTGCCATTTATCACGACGACGCACGCGCGACCCGCAATGATGGCGATGTGAGCGCGGTTGCACGGCCGGTTTCCTCTGGCGGAACTAGCCCTTCAACTTCGCCAGCAGATCGGCAGGATGGACTGGCTTGGCAAGGATTTCAAACTCATGGCCTTGGGCGTGAGCGCTCTCCAGCAAATCTGCGGTGGCCGCCTGGCCGGAGAAGAGCAGGATCTTACAACCGGGAAGAAATTCACGAATCCTGATCGCGGCCTCGATGCCGTTCATGTCGGGCATGATGACGTCGCTGATGATGAGGTCCGGCTGAGTCGCCCTGGCAGTCTCCACCGCCGACGTTCCCGTATAGACTGCCGCCGCTTCGTAACCATTAAGTTCGAGGATTTTGGCCAGCGTGTCGGCGATGATCTGCTCATCGTCCACCACCAGGACTTTCGGTTTCGTGCCTGCGTCCATTCGGGAGCTCCTGGAGTCGGCGAAGCTGAATTGCCGATTATAGCGAAGGATGCGGGCCCGGCGGAAAATTCACTCTTGGGATGCACAAACGTCGACACGGTTCGCGAAAGTTGACGCCGTCGTTGATCTGCACCAAAACCGGTGCGCTACGAATTCCACAAGCCGCCTCTTATGCTGCGGCCCATTCCCTGATAGAATCGATAAAATCCACTCCCCGGAGAGGCAATGCAGGCAATCCTTGCGCTGGAAGATGGCCGGATCTTCCGCGGCAAAGGCTACGGTGCAAAAGGCGAATGTTACGGGGAAGTTGTTTTTAATACCTCCATCACCGGCTACCAGGAAATCTTCACCGATCCCTCCTACGCCGGGCAGATCGTAGTTCTCACCAACCCCGAAATCGGCAACTACGGCACCAACTCCGACGACAACGAGGCCATCCGCCCGTACATCGAGGGCCTGATTGTGCGCGAGTTTTCGCGCGTCAGCTCCAACTGGCGCTCGCAGGAGGTCGCGGAAGAGTATCTGGAGCGCTACAAGATTCCCGTTCTCGCCGAAATCGACACGCGCGCCCTGGTGCGGCACCTGCGGACGAACGGCGTCATGCGCGGCGTCATCTCGACGCTGGAGACCGACACCGAAAAGCTGATCGCCAAGGCGCGCTCGATCCCCAAGATGGACGGCACCGATCTGGCGAAGGAAGTCACCACCCGCAGCGTGTACGAGTGGGATGAAGGCGTGCGCTCGCACGTGCCAACCGAAGTTGTGGGGGTGAAGGACGCTCCGCCGAAGCATCACGTGGTCGCTTACGACTACGGAATCAAGCACAACATCCTGCGGCGTCTGGTGGGCGAGTGCTGCCGCGTGACGGTTGTGCCGGCCACGACCAGCGCGGAAGACGTACTTGCGCTCAAGCCGGACGGCGTTTTCCTGTCGAACGGTCCCGGCGATCCCGAGCCGGTGACGTACGCGCAAGACAGCATCCGCCAGATGATGGGCCGGGTGCCGATCTTCGGCATCTGCCTCGGGCATCAGTTGGTCGGCCTGGCTCTCGGCGGCAAGACCTACAAGCTGAAGTTCGGGCATCACGGCGGCAATCATCCGGTGAAGCAGATGGCGACCGGCAAGGTCGAGATCACGGCCCACAACCATAATTTCGCGGTCGATCCCGACTCGCTGAAGCAGAGCGAAGTGGAGCTGACGCACATCGACCTGAACGACAACACGCTCGAAGGTCTGCGCCACCGCTCGCTGCCGCTGTTCAGCGTGCAGTACCACCCCGAGGCCGCGCCCGGTCCGCACGACTCGCACTACCTGTTCAAGGACTTTGTGAAGATGATGGAGGAGTGGAAAGCCTCGAAGAGCTGACCCATGCCACGCCGCAACGACATCGCGAAAATACTGATCATCGGTTCGGGGCCGATCGTCATCGGGCAGTCGGCTGAGTTCGATTACTCCGGCGCGCAGGCCTGCAAGGCGCTCAAGTCCGAAGGCTACGAGGTGGTGCTGGCCAACTCCAATCCGGCGACCATCATGACCGACCCCGAGATGGCCGACCGCACCTACATCGAGCCGCTCACCCGCACCTATCTGGAAGAGATCATCCGCGTCGAAGCCGAACTGCTGGCCGCGAGCGGTGCGCCGGGCATCTTCGCGCTGCTGCCGACGGTCGGCGGGCAAACCGCGCTGAACCTCGCGGTCGAGCTGGCCGACGGCGGTGTGCTCGAGAAGTACAACGTGCAGCTCATCGGTGCGCAACTGGGCGCCATCAAGAAGGCCGAAGACCGACTGCTGTTCAAAGACGCGATGACGGCCATCGGTCTCGACGTGCCGAAATCCATGCTGGTGAACAATCTGAAGGACGGCCTGGACTTCAGCAGCAAGATCGGCTTCCCGGTGATCCTGCGCCCGTCGTTCACCCTCGGCGGCACCGGCGGCGGCATCGCTTACAACCGCGAAGAGCTGCTGGAACTGCTGGCGCGCGGCCTCGATCTTTCGCCGGTGCACGAAGTGCTGCTGGAAGAGTCGGTGCTCGGCTGGAAGGAGTACGAGCTGGAGCTGATGCGCGACCTGGCCGACAACGTCATCGTCATCTGCTCCATCGAGAACTTCGATCCCATGGGCGTGCACACCGGCGACTCGATCACGGTCGCGCCCGCACAAACGCTCACCGATCGCGAGTATCAGGCCATGCGCGACGCCGCCATCGCCGTCATTCGCGAGATCGGCGTCGAGACCGGCGGCTCGAACATCCAGTTCGCCGTCGATCCGCACAACGGGCGCATGGTCGTCATCGAGATGAACCCGCGCGTGTCGCGCTCCTCGGCCCTGGCCTCGAAGGCAACCGGATTCCCGATCGCGAAGATTGCGGCCAAGCTCGCCGTCGGCTACACCCTCGACGAAATCACCAACGACATCACGCGCAAGACGCCCGCCTGCTTCGAGCCGACGCTCGACTATGTCGTGGTCAAGATCCCCAAGTGGCAGTTCGAGAAGTTTCCCGGCGCGGATGAGGCGCTCGGCCCGCAGATGAAGTCGGTCGGCGAAGCCATGTCCATCGGCCGCACCTTCAAGCAGGCGCTGCTCAAGGGCGTGCGCTCGCTGGAGACCGGCAGGCGCGCGGGCGTGGAAGATATCGAGCCGCGCATTCTGACCAAGCGACTGGTGACGCCGAATCCCGAGCGGCTGTCCTACATTCGCTACGCGCTGGCGCAGGGCATGAGCGTGCGCGAGATTGCGCAGATGACCAACATCGATCCCTGGTTTCTGCACCAGCTCAAGGAAATCTCCGAAGAACAGGCGAAGCTGGGCGAGGGCGAGGTGGATGCCGAGCGCCTGCAACATCTGAAGCGCATGGGCTTCTCCGACGCGCGACTGGCGGCTGCATGGTTCAACGGCGACAAAGGCTCGTCGGAAAGAATGCATCAACTCCGCGGCCAGCACGGTGTCCAGCCGGTGTACAAGCGCGTGGACACCTGCGCCGCCGAATTCGAGAGCTACACGCCCTATCTCTACTCGACCTACGAAGAGGAAGACGAGGCCACGCCGACCGACCGCAAGAAGGTCATCATCCTGGGCAGCGGGCCCAACCGCATCGGGCAGGGAATTGAGTTCGATTACTGCTGCTGCCATGCGGCGTTCGCGCTGCGCGATGACGGCTACGAGACGATCATGATCAACTGCAATCCCGAGACCGTCTCGACCGATTACGACACCAGCGACCGCCTCTACTTCGAGCCGCTGACCTACGAAGACGTGATGGCGGTGTACGAGCACGAAGCCAAAAGCGGCGCTCCCATCGGCGTGATCGTGCAGTTCGGCGGACAGA
Organism: uncultured Acidobacteriaceae bacterium; assembly: GCA_963735855.1. Classification (GTDB taxonomy): domain Bacteria; phylum Acidobacteriota; class Terriglobia; order Terriglobales; family Acidobacteriaceae; genus Bog-257. The sequence goes on from CAVTMW010000024.1 coordinate 339,187, forward strand.
CGCCGCTGAACCTTGCGCTGCCGCTGAAGGCGGCGGGCGTGCCCATCATCGGCACCTCGCCCGAGAGCATCGACCTGGCCGAAGACCGCAAGCGTTTCGGCAAGCTGCTGGAAGAGCTTTCCATTCCGCAGCCGCGCGGCGCTACCGCGGCCAGCGTCGAGGAGGCTGTGGTCAACGCCAACCGCATCCGCTATCCCGTGCTGGTGCGGCCTTCGTACGTGCTCGGCGGGCGCGCCATGGTCATCGCCTACGACGACGAGTCGGTCATTCACTACATGAAGGAGGCGGTCGAGTACTCGCAGGAGCGGCCGGTGCTGATCGACCACTTCCTCGAGTCGGCCACCGAGCTTGACGTGGACGCGCTTTCCGACGGCGAGGATGTGGTGATCGGCGGCATCATGCAGCACATCGAAGAGGCCGGCATCCACTCCGGCGATTCCTCCTGCGTGCTGCCCGCGGTGGACATTCCCCGCGCCCTGCTCAACACCGTCCGCGATTACACGTTTCAACTGGCGCGCGCGCTCAAGGTCGTAGGCCTGATGAACGTGCAGTTCGCCATTCAGCGCAACCGGGTTTACGTCCTCGAGGTGAACCCGCGCGCGTCGCGCACGGTGCCCTATGTCTCCAAGGCGACCGGAATTCCGCTGGCCAAGATCGCCGCCCGACTGATGACCGGCCGCAAGCTGCGCGAGTTCTTGCCGGAGAATGTCGAGCGGCGTACTGACCTTGACACGGGAAATTTCTACTTCGTGAAGTCGCCCGTCTTTCCCTGGGGCAAGTTCCCCGGCGTGGATACCGTGCTGGGGCCGGAGATGAAGTCCACCGGCGAAGTCATGGGCGTGGCTGACAACTTCGGCGAGGCCTTCGCCAAAGCGCAGACCGCCGCCGGTCAGATGCTGCCGACCTCCGGCACCGTCTTCATCAGCGCCAACGATCGCGACAAGCCCTTCATGCCGGAGCTGGCGCAGCGCTTCGTCGAGCTCGGCTTCAGCGTCGTTGCCACCCACGGCACCGCGGTCGTGCTGGAAGGCGCCGGCCTGCGCGTCGAGCGCGTGTACAAGGTGAAGGAAGGCCGTCCTAATGTGGTTGACCTCATCAAGGGCGAGCGCATTCAGTTGATCATCAACACGCCCCACGGCGTCGAGCCCTGGTTCGACGAGAAGGCCATCCGCCGCGCCGCCGTCATGGCCCACATCCCCACCATCACCACGCTTTCCGCCGCTCGCGCCGCCTGCGAAGGCATCGCCGCTCTGCAACGCGGCGAAGCGAAGGTGTACGCGCTGCAACAACTCCACTCGGAAAGAGTGGCTGCGACCAAGTAGCTGCGGTTGTGCCGCAGACCTCTTACTACATGGCGGTTAAGGTGAACAATTGCGCGCAAGTAAGTCGAACAGCGAAGATCGATAGCGACGGAGGGTCCCGTGCCTGCTGAACGCCTGCAGAAGATCATTGCCGCTGCTGGAATCGCTTCGCGGCGCAAAGCCGAAGAGCTCATCACCCGCGGTCTGGTATCGGTGAACGGGCAAACCGTGACCACGCTCGGCACCAAGGCCGACACCGAGACCGACCACATCAAGGTCAATGGCAAGCCGTTGCGTGGAGCTGAACGCCACGTTTACGTCGTGCTGCACAAGCCCAAGGGATATGTCACCACGGTCAGCGATCCCGAAGGCCGCCCCACGGTGCTGGACCTGGTGCGCGGGAGTTGGCGCGCGCGTGTATCCTGTCGGACGGCTCGATTACCTTAGCGAGGGATTGCTGCTGCTGACCAACGACGGCGAGCTGGCGCAGAAGTTGATGCACGCCTCGTCGCACGTTCCCAAGACCTATCTGGTGAAGATCAGCGGCAAGGCTTCCGATGCGGAGATTGACAAGCTGCGCGGCGGCATCAAGTTGCCAGCCGAGCGCTCGCCGCTTGAAGGTTCCGGCCGGCAAGCTGCGCGAGACCGCTCAGAGGCGGCGCTCTGCGCCGGTGCAGACGGCGCCTGTGCAAATTAAGATCCTGCGCGAGGCCGCCAATCCGTGGTATGAAGTGACGCTGGTCGAGGGACGCAACCGGCAAATTCGTCGCATGTTCGAAGAGATCGGGCATCACGTGGAGAAAATCAAGCGGGTGCGTTATGGTCCGCTGCAGTTGGATGTGGAGCCGGGAAAGTTCCGGTTTCTGACGGCGAAGGAAGTAGGGCAGATGAAGAGTGCGGCCGGGGCGAGGGTGGTCGCCGCGGCACAGAAAAGCAGGTCCCTCCACTCGGACTAAAGTCTTCGGTCGGGATGACAAGGTAGGAGGAGCGCAGTCTTCAGTCGCAATATAGGGGTTCTTCGACTCCGGCGGCCAAAATCGGGCCGCCTGCGCTCAGAATGACAGAGCAAATGACAGCGCGAATGGGTTGGGATACGGTGCAACACTGGAGAGCGAATGACGGATTTTGGGAAGCTGGTTCCGGCGTGGGTGCATACCTTAACCACTTATAAGCCGGGAAAGCCGGTGCGGCAGGCGGAATTGGAGAGCGGCGTGCGTTGCATCAAGATGGCCTCGAACGAAAATCCTTTTGGGCCTTCGCCTTTGGCGATTGAAGCCATCAAGGCGGCGACCTCGGAGGTGAACTATTATCCCGACAACAACGTGACCGAGCTCACCGCGCGCCTGGCGGAGTTGCATGAGCTTGAGCGGGAGCAGGTGCTGGTTACAGCGGGGTCAACCGGATTCCTCGACATTCTGGCGCGAACGCTTCTCGGACCTGGACTCAACGCCGTCACCAGCAAACACTCGTTCATTTCCTATCCGATCATCACGCGTGCGACCGGCGCGCAATTTATCGAAGTGCCCACGCTGCACGACGGCTACGATCTCGAGCGCATCCTGGAAGCGGTGGACGTTCGCACCCGCGTGGTTTACATCGCGAACCCCAACAATCCGACAGGCACGGTTCTGGATGCGTCGGCGATCGACCACTTCCTCGACCGCCTTCCGTCGCATGTCATCACCGTGCTCGACGAGGCCTACTGCGACTACGCCAGCTACTTCGCCGCCGAGCGCGGACTGGACTATTCGCACGCGCTGGACTATGTCCGGCACGAACGGCCGGTGGTCGTGCTGCGGACCTTCTCGAAGGCGCACGGGCTGGCAGGGTTGCGCGTCGGCTATGGATTGGGACCGGCGGAGTTGATGGGTTACTTCGCGCGCATGAAGCCCGCGTTCATGGTCTCGTCGCTTGGCGAAGCTGCAGCTTTGGCAGCGTTGGCGGATGCCGACCATATCCAGCGCGCCGTGGAAACCAATGCCATCGGCGCAAAGCTCTTGACGGAAGCTCTCACCGAGGCTGGAATCCGGGTGACGCCAACATGGGCGAATTTCTTGTTCTGCCGAGTGGGCGATGAGGCTGGCAGTCTGTGCCAGAAATTGCAGGGACACGGAATCATCGTGCGCCACATGAGCGGCGGCTGGAGCGCGCCCGACGCATTCCGCCTCACCGTCGGCACGCCTGAGCACAACGAGCAGTTCCTCGACGCCTTAAAGCGGGTGCGGTCCCGCATTCCCGCCTGAACGGAATGAGCATGCCGCTCTGGCGAACGGCACGCTCAGGTTTGGTTAGTGATTTTGTGGAGGCGGCGTGGTGGCCGGCGGAGTCACGCCAGGTCCTTGTGGCGGCTTGTAAGGCGGGATCGGCGAAGTCAATTCCTGCACGTTCGCCGGGACAACGCCTTTCACCGTCGGCATTTGCTTCACCTGGCCCGATTCGGCATCAGCAATATCAATGCCGAGCTTGGCGAGCGTTTCAGCGGTGGACTTATCCAGTTGGACCTTGGACTTCTCGTAATTGGCGGCAGCGTTGAGAACGTTCGATTCCGCCTGGGTCAAATCGCTGGAGGCCTGCAATACCGCGGTAGGCGTCGAAGCGCCGTAGTTGAACTTCTTCTGCTCCGCCTGCAGGCTCTCGTTCTTGTAGTCGCGGGCCGCAATGGCTGCCTGCAGAGCAGCATAGTTCTGCTGCACCGAAAATTGGGCCTGCCTGACTTCGATGCTGATCTGGTTCTCGATTTGTTGCAAGCCGACTTGAGACTGCCGGTATTCCAACTCGGAGCGTACTTGTTCGGACTGCGCGGCACGGTTGCGAAGAATAATGTTGAGGTTCACGCCGACGCCTTTGTCCGGCCCCGAGCTGTTAAAGAGATCGTGAAACGCATTCGGATAGCCACTTCTGGGAATCGTCCCGGGATCCAGGCAGTTCTGCCCCGGAATCGCGCCGTTGAAGTTGCAGGGAGGCAGGAGCGCAGTCTGATCGCCGGCCAGCCCTGAAGCGCCATAAAACGCGTACACGTCCAACGATGGACGCAGGGCGTTCTTAAGTGCCTTGCGTGAGATCTCCGCATTGGTCAGATTGATGCGCGCGGTGGCAATCTCCGGACGGGCCTGCAACGCTTCCTGGATCAAGTCCTCGATGGGACGGACCTCGAACTGCTCGCCGGGCTTCAGAGTATCGGTGGGAATGACCGGCGCGACAGCCAGGATCGGATCTCCCATGTTCTTGGTGATGGCGTTCTTCATCAGCAGTTGCTCGAGCTGAAGATTGGTTTGCGACGTAATCAGGTTCTGTTTGGCGGTTGCCACTCCGCTTTGGGCCTGTGCCAGGGTGATGGGCGCCAGCGTCCCAATCCTGATCTGCTCCTCGTCGTCGGACTGCGTCTTCTGCGCCAGTTGCAGCGCGCGCTCGTTCACCCTCACCGCCTCGTACGCGGTCACCAGGTCCCAGTAGATATTTTCGACTTGCGAGACAGTGGCGATGATCTGCTGGCGGAACACGATATCTCCGTTCTCGCGAGTATTGCGGGCAATCCGGATCCAGCGCAAGTTGGGATCGAACCCGAAGCCTTGCAGCAGGTGCTGGGTCAGTTGAAAGCGGAAGTTGGGCGATATCTGAGGATTCAACAGGTCGTAAGGAATGTTGGTTGTGATGCGGCTGTTGTTGAAGCTAACATTGGCGGTGGTGCCGCTGGCAAACGCCTGGGTGTAAGCGAAGTTATAGATATTCGTGTTCTGCACGACGGTCGGGGCGCCGCCGGAGAAGAAAACGTTCGCCTGCGGCGTGGCTGCGCGCTCGCCTTGAATCGTACCTGTCAGGACCGGGTCATAACTGCTGAGCGGCGGGCCTCCACCAAATGTGGATCCCACCAGTCCTCCGGCGCCAGCGCCAGCGCCGCCGACACCAACCTGCGTGCCGCCTGCGCCGGTACCAGTCGCTCCGGTAGAAAAGCCGGTCCCTCCAGCGGATGTTCCGGCAGAGCCGCCGGGCGTGCCCTGCACTACTCCCTGAGGAACGCCCAGTCCGAACATTCCGGATTTCGTGCGCAGCAGGTCCGTGTCGGCAATGGAAAGGTTGTAGCGCTGCAGAACGATGTCAAGGTTATTCTCCAGCGCCATCGCCACCGCATCGTTGATGGACAGGAATATCTTGCCATCGCGGAATAGCTGATCGGTCCGGGCGGAATTGCTCAGGTTCGGGGCCGGCACATTGCGGACCCTGTAAGGAGCCAGGACATTGGGAAATGGGGCTGCAGGCTTCGCGTAGTTCTGGTCCGAATAGGGATGAGCGTTATTCTGTGGCGCCGGTGCCTGCGGCAAACCTGTCAGCGGAGGCATGCTTGTCTGGCGTGCTTTGCGGGGCTGCATTTTGAGCAAAACTCGCGGTGACAAGCAAACCCACGAACGCCAGTGAGACTGCCTTCCGGAACGCAAATTCGACGAAACGCGAAACGAACATTTCCTTATCTCCTGAAACTGACGCACGCATTTCCTAAAAACTGACGCATGCATCAGTTGCTGTTCTCAGCTCTGGGTTTGTTCCTGTGGCCTCTGGGTGATACGCACGAAAGTGCTTAAAGGTTCATGATGTTAGGGGTTATGTTGCCCATAAATGGTGCAAGAGCCTAAACAATTCCAGTCCGTACATAGACTTAACTCCTGCCAGAAACGTCAACCTCTAATTCTACGGAAAGTCGACGGTCGGCGGGCGCAGTACGTCAATCAGGATTGCTCTTCGGATTGGCGACATCAGATCTGCTGCTGTTTCCAGCGGCCGCGCTTGAATAATAGAATGCTGGCCACGGCAATTGACCCTTCGGCGATGACGATCGCAATGTAGACGCCGTTGGAACGCAAGCCCGCCGGAATCGCCAGCCAGTAAGCCAGCGGGATTTCCAGCATCCAGAAGCCAAAGAAATAGACGATGGTCGGGGTCACAGTGTCGCCCGCTCCGTTGAACGCCTGCAACGTCACCATCAGATACGCATATCCGATATTGCCATAGCTGATGATGCGCAGGCACGAGGCACCCAGCCGCACGACTTCTGGATCCGACGTAAAGCCGCGCACGATTGGCTCAGCGAAAAACACGAAGAACACGCCGATTACTCCAAGGAACAGCATGTTGTAGATGCCCGTCCGCCAGACAGATTTCTCGGCCCGTTCCGGCTGTTTCGCGCCGAGATTCTGACCGACCAGCGTAGCGGCGGCATTGCTCAATCCCCACGACGGCAGAAGGACGAAGATCACCACGCGAATGGCAATGGTGTAGCCGGCGAGGGCCGCGGCTCCGAAGGTGCTGACGATGCGGACCAGGCCGATCCAACTGGTGTGCGCGATGGCAAACTGCAGGATTCCAGTAGTCGACACGCGTGCCAGCCTCAGCAGGACCGGCAGGTTGACGCGAATCTGCTGCCGAAGAATGCGGATGCGCTCGGTCCCGTGCAGCAGGCGATAGAACTGATAGACCATTCCGATGCTGCGGCCGGTCAAGGTCGCGACCGCTGCTCCGGTCACGCCTAAGCGCGGAAACGGTCCGAGACCGAAGATCAGACAAGGATCGAGCGCCAGGTTGATGATGTTCGAGACCCAAAGCAGGCGCATGGCGATAGCCGCATCGCCGGCGCCGCGGAAGATGGCGTTGTTGAGAAACAGCATGAGGACAACGCCGCTGCCTCCCAGCGCAATCCTGGCGTAATTGCTACCCAACGAGACGATCTCGGGCGTTGCGCCCATCAGCTTCAACAGATGGGGCGCGAAAAGGAAGCACGGAACGCCGATGGCCAGCGAAATCGCAAGTCCCAGAATGATCGCCTGCACCGCAGCAACGGCGGCGTCCGCCGGGTCTTTCTCTCCAATGCGGCGCGCCACCATGGCTGTGGTGGAGAGGCTCAATCCCATGGCGACGGCGAAGACCAGGCTCAGCATCGATTCCGTCAGCCCGACGGTGGCGACAGCGTCGGCCCCCAGATGCGCCACCCAGAAGACGTCCACCACCGCGAACAGCGACTCCAGGACCATTTCCAGAACCATCGGCACGGCCAGCAGGAAGATGGCGCGGTTCAGGCTTCCGGTCGTGAAGTCCTGGTGCGAGCCGCGAAGCGCCTCGCGAAGCGAGCCCCAGAAGGTGGGCGGCGGCGATTGGGCCGTATTTGTGGAGATCGTGGACAAGGCGACCTGCAGTATTCTGCGCCCTGGCAAGCGTACGTAGGGCAAGAGCGCTGTTGCGATTCTATGGAGAAAGAGTCGTCCGCATCAGACTATTCGCTGCGCGGAGCGGCGAGAGAGGCGTATTAGGGAAGGATGAACATTGTCTTTTCTCCGAGGCCGAACCCAGAGCAAGCGTGCGGTGAACAACGGATCAGTCGGATTCTAGCCGAAACGCTGAGGAGTCCGGCAAACCGTGAGCCAGGGCACAGAGCCTCGAATTTTGGCGACAGGAAAAAAGCCGCCAGCGCCAATGCGCCAGCGGCCATTGCAAGTCACAAACTGAACTACTGTCTCTCGGGCGGCGTCTTCCCCGCTTGAGCAGGAAGCTCGTTGTCGCGGTCCTCGGGCCTCCGTAACGGGTGGTCCGACTTGGCATCAGGTATCGGTTCGATCGTTGGCCGAACTGAATGTCGGTTCCAGATCCGCTGTTAAAGGTAAAGCCGTAGCCCTCGGTGTAAACCGCCTGCTGATAGACTCCACCGGACGGGCTGATTGGCGATCACGTAAATGGGGAACGCTCTGCCACCCGCGGGGATCACTGTGGCCACGTAGTCGGCCACCATGCGACCCGAGAAGGTATTGGGCAACCAACTGAGCTGCATGCCCGCCGAGATCTGCCGCCCTGCGGTCCAGGTTGTGCCGCCGTCGCTCGACTGCGTGTAGCCGGCAAAAAGCGTGCAGGAATTTCCGCAATTCGAGACGGGATAGAAGTAATAGGTGATCGCCATGTGGGCCGACGCCCCGGAAGTCTTGGGGTCGATCCCCAAGCCATGGATGAAGTGGTCCACGCCGCTGCCGACCGGATCAATGGGAACGCGGACGACCGAGCTCCAATGGATCCCATCGGACGAGCTGCTGTACACGATGTCGTTGGCGCTGCAGCCGCTCTCGAAACGGCAATCCGGCCAGGAAACGTAAACCGTGCCCGCTCCATCGATGGCTGTGGAAGGAAGACCGGCGCTGCGCAGGCTGCCCGCCTCGCCATGACTGGGAGCATTGGCAATGCTTATCGCCGCCGTCCAGCTCTGGCCGCCGTTGGTGGACATGAAGGCCGACATCCCGCCGTTGTAGTCGGCGAATCCCACGACGACGTTGCCGTTGGGCTGCACTACAGGATTCACGCCAATGCCGTAATCCCCTGCCGCCGTGGCCTTCGGCGCGCTCCAGGTGAGACCACCGTCGCTGGATGTGGTCATCTGGATCTGCGAGTTGTCCCATCCCACGTAGCAGTTTCCGAAGTATGGACTGGTCGAGGTGTTATCGCAGATGATCCAATTCTTGTCGGCATCGCCCGCCCGGGAAACGAAAATCGGATTGTCCCAATGGATGGCATCCTTGGAACGGTTGACGGCAACATCCACGCCGCCCGCAATGGGCAACGTGTTAATCAGCCACACGCCATGCTTCAGGTCATACGCGACAGACGCGTCACTCGCCGCCGAGTAACTGCCGCCTTGATACCACGTTGTAAGACCGGGCAGGTAGCCGTTGGTCCAGGCAATACCGCCATTGGTGGAGGTGGCAAAGCCCACGTCCATACCACCGCCGCTGGACACGCGGGCCACTTGGAACGCAGCGACGATGGTCGAACCATAAGCGAAAGCCCCAGGTTCAACTTCGGACTGGTGCTGGCCGTTACCGCCGCTGAAGGTATCCTGACTAAGTTGACGGAATAGACTTTGCGCACCTGCCGGAACGGCTGCGAACAAACATAAGGTGCAAATAAGAGTGAGAGCGAGCGCAAAACGGCCGAAGCCGCCGCAGGCACGGGAAGAAATCTGTGTCATTGGATATCGCTTTCTTTGTCGTTAGGCAAGGCGGACATCAAGGTCGCACAAGTGGAGTTACTTGCGCCGGACGGGGGGAGTTACTGGAAACCACCAGTCGAGGCACTTCAACCTTACCGCGAGGCGCGGTGGCATGTCAACGAAAGCGATAGTAGGTGGCGAGTTGGTTCTTCGTATCCGAAGAGTTATTCGGATGCCGCAGTCGTCGAGGTTTCCAACCTTAGTCTTTCGCCACTTCTATCGCAAACGATTGTGCCCTCGTCACGGCACGAGCACAATCTTTCCGTACGCACCCGAAGGCTTCATCACTTCGATGTGGGCACGCGGCGCTTCCGCCAGCGGGATCTTCTGCCCGACGACCGGACGCAGCGTTCCGTTCTCCAGTCCCGCTACCAGCGCCGCATGCATCTCCTTGTATTCCTGATCGGAGGTGTTCAGCAGCGTGGTGCCGCGAATATCGGCGTCGCGTCCCATGGCGTCGCGCGGGTTGATCTCGATGGGGCCGCGGCTGCCGATCACCACCACGCGCCCTTTCTTCGCCAGCACCGTCAGGTCCTTGCCCAGGTTCTTGTTGGCCAGCATCTCCAGGATGAGGTCCACGCCGCGTCCTTCAGTCAGCTTCATCAACTCCTCGAGATAACCTTCAGCGGAGTGATTGAGGACATGCTGCGCGCCCTCGGCCTGCACCAACTGCATGCCGCGTTCGCTGCCCGCAGTGCCAATCACCGTGAGCCCGGCAGCGCGCGCCAGTTGCACGGCTGCGGTGCCAACTCCGCCGCTGGCGCCGTGAACCAGGACAGTTTCCGCCGCCTTGGCGTCGCCGCGCTGAAACAGTCCACGATACGCTGTGCCATAAGCAACGCCCATGGCCGCGCCCTGTTCGAAGCTGACGTTGTCCGGCAAGCGATGCACCTGCGCTTCGTTGCAGAGCGCCTGCTCGGCATAGGTGCCGCCGAGCGATCCGGAGACATAAACGCGGTCGCCAGCCTTCACCCGCTTGACGCCTTCGCCGACGCTCTTAACGACGCCAGCGCCGTCGTTGCCGGGCGTATAAGGCAGATTGGGCTTGACCGCGTACGTGCCTGTGCGAATGTAAGCCTCCACGGGATTCACGCCGGCCGCATGGATGCGCACCACAACCTGTCCCGGTCCGGCTTGCAGATCGGGCACATCCTCAAGCTTCATCACTTCCGGACCACCGAATTCGTGCACACGAATCGCTTTCACCATTTCCTCCTGGGCACGGCAAGCTTGACACAACCAGCCATCACAAACGGATGTTCGCCAGCAACTGCTCGACCTCAGCCTTCTTGTCGGCGGTAAGCGGACAGCAGCGGCAAGCGCGGAGGCCCGCCGTAAAACCCGTTGTAATCCATGGCGTACTTTACGCCCGGAATACTCAAGTCCACCGACAATGCGCTCGGCGGCTTTGGCGATGCGCTCCTGCTTCTCGCGCGCCAGCGCAGCGTCACCGTCCTTCCACGCAGCGTAGATCTCGTAGCAAGCCGTCGGAGCGCAGTCGGCAAAGGCCAGAATCGCGCCCACCGCACCAGCATCGAGCGACGGATGCAACTTCTGCGCAGCACCCACCAACACCTGGAAGCCGACTTCTTTCTCGCGCGTCTTCAGTCCGCCGACAACCTTTACGGCTGCGGACGAAGGCTTCGGCGCAGAACCGGTTCCAGTCAATGCGCCCACCGGAACCATCGCGCCTCCATCAGCGTCGGCGGCAGGCGAGATCGCGGCCTTCATCATGCGTCCGGTAACGGCGGCGAAGGTCTCGGTGACGGTCGCTTTGCGCTTGATGTGGCGCGTGCCTTCCACCATCTTCTGCACCTTCTCGATCGAGCCCGACGATTCCTTGATGCCGATGAGATTGGGGTGCTCGGCCAACTCAATGCACGACTTCCGCGGGGATATCGTATCCGGTGGCTTGCGGAAAGTTATAGATGATGACCGGCAGCGGCGAACGGTCGCACACGAAGCGGTAGAACGCCAGCATGTTGGCCGGGTTCGACATCTGGCCTTTGTAGTAATGCGGGGTGCGCACCATGGCAACGTCGTAGCCGATATCGTAGGCGTACTCGGTCAGGCGCAGCGTCTCGATGGCCGACTCGATTCCGGTTCCGGCGATCAGGACTTTCTCGTTGGAGGCCGCATCGCGTGCGGACTTCAGCACCTCGCGACGTTCTTCATCGCTGAGCAGAACGGCTTCGCCAGTCGAGCCTTGCACCACGATGCCGGCCAGCGGCGCGCGCGAGTACTGCTCGACGTTCTGCTCCAGCTTGCGGAAGTAGATCTTGCTGTCGGGATAAAACGGCGTCGTAACGGGAGAAAAGAGCCCATGTAGAAGCATGTTGGTCCTTGAGAGTTATGAATCTCCGTTCAAATTATAGGACGCGGCGGGAAGAAGAGTCTGCTTGTCAGGTGTCAGCCGTCAGCTATCAGCCATCAGATATCAGCAGTCAGCGCTCAACCAAGCTCGTTGCGTCATTGCGAATTATTGCAGCATACGGCTTTTCCTGTAGCCGACGACCTCAGTCTCGTTGGGCTGTCATCCCGACCGAGGACTTTAGTCCGAGCGGAGAGCCTGCCCTGAGCTTGCCGAAGGGGACGTGCTTTCCGAAAAGCGGGCGAGAAACCAACCGCGGATTCTCACGGATGAACGCGGATTTGGGTTGCGTAAGCTCCGCTGTCGAGATTTTACGTAGAATCAATTACTTATCCACCAAACACTTCGCAAGCATCTGATTCTGCGAAGCTTACAGGTATCCATTTGTGAAATAAGGATTTAGAAGCAAGAAAACCGCTATTTTTCCAGCCGATTGTGTCATACTATACATAGAACTATGTATCATAGAATGCATAGAATACATAGAAGTCATAAGCACCGTCGAAAGCAAGAAAACGGTGGAAAAGGCCGGCCGGCAGTCCGCCGCTTCCGTCCGATTTTCATCGTAAGGATGAGGCCGCAGGCCGAGGTGACACTACTATGCCAGCAAACAGGACCAACCTGCTTCAAGTTCAATTAACCGCAGCCGAGAAGCGCCACATCAAGACCCTGGCTGTGAGTCAGGGCCTGACCTTGCGGCAAGCCACGCTGCATGCGTTCCAGACTTGGGAGTTGCAGCTTCGGCGGCCAACGCCCAGTCCCAACCCAGCGCGGGACACGCGGACCGGCGCGGATGCGCCGATGGCCGGCCAGCCAAAACCCGGTGCACGCCGGCAAGACCGGCGGCAGAGCGAGGGAGCGGCTTCCTCGGCTTCCGGCGGCACTCCGATCCCCGAGCTGGGAACCGCTTCCATGGCCTGGTTCCGCAGAGCGGCGCAGTTGGATTGGTCAAAATGTGCGGCGGCGCAGAGCGTTCAGGGAAAAACCGGCAAGGTTTGGATGGTTCGTGGAACTGACGCGCCGCTGGCAGAGGTCTTGCAGAGCGTTGCCGATGGCCATCCGTTTCTGGAAATTGCCGAGGTCTTCGAGATCACTCTGCAGCAACTCATCGCGGTGCTGCAGTTCGCGGCGGAGAATGCGGCGCCTGCCTCTGCTGGCCGTTAGCCAGTCGTCGCGCGGACGAGGCGCCGAGAGCCTCGGTAATCACTTCAAAAGCGGCCAAGGGTTATCACTTCAAAACCGGCCAATAGAAGGTGCCCGGAACTAAAGATGTTCTATCCCGTTCTGCCCTGTTCCGGCAAGTCTAAGTCTGTAATGGTCTGAACTTTACGGTACGGACAGCGCTGATGACTCTACAGGTACCAGATGCATCGGAGGATTCCGGCCGACTTGCCAACTTGGTGTGGCCGACGACCCAGACATTCGGTATGTTTACGTCACTTCCGAGTTGTTCCGGAATCCGGTTTTCTGGACCGCGCGTTCCTCGCATTACCCGGTCGTCATACCGCTGTGTGTCAGGCGTCACTGACGAGCGGTCGCCGAGCGGGTGACAATTTGCCGGTATCTCATGGAAGGATCCCGACTTCCGCCAGGTGTCCAAGTGGGTCCGTCCCCTTTTGATGAATTTCATTCGAACCGCATGGAGAGGAGGTAAGCCTCATGCACAGCAGACCGCAATTTCTCAGTTTGATTTCCGGCACCATCTCGCGCGCGGCGCGGCTCGCGCTGGCGATCGTCTTCGTGGTCGCGCTGATACTTATCTTCACCCAACCGGCGCAGGCCCAGACCTACAAAGTGCTCTACAACTTTACTGGAGGGGCGGACGGGGCATTCCCCTTCGCCGGTTTGACTATGGACAGAGCGGGAAACCTGTATGGAACGGCGGCCGCCGGAGGCCAAGGCAACAGCGGCACGGTGTTTAGATTTTCACGTAGGGGCAACGGCTGGGCCTTGACTCCGCTCTACAGCTTTCAGGGAGGCAATGACGGGAATTACCCTTGGGCCCGAGTAATCTTCGGCCCGGACGGCAATCTCTACGGGACGACCTTCCAAGGTGGAGGAACAGGTTGCGGCGGGTATGGTTGCGGCACGGTGTTCAAGCTTTCGGTTCCCCCGACAGCATTGGGCACGTGGACAGAAACCGTGGTGCATCGGTTCAGCGAGGATGGGAATGGAACATCGCCGACCAGTGAGGTTGTCTTTGACGAAACCAGTATTCTTTACGGCACGACCTCAGGGGGCGGGGCCAGCGGTTGCGGTTGGCCTGGCCCGGGCTGCGGTGTGGTGTACTCGCTAACTCCTTCGAGCGGCGGTTGGACGGAGAATGTTCTTTGGAGATTCACGGGAAGCGGCGATGGGGGAGTTCCCTGGGCCGGTGTCACCTTCGACACAGCCGGCAATCTCTACGGTACAAGCATATTCGGCGGGGCCTACGGCGGCGGCATAGTGTTCCAATTGTCACACTCAGGGTCAGACTGGACTGAGAATGTCCTCCACGACTTCCAATGGAACGATGGGACAGCTCCCTTCGGTGGTTTGACCTTCGACCGGGTAGGTAACGTCTACGGCACCACCGCCAGGGGAGGTTCGCAACGAGGTGGCACGGTTTTTATGCTTTCGCCGAGCGATGGGGCCTGGACGTTCAGCCTCCTCTATAGCCTTACAGGAACTGACCCCAACAACGAACTGTCGGGCTCCTGGGCCAGCCTCACCGTGGACAAAGCCGGCAATCTCTACGGCACAACCGTCTACGATGGCGCCTACGGATACGGTAACGTCTTCAAATTGACACACTCCGATGGCGGATGGGCTTACAGTTCGCTGCACGATTTTTGCAGCGACGCTCCCGTTTGCAGCGACGGATTAATTCCCCGTGGCAGTTTGGTGATCGACGGCGTCGGCAACCTCTATGGGACTGCGTCCGGTTATGGAACGGCAGGGGTCGGGGTCGGCGTCATTTTCGAGATCACGCCGTAGCTGAAATTCTGCGGACCAACAAGCGGCCGGGCATCCTGGTTGGGGGTCGGCCTTTTAGCCACGACTCTCCTGCGCTTGCCTATCAGAGCTTACAATGTCGCATGTCGGCCTTGAAGTTCGCGGCTTAGCGCAAATCGCCATTTCGCCAGCGATCCGTCCCGGGTGTGGCTCCCGTTGGCCGGTTTTGGGTGATTGCTAGGGAGAGCCGCGGTCTTTACGGCGTCGTTTGCAGGCGCTTTTTGGGCGCACGGCGCCGACTTTGGGCGGGAGTTGCGGCAGCTTCTGCCGTATTTATCAGGAGTCGCAACGCGCGGTTCACGGATTCTGAGTCGCGGAACACGAGAGCGAGTTCCGGTTCGATCAAGACCAGGTTCGTCCCCGCGATGGCTTGCCGGTGGTACTTGCCACGAACGCCTCCGGCGAGCCGCGTGAGATCGTACTCCGGACGTAAGTCGTCGTTCCGCTTATTTGGCGATGCCTTCTTCATATTGACTACGCTCTTTCCTGGTCGCCTTTCGAGCGCTGATAATCCGGGTGCGGTCTCCACGCTGGCAGTGCGACACTAACACGACCCGTTGGGCGCCGGTATTGCCGACCGTGATCTCCCGCTCCTCTCCAATGGAATGGTCGGGATCGGAAAAGGTCAGAGCCAGTGGGTCGAGGAAGACCGTCGCCGCTTCTTCAAAGGATCCACCCTGTTCCGGAGGTTAGCTCTTGCCTTCGCTGCATTCCACTCATACGTCGCAGTTCAGTGTAGCCCAGCGGGCCCGGTCGTCGCAGTCCGTAAGATGTTGCGGAAGCTTACTCCTTAGTGGAGCCCCTCGAGGTCTTCGAAATCACTCTGCAGCCACTCATTGCCGTCCTGCAGTTCGCGGCCGAGAATGCGGCGCCTGCCTCTGCCCCAGGTTAGCGCCCAGAAGAAGGATGCGAACGCGAGGGCACCAGGCAGATCAAGAGAGATCATCCACGTGGATGGTGGTGCTCACGCCGGCTGTTGGTACCGGCCAGACAGTTTCAATACATTCCCGCCTCCAGGTTTCTGGACGGACTTCGGCACCCGGCTCTTTTGACGGCTCGATCCTTGACCAGGGCGCCCGCCGTGAGTTAAGGAATGTTGAGGCGGCCATTCTCTCCGACATCAATATTGTTCGTTCGACCCTGATATTGGTACGTCACCGTGAGCTTCTTGGAGCGGCCTGGAGTCGGGTCTCCGCCCATGGTTTGATTGTTGACAACGATGTTCAGGCGATCGTTGCGCACCATGCTTTGCAGCCGCGAGGTGACATTGCTGCCGCCGTTGCCGGCGAGTGGGACCCAATTGGCCGACATGATCCGCAGTGAGTTCCCGCCTCCTCCACCGCCACCACCCCCTGGGCCGCCGCCGCCTCCCCACCAACCTCCGCCGCCCTGGCCACCGGCAAACATCTGGGCGTTGACGGTTTGTCCTTCGTTGTAATTAAAGGTGCGGACGCTGCCGTTCTGAGTGCGTCCGATGATGCGCAGGGTCTTGTCCTTGCCTACGGCAGGGTCAATGCCCATAGTGTTGTTGTTGACCTTGAAGTTGGGGCCGTTCGCCAGCCGGCGGACGGTGTTGGTCACGTCCTGACGCCGATTGCCGTAACCATAGTCGGCGGATTGCACCCAGTAGACTTGCGCCGCTGCGTCAGCCGCCCCTAGCGTCGCGCAGATCACGATGGCCAGAGCGCCCAAGAACATCCTTGTTCCACGCATGTAATCGCCCCTTTCCCGAGGAAGATCGGAACGCAAACGTTACGTATTGCCCAAAACAATACCTGCGACGCGGCGCGTCGTCGCTGGTGTATTGCGGCCAAAATCGTAGCATGTGCCGGGCAGACAAAGAAAAGATTGCTGTCCCGAGCGCAGTCGAAGGGGTGGGGCGCCGCAGTCACAGGAATGAGCGGCAATTTGAC